>CBFHND010000006.1:0-151119 GCA_965657085.1 uncultured Paracoccaceae bacterium
AAAGAGTTCAGAGGGATAGCCACAAGATACGACAAAACGGACTGCAGCTACGCTGCGTGTTGGAACCTGGCAGCCACCCTCATCGCCTCAAGATGATTGTCCACAGCCCCTAGAGTGCCGGTGCGGCATGCCAGTCATGAATAAGGAAGGTGAGTAGGCAGAATGAAACACGACCACAGCAACGGAAGCTACAAAGAAAATTCGATCACACTCGGCGGGGCGGTTGCGATGGGGACCGGAGTAATGATCGGCGCGGGGATATTCGCGCTAACCGGACAGATTGCCGAGTTGGCCGGGCCGCTCTTTCCGCTTGCTTTCATCATTGGCGCGATCGTTACCGGGTTAAGTTCATACAGCTACATCAAGATGTCCAACGCCTGGCCCTCGGCCGGTGGCATCGGGATGATCCTGCAGAAATGCTATGGCCCCGGGGCGGTTGCCGCAGGGGCGGCGCTTCTGATGGCGCTCAGCATGGTTATCGCGGAAAGCCTCGTTGCCCGGACCTTCGCCACCTATCTGCTGCGCCCGTTCGACATAGACGGCGGACCCCTCGTTCCGATCCTCGCCGTCACCGTGATCATTTTCGCGTTTCTGGTCAACATCGCCGGAAACCGATCCATCGGGCTGTTTTCAATGATCATGGCGGCGATAAAGATTGGAGGCATTGCACTTTTCGGGATCGCGGCTCTGTGGTCGAGTGGGTTCGACTTTGCCGCCGCCTCCCAGAACGAAACCGCATTCGGCGCGACCGGGTTTGTGGCCTCGGTCGCACTTGCGGTCCTTGCCTTCAAAGGGTTCACCACAATCACCAACAGCGGCGCCGAGATCACGGAACCTCATCGCAATGTCGGGCGGGCCATCATGATCTCCATTGCTCTGTGTGTGCTCGTCTACCTGTTGGTGGCATTCGGGGTCGGATCAAGCCTGAGCATCGACGAAATCATCGCCGCCAAAGACTATTCGCTGGCCGAGGCGGCAGGACCGGCACTTGGGCAAGTCGGCTTTCTGCTGACCGTGCTGCTGGCGGTGGTGGCAACAGCCTCGGCCGTCCTGGCCAGCGTTTTTGCAGTCTCGCGCATGCTGGCGATGCTGACTGATATGGAAATGATCCCGCACAGCCATTTCGGCATGTCGGGGCCGATCCAACGCCATACGCTGGTCTATACAGTGGTCATCGCTTCGTTTCTGGCCGTCTTTTTTGACCTAAGCAGGATCGCGTCGCTGGGGGCGTTTTTCTACTTGATCATGGACATGGTCGTGCATTGGGGGGTCTGGCGATTCCGCAGGCAAGAGATCGGTGCGTCCAGTGTCATAATTCTGGCCGCGCTCTGTTTCGATGCCGTTATTCTTGTTGCCTTTACCGCCATGAAACTGCAAGGCGATCCGATGATTGTAGCCTATGCGGCCATAACGATTATCGGGGTCTTTCTGTTCGAGAGGATGTATCTGTCCAGGTGGCTGGCGCCGCAAAAGGACGCGGCGCATAGTTGACGGATCACGTCTCACCTGCTGTCCACGAAGGCCGCCGTGCGGGGGGCGCCATGCTTGTGGCCCTTGCTCTCGGCATGGTTGCCGCGAACTCGCCATTGGCCGATACATACGCGCTTTTGCATCATCTGCCGCTGCATGTGGGGGTTGGCCCATTCACGATCGAAGCCCCACTGATCGACTGGATCAACCAGGGTCTTCTGACTGTCTTTTTCTTCCTGATCGGACTGCATACCAAACACGAAATAACGTCGGGCGCCTTGTCTGAGCCCGGGGCTGTCGCAGTTCCGGCAATTGCCTCGATGGGCGGCATGATCTTGCCGTCGGCCCTGTATCTCGCATTCAATTACGCGAATCCGGTGGCGCTGCGTGGATGGGCGATCCCGATTGCGACCGATATCGTGCTGGTTCTCGGTTTCCTGTCGTTGCTTTCGGGGCGCGTTGCCCCCGCAGTCATCGCTTTCGCTACGGCTGTGGCGATATTCGATGACCTCGGATCTGTGGCCATCATCGCGCTGTTCTACGGTGAGATCGAGGTGCTTTGGCCACTGTGGATGGTGGCGGTCGGGCTTTCAGCGCTTTTGCTTCTCAATAGAAGGCGAAAGGTATCCCTGACGCCCTATCTTGCAGCCGGATCACTTCTCTGGTTCGGGCTCGTACTCGGAGGACTTGAAGGGGCTTTGGCTGGCGCAATCGTCGGGCTTTCGCTGCCGCTCTCCTCATTTCCGCCCAAGGTAGCCTCGCGAACGGAAAGGCGTATCTCGCCTGTTGCGCTATTTTTTGTCGTGCCGGTCTTTGCGTTCTTCAACGGCGGCGTCGCGCTGGACTTTGCGCCTGCGGATCCGCAGGCGGGTTCGGTTGCACTTGGCATTGCTGCCGCTATGGTCATCGGCAAGCCGGCAGGAATTCTTGTCGGGACTTTCGTCGTCCTGCGTTTAGGGATCGGTTCGCTTCCCCGCGGGACGACACGACGGGACCTTTTGACGGTGGCGTTGCTGTCAGGGATCGGCTTCACTATGAGCCTGTTCATTGTCGGCGCGGCGTTTAACGCGTCGCCGCTGGCCGACACAGCAAAACTGACGGTTATCGCTGCGTCGACAATCGCGGCAGTCTTGGCCTTCGTGTTAGTCAGTATCAGAGTCAAAGCACCGCGTGGGAAACAATGACGCCGGTGTCTAGCTATCAGGCTTGACGCAAGGTTTCCAATCCCACAGCCGGTTCATTGTCGAAAACAGGAAGGACGCAGACCAGGCGATCAGGAGCAATCCGTTGAGGGCCTCGACCCCGGTAAGAAACCGCAAATGCTCCTTTGGGACGATATCTCCGATCCCGAGCGAAGTATAGATGACAGCCGAAAAATACAGGTAGTCGAGAGCGGTATCCATCTTGGCACCTTCGAAAGTACCGACTTCAAACACCACCGCAGCGATCCAGAATCCACCCGCGAAGAGTGCTATTTGAAACAGATGGGTGATGAACAGAAGAGTTACAATCGATAGAACGCGAGTGTGGGGCTGCATTGGGATTGAAGTCATTCGTCCGGAGCAGAACCTCAGTGATGCCAGGTGCACGCAGGCGGTTGCTAGAAAAAGTGTTACGGAAATCAGAAATGAATACATCATTGTACGGCGCCTTTGGTCTTAGTGGACGATTTGATCATAAGTTCTGCTGGAAGTGTACCGCCGTAACCAATTGTTGTCCTGAGCACATTGGCCTTTAGGTGCAACTGCCATGCGGTGGAAATTTGAGGTCGATTTGCCATCGCATCAATTCAACGCTCCGCAAATGCCTTGGGTATCGAAGCCCATCTGAAGTATTTCAGGCCAAGATGATGGAAACACAAAACCGATTGAAATAAAGATCGCATATCAGGAACTGCACTTCACTGTGAGGTCATACAGACATATATGCCTGCCCCATCACGTCCAACCACCGCCTGAGCACCATCACACAGGGGGGGGGGCACGCGCCGCTTGACCTATGACGCGGCGGGCAACGTCACCTGAAAAAACAGGTCAGGGGTACGGATATGCATACAACGCCGCAAACCGGATGGAGAGCTTTTCGATCAACGGCGTGGTGCAGGCGGAATACACCTACAACGCGCTTGGCCAACAAACGATCCGGCGGCGCACCTAAGCCGGTCAGACGATCCACGTGGTGCATGATGTGGATGGCAACCGGCTGGCGGAATATGACTATGACATCGCCACCAACACCAAGACGCTCCTGCGCGAATACATCTGGCTTGAGGGCATGCCGGTGGCGATTGTCGATGGCGCGACGGACGAAGTGTTCCTGATCCGCACCGACCATATCGGGCGGCCCGTATTTGCCACAGATGTGAACGGTGTGAAGGTGTGGGAGGCAAGCTACCTGCCCTTTGGCGGGGTGCATGTGTCCGCGGGCGACAACCTCGAACTGCGGTTCCCCCCTCTCGCACATGCAAGCATGTGCTGCCGGGCAATGGGACCAATGGTTCCAATCCGAGAGCGGCTTGCACCAGAACTGGATGCGGGAGTATGATCCAACGACCGGGCGGTACATCCAGGCGGATCCGTTGGGGCTTGTGGATGGGGCAAGCGTGTATGGCTATGCGCTGCAGAACCCGGGGCGGTATGTGGATCTCCGGGGGGAAAATATTCTCATCCAAGGTGCAAAAAAGGGTGTCGAAAAGGTCGCAAAATGGTGCAAGGACAATCTCCGCATTCAGGGCCCCGACGGCAAATTCTTCAAGCATGGCCGGGGTCGAATACTTCAGCTTCTGTTGAAGCGCGGCGGGAAGAAGAGACCTTTCTTCAGGCTGGATTATGAAGAACATTTTCACGGGCAGGGCAAGGAATTGCATTGTCATTGTGGGTTTGGAGAGACATATATACCTCTTGACCCTCGACCCAAGAGTTGGAGAAGTCCCAGATGAGAGACACAGAACGGGATGCGATTCATGCTTTGTTGGGTCAGGTTTTCAAAAGGCAGATCGACAACTCTGAGTTTGTGGACCAGGCGGCAAGGATTCTGGGCACAAAAGTCGGAGAGGAATACCCGAAATTTGTCTGGAAAGCGGATCACTACCTTACCGACGCAGACCTGTGTGAGAAAGATCCAGCGTATGAGAAAATGATGCGAGAGGACATTCTCCTCGGGTTCGAAGCCTACTTTTCGTCGTAACCCTTTAGCTCAGTCTTTTTGCGCCCGGCGGTGGAATATCTCCGATACCAAATTTCTGAAAGGAGCTTTCGATGTTGCGCGGCGCATTTCATGAGGCATTTTGCAACCAAGACCCAGACCAGGGGTTTGATCTGGATGACTTGTCTTTTGCTCTCATCCAAGAGGGGAGTGCGGGACAGGGCGTATCAGAAGAAAGCTTTCGCGATCTTCTGACTTTGTTCGAAATGCCCGCTGTCCTCAGGGCATCTGATTTCCACAGCCTCACGACGGCAGTCTGGACAGATCGAGACGTTTTTTCCGCGAAGCAGTTGAAGGATATGGAACGTAAGCTCGCCGAGTTGGACTTTTCGGAAGTTGAAAGCGAGAATTCTTATTCGCTGTGTGACATGGTCGTAAACGTGTTAGAGCCAGTTCGCGCGCGCAGACTATTAATCGAGATCGGTGCACAAGCGGCGCTGAAAGACGCGACTGAATATTGCCTTCGGCAAATTGATCGAAGGCAAGTATAGGCGTTGATTGCAGTGCGAATGACGTGCGCTTCCCCTCTCTTTCACACATGCAGGCATGTGCTGGCGGGCAGTGGGCCAGTTGCTCCAATCCGAGAGCGGCTTGCACCAGAACTGGATGCGCGAGTATGATCCAACGACCGGGCGGTATATCCAGGCGGATCCGCTGGGGTTGGTGGATGGGGCGAGTGTGTATGGCTATGCGCTGCAGAACCCGGGAAGGTATGTGGATCCGAGGGGGGAGCAGGCTCGTCCTATGCCGATCCCATTGCCGCCCGGATTTGTTCCCGGTACGCCGGAAGCCACCGATTTGGGTAAGCGTTTGCTGGATTTGAGCCATCAATACAATCCGATAGACTTGCTTTTTCAAAGCATTGTACAAATGTGTGCCGATGAAGAGGATTGTGAAGAGCGATTGGAGCAGGATCAAGCTAGGTGTCACGATCAATACATGGGCTGTAAGAGAATGTCTCACATGCCTGGTTTGCCTACAAAAAGTCAGTGCTACAGAACCAAACTCGTTTGCGATAAGCGCGCCTTCGACGACTATTTGCAGTGTAGAGGTTATTGAAATTGAGCGATGACAAGAAAAACGAGAGTCTCCGCCGGCTGCTGATTAAGAGCCTGAATGAACTTGTTGAAATGCTAGAGGTGAACGTCGTCTTCGAAGACGGCGAGCCGGATTTTTCGGGAAAGGCATTGGAAGCTGTACGCTTCGTCAAGTTGTACGGTTCAAATTCGCTTCAGTCAGATGATCTATCCGTATCCCGATTTGGTATGGGTCTTTTGATGCTTGAACTGAGTGAACCTGTGCAAGCATTAGAGTGGTGGCGTAGAGACATTGAGTTTTCTAAAGTGGATATGTTCCCGATTGGCGAGGAAGAGGCTGAGGCCTTCAAAGAGTCTTTTGAAGCCAAAAGCGAACAGTGGCTTCAAGCGTACGAGGAGTTCCGAAAACAACGAGACGATGGGTCATTGAGCTGAAGGTGTTTTTCTGCGGCTGCGTTGACCGTGATCATTTGTTTTGTCATCTCAAAAGGCCTCAGCTGCCCACGACCTCAATGGCAACTGGTTGGCGGAATATGACTATGACATCGCCACCAACACCAAGACGCTCTTGCGCGAGTACATCTGGCTTGAGGGCATGCCGGTGGCGATGGTCGATGGCGCGACAGACGCGGTGTATTTGATCCGCACGGATCACATTCCCTCGCCCGGCAGGGCATTGCTCGCAATGTCCCGAGAGGGGGCGGCCGGTGTTTGCCACGGATGTGAACGGGGTGAAGGTGTGGGAGGCAAGCTACCTGCCCTTTGGCGAGGTGCATGTGTCCGCGGGTGACAACCTCGAACTGCGGTTCCCCCCTCTCGCACATGCAAGCATGTGCTGCCGGGCAACGGGTCAATGGTTTCAATCGGAGAGCGGCTCACCCCAAAACTGGATGCGCGACTATGATCCGACGACCGGGCGGTACATTCAGGCCGATCCGCTGGGGCTCCTGGATGGGGCAAGCGTGTATGGATATGCCCTGCAGAACCTGACCTGATATCGCGTAGAATGAATTATTCATCGCCCGCATCCCGTATACAGGTGGCAGCGTCTTTCATGGTGGTCATCAGTTGGGACAGATCATCGCCGTCTGCCATCTTCTGGTTGGCTGCGCATTCCGCGATCCACACATAGCACACAAGGGCACAACGGGGTTGATGCGATGTTCAATCAGGACAATCGGATCAGACTTCCAGTCGGGTTTCATCTACCGGCAACCTGCAACAAAAAACGGATGCACCCTGTTTAGGGCGCATCCGTTAACATCCGCATAACCGTCTATCAGAGGCTGGCGTCAAGTGCGGCCAGAATGGCGTCGCCCATTTGTGTTGTGCTGACGGGCGTACCGCCTTCGGGACCCATCAGATCACCGGTGCGCAGGCCGTCGGCCAGAACCTTTTCAACGGCCTTTTCGATGCGCGTGGCCTCATCCCCCTGATCGTAGGAATAGCGCAGCGCCATGGCGAAGCTGAGGATACAGGCGATGGGGTTGGCCTTGCCCTGACCGGCGATATCCGGGGCCGAGCCGTGCACGGGCTCGTACATCGCTTTGGGGCGCCCGTTGGTCATCGGCGCACCAAGGCTTGCGGAAGGCAACATGCCCAGGCTGCCGGTCAGCATCGCGGCGCAATCGGAAAGGATATCGCCGAACAGGTTGTCGGTCAGGATCACGTCGAACTGCTTGGGCGCGCGCACCAACTGCATCGCGCCGTTGTCGGCGTACATGTGGCTCAGTTCCACATCGGGGTAATCCTCGTCGTGCACCTTTTGCACCACCTCGCGCCACAGGATGCCGCTTTCCATCACGTTGGCCTTTTCCATCGAGCAGACCTTGTTGTTGCGGCGACGGGCCAGTTCGAAGGCGCTGCGTGCTGCGCGGTCGATCTCGCTTTCGGTGTAGCGCTGGGTGTTGATCCCCACGCGTTCGTTGCCTTCCTCGAAGATGCCGCGCGGTTCGCCGAAATAGACACCCGAAGTCAGCTCGCGCACGATCATGATATCCAGACCGGACACGATGTCCTTTTTCAAGGACGAAAAATCGGCCAGCGCGTCAAAGCATTGTGCGGGGCGCAGGTTGGCGTAAAGGTCCATTTCCTTGCGCAGGCGCAGCAGGCCGCGTTCAGGTTTTACACTGAAATCCAGATCGTCGTATTTTGGCCCGCCCACAGCGCCCAGAAGAACGGCATCCACTTCTTGGGCGTGGGCCATCGTGTCGTCGTGCAGGGGTGTGCCATGTGCGTCATAGGCGGCACCGCCGACAAGGTCTTCGCTCACATCGATGGGCAGGTCCCGCTTGTCGCCAAGCCACGCGATCACGCGTTTTACCTCGGCCATGACTTCGGGGCCGATACCGTCACCCGCGAGGATCAAAAGCGATGGGTTTGACATGAGGTGTCTCCTTGGAAAATGGGTCTTGAGCGGGGTAGCTTGCACCGGCCACGGGGTCAAGCAAGCGGCTGTCAGTCCGTGCTTATATCCACCCAGACAAGGCGGTGGCGGCTGGCTGTGGATACGGTTGCCGAAAATGGATCACTGGGTGTGGGCCATATGACCCCCTGTGCCGTGATATCGAGGTCCTGCGATGGCAGTACATAGTCGGTGCGCAGGTTTCCGGGTGTCGGGTCACTGAAATCGGCGGTGTCTGTTGCATCGCCTACGTGCGCCGCGCCAGCGCTGGTCGGTGCCGGGTCTTGCAGCCGGGGATCGCCCAGCAGTGCGGCCATTGTTTCACGCCGTCCGTCGCCTGCATCCGGATCAAGGTTGGCATCGCCCAGAATGACGAAACGGTTCTGTGGTGCGGTGCCAAAGTGGTTGTCCAGATACACCTGCCAGAATCGTACTTCGTCGCGGTTGCGCAGGCCATTCCGGTCCTCGGGTCCATCAAAGACCGGCGGCGTGGCATGGAACACCAGTGCGGTGAACGGGGTGCCGTTGGTCAAGGCAAAGGGAATGGCCCAGTGCCCCGTCGTCGAAAGGCGTTGCGCGGCCTGCGCTTCTGCACTCGGGAACGGGGTTCCGTCAATTTGGGGCAATTCCGCGCCGGGAATATCGCGCCAGAGCAAATGGGAAAAGTCACGGACCTTGGATTCGAGAACCGCAAAGCGGGACAGAACCGCCATCCCGCCCTGACCCGAAAAGCGGCCATAGCCCTGCGCATCGCGCGGGCCGCCCAGCCGCCCGTCTCCATCCATGTCCAACCCCGTGGGCATCCCGGTGTTGGGCCGCAATGCAAAACTGTGCGGGTATGTCACCCCACGACCCTCCAGCACCTCGATAAAGGCGGCCAGAGCCGCGCCGGTCAGGTCATAGTCAAACCCTTGCAACGCGATGATATCCGTATCCGCCTTTGCAATGACATCTGCCACGGCAAGCACCTGGGGATCGTTTCCCTTCAGGATGTCACGCAGAAGCAGGCCCGGACCTTTGCGGGACAGTTCGGTGTTGTAGGTTGCGATACGGATGTTTTCGGCGATGGCTGACGTCGCATTCCATGCTGTCAGCGTGCCAACAACGAACAGACAGCAAACCCATGCTATCAGGCGGTCTGATACTCCGCGTCGTCCGCGCTTGCGTAGGTACGCTTGCGCTTTTCCTGGATCATGTCGGCGACCTTGGCCATGGCGACACCGCGCATGACAAGGCTGGCTGGCAGGAAGGCCCATGCTGTCATTGTCCAAATCAGGGTCTGAGGATTGTCCAATGTAACAGGAGCTATCAGATCAGCGCCCAGTTTGACCACCGCCGGAATGATGAACGGAAGCAGAAAGCCCAGAATTACGTTGATCCGTGCATCGCGCTGCATCCGCACCAAGGCATCACCGCCTGCTGTCGGATCAAAGAGCGGCAGGTTGATCCAGACGTTGAACGGGCCATTGCGCGCGAAAGGCCAGCCCAGAACGCGCACCATGAAGACAAATATCAGAACGCTGGTGACGGCCAGCCCATAGCTGACGCCCGCGGCAGTACGCACAGACCGCACCACATCGAATGATGCAGATTCAGGCAACATCAGAACCATCAGGCGTACAGGTGAAAACGGAAAGTCCATCGCGCGCCCAACCAGCGTGCCAATCGACGCCAGAGCGTTGGTCAGCAGTGTCGGGTCCGTCTTGCCCTTGCAGATTGCGGCCAGAATGAAAACCGCCGCGAAGGCAAAGCAGAAGCGCAGACGATTCATCGGTGAAGCATCGCGGAATTCCACAATGCTGGGAAAGTTTGAATTGTATTCGACAAAGACAAGGAAGGCGGCCAACAGGGCAACCAAAACCGTGATCTGCGAACTGTCCGCGCGGACGTTCGGCAAAATCAGGGCGGGTGTCATTATCATCAATGCCACCAAGAAGCCGCGCATTGCGGCACCTGCCATCCGTGCAATCACATCTCGATCCCTTCAAACTGGCCAGCCGCGATACAAAGCCGCGTACTTGTTCCAACTTGATGCCACCATGTCAGGGGCTGCCTCATTTCTGCCCAATTTGTGCCTTGTTTGGCCACAGTGCTCAAGTTCGAGGTTAATCAAACGTTAACCATCAGGCATTTTCGGGGAGCGGGTGGTGCGTTCTTGCATCATTTTCATGGCGAGACTGCGGCGGTTTGCCAGATGTTGTGGTGCACGCAGAAGTGGATACAAGACCGGGCCGCACCGCGTGGTGCAGCCCTGTCAGAATTTCGCGCTTCGTGAAATTGTCGTTTAAACCCAAGGGCGTTCTGCGCTGGCCTTGGCTTCAAAGCTGTCGATGGACGCGGCCTTTTCCATGGTCAGGCCGATGTCATCAAGGCCATTCATCAGGCAATGTTTCTTGAAAGGGTCGACCTCAAACGAGAAGACCTCGCCATCGGATGTGGTCACGGTCTGCGCGTCCAGATCAATGGTCATACGCGCGTTGGCCCCCTTCTCGGCGTCCTTCATCAGCACGTCCACCTGCTCTTGGGGCAGGGCGATGGGCAGGATGCCGTTCTTGAAGCAGTTGTTGAAAAAGATGTCCGCGAAGCTGGGTGCGATGACGCAGCGGATGCCGAAATCCTTGATTGCCCAAGGCGCGTGTTCGCGCGATGACCCGCAGCCAAAGTTGTCACCGGCCACCAGGATCTCCGCGTCGCGGTAAGCATCCTGGTTCAGAACGAAATCGGGGATTTCGTTGCCGTCGTCGTCATAGCGCATCTCGTCGAAAAGGTTCACGCCCAGCCCCGAGCGTTTGATCGTTTTCAGGAACTGCTTGGGAATGATCATGTCGGTGTCGATGTTGATCATCGGCATGGGGGCGGCGATGCCTGTCAGTGTTTCGAATTTGTCCATGTCTGGTTTCCTTGTCCTATATGTCTCTTAACGGGGCGCCGTCGAAATCGAAACCGACTTCGGCGGCGAAATTGGCGATGAACGATCCCTTGAACGGGACCGCGCGTCTATGTGCGGCGCGCACGCGCGATGAATAGAGGTGCAGGCCCATCGTATCGGGCCGCAGCCAGCCGTCCACGCCGCCGTGCGGGTTGAAGTAGATGTCGGCCAATGACCAATGCACCGGGTTGAGAACATGCGTGGGCATGGCGCGGTCGATCTCGCCTGTCTGGGTCAGCGCCCAGGTCATGGCCGGGGGGCCGTAGACGTTCGGGATCAGCCTTGAGGCTTCGATCAACTGCTCGCCCTGCGGCAGGTTGCGCAGCTTGCGCTTGTCCCGGCTCTTGAGCCACGGGGGAATGAACGCGGGATCGTTCAACCGGTCCAGCAACAAGGTCAGCGCGGGGCTGTCTGCGGGCAGGCGCACCACCGCGTTATTGACGGTTACTGGAGTCTCAAAGCCCAAAAGATAGCCGTCGCGTGGGGTGAAGGGGCGCAAGCACAGACAGTCGCTGTCAACCCAGATGTTGTCCGTATCCCGCACCATGTGCAGGCGAAACATATCGGCAAAGACGGTGGGAGTGACGGCCTCCAGCAGCTCCGGCGAATAGGCAAAGACGTCCGACGCCGGGCGCAGGGCCACGCCGTCAATCTGCGGGTCCGCCAGATCGTGGGTGTGAAACAAAGTCACCGCATGGCCCCGATGGACAAAGCTGCGCAGGCTAAGCCGATCCAGCCAGCGCAGTTCCGTGCCCACCCAAAGGGACGCAACCGGAGGGACCGCGCCTGTCACGTGGCGGCCTCTTCATTGGATCTGGTGTCTGCCTGCGCTTCCGGTGGCGCTTCGTCTGCGATCCAGTCTGCGACTTTCGCGACGTTTTTGCGCAACGCTTTGCCTGTGAGGCGGTGCATGGGGTGGGCTGCCTGAGCCATGCCCGATGCCGCGTGACGCAAAACGCCGCTGGCCGACATTTCGCCCATCATCGCCTCGGCCTGCGCCGCATTGATTCTAAGCCGGGCGATCAGGTCTCCCGCTGACACCGACGCACGGGTGCGGGCATGAAACACGGCCAGCCCGTACATGTAGCGATTGTACCCGGCTGCCTGCACAGCAGGCGCAGCGCCCAAACCCGCAGGCAGGGCAGGTGCCGCAGCCGCCGCACCCATCAAGCGCAGGAACATCCGTCGTTTCATGGCGTCCTCCTTTCAAGGGGGTGGTGGGGCAAAGGCCCCACCTTACGCCTCACATCATCTCGCGCACGTCGGTCAGGTGGCCCGTGACCGCCGCGGCCGCTGCCATGGCGGGCGACATCAGGTGCGTGCGACCGCCCCGGCCCTGTCGGCCTTCGAAGTTGCGGTTGGAGGTGGCCGCGCAGCGTTCGCCGGGCGACAGCTGATCAGGGTTCATTGCAAGGCACATGGAACAGCCCGCAAGCCGCCATTCGAAACCTGCGTCCTTGAAGATATCCGCAAGGCCTTCTTCCTCGGCCTGCGCACGCACAAGGCCCGATCCAGGCACGACCATGGCGCGGATACCGTCCTTGATTTTTTTGCCCTTCAGGATTGCAGCCGCGGCGCGCAGATCTTCGATCCGACCATTGGTGCAGGACCCGATGAACACCGTGTCGATGGGAACTTCTGCCAGCGGTGTACCGGGCGTCAGGCCCATATAGTCCAGCGAGCGTTGCGCCGCACCGACCTTGCCACCTTCGAAATCGTCCGCTGATGGGACCGCTGCAGTAATAGGCAGCACGTCTTCGGGCGACGTACCCCAGGTCACCACGGGCGCGATGTCTTCGCCCTTGATCGTCACGACCTTGTCCCACTGCGCGTCGTCGTCGGAATACAGCGTCTTCCACCACGCAAGTGCGGCTTCCCACTGTGCGCCCTTGGGCGCGTGGGGGCGGCCCATCACGTATTCATAGGTTTTCTCGTCCGGTGCGATCAGGCCGGCGCGTGCGCCGCCTTCGATCGCCATGTTGCAGACGGTCATGCGCCCTTCCATGGACAGATCGCGAATGGCTTCACCACAGTATTCAATCACGTAGCCGGTGCCGCCTGCGGTCCCGGTTTCGCCGATGACGGAAAGGGTGATATCCTTGGCCGTGACACCGGGGCGCAATTTGCCCGTGATCTCGACCTTCATGTTCCTGGATTTCTTCTGGATCAGCGTCTGCGTGGCCAGAACGTGCTCAACCTCGGAGGTGCCGATGCCATGGGCCAGTGCCCCGAATGCGCCGTGTGTCGCCGTGTGGCTGTCGCCGCATACGACCGTCATGCCGGGCAGGGTCCAGCCTTGTTCGGGGCCAACGATGTGCACGATGCCCTGACGGACATCCGACACGGGGTAATAGTGGATGCCGAAATCCTTGGCGTTCTTGTCGAGCGCTTCGACCTGTACGCGGCTGTCTTCGGTCATGGTGGCCGCATTGGCGCGGTCCAGCGTGGTCGGCACGTTGTGATCTGGCACAGCGATGGTCTTGTCTGGCGCATGGACCTGGCGGCCAGCCATGCGCAGCCCTTCAAAAGCCTGCGGGCTGGTCACTTCGTGCACGAGGTGGCGGTCGATATACAGCAGGCATGTGCCATCGTCTGCTTGGTGCGCCACATGGGCATCCCAGATTTTGTCATAGAGCGTCTTGGGGGACATTGGTCCTCTCCCGTTTTGTGATGAAAATGGTCATAGATCGGCAAACGCGCCAAGGCGCGCAGGTTTATAGGCGCGCCAGCACCGTGTGGGTCGCCCCGAAAAAGCGTTCGCGCAGCCGCGCGCGGTCACCCATGTCAAACACCTGAATCATGGCACCGGAATACAGGTTGCGCCCGTATCCCGCAAGGCCGCAGCCCTATTCGGCTTCCAGCAAGTCCCCCGGCTGGCACTCCACCGCCTCGCAGATGCGTGCGAGGGTTTCAAAGCGCACGCCTTTGACCTTGCCGGATTTCAACAGGCTGAGGTTCTGTTCGCTGATCCCGATACGCGTCGCCAGATCGCGCGAGGTCATCTTGCGGCGCGCCAGCATGACATCAAGACGGACAATGATCTGCACTAGACGAATTCCTTGTTCTCTGCCTCGATGGCGATGGTTTCACGCATGACCCAGCCAAACAGGAACAGGATCACGGCGAGGATGAAGGTTTTGATATCTGACGGATCATAGGCCCATGCGATGGGCGATGGATCGGTGTTGAATCGGGTGATCAACAAGACATTTATGCAGGCATAGATCTGTTCAATGATCATCGCAAACCCCAGGGCAAAGCCAAGCCGTCGGATGCCGATTGCGGTCGCTTCGGTGAAAAGTTCGCCTTTTCGTACCCGGTTGAACAGGGCAAGGCCTGCCAGAAATGCCAACGCGGAAACCAAAACCAGCGCGCCCCAGATCAACGCATAGCCAAGGCGTGGGCCAAATTCGATCACCGTTCCGGGGTCTACGCGCCAATGTTCATTCCAACGCGACGGATCGCCAAAGCTGAAGCGCCAGATCCGGTGGAAACTGGTGTAAGTGTAGTAGACGGCAGTTGCCCCAACGAGGATCATCAGGCCGCGTGCGGTGCGGCGTGGAATGGGCGGCAAATTTTCATTTTTTACGCGTGAAAATTAGTGTGTTACAATAAGCATTGCTGCTGCATCATGCGGATCTGTCAAGTTTTTTCCGACTGCCCTTGTCTGCCTGTCGCGGTCCGTTACCCTTGGCTTGGGCAACGCTGAAAACTTTCCGCTGTGCAAAGGGCGCAGGCTTTTAGGGGTCGCATAGCGCAGAGGAGCGCAGATGGATAACGAAGAGGCGACGCAGCCGGTCACGGGCATGGACATATTGACGACGCTCGAGTCCTTTCTGGCAAGCGCCCTCACTTATCTTCAAAGCCTCGCAATGCCCGGTTGGCGACTTTACCAGGTCTTGATCATTCTCGGACTGGCGATTCTCGCCTACGGGCTACGCCGTTTGTCAGGATCGGCGCTTCATGGGTATGTGCGAAGCCGCGAGGGGTGGAAAACCTGGCAATTGCGCGCCGTGGTTCAGGTGCGGCGGCGGTTGGGGTTGATCTGGTTTGCAGTCATGGCGTGGGCGCTGTGGTTTTTCATGCAAAACATCACCTGGCCGTCGCGGTCCTACCTGATCGGTTTGGCTGCGACGCTTGCAACGGCATGGGTTCTGATCGGGTTCGCGGCCCGGCTGGTGCGCAACCGGTTTTTGCGGCGTGTGGTCAGTTGGGGTTTGTGGATTTACGCGACGCTCTTTTATCTGAATGTCTCGGATGAAACGGCACAGTTCCTTGACCGGCTCGCCATAGAAGTTGGTGAGTTTCGCCTTTCGGTTCTGACATTGATAACGGCACTGGTGGTCATTGGCGTTCTCTTTACGGCTGCACGCGTCATCAGTACCACGACCGCGACCACCATCCGCCGCAACGAAGATATCAGCCCCTCGATGCAGGTTCTGGCGGTCAAGGCGGTACAGATCACGCTTTACGGCGCGGCGTTCTTTTTCGGGATCAATGCCGTGGGTATCGACCTGTCGGGCCTTGCGATCCTGACAGGTGCCATCGGTGTGGGCCTTGGTTTCGGTCTGCAAAAAGTAATCTCGAACCTTGTGTCCGGCGTGATCATCCTGCTGGACAAATCGATCAAACCCGGTGACGTGATCAGCCTTGGCGACACCTTCGGGTGGATCCAGACGCTGGGCGCCCGCTATGCGTCGGTGGTGACGCGGGACGGCAAGGAATACCTGATCCCGAACGAAGACCTGATCACCGGGCAGGTGGTCAACTGGTCCCACTCCAATGATTTCGTCCGGCTCGATATCTATTTCGGCACGGCCTATAATGACGATCCGCATGTCGTGCGTGCTCTCGCCATAGAGGCTGCCAAAAGCGTCGATCGCGTGCTGAGCCATCGCCCACCGGTTTGCCATGTCGTGGGGTTTGGCGACAGCAGTGTGGACTATATCCTGCGGTTCTGGATCAGGGATCCGACCGGGGGCCTGACCAACATTCGGGGCAATGTCTATCTCGCGCTTTGGGATACCTTCAGGGAAAACGATATCTCGATCCCCTTCCCGCAACGCGAGGTGCGCATGCTGGGTGATGGCGCGGCCAAAGCACTGGACTGAACACGCAACAGATCAGAGGAACACCCGATGGACCACGCAACGACGATCAAGACGATTGCAAGCGCGGTGCAGGGGCAACCCGGTGTCAAAGCGCTCTTTCTGGGCGGCAGCCATGCCAATGGCCGCGCAGACGAATACAGCGATCTGGATTTCGTTCTCGTCACCGAAGATGGTGTCAGCGATGCCCACGCCGCAATGTGGAAAGTAGCGGTCGCGCAAACCGGAGAGATCGTCCTGTGGTGGGACAGGAACACGGTTCCGGTTCTGATCAACGCGATCACCGACGATTGGACGCGCACGGACCTGTTGATCCTTTCGCCGGAGGGGGTGAAGCGGTATGCGCAATCCACGTTGAAGCCGGTTTTCGACCCGGAAAACCTCTACAGTGATTTGCCTGAAACGCCCGCTGCCATAGCGCCCGACCCGGCGCGGTTTCTTTATCAGGTGCAGGAATTCATTCGTGTGCCGGGCCTTTTGCATCTGGTTGTTGGGCGGGCCGAATATATCAACGGCGTGTCGGGCATCTTCCATCTGCGCAACCTGTTGGTCGATCTCATGATCGCGGAAACGGATGCGCCGGACCGGGACGGCGTGTTGCACCTCAATCGGCTGATCACGCAGGCGCAAAAGGATGAGCTGTTGGCCTTGCCGCCACCTGTGCCCGACAGGGACGCGTTGATTGCGGCGCATCAATCCTATGCCGCGGCCTACCTGCCCAGTGCCCGCCGCCATGCGCAAGACCTTGGGGTTGCATGGCCAGAAGCCTTTGAAGCGGCGACCTTGGCCAGGTTGTTTGAAGCGGCAGGGATCGAAAGGCCTTACCAAGCACCCAAAGGGTCACTCCAGTGACAACGCGGCCTTCGCGTCTTCGTGGCCCGCGCGCGCAGCGATCTTTAGGTATTTCAGGTGCAATCTGGCATCGGCTTCGAGGCCGTTGCCACCCTCATATAGTTTCGCAAGGGTATACGCGGCCACACCGTCGCCGCCATCGGCGGCTTGGCTCAGATAGGTGACGGCGCCTGCCGGGTCCGCCGCACCGAAGGTGCCATCTGCCAACCACTGCCCATAGGCGCGCTGCGCCAGGGGATAGCCCATGTCGGCGACACCTTGCAGCAACGAACGCCCCATGTTCGCGTCAGTCACTCCGTCGCCGTGCAACACCATCATTCGTGCAAGGTTGTAGCGCGCTGGCAAGTTTCCAAGGTCTGATCCTTTTGTGAACATCTCGCGGGCCTGTTGCAGGTTCTGACCGACATAATCACCATCCCAATGCAGAACGCCCAAGTGGTTCCACGCTGCGGGATACCCGTCCTCTTGCGCCGCACGGCGGATCAGGTCGAGGGCGCGGGCATCCTTGGCCTTGTCGTAGGCCCGTCCCAATTGATACCGTATACGCGGTATGTTGGCGTCAGCGATGATGGCGTTGTTGCAGGCGGTGACCGCAGCGTCTGCTACGATGTCTGCCCATTTGACGCCGGGGCCGGGCGCACTTGCATCGAACGGGTGCGCAGCCGCGGCATCGCAAGCGTCGATCCACGATTGCATCACCTCCGGGCCAGCACCGCGCAGATCGCGCGCGGACTCGGCCGTCGTGATGGCGCGGCGGGATCCTTTCAGGGGGAATGTTGTGGTGCCTTCAGGCGTTTCCACCCGCCATGAACGGGCCGCTTTGAACAGGGCAACATCACCATCAACAATGAAGAAGCTGTAGATCGCGGCCCCTTCTTCGGGGTTGCCCCCCTTGTTCAGTTTGTCGCCCGAGACAACGAGCGTTTTCAGTGACCCGTCGGTCATTTCAAGCACGGATTTAATGCTGTCTGCGTGGGCATTGGCAAAGACGCTGGCCCCGATCAGGGCGCCATCACTGTCCGGTTGCAAAATCATCAGGGCAAAGCGGCTGTCTTCGAGAACCACACCGGCGGCATCGAGGCCTTCGCTGTAAAGGATGTCACCCGGTTCGAAAAAATGCCAGACGCCAAGAGCCTTTTCTTCGGCCAAGGCCGGCAGGGCGAACAGGGCGCAGACAAAGGCCGCAAGGATAGTTGTGGATCGGATCATCTTGCCGCCTCCCCCCGTGCGGATGTGCCCCATCATTGCACGCCAGATTAGCGGTGCACCAAGCGGTGATGCAAGTTGGCGACATCCAGCCGCCCCAAGGGAAGGTGCAGCCTGTCATTGAAATGTCGCATGGGCCTTGCTACTTTGAGGTATCCCAGCGCCGGGGATCCGTCGGCGCGTTCAAAGGAGGACAATGTCCTGTCAATCCACGCGACGGCGGGAACACCCGCCGAAAAGCAGGGCGCACTGATGCGTGCGACCACTGCCACACCAGACTCCGAAGCGGGCAGCGACGCGCAGCTGGCTTTGATCCTGACCTCTCTTTCCGATGACAAGGCCGAAGACATCGTGCAGATCGACCTGCGCGGCAAAACGGCCATTGGCGACTACATGGTGATCTGTTCGGGCCGTTCGACCCGGCAGGTGGCAGCCATTTCGGAAAAGCTGGTTCAGCGGCTTAAAGAGGCCTTTGGCCGAACGGCCCGGATCGAAGGCAAGGATGCGGGCGATTGGGTCCTGATCGACACGGGCGATGTGATCGTTCACGTGTTCAGACCCGAAGTGCGCGAATTCTACCAGCTGGAAAAGATGTGGGTGCCGGGTGCCGGTGCCAGCGCCGCGAACTAGGCCCTCGGGTCTGCGCCCATGAAGGTTCACATCTGCGCCGTGGGGCGGCTGCGTGCCAGCCCCGAGGCCACCCTTATTTCCGACTACCTGACGCGTTTTGATCGCACGGGGCGGGCCTTGGGCCTTGGCCCGGCGCAGGTCATCGAGGTTGAAGACCGCAAGGGCGGCGGCATGGCGGCCGAGGCAGACTTGCTGCGCCGGGCCATTCCCAAGGGGGCTGTTGTGGCCATTCTGGACGAACGCGGCCGCGTCGAAAGCTCACCTGATTTTGCCCAGCGGCTGGGCAAATGGCGCGATGCCGGGCGATCCGATCTGGCATTGGTGATTGGTGGGGCGGACGGGATCGATCCGTCCTTGCGGGCCGAGGCGGACTTTGCGCTGTCCTTCGGCGCCATGGTCTGGCCGCACATGCTGGTCCGGGTGATGCTGGCTGAACAGCTTTACCGCGCCGCGACGATCCTGGCCGGGGGGCCGTACCACCGGACGTGACCGGGGCGCTGCCCCGGACCCCGGAGTTTTCCTTGCAAGATGAAGGTCAGGGCAGATCGACGATGGTGGTCGTCTCGTTCCAGCCACGTGGCAAGTCGCGCGCCTGAAGTTGTACCTGCTTGGTGCCGCGCGGAATTTCAACGCCGCTGAGGGACCGGGTGAAGGGTTGTTCGTTCACATGAGGGTGGTGCAACACGCGCATGCCCAGTTCGTTGCCCTCCATGTCCAGCACCCGCCAGCCATCAGCATAGTGATCCCAGCCGGTATCGGGATGCAGGATCGTCACATCAAAGCGCCACGTGCCCGCGCTGGGTGTCGCGGTGACATGGGTGATTTGCGGCGGTTCCGCTGTCGCGGTGGTGGCGGCAAGGAGGATGGCGATGATCAAGCGTTTCATGGGGGTACTTTAACCGACGGTGCGGTCGGTTGGATTCACAACTTGGTGTCCAGCAAGATCCTGCGCGAATGAGAGGCAAACTCCCGGCGCCAGATCACGCCCGTGGTAAAGAGGGTCGCCGCCAGAAAGGGGATGGGACCGGCCAGCCACGCCACGGATGTCAGCGCAAAATAGACCGAGCGCAGGCCCCTGTTGAAGCCACGGGCGGCCGTCACATTGATTTCGCCAGCCTGGGTCGCGCGGGGGATGCATGCGGGATCGGTTGGATCATTGGGAACCGCAGCCATCAGGACCGCCGCATATCCGAACAGCCGGTTGGCCCAGACGAATTTCAGGAATGCGTTGGTCAGGAACAGTGTTACCACCAACAGTTTCAATTCCCAGACAAAGGCCGGATCGCCGCGCATAACAAGCTCTCCTGCAAGGCCGGTCAGGGCTTCGGCGTTGCCGATCAGGGCGAGTGTCCCACCAATCGCGATCACGGACGTGGAGGCGAAGAAGGCCGTGCCTTGCCGCAGGTTCGATACGATCTGCGCGTCGAAGATACGCGGTTCGCGGGTGATCATCTGGACCATCCATGCCCGCCGGTATCCTGCCATGATCTGTGACGTTGACGGGGCCTTTGCCGATGGATGCTCAATCCGCCAGCCGATGATCACCCAAACGGCAAAGACAAGACCGAGGGCCGCGAAATCCAGTGGCGTGAAATGTTCAAAACGCATCGTCCATGTCATGGTGCGACAATAGGGTTGCCAGTGCAGACTTGCCAGCCGCGATAATTGGTAATATTATTTTACCAATAGGAGGTGTGCTATGGAAATGCCGAATCCCGATGTTGAGGTTCTGAACCGCAAGGCCCGCGTGGTCGAACGGCTGTTGTCCGTGTTGCCTTCGGACGCCGTGATCAGTGACCCGGCCGAGACGCGTGCCTATGAGTGCGATGCGCTGACGGCCTACAAATGCCCTCCGATGGTTGCTGTGCTGCCGTCAACCACATCCGAGGTGTCGGACGTTTTGCGCATCTGTCACGAGGAAGGTGTGCCTGTTGTTCCACGCGGTTCCGGCACATCCTTGGCCGGGGGCGCCCTTCCTACGGCCGATTGCGTGATCCTTGGCGTGGCGCGCATGAACGACGTGATAGAAACGAATTATCCCGACCGCTATATCCGCGTGCAAACAGGGCGCACCAACCTCAGCGTGACAGGTGCCGTGGAAGAAGACGGGTTCTTTTACGCCCCCGACCCCAGCAGCCAATTGGCCTGTGCCATCGCGGGCAATATCGCGATGAACTCGGGCGGGGCGCATTGCCTGAAATACGGTGTGACCACCAACAACCTGATGGGTGTGACGCTGGTGCAGATGGATGGCACCGTGGTCGAGATTGGCGGCGCGCATCTCGACAGTGGCGGCCTCGACATGCTGGGCCTGATCTGCGGCTCCGAAGGGCAGCTGGGCGTGGTGACAGAGGCGACTTTGCGCATCCTTCACAAGCCTGAAGGCGCGCGGCCCGTGCTGATGGGATTTGACGATTCCGAAGTGGCCGGGGCCTGCGTATCGGACATCATCAAGGCGGGCGTGCTGCCGGTCGCGATCGAATTCATGGACAGCCTTTGCATCAAGACCACCGAGAATTTCGCTGGCGCGGGATACCCCGATTGCGAGGCGTTGTTGATTGTCGAGGTCGAAGGGTCGGACGCCGAAATTGACGACCAATTGGCGCGGATCATGGAGATTGCGCGGCGTCACAATCCGGTGGAATTGCGCGAAAGCAAGTCAGCCGAGGAAAGCGCCAAGATCTGGCTGGGGCGCAAAAGCGCGTTTGGCGCCATGGGGCAAATCAGCGATTACATGTGCCTTGATGGGACGATCCCTGTGTCTGAATTGCCCTTCGTGTTGCGGCGCATCGGTGAAATGTCGAAGGACTATGGCCTGCCTGTGGGCAACGTGTTTCACGCAGGCGATGGCAACATGCACCCGCTGATCCTGTTCGATGCCAACAAACCCGGCGATCTTGAGTTATGCGAAGCCTTCGGCGCGGACATTCTGAAACTCTGTGTCGAGGTTGGCGGTTGCCTGACCGGCGAGCATGGCGTCGGCATTGAAAAGCGGGACCTGATGCACGTGCAATATGCTGGGGCCGACCTTGAGGCGCAGATGGCCGTCAAGGACGTGTTTGATCCGCAGTGGCTGTTGAACCCGGCCAAGGTGTTCCCGCTGGATGCATCGCAGGACCGGCGCGCGGTCAAGATGGCGGCGCAGTAACTGTCGCCCCGCAAACTTAGGACCAAGTCACGATGATGACACCCAAGACAGAGGCCGAACTGGCCGACATGATTTCATCTGCCTCGGGGCCGCTGGCCGTGCAGGGTGGTGGCACACGCGGCCTCACAGGGGCGGGTGATCCGCTGAGCACATCCGGTCTGAGCGGGATCAACACATATGAACCCGGTGCCTTGACGGTTGTTGCCCGTGCCGGGACACCGATTGCGGAGATCGAAAAGACGTTGAAAGCGGAAAACCAGCGCCTTGCTTTCGAGCCGATGGATCACCGCGCCTTGATGGGCACCACCGGCACGCCGACACTCGGCGGTGTGTTCGCCGCCAACATCAGCGGACCGCGGCGGATCGCAGTTGGTGCGGCGCGCGATTTTGCGCTGGGTGTGCGGTTTGTCGATGGGACCGGACAGATCATCAAGAACGGCGGGCGCGTTATGAAAAACGTGACCGGCTATGATCTGGTGAAGCTGATGTGCGGCAGCATGGGCACCTTGGGTATGTTGTCGGAAATCAGCCTGAAGGTCCTGCCCATGCCTGAAACCGAGGCGACTTTGATCTTGCACAATCTCGATTCGCAACAGGCTGTGGCCGCAATGTCGGCCGCCTTGGGTTCCCCTTTCGAGGTCAGCGGGGCCGCGCACCTGACCCTTACGGCCGGGGATGGATCGGACACGATGCTGCGGGTTGAAGGGTTCGAAGCGTCTGTGGCCTACCGGATCGCGTCCCTGCGCGAAAAACTGGCCAGCTTTGGTGACATGAGCGTGGTCGATGCGGGGCCAAGCGGCACCGCGTGGGCCAGCATCCGCGACGTCACGCTCTTTGCCGCGCAGGGCACTGGCGGCGATGTCTGGCGCGTGTCGGTCAAACCCTCGGACGCACCGGGCATCATCGCGGCGGCCAAGGCAGATGACGCGATCATGGATTGGGGCGGAGGCCTTGTGTGGTTGCGCATGTCCGAAGGCACCGATCTGCGCGCGCGCATCGGGTTTTTCGACGGTCACGCAACACTTGTGCGGGGGTCTGACCAGACCCGCGCGGCCTTGGGTACGTTCCAGCCCGAACCGGCCCCCCTGGCCGCCTTGTCCGAAGGATTGCGGCAGCAGTTTGATCCTCGTGGCCTGTTCAACCCCGGTCTGATGCAGGCGGCCTGATGGTGCAGTGGGTGATCCTTTTCGGGGTGATTTTTGTGGTTGGGCCGATGGCATTTCTGACAGCGCTGCGGGCCGGTCCGACACCGGGCACGATCCGAAGAACGGCACTGATCGCGGCGGTTTTTGCGGTCTGTGGTATGGCCGTGCGCTTTGGATTGCCTGCGCGATGGGGGGCCGATGCAGCAACCACCTGGGCCGGGATCGGCCTGATCTGGGCTGCGTGGATCGCCATTCTGGCGCTTGGTGCGCAGGCCCTGCGCCGGGCCTATCCGCGCCCTGTGACTTATCGGGCGACCCGTGTGTTGGGCGCGGTGGGTGCTACTGTTCCATGGTTCGGTCTGGCTTCGGCCCGGTTGATGATTTCCTGAAAGCGAGACGATGCAAACCACATTTTCCGATCAACAGATGCAAGACCCGAAAATCCAGCGGGCCAATGAAATTCTGCGCTCTTGTGTGCACTGTGGATTTTGCACTGCTACCTGCCCGACCTATCAGGTTCTGGGCGACGAATTGGACAGCCCCCGGGGCCGCATCTACCTGATCAAGGACATGCTGGAAAACGACCGGGACCCGGATGCCAAGACGGTCAAGCATATCGACCGCTGCCTGTCGTGTCTGGCGTGCATGACGACCTGCCCTTCGGGCGTGCACTATATGCATCTGGTGGATCAGGCGCGGGAATATATCGAAGAGCGTTACAAGCGCCCGTTTTCCGACCGGGCCTTGCGCTGGATTCTGGCGCGTATTCTGCCCTATCCAATGCGGTTTCGGGTGGCGCTGCTGGGGGCCAAGATCGGGCGGCCGTTTGCACGTCTGATGCCGGACGCGCGGTTGCGGGCGATGCTGGAGATGGCACCGAAACACATCCCACCGGTCAGCCGCAACGACGACCCGCAAAGTTTCGCCCCCGAAGTGCCCCGCGTCAAACGCGTGGCCCTGATGACCGGTTGTGCGCAAAAGGCGCTGAACACCGATATCAACGATGCGACCATCCGCATCCTGACGCGGCTGGGCTGCGAGGTTGTCGTGGCCGAAGGGGCAGGGTGCTGCGGCGCGCTGACCCACCACATGGGCAAGACCGAAGAAAGCCACGGGACCGCAGCCAAGAACATCCGCGCATGGGCTGCCGAGATGGACGGCGACGGTTTGGATGCCATTGTCATCAACACCAGCGGCTGCGGCACCACGGTCAAGGATTACGGCCATATGTTCGCGCGTACGGACCTTGAGGATGATGCCAAGCGCGTGGCTGAAAAAGCTATGGATATCAGTGAGTTGCTGGTAGAGTTGATGTCGCCGGAACATGTGACGCGGTCAGAAGGCAAAGACACCACAGTGGCCTATCACGCGGCGTGTTCCTTGCAGCATGGTCAGCAGATCAAGACCTTTCCCAAGGACCTGCTGAAGATGGCAGGCTTTGGGGTGGTTGAACCTGCGGATAGCCATCTGTGCTGCGGATCTGCAGGCACCTACAACCTGATGCAGCCCGAGATTTCGCAACAGCTCAAGGCGCGCAAGGTGCGCACGCTCGAGGCGAAGAACCCCGATGTTATCGCGGCAGGCAACATTGGCTGCATGATGCAAATCGGCTCTGCCGCCGGGGTTCCGGTCGTGCATACGGTCGAGCTTATGGACTGGGTTACGGGTGGGCCGCGACCTCCGGCGCTGGACCGTGACCCGGCTGGGAAAGGCAATGTGCCGATTTTGCGTTGATTTCTTCGCATCTGCCCTAATTTCGCCGCATCATGGCACTACGCGTGAGTAATTGCGAACAGGAGCATGCGCATGCGTCAGTGGATGGCACTTTCCTTTTTGGCTGTTGTTATGACGTCCACCGCCCTTGCGCAGGACGCAAGTCTGCGCCCATTGGAAACGTCGAATGCAGGGCGCGAATGGGAAGCTGTTGGTCGTCTGGATATTGCAGGCACCGGTTTTTGCACCGGCGCGTTGATTGCGCCAGACCTGGTATTGACCGCTGCGCACTGTCTGTTCAACAAGACCTCGAAAAACCAGATCCAGTTTGATCAGATCGAGTTCCTGGCGGGGTGGCGCAATGGCCGCGCTTCCGCCTACCGTAGGGTACGCCGTGCTGTCGTGCATCCCGACTATGTTTATGACGGTCAGGTGTCTGCCGAACGTGTGCGCAATGACCTGGCCCTGTTGGAACTGGTGCGGCCTATACGAAACACCACCATCCAACCCTTCGGAACTGCGAGCCGCCCCGTGACAGGCGACACGGTGGGTGTGGTCAGCTATGCCCGTGACCGGTCCGAGGCCCCGTCGCTTCAGGAAGTATGCAAGGTGCTGTCGCGTCAGGACGGGGTTCTTGTTACCTCGTGCAACGTCGATCTGGGATCATCCGGCGCACCGATTTTCAGTTTCAAGGACGGCGAGGCGCATATTGTTTCCGTTGTCTCGGCCAAGGCGGAAGTCGATGGCGAAAAGGTGTCGCTTGGCACATCGCTCAGGCAGCCACTGTCAGAGTTGCGTTCCGAATTGCTGGCCGGGGCCGGATTTCAAAACGGATCCAGTCCTACGACGTCGCGCGTTCGGGTGGGTGGCGCACGGCGCAATACCGGTGCGAAGTTCGTTAAGCCCTAGGCCACGCGATTTGCGATTTGGCGGGTCTTGAATCACGCATTTCCGTTCCCAAATAACCAGTACCAAGGCGCCAATGATGGGCCTTGGCCATAGCAATGCGGGTTCGTCCAGGATGGAGGCCCGACCGTAAATCGCTCTGAAGAATGAGGATGATACACATGCGTACGTTTGATTTTGCACCGCTCTACCGTGCATCTGTCGGCTTTGACCAGATCGCCGACATGATGGACCGGGTTCTGACCAACGATCAGTCCCAGAACAGTTATCCCCCCTACAACATCGAAAAAACCGCAGATGATGCCTATCGCATTTCGATTGCCGTCGCCGGATTTTCGGATGCCGACCTGTCGGTCGAAGTGCGTGAAAAGGCGCTGATCGTCTCTGCCAAGAAGGCCGACGATGCAACCGACCGCACCTACCTGCACCGTGGCATCGCCACCCGCGCGTTTGAACGCCGTTTCCAACTGGCCGACCATGTGCACGTGACAGCCGCCAGCCACACCGACGGCATGCTGCACATCGACCTGCAACGCGAAGTGCCCGAGGCGCTGAAACCCCGCCAGATCGAAATTTCAGGGGCCAAGGCCCTCGAAAAGGACGTGGTGGACGCCAAGGCCGTCAACTAAGGCAACCGGCCGTTCCCGCCTGATACACCGGCCCGAAACCGGACACTGACCCAAGGCCCGCATGTGCATCATGCGGGCTTTTTTGCGTCGCCACATCTTGTGGCACGCTCTTGACAGGGCGTGCCTGCGCGCGCCACCCTCGAACCACACCATAGATTTATTATGTTCAAAGAATCGGAGAGCCACATGACTCTGACTGTTTTTTCCACGGATGTTGTGGATACCTCGACAATCATCACATTGAGCACAACCGGGGATTCGGCCTATGTCCTCGAAGGCGTCACGCTCGTGACGACGTCATCGTCCGTAAGCACCCCGACAGCCTCTGCAAACGCCGCCGACACCCATCTTGAGGTTGATGGCACGCTTGTTGCCAAAAACTATACTGTCAGTTCATCCGGCAGCGACTTTGTATTGTCCATTGGCCAAACGGGGCGGCTTGTTTCGACGAACGAATTCTCCTCAGATGCGAATGTCTATCTGAGCGGCACAGGCGCCCGCGTGTTCAATGCGGGTGAAATCCGGTCCAACGCTACAATTGCCCTTTTCCTCGATAGGGGCGACGCGGAAGTGCACAATACGGGAATCATAACAGGCACGTCCGGGGTCTTTCTTGGGTTCTCGTCAGGGTCCGGCGGTTCACTTGTGAACTCCGGCCTCATTGCGGCGGCTGGCGCCCTTGGGGACGCCGCTGCCGTATATGAGGGGCGTGGGGTCTACGTCAGTGCAGCACAGGCCGATGTTGTGAACCTCGCAGGCGGCGTGATAACATCCAATACTGACGGCGGCACAGGTGTTCTGGCAGCAGGCTCTTCTATTGCAGACGGCCTTTCCCTGTTGAACTTCGGTGAAATCTCTTCCGCGCAGGGTATCGGTATCGACCTGTCCCTGATGGCCTCGACCACCTTTGCATCTGTCAAGAATTTCGGGACCATTTCCGGCGAGTTCAAGGCCATCACCGACAGCAACGCGGGCAACATATTCATCAACGGCGGCCTGATAGTCGGCGACGTCAAGTTGAACGGCGGCGATGATGTGTTCCGCACCAAGTTCGATGGGCGTGTCGCGGGTGTTGTCGATGGCGGCGATGGCAATGACAAGCTGCAAGGCCGAGGCGGCGATGATACCCTGTCGGGCGGCGATGGCATCGACACGGTGTCGGGTGGCGATGGTGATGATGTGCTGGCGGGGGGTAATCAAGATGACGTGATCCGCGGTGGTGACGGCGAAGATCAGATCACTGGCGGCAAGGGCACCGACAAGATGTCGGGCGGCGCCGGCAGCGACACCTTCGTGTTCAATGCAGCCAACGAAAGCAAGACGGGCACCAATCGCGATGTGATCACCGATTTCGACGCCTCCGAGGATATGATCGACCTGAGCGGCATCGCGGGCGGGCCTGCGTGGCGCGGTCTGGGGTCGTTCACCGGGACGGGTGCGCCCGAGGTCAAGATCGTTGAGAACAGCGCAGGTCAGACAATCGTTGTGGTCGATGTGAACGGCGATACGGTCGCGGATATGCAAATCCGGCTGAATGCTGTGACCGGCCTGACCGAGGACAACTTCATTCTGTGATCTGTCATGGGAAAGGGGGGCTTGTGGCCCCCCTTTGAGGTGCTGATGCGTGGTTTCAGACGCTCATGCAGATGTATTTCATCTCCATGTAATCTTCCATGCCGTGATGACTGCCCTCGCGGCCAAGGCCTGATTGCTTGACCCCACCAAAAGGTGCCACTTCGGTCGAGATGATCCCGGTGTTCACGCCGACGATGCCGTATTCCAGCGCTTCTGCGACCTTGTAGACGCGGCTGAGATCCTTGGCGTAGAAATATGAAGCCAGCCCAAAGATCGTGTCATTTGCCATGGCAATCACGTCGTCTTCGTTCTCGAACTTGAAAAGCGGGGCGAGCGGGCCGAAGGTTTCTTCGGTTGCCACGGCCATGTTCTGGGTCACGCCAGTTACAATGGTGGGGGGAAGGAAATTGCCATCCAGCGTGGCACCGTCACCCAACAGGACTTTCGCACCTTTGCTCACGGCATCTTCGATATGTTCGACGACCTTTGCACCGGCTTCGGGGTTGATCAGCGGGCCAAGGTCGGTGCCAGCTTCGAGACCGTCGCCGACTTTCATCGCACTGACGCGTGCTGCCAATTTCTCGGCAAAGGCATCGTAGACTTCCGCTTGCACGTAAATGCGATTGGCGCAGACGCAGGTCTGCCCGTTGTTGCGAAACTTGCAGAGGATCGCGCCCTCGACCGCCGCATCAAGGTCCGCGTCGTCAAATACGATGAAGGGTGCATTGCCGCCCAACTCCATGCTGCACTTCATCACCTGTTCCGAGGCTTGCGCCAGCAGGATACGTCCGACCTCGGTGGACCCTGTAAAGGTCAGTTTGCGCACCTTGGGGTTTTCGCAGAATTCCTTGCCGATGGCGCTGGACGAGGATGATGTCACCACGTTGAACACGCCCGCGGGGATGCCCGCACGCTCGGCCAGTACGCCCATGACGATGGCCGATAGCGGGGTTTCCTTGGCCGGGCGCGCGACAAAGGCACAGCCAGCAGCCAGCGCGGGGCCGGCCTTGCGGGTGATCATCGCGTTGGGAAAGTTCCATGGGGTGATCGATGCGGCCACGCCGATGGGCTGTTTGATCACCGTGATCCGCTTGTCGCGCTGATGGCCGGGGATGGTTTCGCCGTAAACGCGCTTGGCCTCCTCTCCGAAGAATTCGATGAAGCCCGCGCCATAGGCGATCTCGCCCTTGGCTTCGGCCAGTGGCTTGCCCTGTTCGGCGGTCAGGATCGTGCCCAGATCGTCCTGGTTTTCCATCATCAGGTCGAACCATCGGCGCATCACTGCGGCGCGTTCCTTGCCGGTCCACGATGCCCATTCCTTTTGTGCGGCCTCTGCGGCGTCGATGGCAACGGCCACCTGCGCGCGGCTGAGGTCGGCCACTTGCGCGATCACGTCACCGCGGGCGGGGTTCGACACGTCGAAGGTTCCATCGTCGCCCTCGACCCATTCGCCGCCCACGTAGGCGCGGGTTTCCAGCAGGGTGGGGTCGTTGAGTAGGCTCTTGAGGTCGGTGGTGGCGTCCAGCATCGCGTGTCTCCCGTTTTTTCTCGCGCTTCAAAAGCAACTCCTGCTAGCTTTGTCCAGTTCCAGTTGCACAGAGACCGCCATGCCAGACCAGACCACCGACTTTGACGACGCCTATGCCAATGGGGCCTATATCGAAGATGCCGCCAGCTATCCGCCGCGTTGGGCACAGGCCTCGACTGCGCTGTGTGCGGAACTGGGGGAACGTGCGCGCCGCAACACGCCCTACGGCCCGTCTGGGCGCATGGTCATTGATCACTTTGCGCCCGAAGACATGGCTCTGGGCACGTTGGTCTTTGTGCATGGCGGGTATTGGCGTGCCTTCGATCCGTCCACGTGGTCGTTTCTTGCCAAGGGTGCGCTGGCGCGCGGATGGGCTGTTGCAATGCCGGGCTACGACCTTTGCCCTGATGTGCGTATCGCGGGGATCACTGCCCAGATTGCCCAGGCCATTCAAATGATAGCGGACCAAACCGACGGACCGCTGGCCCTGACGGGCCATTCGGCGGGCGGGCATTTGGTGGCCCGCATGTGCGCTCCGGGGATGTTGCCTGCGGATGTGCTGGCGCGGGTGCAATCGGTGGTGCCTATTTCGCCGCTCAGCGATCTTGAGCCATTGACCCACACTGCCATGAACGACGATTTCCGTATGGACGCTGGCATGGCACGTGCCGAGAGCCCGGTGCATCAACCCGCACCTGATGTGCCGGTTACTGTCTGGGTGGGCGGCGCTGAACGCCCGGCTTTTGTTGATCAGGCGCGGTGGCTTTCAAGTGCGTGGGGCTGCGGCTTGTACATCGCCAAAGACAAGCATCATTTCGATGTCATTGACCCGCTGACCGATCCGGGTAGCACCCTTTTGAACACCCTGCTGGCGCCCTGAAGTCTGTTTGCGACGCAGGTGAGGGTCCGTTGAGGTATAGAATGTGGCGCGCAGCCTCGGGCAGTATGCGCGCAGGCCGGGCGATGGCGTCGCCCTGACACGGCCCATATCCATGTCCTGAACGCCGGGACCTTTCTGCAAAGGAGGGTCTGACATGACCATTCAATCCCCCATCACCGGGACAGCACGTCCTGATTTCCACCGCTTCCACAATGGCACCAAGGCGCCGCTGCAATTCAGCACTGCGGAGTTCGAGGCCCGTGTGACCGACCTGCGCCGCCGCATGGCCGAGGCCGGGGCAGATGCCGCTGTGCTGACTTCGATGCACAACGTGTCCTACTATTCGGGCTTCACATATTGCGCGTTCGGGCGGCCCTACGCCATTGTCGTGACGCCATCGGAGTGCGTGACAATCAGCGCAGGTATAGACGCGGGCCAGCCGTGGCGGCGCAGCTGGTGTGACAACATCACTTACACCGATTGGCAGCGTGACAACTTCTGGCGGGCCATCGCATCGGTTACCGGCACAGGCCGGGTGATCGGATTTGAAAGCGATCACCTCACGCTGTTGCAACAGGCCAAGATGAACGCCTTTCTGGCGCCCGCGAATGCCGTGGACCTCCATGAAACCACCATGCGTCAGCGCATGCACAAATCCGCCGCCGAACTTGCCCTGATCCGTGCAGGTGCAGCCGTGGCGGATGTGGGCGGCTATGCCATCCGCGACGCAGTACGCGTGGGCACCCGCGAAATTGACGTGGCCATGGCAGGGCGCGACGCGATGGAGGCTGAGATTGCCACGCTTTTCCCCGATGCTGAATACCGCGATACATGGGTGTGGTTTCAGTCGGGCTTGAACACCGACGGGGCCCACAACCCTGTGACCGCGCGGGTGTTGGAGCGGGGTGATATCCTGTCGCTTAACACCTTTCCGATGATCTCGGGCTATTACACCGCGCTGGAACGCACCATGTTCGTGCAAGAGGTCGACGCCGCATCCCGGTCCATTTGGGATGCGAATGTCGGGGCGCATGAATACGGCATGAGCCTTTTGAAGCCCGGTGCGTCCTGTGCTGATGTCACTCACGCCATCAACGCCTTCTTCGCCGAACGCGACCTTCTGCAATACCGCACCTTCGGCTATGGCCATTCCTTCGGCGTGCTCAGCCACTACTATGGCCGCGAGGCAGGCCTGGAATTGCGCGAGGATATCGACACGGTGCTGGAACCCGGCATGGTTATCTCGATGGAGCCGATGCTGACCATTCCCGAAGATCGACCGGGTGCAGGTGGCTACCGCGAACACGATATCCTCATCATCACCGAAGACGGTGCCGAGAATATCACCGGTTATCCTTACGGCCCCGAATTCAACGTGGTCGGCTGATGCCTTTTGCAGTGCCTCGAATTGAGGCGCTGCATATGACCTTCGCGCTTTTCATGACCCTTTCAATTTGCGACAGTTGGCAAGAAATCGGCTGTGTGCCTGATGTAAATTGACGTAACATTGCCTATATGTACGGCAAGACATTGATACGAGGGAGAATTTGATGGCGAATTTTGACGCGCAAGTGCGCGAAAGCCAGGAACAAGTGGCTGAGGCTCAGGCCAAGATCAGCGAACTGACCAGCCGCATCGAAACGGCGCGCGCCAAACTGAAGGCGGGCGATGATGCGATGATAGACATCGAAAACGCCACGCTCGAAGACGTACACGCGCATACGGACGTGATGAACGCCAACATCGCCGAATTGATCATGGGCCTTGATGATGTGACGGCCGCCTTTTCCAAAGACTTCGATGAAATGCGGTCCAAGACAGGTTGGGAAAGCTTTGTCGGCATCTTTTCTTCCGCCAAGTCCGACAGCATGCGGCAGGAACGTGTGCGCACTGCGTCGATCGATGACAAGTTGCAGGACCTGATTTCGAAATCAGATGTGATTGTTCAATTGCTGCAAGGGCAGCTGAACATGCTTGAAGAGCAAAAGGTCAAGGTCGAGGGCAACCTGACTGAAACGCTAGACGAGCGTGAGTTCACGGTGCAGGAGTTGGCGACGTTGCAGGCCGAGATCAAGGCCATGGACCCGGCAATCATCACGCTTGAGAACAAGATCGCATCCGAGACCGACGCGGCCAAACGGACCAAGCTGGAAACCGAACTGGCGGACCTGAACACCCAGTACAACCAGATGGTACAGGACGAACAGGTCAAGCTGTCCAAATCGCAAACGCTGGAACGCTACATCGAGAAGGGCAAAACCTGGATCGATTCACTTCAGAACCAGGCGGCGACGCAGATGGTGCTGATCAACAAGCTGCAAACAGACACCAAGCAGCGTGTGGTGCTGTATGACGCCCTGACCAAGTCGTTGAAAACTGCGCAACAGCAGGACGTGGCCCACCGCATCAACGAGATTGGCGTGCAAACGGATCAAGAGGCGCAATCGGCCATGGCCGGCATCGGTGCCGCGACCAATCAGCGGATGGCCGACATGATGGAAGCGCATGAAGATCAGATGGTCTTTGCCCGCGACGTGCTTGTGCAAAAAGCCAAGGCTGACGAACGCTTTGCCCGCCGCTTCGAAGAGATCGTGAAGAAGCATGATGCGAATGCGTATGGGGCGTAATTGAGCCACGCCTTGGACCTTTCGAACGCGCCCAGCGGAACCGCCGGGCATCCCCCGACCGCCCCCTCGGGCGGGGGACCCTCCCCCACCCGAGGGCGGGGAATGCCATGTGTTCACAAGGTGCACCCTCAGACATGAATAATCACACCGACACCATCGGCCTCACCGATCTGTTTGCCTCGCGGCGGTATTTCCGCAAGTTTCAGGGGATCATGACCCACATGACCCGCGTTGCGGGCGTGATGGAGGCCGAAGGCGTCCTGAACCGCGATGAGGTCAATATCCTCACCCGCTATGCCAGTGCCCTGACCTTCACCTTCCGCGCGCTCAGCCTGAAATACCTGCTGGTGGGCCGCGACACGGGACGGTTCTTTGGATCACTCTCCATCGATGCGCGCGAAAGCGGGTTTCCCGCCGCCGAAGAGATCATCACCATGGCCTCCGACGCCCAACAGGCCGCGCGCCACCTCGACGGTATGCCCTCCAAGGATGACCTCAAGGCGCAGATGGTGCAGGTGATCCTGTCCGACAAACAAGTGCCGACCAAACTGCAATTCGCCCTCAGCCAGCGGCTTTATTACCAAGAGCTGCTCAAGGGCAATCTGTTCTGGGCCCGCAACGACCCCGAGATCGTCTGGACCGGCAATCAGACCCCCATTCGCGGAAAGATGCCCCGCCGCACGTTCCGGGTGCATTGGGCGGTCTACGACAGCCAGGTAAACCTGCCGGTCATCTACATGATGGAGCTTGAGGACAGCGGCAAGACGGCCCTGCCCAAGGATCAACGCCGCTGGCCCGAGGCACAGGCGCACCTGATGGCGCAGGCGCTGGGCGGGCTGAAGCTGATGACCATCGCCAAGGGCTTTGACGAGGATTTCGACGACCTGCACCCCAAGCGGCTGCGGCGGTTCCACCTGGGGCCGATGTATTCCAACGCTTTCACCCGGCAATCGGGACCTATTGGCGATGTACTGGCACAGGCGCGCGCGCCTGCGGGTCAGGACTGGGCGCTGGTCTGGACCGAAGAAGACCTGCATTCCGAAAAGGTGATCGAGGAACGGGCGGGCTGGTTCAGTACGGTCGAGCGCGAAGTGTTCAAGCTCGACCCATTTGCCGGGCGTGGCGCGGACACCGGCGCCACCCGTATGGAGCGCAGCATTATCCTGCCCACGCGGCCCTACCAGGTGTTGGAAGAGATGAACCCACCGGGGTTCAAGTCCGTGCGCAAGTTCGTAGTGAGCGATGCAGGCCGGGTGCTGAGGTATTAACAGGGTCCGGCGCAGCCGGACACCGGGTGGGCAAAGCATGGTCCGCAAGACCGTGCGACCCACACAGAACAGAATAGAGCGCCACGCGCGTGGCCAGCCGACCCTCCGGGGGGAGTTTATTGAGCAAGATGAAGTCGAGGACCGCATTATGAGCCAGACAGCCGACCAAATGGAACTGCGCGAAGAAGAGATCACCGCGCACTACCCGATGGCCCTGGCCATGTTGCAGGGGTTCGACCACGCGCCGCGCATCGGCAAGCCTGTGGCCGCGCAAGGCGAAGAGAAATCCGCAGGCATCGGCACGCGGCGGCGGTTCCGCACAACCACGCCGGGGCTGGTGACACGGCGCACCACCCCCGCGGGGGCCGTGCAACTGATGGAACGGGTCGAAGGGTCGGATGACGACGACGCGCTTGTATCGCCCTTGCAGGCAACCGTGCTGAACGCCTTGCGCCGGTCCATATCCATCGCACTGGCCGTGGCGGAAAACTACGCTGCGGTGTCCGGCCTTGGCGATCTGAAGCGTGCCAATCTCGCAGGGGACCTGCCCGCCGCCCGCAAGACCGAATTCACCGAACTGCTCGCCGCCGAGGCGCTTGTCACGCTTTATGTCTTTGGCAACGCCACCGCGTACCTGATGTCCTCTCACCAGACCGAGGTCACGGTCGAGGTTGGCGATGTCGAAGAAGTCCTGACCGACAACGGCCAGACCGCCCTGCACGGCGCGCTGTGGGAACTGGATCAGGACATTGCCAAATATGCGCATGAAGACGCCGAACTGGTCGCCACCATCGCCGCCTACGCCGAGGCGCTGATGGAGCAGGTGTCGCTGCGCGCGCAGAACGCCCCGCGTCTGGCGGCCTTCACCGCCGCCACCTGGCACGTGGAGGCGGATGATTTCACCATCAGCGGCTTCACCCCCGCCACCCGCGCCAAATCCACCACCCTGACCATGACGTTCAAGAAACCGAACGAGGTCGTAGGCAACCACATCGCCAAGTACCAGGCGATGAAGCTGTCCAAGATGCTGATGGCCTATGACTTCGACCGCCGCCTGAACCCCTTTGCCGAACTGGGCGGGTTCATCTTTACCTTCATGGGGGACGGCAAACCCGGCACGGGCAAGACGACGCTGATCCAGATGATGGCCGGGCTGATCAACGACTATTGCACCAACGCAGGCTATCCGTTCCGCTATCAGAACCTCAGCACCGACAACATCGACAGCTATCAGGGCAAGTCAGGCCAAAACGCCAAGGCGTTCATCAACACCATTCTCGATCCGCATGTGATCGGCTTTGGCACCATCGACGATATCGACCAGCTGGCAGGCAAACGCGGCGACCGCCAGTCCAGCGCGGGCCAGTTGGAGATCACGGCCGTGCTGATGGAAAGCTTTGCCGGGGCCAACACGGTGGTGCGGGGCAATTGTACCTTTGGCATGTTCTCGAACTATCCCGAGAACGTGGATGACGCGCTGCGCCAACGGGCCGGGGCGCGGTTTCTGGTCGATGGGCCGCAGACGCGCGACGATTATATCGACATCCTCTACCTGCTGATGGGCAAGAACCATGACATCCCCGTGGGGAGCCACGAGGTGTTTTCAGCGCAAGAGATCAAGAAGGCCGTGGCCGCGTCTTTTGAGTCGCATTCACGCCCGCACGAGGCCGGGTTGCTGGAGGTGTTCGACCGGGTGCATTCGGACATCGGCGATCTGGATACGATTGCGAAACTGGGCACCTATCTGAAGGGTATTCAGGAGGCGGACGACCGCTTTACCGGCCGCGCGATCAAGAACATCACCGACGCGGTCAAGGTCCGCGCGATGGATTTCGAATTGCCCGACGCATGGATGGAGAATCCCGACCTGTTCCTGTTCAAGGATTACGAAACCAAACGCGACATGATCGCAGAGCTGCGCCAGCCGATCACGGTGGACATGGTGATCCAGGAAATCAACCGCTACGCGGACAGCGAATTCCGCTATGCCGACAAGTCGGACGAAGTGGCGATCGAAGCCATGGTGCGTGACTTCGGCCGTCAGGAAGAGGCGAAGAAGCGGTATTTGGGGGGGAAGGGGTGAGCGAGCCATATGCCATTGAATTCCTGCACTCTCTCACTCTTACTAGATCTGAGTTTGAAAGCATTCCCTTAGATCAACGAGCTGCACTTGGTGTTATTTGCTTCGGAGTCGGCGAAATCACTGACTTGATGAAAGTCTTTATATACTCGCAGCAGAGCGAAACGGGGAACCAAATTGTTGATTCAGCCGCTTTCATGCAATCAAATACCCTTCTGCGAACTTGCTCAGCCAAGATTTTGGACTTTTTCGGTTTCTTCGACGAAAACTCAAATAGAAACCAAACCAATGACGAGACAGTCGTTGAATTGATGCAGCGTTCTTCTGAAAGGCTGGCTGAGCTCAAGCAAGGAACGAGCTACAAATTGGTGAAGGTAATGAGGAACGAGGTGACCAATCATTTCTATCTCGAACCAGCTCGACGGAATGTTGAGCACATATCGCCGAAAGCTGACCTTTCTATTCACGTTCACAAGATGTTTGGGAACAGCTTTTCTCCTCTTGGTTCAGAGCTGATGTATGTTGCTAGAATAAAACAGTTTTCCGACAATTCCGCGTCCAAAGAAGAGCTGTTGAAGTTACACAAAGACTGGGTGGAGTGGACAACAAGGGCTGCTGGCGTTTGCAATCAGATTTTCTCTGATTTTGCAAAGACGATCATCATAGACCGGTTTCCAAGTAAATTCGCCACTAGAAAAGACCATTGGGTCCCACAGGCTTTTGTGGGAACAGTCAATGACGTTGTGATCCCAATATTTTTTAGGTTAGACCAATGAAACGCCTTATCCAACGCGGCCTCATGTTCGGCAACCTGTTCCACGTCTCCAGCCCCGCGCTGGTGGCGCGCTACAACCGCGCACTTGCGCATCTGACGGGCAAGACAACCACCCTCGATGACTTCTATATCGACATTTCGGGCTACTCCCCAGAGGTGGGCAATGAACTGGGCGATCACCTCTATCTCAACCACAACGGCGTGAACCGGCAGTTCATCCTGCTCTCCACAGACCAGAAACGCAGCCCCCTGCTGTACGCGAAATTCTCCACCTCGCGCACCATCCTGCGCCAGTTCATCGAAGACAACGAACCCGCGCTCTTTGCCCTGACCGCGCGCGACGCCGTGGCGGGCGAGTTGGTGAACAGCGTCTATGACGTGTCCACGCCCGCGCGCCTCTTTGACATCCGCGCCATCACGGTCGAGGCGGACACGACCGCAGGCACCGTCGCCAATGCCGATGCGCTGGCCGCCAAGGTCGATACCTTCCTGCAGGAAGAAGACGCATGGTTCGACGATGTGCTGATCGGAGAGATGATCGAACTGGCCGCGCAAACCGGCGACGTGACCCGCAACCCCGTGCGCCTCAAGTCGATGCGCTTTGAACAGGGCAACTTCTGGACCGACCATTTCGGCGGGCTGTACCTGTTTCAGAACATGGATCATCCGGCGGTCATCGCCTGCACGTCCAAGGAAGGGCTGGATGATCTGCCGATCAAATACGTCTTTGACATGGGTGACCGCAACCGCATCGCCAAGTTCCTTGAGTACAACGATCTGGTTGAACCCATCGTCAAGGCGCGCGGCATCGATGCGGCGGCCATCCTGCGCCAGAAGATGGATTTCATTCTGGTCGATGCGGTCACGGAGGCCGGTGTTGATCTCTCCGGCACCTCACGCGCCGACATGCGCCGGCTGGCGCGCAACCATTCCGACAAGCTGCCCGAGGAGTTTCACGCGCTTACCGCCTTGGTGAACTGGGCGGAAAATGGCGGACCTTGGCCGCGCATCTCGTCGGATCATCCGGCCTATTTCTATACCCTGCGCGCGGCCGATCACCCCGATGCCGACCTGATCAACATGCTGCTGTCCGAACTGGCCCCAAAGGACGTGCGCCAGCTGTTTATCTGTCACAAGCGGTTGTTCTACCGCACCTATGACACGTGGTCGGACGCCAAGAAGGAATATGTGGCGACCTATCTGGAAGCCGAGTATCAGGTGGACAAGGTGGGTGCGCGCACGGCCCTTTTCGGCCACGATGCACCCATGGAAGATGACACAGGCCCTGCGCCCCGCGATCTGATCGACCGCGTGGGCCCGTGGGGCGCGGTAAGGAGGTAGAGATGTTTGCACTGTTTCGTTTGCTGTTGATCGGCTTTGTCGTGCTCAGCATCATTTATGTGTCGCTGTCGTTCTATTCGCGCAGTATGCGCCGCCGCAAACTGGCTGCGGAATGGGACGAAGGCGGCATCAGCCAACCGCGCGAGGCCTTCATCGCGGAAGGGCTTGAGGACTACGACGGATCGCTGCGCCGCAAGCTGATCCTGGGGGTCTACATCATCCCCACGGTGGTGATCGGCGTCATCATCTACCTGACCAACTTCGCCTGAAAAGGACCGCCAAGATGCGTTATATCAAGTGGATCATCCTCATCGCCTTCTGGACCTTCGTGGCCGCGGTCTTTCACTACACCCTGCCGCAAAAGGACATCGTGCGGGTCACGGATACCTATGAAAAGCGGATCGATTTCGGCGAAAACTCGATCTTCTGGGCAACGGCGGACGTGGGCAATGATGGTACCGTCCTCAACCGCGATGTGTTCTTCATCCAGACGCGGCGCGCCAATTCCGACCGGGTGATGGTCTACCGCAACGAAGACACCGGATGGGGCTGGCCACCCTATTTCAAGTTCGACACCTCGAACTTGCAGGCCGAGGCCGCCGATCTGAAGTCTTCTGCCGCAGAGCCGCAATACGCGATCATCAAACACTACGGATGGCGCAACGAATTCCTGTCGATTTTTCCCAACGCCATCTCGGTCGCGCCTGTGGATGGGCCGGATGCGTCCAAGGGTATCCCGTGGTTGAACATCTTCATCCTGACGCTCTTTGCCATGGTGGTCTATGCGATCTGGGTGCGCTGGCGCCGTTTCCGTCAGGCGCGGATCGATCCCACGTTGGAAGAGATTCAGGACAGCTGGGAAGCTGCAGGCGACGCGGTGGACGAACGCCGGGGCCGTGTCCGCCGGTGGCTGGACACGTGGCGGTCTAAGTAGCGGCGTCTTCCGCGTCGATCAGGAACGCCACCTGCCGGTCCCATGACCCGGAACCCAGCCCTTGTTTCAGGCCTTCAAGGCCCGGGCGCTGGGTCCAATGGCTGTTGGTCGGAAAGCGGTTCCGTTCCCGCAGCACTTGGGCGACAAAGTCTTCAGGCGACAGCCGGGTGCGCGCAGCATCCAGAACCCCGTTGCGCACCCATTCCGAGATGATCTTGCCATCTTTCACATGTGACCGGCCATCGACTTCGAACAACAGTGGCTCAAACACGGCCAATGCAAGCCCATCTGAATGGTCCATGCCCAACCGTTCGATATAGCCGCGCAGCACCACGTCACGTGTGAAGTCCTCATGCTCGCCATCGCGCCAGATACAGGCATCGCGGATCAGGTCGGCACAATCGTCCGCGCGCTCGGCCACATAGGCCAGCGCCGCCGACAACGGCGCGCCGGGGTTGCCTTCACTGCCCGCGAACACCCGGTCACGGGTGCGCAGTGTCTCGTACCACGCCGCACACAGCATGCGGATCTCGGCCACCACGTCGATGTCCTTGTCCCCCACCTTGCGGAAAAACTTCTGCTCGGACAGGAATGTGCTGCCGGAATGGATCTGGATCGACGGGCCATACGTGGAAACCACAGTGTCGAATTCATCGGTCAGCTTGGTTTGCAACGCAGCCAAAGCTGCGGTGACTTTCTCGGGTGCCCACCCGCCAAGCTTGACGACACCCGGCAAGGTCCTGGCAATGTCCGCGGCCTTGATCTTGGGCAGGTCTTTTGACTTCAGGTCTGCGTCGGACATGACGTGCATCTGCGGCGGGGTCATCGCCTTGGGCAGGAAAATGGCGCGTTGGCCCAAGCGTATCCAAACGTCTCGGCCTGCGTCCTGCACGGACTTGCTGTAGATCGGCGTGCCATGCGGCAGGCTTTCGCCATTCCCGAGGTCAACACCGTCCGGGTGCGCCGCCAGCATCGTGCGCAGCCCATCGTTCAACAGCGGATCAAGGATCATCAAGGGGCCAACATCGCCGTCCAACGTGATGCGCCGGGCCGAATGGGCCTGTCCGAACCAGAACGCGCCGCTGTCGGCCTCCCACACGCCTTTCATTCCGCGTTGATTGCGGCGCAGGTCCAGAATGGGGCGGTGATCCTTGACAATCATTGCGCCCGCCTTGTGGTCCGGCGGCGGGCGCTTGGGGTTCAGAAACGGGTCTTTCGTCGACTGGGACCAGGCTGCATAGGCCAACAGTTTGTCCAGCGTCGCACCCTCATCATCGGCGCGCACGGCGCCCGGAACCCGCGACACCATGATGCGGCGTACGGGCTTGGCCGCAACCACGTCCCAAAGATCAACCGCCTGATCCTCGATCATCCAGGCCGAACGCGCGTGCCGCTCGCCGGGCAATTCAAGTTGCCCGCTCAGCGTGACGACGGGCGCGGTGCGCAGCGCCCATTTGCCATCGGGGCTGACCGAAAGGATCGAAGACATGGTCGGATAGGGTGTGATTTCGAACGGAACAAACTGCTGTGTCCGGGTCTCGGGGTCGAAGGTGATGAACCCCACGCCATGCGCCGATGCCTTGGCGCCCATTCCCGGTTTCAGGCCGGGGTTGGCGGTCGCCCGAATGACACCGTCAGGCCCTTCAAAGATGTATTCACCGGCAGACACCTCCCCGGACGCATCGACGCGTCTGACATCGGGGTGGTGGTCGAAGGTGATCTTTCCAAAAAGGCCGGATTTGCGTGCACGGTGAACGGTGCTGGTGTGCCAAAGCACTTCGAGGCTGTCGGCGTCCAGAAAGGTGATCCGCTCAAACACGTACAGCGCCAGCATGTTGTTGCGCGGCAGAACGAACAGTCGCGGTACGCTGCCTTCGACTGTTGTGCGCTGTTTCTCGGCACCTGTTTCGCCGTCGATGCGGATGATGGTGCATTCGCTTCGCCCGCTGCCGTGGGCGCAAAAGACATCGCCAAGGCCAGCCGCCGCACTGTCGATCCGAAGCCCTTGCATCGCGCGGACGATGAAACGCCTGCTGAGGTCATCGTTCAGAACCTCGACGAACTCGGAATAATGGGGGCCGAAGTCCTGAATGGAAACATGCATGAATTGGCTCTGGTCAATCTGCGAAAAGGTAATCGGCTTGGGCGATTTCCATGCCTTTGTCCATGCCGATGGTCAGAAATTGCGACAAGGCCTTGGCATTGTCCGGGGCATCGGCGTCTTCACGCATGCGGGTCATGTTTTCGAACTCGGCGTCGCGGATGCGATCACTCTCGTGAACCATGTCGTTTCGAATGGTCGGCAACAACCGCTCGAGCGTATCGGTGTTGGTCTGATCCCCCGCCAGACCGACGCGCATCGCATGGCCGATCAGGTAGTCGTCAGTAAAATTGCATTGGATCTCCAGCATACGGGTCATCGAGCGGTCGCCGGCAAAGTCCTGCAACAGGTCCAGCTCACCAGGGTCCATGCAGACGATCAGGCGGTCAGTTTCATAATAGTCGAACAGCATCCGCATCAAGGCACGGCGGTGGCGGGTGCGTTTTTCCAGCGTCTTCTGGATGCCGCCCAGATCGGGCAGGGGCGTGTCCTCTTCGTTGAAAAGGTATTCGATCGCCGGCACGTTGGTGACCTGCCGGATGCGTTCCAGAACCCGTTTGGCCACGTGCCATTTCTTGCAGATCACGATCATCAGCTCGCGTTCACGGCCCAGCGTGCTTTCGGTTTCCCAGAACCGGGTGGCAAAGCGGCGTCCGATCCTGCCACGCCCGGTCAGGAACTTGAACAGGCTGCGCCCCTCGTTGCTGATCTGGAACTGCACGCCTTCTGCCGCATAGAGCAGGCCCAGTCGCCGCTTGAGATCACGCGCCTCCGGGCTGATCTTGCGGGCGAACAGGAAATCCTGACTGAGCAAAAGATCATAGTGATCGTCATAGAATGTTACGGGCATCCCATAGTCGGTGAACATCAGAAAGGTCAGCGTTCGGGTGCGGATTTCGTTTTCGGGCACAACGTGGCGGACGATGGTCTGAAAGAATGTCTCGTCCGGGATCCATGTCGTGCGGAAGAACCGCATGACGTCTTTTCGCTTGCGGGTGAATTCCAGCACCCATTCGATGGTGCGGCGGCGCAGGCACCACCACTGGCTGCCGATCTGAACCTGGATGTCCGCCGGTATCTCGCGCGTCAGGCCAAAGCGTTGCTGCAAGTGGTAGCTGGTGTAGAACCGCCATTTCTGCGTCCGTTCGTTGAAGAAATGGCGATAGATCAGCCGCTCTTCCTTCATCCCCGTCTTGATCCAGTCGCTTTCGAAGTAGTCAAAGCTTTCGATGAAGTCGGCGTCGTTCTCATCCAGGAACCGGTGCGTGTATTCGGCGGATTTGATCGCCATGCAGTCGCCTGAAAGCATGTAGAAATGTGTGGCGCGCGGAAAGGCGTCCACGGCGCTTTCGACCGGATAGAGAGTGGCCTGCACCAAGGACCATTCGCCCCAACCGCATTTGATCCGGCGATGCGCAAAAGCAACACTCGGATTGTCTCTGAGCGCGTCCTTGATGGCCTGAAAATGCTTGGGGTTGGCGCTGGCATCGAAATGGATCGACATGTAGTCGCCAGCCGCCGTCAATCGCTCCGCCTGCTTGATGATCGCATCGGGGTCCTTGTGACACAGCAGGATGTAGGCGATTTTTGCCATATTCGAAACTTTACTGCCCCTTTACGTATGATTGTTTACTTAGATAAAGGTGAAGGGCGATTGAATAAACAGCATTTGTTTGCTTTTTTACGAACGCACAGAAAAAGCGGCCCGGGAGCGTGGCCGAGATAACGAGGATCAGCAGTATGGGGTTTCCCGGAACATGGATGACGGAAAGTGAAAGCGTGGTGTACCGCGTGGTGCCAAAGTGCGCCTGTTCGACCATTGGCCAGATCATGTACTATTCCGACCACGGCGAATTCTTCGACGGGGACATCCACGACGCGCAGGGCGGGATGCACAAATGGGCGCTGGAAGACAGCCAGCCATTGATCACGGCCAATGTTCAGGCGCACGACTCCTATTCCTTCACCTGCGTGCGCAACCCTTACACCCGCATCCTGTCGTCATTCTTTGACAAGATTTGTGGCATTCAACGCAACGGCAAGCGGTATCGCGGCAACCTTGTTCCCCTGCTGATCCAGAAATACGGCATCGAGGTGGGCGGCGACGATGGCAAGCAGGAATTCGACCAGATCGCCAGCTTCCGGCGTTTTCTGCTGTTTGCCCGCGATACCATCCGCTGGCGCAAACCGATGGATCCAGACATCCACTGGTCGGCCATGTCCGGGCATGTGTCCACGTTCATCGTGAACGGCGGCACCTATGACAAGATCATCTGGACCGAAAAGTTCAACGAAGGCATGGAAGAGGTGATGAAGGCCGTCAAGACCCCCAAGAAGGTCAAGATTGCAGACATCCCCCGCTTTAACGAAAGCGAAGGTCACGGTCCCAAGCGCGCGCATCCGGTCGAGGACTACTTTGACGATCTGTCGATGCACTTGGTCTATGAAATCTACAAACGGGATTTCGAGGTGTTCAAATACGACTTCGAAAATCCGGGCAACAAGATGCCAATTGGTGAGATCGACCTTGAAGAGGTGCACAAGAAGCTTGGCGACTGATCGCTGGGCTGTGGCCTAGGCTTTCCCTTGCGGATCAAAGGCAAAGCGGTAGGCAAGCGCCACACCGCCCGCACCTCCGACGACATTGCCCAAGGTGACCCAAACCAGGTTCCCGATCACGGCACTTGAGGCGATGTCTGCACCTGCCCAGAGGCCTTGCGGGAAGAAAAAGAAATTGGCGACGGAGTGTTCGAGGCCCAACAGCACGAACCCCGAAATCGGCCAGAGGATGGCGAGGATCTTGCCCGAAACCGTGCGCGCCGCGAAGGTCAGCCAGATCGCCAGACACACCAGCGCATTGCACAGCGCGCCGCGCATGAAGGCCTGAAGCGGGTCAAGGGCGGCCTTGCCTTCGGCAATGCGAATGGCCAGATCGGCCATGGTGCCAGTGGTCACACCTGACAGGCCAAATGCGATGGCCAAGCCCACAGCGCCGATGAAGTTGCCAAGATAGACGATGATCCAGCTGCGCAAGAGCTGGCCAAGGGTGATGCGCCGATCCACTGCTGCCATCACCATCAGGGCATTGCCGGTAAATAGTTCGGCCCCGCCCACCACGACGAGGATGAGGCCAAGGGAAAACACGATGCCGCCCACCAAGCGCGCAGGCCCATAGGCTGTGTCCACGCCAGTCATTGCCATTGTGTAGGCGGCGGCTCCGAACCCGATGAACGCACCGGCCAGCAGCGCCAGAACGAACATGCGCCCTACCGGAAGGGCGGCTTTCGCGACGCCAGCGTTTTCGATCAGAACGGCGATGTGTGCGGGTTTGTGGGAGTCGTAATCTGACATGGCTGCATCATAGCCCTGCGTGGGAAGCCGAAGACTTGAGGCATATCAAGCGCTTCCACTGGCTTGTACCGGGAATGCCGCTTGGTCTCATCAACCATCTTTCGGCTTCACAGCCGCCGCCCGGCCAGTCAGCGTTTCATCGCGCCTGCAATCCGCTTGGCCGCTGCTGCGCTGCCCTTGGGTGACGGGTGGATCATGTCGGCAGCATGAAAGCTGCGGTCGCCATGCGGCACCATGTCGGCCAAAGACACAAAGGTGATGCCACCATCCAGTCCTGCAAGTCGTGCGATGCGGGCCTCGAACTTGTCCCCGATGGCCTTGCACCCTTCGATGGGTGATCCCGCTCCGGGGCTGCGCAGGTAGCCAACATAGATCACCGCCGCACCATCCTGTCGTGCGCGCGATACCAGCGTTGGGATTTGCCCGTGCTTGCCGTCCTTCGAAATCAATTGCTCAAGACGGCGTTCACATTTCCCACATCCGCAGCCAAGCCACAGATCGTTGCCGCCGCCGTTCATCACCACATAGTCCCACGGCCCGGGCCGATATTGTTTGGATATGTTCAGACCCATGGCCCCGGTGATGGGCAGTTTGTACCCGTACCGCGCGCCGGTAACCGCGCGGCTTTTGACCTTGGCACCCAAGAGAGACGACAGCACATGCGGCACGGAATTCCCGGCCGACGCGTTCGCCACCATGAACGAATCGCCAAGAATCAGAACGCGCGGCGCTTCGCTTGCTGAGGCAGGCAAGGTCGCCAGAAACAACAGGCCCAAGGTCATCACAAGGTGACGCAGCCACATCTTCGCAGTCTCCTGAACGGTCACGGGGCAGGTGGGCGTGCTATATACAACAATCGTGACCAAATTGAGAACAGGCGACCAGAACCTTGCGCCCATGCTGTCAGATGCCTACATCCACCCCCCATGGCACAGACGAAATCAGATCCGAATTATAGGGTGATCGCCGAAAACCGGCGGGCACGGTTTGACTATGCCATCGAGGATGATCTTGAGTGCGGCATCCTGCTGGAAGGCTCAGAAGTCAAATCCCTGCGTCAGGGCGGTGCGAACATCGCGGAAAGCTATGCAGCGGTCGAAGATGGCGAGTTGTGGTTGGTCAACAGCTACATAGCCCCTTACGATCAGGCCAAGACGTTTCGCCACGAAGAACGCCGCCGTCGCAAGTTGCTGGTGTCGCGCAAAGAGCTCGCAAATCTCTGGAATGCGACCCAACGCAAGGGCATGACCCTTGTACCTATCGTGATGTATTTCAATCATCGAGGTCTGGCCAAGCTGAAGATCGGCATCGCCAAGGGCAAGAAATTGCACGACAAACGTGAAACGTCGGCCAAACGAGATTGGGGCCGTCAGAAGCAGCGCCTCCTCAAGGACAACCGCTAAGAGCGTTCAGTCCGTTTCCGTGCTGCCGTCCCATGGGAATGGCGCGGGCGTTTTCCCCTGATCCCCGGCTTCATGTGCACATACGCTTGAGCCGTCCGAAGTGGGGGGGCGAACCTTCGGCACGATCACGTAACACCGTGCCTCCGAGAAAAGGGAATACTATGGAACTCATCATTGGTCTTTTGTCCGGCGCGGTTGGCGGCAACGTCGCAGGCGGCGTGCTCAAAAATCTCAATCAGGGCGCATTGATCAACTCGTTGTCCGGTATCGTCGGCGGCGGCATCGGCGGCACGATTCTTTCAATGGTGGGTGCGCCTGACCTTGCGGGCGCGGCAGGTGGCGCAGCGGGACTGGATTTTGGCGCGATCATCGGTCAGGTTCTGGGCGGCGGCGTTGGCGGCGGCGTGGTTCTGGCAATCGTGGGCACTCTTCGCAACCTCTTGGCCAAGTAACTTGCGAATTGGCCCCTGCGGCGTTAGGGAAAGGCGCATTTCCTGACCCGGAGGGGCCCTCATGTCCGACGATCCCAAAACGCTTGTTTCCACCGATTGGCTGGCCGCACATGCCAAGGACCCGGACCTGAGGATTCTTGACGCTTCATGGTATCTGCCAACGGACGACCGCGATCCGCGCGCCGAATATGATGCAGCGCATATCCCCGGCGCCCGTTTTTTCGACATTGATGAAATTTCCGATGCGCGGTCTTCGCTGCCGCATATGGCGCCGCCTGTCGAAAAATTCATGTCACGGATGCGCGCGATGGGCGTCGGAGATGGCCACCAGGTGGTGGTTTATGACGGCGCGGGCCTTATGTCCGCCGCGCGGGTGTGGTGGTTGTTTCGGTTGATGGGTCAGGCGAACGTGGCGGTTCTGGACGGGGGTCTGCCCAAGTGGGTGGCCGAAGGACGTCCGACCGAAGACATGCCACCCCTCGTCAAGGACCGGCACATGACCGTGCGCTTCCAGAACCATTTGGTGCGCGATGTCACTCAGGTCAGTCAGGCCGCAAAGCTCAAGAATGCGCAGGTGGTGGATGCACGCTCTGCCGGGCGCTTTCGGGGGGAAGATCCCGAACCCCGTGAGGGTCTGCGTGCGGGCCACATCCCCGGATCGCGCAACGTGCCTTACACCGACCTTCTGAACGCAGATAAAACGCTGAAAGCGCAGGATGAAACCCGCGCCATATTCGAAGCTGCCGGCGTGGACCTTTCGCGCCCGATCATCACCACCTGCGGGTCCGGTGTAACGGCGGCGGTGCTCGCGCTGGCGCTTGAGCGCATGGGCCACGATGCGTGGTCGCTTTATGATGGATCATGGGCCGAATGGGGGATGTTCCCCACAGTGCCCGTCGCAACCGGAGACGCCTGAATGTTTGAAACACTCCAGCCCCAGCCCGCTGACACTATCCTGTCGCTGATGGCGAAGTACCGCGAAGACCCCCGCGACACCAAGGTCGATCTTGGTGTGGGCGTTTACAAGGATGCGACGGGCAACACGCCTGTGATGCGCGCAATCAAGGCGGCAGAACACCGGGTCTGGGAGGCGCAGACAACCAAGGCCTATACCAGCCTTGTGGGCGATGCCGGGTTTTCGGACGTGATGGTCGATCTGGTTCTGGGTGATGCCGTGCCCCGTGACGCGGTGGCCGCCGCTGCCACGCCGGGCGGCACGGGCGCCGTGCGTCAGGCCTTTGAACTGATCAAGATGGCCAACCCCAAGGCCCGCGTTTTCGTGTCCAACCCCACGTGGCCCAACCACGTGTCCATGCTGAAATACGTGGGCGTGGAAATGGTGCCTTACCGCTATTTCGACAATGACACGCGCGGCGTTGATTTCGACGGCATGATGGAAGACCTCAAGGACGCAGGGCCGGGTGACGTGATCCTGCTGCACGGGTGCTGCCACAACCCCACGGGTGCGAATCTTGATGCGGGGCAATGGGACGCGGTGATCAAGCTGTTGCAGGACAGTGGTGCGACCCCGATGATCGACATTGCCTATCAGGGCTTTGGCGACGGACTGCAGGAAGACGCCGCTGCCACCCGCAAACTGGTGGCGGCTGTGCCTGAATGCCTGCTGGCTGCCAGCTGTTCCAAGAATTTTGGCATCTACCGTGAACGCACGGGCCTGTTGATGCTGGTCGCCGCCGATCTCGGCGCGCGCAAGCTTAACCAGGAAACGCTGGCCTATCTCAACCGCCAGAACTTCAGCTTTCCGCCCGATCACGGCGCGCGTCTGGTCACGACGATCCTGACGGATGCCGAATTGACTGCGGATTGGAAGGCCGAACTGGAAGACGTGCGCCTGTCGATGCTGGGGCTGCGCGATCAACTGGCGGGTGAACTCAAGCGCCTGACCAATTCGGATCGATTTGACTTTCTGGCCCACCACCGGGGCATGTTCTCGCGGCTGGGCACCTCGCCCGAGATGGTCGAGAAGATGCGCGTCGAAAACGGCATCTACATGGTGGGCGACAGCCGCATGAATATCGCCGGTTTGAACGCCGATACAATTCCCGTTTTGGCCAAGGCGATTGTCGACGCCGGCGTCTGATCAGGCTCCAAGACCGGGTTCAAGGCCGTAAGGCCGCCGGTCCAGCGGCTGCCCGCCCCACCGGGCTGCCGCTTCGTTGACCACAGTGTGCAGCCTGACACGCGCATGCAAATCCATTTGATAAAGTGCCTAGACGATAAGTTGCTGCGGCATCCCGCGGGCAGCCCCTGACCCGGCTCAGGTCTGAGGCGTGAACCAAAGCGCTAAACGAAAAAGACCGGGCGCGAATGCCCGGCCAGTTGGTTCTCTTATGGTGTCTGAGAGAGGAAGGAGACCTCAGCCTTTCGAGAATTCGGGATAGGCTTCCATGCCCAGCTCTGAGGTATCGAGACCGTTGATCTCGTCTTCTTCGCTGACCCGGATGCCGATGACGGCCTTGAGGATGAACCACACGACCAGCGAGGCCACGAAGGTGAACACGCCGTAGGCCACGATGCCCGTGATCTGCGTGCCAAGGTTCGCATCGCTGTTGTAGAAGACAACCGCGATGGTGCCCCAGATGCCTGCGAACAGGTGAACCGGGATCGCGCCGACCACGTCGTCGATCTTGAGCTTGTCCAGGAACGGCACCGCGAAGACCACGATCACACCACCCACGGCACCGATCCACAGCGCGCCGAACAGAGTGGGCGCCAGAGGCTCTGCCGTGATGGCCACGAGGCCCGCCAGTGCACCGTTCAGAACCATCGTCAGGTCAGGTTTCTTGTAGAGAAGTTGCGTCAGGATCAGAGCAGTGATTGCGCCTGCTGCCGCGGCCATGTTGGTGTTGGCAAAGATGCGTGACACGTCCGACACGTCACCCACGGTGCCCATCGCCAGTTGCGACCCACCGTTGAAGCCGAACCAGCCCAGCCACAGGATGAACGTGCCCAAAGTGGCCAGTGCGAGGTTGGAGCCGGGCATCGGGTTGACCTTGCCGTCCTTGTATTTGCCAAGGCGCGGGCCCAGCACGATGGCACCGGCCAAAGCGGCCCAGCCCCCCACGGAGTGCACAACGGTCGAGCCAGCGAAATCGGAGAAGCCCATTTCGGCCAACCAGCCGCCGCCCCACTGCCAGGAGCCCGAGATCGGGTACATCACACCGGTCAACAACACGACGAATGCAAGGAACGGCCACAACTTAATCCGTTCGGCCAATGCGCCCGAGACGATCGACGCGGTTGCGGCAACAAACACCAGCTGGAAGAAAAAGTCAGATCCAACGGAGGCATAATCAAGCGCCGCATCTGCGGCCGACACACCAACGGGGTCCAGAACGGTGGGCACAAAGAAGCTGCCAACATAGCCGTTGAAGTCGCCCGGATACATCAGGTTGAAGCCGATCAGCCAATACATGATCGCTGCCACCGAATAGAGCGCGATGTTCTTGGTCATTTGCATGGTCACGTTCTTGGACCGCACCAGACCGCCTTCGAGCATGGCAAAGCCCGCGGCCATGAAGAACACAAGGAACCCCGCCATGCAGAACAGCAACGTGGTCATGATATAGGGGCCGATTTCGTCAAAGCCCGGCGCAGCAGCATCCTGCGCGAATGCTGCGAGCGGCAGCACGGTCAGTGCTGCGGCGCTGGCAAGGATTTTCATTGGTTTCATATGTCCGTTTCCCTTTGGATGAACGCGCTCAGAGGGCGTCTTCGTTTGTCTCGCCGGTGCGCACGCGCATGGCCTGTTCCACATCCAGCACAAAGATCTTGCCGTCGCCGATCTTGCCGGTCTGCGCTGTTTTCATGATGGTTTCGGTGATCTGATCGACCTGAGGGTCTGCAACGACCAGTTCGATCTTGATCTTGGGAACAAAGTTCACGGCGTATTCCGCGCCACGATAGATTTCGGTGTGACCGGATTGCGAGCCGAAGCCCTTGATTTCCGTCACCATCATGCCGCGTACTCCGGCGTCGGTCAGTGCTTCGCGCACCTCCTCCAGCTTGAACGGCTTGATCGTTGCAATGATCAGTTTCACGAATAACCCCTTTTTTCGTCTTGCAGGCGGCCTGCGTTTTGCGCTGTCAGACAAACCCGTTGCGCTCGCGCTCTGAAAGAATGGGATAGGGGATTGGCCCAGAATCCACGGCAAACTGCTCAATAATTGAGCGTTGACCGCAAATCGCACAAAAATTAGTCAGATAACTGATGATAATCTGCGAATTGTTCCCCGTGTAAATGCGCGCAGGCGCGCGTATGATGCGCAAAACAACAAGGCCGAGCAGTGGTCTTCATGACTGATTCATCCGGGCGCAAGCGCCCTTTGGTGGCGGACAAACGCTATAAGGCAGCGCCGAAACCAAAACCAAAACCCAAGCGCAAGGCCACCAAGGCCAAGCGACCCCAGCCGCGTCGTGGCGGCATCATCGGCCTCATTCTCGGGCTGCTGCGTTTCCTGTGGCGTTTGATCTGGGGCGTGACATGGCGTGGCACGCTGGCAGTGATTTTGCTGGTCGGGCTTTGGGTCGGCTATGTGTTCACCACTTTGCCCGAACTCAACGCGTTGCTGGACGGGCGTGCGCGCGGCTCGGTCACCCTGCTGGACAATGAGGGCCGTGTGTTTGCGTGGCGCGGCGATCAATTCGGTGGTGTCGTCACTGCTGATACCGTGTCGCCTGACCTCAAGAACGCGATCGTGGCGACCGAAGACAAACGGTTCTACCGTCACATCGGTGTCAGCCCGCGCGGCATCGCCAGTGCCGTGCGTATCAACCTGCGCGAAGGGCGTGGCCCGCTGCAGGGGCATGGCGGTTCGACGATAACACAGCAGGTTGCCAAGCTTTTGTGCCTTGGAACACCCTATGACCCGACCACCGGCCAGACCGAACGGGAATACGAGGCCGCGTGTCGACGCGGCACCATCCAGCGCAAGGCTCAGGAAGCGGTCTATGCGCTGGCAATGGAGGCGAAGTATTCCAAGGATGATATCCTGACAATCTATATGAACCGCGCCTTTCTGGGCGCCGGTGCGCGTGGGTTCGAGGCCGCGAGCCAGCGGTATTTCGGCAAATCAGCCTCGGATGTTGGCCCGGCAGAGGCCGCGATGCTGGCGGGGCTTCTGGTTGCGCCGACGCGGTTTGCACCCACCAACAACCTGACCCGTTCGCAGAACCGTGCCGCAACCATTTTGCGCCTGATGAACGAACAGGGATACCTGAGCGATACGGACACTGCGCTGGCGCAGGCAAATCCTGCCGAGTTGAGTGAAGCGGCGGCAGCCCGTGCAGGCGGATATTTCGCGGATTGGGTCATGTCGTCGGGGCCTGAGTTCTTCACCCGCAAGACAACCGAAGACGTGATCATTCGCACCACGCTGGACCAGCGCCTGCAAAAGGCTGCGGAACAGGGACTGCAATGGGTGCTCGAGAACAAGGTCCGCGAAGGGTCAAAGGCGCAGGCGGCGATTGTGGTGATGAGCGCGGATGGCGCCGTGCGGGCCATGGTGGGCGGTCGTGAAACGAAGGTGGCGGGGGCGTTCAATCGGGCCACGCAGGCGCTGCGGCAAACCGGGTCGGCGTTTAAACCCTTTGTTTATGCTGCTGCTCTTGATCTTGGGTATTCGCCGCTTGATACGGTCGAGGATGCACCGCTGACAATCAACATTCCCGGCTCTGGGCCATGGTCGCCCAAGAATTACACCAATGAATACTACGGCAATGTCACCCTGACCGAGGCGCTGCGAAATTCCCTTAACATCCCGGCTGTGAAAGTGTCGGAAAGCGTCGGACGCGACCTTGTGCGCCGGGTGGCCAGCGATTTCGGGATTGAAAGCGATCTTGCCGCGGGGCCGGCATTGGCGCTGGGCGCATCGGAAAGCACGTTGATCGAAATGACGGGGGCCTTTGCCGGTATACTGAACGGCGGGTCGTCGGTTACGCCCTATGGCCTGGTCGAATTGCGGCTGCTGGGGGATGATGAACCCCTGATGGGGACCGGTGGCGGCATCGGGGAACGGGTGGTGCAGGAGGACGCCGCACGTCAATTGATCTGGATGATGGAAAAGGTTGTCAGCGAAGGCACCGGCAAACGCGCACAGTTCGGGGACAGGCAGATCGCGGGCAAGACCGGAACGACGCAGGCGGCACGGGATGCTTGGTTTGTGGGGTTCACAGCGGACTACGTGGCGGGTGTCTGGATGGGTTATGACGACAACACGCCGCTGACGGGTGTCACCGGCGGTGGTCTGCCGGCTGAGATCTGGCGCGAGACGATGATGCGTGTTCACGAGGGCGTGCCAAACACACCATTGCCGATGGATGTGCCACGTGGCGCGCAGCGCGTGGTTGATCCGGGCCCGCAACGTCCCAAGACGACCGAAGGCATTATCGAGAACCTCTTGCGCGATTTACTTGGTGGCGGCGGTTCGGGCAGTACGGGGCCAGCACCGCGCGCGGGAGATCGCTAGGGCTGGGCCTTAGCCCAACCGCGACAGGTCCGATATCATCTTGTCGATATTGCCGCCGTTGCGGTCCAGAAGCGCGCCGATCTCCGTGCGTTCGGTCAACAGCAGGTTCACGCCTTCGATGAACATGTTGAAGAACAGTTTCCGACCGGATTTGTCCGACACGAGGAACGTCACTTCGAAAGGTGACTCGCCCCGCAGAAACGCGGTTGTCTTGATCTCGTACCCTGCGCGGATCGCGCGGGCGGACCGTACCTCGATCTTGCCGCCGATGAACTCGCGGAACCGCTTGCCGTACTTGCGCGAGATATAGCTTGCAAAGGCATCGCCAAACTTGCGCTTTTGCGCGTTGCTGGCGCGGCGTCCGTCCACGCCCAAGGCGTATTGCGCCATGATCGGGACGTCGGCGTAGCGTTCAAAAATGCGCTCGAAGTCCCGGATCATGGCGTTTTCGGATTTGCCCGATCCAATAACCTTGTTGATCTCCCCCACCAGTTGGTCGACCAGCTTGCGCGCCTGGGGTTCGGTCAAGGCAAGCGCTGGTCCGGCCAAAAGGGTGCTGCCTGTGGCAGCCAGAAAGGCACGGCGTGTGATGTTATTGAACATAGGGGTCCTCGTACGGGTCCGAATATGGGTCTGTTTCGTCCCCGACCACATCCGAGCCAAGCTCGAACCGGCGGTTCTGAAGATAGATCAGCCGAGACTGTGCATAGCTGTCTGCACTTTCATATAGGATGGAATCGACCGTATCGGAATAGCGCCCACGATCGCTCAGCCGTGACGCCGCACTTGCCGCAGTTCCATAGTATTTTTCGGGGCTGTTGAGCGTATAGCTGAGGGGATTGGTGAACAGGTCCACGACCTTGCCCGCCGTATCGCGTTGTGTCGATGGGCCCAACAGGGGCAATTCGACGTAAGCGCCTTCCCCGACGCCCCACGTGTAAAGCGTTTCTCCGAAGTCTGTGTCGTGCCGTGGTACGTTCAACTCTGTGGCCGCATCGAACAGCCCCCCTATCCCGAGTGTCGAGTTCGTCAGAAAACGCACGGTCGACAGGCCGGCGCCACGCAGATCGCCCTGCAGGAGGCTGTTGACGACAACGCTGGGTTGGCCAAGGTTCTCTGCGAAACTGCCAACGCTGTCTTCAATCTCATCGGGCAGGATGGTAGAATAACCTCTTGCAGCAGGGCGCACGAGCGTCTTGTCGAGGCCGCGGTTGAAGGCATGTACCTTGCGGTTCTGCGTCTCGTAAGGATCATAAATGCCGGATGCATCCGGTATCGACGGATTGGCTACGCCACAGGCGGACAGTGCGGCAAAAAAGGCCACCAAAATGGGTGTCTTTACAGATTGCAGCGTGGTGCTGAAAAGATGCAATGGAAATCTCCGGTTAATACTCGTATGGCCTACCTAATACTTCTGATGCTATTGCCCAGAGCCGGACAATTGGAAATGATATTCTGTGGCAGTTACGCGACAGGAAGTCTAAGGTGATTTGCCGAATTGGCATGAACAGTCATTCAGCGCAGGCGAAAAGGTGCCGATGCAAGATCGTATTTTGAGACTGGGCAAAGCCGAACTGCGCCGCGCGCGGAGCGAAAGCCGGGGCCTGTATTGGTTGGTGGGGATATTCAGCCTTTTTGCCAATCTGCTGATGTTAACCGGCCCGATGTACATGCTTCAGGTCTATGACCGTGTACTCGGCAGCCGATCCGAAGAAACACTGATCGCGCTGTCATTGCTCGTGCTGTTTCTTTACGGGGTCATGGGTATTCTGGACTACACCCGCAGCCGCATCATGGCGCGTGTCGGTGCACGGTTTCAAACGCGGCTGGATCGGCGGGTTTTCGACGCCGTTGTGCGCAAATCCGCCGTGGCCCCGGATTTACAGACGCAATCCGGTCTTGCCGACCTTGAAAGCGTGCAGCGGCTTCTGACATCACCGGTTCTCATGGCGTTCTTCGACTTGCCGTGGACTCCGATTTTCATGGCGGGCATTTTTCTGTTTCACCCGATGCTGGGATGGCTTGCTGTGGCTGGCGCGGTCACGTTGATCGTGATTGCCCTGCTCAATCAATGGCTGTCGCGTGAACCGCAGATGCGGTCGGGCATTTCTGGGCAACAGGCCACCGCAATGAGCGACCAGATCCGCATCGAGGCCGAGATGGTGCAGGCGATGGGCATGCGCGACGCGGCCTTCACCCGCTGGTCGCAGGCTCGATCGAAGGCGTTGGATGAACAGATCAAGGCGACGGATGTTGGTGGCACCTTCACGTCCCTGACCAAGACCATTCACCTGTTTTTGCAAAGCGCGATGCTGGGCCTTGGAGCTTATCTTGTGCTGCAGAATGAAATGACACCAGGCGCGATGATCGCGGGGTCCATCCTGTTGGGCCGCGCGTTGGCACCTGTGGAAATGATGTTGAACCAATGGCCCGTGGTGCAACGGGCCGGCAAGGGCTGGGACAATCTGGCGGAGCTTTTGGGCGCTGTTCAACCCGAGGCCGAGCGCACGGGTCTGCCCAAGCCCAAGGCCCGGCTTGTGGCCAAATCCCTGACCGTCGTGCCGCCTGGCGAAAAGCAAGCGTCGTTGCGCGGTCTGAATTTTGAGCTGAAGCCTGGCGAGGCGCTGGGCGTTATCGGACCATCGGGCGCGGGAAAATCGACATTGGCGCGGACGGTTACGGGGGTCTGGCGGCCCGCGGGCGGGTCGATCCGGTTGGATTCAGCCGCACTTGATCAATACGATCCGGACGTTTTGGGCACGCATGTTGGATACCTGCCGCAACGGGTGCAGCTGTTTGATGGCACAATTGCCGAAAACATCGCGCGCCTGTCGCAAAAGCCCGACGATGCCGCGGTGGTTGCGGCCGCACAAAAGGCGGATGCCCACGAAATGATCCTTGAGTTGCCGGATGGGTATGACACCCGGATCAATGCAGGCCAGCAGCGCCTGTCCGGTGGGCAAATTCAGCGGATCGGCCTGGCGCGGGCGCTTTATGCCGATCCGGTGATCGTCGTTTTGGATGAACCCAACTCGAACCTCGACAATGATGGCACCGAGGCCCTGAACAAAGCCATTCGGGCGATGAAGGCGGATGGACGTTCGGTGATGATCATGGCGCATCGCCCATCCGCCATCGAGGAATGCGAGATGCTCTTGATCCTGGATCAGGGGATGCGCGTGGCCTTCGGCCCCAAGGATGAAGTGATGAAGGGCAACGTGCGCAACCACCAGCAAATTGCACAGGCACCCGCCCGTGCCGGAGGCATCTCATGAGTGATAGGCACTGGTCGGCGCGCGCGCCTGTCCTGTTCGGGCTGTTCGGGCTTTTGGTTCTGTTCGGCGGCTTTGCGATCTGGGCCACTCAGACCAACATCGCGGGCGCCATCATCGCATCCGGCCGGATCGAGGTGGACCGCAACCGCCAGATTGTCCAGCACCCGACCGGGGGCGTTGTATCGGGTATCGCGGTGGACGAAGGTGATACGGTCAAGGCAGGCGACCTGCTTTTGTCGCTGGATGATGGTCAGCTTCAGTCGCAGCTGGCGATCATCGAAGGCCAGCTTTTCGAGCTGATGGCCCGGCGTGGTCGCCTTGAAGCGGAGCGCGACGAGACCGACGCCCCGGTATTTGATGACGAGCTGCTGTCGATTGCCGCTGAAAGCGAAGATGTGGCTGAACTGGTGCGTGGTCAACGCAACCTGTTCTTTGCCCGCGGCGATTCCGTTGCGCGTGAGACAGAACAGCTCAGCAAGCGCGTGGGCCAGATCAGAAACCAGATCGACGGCATCGAAGCACAGGAAAAGTCACTGGGTCTGCAATTGGGCTTTATCCGCGAAGAGTTGGCCAGTCAGCAATCGCTTCTGGAAAAAGGACTGGCGCAAGCAGCGAGAGTTCTGAACCTGCAACGCCAATCGGCCAGCCTTGATGGACAATTGGGCGAATTGGCCGCCAACAAGGCGCAAGCCGAAGGACGCATCACCGAGATCGAACTTGAAGTTCTCAAGCTGAACACCGCGCGGCGCGAAGAGGCGATCACCCGGCTGCGCGATCTTCGCTACCGCGAGCTTGAATTGGTAGAGCAACGCGCGTCGATGAGCACCGAGATCGAAGAGCTGCAAATACGCGCGCCGGTGTCGGGCATCGTCTACGGAATGCGGGTGCAAACACCCCGCTCGGTCATTCGCGGCGCGGACCCGGTGTTGTTCCTGATCCCACAGGACCGCCCGCTGGTCATCGCAGCGCAGATTGATCCCATTCATATCGACCAGATCGTGACAGGCCAGCAGGTGAACCTGCGCCTCAGCGCGTTGGATCAGCGCACAACGCCTGAGCTTATTGGGCGCGTGGCGCTGATCTCGGCGGATGCATTCGAGGATGAAACGCTGGGCCTGACGTACTACCGGGCCGAAATCACTTTGAACCCCGGCGAATTGGACAAGCTCAATGAAGGTGATGTTCTGATTCCGGGTATGCCGGTTGAGGCGTTTATTCGCACCGCAGACCGCACGCCTATTGCCTATCTGGTCAAGCCGCTGGCCGACTATTTCAAACGCGCTTTCCGCGAATCCTGAACGCTGCGTTTCGGCCCGAAAAGGGTGGGATCGGGGTTTTCCCCGCCGCCGCTTCGGTCTAGTTTCCGCACGAAATACATATCAAAGGACCCCCCTCGCCATGAGCTTTGCCAAATCACTTGCAGACATGGGCATTGACCTGCCCGACGCCCCCGCACCTGCGGCCAATTATGTGCCTTTCGTGCAAGTGGGCGACATCGTCTATGTGTCTGGCCAAATCTCGAACGGTCCGGATGGTTTCATCACCGGCAAGCTGGGCGAAAATATGGATGTGGACGCAGGCGCCGCGGCGGCACGCACCTGTGCGATCAGCCTTCTGGCGCAGGTCAAGGCGGCCTGCGGCGGCGACATCGACCGCCTTGTGCGGGTGATCAAGCTCACGGGCTTCGTCAACTCCACCGCCGACTTCACCGATCAGCCCAAGGTCATCAACGGTGCATCTGATTTCCTGGTCGAGGCATTGGGTGAAGCCGGGCGGCACAGCCGCTCCGCGGTGTCGGCGGCGTCTCTGCCGCTGGGCGTGGCGGTCGAGATCGAAGGCATCTTTCAAATCATATGATACCGCGTTTGGGCCAAGCCTTTCTGACGGTGCCGCTGGCACATCGCGCGCTGCATGATGTGACGGACGGACGTCCGGAAAACAGCCGGGCGGGGATCCGGGCGGCCATTGATCATGGCTATGGACTCGAAATCGATCTGCAACTGAGCGCGGATGATCACGCGATGGTCTTCCATGACTATGGACTTGAACGATTGGCCCATGCCACCGGCCCGATCCGTGTGAAGACCGCGCAAGAATTGGGACAAACCCTGTTGCGTGGATCGGACGAAGGGATACCCGATCTGGCCGAGGTGCTTGATCTGGTGGCGGGGCGCGTGCCGTTGCTGATCGAGTTGAAGGATCAGGATGGCGCTATGGGGCCGGATGTTGGCCCGCTCGAAGAAGCGACTGCGGCGGCGTTGCAGGCCTACAGCGGGCCGGTGGGGGTCATGTCGTTCAATCCCCATTCGGTGTTCCGTTTGGCAGACCTGTTGCCGGACATTCCGCGTGGCCTTGTGACAAGCGCCTATGTGGCCGAGGATTGGCCGCTGAACGCCACCATACGGACCCGTTTGCGCGACATTCCCGATTACGACAAAGCGTGTGCAAGCTTCATCAGCCATGAAGCCGGTGATCTGGACAGGGCGCGCGTGTCAGCCCTGAAAGAGGCAGGCGCGGACGTCCTGTGCTGGACCGTCCGGTCGCCGCAAGAGGAAGCACAGGCGCGAAAAGTCGCGCACAACATAACCTTCGAGGGGTATCTGCCGCCCCTGCACGGTTGATCCGGATGAGACGCATCACACATTAAACCCGTAGGCATCAAAGATAGGCCAGTATCGAATATGAGCGGTCAGGAAGTTGAAATACGGGTTGTCTCGTCCCTGTCCGAGATCGATGCGGGCGATTGGGATGCCTGCGCCTGTCCCGAAGCGGCTGCGGGCGGGCGCGCCAATGATCCCTTCACCACCTACCGTTTTCTAAAAGCGCTGGAGGACAGCGGATCGGTGGGCGTGGGCACAGGTTGGCAACCCCAATACCTGGTTGCTTCGATCAACGGCCAGATCATCGGTGTGGCCCCGATGTACGCCAAGAACCACAGCCAGGGTGAATACATCTTTGACCACAACTGGGCCCATGCCTACGAGCGTGCCGGTGGTCGGTATTATCCCAAACTGCAGGTTGCCGTGCCGCACACGCCCGCTACGGGGCGGCGGTTTCTGGTGCATCCCGATTTTGCAGAGGCCGGATTTGCAGCCCTTGTTCAAGGGGCCGTTCAACTGGCCTCCAACAACAACCTGTCGTCGTTGCACGCCACGTTCTGCACTGAGGATGAAGCCACGCGCGGGGCGGACATGGGCCTGATGGCGCGTGTGACGCAGCAGTTTCACTGGCTCAACGATGGCTACGCGACATTCGACGATTTTCAGGCGTCATTGTCTTCGCGTAAGCGCAAGAACATCCGAAAGGAACGCGCGCAGGCGCAGGCCTTTGGCGGTGAGATCGAAGTGTTGAGCGGTGACGACATTCAGCCCGAGCATTGGGATGCATTCTGGGTGTTTTACCAGGACACTGGCGCGCGAAAATGGGGCACCCCGTACCTGACACGCGCCTTCTTTGACGAAGCCCAGCAATACCTGCGTGATGACATGGCGCTGGTGCTGGCGCGGCGCGATGGACGGTATGTGGCCGGCGCGCTCAACTTCATCGGGGCGCATACGTTGTACGGGCGGTATTGGGGCTGCACTGAACACCATCCCTGCCTGCATTTCGAATTGTGTTACTATCAGGCCATCGACATCGCCATCGCGCGCGGTCTGGGCCGTGTGGAGGCTGGCGCGCAGGGGCAGCACAAGCTGGCACGGGGGTATCTGCCCACGCAGACGCATTCGTTGCACTGGGTGGGCGATCCGGGCTTTGCCGATGCCATCGCATCGTACCTTGTGGCCGAACGGGAAGCCGTCGAGGAAGAGATTGAAATTTTGACGGACTACGGACCGTTCAGGAAGCTTCAGATCGAGGAACAGGAATGACCGAACGACTAAGCGACGAAACACGCGACACGCTGCTGGACCCATTGCGCAGCACCGGTTGGAAAGAGGTCGAAGGGCGCGATGCGATCGCCAAAACCTTCAAGTTTGCCGATTTCGCGGATGCCTTCGGGTGGATGACGCGCGTCGCCATCTGGGCGGAAAAGTGGAACCACCATCCCGAATGGGACAACGTCTACAGCACGGTCAATGTCACCCTGACAACGCACGACGTAGACGGGTTAAGCACGCTGGACGTCAAGCTGGCGCGAAAGATGGACAGCCTCGCGGACTGAAAAGGAAAGGGCCCCGGACTGTCGGGGCCTTTGCACAATTTTGATGTGGCTGCGAGGCCGGCGTCACATCGACGCCAACATGCCTTCGCCGCCGGACACATCGCAGACGCCGGGTGCTTCTTCTTCCTGCAACAGCGTCACGGTGCCGTCCTCGACCAACATTGCATAGCGCTTTGAACGCGCCATCAGGCCGACCGGGGGGGCGTCAAAGTTCATGCCGATGTCCGTGGTGAACCCGCTGCCTGCATCGGCCAGCATAGTGATGCCTGCGGCAGTTGCTCCCGTGGCCTCACCCCACGCCTTCATTACGAATGGGTCGTTGACGGAGACGCAGATGATCTCGTCCACGCCCTTGGCGTCGAACTGATCCTTGGTGCGGATAAAGCTGGGCACATGGGCCGAGTGGCACGTGGGTGTGAAAGCGCCTGGAACGGCAAAGATGACCACCTTGCGGCCTGCGGTCTTGTCGGACAGCTTGACCGGAGCAGGACCTTCAGGCCCCATCTCGACCAGGGTTGCATCGGGCAGCGTGTCGCCTTGGGAAATTGCTATTGTATTCAGCCTTTCGGGAATTGCGTTGTCTTCTGTCCACGATATAGGGTCCGCTGGCAATGCAAACCACAACTTTCGAAAAGGAACGGCAAATGCGCCATGTGGTCGTGATCGGGGCGGGGCAGGCGGGATCATCCTGTGTGGCCAAGCTGCGCAATGCCGGGTTTGACGGACAGGTGACCCTGATCGGGGCCGAGGCGGTGCCGCCCTATCAGCGTCCGCCTCTGTCCAAGGGGTATTTGCTGGGCGATATGACGCTCGAGCGTCTGTTCCTGCGCCCCGAAGCCTTTTATGCCGACAACCGGATCAATCTGCGCATGAACACGCGGGTGGATGCCATCGACCCCAAGGCACAGACCTTGCACATCGGGGATGAGGTGATGGCCTATGACGAACTGGTGTTGACCACCGGATCGCATCCGCGGCGTCTGCCGGCGGCGATCGGGGGGGACCTTGATGGGGTCTTTGTCGTGCGTGATCTGGCGGATGTGGATGCCATGGCGCCGCGTTTCGTGGACGGTGCGCGTGTGCTGATCGTCGGTGGTGGCTACATCGGGCTGGAAGCCGCCGCAGTGGCGTCCAAGCTGGGTCTGAAGGTGACGCTGGTGGAGATGGCGGACCGTATTCTGCAGCGTGTCGCCGCCCCGCAAACCAGCGATTTTTTCCGCGACCTTCACAAAGCGCATGGCGTCGATATCCGCGAGGGTGTCGGGCTGGACCGGCTTGAGGGTGAGGGGGCAGTCACGGCCGCGCTGCTGATGGATGGAAGCCGCGTTGAGGTGGATTTCGTGATTGTCGGCGTGGGTATAACGCCCGCCATCGAATTGGCAGAGGCCGCAGGCGTGGCACTGGACAACGGCATTGCTGTCGATGCGCAGGGGCGCACGTCCGTGCCGCACGTCTGGGCCGCAGGCGATTGCGCGTCCTTTCCCTATCGCGACACGCGCATCCGGTTGGAAAGCGTGCCCAACGCCATCGATCAGGCCGAGGTTGTAGCCCAGAACATCATGGGTGCGGAAATCGACTATGTGGCCAAGCCATGGTTCTGGTCGGACCAGTACGACGTGAAGCTGCAAATCGCGGGGTTGAACACCGGATACGACCGGGTTGTGACGCGGGATGCGGGTTCTGCGAAATCGTTCTGGTACTACAAGGGTGCGGAGTTGCTGGCCGTGGATGCGATGAACGATCCGCGCGGCTACATGATCGGCAAGCGTCTGATCGAAGCGGGCAAATCTCCGGACCCTGACACGGTTGCCGACCCCGATGCCGATCTCAAGGCCTTGCTGAAACCGTGAGGATCATCGCGGGCACATGGCGCGGCATGCCGTTGGCTGTCTTGGGCAAGGGCGATGCGGGCGCGCATCTGCGACCCACGTCGGATCGTGTACGCGAAAGCCTGTTCAGCATGCTGACGCATCGCGGTGTGATCGAAGGTGCGCATGTGCTCGATGTTTTTGCAGGCACGGGGGCATTGGGCTTTGAGGCCCTGTCGCGCGGCGCGGCACAGGCCGTGTTTGTCGAAAACGGGCGCGTCGGGCAAAAGCTGATTGCCCAGAACATCGCCAAATTGCGCGCCGAAGACCGCACGCAGGTGATGCGCAGCGATGCGACGCGCCTTGGTGCCTGGGCCGCTGCACCGTTTGATCTGGTGTTTCTCGATCCCCCCTATGGCAAGGCGATGGGGCAGGACGCGCTGGCCCGACTGCGCGACGGGGGATGGCTGGCGCAAGACGCGTTGATCGTATGGGAAGAAAGCGCTGCAATGACGCCGCCAGACGGCTTTCAATTGGAAGATCGGCGCAAATTCGGCGACACGCATGTCACATTTCTGCGGCTTGATCCCTGAGCATCAGTGCGAATGCGGTTCGTCGTCCAGTGATCCGTGAATGGCGAACTGATCAAGGCTCGCCTCCTGGCTTTCGATGATGCGAAAGGTCTCGGATACACCTGCCTCGGTCAGGGTGCGCGCCACGGTCAGCAGGGTGTTGGGGGTCTGATCGGTGCACATGTCGGTCATGTGGCGCAACTCTTCGCGGGCGACGTTGCGCGCGTCTTCCACCGATGGGGCGCCGTAGATATCGACGAAATGCTGCGCCAATGCCGCCTCCAATACTTCAAGCTGCGCCTCTTCGATCTGGGTCACTGCGACAAAGGTCACCCGCCCAAAGGTCTCCACGCCCAACCATCCGTTCGAGAACGCCTGCCGCGCCTTGCCGGTCAGGTCCGCCTCTGACCAGTTGGAGAACTCGAACCCTCCGGCGATGCACCATTCGCCGGTGCGCGCGGGCGAATGATAGACGTTCATGTCGCTTTCATCGAAATGGATCGCACGGGCCAGTTTGAGGGGCGTGTCTGTCATCTTTTGGTCTCCAACAAGGCCGAAAGCGGGATAAGGTGAGTGGTGTCGTCATCGCGCAGCAACATGCCAAAGGCTTCATCGATCCCCACGAAGATGCCGGCGTGCCCCGATTGTGTCGCCGGTTCGCCGATGCCGTGCGCCAGCCCGCGCCATTCCTTGTGCAGGGGGCTGTTGCCTTCGTCCATCCACCTGTTGATCCACGCCAGCGTGTGCCGCGCCCAACTTTCCAGAAGGGCCACGGCGTCCACATCCGCGCACCCTTCGGCGTATAGGGCGGTTTGATCCGGCGAAAGCCCAGTGTCCTCGGATTCCGGCCAAAGTGGCATGGTCAGACCCACGACCAGCCAGTCGGGGTAGGCTTTGGGCTCGGAATGCGATGCGGCCACTTCCAGATGCCCGCAGTGCGCACCATTGATCCGGATCGCACCGGACCACTCAAGATGCACGCTTACTTCCGGCGGTGCCAAAGCGCCAAGGGCGTTTTGCAGGCCGACCCCGCACAGGGGCAGCATGGCCATCGCGTCTTCCAGCGGCACTTCGGGCGAAAAGACGATCGCGGCGCGAAGGGTGTCCGGCGCGAGGTTGTAGACGACCAGACCTGCATCACAGCCACGCAGAGCTTCAGCGCAGGCCTTGGCAAAAGGTGCGGTTGCACCCGCCACGGCAAGGCCGGACATCAGGGGCGGGAAGGTCGGGTCGGTCATGCGGTGCCGTCCGCGATCAGACGTTTGGCAAGGCTGCGGAATGATTGGGCCTGCGCGCTGTCGGGTTTGGACACCACGATGGGCGCGCCACCATCGGCGGCCAGGCGAATGTTGAGGTGCAGGGGTATTTCCGCCAGCAGCGGCACACCGATTTTCTCCGCCTCCGCCGAAACACCGCCATGACCAAACACATGTTCCTCGTGTCCGCAATTCGAACAGATATGCGTGCTCATGTTCTCGATCATACCAAGGATCGGCGTGCCCAGTTGATTGAACATGTCGATGCCCTTGCGCGCATCCAGAAGCGCCACGTCCTGCGGCGTGGATACGATGATCGCACCATCCACGTGCGCCTTTTGTGCCAGCGTCATTTGTACGTCACCGGTGCCGGGTGGCAGGTCCACGATCAGAACATCCAAGGCACCCCATTGGACCTGCATCATCATCTGCTGCAAAGCCCCCATCAGCATCGGGCCACGCCACACAACCGCCTGATCTTCGTTGGTCATCAGGCCTATGGACATCATCGTCACGCCGTAATTGTGCATCGGCAGGATGATCTTGCCATCCGGCGACGCGGGGCGGCCAGACACGCCCAGCATCCGGGGTTGTGACGGGCCATAAACATCAGCATCCAACATCCCCACGCGCCGCCCCTCGGCGGCAAGGGCGCAGGCAAGGTTGGCCGATACGGTGGATTTTCCAACGCCGCCCTTGCCCGATGCAACGGCGATGATGCGGTCAACGCCCGGTATCTTCTCTGGCCCCGATGGCGCTTGTGCGCGGCCCGCCTTGAGATCGGGGGGCGCTGCGGGCTTGCTGTGCGCGGTCAACACCGCCGACACGGTCTTTACCCCATCCAAACCGTTGATGCGCGCTTCGGCTTCATCACGCACGGCGGCATAGGCGTCGCCTTGAGTCGGGTTCACTTCGAGTACGAAGCGCACGGCACCGTCCTCGACAGTCAGGGCGCGAATGATCCCGGCATCCACGATGGATGTGCCGGATACCGGGTCATCGATGCCCTTGAGGCATGTCAGGACGTCTTCTCTTGTCAGGGGCACCTTGGTCTTATCCTTCGATCTTTCCGGTCACGACATGTTCAAGGCCAATCTCGTCGATGGTCAAGACGACCTTGGCCTCGAACGTTTTGCCACTGGTGTCGCCTGCCTCGCGCATCGCCTGTTCAATGGCCTGTTGCGACGTCACCCCCACCTGCTTGAGGAATTTGCGCATCGACATGTTCATATCATCGCTCATTGTCTGTCCTTTCAGTGAAAATGAAAAAGTTGACGCCCGGAATGGGCGGCTCTTAAACTTGACGAGATGGCCTTGCGAGAACGGAGGTCCACATGAAGCCTGGAATCCTTGCGTGTGTCTTGTGCCTGATGCTGCCGAATCTGGCGATGGCCGATGGCAAATCCTTTGGCCTCAGCGCACCCGACGCCTTGGTCGACAGCGGTTTTCTCAAACACCTGTTGCCACGCTTTTCGCTGAAAACCGGCGTGCGCATTCGCCTGAACGATGGCACAGCGGGGGCCGCGTTCGGCGATGAGGGCACGCCCGTCTTTCGGGATGACACGACGGTCTGGCATCTTGATGGGGCTGGTTCCCATATCGATACCTTTGCCAAGTGGCTGCAATCGGACGTGGGCAAGCGCACCATTGAAGCCTTTGAAAAGGATGGTGCGCCTTTGTTCAGTGCGGATGTCGGTGCGGCGCAGGTTGTGGCGACTGCGCAGATGGCTGGCGATACAGCCAAGGGCGAGGCGCTCAGCCTTGCGATGTGCGGGCGGTGCCATGTGGTCAATGCCAGCAACCGCATGAACGCAATCGGGTCCACGCCGTCCTTCGCCTTGATGCGTACTTTTGGCGACTGGCAGGCGCGGTTCGAAGGGTTTTATGTCCTGCGTCCACACCCGGCGTTCACCCAAGTGGCCGATGTGACCGACCCCTTTGACGAAACGCTGCCGTCGCCCATCGTACCGCTGGAAATCACGCTGGACGAAATCGCGGCCATCGTGGCCTACGTGTCGGAGATCGAGCCGGCAGATCTGGGTGCGCCGATACAATCTCAGTGATCCTTGCGCTTTGACAGGTAGTCATCGGTGGTGCGCACGCGGGGACGTTCACCTGCTGCAAACGGATTGTCCTGTGAATGGTACTGCGCCTGAATGCGGCAGTTGTCGCACATCTGGATCATGCGCGCCGCCTCGGACGTGGCGAACATCGCATGGTTGCCCGCCAGCTTTTCAGTGATCCGCTCGACCGTCGATTTCACCCCGAACAGCGCGCCGCATTCCACACAGGCAAAGGGTTCTTCTTCATGCACCACGACCTGCGTGAGGGCCGTGTCGGTCAGGTTCAGGCGTGGTGCAAGGGTAATGGCCTCTTCGGGGCAGATGTTGCTGCACAACCCGCATTGCAGACAGGCATCTTCTTGAAATCGCAGTTGCGGCATGTCCGGGTTGTCGCCCAATGCGCCCGAGGGGCAAAGCGATACGCATGACAGGCACAGCGTGCAGGCATCGGTGTCGACGACTACGGCCCCATAAGGTGCTTGTTCGGGCAAGGCGATGTGATCCGCATTCGGGTGCAGCGCCTTGGCCGCCAATCGCGTCACTTGCCGCCGATTGCCCATGGGCAGCACCGGATCGGCAAGAGACTTGCCGCGAAGGTCCCCACGCGTCATCGCGCACAGGGCGTCGGGTTCTGTGGCATCCAAAATGGCTGCGGCCTTTGGACCGGCGATGGCATTGGCCAAAGCGACTTCACCTTCGATGACAGGTCGGTCAGCCTTTGGACCGGGAAGGATGTCGACCTGAGCAAAACCGCAGGCCAGTGCGGCCAGTATTTCGGCATGTCCGAAGCCGGACAGGGCCGCAGCCGAAAAGGGGATCACGTGCGCAGGCAGCCCATCGCCGTAGCGCGCGGCAAGTGCGATCATTTCGGCCCCATGCTCCGGGTCATGGACCAGCAAGACCGGTTGCGCCCCCCCGGCTTTTCGGTAGGTCGCGGCCAGCGTGCTGAGACGCCGGAAGGTCAGATCCGCGGGGGGCGCATCATAGGCAATCGCGCCCGAAGGACATAAGGCAGAACACGCCCCGCACCCTGCACAGACCATGGGATCGATGGCCACATGATCCCCCGATGATGTGATTGCACCTGTGGGACAGACATTCAGGCATTTGGAACAGGCGGGTTTCTCGGCGCGGGAATGGGCACAGAGGGTTTCTTCGAAATTCAGGTATAACGGCTTTTCGAACGTGCCGACCATCTGGATGGCCTGCATCTTGGCCGACCCAACCGCAGGCAGGCTTCCGGGATCGGCGCGCAGGTATCCGTCGCGCTTTTCCGGCGCAGGAAACAGCGGGTCATTGCCCGAAAGGTCAAGAATGATATCGCAGGCCGACCGGGCACCGTCGCGGGGTGGGGTCAGACCGGGTGCGCCGCGTCCTCCGGGGATGATCTGCTGCAGCGCATCGAGGTGCACCGTGAAATTCCCAAGCGTTCCGCTCGCACGTTTCAGCGTGCCGACCACCATGTCAAAGCGCGAATCAAGCGTTGTCTCGCTGCCCGGTGGCATCAACAGGGTCACCGCCAGCGCGTCACACAGGTCTTGCGCGGCTTGCACCGCTTCGGGGCCGCGCCCAAGGATCAGGCAAGTGCCTTCTGACACCACATCCAGCGCCTTTTCCGCCGGAGCAGGCAGGGCGGCCTCGGCCACCAGCGCTGCCATTTTGGGACTGGTCGGGTGGGTGTCATCGGTCCATCCCGCCCGGTCACGGATATCGACGAATGCCGGTAGGGGCGCGCCGATCTCCTCGGACAAGGCCTCGAAAGTGGCGCGTTCTTGCTGGCACGCGACGATGACCTCGCCCTTATTCAAAGCCGCGGCTGCGACTTCGATCTGGTCGGTGCACAAGCAGCTGTACACTTTGGAACAGCCCAATCCCGTCGCGTCTGCGATCTTGTCGGCATCCACCGATTGCGTGCCAATGCAGTCACATAGAAGCAGCGTTTTGGTCATCTTTCCCCCGATCCAGTTCGAAAACCGTCATGTCCCCACGCCCGCAGGTCACGTTAGTGACGATACCTGCCCCGCGCAAACGGATGTGCATCATTTTGCAAAGCGGTTGCCGCCTCTGCCATGAATTGAACCCCAGAATGGGTTGGTATGCGCCGGTATACAACAAAAGGCTTTGGGAATCGCTTACCTTGGGGCAACATCAGCTCAGCCAATGGGGGAGCTATGCGCGCGCACCGACCAGATTCGTTTTCGATTCCCTTGGGAATCGTCCTTCGCAGGACGCCCGGTGTCACACGCTGGGCAGATTGGAACTGGAAGGCGGTCGCCGTGTTGCCTGGTGCAGGCGATGCGTCATGGAAAGAAATGCGCCGCGAGGGTGAGGCGGTGGAATATCACGCGGCGACCTTGCCGATGACACTGTTCTCTTCAGATACCGAAAGTTACTTGCACGGCCTGTCCGCACAAATTCCTGCGATCTACGTGGTGATGCGCACCGACGAAGGCGAAGGGGATGCGCCGCTTGAAATGGTTCTGGCCACTGCATCCCCCTACGAGGCCCAGGATTACGCCGACACCGGTGAAGAGCTGGTGGAAAAGGTGCCGATGCCCGATGGGTTGATTGCCCTTGTGCGTGAATTTGTCGAAGCGCATCACGAGGACGAAGTGTTCATCAAACGCCGCCGCGACAAGAAGCGGGTTGATCTGGTCGAGGACGGCATTGGTGATCCGCGTATCTCTCAAATCTCGGACGTGTACCGCGCGCCGCAACGCAAGGTTCCGGTGCAATGAGCGGCGCAAGCGATTTCTGGACCAGGCGACGTGCGGCGGTCGAGGTAGAAGAAGCCCGCGCCGAGGCGCAGGCGCAGTCGGCCCTTCTGGCCGAGGATCATGCCAAGCTTGAAGACCGCGACGATGCGGAGATTTTGGCTGAGCTTGATCTGCCCGATCCCGATACGTTGAAAGCGGGCGATGATTTTTCCGTTTTCATGGCCAAGGTTGTGCCAGACCGCATCCGCCGCCGTGCCCTGCGCAAGCTGTGGCTCAGCAACCCGGTACTCGCCAATGTCGATGAACTGGTCGACTACGGACAGGATTTCACCGACAACGCAATGGTCATGGAGGGCATGCAAACGGCCTACCAAGTTGGCAAGGGCATGTTGAAACACGTCGAGGAATTGACCCGACAGGCCGCCGAGAAGGAGGTCCCGCAAGAGCCAACGCCACCTGAGGTCGAGACCAAAGAACAGCCAGACCCCATGATGGCCCGCCACGAAGACGTGACACCGCACGTGTTGGTTCCGGAGGATGCCGAAGACAATGAATTGGCTGCAGCCCCTGCACAGCGCCGGATGCAATTTGAATATGAGGCACAGAGCGCATGAACACCGCTGAAGACATCAAGATTGCCAGTGAAGACCGCCTGCGCGCGGACCTTTACAACTATCTTGGGCTGATGCTGTCGGGGCCACCGGGCCAGATGCTGTTGGATCAAACGGCAGGGCTTTCGGGGGATGAAAGCGATCTGGGTCAGGCCATTGGCGGTTTGTCGCGCGTGGCGAACGCGTGTAAGCCGAAGGCTGTGGAAAGCGAATTCAACGCGTTGTTCATCGGTTTGGGCCGGGGCGAATTGCTGCCTTATGCCAGCTATTATCTGACCGGGTTCCTGAACGAAAAGCCGCTGGCGGTGCTGCGCAACGACATGGCCGCACGCCGTATCAGCCGTGCGCCAAACGTTTTCGAACCCGAAGACAACATCGCATCACTGATGGAGATGATGGCGGGCATGATCGTGGGGCGCTTCGGTGTGCCCGCATCGCTCGACGATCAGAAGAACTTCTTCAACAAGCACATCGCGCCGTGGGCCGGGCATTTCTTTTCCGATCTCGAAGCGGCCAAGAATTCGATCCTCTATGCGTCCGTGGGCGCAGTGGGGCGCACTTTCATCGACATCGAACGCGAAGCGTTTCGGATGACCGCGGGCTAGGCCTGCATTCACGGCGGGGACGCCCGTCACAACAAGGGAGGGATTTGATCCCATGACCAAGAAGACCGAAGGCGGAACAAGCCGCCGCGATTTTCTGAAACTGGCAGGCACTGCGGCACCCGCTGCTGCGGTGGTCGTTGCCGCCGGTGGCACCGCCGCCGAGGCGCAGCTAGTCGATCCGACATCGGACAAGATGCAGGACACCGCGCACACCCGCGCCTATCTCGACAGCGCCCGGTTCTGAACGGACCCGGACGCATCTAGCCATGTTTCGGCGACTGGTTGCGTGACGCCCGACTGCTGAAACCAAGGGAGGAATTAATATGCTAAGGAAAAAGACCAACGGGGTTGCGCGACGCCCCCAGCGGACCGGTATCCTGTCTGACATCGCGGAAAAGTCCGTAGATCGCCGTGCGTTCCTGCGCGGCTCTGGTCTGGCCATTGGTGGTCTGGCCGCAATTTCGGCCACGGCCGGATCGGTCACCCAAGCGGATGCTGCTGCGGCAGTTACCGGTGCGGTCGAGACCGTGAAATCCGTCTGCACCCACTGTTCGGTAGGCTGCACGGTGATTGCCGAAGTGGCCAATGGCGTCTGGACGGGACAGGAGCCCGGCTGGGACAGCCCCTTCAACCTCGGTGCCCATTGCGCCAAGGGGGCTGCGGTGCGTGAACACGCCCACGGTGAACGCCGCCTGAAGTACCCGATGAAGAAAGAGGGCGGTGAGTGGAAGCGCATCAGCTGGGAGCAAGCCATCGACGAGATCGGCGACGGCATGATGAAAATCCGAGAGGAAAGCGGACCTGACAGCGTCTACTGGTTGGGATCGGCCAAGCACAACAACGAACAGGCGTACCTGTTCCGCAAGTTTGCCGCCTACTGGGGCACGAACAACGTGGATCACCAGGCACGCATCTGTCACTCCACCACGGTGGCGGGTGTTGCGAACACCTGGGGCTATGGTGCGATGACCAACAGCTACAACGACATTCACAACTCCAAGGCCATCTTCATCATCGGCGGCAATCCGGCCGAGGCACACCCCGTCTCGTTGCTGCACGTGCTGAAGGCCAAGGAACAGAACAACGCACCGCTGATTGTGTGTGATCCGCGCTTTACCCGCACGGCCGCCCATGCGGACGAATACGTGCGGTTCCGGCCCGGCACCGACGTGGCGCTGGTCTGGGGCATTCTGTGGCACATCCTTGAAAACGGGTGGGAGGACAAGGAGTTCATCCGCACCCGCGTCTGGGGCATGGACCAGATCAAGGAAGAAGTTGCCAAGTGGGACCCCGAAGAAGTCGAGCGTGTCACCGGCACACCGGGCTCGCAGCTCAAGCGGGTTGCTCGGACCATGGCCAACAACCGCCCCGGCACAGTGATCTGGTGCATGGGTGGCACCCAGCACACCAACGGCAACAACAATACGCGCGCCTACTGCGTGTTGCAGCTGGCGCTGGGCAACATGGGCATCAGCGGCGGCGGCACCAACATCTTCCGCGGCCACGACAATGTGCAGGGTGCCACGGACCTTGGCGTTCTGTCGCACACGCTGCCCGGCTATTATGGCCTCAAAGATGGGTCCTGGGCCCATTGGGCACGCGTCTGGGGTGAGGATATGGATTGGCTCAAGGCCCAATTCGCCACTGAAGGTGACAAGAGCCTGATGAACCTCACCGGTATCCCGGTGTCGCGCTGGATTGACGGTGTTCTCGAAGACCCCGCCAACATGGACAACCCGGACAAGGTCCGCGCCATGGTTCTGTGGGGCCACGCGCCCAACTCCCAGACCCGTCAGAAGGAAATGAAAACCGCGATGGAACAGCTGGATATGCTGGTCGTGGTTGACCCATATCCAACGGTGTCTGCGGTTCTGCATGACCGCGAAGACGGCGTTTACTTGCTGCCGGCCTGTACTCAGTTCGAAACACGTGGCTCCGTCACCGCGTCGAACCGATCCATCCAGTGGCGCGACAAGGTGGTTGATCCGCTCTTCGAATCGCTGCCGGACGAGGTCATTCTGGCCAAGTTCGCAAACAAGTTCGGTTGGGCCGATCGTTTCTTCCGCAATATCGAGATGGAAGACGACGAAACGCCAAATGTGGAAAGCATCACCCGCGAATTCAACTCGGGCATGTGGACGGTCGGCTATACCGGCCAAAGCCCGGAGCGGATCAAGCTGCACATGGCCAACCAGCACACGTTCGACCGCACGACACTGCAAGCGATCGGCGGTCCTGCGGATGGTGATTACTACGGGATGCCATGGCCCTGCTGGGGCACGCCCGAGATGAACCACCCCGGTACGCCGAACCTCTATGACATGTCCAAACCTGTGTCCGAGGGTGGCCTGACCTTCCGCGCGCGCTTTGGCGTTGAGCGGGACGGCGACAACCTTTTGGCCGAAGGGGTCTATAGCGTTGGATCGGAGATTCAGGACGGATACCCTGAATTCACGATGCAGATGCTGATGGACCTTGGCTGGGATACGGACCTCACGGACGAGGAACGCGCGGCCATCGACGCCGTGGCCGGGCCCAAGACCAACTGGAAAACCGACCTTTCGGGCGGCATTCAGCGGGTCGCGATCAAGCACGAATGCGCACCCTTCGGCAACGCCAAGGCACGCGTGGTTGTCTGGACGTTCCCCGACCCGGTGCCGCTGCACCGCGAGCCGCTTTATACCAACCGGCGCGATCTGGTGGCGGACTATCCCACGTATGAGGACCGGAAGTTCTATCGCCTTCCGACCATGTATGCCTCGATCCAGAAAAACGACTTCAGCAAGGATTATCCGATGATCCTGACCTCGGGGCGTCTTGTGGAATACGAGGGCGGCGGCGACGAGACACGGTCGAACCCGTGGCTGGCCGAACTGCAACAGGACATGTTCGTCGAAGTGAACCCGCGCGATGCCAACAACCTTGGTATTCGTGACGGGGCGCAGGTTTGGGTCGAAGGCCCGGAAGGCGGCAAGGTCAAGGTGATGGCGATGGTAACCAACCGGGTGGGTGAAGGCGTGGCCTTCATGCCGTTCCACTTTGGCGGCCACCTCGAAGGCGAGGATCTGCGCGGGAAGTATCCTGACGGGGCCGATCCTTATGTTCTGGGCGAAAGCACGAACACCGCGCAGACCTATGGCTATGACTCAGTGACACAGATGCAAGAGACCAAGGCCACTCTTTGCAAAATCTGGTCGGCATAAGGGAGAGAAAGAATGGCAAGAGCAAAGTTTCTCGTCGACGCCGAACGCTGCATCGAATGCAACGCCTGCGTCACTGCCTGCAAGAACGAAAACGAGGTGCCCTGGGGGATCAACCGCCGCAAGGTGGTGACGATCAACGACGGCAAACCGGGTGAGCGTTCGATCTCGGTGGCGTGCATGCACTGCTCGGATGCGCCGTGCATGGCAGTGTGTCCGGTCGATTGCTTCTATCAGAACGAAGAAGGTGTCGTGCTGCACTCCAAGGATCTGTGCATCGGCTGCGGTTATTGCTTTTATGCGTGCCCCTTCGGCGCGCCGCAGTATCCGCAGGCTGGCAACTTTGGCAGCCGGGGCAAGATGGACAAATGTACCTTCTGTGCCGGTGGTCCCGAAGAAACCCATTCAACCGCGGAATTCGCCAAGTACGGGCGCAACCGGATCGCCGAGGGCAAGCTGCCCATCTGCGCCGAGATGTGTTCAACCAAGGCGTTGCTGGCCGGAGATGGCGACGTGGTGTCGGGCATCTACCGCGAGCGTGTCGTGGCGCGCGGGTTCGGATCGGGTGCCTGGGGCTGGGGCACGGCCTACGATCAGAAAGGCGGCTAGACCGTCCTTTCGATGAAAACGGGGCGGCCCTGACGCGGGGCCGCCTCTTTGCACACTGTTGATGCCCAAGGGAGCATGCCGATGCTGCGCAGTCTTGTTCTTCTTCTCGTCACTCTTGGATTTATTACCGGCGCTGCTGCACAGGATGCAGGCGAAGCGCCACCGGTTGACCGGTCTGCCACGGGCGGGGCGCAAACGCTCGAGGACATCCTGGCCCGTCAGCGCGGCGAGCAGATCGACGACAGTTTCCGACGAGATGACGTTGGCGGGGCTGATGGGGCCGCGATTTCGGGGCAGTTGGGCACATTGGGTGGTTCGTCCGACCCGGAGCTTTGGCGCGCGCTGCGGTTCAATTCTGCCGACATTACGGCCAGCAACAATGGCCCTGCGGCCACCGTTCTGGTGCAGGATGGCGGCATGGAGTGGCTGCTGTTCCGAGAAGGGCCGCTTTTGCGATACGGCCTCTACGCATTGGGCGGCACGATCCTTCTGCTTGCGCTTTTCCTGATGGTGCGGGGGCGTATCCGTATCGACGGCGAAAAGACCGGGCGTACTATCGAGCGGTTCAAGGCCGTGGAACGTTTTGGCCATTGGGTGCTGGCGGGGTCTTTCATCCTGCTTGGGGTGACGGGGCTGATCTCACTGGCTGGGCGCACCTACCTCATTCCGCTCTTCGGGCTCGAGGCGTTTTCGACCATCGCCATCGGGTCCAAATGGGTGCACAACAACGTCTCATGGGCCTTCATGCTGGCTCTGGTGATGATCTTTGTGATGTGGGTCATCCACAATCTGCCGGACCGGACCGACCTGACCTGGATCGCCAAGGGGGGCGGGATCATCGGCAAGGGCCACCCGCCGGCCAAGAAATTCAACGCAGGCCAAAAGCTGATCTTTTGGTCGGTGATCCTGCTGGGGGCCTCGATCTCTCTGACCGGTTTGTCTCTGCTCTTTCCCTTCGAACTGCCGATGTTCGCGGCCACGTTTGAAAAACTCAACGCTGTCGGCCTGCCGCAGGCGCTGGGATATGGTGAGCTGAACGCCGTGCTGACCCCTCACGAGGAAATGCAATACGCCCAGATGTGGCACGCAATGGTCAGCTTTGCGCTGATGGTGATCATTCTGGCGCATATCTACATTGGGTCGGTGGGCATGGAAGGGGCCTTTGACGCCATGGGCGACGGCCATGTCGAGGAACAATGGGCGCGCGAACACCACAGCCTGTGGGTGGATGAGGTGAAGGCCAAGGCCCCCGACGGGGCCAAGGGCACGCCCGCCGAATAGATGCTGCGGCCGCTGGTCATAGCGTTTGGCCTGATTGCGCCCGTCTGCGCTGGCGCGCAGGAGTTTTTCACCCTCAAGGGCCATGGCGGGCCAATCATGGACATCGCCGTGGCCTCGGGTGGCCAGATCGCGACGGCCAGTTTCGACAACGCGCTGGGCCTTTGGACCGGCACAACGCCCCAATGGTTGGAAGGCCACCGCGCGGCTGTGAACACCGTGACCTTTCTGGAAGACGGACGCGTGGTTTCGGCGAGCGACGATTTTGCGGTGATGATTTGGGACGTACCGGATGGGGCGCAGGCGACATTGGGCACCCACAAGGGCAAGGTGATGGATGTGGCGACAGCCCCCGATGGCACCCTGATCGCTTCGGCCAGTTGGGATGGCACGATTGGTCTATGGCCGCTTGATGACAGCGCTCCAAGACTTTTGCAGGGACATGCCCAAGGCGTGAACGCAGTCGCTTTTGCGCCAGATGGCAAGACGCTCTATTCCGCCTCGACCGATGGCACCATTCGTCTGTGGGACGTGGCGCAGGGCGCAGAAAGGCAACTGTTGGTCAAACATGGCTTCGGTATCAACGAATTGATCCTGAATGCCGATGAAGGGTGGCTGGCCTATGGGGCCGTGGATGGGGTGACCCGCATCGCGGATATGGAAACAGGTGAGGCCATTGCCGATTTTACGCTGAACCGGCGACCCATCCTTGCGATGGCCTTTCATGCGGGTTCGGCCAATCTGGCCGTAGGGGATGGCGAGGGGTTCATCATGGTGATCGACACCGCAACCCGTCAGATCGCGCGCGATTTTCGCGCCACCCGGCGCGGCCCGATCTGGGCGCTGGCCTTTTCGCCCAATGGGCAGAACATCCATGCCGCCGGGATTGAGGACATCATGTATTCGTGGCCCCTTGCGACCATGGACGCACATGGGCAGATGTCGGACACAGGACGCAGTTTTCTGGAAGACCCCGAAACCCTGCCCAATGGCGAACGGCAGTTCAAACGCAAATGCTCTATTTGCCATACGCTGACCCCGTCCAGCCAACGCCGTGCGGGTCCTTCGCTTTTCGGTGTGTTCGGGCGGCGTGCAGGATCGGTTGCCGATTATGCGTATTCCGATACACTGTCCGGGTCAGAGATCGTCTGGTCCGATGACACCATAGACAAGTTGTTCGATCTGGGGCCGGATCACTTTATTCCCGGATCGAAGATGCCTATGCAGCGGATCACGAAGCCGGAAGACCGGCAGGACCTGATTGCATTTTTGCGGGCTGCCACGGCCCGGGAGGGGAACTGAGATGAAAGCCATGCTTGCAGCCTTTGCCGCGATTGCCGTGATTGCCGTGGGTTCCAATCTGATCCTCCAGAACGCAGGCTTCAGTGCGGAAGAACGTGGCGCGGGTGCCGCGGTGCGTCTGGATTGATCTGCAAAGATGCGACCTGACGCAAAGGCGCGATAACGCGCGATGACTGATATCTGGCAAGGACTGCAAGCGGCCTTTTGGCTGATCGTGACCGCCGACGCGGATCTGGTCGAAATCACGATGCGGTCTCTGCGTGTCAGCCTGACGGCGTTGTTCGTGGCCTGTATGATCGCTCTTCCTTTGGGCACGTGGCTGGCCATCCGTCGGTTCCGGTTTCGGCGTTTGGTGATCGCGGTCTTGAACGCATTGATGGGGCTGCCCCCGGTCGTGGTGGGTTTGATCGTGTATCTTTTGCTGTCGCGGTCCGGGCCGTTTGGCGTGTTTGGCCTGCTCTTTACGCCCACGGCCATGATCATCGCGCAGGTCATCATCATCACGCCGTTGATTGCCTCGGTCACTCATCAGGCCATGCGCGAGCTTTGGGCGGAATACCATGACCTTCTGGTGTCGCTGAACACCTCGAAAACGCAACGGATCAAGACCCTTCTGTGGGATGGGCGGCGCACGCTGCTGACGGCCGCCTTGGCCGGGTTCGGACGCGCCATTGGCGAGGTGGGGGCGATCATGATCGTCGGTGGCAACATTGATCACGCCACGCGCGTTCTGACCACGGCCATCGCCCTTGAAACCAGCAAGGGCGATTTTGCATTGGCGCTCGGACTTGGCTTTGTGCTGATTGCATTGGCGCTGGCGGTCAACATTCTGATCCACATGCTGTCGCGCACCGAACGGGAGGGGCGCTGGTGAGCGCATTGTTCCCTCTTAGACTGGACAAGGTGCAGGTGCGCAGGCGCGGCAAGGTGATCCTTGGGCCGGTGGATTTCACATTGGGCAGTGGCGGGTTCACAATCGTCCTGGGACCGAACGGGGCGGGCAAGACGACGTTCCTCAAATCCATGCACGGCATCGAACGCGTCAGCGCGGGCCGCGTGGATTGGGCCTTGCCCGAGCGCGCGGCACACGACCGTCAGGCCTATGTCTTTCAAAGCCCGATCCTGCTGCGCCGGTCGGTGGCGGAGAACCTCGGCTATCCGCTGGCGCTGGCCCGCGAACCGCGCGACCGCATCAAAAAGGATGTGTCCGATTGGGCAGGGCGCATTGGGCTCGGCGATGCACTCAACACGCCCGCGCATCGTCTGTCGGGGGGTGAAAAGCAAAAGCTGGCCTTGGCGCGGGCACTGATCAGGCGGCCCGACGTACTGTTTCTGGACGAACCGACCGCCAACCTTGATGGCAGATCGACGCGCGAGATCGAAACGCTGTTGCGCGGGGCGCATGGCGATGGCACCACCATCGTCATGGCCACGCACGACCTGGGCCAGGCACGGCGCCTTGCCGATCGCATCCTGTTTCTCTTGCACGGGCAGATTCATGATCAAGGTGCCACAGACGCCTTGCTTGATGGCGCGGGCAGCCCGGAATTTCAGGCCTTTGTCAGAGGAGATATCATCGAATGATCCGCGCCCTGGTTCTTGTCTTTTCCATGATCCTTGCCCTGCCCGCACTGGCCGACACGCTGAAGCTGGCGGTGACCACATCGTTCAACAATTCCGGTCTGTCCGACGTTCTGCTGCCCGCATTGGCCGAAGACACGGGCCTTGAGGTGCAGATGCTGATCGTGGGCACGGGGCAGGCCCTGCGCTTGGGGCGTGCGGGGGATGTGGATGCGATCCTTGTCCACTCCAAAGCTGCAGAAGAGGCGTTCGTGACCGAAGGCTATGGCACGCACCGCCGGGAGATCATGTACAACGATTTTGTGCTGATCGGCCCCGATTCTGATCCCGCTGAGGTCGGAACCGCCCCTGATGCGGCCACGGCCCTGCAACGCATTGCGCGGGCCAGTGCGCGTTTTGTCAGCCGTGGCGATGACAGCGGCACCCACAAGAAGGAACTGGCGCTTTGGCAAGCGGCTGGGCTTGAGCCGGAGCGGTTTGCACCTTGGTACAACGCGGTGGGCGCGGGGATGGGGGCGAGCCTGAACACGGCTGCGGCATTGGACGCCTACATCCTGTCGGATCGGGCCAGTTGGCTGAACTTCGGCAACAAAGCCGGGTTGCAGATCGCCTTTTCAGGCGACCCGGTGCTGTTCAATCAATACAGTTTTATCCCTGTCGATCCTGCGCGGCACGCGCATGTGAACCACGCCGCTGCACAGGTGTTCGAAAGCTGGCTGACCGGGTCGCGCGCGGCGGAACTGATCAACAGCTACCGGATTGAAGGTCAGACGCTCTTTGTCTTCAATGCGAAGGCTCAGGACGAATAGGTGGGGTGAAACAGACCAGCTTCGGACAGGGTGAAAATCTCGACCCCGTCTTCGGTCACGCCCACCGAATGTTCGAACTGCGCTGACAGGGATTTGTCACGGGTCACGGCGGTCCAGTCATCGGCCAGTGTCTTGGTCTCGGGTCGGCCAAGGTTGACCATCGGTTCGATGGTAAAGAACATTCCCGGTTCCAGAACCGAACCCGTGCCGGGCCGACCGTAGTGCAGCACGTTGGGCGGGGCGTGAAACACCCGGCCCAGACCATGCCCGCAGAAATCGCGTACCACGGACATGCGATGCGCCTCGACATAGCATTGGATGGCGTGACCGATATCACCGAAGGTGTTGCCGGGTTTCACCGCCTCGATCCCGCGCATCAAAGCGTCATGCGTGACCTCGATCAGCCGTTCAGCCTTGCGCGGCAGTTTGCCCGCCACGTACATCCGCGATGTATCGCCATACCAGCCGTCCACGATCACGGTCACGTCGATGTTCAGGATGTCGCCGTCTTTCAGCGTCTTGTCCCCGGGGATACCGTGACAGACAACGTGGTTCACGCTGATGCAGCTTGCGTGCTGATAGCCTTTGTACCCGATGGTGGCGGATTTTGCGCCGGCCTCATCCACCATATCGGTGATGATCTTGTCGATGGCGGCGGTGGTCTGGCCGGGGAAAACATGTTCCGGCATCGCGTCCAGAATGCGCGCGGCCAAGGCTCCGGCGGCGTGCATGCCCGCGAAGTCAGAAGGATCATAGATGCGAATGCCGTCTTTGGTCAGACGGCCACGGGATTCGTGCTTCAACGCCGGGCTCCATCGGAATGTTGTTGTCCTAGATGTAATGCAGGTGCAGCAAAAGCGCTAGGGGGCGTCAAAACACCACCTCAAGCGTACCCGAAACCCACACGCCTTCGGGTGTGATCCGGGTGCCCATGCAAAGGGTTTCAACGCCTGCGGCGCGGGCCCTTGCAAAGGCCGCGGCATAGGCTGGGTCGATATCATCGGCCAGTTTGAACTGTGTGCAGTCGGTCCGTTGCACCAGATACAACATGATGGCCCGGTGCCCTTCCGCGCGCATCTGCGCCAGTTCATCCAGATGTTTCGCCCCCCGCGCCGTGACACTGTCGGGAAATTCGGCCAACGCCGGTGCGCGGCTCAGGGTGACCGATTTGACCTCGACATAGGCGTCGGGCAGACCGTGTTCGGACAGCAGGAAATCAATCCGGCTGTTGGCGCCGTATTTCACCTCGGGCCTGACGGATCCATAGGCAGCCAAAGGAGCGATCTGACGGGTTTCCAGGGCTGTGCGCAGCGCGCGGTTGGGCACGGATGTGTCGACGCCAGTAAAATGCCCGTTCTCATGCTCCACCAGCCGCCAGCCGTATTTCAGCTTTTTCTTGGGGTCATCGTTGGGTTCCAGCCAGATACGCGTACCCGGTTCGGCCAGTCCCATCATCGATCCTGGGTTGGCGCAATGTGCGGTCACTTCGGTGCCATCCTCCAGCGTGCAATCCGCAAGAAAGCGTTTGTAGCGGCGGATCAGGCGGGCCGGGACAAGTTCGGTTTGAAAGCGCATGTGGGCAGGCCTATACCGAGATAACAGAACCCTCAAGGAGTGCTGCAATGTCCAATCCCACTGCCGCCATGCTGGTCATCGGTGACGAAATCCTGTCTGGCCGCACGCGCGATGCGAACATGCACTATCTTGCCGGGCAGCTGACAGAGCAGGGCATCGACCTCAAGGAAGTTCGGGTGGTCAGCGACGATCCGGACGCCATCATCGCCGCGACCAAGGCGCTGTCGCAGGCCTATGACACGGTGTTCACAAGCGGTGGCATTGGCCCCACGCATGACGATATCACTGCCGATTGCATCGCCGCGGCCTTTGATGCGCACATCGACGTGCGCGAGGATGCGCGGGCGCTGCTGGCGGCGCACTACGACCGTCAAGGGCTCGACTTCAACGCGGCCCGGCAACGTATGGCACGCATCCCGGACGGGGCCACGCTGATTGACAACCCGGTGTCTGTGGCGCCTGGATTTACCATGGAAAACGTACACGTGATGGCCGGTGTGCCGTCGGTGTTTCAGGCCATGGTGGCGTCGATCTTGCCGCTGCTGACCGGTGGCGCGCCGTTGATCTCCAAAACCCAGAGGATAGACCGCGGCGAAGGCGATATTGCCGGGCCACTGGGTCAACTGGCTGAGACGTTCTCCGATCTGTCGATCGGGTCCTACCCCTTTATCCGCGATGGCAAATACGGGGCCAACATCGTTATTCGCGGCACAGACAGTGCGCGCGTAGATGCGGCTGTGGACAGCCTGAACCAGATGTTTGCCGAATGAGCGTCACGGTTCAGACGCTTTACGATGTCTGCGATGCCACGTGGCCCGCGGCACAGATGATGCGGCGCGATCCCTGGATGTTTCGTGACGGGCGGGGCGGCGGCAAGCGTGTGTCCGCGGCATCAGCAACTGGACCGGTAACCGACGCGGACGTGACCGACGCGGAACAGACCATGCGTGCCTTGGGGCAGCGCCCACTGTTCCAGTTGCGCCAGGGGGATGATGCGCTTGACAGTCTGCTCGAGGACCGTGGGTACACCGTGGTCGATCCAGTGGTTCTATACGCGGCGCCGGTGTCTTTGCTGACGGATATCCCCATTCCACGGGTCACGGCTTTTGCCATTTGGGAGCCGCTGGCGATCATGCAGGAGATTTGGGCCAAGGGCGGTATCGGGCCGGAACGGCTTGCGGTGATGGCCCGGGCCAAGATGAAAACGGCGATCCTGTCACGGTGGAACGAAAAGCCGGGCGGTGTCGCATTCGCAGCGATACACGATGGCGTGTGCATGGTTCACGCGGTCGAGGTTCTGGCCGAACAGCGCAGGCAGGGCGTAGCCGGATGGATGATGCGCAAGGCGGCCTTCTGGGCGCAAGAGAAGGGCGCGCACACGATTTCGGTTTTGTGCACGGTCCAGAACACCGGCGCAAATGCGCTCTATCGCGCACTCGGATTCTCGGAAAAAGGCCGGTATCATTACCGGGAACTGAAGGACACAGCATGACCAAACACTCTGCGCCCACGGCCCTTGATCTGCCGATGATGGACCCGCTTCCCGCACCCACACAGAAGTATTTCGATGTCTGTCAGGACAAGCTGGGGATGATCCCCAACGTACTGCAGGCCTACGCTTTTGATGCCGAAAAGCTGAACACTTTCACGGCGATGTACAACGACCTGATGTTGGGCGACAGCGCGCTCAGCAAGCTTGAGCGCGAGATGATCGCGGTGGTCGTGAGTTCGGTGAACAAGTGCTATTATTGCCTCACCGCGCATGGGGCCGCAGTGCGCCAATTGTCGGGTGATCCCAAGTTGGGCGAGCAGTTGGTGATGAATTGGCGGGTGGCTGATCTTGAGCCGCGCGTCGCGGCCATGCTGCAGTTTTCCGAAGACCTGACCATAGCCTCGGCCAAGATCACCGAAGCCGACCGTCAGGTGCTGCGCGATCATGGGTTCAGCGATCGCGACATTTGGGATATCGCGTCGGTGGCCGCGTTCTTCAATATGACAAACCGTGTGGCCAGCGGCACCGACATGCGCCCCAACGACGAATATCACGCGCAGTTCCGGTGATCCCACGGTGGGCCGTCATAAGTGCGTTTCTGGTGGGCTTTTCAGGGTCTGCGCAGGCGCTTGAACTGACGTTGCCGTCGAATGCGCGGCAGACCATTGTTCGCAACAGCCCCCTCGACAGCTATTTCGCGCCGCGCGGACCCTTCGCCGATGGCGCAACGCCGGGTGTCGTGGTCGAAGGCGAAGTGCGGCGGCAGGCTTGGCGCATCGTCTCGCCGGGGTTGACGACGCTGCAGGTTCTGACGCCTTTGCGCGAACAGATCGAAGCGGCAGGATACGACATTATCCTCGATTGTGATCAGGCGCTGTGCGGTGGGTTTGATTTTCGGTTTTCGACCGAAACGCTGCCTGCGCCGAATATGCACGTCAACCTACGGGCCTTCCGGTTCCTGACTGCTGTCGCGGGCGATGCCGACACGCCCACAGCGGCCTTGACAGTGATGGTCAGCACGACGGCCACAGCAGCCTATGTGCAGATCATTGAGGCCGGTGATCTGGATGCGACGCCCGCTGCCGTGCGCACGGGCGGTGCGGTACCAAAGGCCTTGACCCCAGTGGATGCTCCCGACGCCGATTTCGCCGCGATCTTGTTGCAAAGGGGGCATGTGGTGCTTGAGGGGCTGGATTTTGGCACAGGCACCTCGCAACTGGGTGCCGGCCCGTTTCCTGTGCTGCAGCAACTGGCCGATTTCATGGAAGATCAGCCCGATGTGCGCATCGCATTGGTGGGCCACACCGATAGCGTGGGTGCGCTGGACGGAAACATCGCCTTGTCAAAGCGGCGCGCGGGATCGGTGCGGGACCGCATGATCGAAACCTACGGCGTGGCGGCAGAGCGTATCGACGCCGAGGGTATGGGATATCTGTCGCCCGTGGCCTCAAATCTCGATCCGGCCGGCCGCGAGGCCAACAGACGTGTCGAGGCGGTGGTGTTGCAGGCAAGGTAAAGGCCCCGCAGAAGCGAGGCCCTGGTCATTCGTTTCAGGTTGGGCTTACCAGTCCGTCGGACCCTTGTCGGCAAACGTATGCACCAGGAAGTCGATGAAGGCGCGAACCTTGGGCTGTGTAAAGCGGCCCGGAGGGTATACCGCATAGATACCCTGAGTATCGGTCGGCAGATCAGGCATCGCATCCTCGACCAATCCTTGCTCAAGCGCTTCGCCGTACAGAAAGCTGGGCAAATAGGCGATGCCAAGACCGGAGATTGCGGCGTTCAGCAGGGATTGCCCGTCGTTGACTGACAGCCAGCCTGCCGTGCGCACCTGACGTTTTTCACCAGAGGGTGCCGTCAGCTTCCAGACGTTGCCTGACGACTGGTTGGAATAGTGCAAAAGCTTGTGTTCGTTCAGATCGTCGATCTTTTGCGGTCGGCCGTATTTTTCGAAATAGGCGGGGCTTGCGATCATGCGCTTGGTTGTCTCGGTCAGCTTGCGCGCCCGCAATGTGCTGTCTTCCAACTCGCCAATACGCACGGCCATGTCGAACCCTTCCGAGATCAGTTCGACGTAGCGGTTGTTCAGCACCATGTTCACGGTGATATCGGGAAAGTCCTCAAGAAACTCGGACAGCGCCGGGGACAGGTGATTGACGCCAAAGTCGGTTGCAACACTGATCCGCAAAAGGCCCGAGGGGGCCGATTGCATGGAGGTGACAAGCGCATCGGCTTCGCCTGCGTCATTCAGGACGCGGCGGGCACGGTCGTAATAGGCCAGTCCGATTTCTGTGGGGGACACCCGACGTGTAGTGCGGTTCAGCAGGCGTGCCCCAAGGCGCGCCTCAAGGCTCGAGACGTGCTTTGAGACGGCGGATTTCGAAATCCCCATCTTCTTGGCCGCATCCGTGAATCCACCCTGGTCCACAACCGTGGCAAAGGCTTCCATTTCTGTCAGGCGGTCCATCCCGGCCCCTTTCAATCTTGCGTTTCGAGGGTCAGGTATCGCGCCCAAACACGGCAAGAAGGGGGCAGCGGTGGGATAATCTTGGGGTAATTGCGCGGATCGTTCGTGGCGCGGAAACAGCAGAACAGAGTGTTTCCGGGTGCCGCGATCAGAGGTTCTGGACGGATTCAGACCAGCTTTGGAAGGTCAGCGCGTCGGCGACCACGGGTGCAGGATCATCACCCCCCACCAGCAGATAGGCTAGTCCGTTCTGGTTCCAGCTTGAGGTGGCCAGCCCTTTGATCGTGGCTGTTGTCACGGGCTGGGGCGCTGGCCCCTTGGCGGGAATGATGCACAGGGCAACGGGCGTACCGTCATCGCGCAGATAGGCGATCTGGATCAGGGTCTTGCCGTTGAACGACAGCCGCTGCGCCCGTTTGAAGGTCAGGCCGGGCAAGTTGGGCAAGGTGCTGAGGTCCGTGCCAAGGGCTGCACTGACCGCCGCCAGCTGCGCCTGCACTTCCGCTTGGGTCGGTGTGACCGTTTCCAGTGTCTCGGTGGCGTAAAGCGTCTGATAAGACGCCACGACCGCCTTCCAGCCATCGGGTTTGGGCTGTGGATCACCGATTCCGGTGTAGACGGCAATCGCGATGCCCGCGGCGATGCCGGTTGCGAACAATCCGATGTTGCCCAACGCGCCACTGCGGCGTACCCGTGGCGTCATCGGGGTTACGTTGGACGCAGGCACCACATCAAGATCGGGCATTGCAGGGGCTGTTGCCAGCAGCGCATCGAAGGCCCCGGCGATATCATCTACTGGGATATCGAGCGCGGCCAACCGCGTCGCCAAATCGTCGTTGATTTCCAGCGCCGCATCGATTTCCTTGCGCAGCTCTTCGGGCGCCTCGCCATCAAGGTAGGCGGTCAGGTCCTCGTCCGTGAAATGTGCGCGTTCGTTCATGCGCTGGACCTCTTGGTTTCGCCCAATTTGACCGACAGGCTTTTGCGAGCAGCGGCAAGGCGGCTCATGACAGTGCCGATCGGGATATCCATGGTGTCTGCCGCTTCGCGGTAGCTGAACCCTTCGACATAGACAAGAAAGACCGCCTGACGCTGCGCCTCGGGCAGGGCATTCACTTGTGATAACACTTCTCGGGCGTGAATATTCGTTTCGGTCCCGGCAGTCATGTCGGGCAAGTCCGTTTCCTCGACCGGAACAAGCCCGCCACCGGTGCGTACCTTGCGCGACCGCAATTCGTTCAACCACGTGGTTTGTGCAATCCGAAAGGCCCAGCGATCCAGATGCGTTCCTACCTGAAACTGTTCTGCCTTTTCCATGGCACGCAGGCACGTGGCCTGCGCCAGATCATCCGCCCAATCCCGCCGTCCGGTCAACGCCACGCAATAGCGCCACAACCGCGGAAAGACGGTTGGCAAGCCATCGCGCACAAGTTCGTGTGCGTTGGTTTCGGTGTTGGACTGAATAATCCGGGCTCCGGTGTGTTAAGATAATACTGTGCTTTCAAACTGGAACATAAATCAGGGAGAGAATGAAATGAAAACTTTTATGACAGCTGCGGCGATCACTCTTCTCAGCAGTGCCGCTTTTTCAGGCGAAACGCCGTCGAACCCGGATGCAAAGGTCTATTTCGTGAACATTGAAGACGGCGCGACTGTCTCGTCACCGTTCAAAGCCGTCTTTGGGCTCAGCGGGATGGGCGTGGCCCCGGCGGGTACTGAAAAGGAGATGACGGGCCACCATCATCTGCTGACAAACCGTGTGCCGTTCGGTGAGGGACCAGACGATTCAGAGATGACGGACACAGGTCTCTTTGCGGATGACAACCACCGCCACTTTGGGGGCGGTCAAACCGAGGTCATGCTTGACCTCGCGCCGGGCCAGCACACGCTGCAACTGGTGCTGGGGGATCTTTATCATGTGCCGCACGATACGCCAATCGCAGGGGAGTGGATTACCATCACGGTCGAGTAGGGATCAGATCCATCTGAGCCAGCTTAAAATCGCGATTGCGGCAACGGCTGCCGGGTTTTCCAGACCCGGCATGCCTGCAACCTTGACCCCGAACAGACCGGTGAAAAAACCCAGCGGCAAAAACAGTGCGGCCACAGACCTTGAGGCACAACGTCAGCCGTCTTGTAGTGGAAGGGGGCCAAACAAGGCCTCGAACTGGCTTTGGCCTGTTTGAGAGAATCGAATGATGCGGGTGCCGGGCGTGCGTGTGGCCCATCCAAGATCAATAAATCGGGTCAGAAGCGCACGCCCGAACTTTCCTGCAAGGTGAGACCGCCGCGCGCTCCAGTCCAGACAATCGCGGCACATCGGCGCGCGCGAAGTCTTGAGGTTTTCCAGTGACACTCCGATCTGCTGTGCAAATGCCTGACCTCTGTCGGTCAGGGTCAGGCCGTCCGCTGCGGCCGCGATGTGGCCCATTTGCATTAGGGACCGGTACATGTGAACGCCCATGTCGCCGGCAAGATGGTTGTAACAGACACGCGCGTTTCGCAGGGCCTGATCGCGCGGCCCGGTCCGCGTCCGCAGATGCCCGTGATTTGCAGCAAGGCCCATCATCGCCTCGATGGTGCGTGCGACATGGTCCCCCGACAGTGTGTAGTACCGATGCCGCCCCTGTTTGCGTTGTTTCAACAGGCCGCCGTCTTGCAGTTTGGCAAGGTGCGAGGACGCGGTGGGCGGGGTCACACCCGCCTCGTGCGCCAGCTCGGTGGCGGTCAGGGCGCGGCCAGACATCAGCGCCGTGAGGATGGTGGCGCGGGCGGGGTCGCCCATCAAGGTGGCGATACGTGCGAAATCAGGGCCTTCTTTCATAGTTTGACCGTAGTCAAAGCATTCGCGCACTGCAATCGGGTAGGTCAGTTTCAGAAAAAAGGAGAAACACTATGCTGACCTGTTTCATTCGTTATGAAATTGACCCTGTGAAAAAACCTCAGTTCGAGACCTATGCGCGCAACTGGGGGCAGGCGATCCCGCGCTGTGGAGCGGACCTTGTGGGGTATTTTTCACCACACGAAGGGTCTGCAACGCTTGCCTATGGCATTTATCATGTGCGGTCGCTGGCAGATTACGAGGCCTACAGGGCGCGGTTGGCCGCTGATCCGTTGGGGCAACAGAATTATCAGTTCGCGCAAGATCAGAAGTTTATCCTGCGCGAAGATCGAACCTGGTTGAAATGCGCATCACTGCCGCATGGAGGCGCAGAATGATCGCGGTGATTTTCGAGGTGACCCCTGCTCCGGGACAAAAAGAGACCTACCTTGATATCGCGGCGACCATGCGCCCGATGTTGTCCGAGGTTGAGGGGTTCATCTCGGTGGAGCGATTTCAAAGCCTGACCGCGCCGGACAAGCTGTTGTCCTTGTCCTTCTTCGAAGACGAGGCCGCCGTTCAAAGGTGGCGACAATTGTCGCAACATCGCGGTGCGCAGGCAAAGGGGCGGGGCGGTGTGTTCTCGGACTACCGGCTGCGCGTGGCGAACGTGGCGCGCGATTACGGACTGTTCGACAGGGCTGAGGCGCCGCCCGACAGCCGCGCGGTACACGGGGCCTGAGAACGGGACGTCCTTGCCGGTTGCATGGGGTTAGGCGCATAGAAAAAGGGGGGCTGACAGCCCCCCTTGCGTTCGTGAATACGTGCAGTCCAAAGACAGATCAGAGGCTGGCGGCGAGCCGGGTGCCCTGATCGATGGCGCGCTTTGCATCAAGCTCCGCGGCCACGTCCGCGCCGCCGATCACGTGGCAAGGCGTGCCTTGGGCTTCAAGAGCGTCTGCCAGGCTGCGCTCAGGCACCTGACCTGCGCACAGAACAATTGTGTCTGCTGCGATTGTCTGCGGGTTTTCGCGCGCCTCGCCAAAGGACACGTGCAGGCCTTCGGCGTCGATGCGTTCGTAGTTTACGCCGCCCACAAATTCGACGTCCTTCATCTTCAGTGCGGCGCGGTGAATCCAGCCGGTTGTTTTGCCCAGACCCTTGCCGTGTTTCGTGGCTTTACGCTGCAACAGCGTAATGTCACGTGCGGCCGGTACGGGTTGCGGGCCTTCCGGGGCAAGTCCGCCGCGGTGGTCGGCTGGGTCCGTCACACCCCATTCGCGCATCCATTCGGGCAGGTTTTCGGTCGGGCTTTCGCCTTCGTGGGCCAAAAACTCCGACACATCGAAACCGATCCCGCCTGCGCCGATCACGGCCACGCGTTTTCCGACGGGTGTCTTGTGGCGCAGCACATCGATGTAGTCGACGACATTGTCGCCGTCCTGTCCGGGGATCTGGGGATCACGGGGCGTCACACCGGTGGCCACGATCACCTCGTCAAAGTCCTTGAGCATGTCCGCCGTGGCCGTTGTTTCAAGGCGCGTTTCGATGCCCAGATCAGCGATCATGGTGCGATACCAGTCGACGAGGCCCCAGAATTCTTCTTTGCCGGGGATTTGTTTGGCCATGTTCAACTGGCCGCCAATCTCGGCGGATTTGTCGAAGACGGTGACGCTGTGACCGCGTTGTGCGGCTGTCATCGCTGTCGAAAGGCCCGCGGGGCCTGCGCCGACAACGGCGATTGCCTTTTTGGCCTGCGCAGGTTCGATGGGCAGTTCCGTCTCATAGCAGGCGCGAGGGTTCACGAGGCATGAACTGATCTTGCCGCCGAAAGTGTGGTCCAGACAGGCCTGGTTACAGGCGATGCAGGGCGCGATGTGATCAGCCTGACCTGCGGCGGCCTTGGCGACGAAATGCGCGTCTGCGAGCATGGGGCGGGCCATCGATACCATGTCCGCGCAGCCGGTCGACAGGACCTCTTCGGCGACCTCGGGGGTGTTGATGCGGTTCGATGTGATGACCGGGATCGACACCTGGCCCATCAATTTCTTCGTGACCCATGCAAAGGCTGCACGCGGCACGGATGTGGCGATTGTCGGAATACGCGCTTCATGCCAGCCGATGCCGGTGTTGATGATCGTGGCACCCGCGTCCTCGACGGCCTTGGCCAGTTGCACGACTTCTTCGTGCGTGGAACCGTTTGGCACCAGATCGATCATGCTGAGCCGGTAGATGATGATGAAATCATCGCCAACGGCGGCGCGGGTGCGTTTGATCACCTCGATCGGAAGGCGCATGCGATTTTCATAGGAGCCGCCCCAACGATCCGTGCGCTTGTTGGTGTGGGTCACAAGGAACTGGTTGATGAAATATCCCTCGGATCCCATGATTTCGACGCCGTCATAACCAGCCTTGCGCGCACGTGCGGCGGTGTCGGCGATGTCCTGGATCTGCTTTTCGATGCCGTCCTCGTCCAGTTCCGTGGGCGGGAAGGGCGAAATGGGTGATTTGATCGGGCTGGGCGCCACGCACATGGGGCCATAGGCATAGCGGCCCGCGTGCAGGATTTGCATGGCAATCTTGCCGCCCGCTTCGTGCACGCGGTCGGTGACAATGCTGTGGTTGGTGACGTCTTCATCGGTTGTCATCATCGCCGCTCCCGGCAGGACGGACCCTTCGAGATTGGGGCCGATGCCGCCCGTCACCATCAGGCCCACATCCCCACGCGCGCGCTCTGCATAGAATTCCGCGACCCGGTTCCAGTCCTTGGTTTCCTCAAGGCCCGTGTGCATCGATCCCATCAGGATCCGGTTCTTCAGTGTGGTAAAGCCCAGATCAAGGGGGGCGAGCATGTGGGGATAGGCTGTCATGGAATCCTCCGGGGAAAATGTTTGCGCTATTTCGCCTGAAGTGGTGGCGATTGTCATGTGCAACGCGGCGTCAGGCAGGGTATCAGGAACCAAACGGAGGATCGAGATGACAGGCGATGAAATCGCGGCGCTGCCTTATCGGCGCAATGTGGGCGTCATGGTGATGAATGCCGAAGGGCAGGTTTGGGTCGGGCAACGCAAGGACCGGTTTCGGGAATACTGGCAGATGCCGCAAGGTGGTGTGGACAAGGACGAGGACGCACAGGCGGCGGCCCTGCGCGAGTTGGAAGAAGAAACAGGTATCTTGCCGCATCTGGTCGAGGTTGTATCCGAAACGGCGGGATGGTTGCCCTACGATCTGCCACATGATGTCGTGCCGACGATCTGGAACGGCAAGTATCGCGGGCAAGAGCAAAAGTGGTTCTTGCTGCGGTTTCTGGGTGAAGACGATCAGGTCAATATCGACACCGATCATCCGGAGTTTTCCCGGTGGAAGTGGCTGGATCCTGCCGAGTTGGCCGACGCGATTGTGCCGTTCAAACGGGATGTCTATGTTCAGGTTCTGAAAGAATTTGACGAGTATCTGTAATGCGGTTTCTGGCGGGTCTGATGATATGTTTGTTGCCTGTGCAGGGCCTTGCGTTGTCCTGCCTGCCGCAAACAGTACCGAATGTGTACACCCGCATTGCCGAGGCAGCCGAGACATATGTCGTGGTGCAAGGCGTTTTGACTTTTGATGAAAGCCAATTGCCCGAATTCGATCCGAACAATTCCGAAGCTTCTGCACAGCGGATTGAAATCCCGGCGCGCCTGAACGGCAAGGTTCTGGGGGTGCGCGCGTTTGATCAGCGGTTTGATCGGTCGATCACCCTTGTGCCCCGGTGCTTTGGTCCTTGGTGCCCGCAGGCCAAAAGCGGGCAGGAGGTTCTGGCCTTTGTCCAGCGCAAGAGCAGCGTTTTTGAACTGACAATCGATCCTTGTGGTGGGGACATGATTGCAACGCCATCAGATGCCCAAATTCGGGAACTGTTGTCTTGCCACCGCGGCCAGACCTGTCGCGTGATCAAATACTAGCAGCCGACAGTCAGCCGGAAATAATCGGCACATGCGGCGCGAGAGCGCGGTCATAGCCTTTGGTCAGCCGCGGATCGTCGTCGATCTCGATCTGTTGACGGTATGGAACAAACCCACTGCGCCGATAGAAATCCATGGCTTGGGGGCTATCGAGCGTGCACGTATGGACATGAAACCGGGAGATCGGACGGCTCCAGGCCTGAGCGATTGCGACGTTCATCAGGAAACGCCCCGCGCCCGTCCCGATCAACGCATCTGTCAGCCCGAAAAAGGCCAGTTCGCAAGCACCCGGCTCGCGGAAATCAAGTTCGAGCAGGGCAGCATCGGCCCCATCCCGCGTCAGCGTCCAGATCATGACATCCGGGTGATGAATGATGGCCGACAAATCAGCATCGCTCAGCCCCCGGCGGGAGAACCACAACCAGTCCTGACCGACAGCGGTGAAGATGGCGCGGTACCAGTCGAGCGTGGGGTTTGGCACGGGGCGCAATGCCCAACCTTCGGCCAGCTGCGCAGGCCGTTCGTCTGCCTGCGCAAGCATTTCGAGATGCGTGACGACCGTTGCGATTTTGCCCGGTGGGACATCATGCATTCCATCGCTTAGCATCAGGTGACAAGGCCTGCGTTCTTGAACAGGGAAAGGATGTTGGTTTCCGGGCGGGGCCCAATGTGGCTGATCACTTCTGCGGCACAGATGTGGCCCATGCGACCGCAGGTTTCCAGATCGCGGTCAGTGGCCAGACCATATAGAAATCCCGCGGCAAACTGATCGCCGGCGCCTGTGGCATCAACCGGCACAACCTTGGTCACGGGAACGTCCACACGCTCTTGATCCCGGATGATCGTTACACCGTCACCCGACCGCGTACAGACCACGATGGGGCACATGGCCGCCGTATTGGCCAATGCATGTTCAAGGTCCTGCGTTTCAAAGAGCGACAGGATTTCCGCCTCGTTGCCGATCACGAAGTCCAGTTCTTCGCCGATCATCTGCAGGAAGTCATCGCGGTGGCGGTCAACGCAGAAGGGATCGGAAATGGCGATACCTGCCATACCCCCGGCGGCGCGTGTCGTGCGGGATGCCTGCCGGAACGCCTCTTTGCCTGCGGGTTTGTCGAACAGATACCCTTCGAGGAACATGATGCGGGCCGTGTTGCAGACCTCGTCTGGCACATCCGCAGGCCCCAGATCGGTTGAGATACCAAGATAGGTGTTCATCGACCGCTCGCCATCGGGCGAGACAAAGATCATCGACCGCGACGTGGGCAAGGCACCCCCCGCCACCGGCGCATTGACGAAATCTGTCCCCGCATCTGCCATGCTGCTTGCGTAGAACCGGCCAAGCGCGTCGTCGTTCACCCGACCGATGAAAGCGGTGGGCAGGCCCAGGGCGCCGACGCCCGCAATGGTATTTGCAACCGACCCGCCGGGCGTCTGCAACCGTTCCTGCATCGCGCCGTAGAGCGTTTCCGCGCGGTCGCGTTCGATAAGCTGCATGATCCCTTTTTCGATCCCCATGTGATCGAGAAAGCTGTCATCGCCATGCGAGATTACATCGACAACGGCATTGCCGATGCCAACCAGTTCGTAGTGCGTCATTGGGTTTTATCCTCAAAGGGGCAGAGATCGCGGATGATGCAGGTGGGGCACTGCGGCTTGCGTGCTTTGCAGTGATAGCGCCCGTGCAGGATCATCCAGTGGTGTGCGTGTTGCTGAAATTCGGCCGGAATGTTGTCTTCTATGGCGCGCTCAACCGCGTCCACGGTCTTGCCCGGTGCAATGCCCGTACGGTTGCCCAACCGGAAGATGTGGGTGTCCACGGCCTGAGCGGGTTGATGAAACCACATGTTCAGAACAACATTTGCTGTTTTGCGGCCCACACCGGGCAACGACTGTAGCGCCGCGCGCGACGACGGGACGACCCCGCCGTAGTCATCGACGAGGATCTGGCTGAGTTTCATCACGTTCTTGGCCTTTTGCCGGAAAAGGCCGATCGTCTTGATGTGATCGGTCAGCGCGTCAATTCCGAGGTCCAGCATCTTTTGCGGAGTGTCCGCGATTTTGAACAATGCACGGGTCGCCTTGTTCACGCTCGCATCGGTGGCCTGCGCGCTCAGCGCCACGGCCACGACCAACGTATACGCGTTGACGTGTTCCAACTCCCCTTTGGGTTCAGGATCAGCGTCACGGAAGCGCGAAAAAATCGCATGGATGGTGTGGTAATCAAGTTGCTTTGCCATGGGGCTTGGTATGGGGGTTTTAGGCGCTGCGGGCAAGCAAGCAGAGCCTGTTTGGGGGCAAATGTATTGGATTGCAGAATATCGGAAAATCGCGCCCAGTCAGGCGATGATTGCGCAGCTTTCGGGTCGCACCAAATTCGGGTGCGGGGTATCCATTGGTCCGTGATGGATATTGAACAGACAGAAAACGGGTACCACTACAACACTGTGCGTCGCGCAATCGAAGTGGTTGATGCGGGCGAAGGTCCGCTGTCGCTTGACGCGCTGGCCGATCGGATGGGCATGAGCACTGCGCATTTTCAGCGTATCTTTTCGCGTTGGGTTGGTGTGTCACCCAAGAAGTATCAGCAGTATCTTGCGCTGGGCCACGCCAAGTCGGTTCTGGATGCACGGTTTACGACGCTTGAGGCGGCGCATGCTGCGGGATTGTCGGGCGGCGGGCGTCTGCATGATCTGTTTGTGCGTTGGGAGGCAATGAGCCCCGGCGCCTACGCCCAAGGTGGCGCTGGGTTGGACATATTCTGGGGATGGTTCGAAAGCCCCTTTGGCCCGGCCATCGTCATGGGCACCGAAAAGGGCATCTGCGGCCTTGGCTTTGCCGCCGAGACGGGGGAAGAGGCCGCGATGCAGGATCTCGTGGCGCGCTGGCCCAACGCCCGGTTCACCGAGGATCCGATGCGCTTGAAACCTTGGGTTGATGCGGCTTTTGGCGCGCAAGGCACCGCGTTGGAAAAAACGCCCATCTACCTGATCGGCGCGCCCTTTCAGATCAAGGTATGGGAGGCCCTTATGCGCATACCGTCGGGCCATGTCACGACTTATTCCGAAATTGCACAGGCCATCGGCAATCCCCGTGCTGTGCGCGCCGTGGGGTCGGCGGTGGGCCGTAACCCTGTCAGTTGGTTGATCCCCTGTCATCGCGCCTTGCGCAAATCTGGCGGTCTTGGTGGTTATCACTGGGGTTTGGATCGCAAACGGGCGATGCTGGCCTTTGAGGCCGCCCGTATCGAGGCCTGATCCGTTCAAAATAAGGCTCTCGGGCGACGGGCTTTGCAGTTTCGGCCCGAAAGATGAAAAGCGGTTCACCCGACATATGGGCGGGATGTCGCCGATCCAGTATTTCCCTTATTTTTGCGTGGGACGCAGGCTATATATTGGCCACACACACAAGATGCCCTGCCCGAACGGGGCCTGATATCGAAGGCAGTAAGACATGACATTTTCAAAGATTTCGCTGGCTGCGGCCATGACTGGCGCTTTGGTTCTGGGGGCCTGTACGGACCCTGCATACCTTGGCGGCAACCCTGACGATCCCAAGCGCAACACAAAGCAAGGCGCAGCTGTTGGTGCCGCCGCTGGCGCGCTGTTGGGCGCTTTGGTCAGCGATGATGGCGACCGGGCCGATGGCGCGCTGAAGGGTGCGATTGTCGGCGGTGCCGTGGGGGCTGGGGTTGGTTACAGCCTCGACAAGCAAGAGGCAGACCTGCGGCGCGATCTGGGCAATGATGACGTGACAATCACCAACACGGGCGATCGCCTGATCGTGACGCTGCCACAGGACATCCTGTTTGCCACCGACAGTTTCGCAGTTCGAAGCGATCTGCGCCGTGATCTTGGCGCTTTGTCGGGCAACTTGCAGGCTTATCCCAACAGCACGGTTCAGATCGTGGGTCACACGGACAGCGATGGCGATGCCGCCTACAACCAACAACTGAGCGAACGGCGTGCAAATGCGGTTGCCGATGTGTTGCTGGACAACGGTATTCCGTTCTCGCGTATCCAGACGTTTGGCCGGGGCGAAAGCCAGCCGGTCGCCAGCAACCTTGATGCGGCGGGCAAGTCCCAGAACCGCCGGGTTGAGATCGTGATCCTGCCAAACGCCTGACCGCGCTTCGAGATATCTAGAAAAAGGGGCTGCATCATTTGATGCGGCCCCTTGCATTTGTGCCGTGGTGGTCCACGTTGCGGACTGTCGATAAGGGGATTTGAATATGAGCACACCGAACCTGTTGGGTTTGTCCGGATCGCTGCGTGCCGCGTCGAGCAACACGAAACTGCTGGCCGAGGCCGCGCGTCTTTTCGGCGACTGCAGCTTTGCGATGGGTGATCTGCAACTGCCGCTCTATGACGGTGACGCCGAAGAAGCGCATGGCATTCCAGATGCAGTGCACAGGTTAGAGCAGCAAATCGCCAAGGCTGACGCGGTGATCATTTCCACACCCGAGTACAACAAGGGCCCATCAGGTGTTTTGAAGAACGCTCTGGATTGGGTCAGCCGGTGTGAGGGCAGTTGCTGGAACGGCAAGCCTGTGGCGGTCATGTCTGCTGCGGCGGGACGGGCTGGTGGCGAACGGGCGCAGACGGTCCTGCGCGGGTTCATGGTTCCGTTCCGCCCGCGTATCTTGCAAGGCCCGGAAATCCATCTGGCGGATTCCAACAACCAGTTCGACGCCCAGGGGCAGTTGACCGGTGCGATATACCTGCGCGAGTTGGGCGAGCTGATGAAAAACCTGCGCGCCGAGATTTAGGCGCGGGTACTGACCTCGATCAGGTTGCCGTCGGGGTCACGCAGATAGATCGACAGGATCGGCCCGGTTGCCCCGGTTCTGGCAATTGGACCGTCCTCGATGATCGCGTCGCAGTTCGACAAATGTATCTGCCAGCTGTCCAAACTCGTTTCCGTGAGAAAGCACAGATCGGCGGTGCCCGCCCCGGGGTGCGCGGCCTTTGGGTCAAACTCGGACCCGACCTGATGCAGATTGATCTTTTGATTGCCAAAGCGCAGCGCGTGCCGATGGGTACCGTCGGTCACGACAAAGCGTTCGTGGGTCATGCCCAGAACCGTGGTATAGAACGCGGTTGCCTGGTCGATGTCGCGCACCGTCAGCACAAGGTGATCCAGTTGTGTGATTTTTGGTTGTTGCATGATGGCGTGCTGCGTACCACTTGAAGCGATTGGAGAAAAGTGAGGGCCGCAGGTGGTACAGCATGACGTATTGGATGTGGCGCGGGCGCGGGCCATGCAGGCCACCCTTGGGCAGCCCGCCTCGATCGTGGTGGGGGACGCCTTGCCACCCTTCTTTCATCAGCTTTACTTCTGGGACCCGCAGCCGCCGGACCATTTGGGGCGGGATGGGCATCCAAAAGTTGGCGGGATGATCCCCGACATGGGTTTGCCGCGCCGGATGTGGGCCGGGGGGCGTCTGGAATTTCATGCGCCCCTGCGCGCGGGGATTGCGGCGGACAAGACAACTGTGGTGCACAACGCGCAACGAAAAGAGGGGCGCTCCGGCCCGCTCGGATTTGTGACCCTGCGCCATGATATCCGTCAGGATGGACAGACCTGCGTGGTGGAATATCAGGACCTTGTGTACCGCGAAGATGCGGGTGGGACGGTGGCAAAGCCGCAGGCACCAACCGCACGCCGCGACGAAGACACCGCGCGTCGTGTCACCTTCGACACGACCACTCTGTTTCGCTATTCGGCGCTGACCTTCAACGGGCATCGTATACACTATGACGAAGACTATGCGCGCGGGATCGAGGGCTATGACGGGCTTGTCGTGCACGGGCCGTTGCTGGCGCAATTGCTGATGCTTGAAGCGGGCGCGCTGACCCGTTTCGCGTTTCGGGCAACCGCGCCGCTAATGCACCATGAAACGGCCGAGTTGTGCCGCAAGGGGCAGGACATGTGGGTGCGCGGCCCGGATGGGCGCCAGTGCATGGAGGCGCAGCTAGGCTGAGGCTGCGACCTCGAAACCTTCTGGGATCGTGTCACGCCCTTCGAGGATCAGATCAGCCATGACATCCGCGACCTTTGGGGCCATGCCAAAGCCGATCTTGAACCCGCCATTGGCGATGAATTGGTCGGGGCGGTCGGGCCAAGGACCAAGCATGGGCGCGCGGGACCGCGCGCGGGGGCGGATGCCGGCCCATCTGTCGATCACCGAGGCCGTTTTCAGGGCCGGGACCGCGGTGCGCGCGCGGGCGATCACCGCGTCAAGCTGATCGTCCGTTTCCATGTGGTCAAAGCTGTTCTCGGACGTTGATCCGATGGCTGTCGTTCCGTCTGTGTGCGGGATGATGTGCAGACCGTCGGCATATAGCTGCGGCGCGCCTGCCATGTCATGCTTTAACACCGCCGCTTGTCCTTTGACCCCGGCCCCCATCGGGCGCGAGGCGCCTGCGTTCAATGCCTCGAGGCCCGCAAATCCGGTGGCCCATAAGGTAGGGCCGGTGGCCGCGCCGTCCGTTTCGATCGCGATGCCCTTCGTTGCAAGGGCTGCGACCAAGGACGCACAGGCGCGGCGGGGGTGCAGAAGGGCGCTCAGGTCATCGTGGATGATTTGGCCGGTTGGGCTTTGCGGGGTCCAGTCGCCGGATTGTGGCGCAATCCGCCATGTTGCATCATCCTGCCACAGGTCCTTGGCCGTCACGACGCGTGCCTTTGCCAGCTTAAGTGCATGATCGTCCGCAATCGGTTGCACACGACCCGTGCGGGCATAGCCGGAGCTTACGCCGCCTGCCGCTTCGACCGCGTTCCAGAACCCTTTGGCCATCAGAAGGCTTTCCAGTTGGAACTGCTTCTTGGGGTTCCAGTTCTCAGGCACGTGCGGGGCCAATGCGCCCACGATACCGCCTGACGATCCGGCCCCGGCCCCCGCAGGGTCGATGATGCGCACACGCGCGCCGCGCAGCGCACAGGCCCAGGCGGTGGACAGGCCGAAAATGCCCGCGCCGCGGATGGTGATGTCTGTTGCCAACGCCTGTGCCTTTGTCCAATGTCGCGCGAGTTTCATATAGGGCGCAAAGATGCAGGACCAGCGGGCAAAGTTGGAATGGCGCGACGGGCAGGTGCCGGTCAGCACGCAGTTCGACGACCCCTATTTCAGTCTGGAAAACGGTTTGGCCGAAACGGCGCATGTCTTTCTTGCGGGAAATGATCTGCCCGACCGCTTTGTGCCGGGATTTCACGTGGCTGAGTTGGGATTTGGCACGGGTCTGAATTTCGCGGTGACCTTGAAGGCATGGCGCGGCGCCGGGATCGACGGGCAACTGCATTTCACCAGTTTCGAAGCCTATCCGATGGCACCCGATGATATGGCGCGGGCCCTGGGTGCGTTTCCCGATCTGGGATCGTGTGCTGACGATCTCTTGCAGGTCTGGAACGGGCAAGGCGATGTCTTTGAAATGAATGATGCGCGGCTAGAGGTGATTGCAGGGGATGCGCGAACGGCCTTGCCTGCTTGGAAGGGTGCGGCAAACGCGTGGTTTCTTGATGGGTTTTCACCGGCCAAGAACCCGGAGCTTTGGGACGCTGCGCTGATGACCGCAGTGGCTCAACATACGGCGCCGAATGGAACATTCGCCACCTACACCGCCGCCGGGTTTGTGCGCCGCGCCTTGGACGATGCTGGCTTTGACGTGCAGCGGGTGCCGGGATACGGGCGCAAGCGTCATATGAGCATCGGAACCCTGAGATGAGCGCGGGCAACAACACGGGGCTGGGCATTGCCCTGATGATCGCGGTCAGCGTGGTGTTCGCGGGCCAGGACGGGATCAGCCGCCATCTGGCCGCTGAATACAACGTCTACATGATCGTGATGATCCGGTATTGGTTCTTTGCCGCTTTTGTCGTGGCCATTGCCGGTCGCAAAGCGGGGGGTGTTACGAAGGCCGCCCGCACGGCACAGCCGCTTGTGCAGATCCTTCGGGGCGTTTTGCTTGCGGCCGAGATCTGCGTGATGGTCAGCGCCTTTACCATTCTGGGGCTGGTGGAAAGCCATGCGGTCTTTGCCGCCTATCCGTTGCTGGTTGCGGCGCTGTCGGGGCCGATCCTGGGTGAACGGGTGGGCTGGCGACGTTGGGCGGCCATCGGCGTGGGCTTCGTGGGGGTGCTGATCATTTTGCGTCCGGGTTTGGGCGTGTTCGAACCTGCCGCCGTGATCCCCCTGATCTCAGCCGTGATGTTCGCCACCTATGGCCTGCTGACCCGCTACGTGGCGCGCAAAGATCGTACCGAGACCAGCTTTTTCTGGACCGGTACGGTTGGGGCAGTGGCGATGACGGGTGTGGGCCTGTGGTTCTGGGAGCCGATGAGCCAATCCGATTGGCTGTGGATGGGCGCGCTGTGCATGACGGGGGCGCTGGGCCATTGGCTGCTGATCCGCTGTTACGAGGTGGCCGAGGCCAGTGCGGTGCAACCCTTTGCCTATTTCCAGATGGTTTTTGCTGTTGGGGTGGGTATCGCCGTTTTCGGCGAGGTTCTGGAATGGAACGTGGCCTTTGGCGCGGCCATTATCGTGGCGGCGGGCCTATTCACCTTGTGGCGTGAACGCCAGCAGGCTTGATCCCGTCAGTTCCGCGCTGAAGGGCTTTGGCAAGGGGTCAAGACCCAGCCGCGCGCGATAGACCGGCAGGCTTTCCGTGACCCGCATCACGTAGTTGCGGGTTTCGCGGAACGGGATGTGTTCGATCCAGTCGACCACGTCAAAGCCTGCGCCGTTGGCAACGCGCGGATCGCCATACAGCTTCATCCAGCGGATCGGCCGCGATGGCCCCGCATTGTAGGCGGCAGACATCAGCACCGGATTGCCATCGAACCGCCCGGCCAGCTGGCCAAGAAAAGTGGCCCCCAATTCTGCGTTATACACAGGGTCGGTCAACAGGCGTGCGGTGCTGTGTTCAGCGCTGCGCCCCAGCGACGCGGCGACCTCACTGGCGGTGGCGGGCATGATTTGCATCAGACCACGTGCCCCGACGCCCGATTGCACTTTGGGATCAAATTCGCTTTCGCGCCGGGCAATGGCCAGCGCCATCTCGGGGGCAATGGACAGATCCTGGGCCACCAGCGGGTGCAGCGCATAGTAGGGCGCGTGGATGGTCATCCCACGGCGCGCGGCGCGTTTCCCGATCATCACGGCCAAATGCGGCTGGTCAGTGTCGATCGCGGCCTGCCCCAACTGGGCAAGCGCGTCTTCACTCAGGCGTTCTGCAAGGTGGGTCCAGAAGCGTTCGGCAAGATCCAATTCGCCCGAAGCCTGCAAAAGCATTCCTGCCTCAAAGAGATCGGATTTTGCGAACCCGGCGTCACGCCAGTCCTGGGCATGCGCGATGCCACCCATGTCGGGGTCCGGCGGCAGGTCTGCCCGTTCAGCGGCGAGCAGGCCATAAAAGGATGTCTGGAATTGCGCCCCGTCCAAATAGGATTGATCGGCGGCGGCCACATCGCCCAGCGCTTCGTGCGCGCGTCCGATCCAATACCCTGCGCGCCCACGGCTGATCGGGGATGCGATGGCGGAACGGTGGTTCTGAAAATGGGTCAAAGCGGTGGCAGGATCGTTTAGTTTGCGCAGGGCGATGTAGCCCGCAAGCCATTCGAGGTCGGCAAAGTTCGACCCTTCGGTCAGGAAATGCCGCGCGGCCATCTGGTAGGCGCGTCTTGGATCGCCATCGCGCATCTCATCGCGGGCAAGGCTGCGGCGCCGGTTTGCCCAGGCTTCGGGTTGCCCCAGTTTTTCAAGGCTGCGGGACCGATCCAGCAAAAGGCTTTTGGCATCGTCTGTGCGCCCTTTGCGGGCACGCCAGACAAACCGGTCAAAGGCCAGCCCGGGATCATCGGCGCGTGCTTCGGGTACAGCAGCAATGGCCGCATCGACGGACTTGGCACGGGTCTGCAGGGCAAGGCGTGCCATTAACAGTTCGCGTTGGCCTTCGGTCAACAGGGGGGCCATGCGGCGGGCGTCGCCCCGTTCGGATTGCCAAAGCATTGTGTCGGTGCGTGCTGCGTGGTGCGGTTCAAGCAGGTCACCGTGTTCTGCCAGAAACAAGGCGTGACTGGTGTCGTTCATTGGCATGGATCGCCATGCAAGTACGATGGACGCTTCGGCGTCGCCCGTTTCACCCTTGCGCGCCTTGGCGGCGGCATAGGCCAACACACCGCGCGGCGTTTGCGGCGCAGTATCTGCGAAGAACGCCAGAAGATCGGTGTCGTCTGCCGTCAGAAATGCGGTTTCCGATTTGCGTCTGAGAAAGGCCTCTCCGGGCCAGTCGGGGCGGCGTTCAAGGAATGCCATCACATCGGCCACGGACCCGCGCCCGGCGCGCAAGCGGTGCCATTCAATCACATCCGCAGCAACCGCTCCGTCCCGGGCGGCGATGAGTGCGGCGTTGTCCCAGTTGCCATTGCGCAGCGCGTCCATGGCCCAGCCAAGCGGCCTTGGCCGCTCTGCCGAGGCTGGCAAAGCGAGAAGTAAAAGACACAACAGGCAAGTGGCAAATCGCGACATCTCTTGCAATTCCCGTGGTTGCAAGGCTAGAGCCTTTGAACATATCGCCCGAGCCGCCGCGTGCAACTCACGTTTCGGCCAGTGGAGATGAAACCAGGCCATTTGCCGGCCAAATATGAAAAAAGGAGCGTGAATATGTTCAAAGGCTCATTGCCTGCCCTCGTCACGCCGTTTCGGAACGGCGAGCTGGATCTGGAAACCCTCAAGAAACTGGTGGAATGGCACATCGGTGAAGGCAGCAACGGTCTGGTGCCCGTAGGCACCACCGGCGAAAGCCCCACGTTGACCCATGCCGAACATGAAACGGTTGTGGAAACGGTTGTGAAGGCCGCGGGTGGACGGGTTCCGGTGATTGCCGGAGCGGGTTCGAACAACACGCTGGAAAGCATCCGTCTGGCGCAGCACGCCGAGAAAGTGGGCGCAGATGCCATACTGGTGGTCACGCCCTATTATAACAAGCCAACACAGCGCGGGTTGATTGCCCATTTCACGGCGATCCATGATTGCTGTGCGTTGCCGATCATCATCTACAATATCCCGCCACGCTCGGTCATCGACATGACGCCGGACACCATGGGTGAGTTGGCCAAGCTGGAACGGATCGTGGGTGTGAAGGACGCTACCGCCGATTTGTCGCGTGTGTCTGCGCAGCGGATGACCTGTGGCAAGGATTTCGTCCAACTGTCAGGCGAAGATGGCACGGCCCATGGGTTCAACGCACAAGGCGGTGTCGGTGTCATTTCGGTGACAGCGAACGTGGCGCCCAAGCTGGTGAGCGATGTGCAGGCGGCCTGTGCCGCCGGGGATTACGCCAAGGCGCTTGAGGTGCAGGACAAGCTGATGCCGTTGCACCAGGCGATCTTTACGGAGCCGGGTCTGGTGGGGGTGAAATATGCGATGTCGCGTCTGGATCTTTGCAGCGAAGAGGTTCGTTTCCCGCTGACCGGTCTGACGGATGCGACCAAGGTATTGGTCGATGACGGTTTGCGCCACGCGGGGCTGTTGTAAACCGGAGCGCCTTTCGGCGCACGCGATGCTTTGTTGGGGCTCTGCCCCAAACCCCGGAGTTTATCCGGCAAGATGAAGTTGGATCTGGAAGAGGCCCGCGTGATTGCGGGCCTTTTTGGTTTCTAGCGTTTGCCGTAGTAGAGGCCGACCACGTGTTCGGCCTGGGCAAAGAAGAGCCAGCGGGCGGTCAGCACGCCGGCGATGTGGCTGAGCACCGCGACCAGGGCAAGCCAATGCGAGAAGGGCGAGGCCAGCAACATCACCGGTATGATGATGGCCAGCAGCAGCGCGATCATCCGCAGTTTGCTGGCGTGTTTGCGGCCGACCACATGTACGAATTCGCGCAACAGGTAGTTGGTGCCGGTGTGAGGTGGTTCAAACGCTGTGACGGTGCCGATGTCGCCCAGACCTGTGGCCGTGGCCATGTTGGTGCCTGATTTTTCCAGCGCGCCGTCGCCTGTGACCCATGTGCCGATCAGGGCCACGCCCGCCACCAGCAAGAGCCAGATGGCCGCGCTGACCTGACCGGCCAGCAAGGCACCGCCCGCGATGGACAGGGACAGGAACATTACCGGCGTCAGCGGGGTGTTCCACCGCGGCACCGTCTTGAGCTGGGTATAGATCATCGATGTTGTGAACACGGTCAGCAGCGAAAAGAGTGCGCCCAGCCACCCCAATGCAGCGATGCGCGTATCGGCAAAGACCAGACCGGCCCCGTAGAGCGCCATCAGGATCAAGGCCGTCACAGCACACCAGCCTTCACGGCTGAGCCAGCTTGTCCGCCATTGTGTGAACGCCTTGAGCGCACGTTCCGGGCGACCAAGGTGGAAGGTCGAAGCCATCAGCCCGCCGACGGCCATCACATAGGCGATGGCGAAGAACACAAAGGCGACCCAGCCGGTGACGGCAGGGACACCCATGCCAAGCCACATCAGCAGGCCAAAGCCCAGGCCGGAGAAGGTGGTGAAGATGATAACAGAAGGTGCCGGGTGCATCAGAGTTTCTCCAGCGTTTTGTCGAGCCATCCAAGAAAGCCTGTCGCGTCCTCTGCGACAGGTTCGAGGTAAGGGGCCAACACGTCAAATTCAGGCAGGTCATCCTTGGGACGTGGGGGCAGGTATTTGTTCACCGGTTTTGTGCCTTGTTCGGGCATCAGGTCGATGCCGCCCCGTTCGGCCACCAGTTGGCTGACGGCGCTGTCAGGGTCACCCAGATCGCCGAAATGCCGCGCACCTGCGGGGCAGGTCCGCACGCAGGATGGCACGCGGTCCACCTCTTCGAGGTTTTCGTTGTAGATGCGGTCGACGCAGAGGGTGCATTTCTTCATCACGCCTTCGGCTTGATCCAGTTCACGTGCGCCGTAGGGGCAGGCCCATGCGCACAGCCCACAACCGATGCAATCGCTTTCGTTGACCAGAACGATGCCGTCCTCTACCCGCTTGTAGCTGGCGCCCGTGGGACACACCGTGACGCAGGGTGCGTCTTCGCAGTGCAGGCAGGATTTGGGGAAGTGGATGGTTTGCGCTGCGGGCTGGACCTTTTGCGAGTCCGCAAGAGGCTGCACCTGATAGCTGTGCACGCGGTTGAGGAAGGTGCCCGAAGGGTCGCCGCCATAAGCGTCCTGATCGGACAGCGGCGCGCCGTAGTTCTCGGTGTTCCAGCCTTTGCACGAGATCACGCAGGCATGGCACCCGACGCAGGTGTCCAGATCGATCACCAGGCCAAGTTTCTTGTCGGTCTGTGTTGGCAGCTGAGTCATTTGCCCACCTTCCATGTCAGGTTTTCGGGGCCGGTGCCCACCGGGGATTTGATCGGGTCCAACGTTGGCTGGCTTTCTGTTGGCGGTTTGATCGCCTTTTCGATGCGCACCTTCAGGTCGAACCACGCGGCCTGACCGGTGATGGGATCAGAGTTGGCCCAGCGCAGCCCGTCGCCCTTGGGCGGCAGCAGTTCGTGAATGAGGTGGTTGAGCAAGAAGCCCTTGGTCGCTTCGGGCGCGTCCTCTTCCAGCGCCCATGCGCCTTTGCGCTTGCCGATCGCGTTCCATGTCCAGACGGTGTTTTCATTCAGGGCCGCCATTTCCAGCACCGGCACGGTGATCGTACCATGCGGCGAGGTGACGGTGGCCCATTCCCCATCCACAAGGTCGTTGTCGCGCATCAGTTTTGTCGGCAGGTACAACGGGTTGTGGCCATGCAACTGGCGCAGCCACGCGTTTTGCGATCCCCAGCTGTGATACATCGCCATCGGGCGCTGAGTCAGCGCGGTGATGGGGAAGTCGGTGGCGTGGTTGTCGGCGCTGGTGTCGTACCAGATGGGCAACGGGTCCATCGTGTCGATGATGCGTTGGCGCAGATGCTCGGGCGGCTGCCGGTCCCCGTGTCCTTCGGCCGCCAGTTGGAAGCGGCGCATCGGTTCGACATAGAGCTGGAAGAGATAGGGCTGGGGGCTGTCATATAGCCCCATTCCCACGGCCCAGTCCTGATAGGCGGTGTTCCATGGTTTGTAGTAGTTTGCCCCCTCGGGGATGTGTTCAACGAAGAAGCCGCCGTTCTCGATGTAGTTGTCGAGCTGGCCTTCGTTCACACCACCACGACCTGATTGCAGGCCCGTGTCGCCCATGCGCCACCCGGCAAGGGGGCCAATGCCCGGCTTGCGTTCGTGGTTGACGATATAGTCTGCGTAATCGGCGTATTTCTGGCTGCCATCTTCGTTGGTAAAGCCGGGCAGGTTTAGTTTTGCACCAAGTTCGCACAGCACGGATTGGAACCCACGCACATCCCGGTCAGGTTCGATCACGGGCCACCGGATCGCATCGGCGGCGGCGTCGGCTTCGCAGATCGGGCGATCCAGCAGCGAAATACAATCGTGCCGTTCGAGGTAAGTGGTGTCTGGCAGGATCAGATCGGCATAGGCCACCATTTCCGAGCTGTAGGCATCGGAATAGATGATGCGGGGGATCACGTAGTCGCCGTTTTCATCCTTGTCCGTCAGCATGTCGATCACGCCGCGCGTGTTCATCGACGAATTCCACGACATGTTGGCCATGTACATGAACAGCGTGTCAATCTTGTAGGGATCACCCGCGTAGGCGTTCGAGATCACCATGTGCATCAGCCCGTGGGCCGACATCGGGTTTTCCCACGTGAACGCCTTGTCGATGCGCGCGGGTGTGCCGTCGTCCTTCAGGGCCAGATCGTCGGGGCCGTGGACAAAGCCCAGATGTGGACCGTCAAGCGGCGCTTCGGGTGTGACCTTGCAATGTGGCTTGGGGTGGACGGAGCTGGGCTTGGGATAGGGCGGCTTGAAGCGGAAGCCGCCGGGCACTTCGACGGTGCCGAGGATGATTTGCAGCACGTGCAGGGCGCGACAGGTTTGGAAACCGTTGGCGTGGGCACTGATTCCGCGCATGGCGTGGAAGCTGACAGGGCGGCCCGTCATGGTCTTATGCGTTTCACCGCGGAAGTCGGTCCACTCGTGGTCCAGATCAAACGCTTCCTCAAAAGCCACGCGCGCCAGTTCGGCGGCAATGGCGCGGATGCGGTCGGCTGGGATCCCCACGCGGTCTGCCACGGCCTCGGGGGCGTATTCGTCGCTGAGGTAACGGTCAGCCATCAGGTGCATCACGGGGCGATGTGTGATCCCGGCTGCGCGGTGCGATGCGCTGAGGTCGGGTTTGACGCCCGGTTGATCGAAAGGTGTCAACTTGCCGGTGTCGCGGTCGATGACCAGTTCCTTGCCATCTTCGTCGCGCATCAGAAGGCCAAATTCGGGCGACTTTTCATCGCCGTTCACAAGGCAGGCGGCATTGGTATAGCGCGCAAGGTAATCCACATCGATCTTGCCCGCCTTCATCAGGCAATGGATCATCGCCATGATGAAGAGGCCATCGGTACCGGGCGTGATGCCTACCCAATCATCGGCGACCGCGTTGTAACCGGTGCGTATGGGATTGACCCCGATCACACGTGCACCGCGCGCCTTGATCTTGCCGATGCCCATCTTGATCGGGTTGCTGTCGTGGTCTTCGGCCACGCCAAAGAGCATGAACAGCTTGGTGTGGTCCCAATCGGGCTGGCCGAATTCCCAGAACGCGCCGCCCATGGTGTAGATGCCTGCCGCGGCCATGTTGACCGAACAGAACCCGCCGTGGGCCGCGTAGTTCGGCGTGCCGAAATTCTGCGCCCAGAAGGACGTGAATGACTGCGACTGATCCCGGCCCGTGAAAAAGGCCAGCTTGGATGGATCATCCTTGCGAATGGGTTCGAGCCAGTCAGTGGCGATTTGCAGGGCTTCTTCCCAGCTGATCTCTTCGAACTCGCCCGATCCGCGTTCGCCCACCCGTTTCAGGGGCGCGCGCAGACGCGACGGTGCGTTGACCTGCATGATGCCCGCCGATCCCTTGGCGCACAGAACGCCCTGGTTCACCGGGTGGTCGCGGTTGCCTTCGATATAGGTCACCTTGCCATCTTTCATGTGTACGTTGATGCCGCAGCGGCAGGCGCACATGTAGCAGGTGGTCTTGCGCACCTCGTCCGAGACCTTGGGGTGCAGGTCGATCTTGGGCTGGTTCATGTGCGCTCCTGTAAGCTGGCCGCCTGAAGGGCGGTGACCGCGATCATATTTACAACGTCACCTGCGGTACACCCGCGGCTAAGGTCGTTTGCGGGTTTGGCGAGGCCCTGAAGAATTGGGCCAATGGCTGTGCACCCACCAACCCGCTGAGCAATCTTGTAACCGATATTGCCTGCATCGAGGTTGGGAAAAATCATTACGTTGGCTTGGCCCGCGACATCTGAGCCCGGAGATTTCGAGGCGCCAACATCCGGGACAAAGGCAGCATCGAACTGCAATTCACCGTCCGAGGCGATTTCCGGGTGTTGCTCTTGCAGAATTCCGGTCGCCTCGGTGACTTTCGAGACGTTGGGATGGCGGGCACTTCCCTTGGTGGAAAAGGACAGCATTGCGACCTTGGGCGTCTCGCTCAGTAGAGCCTTGCAAGATGCTGCCGATTGTGCGGCGATGGCCGCCAGTTCGGGGGCGGATGGGTCGATAACCAGACCGCTGTCGGAAAAGATCATGGCGCTGCGGCCGGAAGAATGCGCTTCGGGCAGGACCATGAGGAAAAAGCTGGACACCAGGGCTGCGTCCTTGGCTTTGCCAATCACTTGGAGGGCTGCGCGCACGGTGTCGGATGTGGTCGCCACGGCGCCGCCCACGGTGCCATCGGCCTGCCCCATGCGGACCAGTGCCGCGGCAAAGATCAGCGGGTCGCGCGCTTGGGCCTCCGCGATGTCGCGGCTTAGGCCCTTGTGCTTGCGCAGTTCGAAAAACGTGTCGGCGACCGCTGCTGTCAGGTCGGAGGTTTCTGGGTCTTCGATACGAATATCATCCGATGCAGCCGCGCCCTGTTTGGCCAACTCGGCGGCGATGGTTTCGGCGGGACCAACAAGGATCACCCGACCAAGGCCAATGCGCACCGCTTCAACGGCTGCGGCCACGATCCGGGGATCGTGGCCTTCGCTCAGTGCGATGCAAGCGGGGTGCGCCGCGGCACGGGCCTGAAGATCAGCCAGTACCGTCATGCGGCGCGCCCTTTTGTGATGGGTCCAGAGGCCACGCGCCTTATGCGCCGGTCTGCGGGACCATGTCGTCGGCGGACACGCCGGCCACAGACACAGGCTTTTTCATGGCGTCGCGTCGGAAGGGTTCACCCAGTTCCTGGTTCAGCAGAACCTCGATCAAGGTGGTCTTGCCGTTGTTCATCTGATCGTCGATCGCCTTGTTGAGGGCCGCCGTCAGTTCGTCCATCGTTTTGACCTGAACACCTTCGAGACCACAAGCCTGCGCGATACCGGCATAAGACACGGATGTGTCCAGTTCGGTACCGACAAAGTTGTCATCGAACCACAGGGTCGAGTTCCGCTTTTCCGCGCCCCACTGGTAGTTGCGGAAGACGATTTGCGTGATCGCAGGCCAGTCACCGCGACCGATGGCCGTCAGTTCGTTGACCGCGATGCCGAATGCGCCGTCGCCTGCAAAGCCTACGACAGGCACGTCGGGCTGGCCGATCTTGGCGCCGACAATGGCCGGCAGGCCGTAGCCACAGGGGCCGAACAGGCCGGGTGCGAGGTATTTGCGGCCCTCGTCAAAGTCGGGGTAGGCGTTGCCGATGGCACAGTTGTTGCCGATGTCCGAGCTGATGATCGCTTCACGGGGCAGGGCGGACTGAATCGCGCGCCATGCCATGCGGGGGCTCATCCAGTCGGGTTTGTCCGCGCGGGCGCGTTGGTTCCACGTGGTGCCGGGATCGTCGTCTTCGTGATCCATCGACGACAGCTGCTGCGCCCATGTGGATTTCGCCTTTGCGATGGCCGCCTTGCGGTCGGCGCGGCCTGCGTCACCGGCATCATCCGACAGTTGGTTCAGAATGCCACGTGCCACCTTGGCCGCGTCGCCAACGATACCCACCGAGACCTTCTTGGTCAGGCCGATGCGATCCGGGTTGATGTCGACCTGGATGATCTTGGCGTCTGTGGGCCAGTAGTCCATGCCGTAGCCGGGCAGGGTCGAGAACGGGTTGAGGCGTGTGCCGAGGCAGACAACCACATCCGCGTTCTTGATCAGTTCCATGCCCGCCTTCGAACCGTTGTAGCCCAATGGGCCAGCAAAGAGCGGGTGCGATCCGGGGAAGGCATCGTTGTGCTGGTAACCGACACAAACGGGCGCATCCAGACGCTCGGCCAGATCCATCGATGCCTGAATGCCGCCTTGCGACAGAACAACGCCCGCACCGTTCAGGATCACGGGGTTCTTGGCTTCGGAAATCATCTTGGCCGCTTCGGCGACGGAGTTTTCACCACCCGGCGACACTTCGAAGTTGATGGGGTCGGGAATTTCGATGTCCACGACCTGCGTCCAGAAATCGCGCGGGATGTTCAACTGTGCGGGGCCGGACAGGCGCTTGGCCTGGCTGATCACGCGGGTCAGAACCTCGGCGACGCGGGTCGGGTCGCGCACTTCTTCCTGGTAGGCGACCATGTCCTCGAACAGCTTCATCTGTTCGACCTCCTGGAAACCACCTTGGCCGATGGTCTTGTTGGCGGCCTGCGGTGTAACCAACAATAGCGGCGTGTGGTTCCAATATGCGGTTTTTACGGCTGTGACGAAGTTTGTGATGCCGGGGCCGTTTTGCGCGATCATCATCGACACTTTGCCGGTCGCGCGGGTGTAACCATCGGACATCATGCCGGCAGAACCTTCATGGGCGCAGTCCCAGAACTTGATCCCGGCTGCGGGAAACAGGTCCGAAATCGGCATCATGGCCGAGCCGATGATGCCAAAGGCATGTTCAATGCCATGTTTTTGCAGCGTTTTTACGAATGCTTCTTCAGTCGTCATTTTCATGGGAAGTGTCTCCGCCATAGGATGAATGGGTGATTCCGGGTTTGGGTGGAACCTAAAAGGCCGCAGCACCTGCCGTTAGGGCCAGTTGGGGGTGCCAGATCAGGCCAGAGCATCGATTGCTCCGGCGATGAGGTTCACGCCTTCGGGTATGCGTGCCGAAGGGATGGAAGAATAGGCGAGCCTGTAGAAGTGCTTTGGCTGATCGGGACCGTTGAAAAACGATTGACCCGGTTCGATCAGAACGCTTTGCGCCTGCAGGCTGCGGGCCAGTGACGTGGTGTCGACATGTGTGGGCGCGCGCATCCAGAAGGACGATCCGCCAAAGGCACCCTGCCCAGCGATCTGCAGACCGGCGTCGGTGATCGCCTGTTGCATTACCTCGCGCCGTTCATGCAGCGCCGAGCCCATGCGCCGCACAAGCGCGTCGTAATGACCCAGCGACAGGAAATAGGCGGCGGTGCGCTGGATGTGACCGGGAGGATGGCGCAGCACGGAGGCGCGCAGGGCACGGGCTTCGCGAATGAAAGGCTCGGACCCCACCAGATAGCCAAGGCGCAGACCGGGGAAGAGCGACTTGGAAAAGCTGCCGACGTAGATCACGCGCCCATCGGTATCGAGGGACTTGAGCGCGGGCGAGGGCGGCTTCAGGAAAGACATCTCAAATTCGTAGTCGTCCTCGACAATCAGCGCGTCCATGTCCCGCGCTCGGTCCAGAAGCGCGCGCCGTCGGTCCAGCGGCATCGTGGCCGTTGTGGGACACTGGTGGCTGGGGGTAGTGAAAATAACGTCTGTATCCGGGGGGATAGCATCGGGTGGCAGACCGTTTTGATCCACGCGAACCTGTGCCAGATGGCAACGCGACTGGTTCAGGATGTCGCGCAGTGCGTGGTAACAGGGATCTTCGATCGCGGCCTTGCGGCGCTGGGTCAAAAGCACTTGCGTGGTCAACCAAAGCGCGTTCTGCGCACCAAGGGTGATCAGCACCTGTTCGGGCTGTGCGGTGATACCCCGGCGGGGCAGGGTGTGGCGCACGATGAATTCGATCAGCTGGGGATCGTCCTGATCGTAGTAGTCGGTGGTCAGGGGGCCGAAATCACGCTGGCCCAAGGCTTGCAGGGCGCAGAGCCGCCAGTTGGCGTGATCGAAAAGCGTCGGATCAGCTTGGCCGTAAATGAACGGATATCTGAAACGGGCCCAGTCCTGCGGTTTCGTCGGCGTTTGCCCCCCGGAAAATCGTTGCCCAATGGCGCGCGACCAATCCACGGCATCGGTGCTGCTGACTTGGGCAGTGAAGTTGGGAGGCACGGGTGCGTTGTCCGACACGAAGTAGCCGGAGCGCCCGCGCGAGGTCAGGTAGTCATTGGCCAGCAGTTCCGTATAGCTGAGCGTGACGGTGATCCGGCTAACGCCGAGGTGCATGGCCAGTTTGCGGGTCGAGGGCAGTTTCTCTCCGGGTTGAAAACGACCGGACAGAATGCCTTGGGCAATCATCTGCTGAATCTGGCTTTGAAGGGTGCCCTGGGAATCGGGGTGCAAAAAGAAGGTTTCAACGGGAAGCGCCATGACCCGAGTTTAAACTGGACTTATCCCGGGATCAATGTGGCCCTAATTGAGTGCGAAAAGAGGGTGATGACGGACGTGTTCCAGGGAGGTGATTGTTGCAAGTCTCTGAAATAATTGAGAATAAAAGTCCCATTTTTTGAAAGGGTCGCAGCAACAACGGTCGCAACCATTCGGAAAACGGTCACGGGATTCTGGATTTCGGGGGTGTGTCGGGGAGAATCGTCTGGGAAAGGGCGCAAGGTGGGGCGAACCCCACCTTACGGAAGTTTTAAGGGCAGGCTGCCAGATAGCGGGAGCCGTCGGCGCGTTGATACACGCAGTCGCCGTTTTGCGTTTTGCCGATGTAGTTGCCAGCGGCACCGCCCAAAGCGGCCCCGATCAGCGCGCCTTGCACCTTGTCGTCGCTGCCGGACACGGATGCACCGATTGCGGCCCCAGCCAGAGCACCGACCGCGGTTGAATCACTTGTGGTTTCGCACGCTGCAAGAGCAGCGATCAGTGGCAGAAAGAAAAGAACTTTTTTCATGAGCAGTCTCCTTGGATGACTCCAGAAACGCCTGATGCTGCCTGCTGTTCCATGATCTTGATCAATTCAGGTTTTTATCAGCGGCCCGACGCCGAAATCGGAATATGGCTGCGGCAGGGTTCTGCCCAATTCGATCTACGTGCCCTTGTCAGACGCAAAAGACGGGCCAAATGGCCCGCCTTACACGCATTTTTTGAAGGGTGACGTTATCCGAAGACGTCTGTCAGCGCCTTGTCCACTGCGCCACAGATGTGGTCGATGTCGTCCTTGGTTGCGATCAACGCGGGCGAGAAACACAGGGTGTTGTTCTTGCCGGGGAGTGACCGGTTGGTGGCGCCGATGATCACACCTTGCGCCATGCAGTTGCCGACGACGGCCTGCACCTGTGCCTCGGCGGCGGGCGCGCGGGTGTCGCGGTCCGAGACCAGTTCGGCCCCCACAAACAGACCCTTGCCGCGCACCTGGCCAATGATCGCGTGCTTGTCAGCAAGATCTTCAAGCTGATCGATCATGTAGTTGCCCATGTCGGTGGTGTTTTGCAGCAGGCCCTCGTCTTCGATGATGCGCATGTTCTCGATCGCCGCGGCGGGTCCCGCGGTGCATCCGCCAAAGGTCGAGATGTCGCGGAAGTAGTTCATGGGATCGCTTGGATCGTCCTTGAACGCCGAGAATACATCTTCGGTGGTGACAAGACAGGCGATGGCCGCATAGCCCGACGCGACACCCTTGGCCATTGTCACCATGTCCGGCTGAATGCCGTAGTGCTGATAGCCGAACCATGTGCCGGTGCGGCCCACGCCACAGACCACTTCGTCGATGTGCAAAAGGATATCGTACTGTTTGCAGATTTCCTGCACCCGGTCCCAGTAACCATCGGGCGGGGTAATAACACCACCACCTGCTGTCACAGGTTCAAGGCAGAGCGCGCCAACGGTGTCGGGCCCTTCGGCCAGAATGACCTTTTCGATCTGGTTTGCCGCCCAGACGCCGTAGCCTTCCTGCGGTGCGCCGTCCTGTTCAAAGGCGCGGTATTCAAGGCAATGCGGCACACGCACGAAACCGGGTGTGAACGGCCCGTATTGCGCGCCACGCTCGTCCTGGCCACCGGCGCTGAGGCAGGCGATGGTCGTGCCGTGGTAATCACGGTCACGGTAGAGCACCTTGTGCTTCTTGCCGCCGTATTTCTTGTGCGCGATCTGGCGCACCATCTTGAAGGCTTTCTCGTTCGCCTCCGAGCCGGAGTTGCAATAGTACATGCGGCTGAGGCCGGGCATCTTGTCGAGCAGCTTTTCCGCGAAGATTGCGCCGGGGATCGATCCTGCAGAGCCCGCAAAGTAGTTCATTTTGACCAGTTGGTCGCGCACGGCATCCGCAATGGATTCGCGGCCATAGCCCACATTGACCGTCCAGACACCGCCAGACACCGCATCTAGGTGCTCCTTGCCCTTCTGGTCCCAGACCTTCATGCCCTTGCCTTCGACGATGATACGCGGATCGATCGCAGATTCGAACGGCTGGTGCTGGATCAAGTGATGCCAAACATTTTTGCGGTCAGCTTCGACAACGCGCGAGATGTCGTTTTCGTTGAAAGTACCGTCCATGAGCGAAAGCCTTTCCTGTTGGTGGTAAGCACGTGGTAAAACGCGAAATCAGGACGCACTGCGCCCGGCCAGAGGCTAGAACACTGCACTTCGCGTAGAATCAATAGGGCCAGATTATTGTGACAGGTACAGCCAGAATCTCAAATCTGAATTAGCTCGAAAAATAGGCGTTCGCCTCAAACCCCTTGTTTTCAGAGCCTTGGAGCGGATTTCAGCAACCCAAATGTCGGCTTTGACCCCGCAAAGATGTATCAACCTGCTAGAAAAACCGTTGATCCGGGGCACAATATCGGCTCGGATCATGCCAGCGCCGTGATCCGTGCCAAACGCGAGAGCGGACGATGAGGCGAAAGATCGCCCAAACTACAAAATGCCCTGCCGCAATGGTTGGGTGCAAACGGGAGAAAAGAATGACTTTGAAATCCAAACTGATGGGTGCTGTCGCTGGTGTTGCGATGCTGACCGGGGCCAATGCGGCCATGGCAGACGGACACAGCGAAATCACCGTTGCTTACTTCCTCGAATGGCCCATGCCGTTCCAGTTTGCCAAAGAATCCGGCATGTACGAAGAAGCGATGGGCACCAAGATCAACTGGGTCAGCTTCGACACAGGTACAGCGATGAGCGCGGCCATGGCGTCGGGCGACGTTCAAATCAGCGTCAGCCAAGGTGTGCCTCCTTTCGTGGTCGCAGCTTCCGCTGGTCAGGACATTCAGATTGTTGACGTGGCCGTGTCCTACTCCGAAAACGACAACTGCGTCGTGGCGTCGGCTCTGGAAATCGACAAGGAAAGCGCGGGCGAACTGGCTGGCAAGAAAGTTGCCGTGCCACTCGGCACCGCTGCGCACTACGGCTTCCTGAGCCAGATGAACCACTTTGGTGTGGACCTGGCGAGCCTCGATGTCGTTGACATGGCGCCTGCTGAAGGTGCTGCGGCCCTGGCACAGGGTTCCGTGGACATGGCATGTGGCTGGGGTGGCGCGCTGCGCCGCATGAAGGAAAGCGGCAACGTGCTGCTGACCGGCGCAGAAAAAGAAGAGCTGGGCATCCTGGTGTTCGACGCCACGACGGCTCCTGCGAACTTCATCGCCGAGAACGGCGACATGCTGGCCAAGTTCCTGAAAGTCACAGCGGACGCAAACGCGATGTGGGCGGACGAAGCCAACCAAGCGAAAATGCTGCCGGTGATCGCCAAGGACGCGGGTATGGACGAAGATGCCACAGCGGCCACGCTGTCGACATTTGTCTTCCCAACCGTGGACGAGCAACTGAGCGGTGCATGGCTTGGCGGCGCGGCCCCGACCTTCATGAAAGGTGTGGCGGACGTGTTCGTGAACGCAGGCAGCATCGACTCGGCGCTGGACAGCTACGAAGGCACCGTGAACACGGCACCCTTGATGGCCGTCAAAGGCATGTAAGCCAAAACACGACCCGTGCGCTTCATGCGGAGCGCACGGGACTTACGACCCGAGGCGGGCCAAACCCGCCCTACTGGCCCTCGTGGCCCAAGTGACAGGTGGGAACATGTCCGGACTTTCTATCCAAAGTATCTCCATGCGCTTCGATCTGCCCGATGGCGGGTCGGTTCAGGCGCTCAAGGATGTTTCGCTCGACCTCAAGGCGGGTGAATTGATGAGCGTGCTTGGCCCTTCGGGTTGCGGCAAGACGACCCTTTTGAACATCGTTGCCGGTTTCCTTGCGCCGACCGAGGGCAAGATGATCCTCAACGGTCACGAGATCAATGGACCCGATGCCGAGCGCGGCATGGTGTTCCAGCAAGGCGCGCTGTTTGAGTGGATGAGCGTGCGCGAGAACGTAGGATTTGGCCCTTCGATGAAGGGGATGCCCAAGAACGACAAGGCCGAGATCGTCGATCACCTTCTGGACGTCGTGGGCCTTCAGGACTTCAAGGAAAAGGCGGTTTATGAGCTGTCAGGCGGGATGCAGCAGCGTGTGGCCCTGGCCCGTTGTCTTGCCAATGACCCCGACGTGATCCTGATGGATGAACCGCTGGGCGCGCTTGACGCGCTGACCCGCGAAAAGATGCAAAGCCTCGTCCTGAAACTGTGGAAAGAGACGGGAAAAACGATCATCCTGATCACCCACTCGGTCGAAGAAGCGCTTTTGCTGGGTGAGCGGCTTATCGTGATGGCGCCGCGACCGGGGCGCATTCACAAGGAATACAACCTTCCCTTTGCCGAACTGGGCGTTGGCGCCGACCTGCGCGAGGTTAAGAAACATCCCGAGTTCAACGAACGCAGGGAAGAAATTTTGGGCATGATCTGGGACATGGAAGAAGAGATCATGGGCCGGACGGAGAGTGCAGCATGATCCCCTTTCTGATTTACGTCGCAATCTTCGTCATTGCCTTTTTTGTCGTGCGTGCCGTGGCCGCCGGGGCTGCGCGCAACGACTATGGATCGCTCAAGACGGTCACCTTCGGGGACGAAAGCGCTGTTACCCCAAACCGCGCGGCCAGCATCATTTCGATCCTGACAATCTTCCTGTTGTGGGGGATGTTCACGGGGTCATCGCTGTTGCCGGGGTTCCTGCATGCACCCGGACCCTATGAAGGGACAGCCACCTTTGAGTACACCACACAGGCGGGCAATGAACGTGACACAGCCACAGTTACCGTGGTTGTTCATCCCATCGACACCCCCACCGAAGCGCCAGACGTGGACGCCGGTGATGGGTTTGCCAAGAACGACAGCATCGCCATCGGCGTCTGGCGTTCCAGCCTCCTGCGGGTGGACCGCAACGATGAACTGGGCCGTACGGACGGCGCAGAAGTGATCGAGATCAACGGTCAGAAGATCGCCCCCGGCGGATCGGTGGATACCGATTTCGGGCGCGTGACCCTGAGCGACAAGGGTACCCCCAACATCATCCCCGCCAAGGGCTGGCAGATGGAACCGATCTGGTTGCCGTCGCCCGAAGCGGTGGTTGCACGGGTCGTCGAGATCGCCAACGCCGGTTTCCGGGGCAGCACGCTTTGGGAACACCTTGGCTATTCGCTGTTCCGCGTCGTGGTCGGTTTCTTCTTTGGGGCGTTGGTTGGTATTCCGCTTGGCTATGCCATGGGTCTCAGCAATTGGTTCCGCGGATGGTTTGACCCTATCGTGGAATTCATGCGCCCGGTGCCGCCGCTTGCATTGATCCCGCTGGTCATCATCTGGGCGGGGATCGGCGAGACGGGCAAGATAATCCTGCTATTCCTCGCCGCTCTTTGGATCATGGCCATTGCGGCCCGGTCGGGCGTGTCCGGCGTGAAGATTTCAAAGGTGCACGCGGCCTACAGTCTGGGCGCCAGCAAAAGCCAGATCATGCGCTATGTGATCGTGCCCAATTCGTTGCCCGAGATTTTCACAGGCGCTCGCGTTGCGATGGGCGTGTGTTGGGGCACGGTTGTTGCGGCCGAACTGGTCGCTGCTGAACAGGGTGCGGGCATGATGATCATGGTGGCATCCAAGTTCCAGAACACGGACATCGTGATCATGGGGATCATCCTGATCGGGATCATCGGTTTTGGCATCGACATGCTGATGCGCTGGGCCGAGCGTATTTTGGTGCCGTGGAAAGGCAAAGGCTGATCCACCCGAAAGACCAGACAACCCAAATTCGCAAAGCCCCGGACCCCTCAAAGGTTCGGGGCTTTGTCATTGGCAGCCCGGCATCGGTGGGATGTCGCCCATTTCCGCCGCCGTTGATCGATATCAAAGTGAGGCGCCTCTACCCATGATGGAATCGCCGTACTTGCCTGTAGCTGAAAGGACGGAAGAGATGGCCGACTCCAAGAAAACCGACGCCGACACCCAAACGCAGACGGCCTTTGCGGGGTTTGCAGATGCGCAGTCGTCTGGGATGAACATACTGTCTGCCATGGGGATGGCATGGTTCGAGAACATGAGCGACGTGAACGCGGAGCTTCTGAGTTTCGTGGCCGACCGGGTCAAGGAAGATGTGCAGACCCAGCACCAGCTTTTGCATTGCAAATCGCTGGCCGAGGCCCAGCATATTCAGGCCGAGTTCGTGCAAAAGGCGATTGAACAATACACAACCGAAACCGGTAAGCTGGTCGAATTGAGCCAACAAGCATTGGGGAATGCCGCCCAGGTGTCCAAGCCCAAGAACTGAAGCCCCTGGCGTCTGCAAACAGGACCGCGGGATGCGCATGGCGCGCCCCGCTTTTCGGCGCGGGAGTCACAGTCTTCAGCGTTCGACTACCGTGCTGCCATCGCTGATGTCGTCGCTTGGGTGCGTGATCACGCGCTCACCGGCCTCAAGCCCGCTGAGCACTTGTGCCAGTCGGCCGTTGCGCTGACCCAGGGTGATCTCGCGCCGCTCTGCGACATTTCCGTTTACCACGAACACGGCCCAGCCGTCCGTATCGCGAAACAGCGCACTGAGCGGGACGGCCAGAACATCCGCATCACGCCACAGTTCGATCCGCATGAAGACCGCAAACCCTTCGCCAAGGCTGGGGCGCTGCGCCTCCGGCGTTGTCAGTGCAAAGATGACATCCACGCGCTGTTCCTCGATCCCCAAGGCAGACACCTTGGTACGGGCCACCGGTTCGATCCGGTCCAGTTCCGCCATCAAAGCCTCTGCGCCGCCCCAGCGTTCCACCCGCGCCTGTGCCGCCACCGGCAGCCGCGCGGCATCCGACGACAAAAGATCGGCCACCAGTTCAAGGTTTGCCGGATCCCCGACACTGACCAAGGGTGCACCAGCGACTACGGGGCGTTCGCTGATCGATGCCACCGACAAGACAACCCCGTCCGCGGGCGACCGCAATTCGACACAGCAGTTGTCGGGGGCCACGTCCGGATCGTCCGGGGCCAGCAGGCCCGCGCGCACGCGTTGCAAGGCGCTGACCGACATGTCGATGCGGGCGTGGGCCGCTTCGACCCCGGCGCGGGTGATGGCAAGACGTTGCGTGGCATCATCCAGCTGGGATTGTGAAGCGACATTGCGTTCCTTCAGGGTCTTGATGCGGTCATAGGTTGTCTTGGCCAGCGTTTGATCTTCGAGCGCGGTGTTCAACTCCGTGCGTGCCACGTGCAGGGCGGCTTCGGCTTCGGACAGGGCCGCCTGCTGTTGCAGACGTGTGCGCGGGTCCAGAAGGGACGGCGTGATCGGTTCGACCACCGCCACAAGGGTGTCACCCGCTGCGACCGGGTCACCCACGTCAACAGGGGATCGCAGGGCGGTGCCGGTGATAGGGGCCGCAACTTCGAAGATGTCCTTGATCCGGGTCTGGCCATCCGCATCGACCGTAACGACCATGGGGCCACGCTCCAGCGTGTACAGGTCCACCGGCACCGGTTCGGTGCGAAAAGTGACGTACAAAAGAGCCGCCAAGATGGCAGCGCCGCCGCCACCCAGGATCAGAGTTCTGGTGTTCAGGACCATAGGGTCACTCCCGTGTTTTCATCACTGCGACAAGGTCCAGCCGGTCAAGCCGCCTGCGGACCACAAGTATCGAGACAAGTGCTGCGGTCAGAACCACCAGCGAGGCCAGCGAAAAGCTGGCGGGTTTCAGCACCAGGGGCACCACATAAAGGTCCGACGAAAAGGCATCCGTCATCGCTTTTGCGATCCACGCGCCGATGGCCCAGCCCATGGGTTGCGCCAGAAGCGCAAGCAACATGCCTTCGCCCACAAGGATGTAAGACACCTCGCCGCGTGAGGAGCCAAGGATGCGCAGGCTGGCCAGTTCGCGGGCCCGTTCGCTCAGTTGGATGCGCGCGCCATTGTAGGCGACGCCGATGGTGATCAGGATGGCGATGGTGATGTAGATGGTGTTCATCTGCGCCACGTTCTCGCGGATGGTGTCCTGAAATGATCGCCGCGTGTCGACCAACATGACCAAACCGGACAGCTTCGGCGTGTTCTTGAGTGCCGCGTGCAGGTCGTCCAAGCGTGCGTCATCCAGAAGAATATTGGCTGTGGATATGCGTGGCGCCTGCCGGAACAGCGCATTGAGGTCGGCCAACTCCATATAGGCGCCCAAACCCAGCACTTGGGATACCGTGCCACTGACCTTGATGGTGTGGGTTTCCTGCCGCCCTGTCAGGAATTCAACGCTTATGTCGTCTCCGGCGTCTACCTCAAGGTGACCGGCCAAACGGTCGGACAACAACACACCACCGGGCGGCGCATCAATTGCAGTGCCATCCGCCTTGACCACACGGCTCATGTCCATGCCGGGCCTGCGCGCCTCAACGGTCACGCGCTTGGACAGATGTCCGTTGCGCAGGATCGCGCTTTGGTACTGTTGTCCCTCAACAGCCAGAACCCCGGGCAGGCGCGCCACAGCCAACAAAGCGTTTTCTGGCACATCCTCGTCAAACAGCAACATCGCGTCCTGCCGGTTGGTTTGGTAAAATGCGGTGTCTACGATTGAATCCAATGCACCATTCAGGAACGCCGCCGCCACGACAGAGGCCACGGCGAGGGCAAGCCCAAGAGCGGTGAGAAAACTGCGCACGGGCCAACGGATCAGGCTGCGCAGGATCATGATTGTCGGTTGGCTGAGGCGCAGGGCGGTCATCGCCCGATCTGCCCAGGACCGTTTGAAGCGCGGTGGGGCAGGGGGTTGCATGGCAATGGCCGGGGCCAGCCGCGCCGCCTGCAAGGCACTGCGCGTTGCCCCCAGCGTTGTCGTCAGCAGTGCAGCCAGCGCCGAGACGGCATAGGTGCTCAGGCTCAAATCAAAAAGGACAAAGGGAAAATCGAAGAACTCTGCGTATTGCACCGATGTGGCATGTGCCAACCACGTTCCACCCAGCCAACCAAGTGCGATCCCGGCCAGCGCAACCAACCCTGCCAGCATCAAGTAGTGCAGACAAACCTCGAAATCCGAATATCCCACGGCTTTCAACAATCCGATCTCGGCGCGTTCCAGCGCCACGATCCGGCCCATCACCATGCTGACCAGAAAGGCGGAGATGCCAAAGAAAATGGGCGGCAGAACGCGCGCCATTCCTTTGAGCTGCTCGATTTCGGCATCGATAAAGGCGTCTGACACCTGTTCGGACCGATCATAGGCACCGACCCCGCCGTAGGGGGCCAACAGCGCATCCAGCGCGTCAATCACCGGTTCGCTGCGGACATTCGCGGCAAGCTTCACCGTGAGGTCATTGAAAGCGCCGGTCATGTCGAAGGCCGCTGCCGCAGCCCGTTCCGGCATCCACAAAATACCAAAGGTTTGATTGTCTGGCATCATCGCACCGGGGCCGACCGTGTATATGAATTCGGGCGATAGCGATGTGCCGGTGATCGTGAGCAACCGCTTTTGCCCGTTAAGGTTGGCATGGAATTGGTCGCCCGGCTCAAAACCGTTCTCAAGGGCAAAGGGCTCGTTGACCATGACCTCGTCTGTCGACGTCGGATCCGGCAAACGCCCCTTGCGCAGCAACGGCATGTTCAGCAGCGGCGCGCCCGTGTCCGGTAAGGACAGGATGTGGCCAACCGCACTTTCGCTGCGGTCCGGCAGGTCGAGAATGGCATGACCAGAGGTGCGCGGTTCGGCGGTGATGACACCCGGAATCGCGCGGATATCCTCAAGCAGCCTGATCGGCGCACGGCGGACAGAGACAAAGACATCCGCGAACCTGTTGCGGTCGTAATAGGCACCACGCGTTTCATCCAGCGTTTGCGACAGGCCGAATGCGGTCAGAAGAATGCCGACGCCACAGGCCAGAACCAAAGCAATGGCGATCGCCTGCACCCACAGCCGCCGAAAGTCGCGCAACAGTTTCTTGTCGAGCGTCTGCATCACCTCACCACGCGATTTCCGACGGCGCGAGGCGTGTCTCATTCACACGTGTTTCGCTGATCTTGCCGTCCTGAAAGAAAATCACCCGGTGCGCCATGCGCTGAATTTCGGCATTGTGGGTGATGACCACGGTGGTTGTGCCAAAGCGTTCATTGATATCGCGCAAAGCCTCAAGCACTTGTGTGCCTGTGGCGCTATCGAGGGCGCCGGTGGGTTCATCGCACAACAGGATTTCCGGCCTTTTGGCGATGGCACGGGCAATGGCCACGCGCTGTTGTTCGCCCCCCGACATTTCGGATGGAAAATGCTCCATCCGGTGTGACAGCCCCACAAGGTCCAGCGCTTCGGCGGCGGGCATGGGATCGGGGGCGACATCGGTGACAAGCTGCACGTTCTCGCGCGCGGTCAGGCTGGGCACCAGATTGTAGAACTGAAAGACAAAGCCCACGTGGTCGCGGCGATATTTCGTCAGGCCACGATCAGACAGGTCGGTCAATTCCTGATCGCGAAACCACACTCTTCCGTCAGTCGCGCGGTCCAACCCGCCAAGGATATTGAGCAGGGTGGATTTGCCGCTGCCTGAGGGGCCCAGCAAAACGGTCAACTCGCCCGCGTAGAGTTCCAGATCGACGCCGGCCAAGGCATACACCTTGACTTCACCGGTGTCATAAACCTTGGTCACGCCGCGAGTGCGGAAAATCGGTTTGTCCATTCCGCCCCCCCTTTCCGCGCCACTATGCCAGTGATTTGCACAAACGGTCTTGATCGGGATCAACTGATTGTTGCCTGACGATCTGCCAAAACGAAGCGATAAAGAAAGCCTGGACTTGTATCTGGTGACAGGGGCCCAACGGATTGTCACCAATGTGCTGAAGGACAAGGATGCTGCGGGTTCTCTTACACTTGCAGGGGTTGTCCCGACGCAAAACTATTTCCGCCAGCGCTTGAGCATACCGCGCACGATCCAAGGATGGGCGATCCCAACGGGGATCATATAGGCACGGCCAAACAAGTTGTGGGTACATACGGAAGATGTCACCGAGAGCGTATCGCCTTGGATGGACAGGCAAGTCATTACATCAAGGTGGCGGTCTCGCTCGGTGAGAGCCAGACACTCATCATCGACGTGCTCGACAAGAAAGAAATCCAGATAGTCCCCAACCTTTACGGTGAGGGTCTGCTGGCCACTAAAACCGCCAATTCGCTTCACCCCAAACATCGAGGAAACCGTGTCACGTATTTTTGAAAGCGAACTTCAGAAGCGGTTGTGGTTCACGCATGATGGCGTTCCATGCTTCCAGAGCGGTCATCCTTTCAGGCAGGCACATGTCCTGACGATCAAAATAATCGAGCTTCGGTATCGGTTTCAGAACGCGAACGTTGCTATTTGGCAAGATGAGTATGACCTAAATCTAGGTGCGGCGCAGCACTGCGCAAGCCGGTCTGAAGGCGCGTCTTCATTCCGCGGAACAGAACAGAAGCGCAACGTCGATCACTGCAACCGTGTGCGCTTGCGCAGCAACGGCATATCTCGACCCAAGCGGGAGATCGGGAAAAGAGAAGGATGGTGGAGCATAGCGGGATCGAACCGCTGACCTCCTGCATGCCATGCAGGCGCTCTCCCAGCTGAGCTAATGCCCCATCCGTGGCCTGATGGCCGTGCGCCGCTGATTAGGCGCTTTGGCAGGCAGGATCAAGCGAAAAAGACCATGCCTGCCAATGCGATTTAGCTGTCGTCGTCGTCCGCCGCCACGTCGGCGATTTCGTCGAGCGACACGTTATCGTCATCGTCGTCGTCTTCGAGGATATCATCATCGATATCGACATCCACATCGGAGTCGTCGTCCAGAACCACCTCTTCGTCGTCAACCTCGGCGGCTTTGGCCTTGGTTGTCGCGGCGTCTTCGGCGTCGGCGGCGATCATGCGGGTCTTGGTGCTGTCCAGCTCGACCACTTCGCCGGTGTAGGGGCTGACGATCGGGTTCTTGTTCAGGTCGTAAAACCGCTTGCCTGTGGTGGGGCAAAGGCGTTTCGTACCCCATTCTTCCTTGGGCATGGATGTCCCCTTTGAATTTGCTGTTGCGTTTGGGCTGTGTGTCTAGATGATTCAGGCCAACTGCCATATGGTTGGGGCGGAGTCAAAGCCTTCGTGCAAGATTGGCAGACAGAGGAGCAGATAGGATGGGACTGCACCTGTTACAAGATGGGCCACCGGTTGAGGTTGTGCTGCGCAGGTCCGCGCGGGCGCGGCGCATTTCACTGCGGGTTTCCGCTTTGGACGGGCGGGTGACGCTGACACTGCCCAAAGGCGTGGCCGAGGACGAGGCGATGGCCTTTGCCCGCTCGAAGGAAGCGTGGATCAGGGGGCATCTGGACGCTCGTGGTGCGGACGTGGTCGTGGCGCACGGGGCCGAAGTGCCTATTGGCGGCGTGGCACGCAACGTCGTACCGGGCGCGGGGCGACGGGTGGTGATTTCCGATACTGAAATCGCTGTGCCGGGTGCGCCCGCACAGGTGGGCAAACGTCTGGGCGCGCATCTGAAGGCCCATGCGCGCATTCGCCTTGCCGAGGCGTCGGACAGATACGCCTCTTTGCTGGGCAGGCCTTACAATCGCATCAGCATCCGCGACACCCGGTCCCGCTGGGGGTCCTGTTCCAGTCAGGGGACGCTGATGTATTCGTGGCGTCTGGTTCTGATGCCGGACGCGGTGTTGGAATATGTGGCCGCCCACGAGGTCGCGCATCTGGCCGAAATGAACCACAGCCGCGCGTTCTGGGACACCGTGGCGCGCATTCACGGGCCGTATCAGGCGCCGCGCAAATGGCTGCGCGCACATGGCACGGATTTTCACCGCTTTCGATTTGGTGATTGACCCTTGCTGCGGTTGTGATCACAAAATGCTACCATGACAACGCCACCCCGCGCCACAGAAGCCACCACCGCCGCACATGATCAGGTATATCGCCGTCTGCGCGGCCGGATCATGCATGGCGACATCCCTCCGGGGCAGGCATTGACGCTGCGCGGTATCGGGCGCGAATACGATGTCAGCATGACACCTGCACGTGAGGCCGTGCGCCGCCTTGTGGCTGAAGGCGCTCTGACCATGTCGAGCAGCGGTCGCATCGGCACGCCCGAACTGTCCCCGGAACGGATCGAAGAACTTGCCGCCCTGCGCGCCCTGATCGAGGTGGAACTTGCCAGCCGCGCCTTGCCGCGGGCGCACATGGCCTTGATCGAACGGTTGCAAACCATCAACGGCGCAGTCGCCGAGGCCGTCGCGCACCGCGACGCCGTGCGCTACATCCGCACCAACCTCGAATTTCACCGGACGCTCTACTTGCGTGCACAGGCCCCGGCGATGCTGGCGATGGCCGAAACGGTCTGGTTGCAGATGGGTCCGACCATGCGGGCGCTTTATGGCCGTTTGCGCCGTACCGAACCGCCGCAATACCACAGGCTGATCATCGCGGCCCTGCGGGCGGGTGACGAGCCCGGCTTGCGTCTGGCCGTGCGGTCGGACGTGACCCAGGGATTGCGGATGTTGGCGCGCTGACGCCTCGGCCATTGCCCGACGATGGCTTTCCCCTCTAAGCTGCTGCCAACGCTTTGATGGGGAGGATGACAATGACGACGATTTCACGGCGCGGTGCGCTGGGCCTTATGGGAGGTGCCGCAACACTTCCAATGCTGGCCAGCCCGGTATTTGCCAACACCAAGATGACTGTCGGCGCGTTGCGCTTTACCAGCCATGCGGCCAGCTTTGTGGCGCTTGAGCGTGGGTATTTCGCCGAGCAGGGTTTGGATGTTGAATTCAAGTTTTTCCAAGCCGCCCAGCCGATGGCCGTGGCCATTGCTTCGGGTGATGCCGACTACGCCGTGACCGCGATCAGCGGCGGTCTTGTGTCGCTGGCGGAAAAGGGCGCGGCCAAGGTTATCGGCGGTGCGCTGAGCGAGGAGGCTGGGATCGACGGGCAGAAGATCATTGCGTCCAACGCTGCATATGACGCTGGCCTGACCAGCCCCGCGATGCTGGATGGCAAGAGCTGGGCGGTGACACAGGCCGGGTCGTCCTTTCACTACATGGGGGCCAAGATCGCCGCGGCGGAGGGCATCAGCCTCAGCTACAAGCCGCTGCAAAAGGTGGGCGCGATCATCGGTGCACTGAAGTCCGGGCAGGTGGACGCGTGGTCCATCGTGCCGCATATCGCCAAGGGCCTTGGCGGTGCGGGCGCCGTCAAGATCATCGGCGACGTGGCCGATTACCTGCCGGGCTATCAGGTCACGACCGTCTTCACCTCGGCTGCCAACGCGGCCAACGAACGGGCCAAGACCGAAAGTTTCCTGCGCGCCTTCAGCAAGGGGGCCGATGATTTCAACGCGGCTCTGGTGGACAAGACCGCAGGCGACGACGCGGCCGAAGAGATGGTCAGACTGATCCACAAATATGTCTATACGGATCGTCCTTACGAAAAGGCCGCGCCAAGCATTCGCAACGGGGCCATGCGGATCAATGCCAACGCCGCGCTAAATATGGCGTCGGTGCAGGACCAACTGGGCTGGATGCAGTCCGAAGGTCTGGTCAAGGACAGCATAACCACCGACACGCTGGTCGATGGGTCCTATGCCGAAATGATCGGCTAGGGGGTAAGGCGGGGGCGTCCCCCGCCACCCCGTTTCAGCATGGACTTGCAGGTGCAAAACATAACGCATCGCTATGGCGACATGGTGGTACTGGACGACCTGACGCTGGACATCCCCGCGGGGGAAATCCTGTGTATTGTCGGGCCATCCGGCTGTGGCAAGTCCACGCTGCTGCGCCTGCTGGGCGGGCTGGAACGCCCCGATCAGGGCCGCGTGCTGCAATTGGGGTCTGCTCCTGATGGCTGTCTCAATCCGCTCACCTACGTGTTTCAGGATTTTGCGCTTTTGCCATGGCGGACGGTGGCGGGAAACGTGTCTCTGGTGCTTGAGGACCATGGGCTGTCGCGCCGCGCAACACAGCAGATCATCGACGGCGTTCTGGAGCGCACCAAGCTGAGCGATTTCAAGGCCGCGCTGCCGCGACAACTGTCGGGCGGGATGAAGCAGCGCGTGGCCATCGCGCGCGCGCTGGCGGTCAATCCGGCGGTCATGTTGCTGGATGAACCGCTCAGCGCGCTGGACGCGCAGACGCGCGAATTGTTGATGGACGACCTGTTGGCCCTTTGGACCCGCGCGCCGTTCACGGGTGTCTATGTCACGCACAACCTGTCCGAAGCCGTGCGTCTGGGCCACCGCATCGCTGTTCTGTCGCGCAGGCCGGGCCGTGTGCGCGAGGTGATCGAGGTGCCCGTTCCCTTGGCCGAACGGCGTGCTGGGCATCCAGACCTTGCCCCGCTTGAAACCCGGCTGTGGAACCTGATGCGGGAAGAGGCCGTGGCCGCCGATCAGGAGTTGGTCAATGTCTGAACAATCGCAGGTCCCTTTCCGCGGTGGTGGCTTTCGCCCCGGTACACGGCGGGGTGCGGGGCTTGTGGTGTTCGTGGTCCTGCTGCTGCTGGTCGAATGGGGCACACGGTCCGGGTGGATCAGCAACCTGACGCTGCCGCGCCCTTCGGACGTGGGGGCCACTTTTGGCGATCTGTGGCGAACGGGGCTGTTGTGGGAGCATCTTGTGCCCTCGCTGACCCGACTGGTGATGGGCAGCGCGCTGGGCGTGTCCGCAGGCATCGTGGTCGGCGTTCTGATCGGGCTGTTCACCTATATCCGTGCGGGGCTGGTCCCTCTTGTTGCGGCACTGTTCCCAATTCCCAAGATCGCCCTGCTGCCGCTCTTCGTGATCTGGTTCGGCATCGACGAGGGCAGCAAATATGCCCTGATCGCGCTGGGGACATTCACCCCCACCGTGGTGAGCACCTATGGCGCGGTGGACAACGTCGACCGCACGCTGGTGCGCATGGGCCAAAGCTTTGGTCTGGGATGGTTCAGCATCGTGCGCAAGATCGTGCTGCCGGGGGCGTTGCCCGGTATCCTCTCGGGGCTGCGCGTGTCGCTTGCCATTGGGATCATCCTGCTGGTCGCGGCCGAGATGCTGGGGGCGGAATACGGCGTGGGCGCCTATATACTGCAAGCTGGATCGCTTTATGATCTGGAACGGCTCTTTGCCGGAGTGGTCATTCTGTCGGTTCTGGGGGTGCTGACCAGCTGGGTCATTGGCCTGATCGAACGTCGTGTGTTGCGATGGCGCAGTTAACCGGTGGGCATTTGACACTCTTTTAAAGGTTAAGCGCTAGACCGTTATCCAAGCGCAGCAACCGGGGTCGTCATGTTTGAAACACTGAATCTGGTTGATGTTCCGATCTTCGTGCTGGAACCGGATGCGGCTGCGCAACCTGTCTATGTCTGGATCAACCGGGCCGGGGTTGATTGGTCTTCGTTTCGGGTGTCCGACGTGGCCGGAAAGACGGCCTTGGACATCTACGGCGGTCGGCGGGGGCGGGTGGCATATGATCACCACCTTGCGGCGCTGCGCACAGGCCAATCACTGACCTATTCCATAAGCCTTCCCATGGATGGTGAGGTGCGGCGGTTGCGTACAAGGCTGGAGCCTGTATTGACCCCAACCGGGCGCGTTGAGCGCATTATCGGCACCAGTCTTGATGTCACGTCCGAAGCGGCCATCGCGGATCAGGCGGTGATGCAGGAAACCGTTTTGCAGGAAATGCAGAACTTCGTGGCGCTGATGGCACATGATCTTCGCAGCCCGATGGCCAATGTCAAAATGTTGGCCGACCTTCTGCGGCACAATTTCGAAGATCTTGGCGATGGCAAGCTGAAGAAAATCGACATGCTGGAAGAGGTCGCGGTGAAGGCGATGGCGCTGGTGACAGATGTGATGGACTACTCTGCGGCCACCCAGGCCAAGCCGATGGCCAAGACCTTTGATCTTTGCCAGATGTGCGACGATCTGATGGTGATGCTGGACCCTGAAGGCTTTCATTTCGCCGTGTCCGACGATGTGCGGATTGTCGGGGATCAGACCGCGATGCAGATCGTGCTGCGTAACCTGATGTCCAATGCGTTCAAACATGCGGGGCGGGCGTCGGTTGATCTGGACATCCGGGTGGATGACCCCGGATTGGGCATGGTCTACATCACGCTGTCTGACAACGGCAGCGGCTTTGACCGGCCACAGGCAAAGTTTCTGGCCGGTGCGGATTTCACGGGCGGTACGGGATACGGGCTGTTGGGTGTGCGTCGCCTGATCCAGGCACGCGGTGGTGCCATGCGATTGCAGAACCGCCCCGAAGGCGGCGCGCAAGTGCAGTTTTCGCTGCCGGGGTCCACGCAGGATACCGGCCTTCCGGCTCTTTGCGCCTGACGTCGTTGTTCCTGCTCAGGCAGCAAGGCCCTTTTGCCCAAGGTCCAAGAATTTCTGACGGCGGTCGGCAATCAATGCGGCGCCATCCTTGCCCTTCATCTCGTCCAGCATGCCTTGGATCGCCTTGCCCACATTGGCAATCGCGTCCGTCTTGGCCCGGTGTGCGCCGCCCATGGGTTCGGGAATGATACGGTCGATCACGCCAAGCTGTTTCAGATCCTGCGCCGTCAGGCGCAAGGCTTCGGCGGCTTCGCGCATCTTTTCGGCGTCCTTCCACAGGATCGAGGCACATCCTTCGGGTGAGATCACCGAATAGACCGAATGCTCCAGCATCGCCACACGGTTGGCCGTGGCAAAGGCCACCGCCCCGCCAGACCCGCCTTCGCCGATCACCACGGACACAAGCGGAGACGCGATTTGCAGGCACTTTTCGGTGCTGCGGGCGATGGCTTCGGATTGGCCGCGTTCTTCGGCGCCCTTGCCGGGGTAGGCGCCCGGCGTATCGACCAGAGTGATCACCGGCAGGCCAAAGCGTCCCGCCATGTCCAGGAGGCGGATGGCCTTGCGATAGCCCTCGGGGCGGGCCATGCCGAAATTGCGTTCGATGCGCGACTTGGTGTCGTTGCCCTTTTCATGGCCAATCACCATTACAGGCTGATCGTTGAACCGCGCCAAACCACCCATCACCGCGTGGTCGTCGGCAAAGTTCCGGTCCCCCGCCAGTGGCGTGTATTCGGTGAACAACGCGTTGATGTAATCCACGCAATGCGGCCGTTCGGGGTGGCGCGCCACAAGGCATTTCCGCCATGGCGTCAGGTCGCTGTAGAGTTCCTCCAGCAAGGCCGTAGCCTTGACATCAAGCGCCGCAGCTTCGTCCGTGACATCCATCTCGGCGTTGTCGCGGGCCATCGCGCGCAATTCCTCGGCCTTGCCTTCGATTTCGGCCAAGGGTTTTTCGAAATCCATGTACTGGGTCATCTGCGCACTCCGGCATTGTCTTGCGCGATATATGGCCGGGGCGGGCGCCGAATGCAACGTCAGGGAAAGAGGACGGGGTAGAGAGAGGCCACCAGAAGTATGGCCATCGTCCAATTGAAAACCCGCAACCGCACAGGATTGGCAAGGATCACGCGCATCTGTTGGCCGAGCAAGGTCCACAAGCTGACCGAGGGCAGATTGATCGCACCAAAGATCGCCGCAACGATCAGGATTGCATAAAGCGTGGTGTCCGGTGTGTAGACGCTGACCGCGGACAGGGCCATTGCCCAGGCTTTGGGATTGACCCACTGAAAGGCCGCGGCCTGCAAGAAGGTCATGGGGGTGCCACCACTTTCGCGCTCACCCGCGGGCGCTGCATTGGCGATCTTCCACGCAAGCCACAGCAGATAGACCACCGACACCACCTTGAGCACCGTGTAGCTGACCGGGTAGGCGTCGAAGACCTGCGCGAGGCCTGCGCCCACAAGTATGACCATGAATACAAATCCCAGGCCAACGCCCAGCATGTGCGGGATGGTGCGCCGAAAGCCGAAGTTTGCCCCCGATGCCATGAGCATCAGATTGTTCGGTCCGGGGGTGATCGAACTGACAAAGGCGAATTGGGCCAGGGCGGCGAAAAGAACAAGCGTCATACGCAATGAATGACGCAGATAACGCGATCTGAAATTGCGTTCTTGCGGATTATTCGACAAGATGCGCAACACATGACGAAAATTGATGACATAAGCGAACATATATTGCGCGTCCTGACCTCAGACGGTCGGATCAGCAACCTTGAACTGGCCGACCGGGTGGGCCTGTCGCCCTCTGCCTGCCTGCGCCGTGTGCAAGAGCTTGAGCGGTCCGGGCTGATCAAAGGGTATCGCGCGGTGCTGGACCGCGCGGCACTTGGCAGCGGGTTCGTGGCCTACATCGGGGTTGGCCTCGCCGATCATTCCAAGGCCAGCCAAGAGGCGTTCGAAAAGGCGATCAGCCGTGCGGCCGAAGTTCGGGAATGCCACAACATCACCGGCACCATTGAATACCTGCTGCGGGTCGAATGTGCAGACCTGCCCAGCTACAAGGTGTTTCACACCGACATGCTGGGCGCGCTGCCGCAGGTCAACGCGATCACGTCCTACGTGGTCATGGGGTCGCCCAAGGACGAACGCGCCTGAACCTATTTGCTGGCTTGGTCCGCGATGGTTGCGAAAATCGCATCGAGTTCGGACGCCGCCACCGCGAGGTCTGCGATGTCGGGCGCCATGTAGGGCGTAAAGACCGTCGTGGGTGTCTTGTAGCTGAGTGTGGCCGTGCCATCCGCGTTTTCGGTGACGTACATGCGAATGGGTGCTTCGATCATCGCGGCGGTGCTCAGCCCCAGAATGCGCACTGCATAGAGGTTGTTGAAAATGCCGATCACGCGGTTGCCGGGGATGGTTACGCCGCGCTTGGCCGCGGCACCTGTGGGGCCAGCTTGGGTGACGATGCCCATCTTGTTGGCCTTTGCGGCGGCTTTCACATCACCGATCAACTGGTCGTAGGATTTGGTCGTGGGCAGAACGGCCCAGCCGTCGCGGGGGGCCATTTCGGCCATTGCGGGCAGGGCGAACATCATGAGGAAGGGAATCAGGAAACGCATAGGGGCCTCGCACATTTGTGTAAGGCCCCATGAAGGCACATCCCGTGCCACCGCGTCCAATCACCGATGCGTTAGCCGCCGATCATCTCGTATTGCTTGACGATGACTTCGGCCTGTTTGATCGATGCGATGTCGACCAGACGGCCCTTGTAAACGGTGGCGCCTTCGCCATTCTTCTTGGCCTCTTCCATGGCGGCAAGGATTTCGCGCGCCTCGGCCACGGCCTCTTCGGAAGGGGTAAAGACTTCGTTCGAAAGGGCGACCTGCTTGGGGTGGATGGCCCACTTGCCGACCATGCCCAATGTGGCCGAACGCAGCGCCTGCGCGCGGAACCCTTCATCATCCGAGAAGTCGCCAAAGGGACCATCAACAGGCAAGACGCCATGTGTGCGGCAAGCAGCGACAATCGCCGCCTGCGCCCAGTGCCATGGATCGGACCAGTGTTTGTTGCCTTCGTGCAGCATATAGTAGTTGGCCTGCGTGCCACCGATGCCGGTGGTTTGCATTCCCATGGAGGCGGCAAAGTCGGCAGCACCGAGGCTCATCGCCTCGAGACGGGGCGAAGCGGCGGCGATTTCTTCGACATGGGCGATGCCCGCAGCAGATTCGATGATGACCTCGAAGGCGATCTTCTTGGAACGACCCTTTGCCGTTTCGATGGCCGTGACCAGCGCATCGACGGCATAGATGTCCGCCGCACAGCCAACCTTGGGGATCATGATCTGGTCCAGCCGTTCAGATGCGTTTTCCAAAAGGTCCACCACGTCGCGGTACCAATAGGGTGTGTCGAGACCGTTGATGCGCACCGACAGGGTCTTGGTGCCCCAATCCACTTTTGAAATTGCATCGATGACATTCTGGCGGGCGCTGTCCTTGTCGGAAGGGGCCACGCTGTCTTCCAGATCGAGGTTGATCACGTCCGCAGCCGAAGCGGCCATTTTCTCGAAAATGGCAGGGCGCGATCCGGGGCCGAACAGCTGGCATCGGTTTGGACGCGCGGGGGCAGTGGGTTGCAAACGGAAGCTCATGTCTGGACCTTTCGGGTAATATTGTTGCGGTTGATCTGGGTCAGCAGGTATTAAATTGCGCGGGCACCTGCAACCCAGATTTTGCAGGTGCAGCATTGATAGATTCGACGGTTCGAATGAATGGTCGCGCACGATTCTTGCGTGATGTGATTGAAAATCGGGAAAATCTTGTTCAATGCCGCAGGCTTGGCGGCAGAATGCAACAGGATTTCATTGCAGATCGGCCAGATTACAGCGAATTGCGCAAAGGGGAGCGTTGCACGTGATCAAGACACCATATCTGCTGTTTCTGGGCGACGCGCCCGACCAACTGGCCGCCAAAGTCGCCCAAGGCATCAAGGATTGGCGCCCGGACAATGCCGTGGGGCAATTCCGCATGGAGGGCTGTGGAGCCGATCTGGGCATCACCAACATGACCCTCGAAGAGGGTCTGGCCGCTGGTGCCAAGACGCTGGTCATTGGTGTTGCCAATCGTGGCGGCGTGATCAGCCAGGCGTGGAAAGACGTTCTGACCCAAGCCCTGATTGCGGGCTATGATCTGGCAAGCGGCCTGCACAATCTGCTGAGCGATGAGGCCGATCTGGTCGCCGTTGCCGAAAGCCATGGCCGGACCTTGCACGATGTCCGTGTGCCGTCCGTAGACTATCCCATTGCCACGGGTGTGAAGCGCAGTGGCAAGCGTGTGCTGGCCGTGGGCACCGATTGTTCGGTGGGCAAGATGTACACCGCGCTGGCGCTGGACAACGCGATGAAGGCCAAAGGCATGAAGAGCACGTTCCGCGCCACGGGGCAGACCGGCATTCTGATCACCGGGGACGGTGTGCCGCTGGATGCGGTTGTCGCCGATTTCATGGCGGGTGCGGTCGAGTACCTGACGCCGGACAACGATGACGACCATTGGGACATCATCGAGGGTCAGGGCAGTCTTTATCACGTCAGCTATTCCGGTGTGACCATGGCATTGGTCCATGGCGGTCAACCCGATGCATTGATCCTGTGCCATGAACCGACGCGCAAGCACATGCGCGGCCTTCCAGATTACACACCGCCCAGTGTCGGGGCGATCGCCGATGTGGCCTTGCCGCTGGCGCGGGTTGCGAACCCGGGCTGTCAGGTGGTGGGCATTGCGGTCAACACCCAGCACATGGGCGAGGATGAAGCCACGGCTTACCTTGCCGGGCTTGAAGCGGAATACGGTATGCCCGCAGTTGATCCGTTCCGGCATGGGGCGGATCGTCTGGCGGATGCGCTTGCGGCCCTTTAAGTTGGGTTTCATGACCTCCCGGCCCTCCGGGGGGAGTTTATCCGGCAAGATGAAGGGATGATGATGCGCATTGAAGTCACGCGGGATGTGTTCAAGCTGGCGCAGGTGTTTACCATCGCGCGCGGATCGCGCACCGAGGCGCAGGTGCTCACGGTGCGCATCGGCGACGGTGCGCATCAGGGATGGGGCGAATGCGTGCCTTATGCGCGATACGACGAGACGCTGGACAGCGTGACCAAGCAGATCGAAGAGCTGCCGTCCGACCTGAGCCGGGCCGCTCTCTATGATCTGCTGCCAGCGGGTGCAGCACGCAATGCAGTGGATTGCGCCCTGTGGGATCTTGAGGCCAAGCGCACAGGCCGACGGGTTTGGGAATTGGCTGGCCTGCCTGCGCCCAAGCCCGAGATCACGGCGTATACGCTGTCGCTGGATACGCCGGACGCGATGCGGGCTCAGGCCGCACAGAACGCGCACCGCCCCTTGTTGAAGATCAAGCTGGGCACGCCGGACGACATGCCGCGTCTGGAGGCCGTGCGGGCCGGTGCGCCGGATGCGCGGATCATCGTGGATGCCAACGAAGGGTGGTCCGCGCCGGTCTACGCTGATCTTGCGCCGCATCTGGTGCGGCTGGGCGTGCAACTGGTCGAACAACCCTTGCCCGCCGGAGAAGACGACGACCTGATCGGTATGGCGCGGCCGGTGCCGGTCTGTGCGGACGAAAGCTGCCATGACCGTCACAGCCTGCCAGCGCTGAAGGGCAAATACGATATGGTCAACATCAAGATCGACAAGACGGGCGGGTTGACCGAGGCTCTTGCGCTGCGGGAAGCGGCATTGGCCGAAGGCTACGGCGTCATGGTGGGATGTATGGTCGGATCGTCCTTGGCGATGGCCCCTGCGACTTTGGTGGCGCAAGGTGCGGCGGTTGTTGATCTTGACGGACCGCTTCTATTGGCCGAAGACCGCGACCAACCTTTGAAATTCGATGCGGATGGGGTGCACCCACCCGCCGCCAGCTTGTGGGGATGACCATGCGGACAGTTTATGTGAACGGCGACTACCTGCCCGAGACCGAAGCCACGGTGTCGGTCTTCGACCGAGGGTTCCTGATGGCCGATGGTGTTTACGAGGTGACAAGCGTTCTGGACGGCAAGCTGATCGACTTTGACGGTCATGCGGTTCGGTTGCAGCGGTCGCTGGACGAGTTGGACATGCAAAACCCGATCTCCAAGGACGACCTGCTTGCAGTGCACCGCGAGCTGGTACGGCTGAACGGGATTGAAGAAGGCATGATCTACTTGCAGATCACGCGCGGGGCGCCCGTGGATCGTGATTTCGCCTTTCCTGACCCGGACGAGGTTGCGCCAACCATCGTGCTGTTCACCCAGAACAAGCCCGGCCTCGCGGACAATCCGGCGGCCAAGAAAGGTATGAAGGTTATCAGCATCGAAGACATCCGCTGGGGCCGCAGGGACATCAAAACGGTGCAACTGCTTTATCCCAGCATGGGTAAAATGATGGCCAAGAAGGCCGGTGCCGATGATGCGTGGATGGTGCAGGACGGTTTCGTGACCGAAGGCACCAGCAACAACGCCTATATCGTCAAGGGCGGCAAGATCATCACGCGGCCGCGTACCAATGACATCCTGCACGGGATCACCCGCGCAGCTGTTCTGCGCTTTGCCCAAGAGGCCCAGATGGAAGTGGAAGAACGCAACTTTACTATCGACGAAGCAAAAGATGCGGATGAGGCTTTCATCACCTCGGCCAGCACCTTCGTGATGCCGGTGGTTGAGATTGATGGCGTCACGTTGGGCGATGGCACCCCGGGCAAAGTCGCGCCGCGCCTGCGCGAAATATATCTGGATGAAAGCCGCAAGGTTGCCATCTGATCAGTGCACGCGGCGTTGTTGACCGTTTGCTACCGGTCAACTCATGCATGTGTTTTGTTTGATCTGAACAGGATAAACAGACCTGCCACAACGATCAGGGCACTGCCAATCGCCATCGGGGCGGTGATGTGTTCGTCGAACAAGAGCACACCAATTCCAACGCCGAAGATAAGCCGGGTGTAGCGAAACGGTGTAACGGCGGATACGTCGCCGGTCCGCATGGCTTTCATCAGCCATGAATAGGCAATAACCCCGGCCAATACCGCACCTGACAGGGCTGTGTATTGGGCCGGTTGTGGCCAGACAAAAATGGTTTTGTCCCAAAGCCCATAGGCGACACCGGCAACTGTCACGGCCGCAAAGCCGTAGACGCCAAGGACAGCCGTGCCCAGTACTGGCGGCGCGGCGCGGCTGGCCAGATCCCGCCCGGCAAAACCCAACATCCCCAGCACGGCCAAAAAAGACAGGCTTGAGAAACCATCGGTTCCCGGTTGCAAGATCAACATCACACCTGCGAGCCCGACACCCACAGCCGCCCATCGTCGCCAGCCCACAGCTTCCCCAAAGAACACGGCAGCACCGGCGATCACCACAATCGGCGTCGCCTGAAGGATCACGGTGGCCGAAGACAATGACGTCAGAGCAATGGCCAACACATAAAAGAGGCGCCCTGCGACTTCGAAAAGCCCCCTGAGCATCATTGTGCGACCAATTGCTGCGCGGGTGAAGATGGGCTGTTTCTGACCAACTGCGATCAGGGCAAAGACCAGTGTGCCGCCCAGTCCGAAAAGAACCAGAACCTGTGCTGGCGGTACCGTGACCGTCAGCGATTTTATCAGGGCATCTTCGATGGCAAAGGCCGCCATGGCCAGAACCATGAAAATGCTGCCGACAAGATTGGCGCGGGCATTTGCCTTTTGGTCTGTGGTCACTGCGGGGTCAGGCCTGAGCGCTTGGACGCTCTTTGACCTTTGTGAACCATGCCAAAGTGTTGGGCGTTTCGTCCGTCACACCCATTTTGATCACGCGCGCAAAGTCGCAAAAGACGAACGCGGTGATATCGGCAAGGCTGAAGCTGTCGCCGGCCACATAGGGCGATGCGGCAAGGCGCGTTTCCAGCATGTCCTTGAACAGGGCAACGCGCTGCAGTCCGCGTTCGGCCAACTGCGGGATCTGTTCGAAATTGGCGGGGCCGGGAATGGCGCGCCCTTTCATGTGCGGGTTGGTGTTGCGCAGAACTTCTGCGATGGCGTGCCCGCCTTGCGCTTCGCAAATGGCGTTCCATTGCAGGATCATGGCGCGTTCGTCGGGCGTGCTGCCGATCAGGGGTGGTTCGGGGTGCATATCCTCAAGGTACATGGCGATGGCCAGGTTTTCGGTCAGGGTGGTGCCTGCATCCGTGATCAGCACTGGCACTGTGGCGCGCGGATTCATGTTCAGAAAGTCGGGCTGCAACTGTTCGCCCTTGGCAATCGAGATGTCGTGGGTTTCGGGCGCAAGGCCCTTTTCGACCAGAAACATGCGCGCGCGGCGGGGGCTGGGTGCGGTTGAGCAATCGTAGAAAATCATGTGTTCATCCTGCGCGGCTGATGGTTTCGACGCCATTGTGCACAAGCCGCGTGGACCATGGGATCGGATTGCGCAAGGCAAAATGGGCCATGCAGGCGCCTTCGGCTTCGTTCAACAACTCCTGAATACGCTCAGGCGGTTCGGGGCTGTCGATCAACACGTGAGTTTCCACCATCTCCGTTTCGCCTTGGGTGGTGTGACCCATGTCGCGCATGGTCGAAAGGTTGGTTTTGAACCGCACACGTTGTTCCAGTTTCATCGAGGTGACCTGAATCTTGCGGGCGGTATAGATGTCGGTGAGGTGGGTCATCAGGCAAAAGCCAATGCCGGCGCAGAAGTATGCCAGAGGCGGTGGCGCAGTGTCGTCGCCCACGGGCGCCTGTTCATCGCAGTAGAGGCGCAGGGGTGAGAAGCCGGGGATATTGACCTGCACCATCCCGGTCTTTTTCTGGCGGCCTGTGCTTTCCGCCGTCAGGTTGACCTCGAACTGCAAGGGCTCGGGCGGGCGGCCCTTCTTGAAGGGGCTTGCCTGGTATTGGGTGAGGGTCGGGTGTTGGTCAGCGCGTTCGCCGACGCGGTATTGGTGTTCAGTGGTCATTGGTGGTTCCCGTCACGTTGCTGGGCGCAAAGGTGACGGGGACCGCGCGCCAAGTCTAGCCGCCTTTGGTCACGTTTTCCTCAAAGGCCTTTTCAAACGCAGCTTTCTTGTCGGCGCTTGCGTCGGTTTGATAGTTCGCTTTCCATTCGTCCATGGTCATGCCGTAGAACGCCTCGCGGCCTTCATCCTTTGACATGTCGATGCCACGTTCATTGGCGGCTTCCTGATACCAGCGCGACAGGCAGTTTCGGCAAAAGCCCGTCAGGTTCATCATGTCGATGTTCTGCACATCGGTACGGTCCTGCATCAGATGCTTTTTCAGGCGGCGAAATGCGGCAGCTTCGAGTTCGAGCTGGGTTTGGGCGTCCATGGGATTTGTCCTTTGCTGGGGCGGGTTCAGGGGGCTAGCCCAGACCCGTGAAGTTCATCTGGCGAAATGAATGGCTTCGATCAGAGATTGGCATCTTTTCGTGCCGCTTCAAGATGGGGTGCGAGGAAGGCGGCCCATTTGGCCTGTCCTGCGGGCGTGTCTATCAGATCGTGGCGCACTTCGATCAGGACGTTGGGGCGGTTGTGGCGCAGGGCGTGTTGATCGACGGCATCGCCAGGCAGGTGACCGGCATAGGGTTCGTTGTCTCCGACAGGGGTGTCGAGGACATGCTGAAGGCGGTCGATCAGGGGCCGGGCCAGGCGGTCGTCATGGGCATAAAGCACGCCGATCTCCCAAGGCCGCAGCCCGCGACCCCGCAGTTTCGGTGTGAAGCTGTGTATCGCCAGGATCGCAGTTTCAGGACGTGCGGCCAAAGGGGCCAATGCGTCGTGATAGGGTTGCCAGAAGGTCTTGATGCGCCGGTCTACCTCTTGCGTGTCTGCATGGCGGTTCGCCGGGATCAGGGTGCCGTCATAAAGCCGCATGAACAGGGTCGGATCGTCCAGACCACGGTTCGGGTCGATCACCAACCGCGAGAAATTGGAACAGATCACCGGGCTGTTCAGGGCATCGCCCAGGGCACAGGCAACACCCTTGGCGCCGATGTCATAGGCGATATGCCGGTTCATATCCTGTGGCGGCAGGCCCAGGTCCCCACCGGCCACGAAGGGCGGAACCGTGTTGGTTGCGTGATCGCAGGTCACCAGCCATTTGCCGGGGCGATCCGTTCCGAAAGTATGAAAAGGCGTGTATGTCATTCGAACATCTTTGGTTTTGACGCAGGTGTAGGCCAGTTGTTCAAGGAAGGGAATTGGGCAAAACGGGGGGTGCGTCCGCACGCGGAATGCGTTAGCGATAACGTAACAAAGGACCAGACGCAGGGGTATCCACCGAGATGAGACGGCTTCGCAATGTGAAAATCGTGGCCACGTTGGGCCCTGCGTCGAGTGATTACGAGATGATCCGCGCCTTGCACGAGACCGGAGCGGATGTGTTTCGCCTGAACATGAGCCACGGAAGCCACGACGAGATTGCGGCCAAACATGCGATCATTCGACAGGTCGAAAAGGACCTGGGCAGCACCATTGCGATCCTTGCCGACCTTCAGGGCCCCAAACTGCGGGTGGGCGTGTTTGCGGGCGACAACGAGATGCTGGAAGAGGGCACCGCATTCCGGCTTGATCTGGACAAGACCGAAGGCAATGCATCCCGCGTGTGCCTGCCCCATCCCGAGATCTTTGCGGCATTGAAGCCCGGCGCCACATTGCTGGTGAATGACGGAAAGATCCGTTTGAAGGTCAAGGACTGCGGCAAGGACTTTGCCAATTGCGAAGTTGTTGCAGGGGGCGTGATTTCCAACCGCAAGGGCGTGAATGTGCCGGATGTCGAACTGCCACTGGCCGCTCTGAGCGACAAGGATCGTGCCGATCTGGAATTTGTATGTGCTCTTGGTGTGGACTGGCTGGCGCTGAGCTTCGTTCAGCGGGCCGGTGACGTGGAAGAGGCACGTGGGTTGGCCAAGGGGCGTGCCGCGATCCTGTCCAAGATCGAAAAGCCCAGCGCGGTCGAGCGGTTCGACGACATTCTTGCGGCAAGCGATGGCATCATGGTGGCGCGCGGCGATCTGGGCGTGGAACTGCCCGTCCAGAATGTCCCGCCCATTCAAAAGCGGCTGGTGCGCAAATGCCGAAGCGCCGGCAAGCCGGTGATCGTGGCCACCCAGATGTTGGAAAGCATGATCGAAAGCCCCATGCCAACCCGCGCGGAGGTCAGTGATGTGGCCACCGCCATCTACGAGGGCGCGGATGCCGTCATGCTAAGCGCCGAGAGCGCTGCGGGGAGCTATCCCATCGAGGCCGTGCGCACGATGGACAATGTGGCAACCGAGGTGGAGCAGGACCCGACCTATACCCAGATTATCGAGGCCAGCCGCACTGCCAATCGCATGTCCGTGGCGGACGGGATCGTTGCTGCCGCGCGCGAGATTGCCGAGACCACGGATATAAAGGCCATTTGTTGCTTTACCCACAGCGGAACCACGGCGCTGTTGACGGCGCGTGAACGCCCGCGGGTTCCGATCATCGCGCTGACGCCGCTTGTCCGCACCGCCCGACGCCTCGCGCTAAGCTGGGGTTGCAACTGTGTGATCACCGAGGAGCTGGACCGGTTCAAGATGGCCGTTGTCAGCGCGGCCAAATCTGCGCTGTCTGAAGGCTTTGCCGGAGAGGACGATCAGATCGTCGTGACGGCGGGTGTCCCGTTCAACGTACCGGGAACCACCAACATCCTGCGGGTTGCACCCTGCGACGAACGTTTGATTTTCAGCACTGATCCAGAGTAGCATCACCCTGCAAACCAAAGGGTAATAGCGATGAGTTCTGATATTGCATTGGTGCTGGGCATCGTGATTGCGGGGTTTTCGATCCCGTCAATGTTGTCTGCCATCACCGACGGACGTGCACCACGTGCTTCGGCCATTACAATCCTGATTGCAGGCGGTCTGGTGGTTTATGCGGTCCAGACCCAGCCCAACGGCTATTCGCTGTCGCAAATACCGGATGTCTTTGTCCGCGTGGTGTCTCAGTTCGTGCCCTAGGGCGCTTTTTCACTTGCTCTTGGGCTGAATGCTGACTATCAGGCGGCTTCGATCTCGCGGGACCGGCCAATGTGGCATGCCGAGTCGCGCGCAAAGCGAACCTAAAGTCAGGAGACGGAAATGCCCAAGATGAAGACGAAATCAAGCGCCAAGAAGCGCTTCAAGGTGACGGCCACTGGCAAGGTCATCGGCGGCCAGGCGGGCAAACGCCACGGCATGATCAAGCGGACCCGGAAATTCATCCGTGACGCGCGCGGCACGACAACCCTGTCCGAGCCCGATGCAAAGATCATCAAGGGCTTCATGCCCTACGACCGTTAAGCCAGAAGGAAATCTGATATGTCCCGAGTTAAAGGCGGAACCGTCACTCACGCACGTCACAAGAAGGTCATCAAGGCAGCCAAAGGTTACTATGGCCGCCGCAAGAGCACCTTCAAAGTCGCCCGTCAGGCGGTCGACAAAGCCAACCAATATGCAACCCGCGACCGCAAGAACCGCAAGCGCAACTTCCGCGCGCTGTGGATCCAGCGGATCAACGCCGCTGTGCGCGCCCATGACGAGGCGCTGACATACAGCCGCTTCATCAATGGCCTGTCGCTGGCCGGTATCGAGGTGGACCGGAAGGTTCTGGCCGATCTGGCCGTGAACGAGCCCGATGCCTTTGCTGCGATCGTGGATCAGGCCAAAGGCGCGCTTCCCGCGTAAGCGTCAAACAGGCTCCCAATCAGCAAAAGGCCCCGTCCACTGGCGGGGCCTTTTTCGTGCAGGTCCTGAAAGATTGGATAAAAGGGATCCATATTGCTCCATTTCACTTGAAGCTGGGGGCCGCAACGCGGTAAACACAACATATTGTATTTGTGTGTGGGGCACGCGCGTTATGAATCTTACTCGACTTGTATACTACAGCCAGAGAAACCCATCCGAAAAGCTGGATGTTCAAGATCTGATCAACGTCTGCCAGAAGAACAACAACCGGCAATTTCTGACCGGGCTGCTGTACTTCAATGGGGATCACTTCCTGCAAGTGATCGAGGGCGGTCGCGTGGAAGTGTCTGCGCTGTACCACCGGATCGCAAGGGATCCACGCCACAGCAACATCATCTTGCTGTCCTGCGCGGATGTGCGTGAACGGTTGTTCCCGAATTGGTCTATGGGCCTGCACCAAGGCATGGATGAAAAGACGCGCCGCATCTTCCTGCGCTACTTTTCCACGGATGAGGTGAACCCAGAAACCGTGGAAGTGGACAGCCTTCTGGACGTGCTTCAGGACGTGTCGGCAGAGCTGAGCCCGTCCATCAATCGTGCACCAGACCAAGCCACCTGAGTTTTCCGAAAAGAGTTAGCGGCGCAGACGTTCGCGGCGGCGGATGCGCTCGGCATGCACCATTTTCTGTTCGGCTTTGCGTTCGGCCTGGGTTGCCCGACGGCGCAGGCGTTGCAATTCAGCACTGAAAATGGCGGCTTGATCGTTGATCTGGGGTGCCGTGCGCATCTGGCCAATGACATAGCCGACGCCGGCAGACACAAGCATTGCGCCAATCAAAATCAGAAAAGATGTCATGTCCTATTGCTCCTGTGGCTTGGCAGTGCGCGTGACGCGAAACTCAACGCGTCGGTTTTCGGGGTCGTCCGACGCAGCACCCTGCGCGAAGGGTTGGCGTGATCCGTACCCCAAAGGCTCAAAACGCTCAGCCGAAAAACCCATGCGCTCCAGCTCGGCCAGGACGTTGTCGGCGCGCTGCCACGACAGCTGAAGGTTAACGCCATCGTCGCCGGATGCATCCGAATGACCGGCAATTTCAATCTTTGCAGCATCACAGGTTGAAGCGACGGTGCCAATCCGATCCAGTGCTCCGGACGACAGGTTGGAGGTTGGAATTGCAGCTTGTCCGGCCTCGAAATAGATGACCGTTGTTTCCGACAGGCGCTGAAGGACATCAACACAATCAGTTGCAGTGATGCGCACCGCCTGATCCGCGGTGTCTGCCGTCGCAGTGAGGGCGGGCGCGACACTTTCTGGCGCTGCCTCCTGTCGTCTGCGCAGGTCTTCCTGCAAGGCAATGACGAATGCAGGCACATCGCCGTCCGGTGCAGTGATCCCTTCCGTCGGGGATGTCGTTGCGGCCATGTTTTGCGACGTCGGCAAGGCAGGCGCTTCGGCTGGCGCCTGTGGCGGTTGCACGCGGTCAGGAGCCACGGCGGCAACCGGGGTCTGTGCCGGTTGCTGCCAGGTCAACCACGCCCCGCCGGACATCAACAGCGCGCCAATCAGCAGAATACCAGCCGGGACAAGAAACCCACTGGATTTTTGCTGGTTGGCGAAAGCGGCGGATTGCGCCAGCGAAAGACCGGTGGACCGGAACCGCGCTATGTCATTTTGCAGTTTCTTTTGACGATTGAAAAACATGTGAACTCGCCGATGTGAAGTGTTCTATTGATAAAACGTGACTGTCGTACCTTCGTCACTGCGTTGAATGTCGATCTTGATGTTCATCAGTTGTGCAGTCTCGCCGATCATGGCTTCGACTTCGGCAAGGTTCAGGTCCGATCGGTGATCGGCCAACACCAGGGTCAACCCAAGATCACGAACAGTGTGTTGCAGAACGGACTTCAATCTGTGGGAATAAAGAACAGGGTGCACTGAAATGCCTCAAACTCGGAACGTGTCAGTAGACAATAGCACCATAAATGGTGTCATGCCACAGCATTGTACGCAATTGTTGTAGGTGTTTGCACATCTTGTGAAGGCGCACCAATCGGAGTGGCATGGAGCACGGTTTCATGGGTTGGCGGATGGAGTGACCGGGTTCGAACCCTATGGATTTGCCACGAAAGCGCGTTGAAAGTGGCGGTGTTTTACGTCACAACGGCCCGAACGGAACACAGCCTGATAAGGCGGGGCGCAATGGACGATCTGAAACAAAAATACCTTGGGCAAATTGCGGATGCTGCCGATGAATCCGTGCTGGAGAACATTCGCGTTGCAGCGGTTGGCAAGAAGGGCGAAGTGGCCCTGAAAATGCGCGAGCTGGGCAAGATGACGCCAGAAGAACGGCAGGTGGCCGGGCCGGCGCTCAATGCCCTGAAAGACGAAATCAACAGCGCACTGGCCGCGAAGAAGGCCGCTCTTGGTGATGCCGCACTTGATGCACGCCTGCGGGAAGAATGGCTGGATGTCAGCCTGCCTGCGCGGGGTCGCCGGATGGGCACCATCCACCCGATCAGCCAGGTCAGCGAAGAGGTAACAGCGATCTTTGCCGAGATGGGGTTCAGCGTCGCCGAAGGCCCCCGTATCGATACCGACTGGTACAACTTTGATGCCCTGAACATCCCCGGCCATCACCCGGCGCGCGCCGAGATGGACACGTTTTACATGCACCGTGCCGAGGGCGATGATCGCCCGCCGCATGTGCTGCGCACCCACACAAGCCCGGTTCAGATCCGCAGCATGGAAGCCACGGGCGCGCCCACGCGCATCATCTGCCCGGGCGGTGTGTACCGCGCGGACCATGACCAGACCCACACGCCCATGTTCCACCAGGTTGAAGGCCTGGCCATTGACCGCGACATCAGCATGGCCAACCTCAAATGGGTGCTTGAGGAATTCGTCAAAGCCTATTTCGAGGTCGACGGCGTGGAACTGCGGTTCCGGGCCTCGCACTTCCCGTTCACCGAGCCTTCGGCCGAGGTCGACATTCGTTGTTCCTGGGAAGGCGGAACGCTGAAAGTCGGCGAAGGCGATGATTGGCTGGAAATTCTGGGCAGCGGCATGGTGCATCCCAAGGTGCTGCAGGCCGGAGGGATCGACCCCGAAGAATGGCAGGGTTTTGCCTTTGGCATGGGGATCGACCGGATTGCGATGCTGAAATACGGCATCCCCGATTTGCGCGCATTCTTCGACAGCGATTTGCGGTGGTTGCGGCACTACGGCTTTGCGGCGCTTGATGTGCCAACCCTGCACGGTGGGCTGAGCCGCTAATCTGGGGCACGGTGGCGTGAACGCCACCTTACGCCCACAGTGTCGCAGTTATGACGTGACATTCTCGTGTCCTTGGTTAGCGTCGGGATCATGCGCCTGATCCTGACTTTGTTATTCGTGCTTCTGACATACCCTGCCGTGGCAATGGGGCCGTCAAAACCACCTTGTGGCGGACCGGATGATCCATGTTTGTTGGACAGCGGACGCAGCTACCACATAAAGCTGCCGGACGGTTGGGATGGCACGTCTCCGCTTCCGGTGATGCTGCATTTTCATGGCTGGGCGCGGACCGGGGCCTTGCCCATTCGGCACCAGCGAATCTCGGGTGCGACGCGCAAGCGTGGAGTTTTGCTGGTGGCACCGAACGGGCTGGGGCGCAGTTGGAACTTCTGGTCGTCGGACACCGACGACGTGCCGTTTGCCGCGGCCGTGCTGGACGATGTGGCCCGCCGCTTTCCAGTCGATGCAACACGGGTTTATGTGTCGGGCTATTCCTACGGCTCCGCGATGGCATGGCGCTATGTCTGCGAAAACGGAAACGGCGTGGCGGCCCTGTTGGCAGTGTCGGGTACGCTGGATCAGTTGGAGTATTGCGACCAAGGCCCGCGCCAGGTGCGCCATGTGCATGGGTTGAACGACACGGTGATGGACTTTCCCTTTGGCACCGATGGCGACACGACCTGGCCCGTAGCCCTGTGGCGGGCGCAGTACGGCTGTGGTGCGGGGCAGAGTGTCGGGCCATGGAACGCGCGTGATTTCCTGACGTTCGAACGGACGCTTTGGGAGGATTGCGAGGACGGGCGCGCCGTGCGGCTTGATGTGCATCCGGGTGGACATTTCATCCCGCATGGCTGGATCGGGCGGCAACTGGATGAGCTTTTGGGTTTGACGCCCAGCTATCCCTAGAGCGGCGGCGGCGCAGAGCACCGCCTTACGGGATTGCACCCGCGCCGATTTCTTGTCATTGCAGTTCGGCAAAGTCCCAAGGGGTTCACGACCATGAAATTCACGCTGTCCTGGCTGAAAAACCATCTGGAAACCGACGCGTCACTGGAGGAGATCACCTATGCTTTGACGGATCTTGGCCTTGAGGTCGAGGGCGTCGAGGATCGTGGGGCCTCATTGGCCGATTTTACCATCGGCAAGGTTCTGAGTGCGGAAAAGCATCCCGATGCGGACCGGTTGCGGGTGTGCCAGGTGGCGACCGACGAAGGCACCAAGCAGATCATTTGCGGCGCGCCCAATGCGCGCGAAGGTATCACCGTGGTCGTGGCCAAGCCGGGCGTTTACGTGCCGGGCATCGACACGACCATCGGTGTGGGCAAAATCCGGGGCATCGAAAGCTTTGGCATGATGGCGTCCGAACGCGAGATGGAATTGTCGGAGGAACACGACGGTATCATCGAATTGCCTTCGGGCGAAGTGGGAGAGCGGTTCGTGGATTGGCTGGCGGCCAACGATCCGACCAAAGTGGACCCGGTTGTCGAAATCGCCATTACGCCCAACCGCCCGGATGCACTGGGCGTGCAGGGCATCGCCCGCGATCTGGCGGCAAGGGGTCTGGGCACGTTGAAGGCACGTGGTGTTGACCCGGTGCCAGCCAGTTTCGACGCAGATATCGCCGTTTCGATCGACGACGACACGCTGGATGGCTGCCCACTGTTTTGCGGGCGCGTGATCCGTGGCGTGACCAACGGGCCAAGTCCCGCGTGGTTGCAAGATGCGCTGCGCGCTATTGGTCTGCGTCCCATCAGCTTTCTCGTGGATGTGACGAATTTCTTCACCTACGACCGCAACCGCCCGTTGCACGTGTTCGACATGGACAAGGTCGCGGGCAATTTGCGTGTGCATCGGGCCAAGGGTGGCGAGACGCTGACCGCGCTGGATGAAAAGGAATACACCCTGCACGAGGGGCAAATGGTCATCTCCGATGACAACGGTGCCGAAAGCATCGCGGGCATCATGGGCGGGCTCGACACAGGTGTGACCACAGAGACCGTCAACGTCTTTGTCGAAAGCGCCTATTGGGACCCGGTTCAGATCGCTTATGCCGGACGCACGCTCAAGATCAACTCGGACGCGCGGTACAGGTTCGAACGTGGCGTTGATCCGGCCTTTACGCCCGAAGGTTTGGAACTTGCCGTGCGGATGATCGTTGATCAAGCCGGCGGCGAGGCATCTTCGTGGATCCAGGCCGGCAACGTGCCAAACACCGCCAGGGCCTACAAACTGGACGCGGCGCGGGTGCAGTCCCTGGTTGGCATGGACATCCCCGAAGCAACACAGCGCCAGACACTGACGGCGCTGGGTTTCCGCCTGGAAGGCGACATGGCCCATGTACCCAGCTGGCGCCCGGATGTGCAGGGGTCGGCGGACCTTGTGGAAGAAGTGGCGCGCATTGCGTCGCTGACCAAGCTGCAGGGCAAGCCCCTGCCGCGCATCGGTGATGGCGTGCCCAAGCCGGTGATGACGCCAATGCAGCGCCGTGAGCAGGCCGCGCGCCGGACCTGTGCGGCATTGGGCTATGACGAATTGGTCACCTACAGCTTTATCGATCAGGCCAGCGCGGCCCTGTTTGGTGGTGGGGACGATGCAACGAAGTTGGAAAACCCAATCTCCAGCGACATGAGCCATATGCGCCCCGCCTTGCTGCCCGGTCTTCTGGCCGCCGCAGCGCGCAATCAGGCGCGTGGGTTCATGGACTTGTCCCTGTTCGAAGTCGGGCCCGCCTTCCACGGCGGTGAGCCGGGGGAACAACACCTGCTGGTCAGCGGTCTTCTGGTGGGCCGCACGGGTCCCAAGGATGTGCACGGCGCATCCCGCGCGGTCGATGTGTTTGACGTGAAGGCCGATGCCGAAGCCGTTCTGGCCGCCATGGGCGCGCCTGCAAAGGTTCAGATCATGCGCGGAGCGCAAGGGTGGTGGCACCCCGGTCGTCACGGCAAGATCTGTCTTGGACCGAAAAAGGTTCTGGGCATTTTCGGTGAATTGCACCCCAAGGTGTTGACCGCGATGGATGTCAAAGGCCCCGCGATGGCCTTCACCCTCTGGCCCGCCGAAGTGCCGATGCCGCGTAGAGCAGGTGCGTCACGCGGTGCTTTGACCATCAGCGATCTGCAAGCGGTCGAGCGTGACTTTGCCTTTGTGGTGGACGCCGATGTCGAGGCGCTGGCTCTGGTCAATGCCGCCGCTGGTGCGGACAAGGCGCTGATTGAAGATGTGCGCGTGTTCGATGAGTTTATTGGTGGCAGCGTCGGCGAGGGCAAGAAATCGCTTGCCATCACCGTGCGTCTGCAACCGAAGGAGCAGACCCTGAAGGAAGCGGACATCGAAGCGGTCAGTGCCAAGGTGATCGAAAAGGTCACCAAGGCGACAGGCGGAACGCTGCGGGGCTAAGCGACCCTCCGGGGCGCGTGTTTGTAGCGCAAAGAAAGGCTGTGGAATGGGATTGAAAGTCTATTTGTCGGGCGAAATTCACACCGATTGGCGTGAACAGATTGTCGAGGGCGCAAAGGGGCTGGATGTTTTGTTCAGCGCGCCAGTGACCGATCACGCCGCGAGCGATGATTGTGGTGTCGCGATCCTTGGCGCGGAGGACGACAAGTTCTGGCACGATCGCAAGGGCGCACAGATGAACGCCATTCGCACCCGCAAGGGGATCGAGGATGCGGATGTGGTCGTGGTGCGCTTTGGCGATCAGTACAAGCAGTGGAATGCCGCCTTTGATGCGGGCTATGCTGCGGCGCTGGGCAAGTCGCTGATCATCCTGCACGGGCCAGATCATGCGCATGCGTTGAAAGAGGTCGACGCCGCAGCACTGGCCGTTGCGCAGGACCCCGCACAAGTGGTGCACATCCTGCATTATGTCCTTACAGGTGCCTTGCCGGGGTGATGATCTGCCCTTAGCCTTCAAAGGCAAAAGGGAGCATCTCATGGAATTCGATTATGTGATCGTCGGCGGTGGGTCGGCGGGCTGTGTCATGGCCGCGCGGCTGAGCGAAGATGCGGATGTTTCCGTTTGCCTGATCGAAGCGGGAGGCAATGGGCGCGACATATTCGTGCGTGCGCCTGCGCTGGTCGCGGGCATGATTTCCGGACGCCCCAAGATCAACAACTGGGCTTTCCACACCGAACCCCAGCCCGAATTGAACGGTCGGCGCGGGTTTCAACCGCGCGGCAAGGCATTGGGCGGGTCCAGTGCGATCAACGCGATGCTCTACGTGCGCGGGCATCAGCGCGACTATGACGAATGGGCCGATCTGGGGTGCGAGGGTTGGGACTGGAATGCTGTTCTCCCGTATTTCCAGAAGGCGGAAGGCAATGCGCGGGGCGCGGATGATCTGCATGGTGCAGAAGGCCCCTTGCAGGTCGCCGACCAGTCTGAACCACGCGCGATCTCGCATGCATTTGTGGATGCGGCCGCAGAGATGCAGGTCCGGCGCAATGAAGATTTCAATGGTCCTGATCAGGAAGGCGTGGGCCACTACCAGGTGACGCAATTTCACTCCGGCAAGGCCAAGGGCGAACGTTGCAGTGCCGCGGCGGGATATCTGCCTGAAGACGTTCAAGCGCGGCCAAACCTGACGGTGATGACCAAGGCCACCGTTGAACGTGTGCTTGTCGAGGGTGGGCGTGCCAAAGGCGTGCAACTGTCGTCGGGACAGATGAAGGCGCGGCGCGAAGTGATCCTGAGCGCGGGGGCCTTTGGATCGCCGCAGCTTTTACTGCTGAGCGGGATCGGGCCGCGCGATGAATTGGCCGCCCACGGTATCGAGGTTGTGCATGAACTGCCCGGTGTGGGTCAGAACCTGCAGGATCACCTCGACTATATCATCAGCTATCATTCCAAGCGCTCGGATGTGGTGGGCCTTGGCCCCAAAGGATTGGCTGATCTGGCCAAGGCCGGGTTGAAATGGCGCAAGGACGGCAGCGGCATGTTCGCCTCGCCCTTCGCCGAAGGCGGTGCGTTTCTGAAATCCCGCCCTGACGTGGACCGCCCCGATCTGCAATTGCATTTCGTGGTGGGCATCGTGGATGAGCATATGCGCAAGATCCACTTCCGCTTTGGCTACAGCTGCCATGTCTGTGTGCTGCGGCCCCATTCGCGTGGGGTGGTCGGGCTACAGTCGACCAAACCGGGGGCAGCCCCGCGCATTGATCCGATGTACCTGAGCGATGCGCGTGATCTGGACCTGCTGAAGACCGGTGCCCGGCAGATGGAAAACATTCTGGATGCGCCACCGCTTGATCCATGGCGGGGCAAAAAGCTTTATGCCCACGATGGCAGTGATGCCAGTCTTGAGGCAGATATCCGCGCCCGGGCCGACACGATCTATCACCCTGTGGGCACCTGCAAAATGGGTGTGGATGACATGGCCGTGGTTGACACCGAGGCCCGTGTGCACGGCATTGACGGTCTACGGGTCGTGGATGCATCGGTGATGCCCCGTCTTGTGGGGGGCAACACCAATGCGCCAACAATCATGATCGCCGAAAAGATCGCCGACGCGATGCGCGCCTAGCTGCGCGGTGGGATCGTGCGGCCCTTGGCAACTGCGGGACGTGCAAGGAACCGATCCAGATAGGCGACGAGGTTCTTGTGGTCGTCCCAGTTCAGCGCCTCCTTGGCGCCATAGAAATCAAGCGCGGCCAGCCACGGGCCAAGCGCGATGTCGGCGATGGAATAGCTGCCGGTGATCCAGTCCTTGTCGGACAGTTCCCCGTCCATCACAGCCATCAGCCGGGCGGCTTCGGCGAGATAGCGGTCCTGCGGGCGTTTGTCTTCCCACTGTGACCCTGCGAATTTGTAGAAAAACCCCATCTGCCCGAACATCGGACCCACGCCGCCCATTTGAAACATCAGCCACTGCAGGGTCTTGGCACGGTCCGCGGCAGTATCGCCCATCAGCTTGCCGGACTTCTCTGCCAGATAGATCAGGATGGCGCCGGACTCAAAGAGCCCAATAGGGGTGCCATCAGGGCCATGCGGATCGATGATCGCAGGGATCTTGTTGTTGGGGTTCAGCGACAG
>CBFHND010000007.1:0-134601 GCA_965657085.1 uncultured Paracoccaceae bacterium
GGTCTTGGCACGGTCCGCGGCAGTATCGCCCATCAGCTTGCCGGACTTCTCTGCCAGATAGATCAGGATGGCGCCGGACTCAAAGAGCCCAATAGGGGTGCCATCAGGGCCATGCGGATCGATGATAGCAGGGATCTTGTTGTTGGGGTTCAGCGACAGGAATTCATCGCTCTTCACATCTGCGTCGGCCAGCGTAATGGTATGTGCCTCGTAAGGGATTTCCATCTCTTCCAGCGCAATCGAGGCTTTGACCCCCTTGGGTGTCGGAAAGGAAAACAATTGCAGGATGTCGGGGTTTTTCGGGGTCCATTTACGGGTGATCGGAAAAGCGCTGAGATCGGCCATGAGGCAACTCCTTTGAGTGTATTGCGAAAACGTAGGCGAATTTCCCCGCTAAAATACCCTTGGGACTGTTGAAACATGTGTTAACCAATGTTCGCAGGCGCACCGTGTGGCAGAGACTAGGGCGCTACAGTCAAACGAGGGAACTAAAATGTTGAATGAATTCAAAGACTTTATCGCCAAGGGCAATGTCATGGACATGGCCGTTGGTATTATCATCGGTGCAGCCTTCACCGCGATCGTCGGATCGTTGGTGGCTGATCTGATCAATCCGATCATCAGCCTGTTCATGGGCGGTGTCGATTTCAGCGGTCTGTATGTCCTGCTGGGTGATGGCGAATTTGCATCCATCGGTGACGCAGAAGAAGCCGGTGCGGCAGTCTTTGCCTACGGTCGCTTCATCATGGCGATCATCAACTTCCTGATCATTGCCTTCGTGGTGTTCATGCTGGTCCGTTCGGTCAACAACATGAAGAAAAAGGAAGAGGCGGCCCCCGAGCCCGAAGCGCCCAAGGGTCCAACCCAAGAAGAGCTGCTGATGGAAATTCGCGACGCTCTGAAGAAGTAAGCCAACAGCTTACAGCTTGAAAAAGGCCCGCCCTCGGATCGAGTGGCGGGCCTTGATCTTTTTGGCCTAGGCTTTGAGCGCGAGCGACGGGGCCAACACGTCGATTCCAAGAGCCTTGCCCACAGCGTAGTAGGTCAGTTTGCCCGCATGCACGTTGAGACCGGCAAGCAAATGCGGATCGTCTTCGCAGGCCTGCCGCCAGCCTTTGTCGGCCAACGCCAGCATGAAGGGCATCGTGGCATTGCCAAGCGCGATGGTCGATGTGCGCGCCACGGCGCCGGGCATGTTGGCGACGCAGTAGTGCATGATGCCGTCCACGTCATAGATCGGATCGTCATGCGTGGTGGCGCGCGAGGTCTCGAAACATCCACCCTGATCAATTGCCACGTCCACGATCGCGGCACCCGGCTTCATCGTGCCCAGTTGTTCACGCGTCACCAGTTTGGGGGCTGCCGCGCCGGGGATCAGAACCGCGCCAACAACCATATCGGCCTCGGCCACCAGCTCGGCGGTGTTGCCCGCGCTGGCATAGCTTGTCTTGAACACCCCGCCAAAAACATCATCAAGGTATCGCATCCGCCCCAGCGACCGATCCAGCACGGTCACATCCGCGCCCATGCCCGCCGCCACGCGCGCGGCGTGCGTGCCGACCACGCCGCCGCCGATCACCACAACGCGCGCAGGCCCGACACCCGGCACGCCGCCCATCAGAACACCGCGCCCGCCGTTGGCCTTTTGCAAGGTCCAACTGCCGACCTGTGGTGCCAGCTTGCCCGCAACTTCTGACATCGGGGCCAGCAGGGGCAAACCGCCTTGCGCGTCGGTCACGGTTTCATAGGCGATGGCGGTGCAGCCCGAAGCCAACAGATCATGCGTCTGATCTGGGTCCGGGGCCAGGTGCAGGTAGGTAAAGAGCAGCTGGCTCTCGCGCAGCATCTTGCGTTCAATGGCCTGCGGTTCCTTGACCTTCACGATCATGTCGGCGGTCGCGAATATTTCCTCGGCCGTATCGAGCAGCGTGGCACCTGCGGCCTCGTAATCCGCATCGGCAAAGCCTGCGCCCATGCCGGCGCCCTTCTGAATGATCACGCTGTGCCCATGGGCCACCGCCTCGCGCGCGGCGTTGGGTGTCATGCCGACCCGGAATTCCTGCGGTTTGATTTCTGTGGGGCATCCGATTTTCATGAGCGTTGTCCTCCCTGCGCATGTCTGTTTCGTTCATGCCAGATATCCCAAGCAATCGGTCACGAAAAATGGGTCGCCAAAGGCCGGGTTTATCGAATAGACTTCGGAAAAAGACCAAGTTGTTCGAAGGAACGTGTGCAAATGGCATTGGATGCAATTGATCGGCGTATCCTGACAGCGCTTCAGCGCAAGGGCCGCATGTCCAACGCGGACCTGAGCGAGGCGGTCAACCTGTCACCATCCGCCTGTCACCGGCGGGTTCAAAGGCTTGAGGCGGATGGGTACATCCGTGACTATGTGGCGCTTCTGGATGCGCGCAAGCTGGGCGTGCCGACCACCGTGTTCGTTGAAATTACACTGCAGGGGCAAGCGGATGAGGTGCTGGACGCTTTCGAAAAGGCCGTGGCGCGTATTCCGGATGTTTTGGAGTGCCACCTGATGGCAGGAACGGCGGACTACATATTGAAAGTGGTCGCCGAGAACACCGAGGATTTCGCGCGCATCCACCGTCAGCACCTTGCCCGCCTGCCGGGCGTGGCGCAGATGCAATCCAGTTTCGCCTTGCGCACGGTGTTCAAGACAACCGCCTTACCCGTTTGAACGGGCGTCCCCTGTTGGAACATGGCTGAAGTCAACTTTGATCTTGTCCCACAGCAACGCACAGCGCGTCCCCGACCTGCAATAGGCAAGGATGGGTTTCGGCAGTTCCGCATATGCCTTGGCAAAGGCGGTGTATTCGGTTTCTGTCGGGCCGGTGATCTTGACCGGGATATAGCGCGCGCTGATACCCTTGTCCTTGGCCATTTGAGCCAAGGACGCAAAAGATGGCTGCCCGCGGGATTCACCGTCCGGACGGTTGCAAATGATGGATTTGTACCCGTGGCTCATCAGCTTTTCGATTTTTTCAGGTTCCAGCTGTGTTGAAATGGTCAGGTCCTGGGTCAGCCGCTGAATTTTCATCTCTTCACCTCATTTCGCAGGCGAACTCTCTGTCATAGGGTTTTCGATTTGATTAACGTCTGACCTGAAAGATGTCGGGCGGAGCCGTGGATGGATTGGGATTTTATCATCGTTGGTGCAGGCAGTGCCGGCTGCGTTCTGGCCAAGCGGTTGTCTGATGCTGGCCGCAAGGTGCTGCTGCTCGAAGCGGGGGGCAGCGATAGCTATCATTGGGTGCATATCCCCATGGGCTATCTTTATTGCATCAACAACCCACGCACGGATTGGATGTACCGGACCGAAGCCGAGGCGGGCCTGAACGGCAGATCGCTGATCTATCCGCGTGGCAAGGTGCTGGGCGGGTGCAGTTCGATCAACGGGATGCTCTATCTGCGGGGGCAGGCGGCGGATTACGACGGCTGGCGGCAAAAGGGCCTGACCGGCTGGGGATGGGATGATGTCTTGCCCTATTTCCTGAAGTCCGAGGATTACGTGGATGGTGCGTCCGACATGCATGGGGTCGGCGGCGAATGGCGCGTGGACAACCAGCGCCTGCATTGGGATGTGCTGGATCACTGGATGGAAGCAGCCAAGGCCTGGGGCTTGCCCGAGGTCAGTGATTTCAACACCGGCGACAACGAAGGTGTGGGGTATTTCCGCGTCAATCAGCGTGGTGGCTGGCGCATGAACACGGCCAAGGCCTTCTTGCGCACTGCCGCAGGGCAAGGCCCGAAAGTGGAAACCCATGCCCATACCCGCCGCATCCTGATCGAGGACGGCGTGGCGGTGGGTGTTGAATATGAAAAGGGCGGCGAAGTGCACACCGCGCGCGCCAGTGGCGAAGTGATCCTGAGCGCTGGTGCCATCGGCAGCCCACAGCTTTTGCAACTGTCGGGCATCGGTCCGGCGGACCTGTTGGCCCAACACGGTATCGACACGGTGGTGAATTGCCCCGAGGTGGGCGCGAACCTCCAGGACCATCTGCAATTGCGCTGCGCGTGGCGTCTGACCGAGGCCACCACTCTGAACACGCTGGCCAATTCGATGTGGGGCAAGGCGAAGATCGGCCTTGAATATGCGCTGAAACGGTCGGGGCCGATGTCGATGGCCCCCAGCCAGCTGGGCGCCTTTGCCAAGTCCCGCCCGGATGTGGCGACCGCCGATCTGGAATATCACGTGCAGCCGTTGTCACTGGAGGCGTTCGGCCAACCCTTGCACGACTATCCGGCGATCACCGCGAGCGTGTGCAACCTGCGGCCAGAAAGCCGGGGCTCGGTTCGGATCAGGTCCAGCGATCCCACCGATCATCCCGCGATTGCGCCCAATTACCTCAGCACCCCCGGCGACCGGCGCGTGGCCATTGACGCCATCCGACAGGCGCGCGCGATCATGGCCCAAGGTCCGATGCACCGTTATGCCCCGCAAGAGATGAAACCCGGAACCGGGGGCACCGACGCAGAGCTTGCGGCGGCGGCAGGGGACATCGGAACGACGATCTTCCACCCCACCTGCACGGTGCGCATGGGTGCGGATGCAGGCGCACCACTGGATGCGCAGATGCGGGTCAACGGGGTGGAGCGTCTTCGGGTGGTCGATGCCAGTGCCATGCCACAGATCACCAGCGGCAACACCAATGCGCCCACCATCATGATGGCCGAAAAAGCCAGCGCGATGATCCTGGGCCAAGGGTAGAAGCACAAAAACAAACCCCCGCGGCCATGGGCTGCGGGGGCTGTAACTGTCATCGCGTCTGCGAAAGGTTTACATCATACCTTCGCGTTGCGCTTTTTTGCGTGCCAGCTTGCGGGCACGGCGGATCGCTTCAGCTTTCTCGCGCGCTTTTTTCTCGGACGGTTTCTCGAAATGTTGCTTGAGCTTCATCTCGCGGAAAACGCCTTCGCGCTGCAGCTTTTTCTTCAGGGCACGAAGGGCCTGATCGACATTGTTGTCGCGAACACTAACCTGCATGTGGTTGTCACCACCTTTCTAGATTCGAGTTGCAAGGATTTGCAGGAAGTGGCCGTATAGCAAGGGTGCCCTAGATTGTCCAGTACTGCCGATGACCGCAAAAGGAGACCACGCAGATGACCGAAGAGACAAATGATCCCAAGGCAATGTTGCTGGACGCGGCGTTGATGCACGTGCCTTTTGACGGATGGTCAGAGGCCACGTTTCAGGCCGCAGTGCGCGACAGCGGCATTGACCCTGCCGTGGCGCGCGCAGTTTGTCCTCGGGGGGCGGTCGATCTGGCGTTGGCCTTTCATGCGGCCGGTGATGCGGCGATGCTGGAACGGCTCAAGACCGAAGACCTGAGCGCGCTGCGCTTTCGGGACAGGATCGCGGCGGCGGTGCGGTTCCGGCTGGAAGCGGTCAGTGACAAGGAAGCAGTGCGGCGTGGCACCACGCTTTTCGCCCTGCCGCAATATGCTGCTGACGGAGCCAGGGCGATCTGGGGCACAGCCGATGCAATCTGGGATGCGCTGGGCGATACATCCGATGATGTCAATTGGTACACCAAACGCATGACGCTGTCGGGGGTTTACGGATCGACCGTTCTCTATTGGCTGGGTGACGACAGTGTCGATCATCAGGCCACGTGGGCCTTTCTGGACCGGCGCATCGACGACGTGATGCAGATCGAAAAAGTCAAGGCGCAGGTGCGCGACCACCCGGTGCTCAGCAAGCTGATGACCGGGCCGAACTGGCTTTTGGGTCAGATCAAGGCTCCGGTGAAGATGCCCAAGACCAACTTTCCCGGCAGCTGGACAAGCCCGCGTCAGTAGGTGATCACAACCGGGTTGCCCAGTTCAACAAGGGCAACCGTTCCCAGCTTGTAGGCGATCTGCATTGGAAACAGAACTTGCGCCACGTGCACGGCGACTGGCCGCGCGCCCATCCCGATGTGCACCAACGCATAAGCGCTGACCAAACCAATGGTCGCATAAATGCACGTCAGGATGCGCCGCGCGTCCGTGTCAGCGCCGTACGGCCCATCCATGCCGGGCGATTGGATGATCAGCGCATATGTCAACGGCGCAAGGATCAGGCAATTCAGAACCAACGCAATTATCAGCATCATGTCTCTCGGGTTTGTCGCGGCTATTTCACACCCGCGCCAGAATTGGTACGCATGAGCCAACCAAAGGGATGAAAAGAATGACAGACACAATGCGCGCCGTTGAAATCACCGCTCCCGGTGGCCCGGATGTATTGCAACCCACCGAGCGCCCGATGCCACAGCCCGCGCATGGGCAGGTGGTGATCAAGGTGGCCTATGCCGGGGTCAACCGGCCCGATGCGCTGCAACGCGCGGGTCTCTATAATCCGCCGCCCACCGCCAGCGATCTGCCGGGGCTTGAGGCTTCGGGTCATGTGGTGGCCGTGGGGTCTGGTGTCAGCGGGTTGGCCAAGGGCGATGCCGTTTGTGCCCTTTTGCCGGGCGGGGGCTATGCGGAATTTGTGGCCACGCCCGCGGCGCATTGCTTGCCGGTGCCGCAGGGAATGGGTCTGAAAGAGGCCGCCTGCCTTCCCGAGACATTCTTTACCGTGTGGTCCAATGTCTTTACCCGTGGCGGGCTGAGTGGTGGAGAGCGGTTCTTGGTACATGGCGGATCCAGCGGGATCGGAACCACCGCGATCCAGCTTGCCAATCACTTTGGCGCGCGCGTCTTTGCCACCGCCGGATCGCCCGAGAAATGCGCCGCCTGCGAAAAGCTGGGCGCGGAACGCGCGATCAACTACCGTGACGAGGATTTCGTGGAGGTTCTCAAGGCCGAAGGCGGTGCCGATTTGATCCTCGACATGGTCGGCGGCAGCTACATCCCGCGCAACCTGTCTGCGTTGGCCGATGATGGGCGGTTGGTTCAGATCGCCTTTCTGCAAGGCCCGAAGGTCGAAATGAACATGGTGCAATTGATGACCCGGCGCCTGACCATGACAGGCAGCACCCTGCGCCCGCAATCCGATCTGGCCAAGGCACGTATTGCACAAGACTTGCGCGAAGCCGTCTGGCCACTGCTGGAGGCGGGCAAGGTCGCTCCGGTCATGGACAGCGAATTCGCGCTGGACGAGGCAAGTGCCGCCCACGCGCGCATGGAAAGCAGCGGACACATCGGCAAGATCGTTCTGAACGTCGCGGGCGACTGACGGCGACCCCTTCAAGCGGAGACACCACATGGCACTGACAGCAATCATCGAAAAAGCGGGCGGCCCGGAAGAATTCAAATTGGTGGACCGTTCGGTGGGTGAGCTCGGCGCGGGCGAGGTGCGTATCGCGCACAGGGCCGTGGGGCTGAACTTTATTGACGTCTACCAGCGCACTGGGCTTTACCCGATGGAATATCCCCATGCGCTGGGCATGGAAGCTGCTGGTGTGATCGAAGCGGTGGGCGCGGGTGTCACGCACCTGAAGGTCGGAGACCGCGCAGCCTATGCCGCCAACCCACCGGGGGCCTACAGCGAGGCGCGTGTGATGCCCGCCGCGCAAGTGTGCCCGTTGCCCGATGGCATCAGCTTCGAAGAAGGCGCGGCCATGATGCTCAAGGGCATGACCGTGGAATACCTTTTTCACCGGACAAGCCCGCTCAAGGCTGGCGACACGGTTCTGTTTCACGCGGCTGCTGGGGGCGTAGGCCTGATCGCGTGTCAATGGGCGCGGTCCGAAGGCATCACCCTGATCGGCACTGCTGGTACGGATGAAAAATGCGCACTGGCAATGGAACACGGTGCTGCCCATTGCATCAACTACCGGACCGAGGATTGGGCCGCCAAGGTGCAGGACCTGACAGGCGGCAAGGGGGTCGATGTCGTGATGGACGCCGTTGGCAAGGACACGTTCGAGGGATCGCTCGACAGTCTCAAGCCCTTGGGCATGATGATGTCATTCGGCAATGCGTCGGGTCCGGTGCCACCCTTCAACCTGGGCATTCTGGGTCCCAAGGGGTCATTGAAAATCACCCGCCCGACGCTGTTCACGCACATCGGCGATCACGACACCTGTCAGCAGATGGCACAGCATCTGTTCGAAAAGGTGACTGCGGGTGATGTGAAAATCCGCATCGACCAGCGCTTTGCTCTGGCTGATGTAGCTGACGCGCATCGCGCCCTCGAGGCGCGCAAGACCACCGGGTGCACGATCCTGAAGGTCTAAGGCCCCTACCTTACCGGGTCGAACACCGCATCGGTCATCCGGCAATCGCGCACCACGTCCTGTCCGCATGGCACGGGGGCCAGGTCGCGGCCAAGGCAAATGCGGACCTCTTGGATATACCCTTGTTTGCAGGTCACGGTAACGCCATCGGGTTCGAGGGTAGGGTTCGCTTTCAAAAACGCCTCTTCGACCACCGCGGCGGGCAGTTTGACGCTGTGCTCAAGTTTGCGAAAGACCGGGGGGCGGACGACCGCGCCATACGCTTTGCGCGACAAGGCATAGTAGTCTGCGGGGTCCAGCCCGGTGCAGACACCGTGTTTGCGCCACTGGTGCCACGCCAGCCCGGAGGTGCCCATGATGTCTTCCATCGCGCGTGTCATGCTGCGCGACGGGGGCGTCTCAGGCGTGCGGCAGAAAGACGGATAACCACGATGATACTGCGGCCACAGCCCGTGCAGGATCCATCCGTGATCCTCTCGGGCATCGCATTGTGGCGACTGCCGTGCATCCCCTTCCAGCGCGCACCAATTGGGCGACCAACTCAGCGACATGACGTAATAGTCGAAGTCACCGGGCTTTTCCCCATCGGCAAAGGCGGGAAACGCCGTCAACATCGCTAAAACCAGTCCGCGCATAAGCTCTTTCCTTATTGGCCTTGGATGACTATATACGCCTCAAGTTCCCCTACAATGGAAACCGTTCTGCCCCGCAGGACAGCCTCTTTCAGGCGACGGGGAAAGTATGCGCAAGGAGCAAGACAATGGCAAAACCGATCATGGCCAAGGCAACCGCCGTCTGGCTGGTGGACAACACAACAATCAGCTTCAAGCAGATCGCGGATTTCGTTGGCATGCACGAACTGGAAGTGCAGGGCATTGCGGACGGTGATGTGGCCACGGGCGTCAAAGGGTTCGACCCGATCGCCAACAACCAGTTGACGCAGGAAGAAATTGACGAGGCACAGGCCAATCCGCTGCACAAGCTGTCACTGAAATTCAACGCCGCTGCCCAAGGCGAGGAAAAGCGCCGTGGCCCGCGCTATACGCCGCTGTCGAAGCGTCAGGACCGGCCTGCCGCCATCCTGTGGCTGGTGAAATTCCACCCCGAACTGGCGGATTCTCAGATCAGCAAGCTGGTCGGCACCACCAAGCCGACCATTCAGGCGATTCGCGAGCGTACGCATTGGAACATCGCCAATATCCAGCCGGTGGACCCGGTCGCTCTGGGCCTGACCAAGCAATCCGAACTGGACGCCGCCGTTCAGAAGGCTGCAGCCAAGAAGGCCGCCGAAGGCGAAGTGATGAGCGACGATGAACGCCGCAAGCTGGTCAGCACCGAACAAAGCCTTGGTATGCCCGAAGAGCCCAAGATCCCAACGGCGATCGAGGGTCTGGAAACCTTCACGCTTGGTGATGCGCCTGAAGATGATGACGAGGACGACAAGAGCGATCTGGTCGATGCCGACAGCTTCTTCAACCTGCCCGAAAGCGGCACGGATGACGAACAGCCCTGATTTCCGTCAGACGCATATCTGAATGACAGTCCCGGCCCCATGTGGCCGGGATTTTCATTTTGGGGCTGCCGCAAAGAAGGGGTGCCAGTGGGCGATCACCGCGTCGGGGCATTCCTCGGCCAGGTAATGGCCTCCGTCGATTGTCGTGCCGGTGACGTTCTGCGCGCGGTGGTGCCACAGGGACAGGCAATCAAAACAGCGTTCGATCACGCCCCGGCTGGCCCAGTTGACGCGCAAGGGCATGGGCAGGCGGCTGTCGTCGGCATCATCATGGGCGATGTCGATGCCATGCGCCGCACGGTAATCTTCGCAACTGGCGTGGATTGTTTCGGGCCGACTGAAGGCCTCAAGGTATTCGCGCAGGGCGGGTTCGGCAAATGGCGTCAGGCCCGCGCTGCCCGATCCGCATTTCTTCAGCCAGAAGGCATCCGGGTCCGCCGCGATCATGGTTTCGGGAAAAGGTGCGGGCTGGATCAGCCAGAACCAGTGCCAATAGGCGGCGGCAAAAGCGGCAGAGGTGTTGGCGTACATCTCGCGCGTCGGCGCGATATCGAGCAGCGCCAGCGCCCGCACCTTGTCGGGGTGATCGGCAGCCAACCTGTGTGCCACGCGCGCGCCGCGATCATGCGCGCCGATCAGGAACCTGTCGTGACCCAAGACGTCCATCAGGGCCAAAAGATCATTGGCCATTGCGCGCTTTGAATAGGGTGCGTGCTGTGCATCCGTGTTCGGTTTTGATGACCGTCCATAGCCGCGCAGGTCGGCACAGATCACCGTGTAATCCTGTGCCAACACTGGCGCCACCCGGTGCCACATGGCCGAGGTCTGCGGATAGCCGTGCAGCAACAGCAAGGCCGGACCGCGGCCGCCGATCCGGGAAAACACGTGGCCTTGGGGTACGGGCACGATGGCCTCTTGAAACCCGTCGAAAAAACCGGGGGCAGGGGCGGCGGCCCTCAGCGCAGCCTGTGCCGTGATCACAGCGATTTGCGCGCGCGCAGAGCCGCGGTGATTGTCCCGTCATCGAGATAATCCAGCTCGCCCCCGATCGGCACGCCCTGCGCCAATGAGGTCAGGGTCACACGCCCTTCCAACTGATCGGCGATGTAATGCGCCGTGGTCTGGCCATCGATGGTGGCATTGAGGGCAAGGATCACTTCGGTAATCTGTTCGCCTTCGACCCGGTCGATCAGCCGAGGAATGCGCAACTCTTGGGGCCCAATGGCATCCAGCGCCGACAGCGTGCCGCCCAGCACATGATAGCGCCCCTTGAACACGCCCGCGCGTTCCATGGCCCACAGGTCGGCCACATCCTCGACCACGCACAATTCGCCGTTGGCACGTTTCTCCGACGCGCAGATGTCACAGATGTCCGAAGTGCCGACATTGCCGCAGTTCAGACATTCCCGCGCCGTGGCGGCCACGGTCTGCATCAGGTCGGCCAGCGGTGTCAGCAACAGTGCGCGTTTGCGAATAAGGTGCAGCACCGCGCGCCGCGCCGACCGTGGCCCAAGACCCGGCAGCTTGGCCATCATTTCGATCAGGGCATCGATGTCTTGGGTGCTGCTCATGACGTGCCTTTTACTCCGGTCATCCGCCGGGTTTCAGGAAATAGTCTATGAGCGTGGGCAAAAATGACAAGAAGGTCACCGAAGCCGCCGTCGAAAACGAAAACTGCCCATTGGGTGGAAAGGTGTGGATGGCACGAATTTCGTTGCGAAAGATCAAAAGGTCTTCGAGCCCTTCGGTCGGCGCACCGGATTTGGCCTGCGCTGTATAAAGCGCGTCGATGCGCGCCTCCACCTTGCCCAGTTCCTCAAGTTTGAGCGCGCGGAGGCGCGTGACCAAGGGCCAAAGCGGTGCGGCGTAACTCAGCACCACCACGCAAAGTGCAAAGACTGAAAACGCCAGTACGGCCTCCGACAGGGTGAAAGGTGAAAAGAGGATCGACAGAATGGCCGCCGAACTGATCGCGCCCACGATGATCACGGTGAAGGAAACGACGTGCAGGAACTGCACAAGGTCGGGCCGGGTGACGTGCAGAATGCGCAGCTTCAAACCCCCGATGCAACGGGCACTTTCGCGCCAAAAGGTCACCAGTGCGGACAGCGCCACACCGATCATGAGGTTGGCGGCGAACAGAAAGGCCAGAAGCGGCGTATTCACAGCGGGGTCATCCCACGGAGAGGCATCCATCAGGTGAACGCCCAAAGGGAGCAGCGCCGCAAACAAAACCGCGACAAACATGTGCCGCCGCGCAGCAAAAATCCGTTGGGGCGCATCCGGAGCGTTCATCGTGGGCATGGAAAACAGTCGTACTGCTTCGCCGTGCAGCGGTTTGCCGACAAGGCCCAAGCCAACAGTATTGGCAATCAGCAACAGCACAAAAACAGGATGCGTGCCAACATCCGGTTGTGCAGCTTCCGCACTTAGGAACCAAAGCCCGCATGCCACCGACAACACGGTCGCCAAAATGGCGCTTGCCCCCCATTGGCGGGGCAGGCTGGTGGATGCGGCAGGGTTGGTCAGAACGGCATCTTCATGTCTTTGGGCAGGCCCAGACCTTCGGTCAGCTTTGCCATTTCTTCCTGTGCCTTGTCGGCGGCCTTGGCCTGTGCGTCCTTGATCGCGGCAAGGATCAGGTCTTCGACGACTTCCTTGTCATCGCCGTTGAAGATGCTGGGATCGATGTCCAGCGCCTTGAGGTCGCCCTTGGCCGTTGCAGTGGCCTTGACCAGACCGGCACCGGATTCGCCCACCACCATGACGTTGTGCAACTCGTCCTGCATCTCGGCCATCTTGGTCTGCATTTCCTGCGCCTTTTTCATCATCCCGGCCATATCGCCAAGCGCGCCAAGTCCTTTGAGCATTGTGTTTCTCCCGTTGGGTCAAAGCCGCGTGGAGCGCGGCGAGGTATAGAGTATCGTTGCAATACATATCGCAGCGACGACCGCGATGAACAAGGTGGGTGATCCGATGCAGCCTTCGGCGGAGGCAGCGACGCGCATTTCATCACGCCCGCCCAAAAGCGATACGACCGATATCCAGGCGGTCCACAAGACCACTACGATCAGTCCGCCCCACTTGTGCCTGAACCGCAATACAAAAGCGGTGGCCAGCAGCAGGATCAGCGATGGCGGTGTGCCCATCAGTGCCACCATTTCACCAAAGGCGGTCACCGGCGTACCGGGCTCCCAGTTCGGGCGCACCTTGTCACAGACCTCGGCAAGGGCAGAGGTCGGCAAAAGCGACAGGATCAATCCTCTTCGAAGGGGTCCCATTCGTCTTCCACTTCGGCCAGCGCCTCGACATGCGCTTCGGCGGCGATTTCTTCGGGGGTGCGGATGCTGGTGATGCGCGCCTTGGGGAATTGCGCCATGACGGCCTGCACCAGCGGGTGCGCCTCGGCTTCTGATTTCAGGGCCATATCGGCGGCGTCACGCACCTCGGCAATTGTTTCGCTGCCGCCATCATTGACGACCGTCACCGCCCAGCGGTTGCCCGTCCACGTTTGAAGGCGCGCTCCAAGACGTTGCGCCAGATCGCGTGGCGCGCTGTCGGCAGGCACAAATTCGATACGACCGGGCTGATAGGCGGCAAGGCGTACGCCGGTTTCCACTTCGACCAGCAACTTCACATCACGGTTGGCGCGGATCAGTTCAACAACATGCTCAAAGGTCGGAAAGCGTGCCAACGCCTGATCGGCGTCGACGGCCAGCGCTGTGGTTTGCCCGCCCGGTGCAGCACTGGACGCAGAAGCAGGAACTGCCGCCGCGGCATAAGCAGAGGTCGCGCTGCCTGCAGACGACGCGGCACCTGCCGGTTGCCCTGCACCCGGCCCGCCGGGCGGCATGGTGTTCAGCTTGCGGGTCAATTCTTCGGGCGTGGGCAGGTCGGCCACATGGGTCATGCGGATAATCGCCATTTCGGCAGCCATCATTGCGTTCGGGGCGGCAGCCACTTCATCCAATGCCTTGAGAAGCATCTGCCACAGACGCGCCAGAACCCGCATCGGCAGGTTCTCGGCCATGGTCTGGCCCCGGCTGCGTTCATCCGGGGACACCGTCGGGTCTTCGGCAGCCTCGGGCGTGATCTTGACCACGGATACCCAATGCGTGATTTCCGCCAGATCGCGCAGCACTGCCATCGGGTCGGCCCCATCGGCATATTGCGCGCCCAGTTCGGTCAACGCGCTGGCGGCGTCACCGCGCAGGATCATATCGAGCAGGTCCAGAACCCGGCCGCGGTCGGCAAGGCCCAGCATTGCGCGTACCTGATCGGCGGTGGTTTCGCCTGCGCCGTGGCTGATCGCCTGATCCAGCAATGATGTGGCATCGCGCGCCGACCCTTCGGCGGCGCGGGTGATCAGAGCAAGCGCGTCATCGGCAATCTCCGCACTTTCGGAGGCGGCGATCTTGCGCATGAGCGCGATCATCACCTCAGGCTCGATGCGCCGCAGGTCAAACCGCTGGCACCGCGACAGCACAGTCACGGGTACTTTGCGGATTTCCGTGGTGGCAAAGATGAATTTGACATGAGCGGGCGGTTCTTCCAGCGTTTTCAACAAAGCGTTGAACGCGCCGGTGGACAGCATGTGCACTTCGTCGATGATATAGACTTTGTACCGGGCCGAGGCCGCACGGTAGTGTACCGAGTCGATGATTTCACGGATGTTGGCCACGCCGGTGTTCGATGCGGCGTCCATTTCGATCACGTCGACATGACGTCCTTCCATGATTGCCACGCAATGTTCGCACAGACCGCACGGATCGGTGGTAGGCCCGCCATCTCCAGCCGCGCCGATACAATTCATGCCTTTGGCGATGATCCGTGCGGTGGTTGTTTTGCCGGTGCCGCGGATGCCGGTCATCATGAAGGCCTGGGCGATGCGGTCCGCTTCGAACGCATTTCTCAGAGTGCGCACCATCGCATCCTGACCAACCAGATCAGCAAAGGTTTCGGGCCGATATTTTCGGGCCAAGACCTGATAGCCAGCTTGTTGGGTGTCGCTCATGGGGTCTCCGGGATTCGCGTGACACCCAAGCCTAGAGCACTTTTGAACCCAGTTGAATCGCTTTTCACAATGACCAGAGAACAGCGCCCGTTGCGATGGTCGCAATTGACATGACGATCGCCAAGATTGTGAACGCTTTGGTTGGCTGGGCCTCCGCATCGTTTTGGGACAGACGCTCAAGCGTCTTGCAGGCTTGCCTGCGCGCGGCCCAATAGATCAGCAAGGCGTTCAAAAGGAACATGCTGGCCACTGCCTTGGCGACCCACGTTGGATCCGTTGCCCCGAAGACAGCCTTCAGGCCGATGGCAATGCCAACCGAACCAAGACCCGTGCCCATCCAGCTTGAAAAAGTACGCTCGTTTGCCAGGACTGTTCGGTCTTCGGCCCATTTGGTGCGGGTTTCGGCACTGTTTTGGACGTCACCCATGAGTATCCTCGTTTTTTGTCGCTCTCAGAGAACGATAGCCTTACTTTGCAACCCAGCAACAGGAGCAAGTGCAATGCGTCTCAGAGGTATTCGTCGCAGCCAGAACATCGAAGACCGGCGCGGTCGTGGCGGCGGCGGTGCGCGGGCCGGTGGGATCGGCGGTGTAGGCCTGTTGGTTGTACTTGCCATCGGATATTTCGCAGGTATCGATGTAACGCCCCTGTTGCAGGACCAGAGCGCACCGACACAACAGTCTGCTCCAACGCAACAGGACGAACGCGCCGCGCAGTTTTCGGCTCAGGTTCTCACCACGACAGAAGAGGTTTGGTCGAGGGTTTTCCAGCAACAGTTGGGCCGTGAATACCAGCCGCCGACCTTGGTTCTGTTTGCCAACGTAACGCAAAGCCCGTGCGGGGGTGCGTCCGGCGCGACCGGGCCGTTCTATTGCCCAGCGGACAGCAAGGCGTATCTCGACACGTCCTTCTTTTCGATGCTGTCGCAGCGGATGGGCGCGGGCGGAGATTTCGCAGCCGCTTATGTAATCGCGCACGAGGTCGCGCATCACGTCCAGAACGAGTTGGGTATTCTTGCGCAAGTCAATCAGGCCCGCCAAGCCAGCAGTCAGGTCGAAGCCAACGCGTTGACCGTGCGGCTGGAATTGATGGCCGATTGCCTGTCAGGCATCTGGGCGCGCAATGTTCAGGGCCTGATGGAGCGCGGTGATCTCGAAGAGGCGCTGAATGCGGCCCGAAAGATCGGGGATGATCACCTGCAACGTCAGGCCGGGCGCGTGCCGCAGCCGCACACGTTCACCCACGGCACGTCGCGACAACGTGCCGGATGGTTCCGGCGGGGCTACGATTCGGGGCAGATGGGCCAATGCGACACATTTGCGGCGGCACGGCTGTAACGCGGCTCAGGACATCAGTTGGGGCAGTTTGCGCAGGACATCTGAAGACTTCCGTGCGCGTGCCAGCGTCCAACCTCCCTGGATCAGAACAAACACATGCTCGGCCTTTTTCTGTGCGGTTTCGGGATCCAGACCCAGACGTTCGGCATGGTCTTGCACTTCGCTGATCCACCCGTCGAACAGCCGCTGTGCATAGGCACGGAATTCGGCATTGTCCGGGCCTTCGAACAGGGTGGCCGAGATGGGGCACCCATCCCATTTTCCCGTTGAATCAAAGAGCTTTGCCAGTTTGAAGCATAGGGTCGTGGCCCCATCTTCAAAGGTCGTCTTGCCGTCAAAACTGGCCGCGATCAGCCGCAGCATTTCGTCCGAGGCCCAGGTTGCCGCGGCAAGGGCAAGGTCGGCCTTTCCATTCGGAAAATGGTGATAGAGCGAACCCTTGGGCGCATCTGCATCAGCGAGCAAGTCATTCAGTCCCACCCCATGATATCCGCGTGTGCGAAAAAGGGTGGCAGCTGATCGGATCAGGCGGTCCTTGGTGGATCGGGGTTTGGAGGCTGTCGCGGCGTCATTCATGCCCCGAACTTGACAGGACTAGACCGAATGGTCCAGTCCTGGAGTGTAGACCAATCGGTCTAGCGCCCCCTTGCCTAGGAGATGTTCATGTTTGATGCCCTGCAGTCCCGCCAAATCGCCCCTCCGCGGTTGCACGTGTTCAAGGCAGAGGATGGCGCACAATTGGTTGGACGTCTGTACCGGCCAGAAGGACGCCCATTCGCAGCAGTGGTGTTGAATGGTGCTACGGGGGTGCCACAAGAATACTATCGCGCCTTCGCCGAATGGTTGGCAGCAGAACAAGGTCTGGCCTGCCTGACATATGATTACCGCGACACCGGGCGGTCCGCGACAGGGCCGGTGCGTCACGCCAAGGCGCGGATGTCCGACTGGGGCGTCAGCGATGCCAATGCGGCCCGGCGCAAGCTGCGGACGCTATTCCCCGAGACGCCGATCTGGGTGCTGGGGCATTCGTTGGGGGCGATGACGGTGCCGATGCAGGCGGATACAGATGACATTGCACGGGTCGTGGGCGTTGCCGGCGGCCCTGTGCACTATAGCGATCACCCTTGGCCCTATAGGGCTATCGCACTGATGTTCTGGTTCGGATTGGGCCCGGCTCTTACGTCCGTTATGGGATACCTGCCCGGACGCGCAGCGGGGTTTGGGGCCGATTTGCCGGGGCCTGCCTATTGGCAATGGCGCCGGTGGTGCACGTCACCCGATTTCTTTGCTTCGGATTTTGGCGATCTTCTTCCGGTGCCGGATTGGCGCGGAACCGCGCCCGTGCGGCTGATTTCACTGGCGGACGATGACCTGATTCCGCGCCATTGTGTTGAGCGGTTGGGTGCCCTTTACGATCGGCGCAACGTCACACACACAACACTTGATCCTGCACAGTACGGCCTGCGCAAAGTGGGTCATTTGGGGCTGTTTTCCAGACGCAACAAGGCGCTGTGGCCGTTGGTTTTCGGGGCGGGGGTGCGGGCTTAACCTGACAGCGCATCCTTTGGATTTGCCTGCCGGGTTACTCCTTTCTCGCTTTGCGATGCGGCGTTGGATTTGGGAGTGGGGGGCTTTCCCTTTCGGCGCATCCTATGGATACGCCTGTCGGGCTAAGCCTTTTTCGCTTTGCGAAAAAGGTTTGGGTGAGAGATTGACAACGACCCAAGCGGGGCTCGTTACGGCTGCTTCCTTCCGGATCTGACCGGGTTGGCGAGGCGCCTGCCCGCGCCAACCTCTCAAAATTCATATAGGCGCTTGAACCGGGCGGTGCAAGACATGGCTAAAGATGCAGTCGAACCCGCAAGAAACCTGCTTCAGTTGTGCCGATGATTTGCGGATCAAAACCCGCGATGTCTGTGAAGTGTCTGGCGGCAGCAGGGGCCGTGTCGAGGGTGGCGCGCACATCAAGGTCCTTAAGGAACGTCCACGTGTCGCTTTGCAGGGGGCGCGCGTCACCGCTGGTAATCGTCCGGCGCAAGGCCGCGCGCATCGGTGTTTCAGTGCGCAGCGCCACAGTGGACATGTTCACATCGGGAAAATGGCCTCCTCCGGACGCACGATAACTGGTGGTTGCCACAAGAAAGCGTTGGTCGGGCGACACTGGGCGGCCCTGCCACGTTGCGGTGACGACCCGGCGCGCGGATGGGTCGATCAAACGGCCATCAGGCGCATAGCGCCGCGGCTGCATCGGGTCGACGATAGTCTGCAATCCGAACAGGGCATCAAAGTTGAAGGACGGAGCCATCGGATCGATCAAAGCCTGATCCTGAGCGTCTGGCACCAGATCGGAAAAGACTGTCATGCTGCGCTCCAGCCATTCCAAGACTTGCGCGCCTGACAGGTGCACGGCCCAGACATCATTTTCAAATGGACACAGCGTGGCGATCTGACGGTTGGTGATCGGCCCTGCCGGCATATCAAGATAGTTGAGGGGTCCCGCGCGCCCGCCGCAAGCGCTTGGAGCGGCGGCTCCGAGTATGGGCAGACCGTCCCATTGCGTGCCGACGGCGTGGGCCCGGATCGTGTCGATCTTGGTTTGCGCAAGAAGCTGTTGTCCAAGGTTTGGCTGGACCAATGAAAAGTAGCTGTGCAGCCGCACGTCTGTCGAGCCTATGACCGTGGTCAAATGCGCCTCGGTCAAATCATGTGCCTTGGCTGCGCCTTGCAAGACAACGGGGTGCGCAGGTGTGTTTGCACCCACCGGCCGCAGCGCCGCGCCTGCCTCAACAACATCCCAACCCTCTGGGCCGCGTTCCAGTTTCAGGTCGATGACCCCGAGGTCGCTGCCCGCGAACCCCGGCATCACGACCGGAAGGCCGTTCAAGGTGCCGCGTGCCATGTTGGTGCCTGCAACTGCGGCATGGTCAGGACCGGGAAAGCGCCGGTGCGTGTGCCCGCAGATCATGGCATCGATGCCCTCAACGGCGGAAGCCGACAGCGCGAAATTCTCCGGCAGCTCCTGATCCAGTTCCGCTTCTATCCCGGTGTGTGCCAGCGCGATGATCACGTCTGCTTGTTGTGCCTTCAAGCGGGCGACCGCGGCCCTCAAGGAGGACACCGGATCCTCAAAGGTAACGGCATCTGAGAAATGCCGCGCATTCCAAATGCCTGTTTGGCTTGGCAGGACCGAGACGACACCGATGCGCAACAGATGCGAATGTCCGGACTGGTCGCGGACATCGCGCGTCAAAACAACCTCGGACTGAACCCCCGGTAAACCTGCGCCATGAAAATTGGCGCAAAGAACAGGGGCTTCGATCGCGTTCACGCAGGCCTTGAGCGTGTCAAGGCCATAGTCAAAATCATGGTTCCCCAACCCGATTGCATCATAGCCTATGGTGTTCAAGGCCTGCGACAACGGGTTGCCCTGGATGGTGTCTGGACTGACCATCACATCCGCCATGGGGCTGCCTTGCAGGAAATCGCCATTGTCGAAGGTCAGGCAAAGCGCATCCCGAAGTTCGGACCGCGCGCTGTCGATCAAGCTGGCCACCCGTGCCAGTCCGATATCCGTCCGATCTCGCGCGTTGCGATGATCAAAGCCGGTTAGGTGCATATGCACATCAGTGGTTGCGAGAAGACGCAGCAACACGCGGGACGGCGTGTTGCGCGGGGCCGTGATGGGGGAAGAATCGGACAGGTGATCCATAGCCCGAAGCTAACGCAGATTTTCGGGAAGCACAGAAGTCTTCCGTCACGCCACTTTGCTGGTCCGCGCCGCGGGGATTGCACAGGTCGGATGCCCATGCAAAACCTGTGCCAAAGGCGAGGGGGGCGCAAGATGCAGCATGCAGAGCAGGTGACATTCGGTGGGTCGGGTTTGGATCGGGCCGGAGAGTTGCGAAACGATCCCGAAGCGTTGGAAGGGCTGCGTGCCCATCCCGACACGCGGGCGATCATTTTGTGGCGCGGCAAACCGTTGATCCAGCGCGCGCGCCCGGCGTCCTTGATGCGTTTGCCCATGGACCATCCGATCTTGCAGGATGCCGAGCCCGATCCGATCTTTCTGGGTCGTGAAGAGGGCGCGGCGCGGTTTGCCTTTGATTTGTCACGCTGGACCCCGGATGAGACGGACATGGCGGCGCTGGGCGGCTTTCTCGACCCGTCCGAACAACACCACCATACGCTTGAGGATGATCAGGTCTTTGCCGAACTGCGCCGGATCATGACGTGGTTGACCCCGCGCGATGCAGAGCTGGCCGCCACAGCCAAGGCGATCATCGGCTGGCATGACACGCATGGGTTTTGCGCCCGCTGCGGCGAGCGCAGCAATGTGTCCCACGCAGGATGGCAACGCAATTGTCCGGCCTGCAACGGATCGCATTTTCCGCGCACGGACCCGGTGGTCATCATGCTGATCACGCGCGGAAATTCTGTCCTGATGGGGCGGTCGCACGGATGGCCCGATGGCATGTATTCCTTGCTTGCCGGCTTTGTCGAACCGGGCGAAACCCTCGAGGCCGCCGTGCGCCGCGAGGTGTTCGAGGAAAGCGGTGTCAAAGTGGGGCAGGTGCGCTATCTGTCCAGCCAGCCGTGGCCCTTCCCGGCCAGCCTGATGTTCGGCTGTGGTGGCGAGGCATTGGATGACAAGATCACCATTGATCCGGTCGAGATCGAGGATGCCATATGGGTCACACGTGAAGAAATGGCGCAGGCGTTTGCCGGAGAACATCCGCGCCTATTGCCTGCGCGCAAAGGCGCAATAGCGCACTTTTTGATTGAAAACTGGCTTGCGGATACGTTGGATTAGGCCCAGACTGCTGCCAATTACAAAAGAGCAGACCTTCCATGAAGTTTTCGACCCGCGAAGACATCGAAGCCCCTATTGATCAAGTCTTTGAAATGCTCTGCGATTTCGAAGGCTATGAGCGCTCTGCCATGCGGCGCGGGGCAGAGGTGCAGCGCACCGATGCTTTGGTCGTGCCGGGCGTTGGTATGACGTGGGATGCCGCGTTTTCGATGCGCAGCAAACGGCGGCAGGTTAGCCTTGAGATGGTCCGCTTTGACCGTCCAAATGAAATGATGCTGGTCTACAGGTCGACGGGCGTCGAGGGCGTGTTCCAAATTGAACTGATGGCACTGTCGCGCAACCGGACGCGCATAGCGATTGCCTTGGAGGTCACACCGCTGAACCTGTCGGCCCGTCTGTTGGTTCAGTCGCTGAAGCTTGCCAAGTCGTCTTTGACCAAGCGGTTCAAGCTGCGCGTGGCGGAATACACCAAAGGGATGGAAGACCGCTACAAGCGGATAGCCTGACACGCGGCAAACGCTGATCAGAGCGCTGCAAGCCTGTCGCGCAGGAACTCCTTTTCCCGTGCATTGTCTGTCAGATCAATCGCCCTGTCGAATGCGACGCGCGCATCCTGAATATTCCCGGCCCGCGACAGCATGTCCGCCCGCACAGCGTGGTAGGGCTGGTAATTGTCCAATGCCCCGGTAGCACCAACGTCTTGCAATATTACCAACCCGTCTTGCAGCCGCCCCGCATGGGACACCGCATAAGCAAGATTGATGCGCACAACGGGAGTGGGTTGCAGCCGGTATAGCAAATCGTAAAGGTCCGCGATTTGTGCCCAGTCGGTCGCTTGCCAGTCTCGTGCTTCGGCGTGAACCGCGCTGATCGCGGCCTGTACCTGGTAGGGTCCAACGGAACCGCGCGGCAGCACACCTTGTAAGATCGCCTGCCCCTCCGCGATGGGTGCGCGGTCCCATCGCGCGCGGTTCTGGTGTTCGAGGGGGATCATGCCCCCTGTTTCCGAGGTGCGCGCGTTCCTGCGCGAATTGTGCAGCAGCATCAGGGCGAGCAACCCTTCAAGCTCGCCATTGAACGGCAGAAGGCTGCGCAGGATACGCGCAAGGCGGATAGCCTCGTTCGACAGATCGGGTCGGGTCAGCGTGTCACCTGCCGCCGCCGAGTAGCCGGCGTTGAAGATCAGATAGATCACCTGCATCACCGACGTCAGCCTTTCGGGCAGCACATCGGCATCTGGGATCTGATAGGGAATGCCCGCACCTGCGATCTTTTTCTTGGCGCGCACAAGGCGCTGGGCCATGGCAGGGGGGCGGTCAAGGTAGGCGGCTGCGATCTCGTCCGTGGTCAGACCGCCCAACGTGCGCAAGGTCAGTGCCACGCGCGTCTTTTCATCCAGCGCGGGGTGGCAGCAGGTAAAGATCATTTCGAGCCGCTTGTCGGGCAGGGCGCTGTCATCTTCGGGATCGGGCAGGTTTTCCAGATCGGCCAGATAGGACAGTTCCGGCTGATGTTTGAGAAACCGGGCATCCCGCCGCATCCGGTCGATGGCGCGCCGCCGCGCTGTGGTGATCAGCCAGGCCGCCGGGCTCTTGGGGATGCCGTTGCGGGACCAATCGGTCATGGCGGCCAGCACCGCATCCTGCAGGCAGTCTTCGGCGCGTTGGAAGTCGCCGGTTGATTTGATCAGCGACGCCAGAATGCGCCCCCATTCCTCGCGCACGGTCAATGCGATGATCCGGTCTAGTGAGGAAGGGGGCAGCATCGTGATGTCTGTGCGCTGTCAGGTCAGTCGAAAACCATCACCGGGCGCACTTCGACCCGGCCGTGTTCGGTCGTGGGGATCATGGCGGCATAGTGCAACGCCTCGTCGAGGTCCTTGCAGTCCAGCAGGTAGTAGCCGCCAAGTTGCTCTTTGGTTTCCGCAAACGGGCCGTCGGTCGTTTCGGTCTTGCCCGCCTCGCGGGTGACGGTCGTGGCCGTGGCCGTCGAGTGCAGCGCATCGCCCGCGACGAATTTGCCGTCTTCCTGCACCTTTTGGGTAAAGGCACCATAGGCCTGCATGTAGGGGCCGAATTCAGGTGTTCCGTGTTGTGGGCCAGAGTTTTCGGCGGAATAGATAAGGCACATATATTGCATGGGTCGTCTCCGTTTGATGTGCAGGGGCAACATGCCCTTGCTGTGTACCAGACGAACGGGATTTGCCCAAATCGACAGGTGTGGTGGATTTTTTCGGATTGTGGGGGAGGCCAGCGCCCGAACGACCTGAAGGGCGGTTGTGGTAATGTGGTGAGGGTCGGGCGCGCCCATCGGCTGTGCCCGGCGCAGAAGGTGACGAAGCGCCCGCCCTCCGGGCGGAGGTCGGTCGGGCGCTGGCCGGGCAAAGCGCCCGGCTGGGTTTTGTGCGGGCCTGTGCCTTGGGTGTCTAGTCGCGTCCCTGTGCGGCGGGATAGACGCCCAGCACCTCGAGCATGTTTGTGAAGTAATCCAGTTCTTCGAGCGCGCGTTGCACGGGCGGATCCTCCGGGTGTCCCTCGATGTCCGCATAGAATTGCGTCGCAGTGAATGCGCCGCCAACCATGTAGCTTTCCAGCTTGGTCATGTTCACGCCGTTCGTGGCAAACCCACCCATCGCCTTGTAAAGCGCTGCGGGAATGTTTCGGACCTCGAAAACAAAGGTCGTCAACATCCGGTCGCTGCGACGCTCCAGATCAAGTTCGGGCGCCATCAACAAAAAGCGCGTGGTGTTGTGGCCCTGATCCTCGATATCGCGGGCCAGGATGGTCAGCCCATGAATGTCGGCGGCGACGGCTGACGCCAGAGCACCCACGCCCATCTCGCCTGCCTGGGCGATGTCAGCGGCGGCCCCTGCACTGTCAGCGGCAGGTTCGGAGGTGATGCCATGTGCGTCCAGCCACGCCCGCGCCTGTGGGATCAGCACCAGGTGCGCGCGCACGTGTTTTATGTCGTCGATCGTTTGGCCCGGATTCGCCATCAGCGAAATGCGAACCCGTACGAACGCCTCGTCCACGATGTGCAAGCCGGATTCGGGCAACAGGCGGTGGATGTCCGCCACGCGGCCATAGGTGGTGTTTTCCACGGGCAGCATCGCCAAGTCGGCCTTGCCCGTCTTGACCGCCGCAATGACATCCTCGAAAGCCGTGCACGGCACTGGTGTGCAGTCGGGCCGGGCTTTGAGACATGCCTCGTGACCATAGGCGCCCAAGTCTCCCTGAAAGGCGATGCGTTGCGACATTTTTTCGTGGTCCTTGGTCTTGGGCAGCCGAAAACGGCAATCAGGGCGATTGGTCGCGGTAACTACACCTTGCCAGCACCAAGGGGAAGACGTAGATACCCGGCCAAACCTATAGACGTGGATGCAAGAACATGTTCGACACGATGACCTTTACAAAAATTGCCGGTGGTGTCTGCGGGGCGCTGTTGGTGTTCCTGCTGGGCAAGTGGGCCGCGGAAGAACTGTATCATATGGATGAATATGGCGAGCAGGCCTATGTGATCGAAGTTGAAGGCGCTGACGAGGCCGAAGAAGTGGTCGAAGTCAGCTTCGAGGAAGTATTGGCATCGGCCGACATCGAAAAAGGTGCCAAGGTGTTCCGCAAGTGCAGCGCCTGTCACAAGCTGGAAGCTGGTGAAAACGGTGCAGGTCCCTACCTTTATGGCGTTGTGGGACGCGAAATTGGCGCGGCACAGGGCTTTGGCTACTCCGGGTCGCTGGTTGCAGTTGCCGAAGAGTGGACACCGGAAAACCTGCAAGCCTTCCTCGAGAACCCCAAGGGCTGGGCACCCGGCACCACGATGGGTTTTTCCGGTCTGAAGAAGATCGAAGATCGCGCAAACGTCATCGCCTATCTCGACAGCCTCGACGATTGATTGCTGTGACATGACGAATCAAGGCCGCGACCTCCGGGTGTGCGGCCTTTTTCGTTCGGGGGCAGCGCCCCACCTGCAACCCCAGATTGATTTCCGTCAAGGTGCTTTGCCCCGCGTGGCCTAGAACTGAACCTGTGTTTGTTCTGGACATTGGGAGTTGAAGATATGAAATCGCTTGTGAAACTGACCTGTGTGGCGCTGATTGGCGGTGGTTTGGGGGCGGCGCCGGGTCTGGGCCAGACCCGTGCGGAGTTGCGGATTTTCGGAGAGGTGCCGGAGGTGCAGGCCGCTGCGCTGGGCAACAGTTTCACCGCTGCGGCCACCGCAGCAGCCGGCCCCGCGCCGGTGGTGGTGGCGCAGGGAATGATGGCGGCGCTGGACGCTGATCAGCAAGCGGCGCTGCGCACGGCCTATTCCGCCGCGCAATCGGTTGTCCTGTTGCGGCCCGGTCCGCAGGATATTGCGGCGCTGCAAACGCTGTTGGGTGTCGAGGACATCGGCTATGCGCTACCCACGGGGTACACGGAAACCGCTGCCTACGGGCTGGACCGTGAAGCGGACGGCACCCGCCATGTTTGGGCGCAATACGGCCAACCACCTGCGGCCAATGCCGCGCCCGGTGCGGCAGACGAAACCATTGCCCGGTCGGTGCAGGCCTGGCTTGTGCTGGACGGCTACAGACAGTTCGACCCCGACGGAAGTCTGCGCGCGCAGGTCGCGGTCCCGGACGGGACCAAGGAGGACCTGACCGACATCGCCAAGAGCTTTGTCGATCAGCGCAACTGGATCGATGCGGGCTGTTTCAAGGACACATGCAACAACTATCAGCTGTTGCATTTCGTCTATGCGGTTCATTCCTTGGATACCGGCGAAGACTGGTTCTATGTCCAGCAGCGCGGCAGTTTCAACGCCTCGAACCAGTATGAAAGCAACTGGGGGGGCGCGAACCAGGATTACTATATGCACCTGATCGAGATCGACACCGAGGTCGACGGGTTTGCGAAAAACACCGACAAGCTGGGGTTGATCCAGTCCAGTCCGCAAAGCGATGAAAAGTCCCGCAGCGTGTCCAGTTCGGTCAGCTTTGACCTTGGGGGCGAAGTGAGTCTGCAGACAAAGGATGCCGGTGCCAAACTGTCGGGCGGGGTGTCGATCAGCAATTCGACCACCGTGACCGTCGAGGATGTGACCATTGCCAACACGTCTATCGACCGGGGCAACAACGCCAAGTGGGATTACACCTTTGCGCAGTGCAACATGAGCTGTGATTTCGTCATTCCGCAGTGCGCCAATGTGCCCACGCTGGCCAAATCCACGTTCACGCCGATGAACCAGTGGATCTGGCGCGCGGATCCGGCCGTGCGGGCGGCGGGTGCACAGATGAAGGTCAACGCGGTGACGCAATTGAACTCGGGCCATGTGACGTTGCATTTCCTTTGGGTGTGCAGCATCGACCACCGGTCATTCGCCAAGAATGTGTTCGAATACACCATCGACCTGCCTTATCCGCCGATCGTGGAATGAGGGGACGGACAGGGGGCGGCCCCCCACGTATGACCCTTCGCCCCGATCAAATGCGCCTCTTGCAGTGCGCGCGGTGCGTTAACCCTGCGTTCACGTATTCTCAACTTGTATATCAAGGGACTGGCGCTTTAGCGTGGGCGCACCAGATAGGTATGCAAACCGCAGCCAGTTCGGAGGACATTTATGCACGATCGCCGCCCCACAGCCCGCACAAGGGTCAAAGTGAAAGCCGCCGATGCGCGGCCCATGATCTGGATGATCGGCGCGGTCCTTGCGTTCTGCATGATCTGGCTGGCCTCACTGGCCAAGGCGGACAGCCACGAGACCATCATTTCGAGCCACGGCTATTCCTTTTACGGTGATCTGAAATATCCCGCAGATTTCGCACACTTCGACTATGTGAACCCCGATGCCCCCAAGGGCGGTGAAATTTCATTGGGTGTGGTGGGAACCTTCGATTCCATGCATCCCTACACGCGCAAGGGACGCGCCGCTGCGCTCAGTACTGTGATGTACGAAAGCCTGTTGGGCGAGGGGCCAAGCGGGGCCACAGCGCCAGCCGATGTTTACGGTGAGTACTACGGGCTTCTGGCCGAACGTCTTGAATATGACGAAGGCAAGAACTGGGTGATCTTCTACATGCGCCCCGAGGCGCGGTTTTCGGATGGCTCCCCGGTCACTGCCCACGACGTCGCCTTCTCGCACAACCTGCTGCTGGACGAAGGCTTGAAATCTTATGCGGATGCGGTGCGCAAACGCATTCCGAAAGTCGAAGTGATCGACGATCACACTATCAAATTCTACTTCACGCCGGGTATCTCGCGGCGCAGCCTGATTGATCAGGTTGGGTTCGTGCCTGCATGGTCAAAGAAATGGTACGAGGAAACGGGTGCAGGGCTGAACGAAAGTCGCCTGAACGTTTCGCCGGGGTCCAGCGCCTATGTGATTGACAGTGTCGATGTGAACCGAAGGGTCGTTTACAAGCGCAACCCCGATTATTGGGGCAAGGATTTGCCGTTCAACGCGGGGCGCAACAACTTCGACAGCATTCGCATCGAATACTTCGGTGATGACACCGCGGCCTTTGAGGCGTTCAAGGCGGGCGAATACACCTTCCGCCGCGAAGGCGATTCCAAGAAATGGGCGACTGGATACAAATTCCCCAAGGCGCAGCTGGGACAGGTCATCCTTGAAAACCTGCCAGATGGGTCGCCGCCGGCGCCAACAGGTATCGTGTTCAACCTGGGGTCTGAGCCATTGAAGGATCGGCGTGTGCGTCAGGCGCTGGCCTTGGCATTCAATTTCGAATGGACAAATGAAAGCCTGCAATACGGATTGTTCAAACAACGTGCGTCGTTCACGCAAGACACGCCTTTGATGGCTTCGGGGTTGCCCGAGGGTCCTGAGCTTGAATTTCTCAAAGGCCTTGGCGATTTGGTGCCCTCCGCGATGTTGACAGAGCCAGCCATTGAGCCACACACATCCAAGCCTGAACGCTTGCTGGACCGTCGCAACGCACGTCGCGCGATGAAGTTGTTGGATGAGGCTGGATGGTCCGTTGATGACAGCGGTGTGCGCCGCAACGCGCAAGGTCAGAAGCTGAGCCTGAATTTCCTGTTCAACAGCGCCACCAATGGAACCCTGAGTGGCGTGATGGAAAACTATGTCTCCAACGTCAAAAAGCTGGGTGTGGATATCTCCTTTGAAAAGGTGGACCCGTCACAATACACCAGCCGCGAACGAGATCGCGATTACGATCTGCTCTATGATCAATACGCGGCATTTCTGGGCACTGGCACAGGCTTGATGCAAAGGTTTGGTTCGGAAGCGGCTGAGTTTTCATTGTTCAACCCTGCGGGACTTGCCAGCCCCTTGGTCGATGCGATCATCGAGGCATCGTTGAACGCGCAAACCCGTGAGGAAGAACAAACCGCGATGACTGCGCTGGACCGGGCCTTGCGCTATGAATTCATCATGATCCCGGTCTGGTACAATCCAAGCCACTGGGTCGCCTACTACGACCAATATGGCCGCCCGGATGAAATTCCACCGTTTACCTTGGGCCATATGGATTTCTGGTGGTATGATGCCGAAAAGGCCGCAGCGCTGAAAGCTGCGGGTGCACTGAGGTAAGTCAAGGCATGGGCGCCTATATCCTTCGTCGGTTGTTGTTGGTCATTCCGACACTTCTGGGCATTTTGCTGGTGAATTTCACACTGACGCAGTTCGTTCCGGGTGGCCCGGTCGAACAGGCCATTGCGCGTGCGCAAGGTGGCGGCGACGTGTTCGAAGGATTCGCAGGCGGCAATGATGATGCCGGTGGTCTGGACGAGCTGAACACCGCGTCGGACAGCAAGTACATCGGCGCACGTGGCCTGCCGCCCGAATTCATCGCGGAACTTGAACGTGAATTCGGGTTCGACAAACCGCCGGTGCAGCGGTTCCTGAACATGATCTGGAACTACATGCGGTTTGATTTCGGAGAGAGTTATTTCCGGTCGGTCAGCGTGGTGGACCTCGTGATTGAAAAACTGCCCGTGTCGATCACCCTGGGGCTATGGAGTACGCTAATCGCCTATCTCGTGTCGATCCCGCTGGGCATCCGCAAGGCGGTTCGTGACGGCAGCACGTTCGACACTTGGACCAGTGGCGCGATCATCGCGGCCTATGCGATCCCCGGGTTCCTGTTCGCAATCTTGTTGTTGGTTCTGTTTGCCGGTGGGTCCTATTGGCAAATCTTCCCGCTGCGCGGCCTGACCTCGGACGATTTTGAAACCCTTAGCACCTGGGGCAAGATCAAGGATTACTTCTGGCACATTACGCTGCCCGTTCTGGCCTCGACCATCGGGGCCTTTGCGACGCTGACCTTGCTGACCAAGAACAGCTTTCTGGACGAGATCAAGAAACACTATGTCATGACCGCGCGCGCCAAGGGGCTGAGCGAACGGCGGGTTCTTTACGGTCACGTGTTCCGCAACGCCATGCTGATCGTGATCGCGGGCTTTCCGGCAGTGTTTATCGGGGTGTTCTTTGGCGGATCGCTGATCATCGAAACAATCTTCAGCCTTGATGGGTTGGGGCGTCTCGGGTTCGAAGCCGCCGTTGCCCGCGACTATCCCATTGTCTTTGGCACGCTTTACATCTTTGGCCTCATCGGCTTGCTGGTCGGTATTCTGTCGGACCTGATGTATGTGCTGGTCGATCCGCGCATTGATTTCGAGCGGAGGGAAGGCTGATGGCACTGTCCCCTCTCAACCAACGGCGCTGGCGCAACTTCCGGCGCAACAGGCGTGCCTATTGGTCGCTGTGGATTTTCGGCATCCTGTTCGGGTTGTCGATCTTTGCGGAGTTCCTGGCCTACGACAAGCCGATCCTCGTGCGTTACCAGAACCAGTTCTATACGCCGATCTGGAATTTCTATCCCGAGACAGCGTTCGGCGGTGATTTTCAAACAGAGGCCGTGTACCGCGACCCGGAGGTGAAATGCCTGATCGCCACGGGGGGGCTGGATCTTTGTTTCGATGATCCCGAAGGATACATCGAAGATGCGCAGGACGGCATGATCGAGGGCGAAGAGATCAGCCGCGGCTGGGCGATCTGGCCGCTTATACCTTATTCCTTCGATACTGCCGTAGACCGGCCGGGCGCTGCGCCCTTGGCCCCCAACGCGCAGAACCTTTTGGGCACGGATGGTACAAAACGCGACGTGCTGGCACGGGTCATTCACGGGTTCCGTCTGTCTGTCTTTTTCACTCTGATCGTGACGGGCGCTGCTTCGATCATCGGGATCATTGCCGGGGCCATTCAGGGTTTCTTTGGTGGCTGGACCGACCTGATCTTTCAACGCATCATCGAGATTTGGTCCTCCACACCGAGCCTTTATGTGATCATCATCATGTTCGCCATTCTGGGGCGCAGCTTCTGGCTGTTGGTAGGGCTTTTGGTTCTGTTCAGTTGGACGGGGCTGGTGGGGTTGGTGCGCGCGGAATTCCTGCGGGCCCGCAATCTGGAATACGTGCGTGCGGCGCGGGCGCTGGGGGTCAGCAACCTGACCATCATGTTCCGCCACATGCTGCCCAACGCGATGGTGGCCACGCTGACCTTCCTGCCGTTCATCATCACCGGCACAATCTCGACGCTGGCGATCCTCGACTTTCTGGGGTTTGGCCTGCCCTCGTCGGCACCCAGCTTGGGCGAGTTGACATTGCAGGCGAAACAGAACCTGCAAGCGCCGTGGCTGGCCTTTACCGCCTTCACTGTCTTTGCCGTGATGCTGAGCTTGCTGATCTTTATCTTCGAGGGCATCCGCGATGCCTTTGATCCGCGAAAGACCTTTTCATGACCGCACTGTTGGATGTTCAGAACCTCAATATCGGGTTCCGGCAGGATGGGCACGTGACCCATGCGGTGCGCGATGTGTCCTTTACCGTGAACCGGGGTGAAACGGTGGCCCTGGTGGGCGAAAGCGGGTCGGGCAAATCGGTCAGCGCCTTGGCCACGGTCGCCTTGCTGGGCGACAGTGCCGAGATCAGCGGGTCCGTCACCTATGACGGGCAACAGATGGTGGGTGCGGATGAACGGATGCTGCGCAAGGTGCGTGGCAACGACATTTCGTTCATCTTTCAAGAGCCGATGACGTCGCTCAACCCGTTGCACACCATTGAAAAGCAGTTGACCGAAAGCCTTGCCCTGCACCAGGGGCTGGCAGGCGAAGCCGCGCGGGCGCGTATTCTGGAACTGATGAACAAGGTAGGCATCCGCGACGCGGAAAGCAGGCTGGGTGCCTATCCGCACCAGTTGTCCGGGGGGCAACGGCAACGCGTCATGATCGCCATGGCCTTGGCCAACAAACCCGATATCCTGATCGCGGATGAACCGACAACAGCGCTTGACGTGACCATTCAGGCGCAAATCCTCGAACTGCTGGCCGATCTGAAACGCACCGAAGACATGGGTATGCTGTTCATCACGCATGATCTGGGCATCGTGCGCAAGATTGCCGATCGAGTTTGCGTGATGAAACAAGGCGAGATCGTTGAGGCCGGGCCAACCGCCGAGATTTTCGCCAACCCCCAGCACGGCTACACCCAAAAGCTTTTGAGTGCGGAGCCCAGTGGCGTGCCGGACCCGGTGCCCGAGGGGGCCGAGGTGGTGGCGCAGACCGAGCATTTGAAAGTGTGGTTTCCCATTCATCAAGGGCTGCTGCGCAAGACGGTGGGATATGTGAAGGCGGTCAACGACGCGACGATGACCGTGCGCGCGGGCGAAACCGTGGGCATCGTCGGTGAAAGCGGATCGGGCAAGACCACGCTGGCGTTGGCTGTGATGCGCCTGATCGCCAGTGAAGGGCAGATCGTCTACATGGGGCAGGACGTACGCAAATGGCCCACGCGCGAATTGCGGCGGTTGCGGTCAGAAATGCAGATCGTGTTTCAGGATCCCTTCGGCAGCCTGAGCCCGCGCATGACCTGCGCGCAGATCATCGGCGAGGGCCTGACCATCCACAAGGTGGACCCGACCCGCGCGCCGCGTGATCTGGTGTCCGAAGTCATGGTCGAAGTGGGCCTGGACCCCGCGATGATGGACAGATACCCGCACGAGTTTTCCGGCGGTCAACGTCAGCGCATCGCGATTGCACGGGCCATGGTTCTGCGCCCCAAGCTGGTGGTTCTGGACGAACCGACAAGCGCGCTGGACATGACGGTGCAGGTACAGATCGTGGAATTGCTGCGCAAGCTGCAGCAGAAATATGGGCTGGCCTATCTGTTCATCAGCCACGACTTGAAGGTCGTGCGCGCAATGAGCCACAAGGTGCTTGTGATGAAGCAGGGCGATATCGTCGAACAGGGTTCCGCAGACGAGATGTTCGATGCGCCCCAGACCGACTATACCCGGACCTTGATGAAAGCCGCCCACTAGGGGCGCACCTTAATTTTTATGCCAAAGATGCGTCAGATGGCCGAACTATGGCCTGCGGCGTCCATCTCATATGCATCGAAAGACCGCGCGACCAACCGGGTCAACGCGCGTGCATCCGAAGGGATCCACAACCGATCCCCGTCGATCTTGACCGCTCCATCGAATTGCCGTGCGGTTTCCGACATCATCGCGCGGATGCGGGGCCGGTCTGCGACGGGATGGTCCTGCGCATTGACTTCGAACTCGCACATGATCGTTTCGATCAACCGTCCACGCAAATGGTCTTCGGATGAAAAGCTGTGGCCCTTGTGGGTGGCGAACTGTCTGTTGCGCACGGCCTTGGAGTAAGCGGATGTGGCGGGATTGTTCTGCGCATACCCTTGGGGGAAGCGGGAAATAGCGGAGGCGCCGAGGCCGATCAGGACTTCGCTCGTGTCATCCGTATAGCCCTGGAAATTGCGCCGCAGCGTGCCGGTGCGCTGCGCCACTTCCAACCCGTCCCCGTGCAGCGCGAAATGATCGATGCCGATCCCGGAATACCCGTCCCATTGGAACAGCTTCCGCGCGACCTCGAAGAGGCCCAGACGTTCCTGCGGGCTGGGCAGGGCATCGGACGGGATCAATTGCTGCCGCCGCGCCATCCACGGCACGTGCGCGTAGCCATAAAGGGCGACACGGTCAGGGGCGAGAGACAGAAGTTTCTGGACCGACGTGGTGATCCGCGCCTTGGTCTGCTTGGGCAGGCCGAACAGGATGTCCGTGTTCAGGCTGCTCACGCCGGCGTCACGCAACATATCGACCGCTTGGGCCGTGATCTCGAAGCTTTGTTCACGGCCGATGATCTGTTGGATCTCAGGGTCGAAATCCTGAACGCCGATGGACGCGCGGGTCATGCCCGAACGGGCAAGCGCCTCGACGCGGTTGGCGTCCAGTTCGCTTGGATCGATCTCGACCGAGAACTCGGCACCCGGCGCGAAGGGCAGCACGTTCGCCACGTGTCCTGCCAGTTCCTCGATCATTGCCCCGGTCAGAAGGGTCGGCGTGCCACCGCCCCAATGCATCCGGTTGAGGCGCACACCCGGCGGCAATTCGGCAGCCAGCATGTCGATCTCGGCCTTGAGCGTGTCGAGGTAGAGCGCCACGGGATTGAGCGTTTGCGTGCCTTGGGTACGGCAGGCGCAGAACCAGCACAGCCGACGGCAGAACGGCACATGCAGATAAAGCGATATCGTGCTGCCCGGCGTGATCGCCCTGACCCATGACTTGAAGATGTCCGGGCTGACCGCGCCGTTGAAATGCGGGGCAGTCGGATAGCTGGTGTAGCGCGGCACCTTGGCATCGAAGAGACCCAAAGTTTCGAATTTTGATTTCTGTTCCATGGTGCTAAACTGGCTGAGCTGTCGGCAATGCCGCTTTGACGCAGATCAACCCGCGGAGAATTTTGATGCAGAGTGCCTTGGATCTGGCCAAGCAGGATTGTGCGGATTGCCCAATTCGCCACCGAGCCGTTTGCGCGCGGTGCGAACCAGACGAGTTGGAGCTGCTGGAAGAGATCAAGTACTATCGCTCCTTCGAGGCTGGTCAGACGGTGGTTTGGTCGGGCGACAAGATGGATTTCGTGGCCTCTGTGGTTTCTGGCGTGGCCACTTTGACCCAGACCATGGAAGACGGTCGGCGGCAGATGGTAGGCCTTTTGCTGCCCTCTGATTTCGTGGGGCGTCCGGGCCGCGATGGCGCCCCTTACGACGTGGTTGCCACCACCAATCTCGTGATGTGTTGTTTCCGCAAGAAGCCCTTTGAAAAGATGATGCAGACCACGCCCCACGTGGCGCAGCGTCTGCTTGAAATGACGCTGGATGAACTGGATGCAGCGCGCGAATGGATGCTGGTTCTGGGACGCAAGACGGCGCGGGAAAAGATCGCCTCGCTTTTGGCGATTGTCGCGCGGCGCGATGCGACGCTGAACACGCCCGGTGGCCCGACCGAGGTGGTGTTCGAACTGCCCCTGACCCGCGAAGCGATGGCCGACTACCTTGGCCTGACGCTGGAAACCGTCAGCCGTCAGGTTTCGGCCCTCAAGCGCGATGGGGTGATCAGCCTTCAGGGCAAGCGGCAGATCACGGTGCCGGACATGGAACGCCTGCTGGACGAAGCGGGTGATGACTCCGATGGCGGCGTTCTGATCTGATCCGCCTCTCGCCATCCCCGTAGTGGGTTGAGCGAAGCTGCTGCTTCTGTCAGGCATGGGACATATTTCGAAAGGTCCCGTTTTCATGCGCCGCATGCCGCAGTCTGTCTACCGCTACATTTTTCGCTATTCCAAAATGCGTCAGGCCGTGGTGATTGGCGTGACCTTGGCCTTGTTGCCTCTTGCGCCTGTCCCGCTCGAGTTGCAGCGGCGGATGCTGGATGACGCCGTGGCCAACAAGGACGTCGATCTGTTGATCCGCCTTGGGGCTTTCTATGTCGCAGCACTTTTGATGTCGGCGGGTTTGAAGTGGTTCATGCGCATTCAGCGCGAGCTGATCTCGGCCAAGATCGTGCACACGCTGCGTCGGTCCGTTTTTTATCACATCTACACAGTCACACCGCCCAGCCAGATCAAGGCCAGCGCAAATGGCGAGGACGTGGTTGATGAAGGGGCTGTGGTGTCGATGCTGTCGAGCGAAGTCGAAAAGCTTGGCGGATTCGCGGGGGGTGCAATCTCTGGGCCGCTGTTGCAGATCGGCACGTTGGTCAGCGTATTGGGATACATGTTTTATATCGAGCCACTGGTTGCATCGATTGCCGTTGCGCTCTATTCGCCGCAGTTCGTCATTGTCCCCTTTTTCCAGGTGCGGATGAACAGGTTGGCCGCGCGCAAGGCGCTGAAAGTGCGCGCCTTGGGCAATTTCGTGGTGGATCACGCCGAGGCCGATTTGTTGCAGCGCGAACCGCCGCGGCAGTTCACTGACCTGATCGATGCGATCCTGAGCGTGCGGACCAAATTCCTTCTGACAAAGAACACCATGAAGACCATAAACAACCTGCTAATTGCCTTGGGGCCTTTTGGTGTGATCGCTTATGGCGGCTATCTTGTGATCGAGGGACAGACCGAGTTGGGGGTGATCCTTGCCTTCGTATCGGGATTGGAGCGATTGGGCGGCCCCATTCGAGAACTCATCGCCTCCTACAGTTCCATCAGTGATGCGCGCATGCGCTATGGCATTCTGCTGGAAAGCTTTCCAATGGATTGGGAAGACGAGGACCCGGTGCCGATGCCGCCGATGCTGGGGCGGGACGCGCCGCCGACCTGATCCGCAAGGATCACAGCGGGCGGGCTGCGCTGCCTCCGTCCTTGAAGCTCTCGCTGGATGTCCGGGGCGAGAAGAAGACGTAGACAGCGCGTTGGTTCAATTCAGTGCGCCATGAAGACCGGCATGGTCGCATGTTCGAGAAGATGGCGTGTCGCGCCGCCGAACACCGCTTCGCGGAAGCGGGAATGACCATAAGCGCCCATCACGATCATGTCCGCCCCCTTGTCACTGGCGTGGCGCAGCAACACGTCACCCACGCGCGGCATGGATTTCGACAGCACGTCCACCTCGCAATGCACGCCGTGACGGGCCAGCATCTGGCTGATCAGCCCACCGGGGTCTGACCGATCGGGGCCGTGTTCGGGGGGATCAATGACTGTGATGTGTACGTTCTCTGCCGCTTTCAGCATTGGGAGGGCGGCGCGGGTTGCGGCCAGTGCCTCGCTGCTTTCGTTCCAACCCAGAACGATACGTTTTGGCGTGGGGGCCGCGTTGGCTGCGGGGCCAAACAGCATGACGGGCGCGCGGGCGTCGAACAGGGCTGCTTCGATCAGGGGGGCAATATCGGGATCGGACCCCTGGCCATAGGGCAAAGGCATCACCACCAGATCGGAAAAGCGGGCATGGCGCGCCACCAGCCGGCCCATGTCCGGTGCCGGTGCAACGGCCGTGGACACATTTGATGCGGCGTTGGCATTCTTGAGGCGGGCGAGGGTCTTGCCCGCCAGTTCACGTGCGATGCGGCGGGCCTCTTCCTGCCCCGATTGCAGCATGACGGCGCTCAGTTCTGCATAGTTGAAACCGGTTTGCGTCCGGTCGAGGCCGATGGCCATGACCTCAAGATGACCGCTGTTGCGGTCTGCAAGGTCGAGGGCCGGTTCCAGCACTGCGGTGCCATTCGGGCCATCTGAAACGACGGTAAGAATGGATTTGTAGGTCATGATGCGTCCTCCGCTGAAGTCTTTCATAGCCTCAACCTGACTTATCTGCCTTTATGGTCGCGTTGATACGGATCAATTCAGACCAAGAAAAAAGTTGACACAGATCAATGCGACCACGCCGAACGGATGGCTAGAAGGAGGCATCCGTTCCGGGGCGCAGGGCGAATCCGTGTGCGTCGGAGACAACGAGGGGAACGCGAAATGGCGAATTATATCAAGCTGATCGCCCTTGGACTGGTAGTGCTGATGACAATGATCGCGGCGAGCAACGCACGCGATTTGGCCTACCAGCTTCATATGGTGATCTTCATGGCCGTGGCAGCAGGATTGTTCCTGTGGACGCTGCGCCGCACAGACGAACCCGTGGCGGTGTCGCCACAGAACGAATACATGGACAATGTCGTCAGGGCCGGGGTGATCGCCACGGCCTTCTGGGGCGTTGTGGGCTTTCTGGTGGGGGTTGTCATCGCCTTCCAGCTGGCGTTTCCGGGGCTCAATTTCGAGTGGGCCGAAGGATATGCCAACTTTGGCCGTCTGCGTCCCCTGCACACATCTGCGGTGATTTTCGCCTTTGGGGGCAACGCGCTGATCTGTACGTCGTTCTATGTGGTTCAACGGACCTCGGCGGCACGCCTTTGGGGCGGCAACCTGGGATGGTTCGTGTTCTGGGGCTATCAGCTTTTTATCGTTCTTGCGGCAACGGGTTACCTGTTGGGGGGCACCCAGTCGAAAGAATATGCCGAACCTGAATGGTACGTGGACATCTGGCTGACCGTCGTTTGGGTGGCCTACCTTGCCGTGTTCCTTGGCACCATCATCAAGCGCCGCGAGCCGCATATCTATGTCGCCAACTGGTTCTACCTGTCGTTCATCGTCACGGTTGCGATGCTGCATATCGTCAACAACCTGTCCATCCCGGTCAGCATCTACGGATCGAAATCGGTTCAGGTGTTCAGCGGTGTGCAGGATGCGATGGTGCAGTGGTGGTATGGCCACAACGCCGTGGGCTTTTTCCTGACCGCGGGTTTCCTCGGCATGATGTACTATTTCGTTCCCAAGCAGGCCGAGCGTCCGGTCTTCAGCTACAAGCTGTCGATCATCCACTTCTGGGCGCTGATCTTCCTCTATATCTGGGCGGGTCCGCACCACTTGCATTACACCGCTTTGCCGGACTGGGCATCGACCCTCGGCATGGTGTTCTCGATCATCCTGTGGATGCCCAGCTGGGGCGGCATGATCAACGGTCTTATGACCCTGCAAGGCGCATGGGACAAGCTGCGGACCGATCCGATTTTGCGGATGATGGTCACGAGCCTCGCGTTCTATGGCATGTCCACCTTTGAAGGTCCGATGATGTCGATCCGCGCAGTCAACTCGCTGTCGCATTACACCGACTGGACCATCGGGCACGTGCACTCCGGTGCGCTGGGCTGGAACGGCATGGTGACCTTTGGCGCGCTCTACTTCCTGGTGCCGCGCCTGTGGAAACGTGAACGTCTCTACAGTCTCAGCCTGGTGAACTGGCACTTCTGGCTCGCGACGATCGGTATCGTTCTTTATGCCGCATCCATGTGGGTCACAGGCATCATGGAAGGCCTGATGTGGCGCGAAGTCGATGTGAACGGGTTCCTTGTGAACAGCTTTGCCGACACCGTGAGCGCCAAGTTCCCGATGTATGTGGTGCGTGGACTGGGTGGGGTTCTGTTCCTCGCTGGTGCCGTCATCATGTGCTACAATCTTTGGATGACTGTGCGTGCAGCTCCGGCCAAGGCCGGGCTGTCCACAGCTGTCCCTGCTGAATGAGGAGGGGCTGACAATGGCTATCCTGGACAGACACAAGATCCTTGAGACCAATGCCACCCTGTTGCTGATCTTCAGCTTCCTGGTGGTGACCATCGGCGGGTTGGTTCAAATTGTGCCGCTTTTCTATCTCGAAAACACCATCGAGAAAGTTGAAGGCATGCGCCCCTATTCGCCGCTGGAGCTGACCGGTCGTGACATCTACATCCGCGAAGGGTGCTATGTGTGCCACAGCCAGATGATCCGCCCCATGCGGGACGAGGTCGAACGCTATGGCCACTATTCGCTGGCGGCGGAATCGATGTACGACCACCCGTTCCAGTGGGGCAGCAAACGCACCGGGCCTGATCTGGCCCGCGTCGGCGGACGCTACAGCGACGCATGGCACATCGACCACTTGCGCGATCCGCAGGCGGTGGTGCCGGAATCGGTGATGCCCAAATACGGGTTCCTCGAGGACACGTTGATCGAGGCGGACTATGTCGGCGAATTGATGTCGACTCATGCGATGGTCGGCGTGCCTTACACCGACGAGATGATCGCCGAGGCCAAGGCCGACTTCGAGGCGCAGGCCGATCCCGACAGTGACTACGATGCCCTGCTTGAACGCTATCCCGGTGCGCAAGTGCGCAATTTTGACGGGGCGGCGGGGATTTCCGAAGCGGATGCGCTGATCGCTTATCTGCAAATGCTGGGCACGCTGGTCGATTTCTCGACCTTCACGCCCGATGCAAGCCGCTAGGGGAGGGATGCGCGATGGAAACCTATTCGCTTTTGCGTGAGTTCGCTGACAGCTGGATGCTATTGCTGTTGTTCACATTCTTTGTCGGTATCTTTGTCTGGGTCGTCCGACCCGGCAGCCGCAAAGTACACCGGGACACGGCCAACATCCCCTTTCGCCACGAAGACAAGCCGGCACCGTCCGGAAAGGAGGGCTGAGCCATGAGCAAGACGCCAGAAAAACAAAAGGGTGATCCTGACACCACCGGCCACGAATGGGACGGGATCGAAGAGTTCAACAACCCGCTGCCGCGGTGGTGGCTGTGGACCTTCTACCTGACCATCATCTGGGGCATCGGCTACACGATCGCCTATCCGGCATGGCCAATGATTTCATCGGCGACGGCTGGGGTGTTGGGCTATTCCACCCGTGCCGAGGTCGCGGCCGAAATTGCTGCGGTGGACGACGCCAACGCCGAGATCAACGTGCGTCTTGCCTCGACCCCGTTGACCGAGATCGCGGACGACGCTGCACTGAACGGTTATGCGCAATCGGCGGGTGCCGCGGTGTTCCGCACATGGTGCGCGCAATGCCATGGTGCGGGTGCGGCGGGGGCCGAAGGGTATCCCAACCTGTTGGACGATGATTGGCTGTGGGGCGGTGATATCGAAGCCATCCATGCCACCATTGCCCATGGTATCCGCAACGAGGAAGACGACGATGCGCGTTATTCCGAGATGCCGGCCTTTGGCGACATCCTGGAGCCGCAGGAGATCGAGGCGGTGGTCAACTACGTGATGTCCCTGTCGGGTGCGCCTGAAGAGGTGTCGCTGGTTGCTCTGGGCTCCGAGGTCTATGCCGACAACTGTTCGGCGTGCCACGGGGATGCGGGGCTGGGTGATGTCGAACAGGGCGCGCCAAACCTTGCCGATGCGATCTGGCTCTATGGCGGGGATGCGGACAAGCTGCGCGAAACTGTCACCTACAGCCGTTACGGGGTTATGCCGCCTTGGAACACGCGTTTGTCCGAGGCCGAAGTGGCGGCCGTGGCGGCCTATGTGCACCAGTTGGGCGGGGGGGAATAACCCCCCATCCATTGATCACGATCCGCTGGCCAGTGCGGCCAGCATGGACCCAAGTGCGACCGCGTGGATCAATATGATCGCGCGGTCGCGCCACATCACACCCACGACAAACCAGCCGACCAACCCGACCAGAAACAGTTGGATGTTCAGCGGCGTGGCGCCAAAGGCCGTGGCCGTATAGCCGAGGATCTGCACAATCGATGCCAGCCATTTGATGATGAAAGCGGGCGAAAAGCGTTTGGGCGATATGGTTTCGATCACGGTCATGCCACTGCGTCCTCTGTTGTCAGGATATCGGCATAAGTTCCGTCAAGAGCCGAAAGATAGGCGGCGTGTACCTGTGGCCCCGGCACTGTAACGCCGTTCCAGTTGGCAGGCCGCGCGGCACAGGCATCCCCCACGATCTCGACCCCAAAGCCCAGATCACAGGCAGCGCGCGCGGTTGCATCGATGCACATCTGGGTCATTGCCCCCACAAGGCGCAGCCGGGTGACACCGAGCTGGCGCAGGCGCGCATGCAGGCCAGTTTCGTGAAAGCTGTTGGGCCGGTGTTTGACGATCACTGTCTCGCCGGTGTGTGGAGCCGTAACAGGGTGCAGATTGGCCCCGGTAGAGCCGGGCCGAAAGAAGGGGGCATCGGGCCCGCCGACGTGGCGGACATGGATCACGGGCCAGTTGACGGCGCGGGCATGGGCCAGCACCTGCGACGCGGCGTGTGCCGCGGCGTCCATGTCATGCAAGGGCCACGCGCCCCCGTCGAAGTAATCATTCTGAATGTCCACAAGGACGAGGGCGGTGTCAGTCATCGGATCGCTCACAGTTTTTCGGGGTTGATGCAGCGGGTGTTCTCACCCAGCGCAAACCAGCGGCGGCGCTTGGCAGGGACGACATCGTGAACGCGCAGACAGTTGGTGCGCGTGGCGGTTCTGAAAGTTTCTGCATAGATATTGATCATTGTTTCACTCCAGTATTGTTGCGCTTGCCCTTGTCATATTGGGCATACGGGTGAAGGATGCGACTCAATTGGATTTTCGTTGTGTAAGCAGGAATTACATATGGATTGGCGTGCGTTCCCTCCGATGGCTTCGCTTCGGGCTTTTGCGGCCCTTGCCGAACATGGCACGTTGACCGAGGCGGGGGCGGCCTTGGGCGTCAGCCATGCGGCGATCAGCCAGCAACTGCGTAGCCTTGAGGCGCATCTGGGTGTCCCCCTTGTCGATCGGTCGGGTCGGGCGCTGCGCATGACGGAAGCTGGCGACGTGCTGGCGCAAGCCTGCACCGACGGCTTTGGCACCCTGTCGCGCGCCGTGGCGGACATTACCGGTGCCAGCGATGCGCGCGCCCTGCACATCACCACAACCCCCACCTTTGCGGCGACATGGCTGATGCCGCGCCTGCCCGCGTTTCAAGCGGTGCATCCGGGGATCAACCTGCTGATCGATCCCACGCCCGCCATGGTGGATCTGGTCCCTGGCGGTATGGATGTGGCCATCCGCTATGGCGTGCCGCCGTGGCCGGGGCTTGAGGCACAGATGCTGCTGCATTCGCCGATGGTGGTCGTTGCTTCCCCCAATCTGGTCGAAGGGATGCAGATCAACGGGCCGTCCGACCTTGCCGACCTGCCATGGCTCGAAGAATTGGGCACCACCGAAAGCAGCAACTGGCTGCGCAAGCACGGCGCGCAACGCGGCAGGGAATGGCGATTTGTGCAAGTGCCCGGCAACCTGTTGCTGGACGGTGCGCGGGGCGGGCAGGGGGTGGCCGTGACCGTTCGCGCTTTCGTCGAAGAGGATATTCGCGCAGGGCGTCTGGTGGAGTTGTTCGAAGAGCCGCTGGAGGGTGCGGGATACCACGTGGTCACACGCCCCGGCGTCATGCGCCCGGCCTTGCGCGCCTTTCACCGTTGGGTGATGCGACAGAGCGGCGCTTGACCTGAATCAAGGTGGCGTGTCCCCTGCAATGGCACAAGAATGGCGCAGACGTTTGATGGGTAACACGCAGTGACAGACGATTCCTCTACGCCAAGCCTCTATGCGGCGCGCGAGCCGATATTCCCGCGCCGTGTGTCGGGGCGATTCCGCAATCTGAAATGGATCATCATGGCGGTGACCTTGGGGATCTATTACCTGCTGCCATGGATTCGCTGGGACCGTGGGGCCGACCTGCCGGATCAGGCGGTTCTTCTGGATCTTGCGGGGCGCAGGTTCTACTTTTTCTGGATCGAGATTTGGCCGCATGAATTCTACTTCGTGGCCGGTCTTTTGATCATGGCCGGGCTGGGGCTTTTTCTGTTCACCTCGGCACTGGGCCGGGTCTGGTGCGGCTATGCCTGCCCACAAACTGTCTGGACGGACCTTTTCATTGCGGTCGAACGCTGGGTCGAAGGGGACCGCAACGCGCGGCTGCGCCTGCACCGGCAGAAAAAGATGGATTTTCGCAAGATACGGCTGCGGCTGACCAAGTGGACGCTTTGGCTGTTGATTGGTCTGGCGACCGGCGGGGCTTGGGTGTTCTATTTTGCCGATGCGCCGACGCTTCTGCGCGATCTGGTGACACTGCAGGCGCATCCCATTGCCTATTCGACAATGGCTGTGCTGACCGCGACAACCTTCGTGTTCGGCGGCTTCGCGCGCGAACAGATTTGCAACTATGCCTGCCCGTGGCCCCGTATCCAGGCCGCCATGATGGACGAAGATACGCTTGTCGTGGGCTACCGTGCATGGCGAGGTGAGCCGCGCAAGCACTCCGAAGAGGTCAAGGCAGGCGAGCCGATGGGCGACTGCATCGACTGCATGGCCTGCGTGAACGTCTGCCCGGCTGGTATCGACATCCGCGACGGGCAACAGCTTGAGTGTATCACCTGCGCGCTTTGCATCGACGCCTGCGATGACATCATGGCCAAGATCGGCAAGCCCCGTGGCCTGATCGACTACATGGCGCTAACGGACGAAGCGGCGGAGCGGTCGGGCAAGGCGCCCAAGCCGATCTGGCAGCATGTCCTGCGCCCGCGCACCATGCTTTACACCGGGCTGTGGTCGCTGGTGGGCTTTGGGCTGGTGTTCGCGCTGTTCATCCGGTCGGACGTCGAAGTGACGGTGGCCCCCGAACGCAACCCGATCTTCGTGACGCTTTCGGATGGATCCGTGCGCAACACCTATGCGGTGCGGGTGCTGAACAAGGACCAGCAGACCAATACCTTCCGCCTGACGATCAAGGGCGACCCGACCCTGCGCCTGCAACTTGAAGGCAGCCCCTATCAGACAGTGGATGTTGGCCCTGACGCAATGCTGCAACAACGTGTATATATCGTGGCACCCCCCGGTTCGGCCCCGGCAACGGCTGCCGTGACCGATGTGCGCATCTGGGTCGAGGCGCTGGGCGGTGGCGAGCGCGCATACAAGGACACCACCTTCAATGGCAGAGGAGCACGGCAATGACACGCGAGCTTAAGGGATGGCATGTGGCCGCCATGTTCGGGGTCGGCTTTGGCATCATCATCACCGTCAACCTTGTGCTGGCGTTCAGCGCGGTCAAGACGTTCCCGGGACTGGAGGTCAAGAACTCCTACGTGGCCAGCCAGCAATTCGATGAAAGACGCACCGCGCAGCTGGCGCTAGGGTGGTCGGTGCGGGCCGAAGCACGCGGCGATCAGGTGCGGCTGATCGTTACCGATGCCAACGGCGACCCAGTTCAGGTGCAGGCGTTGGATGCGGTTCTGGGGCGCGCAACGCATGTGTACGAAGACCAGTCGCCGGATTTCGTCTGGGATGGCACCGGCTATACGGCGCAGGCCGATCTGGGCGCGGGCAACTGGAACATCCGCATGACCGCCGAGGCGGCGGATGGCACTGTGTTTCAGCAACGCGTTATCCTGCACGTGCGGGGCTGATCCATGACCGAGGTGCCCCGCCCCAGCTCCATGGCTTGTCCCGGCTGCGTCGCGGTACCCGGTGATCTGCCAAGCCCCGAGGCGGCGCCCGAAGACATCATGCTGGCGCTGCCGGACATTCATTGCATGAACTGCATCCGGGATGCCGAGACGGCCTTGAAGGCGCGCGGCGATGTCAGTGACGCGCGGGTGAACCTGACCTTGCGCCGGGCCTATGTAACGGCGGCACCGGGGGTCAGCGCCGATGCCTTGGTGGACACGTTGGGCGCGGCTGGGATCGTGGCGCATGAGCTTGACCCCGGCGCACTCAGCGCAACGGAGACCGACAAGGCGGGGCGCGATCTGTTGATGCGTTTGGCTGTCGCAGGGTTTGCATCGATGAACGTGATGCTCTTGTCCGTGGCCGTGTGGTCGGGGGCGTCCGACGCCACCCGCGATCTGTTCCACTGGATTTCCGCGGCCATCGCCTTGCCTGCCATCGCCTTTTGCGGGCAGCCTTTTTTCACCAATGCCTGGCGGGCGCTGAGCGCGCGGCGTTTGAACATGGATGTGCCGATTGCACTGGCAATCCTGCTGGCCCTTGGCACATCGGTGTATGAAACCGCGCACAGCGGTGAACACGCCTATTTCGATGCGGCACTGACGCTGTGCTTTTTCCTGTTGGCCGGGCGCTATCTTGATTTCCGCACCCGTGCGGCGGCGCGGTCGGCGGCGCAGGAGCTTACCGCCCTTGAGGTGCCGCGGGCGACTTTGCCCGACGGCAGTGCCGTGCCGGTGTCTGACCTGATCGTCGGAGACCTTGTGTTGATAAGGCCCGGTGGGCGTATGCCAGTGGATGGTGTCGTGACCGATGGCGCCACGGAACTGGATCGCAGTCTGCTGACCGGAGAAACGCTGCCTGTGGCTGTGGGGCCGGGTGCGCAAGTGCAGGCGGGTGAGATCAACCTGACCGGCCCCGTGACCGTGCGTGCCACGGCAACGGGGGCCGATACATCCTTGCACCGGTTGGCCGATCTGGTGGCCGTGGCGGAAGCGGGCCGGGCCAACTATACCTCTCTGGCGGACAAGGCCGCTGCGCTTTATGCGCCGGGCGTTCACATCTTGGCCGCCTTGTCCTTTGTCGGTTGGCTGTTCTGGGCCGGGGACATGCGCGTGGCGCTGAACATCGCGGCGGCGGTGCTGATCATCACCTGTCCCTGTGCCTTGGGTCTGGCCGTGCCTGCGGTGACAACCGCGGCCTCCGGTCGGCTGTTCCGCGCAGGTCTGTTGATCAAGAATGGAACCGCGCTCGAGCGTTTGGCCGAGGTGGACACGGTTGTCTTTGACAAGACCGGCACCCTGACAGCAGGCGCGCCACGGGTGCAGAATTGGGATGCATTGCCGGCGCCCGCCAAGGCTGTGGCTCAGGCGCTGGCCGCCGGATCATCGCACCCTCTGGCGCAGGCGATCGCAGCACAGGAAGGCCATGCGGCACCGGTGCGCGACATTTCCGAAGTGCCGGGATTGGGCACCCAAGGCATGCTTGACGGACAGCCGGTGCGGTTGGGCCGTGCGGGTTGGGCCGGGCCGGATGGCAATGCCGAAGGGCTTGCCACGTGGGTGCAAACGCCCGATGGAGCGCAGCATGTGGTGCGCTTTGCCGATGCGCTGCGGCCCGGGGCGGCAAGCTTGGTGACCGCGCTGAAGGATCGCGGGATCGCTGTGCACCTGATGTCGGGGGATGCCAGCGGCGCAGTCGCGGAAGTTGCACAGGCTGTGGGGATAGAGGATGCCCAGGCCGCCATGCGCCCGGAAGACAAATGCGCCGCCATCAGCGGATTGAAGGCACAGGGCCGCAAGGTCCTGATGATCGGCGACGGGTTGAACGACACCGCGGCATTGGCCAGCGCGCATGTGTCCATCTCGCCCGCATCCGCATTGGATGCCGCGCGCACCGCGTCGGACATCGTGCTTCTGGGGGCTGACCTTGGCCCGATTGCCGATGCGTTGGAGGTCGCACGTCAGGCGACACGCCGGATTTCGGAGAACTTCCGCATCGCCACCATCTACAACATTATCGCGGTACCCTTGGCGGTGGTCGGGCTGGCGACGCCACTGATTGCGGCGCTGGCGATGTCATCGTCGTCTATCACCGTGTCCCTGAACGCATTGAGGATTCGCCGCACATGACCATATTGGCCTACCTCATCCCGATTTCACTGTTTCTCGGCGCTCTGGGGCTGATCGGGTTTCTCTATACGCTGCGCAGCCGCCAGTATGATGACCCCGAAGGCGACAGCCGACGTATTCTCGATGACAGTTACGACGATCACCCTAAACCCTGACCGAAGGCGCATGGCGGGGTGAACCCCACCTTACGGTGTGCGGTTCTGTAAGGTGGTGCTTTGCGCCGCCATCCCTGTCAGGACGGGCCTACCATAAAGCATGTGATATTGCGCGCTTGCAGGCGACGACAGGCCAGATCAGCGGTTTCACGGGTCATGCCCATGAATGTCGCATCATAGCCTTGCTTGCGGTGCACCACCTTGCGCAAGGTGCCATCCAGCGTCGACATTTCTGCCAACGCGGTCTTGAGCAAGACTTTCTCGGCCTTGTACCGACTTGGATAGCGCCCGACATTCACACCCCAATGACGCCCGCCCGACGTGGAAAGCCGCGTGACGACTTCGACCTCTGGTTCCTGGGTGGCCTTGGCCAGCACCAGATCGTTGGGCCGCGCAGCAGGGCGCACAGAGACGACCTTTGCAACTTTAGGCGCTTCGGCTTCGGGGGCCACTGTTGGTTCCGCAGTTTTCTGTGCTTCGACAAGGGCGGTTTTGATATCCGAGGGCAGAACGGTCTGATCCACCTGGGGTGTGGCTGCGATCAGCACAGGCTGGGCCACCGTGCCGGGCCGCGCAATCGGGCGCAGGCTTTTCGTGACCGCACCGCTGACGCGAATGGTCTTGCCTGCGGCACCGGGCTTGGGCTTGCCGTTGCTGGCCACGATTTCCGGCTGCGGCACATAGGCGGGCCGTGTAGGTTTGCGCACTTTCGCCCGGCTGGGCGCGCGACGGAACCCAAGGTCCAGAAGCTCGGCCACCTTGGCATTGCGCGACGCTGTGGATTTGCCGCCGAACACCGTGGCGATCACACGTTCATTGCCACGCTCGGCCGACGCGACAAGGTTGAAGCCCGCAGCGCGGGTATAGCCTGTCTTGATCCCGTCCGCGCCGCGGTACGAGCTGAGCATGCGACGGTTGGTGTTGCTGACCGTCTTGATGCCAGCGTTTGTCGATTGGCGCGAAAACAGATTGTAGTATTCGGGATAGTCATACAGAAGGTGCCGCCCCAACGTGGACATGTCGCGCGCCGTGCTCTGATGACCCGTTTCGGTCAGGCCATGTGCGTTTTTGAACGTGGTTCGGGTCATGCCAAGCGCCTTGGCTGTGCGGTTCATGCGGCGCGCAAAGGCCGCCTCGGAGCCCGAGATCGCCTCGCCGATGGCTGTGGCCGCGTCGTTTGCGGATTTCACCGCTGCCGCGCGCACCAGATACCGCAGCTTGATCTTCTGACCCGACCGCAGGCCGAGTTTGGAGGGTGGCTCGGCGGCGGCGTTCTTGGAGATGCGGACCATGGTGTCCATGCTGATCTCGCCGCGTTTGACGGCCTCGAAGGTGATGTAGAGGGTCATCATCTTGGTCAGGGAGGCCGGATGCAGGCGGGTGTCGGCATTGCGGGAATGCAGAACTTCACCCGTGCGCGCATCCATGACAAAGGCGGCATAGGGTGCCGCCATTGCGCTGAGTGGCAAAACCACCAGCATCCAGAGTGCCGCAAATAGAAATAGCCCGTATCGGGCCGGCTGTACGCGCCGAACCTTCACTTGGAACCTGCCTTTTCTGCCTCATGATCCCCGATTTTTCGGGTGACCTTTTTTGTTGGCGTTACGCTAGCACAGGTTCGATTTTCGATAAACCCTTTGATTCAAAGTAATTAACCAAAAATCATGCGGCGGTTTTGCAACATCTTGCGATTGGCCGATCTACCACCCCCAGACCGGCCATTGTGGCAGGAATGTGGCAAGCTCTTGGGGCTAGGGCGTATAGGCGTGTGTGACATAGTTTTGCGGTGAGAATTCGACCATCAGGGAAAAGGCGCATGGCTCCATGATATGTGCTTTCACGGCCTGTTCCAGTTCGGCCAACATGGCCGTGGTCCAGTCGTTGTCGCGGTGCGCCTTGGGCAGCATGGACACGTGGATCAGGATGTGGGTGTGGTGGAAAACATCGGTCGGATAAGCGCGCCCCTTGCAGGCACCGGCACCCGGATCGCGGGCGGCGATGGTGGCCTCGATGGTCTTCAGCAAGGCTCGGGCATCGATGTGCAGGTCGGAGGAATGCTTGATTTCAGCATGAGGCATCAGGGGATTTCCTTTAATAGATCAGGCAGGGCGCCAAGGTCTGTGATTTCGGCAAAGCGGGGATGACCGTGGGGTGCGGGCGCGTGTTCCAGATCCCATTCCAGATCGTGGGGGACAAAGATGCCCCATCCACCGGCGTCGATCATCGGGCGCACGTCAGACCGCATGGAATTGCCGACCATCATTCCACGCGCAGCACCTTCACGTGGATCGAAGATGCGGGCATAGGTGGCCGTGTCCTTGGCCGAGACGATGTGCACAGCGTCGAACATGTCACCCAGACCCGATTGCGCCAGCTTGCGTTCCTGATCCAGCAAATCACCCTTGGTGATCAAAAGGACTGCCCCATGATCGCGGGCCGCCGCCACCGTATCACGCGCGTGGGGCAACAAGTCGATGGGGTGGCGCAGCATGTCCTGACCTGCGGCGATCAGATCGGCGATGACCGATCCGGGCACCTTGTTTTCGGTGACATCCAGCGCGACCTCGATCATCGACAGGACAAACCCCTTGATGCCGAACCCGTAGTGCCCGATGTTCTGACGCTCGGCCGCGATCAGTCTTTCCATCAGGTGGTCGGGCGCGGTGTAGGGGGACAGCAGATCGGCAAAGCGCTCTTGTGTCAGCTTGAAGAACCGCTCGTTGTGCCACAGCGTATCGTCGGCATCGAAACCAATGGTGGTCAGGCTTTGGGGCATGATATTGGCGCGCCTCTTTTCTCAAGCGGTTCTTACGTTATATAGAAGCGTTCAAGATCATGAACATGGATTCTCATGGAGTGCGCATGCAGCCTTTGGTGCATATGATGGCGGATAAGGAAGATGATGACGGCGACGTGTCGGTCATCACCGAAGTCAAGCCCAAGACCAAGCGGCCGCCTCTTTATAAGGTGTTGTTGTTGAACGATGATTACACCCCGATGGAATTCGTTGTGCATGTGCTTGAGCGGTTCTTTGGTCTGAACCATGCGCAGGCGTTCGAGATCATGTTGACCGTGCACAAGAAGGGGCTGGCGGTCGTGGGCGTCTTCAGCCACGAAATTGCCGAGACCAAAGTGGCGCAGGTGATGGACTTTGCCCGGCGGCATCAACATCCGCTGCAATGCACCATGGAAAAAGAAGACTGAGCACATGATTGGCGCAAGGTTGCCGCTTGCGGCAGAGGCAGGATGGCCTGTGCCAGATGAAGGGCGCGTGGTGGTTTTCAACCCTGCGGTCGGGGCGGACCTGTCTTCTTTGACCGCACCGCATATCATTTCACCGATGAAGCAAGTGCATGCGGCTTTTGCCGGATCGAACTGCGCGGTTGCGCCGGAGGGGCGTTACAGTGCGGCGGTTGTCTGTGTGCCGCGCGCCAAGGTCGAAGCGCGTGCTTTGATCGCCGCGGCGTGCGCAGTAACGGATGGCGCCATTCTGATCGACGGGCAAAAAACCGACGGGATCGACAGCCTTTTGAAGGAATTGCGTAAACGCGGGCCAGTGTCGGCGGCGATTTCCAAGGCCCATGGGAAATGCTTCTGGATCGAAGCGAGCGATGCCTATGCCGATTGGGCCGTGGGTCCTGCGTTGACGCCGGGGGGCTTCTGGACCGCTCCGGGCGTGTTTTCTGCGGATGGGATCGATCCGGCGTCGGAAATGCTGGCGGCGGCCCTGCCCGAGAAGTTGGGCCGACAGGTTGCGGATCTGGGCGCGGGCTGGGGATTTCTGAGCGCGCATGTGCTGACCCGCGACACGGTCGAGGCCGTGCATCTTGTCGAGGCGCATCACATGGCGCTGGAATGTGCCAAACGCAATGTGACGGACCCACGCGCGCAGTACCATTGGGCGGATGCCACCACATGGCAGCCCCCCGGCAAGATGGATGCGGTTGTGATGAACCCGCCGTTTCACACAGCACGGGCCGCAGATCCCGCGTTGGGACAGGCGTTTGTTGCTGCGGCTGCGCGCATACTGTCGCCGGGTGGTACGCTTTGGATGGTGGCAAACAGGCATTTGCCCTATGAAGGGGTGCTGGAGGCGCATTTCGCCAAGAACACAGATCTGGGCGGCGATGCGCGGTTCAAACTGACACAGGCGGCGCGGCCGCGCCGGGTGAGATAGGAACGCAAATCATGTCATTTTCGATCAGCGGCAAGACGGCCATTGTGACCGGAGCAGCCAATGGCATCGGCTTGGCCATCGCGCGCCAGTTCGCGGACAAAGGCGCCAACGTGATGTGCGCCGACATGGATGAAAAACGGCTGGCCGAAGAGCTGGGCGAGCAGGTGGACGAAGGCAATGTACGCTACTTTGCGGGTGATTTGCGGCAGCGGCTGACGATCGCGAACCTTGTGTCGGCAAGCATCGACGCGTTCGACAGCGTGGATATTCTGGTCAACGCGTCGCGGCAGGTGATGGAAACCGATGCGCTGGACGTTGAGGACACGACCGTCGAAGTGCTGCTGGAACAGAACCTGATGACGGCCCTGCGGCTGAGCCAGCAAGTGGCACGGCGGATGATCAAGCAGGCGGAAGGCCGTGAAGAGAATGGGCCGGTCGGGTCCATCATCAACCTGAGTTCCATCGCCGCGCGCCACACGCGGCCCGAGCTTCTTGGCTATTCGATCGCGTCCGCCGCGTTGGAGCAGATGACACGCTCGATGGCGCTGGCGCTGGCTGGGGATCGGATCCGGGTCAATGCCGTGGCGTTCGGGTCGGTGATGTCGGCGTCGTTGAAGGCGTCGATCATGGATCACCGGGAATGGCGGGAAGATATCGAAACGCACACCCCTCTGGAACGGATCGCCAGCCCAGGCGAACTTGTCGATGCGGTGCAGTTTCTGGCGTCCGAAGGGGCGGGGTTCATCACCGGCGAAACCATTGTTGTGGACGGTGGCCGCAGCCTTTTGGACCCTGTGCGCGCGCCCGCACATTGACGCAAAGGGGCGTTTGCGCCCGCCGCGCTTTGCGCTATCAATGTGTCAACCAAACAGGACACATCTGACATGACCGAACAATTCGATACGCAAAAGACGCGCGCCAGTGCCTGGTTCCGTGAACTGCGTGATCAGATCGTTGCCGCCTTTGAGGGGCTGGAGCAAAGCCATGACACTGGCCCCATGTCCGATGCCGCGCCCGGTGCTTTCGAGGTGAGCGAAACCAAGCGCACTTCAGACGATGGCAGCGACGCGGGCGGCGGATTGATGAGCGTGATGCGCGGCGGCCGTGTGTTCGAGAAGGTCGGGGTCAACATCTCGACCGTCTATGGCACGCTGGGCGAACGGGCGCAGATGGCCATGGCCGCACGCAAGGGCATTCCGGGTATGAAAGACGACCCGCGGTTCTGGGCGTCGGGGATTTCGCTGGTGGCGCATATGCAGAACCCGCATGCCCCGGCGGTGCACATGAACACGCGCATGTTCTGGACGCCACACGCGTGGTGGTTCGGCGGCGGGTCCGACCTGAACCCTTGTATCGAATATGCCGAGGACACGGCGCATTTTCATGATCAGCAGCGCGCGCATCTGGACCCGCACGGCACGGACTTGTATCCGCGCCTCAAGGCGTGGGCGGACGAATATTTCTATATTCCCCACCGCCACCGGGCACGTGGTGTGGGCGGCATTTTCATGGATGACCATTGCACCGGCGACTGGGAGGCGGATTTTGCCCTGACCCAGGACATCGGGCGCGCTTTCCTGCCGGCCTATGTACCGCTGGTCGAAAAGCGTCGGGTGCAGTCATGGGATGATGCCGACAAGGACGCGCAACTGGTGCACCGAGGGCTCTATGCCGAATACAACCTTGTCTATGATCGGGGCACGAAGTTTGGCCTTGAAACCGGGCACGATGCAAACGCGGTGTTGATGAGTTTGCCACCGCTGGCCAAGTGGGTCTGAAGCGGAGGGCAGTCTGTTTCACCTGTCGGTGAAAGGCACCCGCCCACCGCCCCGTCATGCGCGTCTGGGTGGCACACGGCGCAACTGCATCCCGAACTTCTGATCCGCGTTGAAACCAAGGGATTCGTAAAACCCTAGCGCACCTGTGTCCTGCCCGGTCAAAAGCATGATCTTGTAGGCGTCAGCCTGCCATGCGGCATCGATGGCCGCTTGCATCGTGGCACGCGCGTATCCTTTGTTTCGATGATCTGGCGACGTCACGACGTTTTCGATCAGCGCATAGGGACGTCCGCCGCGAGTCAAGTTAGGCAGCACGTGCAGGGTGACAACGCATGTCAGCCTCTGTGCATCGAAGCTGCCAAAGATCGTGGTGCCGGGATGTGTGATGATCGCATCAAAGGCCGCGATATCGCCAAGGGGCGTACCATCGCTGAGCAACTCCAAGAGGGGCGCTGCGGCGGCATGGTCATCGCGCGTCAGGGCGCGGGTGGTCACGTGGTGCGCCATCCAGCTTCGATCATCGCGCTGAGATAGCTGGGTGCGATGCGCATACGGTCACCCAGCCCCTTTTGCTTCAGCATCTTGTGCATTCTTGGCAGTTGCCAACACGGCACGTGCATCACCATGTGATGTTCGAGGTGGTAGTTCACGTAGTAGGGGGCAACCAGCGCACGGGCGATGGGGCCGGCATAGGTCGTGCGCACGTTTTGCAGTGGGTTTTCAGAGCGTTCGACCGCGCCGTGCTCGGCAATGTTGCGCACGCGCAGAACGAACTGGAACCATGTCAGATAGGGCAGCGCCCAAAAGGCCAGACCCCACCACCAATTGCCCACCAGACTGATCAGGACGGCGACGCCGATGAAAACCGGGAACGCCTTGTAGAGTGTGTTGGATTTGAAGGCCTGTGCCGCCTGTGTCTCTGCTGCTTCGATCGCTTCGTGGTCCCCGGCAAAGCGGATGAACATCGCAATCTGCCCCATCAGTTGCTTGACGCCCGTGCGCCCGGTCAGGTCGCGCAGGAATTTTCGTTTCATCGACGCGCGCGTGGTCGGAAACTTGGCGCTGAGACCAAGATCGGGGTCCTTGTCGGTTTGCGTAAATCTGTGGTGGGTCAGGTGGTAGTGCCGGTAGGCGCGCAGATCGGCCATGATCGGCCAGCCGCACAGCCATTCGCCAACCCATTCATTCAGCCTGCGGGATTTGAACAGCGCGTTGTGCGCCGCCTCGTGCATGAGGATGGCGAGGCCCAGTTGCCGTGATCCGATCAGGATGACCGCCAACAGGAAGGTCAATGGGTTTGGCCACAGGGCAAAGAGTGCAATCGCCAGCGCAATTGTGCCCCAGCAGTGCAGCACCAGCCACGCGCCCATCAGGTCCGAGCGGGCCGCGAGGGGCCGGATTTCTGCGCTGGTCAGATAAGCTTTGCCAGGTGTCATCACCAATCCTCCTGCAGCAAGGGTCGGTCATGTTGGGCGCTCGGGTCAAGTGAAACGCCGCGTCGGAGGGAGTATGCGCCAAAGGCCGCGCGCGGGGCGTGCAGCGGATTGTCAGGTTTCAGTGCCAGTCAAAAAAGCCATCCCCGGCCTTGTCCAGCAAGGCGCGAGCGAGGTCTTCGCCCATTTGGGCGCCATCGCCGATATCGCCCGAACGGGCTCCGGACAGGGCTTCGGATCCATCGGGGCGCAAAACCTCGCCGCGCAGGATGAGGGTGCCGCCATCCAGCGTGGCAAGCCCCGCAATTGGCGTTTCGCACGACCCGTCCAGCGTCGCCAGAAAGGCGCGTTCTGCGCGCAAGCGATCACCGGTCGGAATATCGTGGATCGCTTCGAGCAAAGCTGCGGTGGTGTTGTCATCGGCGCGGCGTTCGATCCCGATCGCACCCTGTGCCACGGCGGGCAGCATGTCGTCGGGGCTGATGGGGGTGGCTGGAACATCGTCCATGTTCAGTCGGTTCAAACCTGCGGAGGCAAGGAACGTCGCCTCGGCCACGCCATCGGCGAGCTTTTTCAGACGGGTCTGCACGTTGCCGCGAAATTCCACCACGTTCAGATCGGGCCGTCGGTTAAGGAGCTGTGCCTTGCGGCGCAACGACGAGGTGCCGACAGTCGCGCCCTGCGCGAGACCTGCGATGGCGGTTTGGGTTGGCGAGACGAAAGCGTCACGCACGTCCTCGCGGGGCAGATAAGTGTCGAGCAACAGGCCCTCGGGTTGGATCGTGGGCATGTCCTTCATCGAATGCACGGCGATGTCTATCTTGCCTGACAAAAGGTCCTCTTCGATCTCGCGGGTAAAGAGGCCCTTGCCGCCGATTTCCTTCAAAGGGCGGTCCTGAATGGCGTCTCCGGTCACCTTGATGATGATGATTTCAAAGGCCTCTTCGGGCACGCCATGAGCCACCGACAGGCGACCGCGCGTTTCATAGGCCTGAGCGAGGGCGAGGGGCGATCCGCGGGTGCCGATCTTGAGCGGGGACGATGGGGAGGGAAGCTGCACTGCGAGGCCTTGTCGTTCGATATGTGTCAAGTTAACCTGACACTCTCTGAGGTCCTTGACAAGCATGGAGCGGCAAGTGAGTTCAGGTGCAGGCAACAACGGGTGGTATGAGGGAATAACCGATGGCTGAGGGCAAGACAATTCTGCGCGCACTGGCGGGCGAGGTTCTGGATACACCACCCATTTGGATGATGCGGCAGGCGGGGCGGTATCTGCCCGAATACAAGGCCACGCGTGCGCAGGCGGGTGATTTTCTGTCCCTGTGCTACAATCCTGAGCTTGCCGCAGAAGTGACGTTGCAGCCGATTCGGCGATATGGGTTCGATGCAGCGATCCTCTTTGCTGACATTCTGTTGGTGCCACAGGCGCTGGGCGCAGATCTTTGGTTTGTGACAGGCGAAGGCCCGCGCCTGTCGACCATCACCAGCCAAGCGGATTTTGACAAGCTTGGCCCGGTCGAGGACATCCATGAAACGCTGAACCCGATCTATGAGACGGTGAAAATCCTGCGGCGCGAATTGCCGTCCGAGACGACGTTGATTGGCTTTGCCGGTGCGCCGTGGACGGTTGCCACCTACATGATCGCGGGACGCGGCACCAAGGATCAGGGCCCCGCACATGCGTTGATGGCCGAGAACGTGGAACTGTTCGAGGCATTGCTGGCACGGATCACCGCAGCCACCATCGAATACCTTTCGGCGCAGATCGCGGCCGGTGCGGAAGTGGTCAAGATTTTCGACAGCTGGGCGGGATCGTTGCCGGGTGAAGCATTCCAGAAATATGCAGTTGAGCCTGCACGCGAAATCACTCAGGCGATCAAGGCGCGCCATCCCGGCATTCCGGTGATCGGTTTCCCGCGCGAAGCAGGGGAGGGTTATATCGGCTTTGCCAAGGCCACGGGTGTGGATTGCGTGGCGTTGGACAATTCGGTGTCTCCCGAGTGGGCTGCAAAGCATGTGCAGGTGGATGGCTGTGTGCAGGGCAACCTTGCGTCCAGTCACATGGTCACGGGCGGTCAGGCCCTGATCGACGAGACGCGGGCCATTGTTGCCGCGTTTTCCAAGGGGCCGCACATCTTTAACCTTGGCCATGGGATCACGCCGGATGCGGACCCCGAAAATGTTCAGATCATGATTGATACGGTGCGTGGTGGTTAGAGGCCATTCGGCGGAGATAAGCCCTTGACCCCGTCTGCGCGCTGTCTTAGGTGAAGCGCCGATGGCGCGGTAGCTCAGTTGGTTAGAGCGATCGACTCATAATCGATAGGTCGGGAGTTCAAGTCTCCCCCACGCCACCACATTCTTGCCTTTTTTGACACTGTTTCTTGCGCGGATCGCACACAGAGACCCAAAAGGTCAGGCGGTCGGGTGTCAGGCCGCGATACACCGCTTTATGCGTATCTCAAGCTCGTTCATTGACACAGGCTTGGGCATGACATCATCGAATCCCGCAGCATTGCAGCGTGCGGGGTTCTGCCAGTGCTGATCTGCTGTTATCGCTACAATCGGGATGCTGCGCGGTGGATCGGAATCCGCGGCCCGAATGTCTTTCGTAGCTTCGATACCGGTCTTTTGTGGCATGTGAATGTCCATCAATACCAACGCATACGTGCCGGGCGAGGCACTCACCATCTGGATGCACTCTTCGCCGTTTTTGCAAACGTCGTAATCGAACTCCAGTTCATCAAGCATCTCGCTCATCATGAAGCGGGTCAATGCGTCGTCTTCAGCCAGCAAAATCTTGTTGCGCATATTTGGTTCCGATCTGTTCCCCAATGGGAAGTTTGAGAGAAAAGGTGGAGCCTACTCCGGGTGTGCTGGTACACAGCAATTCACCACCAAGCAGGTTAGCGAGGTTTCGCGATATTGACAAACCCAGCCCGCTGCCGCCGGCTGTCCTGCGCATTCCACAGTCGACCTGGCGGAAGGGTTCAAAGATAAATGCCTGATCCTTATCGGAAATCCCGATACCAGTGTCAGACACATCTACCAGGATATTCTGGCCCGTGGGATCGTCCGACAGGACAACCGACACTGTACCTGCTTCAGTAAACCGCACTGCATTGTCGATCAGATTTCCGAGGATTTGCCGTATCAGAAGTGGATCGGTCACGATCTTCTCGGCCTTGGTGTCGACAACCACTTTGGCCTGAATAGGTTTTTCGCCCCTTGCGATGGCTCCGGTCAGCATATCGTCGAGGTATTCCGCAATCTCCGAGACGACCACGGGTTCTGGCACGACGTCCATGTTGCCGGCTTCGATGCGCGAGGCGTCGAGGATCTTGCTCAGCAGGTCAAATAGCTGTCTTGCGGCGACCTTGCCCTTCTGGGCGCGGACTTTCTGCCGGTCGGGAATGTCGGCGCGCTCAATCAGTTCGAAAATGCCGGTGATCGAATTCAGCGGGGTCCTGACCTCGTGGCTCATCATGGCCAGAAATTCCGTTTTGGCCGTCGCCAGGGTTTCCGCGGATTGGCGCGCCTTTAGAAGTTCGGTTTCGATGCGTTTGCGTTTGAGAGACAAGGCGCGCAATCGGGCAACGGACTGCCCGAGAGACGCGATTTCATCGCTGCCACGGAACGGGCGCTGTTCCGTCAGATCGCCCGCTTCGATCAACGCGGCATGGTCATGCACCCGCTGCAGACGCCTGGCGATCTGCCGTTCGACCACAAAGTACACAAAGAACCCGGTGCCCAGAACCGCGAGCAGGGAAAACACAAGCACGCCTGATGAAAACTGTTGCACCGTCTGGGACATCAATGCGCTTTTCTCAAGCGTCACGGCCCGTTGAGACGCGGCAAGATAGCCGCTGGCGACCTGGAGGTCAGAAACGTGGTCAAACAGTGCTTCGAGCGTTTGCCTCTGTGCGTCCACCGCTTTGACCTGATCAAGCCTGAGATCAAGTGTGTCTTCGAGGATCGCAAGGTCGTTGACGATGATCGCGGCATTCTTCAGGTCTTCACGTCCATCAAAAACGGGCGCGCGCGTCAGAGACTGGATCAGACTGCGCATATTCAGTTTGAGCAGACTGGAGAATTCTGAAACGTCCGACACCGTGGCACTGGATCTGATGCCGCGCACATCACTTCCGATCTGATTGGCAAGCCCGTGCATCACGAAGACCTTGCGCAGCAATACAACGTCTTCGTGAGCAGCCTCCGGCGCAGCCGCTTTCAAGCTGACCTTGGTCACGGCATCCTCTGCAAGCCGCAGCAGGTTGGAAGAGGCCTCGACCAGACGCTCCAACCTTGTGCCGACCTGCGCACCCCGTCGCACGCGATCCAATGCCTGCTGCCGCGCGTTGTCCGACAGTTGGTTGATCCGGTCGACAGCCTCCAGAACCGGGGAAAGCACTGCGGCGTCGGCCTGCAATCGCAGATCACCCACAGCTTCCGCGATTTGCGCGGCGGCGTCATCAAGTGCGGAAAACAGAAGCCCGAGTTCGAATTCGGTGGTTGTAAGCGGCAATTGCTGAATGATTTCGGCTGTTTGGAACGACATCTGGTTCAAGCGGTACATCGAAAACACGACGGGAAGGTTGTCTTGTGAAATCTCGTCCTGCTGGCGTTCGATGCTGGACAGCGCAGCAAAAGAAACCACGGCGACCAGAATGATCGCGCAGACGAGACCGACAAAGCCCCATCGCAGTTTCTGGATTGCCGTCATCAATTCCTCAATGTTGCTTAAGCGATTGTTTACCATCTGAGCTTAATTCAGAGTTAACGAAAGCGACAACCTGCGGTTTATTAAGGTAAAGCAATGCAACGGCGTACTTTTCTTTCTGGCATGGGGGCCGCCGGGGCCGGGATTGTGGCGGGTGCGGATGTTCATGCCATGTCCCCGCAGCGCATTGTTGATGCCGCGCGCAAGGTGATGGCATCGGCGGGCGACACACCGCCTTTGCAGCTTCTTATTCCTTTCGGCAGCGAAGGAAACATAGACCCGGTTATCGCTGCATGGACTGCGCAGACCGGCGGCAAGGTCACCTATGACGCTGCGGATGTGGATGGAATAATCGATCGCATATCTGCCGATCACCTTGTCGGGCGCACGAATTATGATGTTGCCTTGCCTGCGACTTTTGGTGTGCCCGATCTGGCCTGGTCCGGAATTGTCAGGCCGCTGGAGGCCTTGCATGCAGAGGTTGGCGGTTTGGGACCCATAACGCCAAGCCTTTATGACAAGGGCAATGTTCTGGCAGGCAAACGCTATGGGTTTCAGACGGATGGCGATGTCTATCTGATGTTTTTGCGCAAGGACTTTCTGGAGAACCCGGACCACCAGCGTGCCTATGAAGCGCAGACCGGTCAGGCGTTGGATGTGCCGGCCACCTGGGAAGAACTTGACCGGCAGATGCGCTATTTCCATGCGCCTGATGCTGGACGATGGGGTGGTGCATTGTTTCGCACGCCAAGTTACGTCGTCTGGGAATTCTGGTCACGGATGCACGCCAAGGGGGTGTTGCCCTTTGACACCGATCTGAACCCGCAAATCGACAGCCCAAAGGCGGTGGAAGCCGTGGTCGAAGGCATCAAGGCCACCAAGGCATTGCATTCCGATGTTCTGTCCGCCGGTCTGTTCGAGAACTGGGCGCTTTATGCGGAGAAAGACATCTATTGCAATGTCGGGTGGGGCGGGTCGCAAAAGTTCTTCAACCGGCCAGAGTCTGCCATCCGGGACAAGCTGGTCTTTGCGCCCTTGCCCGGTGGGCGCACGCCGCCTGCCAGTTACTTCAACTGGGGCTGGAGCTATGTCGTGTTGAAAAACGCGGTGCGGCCCGTACTGGGGTATTTGTTCTCCGCCTTTGCAACCTCGCCCGAGGTGTCGACAGTTGCCGTGCGCGAGGCAGATGGATATTTCGACCCTTTCCTGCAATCGCATTACGAGGACGCGCAAATCCGCGAAACCTATTCCAAACCGTTTCTGGATCAGCACAAGGCTGCCATGAAGTCGCCGTTGCCCGACCTCTACCTGCCGGGCAACGGCAGCTATTTCGCGGCACTGGCCTCCGGGCTAAGCAAGGCCGCCAACGGGTCCAGCAGCCCGCAACGTGCCATGGCGCAAACGGCGCGAGAATGGCGCCTGATCAGCCAAGAATTCGGTGCAAAGGACCAAGTGGATCGGTGGCGGGCTCAACTGGCTGGCTACCCGCCGGAACTGCTTGACGCCATGCTTTAGGGTGCCGCGTTATTCACTGAATTGCACGCTGCCATAGACATGTGACACGCTTCCATCCAGACGTTTGCGGGACAACCCCGCGATCTTAAGGGTTCGTTTGCCACCGTCAGGTAAAGTGACCGGCGCTTCGTAGTCAAAGGTTTCCCCATCGGCTATGGCCTTGCTCATCAATGCCTCAAGCACGTCCTTGTCCGCAGGGTTGAACCGCCCGAAGACTGACACGAAATCCCCGTTTCGCGGTTGCGCGGGGATCTCGAAATTGTTGTGCAGATCTCGGCTCAGGAAGGATTGCCGGTTCTCGATATCGTAAGAATACATGCCCACGGCGAGCTTGCTTTGTACGCGCTCAAAGTTGTCCAGCAGGAGGTGCCTGTTCAGATCGTCGGTGACGTCGCGGGATGCTCCCACAATGGTCATGGGCTCTTGCTGAGGGCTCAGAACCACAAGCCCGGTGGTCAGCATGTACCCAACTTTTCCGTCGGGTCGCCGCACGCGGGCTTCAAACCGGAACGGCTTTTGCGATTCAAGACTGGTTTCGAACTTGCGCACCACCATATCCCGGTCATTCTCATGAATGTGGTTGGTGAAGGTCTTGAACGGCATTGCGCCTGTACGACTTGGCAAGCCCATCGCACCAAGCATCGCCGTGGACATGGTAATCGTCTCTTCGGCCAAGTTTATGCGGAAATGCCCGATGTCACCCATCTGCTCCATGATTTCTGTCATCTTCGTCGTGGCATGCACGTCAAAATCAATGATCGAGATCGTAAGGCCGAGGATATTTCCCAGAGAGTCGAGAAACGGATTGAATTGAAGGCTGTAGAACGTCTTGGACCCTTCGAGCGGGACCGATCGGGCCTCGCGCAGCTTGAATACATCACTGGCAATTGCGCTCAGGTTCGGAAACGCGACCGGCAAGCTGCAGTGCGACATGTGCAGCCCGGTCTTGGGCATGTCCTGCAGCTTGAAGAAGTCCACGGCCTTGTTCGATGCTCGTCGGATGATCAGTGCCTGATCGACAACCAGCATCGGGTAGGGGACGGCCCCCAGAACGGCACTCAGTTCCGTTGTGACCTGCTGCAGCTCGGTGGTGTTGAGGTGCATTTCCTCGTTGACCGTAATCAACTCTTCATTGGTCGATTGAAGCTCCTCGTTGGAGGTCTCCAGCATTTCCTTGGTGGCCTGCAACTCTTCATTCGTGGACTGCAATTCCTCGTTGACCGATTGCAATTCTTCGTTCGAGGTTTGCAGCTCTTCAACCGTTTGCTGCAATGCCTCGCGGGTGGACTGCATTTCGGTTTCGATCTGAAGGATGTACTTCGTGCGCTCCGTATCCGACAGACTATCGATTTCGGTGGGCGCCTCCGCTCCTGTGCGGGTGTGGAAGGCAATCAAGAAGTGGTCTTCGCCGCTGGGTGACAAGATGGGATAGCAAATCATCTGCACTTGATTGAATCCCGGTCCGTCCAACTGATGCCAGCGCCCGGCGAGCGTCTGTTTGCTTTTCTGCGACGCGGAAATCATGCTGGCGGCTTCGTTCCTAAGGCCGCCCCGCAGGATTCGAATGGTCAGGCTCAGCGCGCTTTCCTCGGTCAACTGCATCATCGCGCTGATGTCGCCAAATACGCGCACGATGTCATTGGACCGGGTCGAAATAAAACCATTGGGCGCAACCGTCCTGGCCAGCGCATCGAACATCCTGGTATCGTCTGACGGCGCATTTCGCGGGGCCGCTCCTCGGGTGCGATGTGTCGCTCCGTACTGTCCACTCGGATCGGCAGTGTCGATGCCAAGGCGCTCGGAGCGGCTGACATTGCGTTTGGTGAAAACCTTGTCCGACCCTCCGCGGTTTTCGAAGTGAACATCGAGCGCGCCGACGCTTTCCGACGTGCCCAGAAACAGAAGCCCATCCGGAGCCAGCGCATAGTGCATGCGGCCGAGCACGCGTTCTTGCCGCGCCGGGTTAAAGTAGATCAGAACATTGCGCAGAGAGACGACATCGACATTTGGGAACGGCGGGTCCTGCAGCAGATTGTGCTTGGAAAACAGCACGGCATCGCGGATTTCACTGGCAACCTCCAAAGTGCTGTCGGTCATTGTGAAGTAGCGTTCAATGTATTCGGGAGGAATGTCGTGCGCTGCGGTGATCGGATAGCTGCCGCCGCGTGCCACCTTGAGGGCGCGTTCGTCGATGTCGGTTGCAAAGATCTGGAGCCGTGTCTTGTCCAGGGCCTCCAACCCGCCCAAGGCTTCTGTCAGCAGGATCGCAACGGAATAGGCTTCTTCGCCCGTGGCACAGCCTGCGACCCACACGCGGATCTGACCGGCTTCGCGGTGTTGCACCAGCCGCGTGATCTCGGCGTTTAACTGTTCGAATTGCATAGGATCACGGAAGAAACGTGTGACTGAAATCAGCAAATCGCGATGCAGGGCGTCCACCTCTTCCACCGACGCGCGACAATGCTCGACATAGCGTTGATAGTCGTCGATGCCCAAGGCCATCATGCGCCGATTGATGCGGCGATCGATTGTATTTTCCTTGTAATCTCGGAAGTCGATGCGCGTGCGTGCCAGCAGGATCTCCATCAGCTCCGACAGGCGGTGTGGCCGATCATTGAGGTGGCGCAACGCATCGAGATCACGCGGCTTGCCCAGAATCTTTTCCAGATGTTTGCCAATCTGTTCCGGCTTGAGCGTCAGATCGATACAGCCAGTTTCAATGGCGGAGGACGGCATGCCATCGAATTTTGCTGTGGCCGTATCTTGCGCAACTGTGATGCCACCGGCCTCGCGGATGGCCTGCACGCCATAGCTGCCGTCACTCCCGGTGCCGGACAGGACGATGCCGACACTGCGCTGCCCAAACTCACGTGCAAGGCTTTTGAACAGGCGATCCGCTGACGGTTTTGGTGCTGTAGGATGGCGGCTTGGGGCGCGCAGCCCCAGTTTACCATTGCGGAACGCAACATCCGAATTGGACGGAGTGACATATATGGTGTCGGCAGCGGGCACCACGTCGTCTTCGCCCAGTTCCATAACCCGCAGTTCCGTTTCGCGCGAAATCAGGGATGTCAGCATGCTTTTGTGCGTGGGCGACATATGCTGGGCAATTACGTAGACGGCATTCGACCCTTTCGGCAGGTTTCTCACCAAAAGGCAGGCAGGCTCCAGGCCCCCTGCAGATGCCGCGATGCCGACATAGACCCGCCCGTCACTCTCGCTCATGGAAATCTCCGGTTCTGGACAACATTTTGCCCGGAAGGTTGCTGCTTGAAGAGGATGCCTTTGCGCGCAGGCAACCCAACCTGAGGTTATGTTGCCAAGTGTCGTTGGTTCAACTGGCAATCGACTCGCGCAGATTTTTTTTGCCAAATCTTTAGGCACTGGATGAATGCGGTCCGTTCGGTGTTGAATGCGCAGCTGTGTCGTCTAGCACTCGGCTGTGTGGCTAAGCCACAGGTTAATAATGCTTTTCCCTGATGGTCCGCAGACTGGTCTTGCAAGAAAAGGGTCAGCCCCTTGGTGTTTCGCTTCAAGGCCGGACTTGCACATTTGTCAGGCGATCACGGTTCAAGCGCGCGTGGCCCTCTAAGCAGGACCGCCTTGGAAGGACCGGCATGTCTGCCATCGGGCCTGCTGAATTTTTATGGCTGCAATTGGTTTTCCGAAATAGTTGCCAAGGTCCTTGACCGGATCGATGGCGCGGATTTCTTTTGCCTTCGAATACAAGAGGACTTTGAGGATGAAATCACGCACCAAGGCAGTTGTCATAGGCGGAGGGATCGCAGGGTGTTCAACGCTTTATCATCTGACAACCGAAGGCTGGACCGATGTGGTTCTGATTGAACGGGACGAGCTGACCAGCGGCACCACATGGCATTCGGCGGCACAGGTCACGAACTTTGGCATGAACCAGACAATGGTTGGTCTGAAAAGCCATTCCATCAAGCTCTACAAAGACTTGCGCGACGACCCCGATTATCCTGTGGGCTATAACCATGGGGACGGTGGTATCCGGCTGGCCAATACGCAGGCCCAGATGGACGGGTATCGCCATTTTGCCTCCATGGCGCGGGGCATGGGTGTGGAATACGAGGTGATCGACGCTGCCGAATGTGCACGCCGTCACCCGCTGATCTCTACCGAAAACCTTGTGGGCGGCCTTTGGGACGGCGAGGACGGCCATATCGATCCCGCGCAACTGTGTCAGGCGCTGGCCCGTCGCGCGCGCAAGGCCGGGGCCGAGGTGTATCGGCATACCAATGTGACGGGCCTGACCCAGCACCGCGACGATACCTGGACCGTGCACACCGACAAGGGCGACATCGATTGCGACGTGGTGGTCAACGCCGGAGGCTACCGGGTGAACGAAGTCGGCGCGATGATGGGTGTGCAACACCCCGTCGCCAGCATGGAGCACCAGTATTTCCTGACCGAAGACATCCCGGCCATCGCCGAGGCCGGGCACCGGATGCCACTGCTGCGCTGTCCGATCAGCGACTATTATTGCCGACAGGAAAAGGGTGGGTTGCTGTTGGGGTTCTACGAGCAGGATTGTCGGACCTGGGGCATGGATGGCATATCACCTGATTTTTCCAACGATCTCTGCCCCGACGACTTGGACCGGGTCACGGATGTGCTGGAAGGCGCCTTTGCCCGGATGCCTGCGCTGATGGAAACGGGGATTCGCACGGTGGTCAACGGACCGATCACCTACACCATCGATGGCGCACCGCTGGTTGGCCCTGTGCCGGGCAAGCGCAATGCCTTTTGTATCATCGGACTGCGCGCGGGGCTGGGCGAGGGGGGTGGCCACGGCTGGTTGCTGGCACAGCAGATCGTGCATGGCGAGGCCTGTTACGATACCTGGTGCCTCGATCCGCGCCGTTTTACCGGCCATGGCAATGTGGAACTGACGGCACTGAAAGCGATCGAGGATTACCAAAACGAATTCCGCTTTCACTTCCCCCACGAACACCGTCCCGTCGGGCGCCCTGCCAAGACCACGCCCCTGACCCCGGTTCTGGCTGCGGAGGGCGCGGCCTTTACCACCGTCAACGGGTGGGAACGGGTGGAGTACATAAAACCGCATGCCGATTTCGCCGTAACCCACGGGTTCCATTTTGACGAGGCCCATGCCGTCGTGGCCGAAGAAGTGGCCGCCGTGCAGACCGCCGTGGGCCTCTGCGAGGTCAGCGGCTTCAACCGGATCGAGATCACGGGCACGAATGCCCATGACTTCCTGGACCGCATGATATGCGGGCGTGTGACCCGCAAAACCGGACGCGTCGGGCTGGGGTATCTGTTGAACCACCACGGATGTCTCAAGGCCGAAGCGACGATTGCCAACATCCCGAACGGGCCGATCTGGTACGGGTCAGCGGCGGCGGCGGAATGGCATGACATGGATTGGTTGGCCGACCATGTGCAGGACGGCGAAGACGTACACCTGCGCAGTTTGACAAACGACTATACCATCCTTGTTCTCGCAGGCCCCAAGGCGCCTGCTGTTATGTCCGAGGTCAGCCGCGCGGATTGGTCGGACAGCGCGTTCCCATGGCTGAGTGTGCGCGAATGCTTTGTCGGTATTGCGCCTGCGGTGGTCATGTCGGTCAGTTTTTCGGGCGAACGCGCCTATGAAATCCACGTGCCCAACAATCAGTTATATGCGGCCTATCTTGCCTTGCGGGCGGCGGGTGAAGCACATGGCCTGAAACTCTTTGGCGCGCGCGCGGTCGAGGCGATGCGCATTGAAAAGGGTTACCTGCATTGGAAGGCGGATATCATCACCGAATTCGACCCGTTCGAGACCGGCCTCGACCGTTTTGTGCGTATGGACAAAGGCGAATTTGTCGGACGTTCGGCGCTTGCGAAGCGGCACGCGGCGGGGCCTTCGAAACGGCTCGTCTGCCTGCATCTGCATAGCGATGATGCACCGGCCCACCCCGGCGCATCGGTGATGGTGGACGGTGCGGTACGCGGCACGATCACGTCGGGCGATTGGGGTTTCCGGGTTGCCAAAAATCTTGCCTACGCCTTTGTTGATCCTGATTTCGCCGCCGAAGGCCGCGCGCTTGGGGTGGATGTGTTGGGAACTATAGTGCCTGCCAGTGTCGTTGCTATGGGCCCCTATGATCCTGAAAACAAAAGGCTTCGCGCCCCGGTTGGATAAAGGATTGGCCTGCGGTGGCGGCGCCAGGAAGGTGCCTTCACACTGGCGCTTGCCAAATAGGTATGAAGTATAATCATATGGGCCATCACCGCGTGACCGGCCTTGCCTCATGGCGGTCTGCACGCCCGCACAGCCCATCCGCGCCGGATGGTTACAAAAGCGGGTGACAGACCAGAACCGAGGCCCTACCAATTCGCACGGGACGCAAATTGTCAGACGGCGCATCAGATGCCGGTGACTATCAATGGGAGGATAACCATGAACTTTACTCGCAAGACATTCCTGTCGCTGGCCGGTGCCGCCGCCATGGCGATGGGCCTGGGCACCGCACCCGCGCAAGCCCAGGACGTGACGCTGAGCCTGCACCAATTCCTGCCCGCTCAGGCCAACGTGCCCAAGCTGGTTCTGGATGTCTGGGCCGACAACGTCGAAGAGGCCTCGGGCGGTCGCATCAAGATCGATCGCTATCCGTCGATGCAACTGGGCGGCAAGCCACCAGAGCTGATGGACCAGGCCATTGATGGCGTGGCCGACATCGTATGGACCGTGGTGGGCTACACCCCCGGCCGCTACCCATCGACCGAAGTTTTTGAGCTGCCTTTCATGATGACGGACGCCCGTGCGGTCAGCCGCGCCTATTGGGAAATGTTCGAAAAGCACATGAAGGACACCGAGTTCAAGGATGTGCATATCCTTGGCACATGGGTGCATGGCCCCGGCATGATCCACGCCAACAAAGAGGTCAAGACACCGGCTGACATGGCAGGTCTGAAGATCCGCGGCGGGTCGCGTTCGATCAACTCGTTGTTGAGCAAGCTGGGTGCGACACCCGTCGGTATGCCCGTGCCTGCAGTGCCCGAGGGCCTGTCCAAGGGCGTGATCGATGGCACGACCATTCCATGGGAAGTCACCGCAGCGTTGAAGGTGCCGGAACTGGTGGGCAACCACACCGAATTTGACGGTGTGTCGCTTTATACGCTGACCTTCGTTCTGGCGATGAACAAGGACCGCTATGAATCGCTGCCTGCAGATCTGCAAAAGGTGATCGACGACAATTCCGGTCTGGAATTCTCGGTCTTTGCCGGTGGCACGCAGGCCGATGCCGATGGCCCTGCGCGCGAAGCAGCCGTGGCACGGGGCAACAACATCGTGACGGTATCCGGTGCCGACATCGAAGCCTGGAAGGCTGCGGCCCAGCCGATCTATGACGAATGGGTGGCCGACATGGCGTCCAAGGGCAAAGACGGTCAGGCCCTGATCGACGAAGCCCGCGCCCTGATCGCCAAGTATTCGCAATAAGATGCGAACCCGGACCGCGGCGCGCAAACTGACGCGCCGCGGTCTTTGTTTGTCAGCCCTGACCTGAGGTCTTTCGTGATACATCGTCTGATCACTTGGCTTGCCCGCTTTGTCGCCATCATCGGTGGTCTGGTTCTCGTGGGTCTGATCGTTCTTACGACCCTTTCCATCATTGGCCGGTCCCTGAACAAGTTCTTTCACGGCGACTTTGCCCAAGGCATCGCACAGGGCCTGTCCAACTGGATGATCGAGTTGGGTGTGGGCGAGATTAACGGCAGCTACGAATTGCTTGAGGCTGGCGTGGCCTTTGCCATCTTTTCCTTCTTTCCGGTCTGCCAGCTTTATGGCGGGCATGCGACCGTTGATGTGTTTACCTCGGGCCTCAGCCCGCGCGCCCTGCGCATCTTGCGCGCCTTCTGGGAGGTCGTTCTGGCGGTCACCATCGTCTTCATCACCGTCCGGCTTGAGGATGGGATGCAGCGCTATGTGCGCAATGGTGAAACCACTCTGTTCCTGCAATTCCCGGTCTGGTGGGCCTATGCCGCCAGCTTTGCCGCGGCGGTTGTTGCGTCGATCACGGCCATCTATTGCGCGGTGATGCGCGTGGGCGAGGCGGTGTCGGGTCGGTTGATCCTGCCGTCCGAGCACGGAGCCTGACGCGATGCAGTGGTTTCTGGACCTCCTTCCGCTTGCGGACCTCAGCCGCCTTGAACTTGGCTTTTGGTCCTTTCCGATCCTTCTGGGCCTGATTTTTCTGCGTGCGCCCATCGGGCTTGCCATGCTGCTGTGCGGATTCGGGGGGTGGTATTTTGCAATGAACGGCAACCCCGTTCCGCTGCTGGCCAAGCTGAAGTCCGAAACCTACACCACCTTTTCCAGCTACTCGCTGACCATCATCCCGATGTTCCTGCTGATGGGTCAATTCGCAACGCTGTCGGGCATGTCAACTGCGCTGTTCAAGGCTGCGGAATCCTTTCTGGGCCACCGCAGGGGCGGCGTTGCCATGGCGTCCGTGGGGGCTTGTGCGGGGTTTGGTGCCATCTGCGGATCGTCGCTTGCCACCGCCGCCACCATGAGCCGCGTCGCTCTGCCCGAACTCAAGCGCTATGGCTACTCGGGCGGGTTTTCCACCGCCACGCTGGCAGCAGGCGGCACATTGGGCATTCTTATTCCGCCCAGCGTGATCCTTGTCATCTATGCGATCATCACCGAACAGAATATCGCCAAGCTGTTCCTGGCGGCCTTCATCCCCGGCATTCTGGCGGCGATCGGTTATATCGTTACCATCTCGATCTACGTGCGCCTGTTTCCAAACTCGACTGGCACACGGCCTGCGGTTCCCATGGCCGAGCGTTGGAAAGCGCTTGCTGAAACCTGGCCGGTTCTGATGATCTTCGGTCTTGTGGTCGGGGGCATTTACGCAGGTTGGTTCACACCCACCGAAGGATCGGCCATCGGGGCCGCCGGCACGGGATTGGTGGCGCTGGTGTCGGGCAACCTCAATTGGGCGGTCTTCAGCGAAAGCCTTCTTGGCACGGCCAAGACCACCGCAATGATCTTTTTCATCGTTCTGGGCGCCAGCTTTTACAACGGGTTTCTGGCCCTGTCGGGTGTGCCACAGTTCATGGCCGATTATGTCCTGAGCCAAGGCTTCAGCCCGTGGCTGGTGCTGGCGATCATCCTCGCCTTCTACCTGATCTTTGGATGCGTGATGGACAGCCTGTCGATGATCCTTCTGACGGTTCCGATCTTCTTTCCGGTGATCTCGGCCATGGATTTCGGCATGTCGCCGGAACATGTGGCGATCTGGTTCGGCATCCTTGTCCTGATCGTGGTGGAGGTGGGCCTGATCACGCCGCCAGTGGGTATGAATCTGTTCATCATCAACGCGATGGACCGCGAAACACCGATGACCGAAACCTACAAGGCGGTGATGTTCTTTGTGGGCAGCGACATCGTGCGGGTGATCATCCTCGTGATGTTCCCGGCGATCACCCTGTTCTTGTTGCCCGCCTAAGTTTGCCGTTGCCGAAGGAGCACGAATCGCATGAATATAGTTTTGCCGCATAACTATTTCACGGCGCTGTCAAAGGGGGCCTCATGGGCGACAATCTGAATATCGAGATCAAGGGCGCCGTTGCCGTTCTGACGATCAACCGCCCCGACAAACGCAACGCGATGTCCGATGGGTTGCTGGCCGAATTCGACGCATTTTTTCGCGCGCCGCCCGAGGGTGTGCGCGTGGCCGTGATCACTGGCAAAGGCGGGCATTATTGCGCCGGTCTGGACCTCAGCGAACACCAACACCGCGACGCCGAGGCCTGCCTTTACCATTCGCGCGGATGGCATGACGTGATGGACCGTGTGCAAAACAGTGGCTTGCCGGTGGTGAGCGCGATGACAGGCGCGGTGATCGGTGGCGGGTTGGAACTCGCCACTGCGACCCATGTGCGCATTGCCGAACCGGGATGCATTTTCCAATTGCCCGAGGGGCGACGCGGCATTTTCGTGGGCGGTGGGGCAACCGTACGGGTGGCACGTATCATCGGACCAGATCGGATGACCGAAATGATGCTGACCGGACGCAAGTACGGCACCGAAGAGGCTGTGGCGCTGGGCCTTGCCCACTACGCGGTGGGTGAAGGCGAGGCGCTGCCGCGTGCCATGCAGATCGCCGAGCAGATCGCGGGCAATGCGCCGCTCAGCAATTACATGATGATCCAGGGCATTGGACGCATCGACGATATGGCACGCAGCGACGGGTTGTTCGTCGAAAGCCTCTGTGCCGCGCTCTCGCAAACCAGCCCCGATGCGCTTGAAGGGTTGCAGGCCTTTCTTGAAAAGCGCAGCCCGGCGTTTCGCTGATGGCACGGTCTGCCCCTATCATACCGCCGGGTGGCGAGACGTCGGACAGCGCCCTGCGCCAGTTCATCGGCTACGACATGAAGCGCGCGTTCAACGCTTTGCAGGCCGATCTGGTGCGCACGTTGGAGCCTTTCGGACTGCGCATGATCACCTATTCGACCCTTGCGATGATCGTGCAGAACCCTGGCCTGCGGCCCAGCCACCTTGCCGCCGGTCTCAGCATCGAACGGGCCAACCTCGTGGTGATTGTGGACGAATTGGAGCAGCGTGAACTGGTCACGCGCACCACCAGCCTTCAGGACCGGCGGGCGCATGCGCTGACGGCCACGCTGGAAGGGCAAAAGCTTTACCGCGATGCAACAGAGGCGGTGGCGGCCCATGATCGTCTTGTGACATCGGGGCTAAGCGATCCTGAGCGCACCGCACTGCGCCGTGCCTTGCGGCAGATCGAAGCCACGGCAAGGGGACAGGGTGGATGACCGACCACTTGAACCTCGCCCCGCACAAGGTGATCCGAGAGGACCGCGCCGATGGGTCGATCCTGCTGACTTCGGGCCACGATATGCCGCCCTGCGCATCCTCGACAGGCGTGTGGCTGGACAAGTGGGCCAGCGCAGCGCCGGACCGGGTGTTCATTGCCGAACGGTCCGGCGATGGTTGGCGCAGCGAAACCTATGCCAGTGCGCGTCAGAAAGTACGGGCCATTGGCGGCTGGCTGTTGGCGCAGGGCATGGGGCAGGACACGCCCATCCTGATCCTGTCGGGCAACGGTGTCGATCACGCGCTTCTGAGTTTGGGCGCGCAGTATGTTGGTGTGCCGACAGTGCCCGTGGCCGAACAGTATTCCCTGATCCCGGGTGCACATGGCCGACTGCAATTCGTGGTCGACCTCATTCGCCCCGCGGCTGTGTTTGCCTCGGATGGCACGGCTTATGGCGATGCTCTTTCGCTGGTCGGATGTCCGGCCATTGCATCCGATCCGGCAGGGTCGGGAGCCACGCCTTTCCGTGATCTTCTGGCGCATTCCGATGCGGGCGTGGAGGCGGCCCATGACGCCATCGGTGCGGATACTGTGGCGAAGATTTTGATGACTTCGGGCTCCACGTCCGACCCCAAGGGCGTGCTGACCACCCATGGCATGATGACCACCAATCAGGCGCAGATCGCCGCGGGCCTGCCCTTTGTCGCGGACAAGCCGCCGGTGCTGGTGGATTGGCTGCCCTGGAATCACGTGTTTGGCGGGTCGCACAATTTCAACCTTGTGCTGGCGCAGGGCGGCAGCCTCTATATCGACGATGGCAAACCCCTGCCCGCGCTTTTCCCGCGAACCCTTGAGAACATTTCAAAGGTGGCAGGCACCATATCGTTCAACGTGCCGGTCGGATTTGCGCAATTGCTGGCGGCGCTGCGTCAGGACGCGGCCCTGCGCGAGACCTACTTCAGTCAACTCGACATGATCTTCTACGCCGGCGCGTCCCTGCCGCAGGAGACATGGGCGGGTCTCGAAGAACTGGCCATGGCCACCGGGGGCCGCGTGCCTTTGATCACCTCAAGCTGGGGGCTGACCGAAACTGCACCGGCGTGCCTGTTGCAGCATCAACCGGCCAGGGGGGCGGGTATGGTCGGCGTGCCTTTGCCCGGCTGGCAGGTGAAACTGGACCCGGTGGAAGGCGACCGCTTTGGCGTGCGGGTCAAGGGCGAGGCGCTGTTTCAGGGATATCTGAACAACCCGGCCAAGACCGCCGCGGCCTTCGACGACGAAGGGTTTTTCGTCACCGGGGATGCGATGAAGTTCGTCGACCCGGAGGACCCCGCCAAGGGGCTGCGCTTTGATGGCCGCTTGTCCGAGGATTTCAAGCTGACGTCAGGCACATGGGTGCAGGCCGCACAGCTGCGTCTGGACATGCTTGGGGTGCTGGCGCCGCTGGCGGCGGATGTGATCGTGACCGGCGCGGGGCGCGACGAACTGGGCCTTCTGATCGTGCCAAATCGTGGGGCCATAGAGGCCCAGGGATACGTTATGGCCGAGATGGACGGCACCGCCATGGCGGACGATCTGGCCGCAGATATCCGCGCCCGCCTCGAAGGCGCTGCGGCCAAGGCCACGGGCTCTGCCAATCGCGTAACCCGCGCCTTGATCCTGTCTGCGCCACCCGAAATGGGCGCGGGCGAGGTCACGGCCAAGGGCAACATCAACTTTGCGCGCCTTCTGGACCTGCGCGCCGCGTTGGTCGACCGCCTATACGACAACATGGACCCAGCCAGCATTGTGATTTCCAGCCATGATTGACCTCGACAAAATCCGCGCCATCGATTTTCACACCCACGCCGAAGAACCCTGTGGCTGCCACGCCGACGATGGCTACGACGATCTGCAAAGCACCATGGCCAGCTACTTTGGCGCGCCGTGGAAGCACCCGCCAACAGTGCCGGAAACCGCTGCCCACTACCGCGCGCAGAATATCGCCGCGGTAATCTTTCCTGTCGATGCAGAACGCGAAACCGGATACCGCCGCTACGCCAATGAAGAAGTGGCCGAGATCGCGGCCGAGAACGACGACATCCTTATCCCCTTCGCCTCCATCGATCCGCACAAGGGCAAGATGGGTGTGCGTGAAGCCCGCCGCCTGATCCGCGATTTCGGCATCAAGGGTTTCAAGTTTCATCCCACCATGCAGGGTTTTTACGCCAATGACCGCATGGCCTACGGCCTTTACGAAGCCATCGCCGAAGAGGGGGGTATCGCGCTCTTCCACACTGGTCAGACGGGCGTGGGGTCGGGCATGCGCGGGGGCAATGGCATGCGCCTGAAGTATTCCAACCCGATGAACATGGATGATGTGGCCGTGGATTTCCCGGACATGAAGATCATCCTCGCCCACCCCAGCTTCCCCTGGCAGGAGGAGGCGCTGGCCGTGGCGCAGCACAAGCCCAACGTCTATATCGACCTCAGCGGCTGGTCGCCCAAATACTTCCCCGACATCCTTGTGCGGTATTGCAATTCGATCCTGCGCAAGAAGGTATTGTTCGGATCGGATTGGCCGATGATTACGCCCGAACGCTGGCTGTCGGATTTCGAAGGCATTGCCATACGCGACGACCGGCGGCCCGACATCATCAAGAACAACGCGGCCCGATTGCTTGACCTGATGCAGTAAAGTGCGACATTTTGGCAAGGTACTTGCGGCAGAGTTGCGAGAGTGCACGATAACGCAAAGGTCTTTGGGAGGAGACAGATGACCAATGCCGCCACCTACTTCGTGGACCGCCATGTGGATGAAGGCCGCAGCGACAAGGTGGCTTTTCGCGAATTTGGCTCGGGACGTACGCTGACGTATGGCGCGCTGGCCGGTCTTTCGGATCAGGCGGCAGGCGCCTTGGCACGTGCCGGGATCGCCCCTGAAGAGCGCGCGGCGATGTTGGTGTTGGATCAGATCGAGTTTCCACAAATCTTTTGGGGCGCGATCAAGCGCGGGGTCATCCCCGTTCCGATCAACACGCTGCTGGCGACGCCCGTCTACGACGTGATCCTGCGTGACAGTCGGGCCTCGATCCTGTTTGTCTCAAAAGAGCTATACAAAACGGTGAAGCCATTGCTGGCCGACAATCCTTTTCTACGCAAGGTGGTCGTGATCGGCGACGCGCCCGAGGGGACCATGTCGTTCGGCACGTTCATGGAAGGCGCCACGCCATTGGCAGCCTTCGATGCCAGCGCTGACGAGAATGCCTTCTGGCTTTATTCTTCCGGGTCCACAGGGCAGCCCAAGGGGGTGCATCATGTCCACTCCAGCCTGAAGGCCACCGCCGATACATATGGCGCGCAGGTGCTGCAAATCCGCGAGGATGACACGGTCTTCTCTGCTGCAAAGTTCTTTTTCGCCTATGGGCTTGGCAATGCGATGACGTTTCCCATGTCTGTAGGCGCCACAACCATTCTGTTTAGTGGACGGCCCACGCCAGATGGGGTGATCGACATTCTGAACACCGAACAGCCGACGATTTTTTGCGGCGTTCCGACGCTGTACGCGGCGATGGTTGCGCAGATGGATGCAACCGGTCCCGCCAAGGCCCCTCTTCGCACCTGTATTTCGGCGGGCGAGGCCCTGCCCGAGGACGTTGGAACCCGGTGGAAAGCGCATATGGGTGTCGACATTCTGGATGGTGTCGGATCAACGGAAATGCTGCACATCTTTCTCAGCAATGCGCCGGGCGATATAGTCTATGGGACCTCAGGCGTGCCCGTGCCGGGCTATGCCGTGCGGCTGGTTGATGAGGCCGGTGCCGATGTTGCTGTCGGGGATGTTGGTGAATTGCTGGTGCAAGGCGAGAGCGCCGCCGGCGGATACTGGAACCAACGCGCCAAATCACGTGGAACATTCGAAGGCGTATGGACCCGCACGGGCGACAAATACGAACAACGGCCGGATGGTCGGTTTGTCTACTGCGGTCGGACCGATGACATGTTCAAGGTTTCGGGCATCTGGGTCAGCCCCTTTGAAGTGGAAAGCGCGATCGTCAGCCATCCCGCTGTTCTTGAGGCCGCGGTTGTCGCCGCGAAGGATGCAGATGGTCTTGAAAAGCCGAAGGCCTATGTCGTGTTGCAAGGGGAGCGGCCCGATGGTTTCGAGGACACGTTGAAAGAGATGGTGAAAACCAAGATCGGCAAATGGAAATATCCCCGCTGGATCGAGATTGCCGATGAATTGCCCAAAACCGCGACCGGCAAGATACAGCGCTTCAAATTGCGGGAGACGACGTGATGAATTGGCCGCAAGGCACTCTGAGCATCGGCACGGCGGAGTTGGAATACGTCTGCTTCGGGCCTCCCCCTGAACAAGCCCCCACATTGGTGATGTTGCACGAGGGGTTGGGCAGCTTGGGCCTGTGGCGTGATTGGCCGCAAGCTTTGGCCGAAGCAACGGGGTGGGGCGTTCTGGCCTATTCACGTGCAGGTTACGGTCGGTCCTCCGGAACCGCATTGCCGCGACCGCTCGATTACATGACCCGCGAGGCCGAAGATGTTCTGGGTTCGGTTCTGGATGCTGCAGGCATAGAGGATTGCGTTCTTTTGGGGCATTCCGACGGGGCCACGATTGCCGCAATCTATGCCGGGTCAGTGTCGGACATGCGTGTGCGCGGTCTGATCCTGATGGCGCCGCATTTCTTTACCGAGCCTTCCGGTCTTGCGGCCATTCGCGCTGCGGGCGACGCCTATGAAGCAGGGGACCTCAAAGCGCGTCTGGCCCGTCACCACGATGATCCCGACATGGCCTTCAGGGGCTGGCACGGGGCCTGGACAGACCCCGGTTTTGCCAATTGGAACGTGGCGGATTGCATCGACCACTGGCGCATTCCCTGCCTCGCCATTCAGGGCGAGGATGACAGCTATGGCACGGCAGCGCAGATCGAAGAGATCGACAGCCGCATCTACTCCCCGTTCGAGGCGCTCATGTTGCCCGGCTGTGGCCACGCCCCGCATCAGGACAAACCGGTCGAGACCACCGAAGCCATCGCCGAATTCTGCGCCCGTCTGAAACGACTGGAAGAGGCGCAGGTGACGCTTGGGTGACGCACCGCCCGCGCCGCTTCCGCCCCATGCCTACGTGCCGGGCCGCACGGCGCGTCACCCCGAAGACTGGTTCGATCCGTTCAAGGACATCGCCCCAGACCCCTTGAACAGCCCCGCGATGCGTATTGGCCTCTACTATTTTCACGAAGGGTACTTCTGGGAATGTCATGAAGTGCTTGAAGCGGTTTGGTTGGCTTTGCCGGACCCAAGCGCGGAAAGGCAGATGGTGCAGGCCGTGATTCAGTTGGCCAATGCCTGCCTGAAGCTTGAAATGGGCAAGCGACGCGCCGCAGAGCGATTGTGCGATATTGTGCAGGGTCACTTGGAAAAGGCCGCTGGGGCAGGGGTGATTCCGGGATTTGAACGGGAAACAGCATGCCAAGTGCTGAATAAAACCCGCCAGCAGGTAAAGAAGATGAATAAAAGTGCATAAATATGGCGCTTCGGCGTGTGCGACTTTGCCGTTCTGCCTGCGATTTTGTACCTATACTTCACAACCGTCGGGCCACGACAGGCGCGCCGCCCCCACAAGGAATACCACCCGTGACCAAACGCATCGACTTTCAAACAGACCCTTCGCAATACCGCCACTGGCGGGTGGAATATGATGGGCCGGTGGCCAACCTGTTCATGGATGTGGACGAGGATGGCGGGCTGTTCGATGGCTACCAGCTCAAGCTGAATTCCTATGACCTTGGCGTGGATATCGAATTGGCGGACGTGGTGCAGCGGATGCGGTTCGAGCACCCCGAGGTGAAGGTGGTGGTGATGCAGTCGGGCAAGGACCGCGTGTTCTGTGCGGGGGCCAACATCCGGATGCTGGGCGGTGCTGCGCACAGTCACAAGGTCAACTTCTGCAAGTTCACCAACGAGACGCGCAACACGTTCGAGGCGGCGGAAGAGGACAGCGGCCAGAAATACGTGGCTGCCGTGAAGGGTGCGTGCGCCGGTGGCGGCTACGAACTGGCGCTGGCGTGCAATCACATCATGCTGACGGACGATTCCACATCATCGGTGGCCTTGCCCGAAGTGCCGTTGCTGGCCGTGTTGCCCGGCACCGGGGGCCTGACCCGCGTGACGGACAAGCGTAAGGTGCGCCGGGACCGCGCCGATATCTTCTGTTCCACCGAGGAAGGCGTGCGCGGAAAACGCGCCGTGGACTGGCGTTTGGTGGACGAGGTCGTGCCCAATTCGAAATTCGATGATACCGTGCAGGCGCGCGCGCATGCATTTGCCACCGACTCCGACAAGGCAGATGTGACACGGGGGATTGCCCTGACACCGCTTGACCGAACGATAACAGATGATGCCGTGACCTATTCCTTGGTCGAGGTGGCCCTTGACCGCGCAGCCCACCGCGCAACGATCACGCTGCATGGTCCGACAGACGCGGCGCCTGCGGACATGGACGCCTTCACCGCCCAAGGGGACAAGGCCTATATGCTGCGTCTGGCGCGCGAGTTGGACGACACGATCCTGCACTTGCGCCTGAACGAGATGGAAGTGGGGCTCTTGATCTTTCGCAGCCAGGGTGACCCTGAAGCATTCGCCGCGCATGAGGCCCTGTTGACCACCCACAAGGATCACTGGCTGGCCAACGAGGTCCTTCAATACTGGAAACGGGTGCTGAAACGCATCGACGTCACATCCCGCAGCATGGCGGCGCTGGTCGAACATGGGTCGTGCTTTTCCGGGGTGCTGGCCGAAATCCTGTTCTCGGTCGATCGCACGTATATGATGGAAGACGAATTTGAAGGCGACAATCGCCCGATGGCGACGATTACCCTGACCGACACAAACTTTGGCCCCATGCCCATGGCCAACGGCCTCACCCGTCTGCAAACGCGGTTCCTGGGCGAGCCTGAGGCGGTGGATGCCGCCAAGGACAGCATGGGCGAGGCGCTGGAAGCCGAAGAGGCGGATGATCTGGGACTTGTGACCATGATCCTCGACGACATCGATTGGGAGGACGAGATCCGCATCTTCATGGAAGAACGCGCCAGTTTCAGCCCCGATGCCATGACCGGGATGGAGGCGAATCTTCGCTTTGCCGGGCCCGAGACCATGGAAACCCGCATCTTTGGCCGCCTGACGGCGTGGCAAAACTGGATTTTCAACCGTCCCAACGCGGTGGGCGAAGATGGCGCGCTGCAACGCTATGGCACGGGCGTGCGCGGAAAATACAACATGGAACGTGTGTGACCAAAACAGCGGCGGGCTGAACCCCGCCTTACATCGCGGCCCGTAAGGTGGGGCATGACCCACCGGCCCTCTGATAAAAGGACCAAAGACCAATGCTCGATCTGATCAATGTCAGCTATGACACGCAAATCCCCAACAATGTCGGCCTGAGCGAAGATCGCAAGGTTTTGAAAGCGCTGGAGAAATGGCACCCCGGTTATATTAACTGGTGGAACGACCTGATCCCCCAGAACTTTCAGGAAAGCATGGTCTATCTGCGCACCGCCGTCAGCGTAGACCCCAAAGGCTGGGCCAAGTTCGATTATGTGAAGATGCCGGAGTACCGCTGGGGCGTTTTGTTGGCACCTGCTGTTAAAGACCGCAAGATACCCATGGGCGAGCATTACGGCGAACCCGCTTGGCAGGAGGTGCCGGGCGAATACCGCAACATGCTCAAGCGGTTGATCGTGATTCAGGGGGATACAGAACCGGGGTCGGTGGAACAGCAACGGTTCCTCGGGCTGACGGCCCCGTCGCTCTATGACATGCGCAACCTCTTCCAGGTGAACGTCGAAGAGGGGCGGCACCTGTGGGCCATGGTCTACCTGCTGCAGAAATACTTTGGCCGGGATGGTCGTGAGGAGGCCGATGACATGCTGGTGCGATCGTCGGGGGACGAAGACGCGCCGCGCATGTTGGGGGCGTTTAACGAGGAAACGCCTGATTGGCTGTCGTTCTTCATGTTCACCTATTTCACCGACCGCGACGGCAAGATGCAGTTGGAAAGCCTCGCGCAATCGGGGTTCGATCCCTTGTCGCGCACCTGCCGGTTCATGCTGACCGAAGAGGCGCACCACATGTTCGTCGGCGAAACCGGCGTGGGGCGGACCATTCAGGCGACACTCGAGGCGATGAAGGCCAATGGCATCACTGACCCTTACGACATCAACAAGATCCGCGATCTGGGTGTGATCGACCTGCCCACGATCCAGAAAAAGCTGAACCTGCACTACACGCTGTCGCTGGACCTGTTCGGTCAGGAAGTCAGCACCAATGCCGCAAACGCCTTCAACTCGGGCATCAAGGGGCGGTACATGGAACAGCGGATCGACGATGATCACATGCTGCAGAACGACACTTATGCGGTGAGCACCATCAAGGACGGACAGATCGTGACCGAAGATGTGCCTGCGCTGACGGCCATCAATATGCGCCTGCGGGACGACTATGTGCGCGATGCCGCGGGCGGCGTGGGCCGCTGGAACAAGCAGATCGCCAAGTCGGGGATCGAGTTTGAACTGAAGTTGCCGCACGAAGGGTTCCACCGCCAGATTGGTGTGTTCAGTTCGGTTGCCGTAGACCCTGATGGCAACATCCTGTCCGCCGAGGCGTGGACCAAACGCCAGAACGAATGGCTGCCGACCAAGGCGGATGGCGATTTCATCCAGTCGTTGATGAAGCCCTGCTATGAGCCCGGAAAATACGCCAGCTGGATCGCGCCGCCCAAGGTGGGCATCGACAACAAGCCGGGCGATTTCGAATACGTCAAACTGCACATGGCCTGAGGCTGGTTGCGCGTAAGGCGGGGTCAACCCCGCCTTACCCAAATGGGAGACATGGAAATGAAAATCGACCGTGCCGCCGCCTTTGCCCCGCGCACGCAAGCTTTGGCAGAGGGTATTTCACAGCTGCAGGGCCCTTGCGTCGGATGTGTGGGCTGCAATGGACTGTGCAATGCCCTGATCGAAGCTATCTTGCTGCCGGAGTTGATATTGTCCAAAGGCCGCGCCACATGAACCAGCCGATCAAGCAGCACCTGATCGATCCCGAGATTTGCATTCGTTGTTACACCTGCGAAATGACCTGTCCGATCGGGGCGATCGAGCATGACGACAACAATGTGGTCGTCGATGCAGACAAGTGTAATTTCTGCATGGATTGCATTCCCGTCTGCCCAACAGGGTCCATCGATGAATGGCGTGTCGTGAACACGCCTTACACGCTCGAACAGCAGTTCGAATTTGACGAACTGCCCGAGCAGGAAGACATCGACGTCGCGGCCCTGTCAGAGGAAGGCGATAACCTTGATGATGCGGTAGCTGCCCTCTTGGCCGAGGCGCATCAAGGCGCAGGGGGCAAGGCCAAGGCCCCTGCATCGGCGGGCAAACCGTCGATCAACATGTACAACCTGGGCAAACCGGCCGAGATGACCGTTCAGGGCAACTATTCCCTCACGGATGACCCGGATCATGACGTGCGCCACATCATCCTGGACCCCGGTGCGCTGCCCTTTCCGGTGCTCGAAGGGCAATCGGTGGGCATCATCCCCCCCGGCACCGATGCCGATGGCAAACGCCATCTGCCGCGCCTCTATTCCGTGTCCAGCCCCCGCGACGGCGAGCGGCCCGGCTATCACAACATTTCGCTGACCGTGAAGCGCGAGGACAAGGGGCTGGCGTCGAACTTCCTGTGCGACTTGGAGCAGGGGGCGGTGGTCGATGTCACCGGCCCGTTCGGGGCCACGTTCCTGATGCCCAACGACGCCGATGCGCGGCTTTTGATGATCTGCACCGGCACCGGGTCTGCGCCGATGCGCGCCTTTACCATGCAGCGTCAACGCGCGTCTGCAACAGGTGGCATGACCATGTTCTTTGGTGCGCGCACACCCGAAAGCCTGCCCTATTTCGGCCCTCTCAAGAAAGTGCCCAGCAGCATTCTGCAACAGCACCTCGTGTTCAGTCGCCTGCCAGATCAGCCCAAGGAATACGTGCAGGACCGCATGATGGCGCAGGAGGACGAGGTGGCCGAAATGCTGGCCGATCCCAAGACGCATATCTACATCTGCGGGCTGCGTGGCATGGAAGAAGGCGTTGAACGGGCCATGACGTCTATCGCCGAAAGTATGGGCGAACAGTGGACTGCCTTGCGCGATCGTCTGCGCGAAGATGGACGGTATCACGTGGAAACCTACTGAGGTGGCGGCCCCTTTCATCCACGAAATCCGCGTTACCTGGGGCGACTGCGACCCGGCGCGCATTGCCTATACGGGGCGGTTGCCCGCTTTCTCACTTGAGGCGATCAATGCATGGTGGGAGGCACACTTGGATGGGGACGGGTGGTATCAGCTTGAACTGGACCGCAATGTCGGCACGCCGTTTGTGCACCTGTCGATGGACTTCCGCAGCCCTGTCACACCACGCCACCGATTGATGTGCGAGGTGTGGCCGTCACGGCTGGGGGAGAAATCGATCACTTTCCGCATAAACGCGCGACAAAATGGGCAGCTGTGTTTCGAGGGCACGTTCACCTGCGTGTTCACGGTGGCCGATGCCTTCAAAAGCCAGCCTGCGCCGCCGGGCATCCGCGCCGTGGTCGAGCCGTTGATCCGTGCAGAATAACGCTGCTAAAGTGATTATATTTCGGGCATACCCATTGAAACCCCATTTTGGTCAGCTAAGATGTGCATTATCTTACACCAATTCGCAGGACGCCCGTGGCCACCGGAACGACCAATACAATTGAGCAACCAGAATTGACTCAACGCCTCGCGCAAAGGGTCCGGGCCGTGCGAACAGCGCAAAAACTGCCGCGTAGGGCGCTTTCTGAAATGTCGGGCGTGTCGCCGCGGTATCTGGCGCAGCTGGAATCCGGCACCGGCAATATATCGATTCTGTTGCTCCAGCGGGTGGCTGATGCTCTGGGACAGCGGATCGAGGCCTTGCTGGCCGAAGAGGACCCGATGCCAGACGACGTGCAACGGGTTGCACATTTGTATAACAATGCACCTTCGGATGTGCAGGGGCGTGTGCGGGCCATTCTAGCGCCGCAAACCCCGGCTTCGCTCCGGGCCAATCGCATCTGCCTTGTGGGGTTGCGTGGCGCTGGGAAATCCACCCTGGGTGCACGGGCCGCTACCGCTTTGAATGTGCCCTTCGTGGAACTGAACACCGAGATCGAGGCAAAGGCAGGAATGCCCGTGTCCGAGGTCATGGCGCTTTATGGGCAAGACGGTTACCGTGATCTTGAAGCGGATGTTCTGGGCGATGTCATCGACAACAATGCGCGCATGATCCTGGCCGTTGGCGGTGGTATTGTGGCCGACAGCCAAACCTACCGCCGTTTGCTGGAGCGGTTTCACACCGTCTGGATCAAAACCAGTCCCGCAGAACACATGGCACGCGTCAGGGCGCAAGGCGATCTGCGCCCGATGGAAGGCAATCCAGCGGCGATGGATCAGCTGAAGTCCCTGCTCGAAGCACGCACACCGCTATATGAACGCAGCATTGCGCAGGTGGATACGTCAAACAGACCGGTGCAGTCTTCGGTCAATGACCTGCTGGCGGTCATCGCCAGGCATCGCTTCGTGGAAAGCATCGGCGGGTGACAGATGCGCCCATGCAGGCCGCGCTGCAGAATGCTCTTTGGGCGGCCTGCGAACATCTGTTGATGAATCATACGAATCCATGGGAATTGGACGAGGCTTTGTGCGCAAGGGGGTGGTCGCTCGGCCCGTGCGAGGCGCAGGACCTCGTTGGATTGGACACAGTATTGGCGCGGCAGAACGGGCAAACCGTGACGCCCATACTTCCCCGTATGGTGTCCGAGGGGCGTCTGGGCAAGAAGGGCGGATGGGGGTTTTACCGATATCCGGGAGGCGGCGGCGCGGTGATTGACCCTTTGATAGAGGACCTGATCCGGGAAGAGGCGTGGTTTGCCAAACACGAACGTCACGACCTGTCGGATGAAGACTTGTGCGCCATGGTTGCCAAGGCGGTTCAAAATGCAGTGGCCTCTCAGCTCGCCCAAGGCAACACGCCCGAGGATGTCCGTTCAAATGCCATTGGGGCATTGCACTGTCCGGGCGACATCCTTGGTCTTTGACTAGCCGACCACCAGAAGGATCATGGTGCCCAGACCCCACAAGGTCATCTGGTAATGTGTATTCTGCGCACCCTCGTGGCAGAACCAATAGCAGAAATGGTTGCCAATAATAAGAAACCCGGCCCAGATCGCGGTGAACATCATGGCACCCGCCAGTGCAACCACGCGTCCGGTATCCGCCGCAGCGGTTCCAACCAGCCCCATAATCAGACCTATGACACCAGCCCACAGCACCAGCGTCGCAAGAAGTTCGGCCAGAACAACCGCGCGGAAGGCGGTGCGCTGTATGCCGGGGTGGGTGATGGCGCGGTGTGCGACTTGGGCAAAGGCATCCGGGTACTCGGTGCGCATCCGGGTCATCTCCATGACTTCGGCGGTATAAACCCGGTTCACATCGGGGTGCAGGATGTTGTCACGCACCCCCAAGGTCAGCCACGCGGCGATCAGACCGGTCGCCAAGGCCTGTGCTGCGATGATCATGTCCTGCAAATTGCGGTCCTTTCACAAAAAAGGGGCCGCATCGCTGCGGCCCCCTGATCTTGGCTTTACCCGAAGGATCAGGTCCAGGCGATTTCTGCCGGACGATACTCGAACGAGATGTGGTGGCCAGCGCCAACCAGACCGTCCTTGGTGAAGTTGTAGACCGAGCGCCAGTACGGCTGAATGGTCACGCCGTCATCCTGCAGGATTTTCTGGCCTTTTTCGGACAGGGCGCGGCGGGCTTCGACGTCAGCCGTGCCAAGCGCTTCTGCAAGGTTGGCGTCAAACTCGGGGTTGGAATAGCCGAATTCGTTCCACGCTTCACCCGTGCGATAGGCAAGGGCCCAGATCTGGACGCCCAGCGGACGGTGGTTCCAGTTGGTCGACGAGAACGGGTACTTCGCCCAGTCGTTCCAAAAGGTCGAGCCGGGCAGGATCGTCCGCTTGACCTTGATGCCTGCATCACGCAGCTGGGCCGCCACCGCATCGGTGGTGTCCTTGCGCCATGCATCGTCGATCGAGATCAGCTCGTGCTCGAAATCGGCCATGCCGGCCTCTTCCATCAGGGCCTTGGCCGCTGCGGGATCGACTTTGCGCGGGGGCAGTTCCGCGTACTCGGGGTGCATCGGACCAACGTGATGGTTTTCGGCTGGCAGGCCACGGCCCGCGTAACCCAGTTCCAACAGAACCTCGTTGTCGACGGCCATGGTGATCGCCTGACGCACACGCTTGTCCGCGTAGGGCTTCATGCCATCGACTTCGGCCAGCTGGTTGGGGCGGATGACGATTGTCGAAGCTGTCACAACTTCGTTTTCGTTCCAACCGTCCAGCGTGTTCATGATGTCGATGAACTCACCATCAACCGAATACATCATGTCGACTTCGTCAGCTTCTGCTGCTGCAACCCATGCGGATGGGTCTGTGCCGTAGTCGATGTATTCCAGGCTGTCGATGTAGGCACCGTTGCCTTCGTTCCACCAAGTGTGGTTCTCGTTGCGCACCAGAACGCCTTTGACGCCCACTTCGTGCTCGCCCGGCAGGTAGGGGCCCGTGCCAATGGGGTTGCTCAGCATGGTGTCTGCGCTGTGCGAGCTGTGCACGATCGCGGCAGGATAGTCTGCCATGCCGGGGATCAGCGAAATGTCAGCCGAAGGCAGGTTCAGTTTGACGGTGTGGCTGTCCACAACCTCGATACCGCCTTCGACGGCCACGCCCGTGTTGGCATCGATGAGTGTTGCGAAGCGACCCGCCATCGAGTTGCCTTCGACTTCTTTTTCACACCAGCCTGCAATGTTGCGGGCCACGTCTTCTGCGGTGAAGTCGTCGCCGTTGTTCCACTTGACGCCTTTGCGGACGTTCAGAGTGTAGGTTTTGGCGTCGTCGCTGATTTCCCAGCTTTCCAGCAGCTGTGGCTTGAAGGTACCGTCGTTTTCATAGGAAACGAGATACTCCAGCCAACCGCGCGTGAAGTTTGCCAGCTGCGACCAGTCATATGTGCGTGGGTCCTTGAGCGCGCGAACTTCCATCTCGCAACGGACTGTGCCGCCCATCTTGTGACCAGCGGCCTGCGCCGGTGCCGCCATGCCCAGCATGCCATAAGCGGTTGCGGCGGTCGCGCCGAATGCGCTGGCCAGGGCCAGGAATTCGCGGCGGTTGACCGGGTCTGTTCCGACTTTGGCCGCCGACTCCGTGATGGAGCTCGGCAGCGGCTTGCCGGTGCGTGTCATAAACGTCATGTTCTTCCTCTCTGTTGGCGTCACAAACAGATGTTTGCGTTCCTTTTCGCCCACGGTTTGAAACCTGTGGACAAGGTGATGCAGTTAACCTGCGATTATCGCCTCCCCTTCGCGGGGGACGGCCTGAGTTCAAACGATCAGGCGCATGGCGTCAACCCCATCTGCGGGGGTCGCAACCCAACAAATACGCGATAAGCTGTGACATTTTTTGTAAATGCACGGCGTCAGACGGTGCAAAACCGGCCTTTGGCCCCAAATCGGACGTGCAAGCGCCGCTTTCCCGGTTTTCCTGGTCTGCTTGAACGGTTTCAATTGTCTGGCTGATTTCCCAAGGCTTCGATCTCTTCTGGTGACAGATCTGCGACCTCTTTCCAGAAACGCGATTTGGCCGCGTTCAACAGCCCTTTGGGGTCCAGCCGCTTTTTCCAGGCAAGGTGGGTATGATCTGGCTTCAGCCCGCCGCCTTCGACGTTCCAGGTATGTGCATCATAGACCGGAAAGCCCGCCGCCGCGTAGGTCGCGTTGATCTCGGCCAGACGTTCCGGCGTGGAAAACCAGATGATCGGCAAATCAAAGGTCACGATCTCACCGCCGACGCGGGCAAACTCGTGGTGCATCCAGACATCTTCGCCCAGGGTCGGGCGCAAAGCCGCGATGGCGGCGGGGTCTGGCGGTATTGGGCATCCAACCTGCTGGTAGGTGGCGCTACGGTCGGCCTTCAGCACCTGCAGCGTGGTGTGGTTGTAGCTGAAATCGAACACGTGCGGCAGGCCCGCGTGCACCCTTTCCGTTTCGGTCAGGGTCAGATCGACATGCCCGCCATTGGCGGTGATCAAGGCTTTGAAGGCGGCAATGTCTTCCGCCGGGACAAGGGACACCAATAGGTGCTTGCCCGCCCGAATATGTCCTTCGAGCTTTGGGAAATAGGCGCAGATGCGGGCATCCACTGTTGTCAGCAGCTTGCACGCGATGTCGGGCGCCTGCGCCATGGCAAGGCCCGCGGCATAGGTGGCTTCATATGTCTCGAAGGTGGCCATGCACCCCACCCAATCTCGGCGCGGGACAGCGCGCATGGTGACATCGGTGATCACCCCGTTCAGGCCCCAGGCATGGTGAACGTGCAGCACATCGGGGCCTTGGAACACGTGCTCGCTTGGTGTGGCCTCGACCGACTGAACCGTCAGCGCAATCAGGTTCCCCGGATCGCGCAGCGCTCCGTTGGCAATAGACCCGATACCCGCACTGCCACCGGCAACAAAGCCGCCCATGGTTGCGATGTCCTGCGTAGATGGGAACATGGCCAGTTCCTGTCCGCTTTCGGCGAGTGCCGCGTTCACATCGGCCATCAACGCGCCGGCCTCTGCGCGGACCCATCCGTCACCCACGTCGATCACGCGGTTCAGCGCGGTGGTTTCAATGATCAGACCGCCATCCATGGGCACGGCCTGTCCATAGTTGCCTGTCCCGCCACCGCGCAGAACGATGGGCGATCCGTGTTTGTAGGCGGTGGCGAGGGTATGGCGCATTTCCGCGACGGTCCTTGGCCTTGCTACAAGATCGCCAAAGCAGCCCTTCAAAGCGGCATTCAGGATCGGTGAATACCAAAAGAAATCGCGGCTGCGTTTCTTGACCAAAACCGGCTCGGCGATGGTTTCGACCGGGCCGAGGTCTTGGGCGATTGCAGCCCAATCCAAGTCTGACTTGCCTGAGATCGACATCGATTATGCCTCGAGTGCTGGTCGAAGCGGGCTGCGCCCCGCGACCAGATCCGCAGTGGTGCGCGCATCGGCAATGCGCAGGTCCGTCATCGCGGCACCATCGACATGGATGGGATCAAACCCCAGTGCCGCACGCGCATCCGTTGTGATCGCAGGCAACCACTGGCCCAAGGGCGGGTCCAGATGTGCGCCCAAAACTGCCAGATGCAGGGCGGCCATGGGGTCGTGATGCCCCACCGGGCAAAACGCGTCGCCCACGTTGTCCGATCCGACCAGAACTTTGACGCCACAGGCGCGCAATTCGCGCAACCGTGTGATGCCCCTGCGCTCCGGTGTGCCGTTTTCCCGGCCTTGCAGATACAGGTTGGTCGTCGGCAGGGCGCAGACCGCAATGCCTGCCCGCGCCAGTTTGTCTCCGATCCGGGCGACCGTATCTGGCGATTTGTCCATCAGGCTGACGGCATGACCACACAGGACCCGGTGCTTGAAATCGTGGGCGAGGGCCGCGTCGGCGATGACCTCGAGGCCGTTGAGCGGTGCAAGCCCTTCGTCTACGTGAAAATCCAAGGGAATCCCCAGACGTTTTGCGTGTTCAAAGCATTGATTGATGCCCTGACCCATATGTTCGTGCCCACGGACAAATGCACCCAAAACGCCGTTGTCTTGCGCCACCTGGTCCGCCACGGCGGCAGCAAAATCGCTATCGGCCATCTGGTCGATCCCGGTCAGGGCGGCGCATTGCAGGGTGAGGGGCGCACCCCTGGCAAGGTCCGTCATCACGTGCCACGCCAGCGGTGGAGCTGGTGTTTCGCCCCAATCAACATGGGTGCGCATCGCACTGCATCCCGCGCGAGCAGCTTCCATCATTCCGTGCCGGGCGCGCGTTTTCAGATCTTCTTCTGTCCAGTTGACCTTGTCCTGACGCTGGGCGGTCAGGGCGGCATCCAGATCGCCACCCACTGCTCCGAGGCGGTGGATGGTATGGCATTTGTCGAGATGGCAATGCGCTTCGGTCAATGCCGGAAGGATCATCCGCGGACGCGCGGTCGGCGGGCCTTGACGCAGTCCCACGGCATGGCGGTCCCGGATAACAAGATCCCCGCGTGTGCAATCGCCATCGGTTGTGCCGCCAAAGCGGGCCGGATCGCGCAGCATGCTGCACGGCACAAGAACGTCCCGCACGTGGTGCGGCAGGCCGGGTACGTCACGGGCCATCATGTGCGGCCGTCCAGATCAAAGGTTGCAAAGTCTGCAAGCCAGCGCGCAAAACCTTTGCCTGCCCGATCAATCAGGGCGGCTCCGGCTTCGGCTGTGGCTGCGGCGGCGTTGCCCACGGCCCCCTTTGGGTTCAGATCATCAATGATCCACCCCGGACGCGCGGGTTGTCCTGTCAGCCCTGTCAGGCGACCTTCATCCTGCCATGTTCGGGTGGCCGTTGCGAAGTTTTGGGCACAAGACATGTCAACGAGATGGGGTGCGGCATCCAGCATGGCGCTGGTTTCAAACGCGCCGGCATGCAGGTCATGGACAATATCGTTCGCGTCAAACAAATCGTCGTGGTCGGCAAAGGCGGACCAACCGGCGCAGGCCACGATCATCTGGTGATCGACCCGCGCCGCGCGTGCGGCAATGTCCAGAACGGCGTTGTTGCCACCATGACCATTCAGAAAAACCATGCGCGATACATCCGCACGCGCCACCGATGCCACGACATCGCGCAGTATGGCGAGCAAAGTCTCGGCACCGAGGCTCAACGTGCCGGGATGGCGATTGTGTTCATCGCTTTTGGTGGTTGTCAGCGTGGGCAGGACCAAAACGTTCAGATCTGGATGTAGTTCTTGCAAGGCCCTTGCCGCGACTGCATCGGTCAAGGCCGTGTCCACGCAAAGTGGCAGGTGCGGCCCATGTTGTTCCGTAGCCCCGAGCGGCAACACGGCGATGGTGTCGGAGGGCAGGGCGCGCATTTGCGGGGCTTTGAAGTCTTGCCAATATCCTTGCATCAGCGGCCTCCTGAAAGCGGCGATGCCGAAACTGTATTGGGTGCAGCCGGTGTTTCAGCGACGGCCAAGCCATCAGTGTCCGGCCTTGCCACGCACATGCATATAGATCGCTGTCCCATAATCCCTCCTGTAGGTTGGGGTGCAGCGGCCCTGAGAAAAATCTGTGCCAGAGATATGGTGTCAGGGTTTCAAATTTTGGCGTGTTGCGCAAGTGTGGGTGGATGAAAGCCCTGACCCCGCATGGCATAGCACCACCCTTTGCGCGATATGCGCATGGGGTCGAGATCCCCGCCGGGGCGCGGATCGTGCGCACGTCCGGGCAGCTGGGCATGGCCCCGGACGGCATTGTGCCCAAGGGTGCAGAAGCGCAGGCTCGGGTGTGTTTCGACAATATTTCGGCGATCCTTGCCGAGGCGTACATGGCCCCTTCGGACGTTGTGCACGTCAGCGCCTTTGTCACCGACAGGATGCACATGGCCGGGTACATGGCCGCGCGGGATGCGTTTTTGGAGGGCGCAACAGTGCTGCCCACATCGACGTTGATGATCGTTGCCGGGTTCACCCGACCCGAATTCGTTGTCGAAGTCGAGGTCTGGGCCGCCGCTGTAGATTAGCGGCGCGAACGAGGCCTTCTTTGGCTTCGCTCAGGCGCGCGCGCGCGCGGCTTTGAACAGCGCTTCGATCCGCTTGGGATCGGCGATTTCATTCATCATCATCAAAACCAGGCGGGCGTTCAGGGCATGGGACTGTTCGGGTGTCAGCCCCTCATGCACCTGCATCAAGGCGGCATAAAGCGCATCACCGTGAGGGCCGAGATTGTCTTCAAGGATCATGGCTGACCTTTCGTGGCACGCGCCATTGCAGTGGCAAAACCTGCGGCATCGGGCGTTGGCAGATGGGCGCAGATATGTCCGTCGGGGCGCAGCAGATAGGCGCCCATGGTGCCATATCGTGCGTGGGCCAATGGCGTTTCGGGCAAAGCGATGTGTTTGACCCCGTCAAGAGCGGTCCAATCCGCGTTATCGGTGCTGAGCAATACGAACTCGCCTTGCGCCTCTTCCACCAGCCAACCGTCGGGCATGGGCAGGTCGATCAGGGGCTGGCCCACCAAGGGGTGATTGCCGGTTTGAAGGTCCATCCCGGCCAATGAACAGGGTTGCGACAGGCGGCCCGAGTTGATCAGTTTGCGTGCGAAAGGGTGCTGCCCGGCCAGCGCCAGCGTCTGGTTGCGAAACAGCGCCTCGATTTCCGTCTTGGGTGTCATGAAGTTTGTGGCGCGGGAGGAATTGAGGATGTTCTCCGCCGATCCGTGGGCGCGTTCCTGATTGTAGGTGTCCAGCAGGTCGGGCGCCGCACCATCCAGCACCGCGGCGAGTTTCCAGCCGAGGTTGTCGACGTCCTGAATGCCACCATTGCCGCCGCGCGCGCCGAAGGGGCTGACCACATGGGCGCTGTCCCCGACGAATAGAACGCGGCCATGCACGAAGCGATCCAGCTTGGCGCAGCGGAACTTGTAGACGCTCATCCAATCCAGTCGGAAGGGCATGTCGCCGATGATCGCCTTGATGCGGGGGATCACCTTTTCCTCGGTGGCCTCGGTCGCGGGATCGGTGTCGGGGCCGAGTTGCAGATCGATGCGGTAGATGTTGTCAGGCTGTTTGTGCAGCAGGGCCGATTGCCCCTGATGGAAGGGCGGCGCGAACCAGAACCAGCGTTCGGGGTCTTCCGTCTCAAACGGGCTGTGTGGCAGTTCGACATCGACGATCAGGAAATGTTCTTCGAAGGTCTGGCCCTCGAACGGCAGGCCCATGCGTTTGCGCGTGGGCGAACCGGCACCCTCGGCTGCGATGTAGTAGTCGGCTTCAAGCGTGTAGGGGCCATCAGGGGTTTCGATGTCGATGCTTACGTGATCGCCATGATCCGCGTGGCCTGTGACCTTGTTGAGAAACCGCAGGTCGATGAGGTCCGGAAACGCTTGGGCGCGTTCAACCAGATATTGTTCGACGTAGTATTGTTGCAGGTTGATGAATGCGGGGTACTTGTGACCTTCCTCGGGCAGCAGATCAAAGCTGTAGACCTCGTTCGCGCCGTGAAAAAGGCGTCCCACCTTCCACGTGACGCCCTTGTCCAGCATCCTGTCGCCCACGCCCAGACGGTCAAAGATTTCAAGCGTGCGCTTGGCCCAGCAGATCGCACGGCTTCCCACACTGACAACGTTGTTGTCATCCAGAACCACGCAGGCCAAGCCGCGCTGGGCCAGATCGATGGCCATGGCCAACCCAATGGGGCCTGCGCCCACAATCGCCACGGGGTGGCGCGGCTCTGCCTCTGTCAGCCCGGGGGGCGGGGAGTAGGGGAAAGGGGCATAATCATAGGCCATCGTCGGGATAATCCTTCTTGATCAGCTTTCGAAGAGTCCAGACAAACGGGCCGCCAAAGAAAATCGCGGCGATGCCGATGGCCTCGACCCCGGCGGGGCCGCTGGGCAGACCCCGGTAGATGAGCGCACCAACCATCAGCGCCAGCCCCGCGACGGAGAAGGCGAGGCGGAACTTGAGATCGGATTTGGTTGGACCGAACTTGTTCATGAACCTTATCCCTGCAAAGCCTCCCACATTTCGATGTCGCGCTTGTCGGTCCAGATGCGCGGGTGGGCGATGCCGCGTGCTTCGTCATAGGCGCGCGCGACGTTGAAGGGCAGGCAGTGTTCGTAGATCGCGTAGTCGCTGAACTTGGGGTCACAGGCCGCGCGCACGGCGTCCCATGCCTCTTTCAATGTGCCGTTGCGCGCAGCGACGCGGGCGGCGGGGGCATAGGTGGAGGCGACGAAATCGCGGGTGTTCTCGATCGCGGCGTTGACCATGTCGGGGCCCACCAGTGCGTCGCCACGTCCCGGTGCGATGGCATCGACGCCATAGGCCTTTATATTGTCGAGGGTCTGGCCCCAATCGCCGAAATACCCGTCGCCGCAATAGCAGGCCGAGTGGTATTCGACGATATCGCCGGTGAACATCACGTTTTCATCGGGCACGTGGATTACGATGTCACCTGCCGTGTGGGCGCGGCCAAGGTGCGTGAGATCGATGCGGCGGTTGCCGAGGTAGACCGTCATTGCATCGTTGAAGGTGGTCGTGGGCCACGTCAGGCCGGGGATGCTTTCATGCCCTTCGAACAGGCGCGGGAAGCGTTGGAATTCGCTGTCCCAATCTTCTTGCCCGCGTTCGGCGACCATGCCCCGGGCCATGTCGGACATTATGATCTGATCGGCGTTGAAGGCGGATGCACCCAGCACGCGCACTGCGTGATAGTGCGTCAGCACCACGTGGCTGATCGGTTTGTCGGTGATCTCGCGCACCTTTTCGATGACTTTGTTCGCCAGCCGTGGCGTCGCCTGTGCCTCGACGATCATCACGCTGTCGTCGCCGATGATCACACCCGAGTTCGGATCGCCCTCGGCGGTGAAGGCCCATAGGTCCTTGCCCACTTCGGTGAAGGAGATTTTCTTTTCGGTCATATCCCCTTGGGAAGCGAAGGCTTTGGCCATGAGTGTGGTCCTTGTTTCAGATCGCCGGTGCCTCCGGCGGGAGTTTATTTGGCAAGATGAAGGTGGATTAGCGTTTGTATGGATCGTCCAGGGCGGGCAGAACGGTGCCGGTGCAGCCGCCGAATCCGATGCGGTAGCCATCGCCCATGGCTGCACCGTGCAAGCCCAGCGTGTCGCCGTCTTCGATGAAGCTGCGGACCTCGCCGGTGTCTAAGGTGAAAGGTTCCTTGCCGCCCCAGCTCAGCTCCAGCAGGCTGCCACGTTCGTGCTTTTCCGCACCCGAGATGGTGCCTGAGCCAAGCAGGTCGCCCGGTGTCATCGGGCAGCCGCTGGTGGTGTGATGGGCCAGTTGCTGGGCGGCGGAATAGTACATTTCGCGGTAGTTGGTGCGTGCGATGGTGCTGGGCGCCTTGCCTTCGGGCGCAAGGGTCACGCTCAGGTCGATGTCATACAGCATCGGGCCAGTGTCCTTGAGGTGGTCCAGCAGCTCGAATTCGCGTTCGGGCGTCGATGTGCGGAAGGGTTCAAGGGCGGCCTTGGTCACGATCCATGGGCTGATCGAAGTGGCGGTGGCCTTTGCCTGGAAGGGACCAAGCGGTTGGTATTCCCAGGCCTGGATGTCGCGCGCGGACCAATCGTTCAGCAGCACGTAGCCAAAAATATGCGCATCCGCCTCGTCCACAGTGATCGGCCCGTCAGACGGAGTCCCCACAACCGCGCCCATTTCCAGTTCGATGTCAAAACGGCGGCAGGGCAGGAAGGCAGGAAGATCATGGTCGGGGGATTTCAATTGACCCCATGGACGGCGGATGTCGGTGCCCGACACAACCACTGATGATGCGCGACCGTTATAGCCGATGGGAATGTGCAACCAGTTGGGCGGCAGGGCATTTTCGGCACCCCGAAACATGGTGCCGACGTTGGTGGCGTGATGGCGGCCCGCATAGAAGTCGGTGTATTCGGCCACCACCATCGGCAGGTGCAGATCGGCCTTGGCCTGCGAGACAAGGAAAGGTTCGATCTTTTCCTGATCGGCGCTGCCTTCGGCCAGCAGATGCGTAAGCCGTTCACGCAGGGCGGCCCAGACGGCAGGGCCTTCTTCCATCAACTCGTTCCAGTACGGCACATCGAAGAGCGCGTGATCGGTCAGTTGGATCAGCCCGGCATCTTCGGTAGCGGCCATGTCGAGGATCATGTCACCGATGGCCACGCCACAACGCGCGTCGTCGTCGCCGACCGAAAACACACCGTAGGGCAGATTGTTCAGCGGGAAATCGGTGTCGGCGCTGTTGGCAGTGGCAACCCAGGATTTGAGAAGTGGCATAGTGGTGTCCTTGGACTGATATTGATGCGTCTGAACGCATTGGTTATTTGTTGGGCCGGTCCCACTGTCCGCGTTCCGGCCCACGCAGATCGTGGCCTTTGCCCTTGCCATAAAGGTCCGGCCGATCACTCACGAATTTCTGCCAGAACGCCCAGAGCATGAAGCCCGCAAGACCGACCAGCAAGGCCCCAGCGATATATCCCAGAACCTCTATCATTTCTTGCCCGGCGTGCCGTCGAATTTCTTGTCGATATCGCTCCAGCAGTCGATGTAATCATCCTGCAGGGGCGCCTCATTGGCGGCAAATTCGGTCAGATGCTGTGGAAACCGGGTTTCAAACATGAAGGACATGGTGTTGTCCAATTTCACCGCGTCAAGGTCTGCGTTGCTGGCCCCTTCAAAGGCGTTCTTGTCTGGGCCATGGGGCAGCATCATGTTGTGCAGGCTCATGCCGCCGGGGACAAAGCCCTTTGGCTTGGCGTCGTACTGGCCGTAAATGTTGCCCATCAGTTCGGACATGATGTTCTTGTGATACCACGGTGGGCGGAAGGTATCCTCGGCCACCATCCAGCGTTCGCGGAACAGCACGAAGTCGATGTTGGCGGTGCCTTCAACACCGCTGGGCGCGGTCAGAACGGTAAAGATGCTGGGATCCGGGTGATCGAACAGCACCGCACCCACCGGGCAATAGGTGCGCAGGTCGTATTTCACAGGCGCGTAGTTGCCATGCCACGCCACCACGTCGAGCGGGCTGTGACCGATCTGTGTCTCGTGGAATTGACCACACCACTTGATGGTCACGGTGCTGGGTGCTTCGCGATCTTCATAGGCGGCCACGGGCGTCTTGAAATCGCGCCGGTTGGCCATGCAATTGGCACCGATGGGCCCACGGCCGGGCAGTTGGAATTTCTGGCCGTAGTTTTCGCAGACAAAGCCGCGCGCGGGGCCTTCGATGACCTCGACCCGGTAGAGCAGACCGCGCGGAATGATGGCGATTTCCTTGGGCTCAAGGTCGATGATCCCAAGTTCGGTGCACAATCTCAAACGACCTTCTTGCGGGACGATCAGCAATTCGCTGTCGGCGGAGTAGAAGTAACTGTCGACCATCGAATCCGTCACCAGATAGACATGGCTGGCCATGCCCACCTGCGTGTTGACGTCGCCGGCGGTGGTCATGGTGCGCATGCCGGTCAGCCACGTCAGTGCCTGATCGCTATGCGGGACCGGATCCCAACGATATTGGCCCAGCGATGTCACATCCTGCGGGATATGGGGCGCGGACTTCCAATAGGGCAGGTCGATGCGCGCATAGCGATGCGAATGTTTGACCGACGGGCGGATGCGGTAACACCATGTGCGTTCGTTCTGGTGGCTGGGGGCGGTAAAGGCCGTGCCGCTCAGCTGTTCGCCGTAAAGGCCGTAGTTGCACTTTTGCGGGCTGTTCATGCCCTGCGGCAATGCACCGGGCAGGGCCTCGGTTTCGAAATCATTGCCGAATCCGGGCATGTAGCCGGGTGTGGTGCCCAATATATCAGCGGCTTGCATCACGTCATGCGGCTTGGTCTGGCGATTCACGGTGCTGCTCCCTTGCGGATTTGGTTGCTTCTGTAATAGTTGGATTTGTAACTAACAAGCGGTACCAGATGTCGTCCTCGACCGAATTCGACCTACAGTCGTTCCTGCCTTACCTTCTCAATCAGGCGGCCGAAGCATCGAGCCTGGATTTTCAGCAGGTTTACAAGGACCGCTACGGCATGTTGCGCAATGAATGGCGGGTGCTCTTTCATCTGGGCATCTATGGGCGGATGACCGCCTCCGAGATCGGGCAGCGCGCGGCGATGCACAAGACCAAGATCAGCCGTGCAGTGCAGCGTTTGAGCGACCGCAGGTTTCTCAGCCGCAGCCGGGCGGACGCGGACCGTCGGGTGGAATACCTTGAACTGACGGCACTTGGCCGCGCGGCCTATTCCGATCTGAACCGGATTGCCCGCCAGTATGATGCAGCACTTGAAGACGTGCTTGGGGATGAAGACGTGGCGGCTTTGCGCCGCATGCTGATCAAGCTGGCTTCGGAACGACCCTGAGGACCCTGACGACGCTTTTGCTTTGACAAAACATTCCTATATTGGAATGTAATTGGAGCGCTTGCAGGAAGCGACGCCCGAAACCTTTGTCAGGAGAAACCCGATGCATAGCGACACAACAGCCAACGGCACCATTGAAAACTGGACCCCGCAAGAGGTGGCGCAGGCCCATGCCGAAAACCGGATTGTTCTGATCGATGTGCGCACACCGCAGGAATACGCCTTTGAACGGATTTCGGGGGCCCTGTTGTTGCCGATGCAGGAGTTCGACGCCGACCATCTGCCGGACCCTAATATGGGCAAGCCCGTGGTGTTTCACTGCGGCTCAGGTGTGCGGTCGCGCAAGATGGCCGAGGCCGCCTTGGCCGCAGGTTGGGACAAGGCCGCACATATGGAAGGTGGGTTCGGCGCGTGGAAGCAATCCGGGCAGACCTATATCGGGACAGATATGTCCAACGGCGCGCCAAAGACCATGGCCCAGCCGGGATGATTTCTGACGCGAGGGTGCGGTGTACCGCACCTTACCGGCCATAGATCTCCACGGCGTAAGGTGCGGCAGGCCGCACCTTTGCATCAAAAGTCGACCGTCACGCCGGGCAACCCCAGCGCCTTGATCAGCTCTCGCAGCTCTTGCCGAGCCGCCACGTTCGAGATGTTGAGCTGTTTGACACCGATGTCCTTGAGATCCAGCAGGGTCAAACCACGCGGGAACAACTCGCGAAACACGACGCGTTCGGAAAAGCCGGGCGCGATGCGGAAGCCGATGCGCTTGGCCAGCATCTTGATCGCACGCTCCATCTTTTCCTTGTTCACCATGCGTTGCGCGCCCATGCGGTTGCGCACCACGATCCAATCGATGGCGCTGAGACCGGCCTGCGCCCGCAGTTGGCGCGCGTTCCAGACCATTTCGGAATAGACGGATGGGCCGATGATCTTTTCGCCCGCTGCATCGATGCGCGCCAACAGGTCGAAATCGACAAAGCTGTCGTTCAGGGGCGTGATCAGCGTATCGGCCAGCGAATGTGCCACCTGGCTCAGCCGCGTGTGGCTGCCGGGGCAATCGATCAGGATGAAGTCGTTGTCGGGCTCCAGCGTGGCAACCGCCGCGGACAGGCGGTGGTCATAGATGTTCTCGCCGGGTTTGAGCGTTTGCGGGTCGATTTCTGGCAGGTCGTGGACCTCGGGGCTTGGCAGATCCAGATCTGCCTCCTTGAGGAAGTTCAACCGGTTCTCGACGTAGCGCCCGAAGGTGCGTTGGCGCAAGTCCAGGTCAAGCGCGCTGACCTTGTGACCCATGCGCACGAGCGCGGTTGCCACATGCATCGACACGGTTGATTTGCCCGCGCCGCCCTTTTCGTTTCCGACGACAATGATATGCGCCATGCCTGTCCCCTTGCCCGGTGCGATCGGTGTGCCTTCCGACGCCTTGAGCGGCCATTCGTGCTTTTGTGACACTATATGTTGGGGCGCGGGCTTTGGAAAGCGTCACATGCGGGTTGTTCCCTTCATCTGGCGTAAAGCGATGCGCAGAGGTGACAGATGTGCCGCATATCTGTGCCAATCGCGCGCCGGGGCATAATCCGGGGCGACACATCGTTCGGTCCAATTGAGGCCGATGGCCGCCAGCAGGGCGCGCGCGCTTTGACGGGATGGCCGGGCAAGTGCGTCTGCGGACACTTCGATGATCTGACGTGGAAAGCGGCTTTTCCAGTAGGTCATGGTGTGCGCGTAGGTGCAGTGCAATGCGGCCAGCGTGCTGTCGTCGGTTACGGCCAGCCCCCCGTCTGACAATGGATTGAGACGTAAGTGGCTCCAGACGGTGTGCACGGGGTCGCGCGTGACATGCACGACCCGTGCTTCGGGCAAGGCAGCACAAAGCAGACCGACCAAGGGGGCAAGATTGCGATCGGCATTTACGATAACTTCCTCGCCCCCTGCCACTTGGGCCAGAATACAGCGAACCGAGGATGCAATCTCCATCAAGACGTCGCGGCCTACGGTCTGGCGCTGCGCGGGCCCCGTTTGTGGCGGTGGGCTTGATTGCAAGGCGCGGACCACCGCTTTGCGAATGCTGGGCAAGGTTCGAACCGCGGCTGAGGACGCCGCAGTTTGAATAAGCCTTGCGGTACCTTCAACTCCTGCGCCGGGCAGGCCCACCACAAAGATCGGCACCCGGCCTGTTTTCCCATTTGATTGTGCCGCAAACTCGAACCGTTCGGGGTATGCCAGCGCGGCCATCGCCGCTTGCGCTGTGGTCGCGTCGGTCCGGACGGCCGTGGCATGCGCCGCGCGCAGATAAGACATGGCCTGATCCGGCTGGTCCATCATATCTGCAGCGCGGTAAAGGGCGTGGTTCAGATGCACATGGTTCGCTGGATCCGGATCGGCCCTTTTGATGGCCTTGTCGGCGCGGTCGGCAATGCGAACGGCGTCGGCCGGTGCGCACATGGTCGCCAGCGTGGACAACGCCGCGGGTGTGGGGGTGTCCTCGGCCAATGTCGCATCGACAAGGTCAGACATTTGTTCAGGTGACAGAGCGTATCGATAGCGATGCGCCAAGGCCAAAGCCTTCGGGTCCGATGGCGTCTGTGCCAGAGCACGAAGCAGATGTTTAACCACCGTCTCAGGTTTTGCGCAGTCTGCCGCTGCCAGCGCCATGGCCAAAGGCGCCGTGTCGTTCATCGTCTTCGCCAGCCCAAGCGCGTCCCTTGGGCGGCCCGATTGCCGGAGACATTCGACATAGTTTTCCATATCTGACCGGGCCAAGGGCCCCAGTGCCCGCGCCCGGGCAAAGGCTAATCCTGCGCGGTGCACATGATCCGCCGCCATCAGGGCGCGCCCCTTGGCCGCCCAAATCGCCTTGCTGTCGCGCAGCCCAAGTGCCTGATCCAGAAGTGGAATCGCGGCAAGCGGATCATGGCGCGCAACCGCGCATTCGGCTCTTAACAGCAGAACATCTGGGTCCAGTGGGGCAATCAGTGCCAAGGCGTCCGCCGCCTGTGACGCTGACGCGAAACGCCCCGCGTCCAGCAGGGTGCGTACATCAGCCAAGCGTGAAGCGCGCAGACCGGACCGCACGCCGAACAATGGGATTGCACGGCCCGGTCTTGTGGTCAGCCCACGCAGGTTGGTTTGCATATTCATAGGCGCTTTTCCCTGTCTGATGTTGGAAGCGACAGTGAACGCGAACTGGTTACCAAATCCTCAACTGCTCAGGCCAAGGGGATGATTTTCGAAAAATGTATGGCGGCAACGAAAAAGGGCGCCGCCATCGCTGGCCACGCCCTTGATCACATTCGAATGGAAAAGGCTTAGAAGCCCAGACCTTCGTATTTCTTCTTGAACTTCGACACGCGGCCGCCGGTGTCCATCAGACGGCTGTTGCCGCCTGTCCACGCGGGGTGCACGGTTGGGTCGATGTCCAGCGCAAGGGTGTCGCCTTCGGCGCCCCAGGTCGATTTCATCTGAATGATCGTGCCGTCGGTCATCTTGACGTCGATCATGTGATAGTCGGGATGTGTATCGGCTTTCATGATCCGTCTCCTTACGCTTCGGCGCCCGACTTGGGCTTGTAGTTGGTGACTTCTGCGATACGGGCGGATTTACCGCGACGCGAGCGCAGATAGTACAGCTTGGCGCGACGCACGCGGCCACGGCGCACGACTGTGATGCTGTCGATGTTGGTCGAAAAGAGGGGGAACACACGCTCCACGCCCTCACCAAAGGAAATCTTGCGCACGGTGAACGAACCGGCAATGCCGTGGCCGTTGTTGCGTGCGATGCAGACGCCTTCGTAATTCTGAACCCGTGTCCGGGTGCCTTCGGTCACTTTGTAACCGACGCGGATGGTGTCACCCGCTTTGAAGTCGGGAATGTCTTTTCCCAGCGAGGCGATCTGTTCCGCCTCAATTTCTGCGATCAGGTCCATCTGATCATCTCCTATCTGCTCGTGGTTGTTCCACGAAGATTTGCGCGCCTCAGAGCTCCGCGTGCTTCATCGGGTCCGGCATGGCCGCCCGCGGGAGTGTTCAAGCATCATTCCTTGTCTCGCCTTTGCCGCGCTTTGGTGCACCGAAGAAAGTGCCACGCGCCAAAACGTCCGGGCGGTGGATACCGATTCCGAACAGGCGGGGTATAGGAGGGTATGATGGGCGGATCAAGGGGATAGTGTCGGTTTCAGCACCTCAGCCAAAACTAAGCAAATCCCCAAATGCATAGATCAAGGCGCATATGATCATTGCACCCATGATCAGCATTATGGAAGTCACGACGAATTGCATGGCGACTGCGCCGGACCCAAGGCCAATGGCCCAAAGCGCCACGGTCCTGCGTTCGCGGCGGATAATGGCTACGGCACCCAGCAAGATAGCCAGAACGCCCAAAACCATGACCGCAGCCTTCAGGACGCGATCAATATCCCACGCGATTGCTTGCGGCTCTGGCTGTTGCAGGCCGAGCCAGCTTCGAAAGGTGGATTTGCCCGCTTCGGCTGCGATCTCTCCCAGCGACACGCCCACGGTTTGCTGGGGCGCAAATGGCCCCGCAGAATAGGTGACCACAATGATGAGCAAGGCAATCGACCCGATGACGAAGCCGATCATTCCAGAGGTTGAACCTTTGGCGTTTTCCGACATTTCGACTGTGTCCGACATGCGCGATCTCCTTTTGTGAGGGTGCATAGCGAAGCTATTGGGCATTTTTGAGGCATGAATTTGAGGTCAGGACCGCGTTTCATTTGCCAAAGGGTCAAATCCACCCTCAATCGCTTTTGCGCCCCATGATCCGCTCGATCTGCGACAGACCGCGCGGCCCTGCATAGAGGTCAGCGGCGGAATAAAGGGGATCGGTCAAGGCTTCCTCGACCGTGATGAACGTCCAGCCCTCTGCGGCATACCAATCAAGCAGTGTTACCAGATGATCGGCGTTGATCCGGTTGAGATGCAGCAGAAGAATATGATCCACGTCTCGTCCCAAAGCCGTGTGTGCAAGGGTCTGGAAGTGGGCCGTGCGTTCCTGCATGTGCACAACATAAGCGTCCGCAACCCTGTCCATGGCCGCGGTATCGCCATTGTCGATGGCCTGCATATAGTCCGCGTTGAACTGCCATGCGTCATTGTCGATGGTGACGGGAACGTTTTGATACCCGAGGTCTGTCAGAAGGTCGTTTGCCTGCGCTTTCGCGTGTTCAGTTTCGCCTTCTCGCGGGTATGGAAAGCGGTAGTAGTGTGGCTTGGTGATCCAGCTTGAGAGTGCCTTGTGCGCATGCAAGGCGCTGTTGATGGCTTGAACGTATCGCAAGCCCTCTGCGGGCGTTGTTTTCGAAGGCATCACATAGGGCAGATCATCCAGAATGATGGCGATGCGCGGCCCTGCCGTGGCCGCATGGATGTGCGACAGACACAGCCACGCCGCACAAACGGCAGACACAGCGCGCAATATCCGATGACCCGTCATACGCAAAACCTTTTGGAAGGCTTAAGGCAGTTCGACCAAGCCTACGCGCTTTCCGATCTGCCATGCACCGGGCAGGTCCGTGCGCGCGCAGATTTCCGCCCAGCAGTCGCGCATGTCGGGCGAGAAGTGGATATCGTCGAAGATGACGATGGCCCTCTTGGCACAGACCTCACGGACAAGGTCGAATTGCCTTAGAACAAAGTCCTTTGTGTGTATCGCGTCGATAAAGGCGACTTCGACACAGGCGGGAACGCTCCGGTACTGCCCCTCGAATGTGGTCTCGGTCAAAACAAAGCGCTCCGACACATGTGCGAAATTCCCGCGCGCGATGGCGCACCATTCCGTGTTGGGTTCAAAGCTGTAGAGCGTCCCGTCGGGGTGTTCGGACAATCCCGCCAACCAGTACATGCCGCTTGCACCAAAGGCCGCCCCGAATTCGAGGATGGCCTTTGGGCGCTTCTGTAGGGCCAGATAGTTGAAAAAGCGGCAAACCGCCGTGCCTGATCTGACCTGCGCCATCCCGCGCCGCGCCCCCGGTTCAACCGCGCGCCCATAGTTCTTCAGTTGGGCCTATCCGTCCTACAACGGCAGCTGTCCAAGGCGCTCTGTTTCCGCGATCCGGTCTTCGATCCTGTCCAGCAGGTCGCGCCGGGCATCGTAGAAATCGCGTTGGCTTTGGTTGTAGCCTTCAATGATCGCTGTGTTCGGGCTGTCGGGGCTGTGCCGCAGGCGCTTGATGTTCAGTTTCATACTGCCGCCTCAATCCTTGCGCTTCGCCCAAAGGTCCGGCCGCCGTTCGCGCGTCAGTTTCTCGGACATCTCGCGCCGCCACTCCGCGATCTTGGCGTGGTTGCCGGACATCAACACCTCGGGGATGGGGCGGCCCTTCCACTCCGCTGGCTTGGTGTATTGTGGATGCTCCAGCAAACCGTCCGAATGGCTTTCGTCCACCGCGCTGTCCGCATTGCCAAGAACACCCGGCAACAGGCGCACGGTGGCATCGATCATCGCTTGTGCCGCCAACTCGCCGCCTGTCATCACGAAGTCGCCAAGGCTGACTTCGGTCACGCCATAGTGTTCCAGCACCCGTTCATCCACGCCCTCGAACCGTCCGCACAGCATCGTCACCCCATCGCATTGCGCCAGATCCCGCGCCATCGCCTGATCGAACCTTCGCCCGCGCGGCGACATGTAAAGGATGGGCCAGCGTCCACGTGCGTGCGCTTGCGCCTCTTCGATCGCCGGGCCAACCACATCGGCGCGCAGCACCATGCCGGCACCGCCGCCTGCGGGCGTGTCATCGACATTGCGGTGCCGGGTCAGCCCGTGCGTGCGCAGGTCGTGGGTGTGCAATTGCCACAGCCCATCCTTGAGCGCACGCCCGGTCAGGCTTTCGCCCAGCACACCGGGAAAGGCACCGGGGAAAAGGGTGATGATCCGTGCCTGCCATACGCCTACCAGAGCGGGTGCTTCATCCATCAGTGACGATGGTGTCAGCGTGGGGCGGATCGACTTCCGACCGTGGGACTTTGGCGTTTTGGTCATGGTCTTGCGATAGGCCATGTTGGCCTTTTTGGCCAGAGCGCTCAGATGCGCCGCAGCAAGGTCATGGCGTCCCTTTTGGCCGCGCGCAGGTCTCGCGCATCCAGATCGGAGCGGTTCAAATCCAGAAGAACCGCCATGGCATCCTCCGAAAATGACACTTTGAGAGGGGCGTGTGGGACAAGCCGCGCGCGCAGGTCGTCTGGCAGGTCAACAAGATCGACAAGCGGGCCAGCGGGGCCAAGGGCATGATCCTTTGACTGTTCCAGCGCAGTCACATGCAGGGGCCACGCGGACGCAGCGTCCCGCAACTGGTCGGCTTGGGCCTTCAGATCGGCACCGGCTGCAAATCGTTCCGCAAAGGCATCAAAGTCTTCCGTTACCCGGTGTACCTTGAGGTTCTGGAACCAAAGGCTTTTCAGCCACGGCTGCGGCGCACGTACCGACAGTACAATGTGCAGGTCCAAATTCTGACCAAAGTGCCCTTCCAACCCGGCGACAATTTCGGACAGCAAAGCCGGGGTTGCGCCATAGTCTGCGATACGCGGATGGCCGGGAATGCGGCCCAGAAGATCAACGCAGGTGATGATCGCCTGTGCATCCGGCGGCAACACCGATACCGCCGCTTTCCATGCGGTGGCAAAGTCGGACAGGCTCTGGTCGCTGCGTCTTACACTATGTGCCTTGGCCTGTTGCGGCGCATCGCCCAGTTGTGGATTGCCGTAGATGCCACAGTGGTCCCGCAGCAATTCCGCCTGTGACAACAGGGTGTGTTCGGTGGTGGATGTGCCGGTCTTGTGAAAGCCCGGATGCAATACGACGCGCGGCATGTCAGCCCTCCGTGGCTTTGGCGATGATCGCTTGTTTGGCGGCTTTACGTGCGTCGCGGTCCGGGTGGTCCCTGTTGGCCTGCAAAAGCTGCTGCAGAACATCCTGTGGCAAGCGGGTGTTGGCCGCCTCTACCGGTGTGGCCTGTTCAAGCACCTCCTGCGGCAGGTCACACAGTTCCAACAAGGGGGTGGCTGGGCCGAAGCGCGCATCGCGGCAATTTTCCAGGGACGTGGACACGACATCGCAGGCCACGGAGGACCGAACAGCATCCACAGCATCGTCAAGCGCAGCCCCTTCGGCATAACGCGCGGCGAAACCGTCGAAATCCAGCGTGAGGGACGAGGATTTCACATGCTCCCAATAGGCGCTGCGCAACCACGCATCGGGCGCGCGCGTCCCGAAGATGATCGCAACCTCCGCCTTTGGAAACCGTCGGGCAATGGCGCGCACAAAAACCTCGGCCAAAGGGGCCGCTGCCGCATAGGTCGCCAATGCACCGCGTCCGGGCATGTGGCCTGACAACTCTTCACCCGACACGACAAGCGTGCGTTTGGGCATGCCGGGCAGATCGGCGAGCAATGTGTCGAAGCGATCCGCGACCTTGGCAAGGCTCAGAGGGTCGCGCCATGTGCTGTAGCCCCTGCACGCCTTCAGCAGCGGCACCATCTGCGGCTTCAGCCGGATCGCCAGATGTTTGCCCAGTACCTTTCGGTTTGCGCGCAAGACCTGTTGCACCGTGGATGTGCCTGTCTTGTGAAACCCCATGTGCAGGATCACGCGCGCAGGCATCAGAAATCCGTACGCCGCAGGGCGGCCTTGGCGGCCTTGCGGGCCTCATTCGACAGGTCCGATCGGTTCAGGGCCAGCATGGCGTCGATCATCGCGGGCGGCGGGGAGGTGTTTGCGGGGGGCAGCGGGCTGAGGTCCGTACGCGGGATGTCCCCGACAACGGTCAGGAGCGCATCCAATGGACCAAGCGGCATGTCGCTGCACGCAGCGAGGTCCAGCGCTTCGACCTTTGCTGCGGAAAGCGTGGCGCGGCATTGATCCACCACCGCCATCAAGTCCGCCGAGGCGGCGTAGTCGCGCGCATAGTCTTCGACACTTTGCGTGATCGGCGTGGCGCGCAGGTGCTGGACATAGCAACTGCGCAACCACGCCTCCGGCGCGCGGGTGGTCAGCACAACGATCTGTTCGGCGTCCGGAACAGCCTCTGCCAACGCATCGGTCAGCGCCTGAAGCAACCGGGGTGCCGCGTCATAGCTGCGCAGGCCGCGCCGTCCGGGCATATGCCCGCACAGGTCTTCACTGCTCAACAGGATGGGCCTGTCGCTGGTGGCCCAATCCCGGGCAAGCTCTGCCGCCTCGTATTGTACAAGGCCGAGGTCCATGCGGCTGCGGCTGATGGAATAGGCCCGCGCCGCTTCGCACAGGGCCACCATTTTTGGGCGCAGGACAAAACGAAGACAAGGGCGCAGGGCGCTGCGGTTGGCGCGCAATGTGGCTTGAACGGATGTGGTGCCTGTCTTGTGAAACCCGGCATGTATGACGATGCGGGGCGGCACCCTAGAACAGGCCCTCGGGCGGGTCCGCGATAATGCGGCCTGCATCCAGATCGACGGTCGGAACAGCGGCCAGCGTAAAGGGCAACAGGACCGTCGCACTGGCCCCCGGCACGATGATTTCCAGCAAATCGGATGCGCCGTGGTTCTGCACCGACTTTACCCGACCCAGTTCCGCGCCGCCGGTGTCCAGCACCAACAGCCCTTCGAGATCGGTGTGGTAATATTCATCATCCGGCAGCGACGGCAGTTGTTCGCGTCGCGCAAAAAGCTGAACGCCCTTCAGGGCATCGGCCTCTTCCTTTGTGGCGACCTCTGCGATGCGCGCGACAAATCCGTTCTTGATGGGGCGGATGATGGCCAGCGCAAAGCTGCGGTTGCCAGTCTCGTCTGTCAGCGGCGAATAGGTTTCCAGATCGGCAGGATCTGCGCAAAACGACTTCACGCGCAATTCACCTTGCACGCCATAGGCACCGCCAATGGCGCCCACGCAAATCAGATCCTGATCGCTCATTCCACACCCCTGCAAACGCTGTCGCGCATGATGCCACCTTCCTCGATGCACCGCTCGGACGCGGCGTTGCTTTGATAGACCCAGCCCGCCGCAAAGGCGATGGGCAACAGGATAATCAGACGCAAGAGTTTGAACATGGGGCGCATATCCCTGATGGTATGTTGCCGTTGTGCCGCGATGGCCTGCGTGTGTCCAGTGCGCGCGCTTGCAACGCGGTGCCCCATGCTGTTGGTTGCCCGCACCGGGCGCAACCCTGCCCCGGATCGGAGAGTTCATGTCGGTATAACCGGGCCAGCCCTGATCGGATCACGCAAGATCTGATCGTGCACCAAAACCAGATCACAGCGCGCTGAACCGGCGCGCCCGGTTTTGACGGCCCCCCTTTTTCCCAATGCCGCGCCCTGATGGGCGCAAATGTTCAATTCATTCAGGAGATTGGCCCATGCCAAACCCGACATCCTTCGCGCGTCCATCGCGTGATGCCGATATCCCCGCCATCGCACACATCGCCGAGGAAACCCTGTTTCCCGGTGACATGCTGGCGCCCATGATCGCCCCGTTTCTGGACGGCACCGGTGAAGCCCTCTGGCTGACAGCCGAAGCGGACGGCATCGCAAAAGGGTTCGCATTCGCGGAGCCAGAGGCGATGACCGACGCCACGTGGAACCTGCGCGCCATCGCGGTTGATCCCGCATCCCACCGCAGCGGGGCCGGGCGCAGTCTGCTGGCGCAGCTCGAGGCGCTGTTGAAAGACCGTGGTGCGCGGCTTTTGGTGATCGACACCACCCAGACCGAGGACCAGACCGCGGCGCGGGCGTTCTACGCGGGTCTTGGATATGCACAAGTCGCGCGGATCCCGAACTTCTTCGCCGATGGCGAAGACAAAGTGAGCTTCATCAAGCGCCTGCGCTGATGTGTGGGTCTTGCACGACATGAAAAAGGCCCGCCCCTTTCGGGACGGGCCGCGCTTTGGCGATGGGCCAAGGCTTACTCTTCAGAAGCGGCTTCTTCCGCGGGTGCTTCTTCGGCCGGTGCGTTGGCAGCTTCTTCAGCTGCGGCCGCTTTGGCGGCTTTCTCTTCGGCGCGTTCCTGCGCTTTCTTGCCGGGTGTGCCTTTGTTGGGGTTGTTGCGCTCGGTCTTTTCCTTGACGCCAGCAGCTTCCAACATGCGTGCAATCCGGTCCGTGGGCTGCGCGCCCTGATCCAGCCAGTGCTGAATGCGTTCCATGTTCATCTTGACGCGCTCTTCGCTGTCTTTGGGCAGCAGCGGGTTGTAGGTGCCCAGTTTCTCGATGAAACGGCCATCGCGGGGCATGCGGCTGTCCGCTGCAACGATCCGGTAGAAGGGGCGTTTCTTGGAGCCGCCACGGGCGAGACGAATTTTCATAGCCATGATAGATAGTCCTTTGGTTTGGTTGGGTAAGGTGGGGCAGGCCCCGCCTCAGGATTGGTGTTGTTTGTGGTGCTGAATGACTTCAGCGATGATGAAGTTCAGAAACTTCTTGGCGAATTCGGGATCGAGGTCAGCCTCTTTCGCCAAATCTTCGAGCCGCGCGATCTGGCCCGCTTCACGGGCAGGATCGGACGGGGGAAGGTCGTGTTGCGCCTTGAGCGCGCCTACGGCTTGGGTGTGCTTGAACCGCTCGCCCAGCGTATAGACAAGGATTGCGTCCAGACGGTCGATGCTGGCGCGATGCTCTTTCAGCACCTCAGCGGCGCGGGTGACGGGATCAGTCAATGGCCCATCCTTTCGGTTTGAACAGCGGATCGGCATAGTGGCCGATTTCCATTTCGATGCCATGCGCCAACTGCGTACCGTCCAGCGCCGTAGGGCTTGGATGACGATAGACCGCATCGCTGCCGTCGATGGTTGGTGCGTCATGGTCCTTGACCGCGCCCAGCCGTTCGGCGAGCCGGATGCTGTCGAGGTTCATCGGGTCGATATAGCTGACCGCGCCTTCCCAGCCATCGGCATAGAGGTGGCCGCGGACGGCATGCGTGGCCTCCAGCGCATAGCCTTTGCCCGCCTTGTCCGGCCAGATCACCCAGGCGATCTCGCGTTCGGGCCACTGCGCCGGTTGCCATCCGCCGGCCATGCCCAGCGTTTCGTCGCTGATCTTGTCGTGGATCATCCACATGCCAAAGCCGCGAATGTCCCAATGCCCGATCTCGGCGGCATACAGCATCCAGGACTCATAGGCGTTCAGTGGCCCGCCCATGAACCGTGACCGGTAAGACGAAAAAGTTGCCTTGAAATCCGGGTAATCCTGCGGTTCGGGACCGCGCAGGACCAGCCGCAGCGTTTCGATTACGGGTATGTTGCGCGCGGGCATGTCAGAGGATCTCCGCTTCGGGATGGCGGTAGATACGGACCTGATCTCCGGCCGGAGAGGTCCAGTCACGGTCATGCGTCGCGCCGAGTTTTTCAGCCAGCGCGATAGAGCGGGCGTTGTCAGGTGCGATCACGCTGATCAGGCGCTTCCAGCCCAGATCGGTATAGGCAAACTCACGGGCGCGCCGGGCAGCTTCAATGGCAAATCCACGCCGTTCAAAACCGTTGAACAGGGTCCAGCCAAGTTCGGCTGCGGGCCAGCCTTCGGGGTGAAAGAAACCGGTCATACCGGCGGTGGCACCGCTGGATTTTTCCTCGATCATCCAGAACCCGTAACCACGCATATGCCAGTGACCGAGGTCGGCGCACATGCCCAGCCATGCGGTATGGCGGGTCAGCGGGTCGTCGGCCGGGGTTGCGCGCTGGCTGGCCAGGAAACCGGTGTAGGCGTCAAGGTCCGTCAGCGACGGTGCGCGCAGGATCAACCGGTCGGTTTCCAGCGTGGGAATGTGGGGGGTGCCAACGTCGGTCACAGGCCCAACTCCTCAGGCGTCGCACCTTCCAGAACGGGCCGCGTGAACGTGCGTTCAAAGCTCAGGATACATCCGCTGTTGCTGGCGTGACGGTAGGCCTTCTGGCAGGCGGTGTCCTCTGCCATGACGTGGCGATAGTCTTCGTAGGCCGCAAACGAGGGAAACGAGAACATCGCCCAGGCCTTGTTGTTGGCCCCTTCGGACGGCAGGAAATAGCCGTGGTGCGTGCCGCCCATCCGGTTGACCAGATGAATCCAGGCCTTGGCGTAGACCTCGAAGGCATCGACCTTTGCGGGGTCGATCACATATGTGATCAGCGCGGTGATCATTTCTTCTTGCCGAACCCGCTCAGGCCCGGGGGCAGGCCCATGCCGCCACCCATACCGCCCAGACCACCGGGCAGCTTGCCGCCCATCTGCTTGGCCGCCGCTTCCAGCGCCTTGGGGTCCATCTGGCTGGGATCCATGCCGGGAGGCATACCGCCCTTGCCGAACATGCCTTTCATGGCCTGTTTCAGCATTCCGCCTTTGCCCATCTTGCCCATTTTCTTCATCATGTCCGACATCTGCCGGTGCATCTTGAGCAACTTGTTGAGGTCGCTGACCTCCATGCCCGATCCGCGCGCGATACGCTTCTTGCGGCTGGCCTGAAGGATCTGTGGATTGGCACGCTCTTTCTTGGTCATGGACGAGATCATGGCGATCTGCTGTTTCAGCACCTTGTCGTCAAAGCCCGCAGCCTCGACCTGTTTGGCCATCTTGCCCATGCCGGGCATCATGCCCATCATGCCTTCCATGCCACCCATCTTGATCATCTGTTCCAGCTGCATGCGCAGGTCGTTCATGTTGAACTGACCCTTGGCCATGCGCTTCATCATCTTTTCGGCCTGTTCGGCCTCGATGGTTTCCTGCGCCTTTTCGACCAGCGACACGATATCGCCCATGCCCAGGATGCGGCCCGCGATACGCTCTGGTTCAAAGGTTTCCAGCGCGTCCATCTTTTCGCCAAGACCCACGAACTTGATGGGCTTGCCTGTGACCGCGCGCATGGAGAGGGCCGCACCGCCGCGCCCGTCGCCATCCATCCGGGTCAGAACCACACCGGAAATGCCGATACGCTCGTCAAAGTTTTCGGCCGTGTGCACCGCGTCCTGACCTGTCAGGCCGTCGACCACCAGCAGTGTTTCGCGCGGGTTGGCCACGTCGCGCACGGCCTCGACCTGCGCCATCAGCTCTTCGTCGATGCTGAGGCGCCCGGCGGTGTCGAGCATATAGACGTCGTAGCCACCGAGGCCCGCCTGCGTCTTGGCGCGCTTGGCGATGGCCACGGGGTCTTCGCCCTTGACGATGGGCAGGGTGTCGACACCGATCTGCACGCCCAGAATGGCCAGCTGTTCCATGGCGGCCGGGCGGTTCACGTCCAGCGACGCCATCAGTACCTTCTTGCCCTCGCGGTCTTTCAACCGCTTGGCCAGCTTGGCGGTGGTCGTGGTTTTACCGCCACCCTGCAGGCCCACCATCAGGATGGGCGCGGGTGGGTTGTCGATCTTCAGCGATCCCGGCTCGCCTTCGCCGCGCAGCGTGTCGATCAGCGCATCGTGCACGATCTTGACGACCTGCTGACCGGGGGTGACCGATTTGGTCACGGACTGACCAGTGGCCTGTTCCTGAACCTTCTTGACGAAGTCGCGCGCCACGGGCAGCGACACGTCTGCCTCCAGCAGGGCCACACGCACTTCGCGCAGGGCTGTTTTCACGTCCTCTTCGGACAGCGCACCCTGTTTCGTCAGCCGATCAAAGACGCCGGACAGGCGTTCGGATAGATTTTCAAACATGCCTTCGGCCTCCAGACCCGTTGCCATTTGCCCCCAAGATAGGAAGGAGGCGCGAATTCCACAAACGCCGCTGGCAAATCCGCGTGGCTTTTATGCCAAACAGTTTTGCCCCCGTGGGCGCAACGCGCTGACGGAGGGCGATCCCCGAGTGTGGGGACCGGAAGATTTCACACTTCCGGAATGTGCGCAGCGTTTACGCCGGGCCGGGGCCTGAGTCAACAGGCGTGCGGTTTGACAGGGGCGCATCTGCACGACATGGTAATCGGCATTTGAGAAGACCTTTTTTGCAATATCCATTTTGGAGATCACGCATGTATTTATTTCTGCACGGCCTGATCGGCAGTGCAACGCATTGGGACGCCATTCGCGCAGAATTGCCGCCCGGATCATCAAGCCATGCCCCGCAGATCGACTATTGCGGACAGCCGTTTGCACAGGTGACCGGAGACTTGCGTGACATGCTCAGGCAGGCTGACGGCGGCCCCGGGGTCATCATTGCCAATTCCATCGGGTGCGTCGCGGCGCTGGATCTGGGGGATGTGGCGGATCAGATTATCCTGACGGGCCCTCCGTTTGACCATTCTTCGGGGCATGTACCCCTGCGGCGCTCAGAGCTTGAAGCATTTGTGCGCGCCCTGTTTCACCCTTCGCTCAGTGCAAAAGTGGCGGATGACCATGTACTGCAGGCCATCGCCTGTCTGGACAGGTTGACGGGCAGTCGCGCGATGCTGCGCGAGGTGCGGCGTTTGCGCAAGCTTTCGGAATCCTTTGCCGCACACCCCGGGCTGACACAACATGCGCGCAAGATCACGTGCCTTCTGGGTCAGGACGATTTCATGACACCCGTGAATTCTGTACGCGCGCACCTGGCGCAGGTTGCACCACAGGCGCGCGTTCTTGTTGTGCCGCAATGTGGACATGCGGTGCCCGTGGAACGGCCTGGCGCTGTCCTTGATGTGCTTAGACGCGTGGGGACTGTTCCAGCCATGTGTTGATACTGTCCGCCATGCGTTGCGCCATGGTTCCGGAGGAATAGGCACTGACGACCGGGTGGCGTCCTGCGCTCATCCCGCCATCAAGGATCAAAACGGGACGAGAGAGCGTTTGGTTGTTGTCGCTTCGGGTTTCCTCGATTTCCGCGCCGTGCAGATGGTCCAGCGCATGGACGACCTCGCTTTGCCTCAAAAGAGATTTGCGGCGCAGGGTCAGAGTGCCCGCAACGCGGTCAAGGATCACTTGCACCCGGTGTACGAAAACCACCATCGCAACCAATCCAAGGCCGCCACCGAAGATGATGAAAGCCAACCCTCCGGCAAGGGTCTGCGGCAGGACCAACATGCCTACGCCGACGAATACCAAGGTAAAGAGCGTCAGCATGATCCCCCAGAACCAAGGGGTTTCATCGAGGATCAATTGATCAGGCGTGTCGCGCAACACTTTCACGGCGCAGCCTCCAGCCAGCCGTTGATCGTTTGCACCGCACGCTCCGGTCCGGGGCCGGAGACATAGGCTTCGATCAACGGGTAGGGCCTTGGCGGTCGGCCTACCTCAAGAATGGGCCTTGCGGTGTCGCTGAGGATTTGCGTGGTGGCACCGTGCACGTCCTCCAGGGCCAGCGTGTCGCGCGAGTAGCGCCAGAGCGTCTGGCGTTGCAGGGTCACGGTGCCCGATACCCGGTCAAAGATGATCTGATCCCGCTGCACCATCGCGGCAAACAACATCGCGGGGATGGCGGTGCCCGCGGCCAATGTCAGCAATCCGCGCGTCTCTCCGGCGAACAGCAGTATCAGCCCCGCAAAGGCGCAGCCCAGAATGCAGACGATCAACCCAGCCCCCAAGAGCCATGGCGCATGGGCAAGGATCAGTTGCGAGGGCAGGTTGCGGACGATCTCCATGGGGCCGATGCTAGGCCCGGCCCCATGGCGCTGTCCAGACTGCTCAGGCGGCCAGCGCATCCACTTCTGCGCGGGCATGGGCAATGGCAGCATCGGCGTCGGCCGCGATACGCTCGGCGGCAATGACTTCCACTTCGGTGATGCCGATAAAGCCCATGACATGACGCAGGTAGTCGGTGGCATAGTCGATGTCGCTGCCGACCGGTGTGCCGCCGCTGGCGATAACGATCACTGCGCGCTTGCCTTCCAACAGGCCCTTGGGCCCTTCGGCGCTGTACTTGAATGTCAGGCCGACGCGGCAAACAAGGTCGATCCACGCCTTGAGGCTGGACGGCACGCCGAAGTTGTATATGGGCGCACCGATCACAATGGTGTCGGCGGCCTGCAGTTCTGCCACAAGGGCATCTGACAGCGCCAGAAGATCGCGTTGCACGGTGTCGCGTTGATCTGCGGGCGTGAAATTCGCGTCGATCCAGTTTTCGGATATTTGCGGCAACGCCTGCGCAAGATCGCGGCGGATCACCTTGCCGCCCAACCGGGCCACCACCCGCGCGCTGAGGTCACGGGTGACGGATGCCTTGGTGCGGGCAGAGGCGTCTATGTGCAGAGTGGTCTGTGTCATTTCATGTCTCCTGTGCTGAACTCTGCTGCATGATCTGGCTATTGCAAAAACAAACGCAATCGCCGAAAAGAAACACCTGATGTTAGATTTTGCACAGATGTGAATGACATGGACAATTGGGACGAAATCAAAACCGCCTATCAAGTGGCCCGCATGGGCACGGTCAGTGGCGCGGCCGAGATGTTGGGCGTGCACCATGCCACGGTGATCCGCCACATCGACGCGCTTGAGGGACGTCTGGGCGTAAAGCTGTTTCAGCGTCATGCGCGCGGGTACACGGCGACCGAAGCAGGCGAAGACCTGTTTCGCGTGGCCCAGGCGACGGACGATCAGTTCAGCCAGCTGGTCGGGCGCATCAAGGGACGCGGCACCGATGTATCGGGCGATCTGGTGATTACGTCGCTCGTGAACCTTGTGCCGCGCATGGCGCCGCTGCTGACTGATTTTCAACGCGCGCACCCAGACGTCACGGTGCGCTACCTGACGGGCGAGCGGCTGTTTCGCCTGGAATACGGCGAGGCGCATGTGGCCATTCGTGCAGGCACAACCCCCGATCAACCCGACAACGTGGTGCAGCCTTTCATCCGTCAGCGCATGGGCCTTTATGCCTCGCGCCGCTATGTCGAAGAGCACGGCAAGCCCGCAACCATCGACGATTGTGAAAACCACCAGTTCGTCGGCCACGACAGCGACGACAGCCGCGCGCCCTTCAACAAGTGGCTGCGCGAACGGGTGCCAAAGGCCGCGCTGACCTTTCGCGGCACCGACATGCGCACCATCGAACATGCGGTACAGGCGGGCGCGGGCATCGGGTTCATGCCCATGATGGAGGCCGCCCGTGATCCCGATCTGGTCGAGGTGTTCCCCCATCAGGAAGAATGGTCCGCACCTTTGTGGCTTGTCACCCACGTCGATCTGCACCGCACCAACAAGGTACAAAGCTTCCTCAACTTTCTCAAGGAACGGGCCAAGGACTGGGACGAATGACACCTGCCTTGCAGGGCCATGCCGCGATGTTGCTGTTCTCGGCACTTGTGGCGGGGTCGTTTTCACTGGGGTCGATGGCCGCCAATGAAATCGCGCCTGCCGCGTTGAACGCCGCGCGCTTTGCGATTGTCGCACTGGTGATCGGGGTGGCAGTTCTGGCCACCGGCACCGCGACCCGCAGCGCGTGGGCGGCCCCTTGGCGCTATCTCGTTCTGGGGGGGCTTTTCGGCATTTATTTCGTGCTGATGTTTGAAGGACTGAAAACTGCCGCGCCGGTGAGTGCTGCGGCGGTTTTTACCCTGACACCGCTGGTGGCCGCCGGGTTCGGATGGTTGTTGTTGCGCCAGATCACGACGCACCGCATGGCGCTGGCGCTGGCCATCGGCGGGGCCGGGGCGCTGTGGGTCATTTTCCGCGCTGATCTGGCCGCGCTGTTCGCATTTGAAATGGGCCGGGGCGAGGCGATCTATTTCGTCGGTTGTGTCAGCCATGCGCTTTATACACCGATGGTGCGCAAGCTGAACCGGGGCGAACCGGCGGTTGTCTTTACGTTCGGGATGCTGGTTGCGGGCTGTGCGTTGCTGACGCTCTATGGCTGGTCCGACATTCGTACGACGGATTGGGCGGGGCTGCCGGGCATCGTGTGGATCGCTCTGGGCTATCTGGCGGTCTTCGCAAGTGCCGCAACCTTCGTGCTCTTGCAATTCGCCACGCTGCGCCTGCCGTCGGCCAAGGTCATGGCCTACACGTACCTCACACCCAGCTGGGTGATCTTGTGGGAAATCACCCTGGGCAACGGTGCGCCGCGCGGTCTGGTGCTGGGCGGTGTGGCGATGACCATTTTGGCATTGGCGCTGCTGTTGCGGGACGAAGAGGCGCCTGCACGCACCACCTGAAGCGCGGACAGGGGGAAAACCGCCCGCTCTTTCACATAGCGCCGGTGCGTGTGTGGGGGCATGTTGGTGTTCAAGGAGACCCAATATGCAAGCGCGCACATTCCAGATCTTTATCGCCCTGTCGGCCTGCTTTGTTCTGTTGGCCGGGCTGGCTCTCGGCTGATCTAGCGCGCCGCATCTTCTTTCAGTTCATCCTGCAAGAACCGCTCGAACGCATCGAGGTTCACCGGCTCGAACTGCCCGAACCCCTGCATCCAGACAGAGGCCGCGCGCATCGCGTCAGGCTCCAGCTTGCACCATTTCACCCGGCCCCGCTTTTCCTGCGCGATCAGACCGGCGCGGGTCAGGATGCCCAGATGTTTCGACACCGCCGCCAGCGACATTTCGAAGGGTTCGGCGACATCCGTGACGGCCATGTCATCTTCAAGAAGCATGGTCAGGATCGCCCGGCGCGTCGGATCGGCAAGTGCCGCGAATATGGTGTCGAGGGCGTGGCTCATGCCCGCGCTTTGCCTGCGCGCCATCAATTCGTCAACCATTTGGTTGAATATGCACAAAGCGTGAAAACTGGCGTTGTGTGTGGTGCGGCAGAAATGCACGGGCCGGACGTACCCGTGAAAAATAATTAATTAACAGTTGGTTATGCCTGTATCGGCGCTGTCTTCCGCGTGGTTGACTCACTTGCCCCCACGCCGTAGCAAACCCCCAACCTTCAACGTGAGGAAATCCCGATGCCGGGCCCCGAAGAAAAGCAGCGTATGCAGCACCTCGAGGCCAAGCTTGACGCTTTAAAAGCGGCACAGACATCGGAGAAACCCCACTACGAAGACCACCATTCCAAAGCGCAGCTTGCGTGGCGGATGGTGATCGAGCTGGTCGCCGGATTGGGGATCGGTTTCGGGATCGGATACGGGCTTGATCGTCTGTTGGGCACAACGCCCTGGCTGATGATCGTGTTCATATTTCTGGGTTTCGCCGCTGGCGTGCAGACGATGATGCGCAGCGCCCGCGAGATTCAGGAAAAGGAAATGGCCGATACGGCCGGGGATGACGACGCGGCCCGCAAGGGCGGCACAGACGAAGGGGCCTGAGAATGGCAAGCGAAGCAAACGGCGCGGAAAGCGGAAGCCTGGTGTTCCACCCGATGGATCAGTTCATCGTCAAGCCGCTTTTCGGCGGTGACGTGATCAACTGGTACACTCCCACCAACGTGACGCTGTGGCTGGGTCTGGCGATCCTCGCGGTGATCGGCCTCCTGGTTCTGACCACCTCGCGCCGATCGATCGTGCCGTCGCGCGGTCAGTCGGTGGCCGAACTGGCCTACGGCTTTGTCTACAAGATGGTCGAAGATGTAACCGGCAAGGACGGGATCAAGTATTTCCCCTACATCATGACGCTGTTCATGTTCATCCTCAGCGCCAACTTCCTTGGGCTGATCCCGATGTCCTTCACCACCACGTCGCACATTGCCGTGACGGCCGTGATGGGTTTTGGCGTGTTCATTGCCGTGACCATCCTTGGCTTTGTGAAAAACGGCGCATCGTTCCTGTCGCTCTTCTGGGTGTCTTCGGCTCCGCTGGCGCTGCGCCCGGTTCTGGCGATCATCGAACTGATCTCGTACTTCGTGCGCCCGGTCAGCCACTCCATTCGTCTGGCGGGCAACATGATGGCCGGCCACGCCGTTCTGAAAGTGTTCGCAGGCTTTGCGCAGGTCGCAGCCATCGCGCCCATCGCCATCCTTGGCGTGATGGCGGTCTACGGCCTCGAGGTGCTGGTATCCTTCATCCAGGCCTACGTGTTCACCATTCTGACGTGTGTCTATCTCAAGGACGCGCTTCACCCGCATCACTAACGACTTCGGCAGGGGAACCTGCCGACCAAACAGATCACTCATTCCATCGTAAGGAGAAAAGACATGGAAGGCGATATCGCACAATTGGGTCAATTCATCGGCGCAGGCCTGGCAGCCATCGGTTCGGGTGCCGCTGCTATCGGTGTGGGCCACGTGGCCGGCAACTTCCTGGCGGGCGCGCTGCGCAACCCATCCGCCGCTGCGGGTCAAACCGCGACACTGTTCATCGGCATCGCCTTTGCAGAAGCCCTGGGGATCTTCTCGTTCCTCGTCGCTCTGCTGCTGATGTTCGCCGTCTAAGACACTTCGACGCGACAATCCTTACGGTCGGGCGGCGCGCCATCGCGTGCGCTGCCCGATGAAGGCAATAGCCCGCCCCTGCATCCGCAGACCGCCGGGCAAGGATCGCCCAGGAGAGACAGATGGCAACCGAAACAAATAGCGAAACCGCCGGATACGGCGCCGAGGCCGCAGCGCCCGGCATGCCGCAGCTGGATTTTTCGACCTTCGGCAACCAGATCTTCTGGCTGTGCGTTGCGCTGGTCGTCATCTATCTGGTGCTCAATCGCATCGCGCTGCCCCGCATCGCGGCCATTCTGGCCGAACGTCAGGGCACCATTACAAATGACATCGCCGCCGCCGAGGACCTCAAGGCCAAGGCGCTGGAGGCGGAAGCCGCCTATGACAAGGCCCTGATCGACGCCCGCGCCGAAGCGCAGCGCATCGTCGAGGCCACAAAGGCCGACATCAAGGCCGACCTCGACGTGGCCATCGCCAAGGCAGATGAAGACATTGCCGCCAAAGGCGCCGAAAGCGAAAAGGCGATTGCCGAAATTCGCGCCGGTGCCATGGAATCGGTCAAGGTCGTGGCCAAGGACACGGCCAAGGAAATCGTTGCTGCCCTCGGCGGCAAGGCGGATGCCAAGACTGTGACCGCTGCGGTGAACACACGGATGAAAGGATAACGACATGAAAAAGCTGATCGTTGCCCTTGTAGCATCCGGGATTGCAAGCCCCGCGTTGGCGGCCTCCAAGAACCCGTTCTCGGCGGATTTCTGGACCATCAGCAATACGGACTTCATTGCTCTTGTCGCCTTCATCCTGTTCATCGGGGTGCTGGTATACTTCAAGGTGCCGGGGATGCTGATGGGCATGCTGGACACCCGCGCCGAAGGCATTCAGTCCGAACTGGACGAGGCCAAGAGCCTGCGCGAAGAGGCACAGACGCTGCTTGCCAGCTACGAGCGCAAGCACAAGGAAGTTCAGGAACAGGCGGACCGTATCGTGGCCGCTGCCAAGCAAGAGGCCCAGGTCGCTGCTGAACAAGCGCGTGCGGACCTTGCCAAGTCCATTGAACGCCGCCTCGCCGCCGCCGAAGATCAGATCGCATCGGCCGAAGCGGCTGCTGTCAAGGATGTGCGTGACCAAGCGGCTCAGGTCGCTGTTGCCGCCGCCCGTGACATCATCGCCAAGCAGATGACCGCAGCCAGTGGCAACGCGCTGATCGACGACGCCATCGCGCAGGTCGACACCAAGCTGCACTAGGCACTTGAACAGACGGAAAAATTGAAACCCCGGAGCACAGCCTCCGGGGTTTTACTTTTTTGGGGCTAGGAGGATACCAAGGCGTGCCTTGGCGCGCCTGAGCTTCCAGCACATGAATGCACAAGCACAGAGTGCGTTCTCGATGCCAAAGGTCCAATGCAGCAAGAATGAAGCCACCCACCAATCCTGTGTAGCGGGACGTGAATGAGTTGTGCTGCGGTGTCTGAAAAAGGCCACGCCCATGCGATTTGCCCCACGATACTGTCCAGCGCCATGTGCAACAGACCGCCTGCCGCTAGGGCTGTAGGGTGGGGCTTGCCACACAACCATCCCACAACCGCTACGGTCGCCCAGACAGCGGGGCGATGGCTGATATACCCGTGATGATGCGTCGACGCCCCGTCGATCAGGTAAAACCAAAGCATATCCAGATCGGGTGACACGGCGCCTGCACAAAACACCAGCATCAGACCCGGTGAAACCCGACCGGAAAATGGGGCTGCAACAAGATAGGCGGCGGGCAGGTGAGCGATAAACATGCCCCCTTGTCGACCCGCAATGTGCAGCCCCTGCGCAGCAGTTGCGCAGTTTGCGCGCCTCAGCCCTCTTTTTCGTGATCCAATCGCTGCTGCGCTATGTCTTCGTTGCGCTCGGCTTTGCGCTGGTCGCGCAGGGCGCGTTCGACATAGTCCAGATGTGCCTCGATCGCGATGCGCGCCGCGGCGGGGTCGCGGGCCTGAAGTGCGTCGTTGATGGCGCGGTGCTGGTCCAGAAGGGCCGTGCGCGTCGTGCGCTGTTTGAACATGACCTGCCGGTTGTAGAACACGCCCTCGCGCAACAGTTCGTACATGGATCGCATCATGTGCAACATGATCACGTTGTGGCTGGCCTCGACGATGGCCATGTGGAACTGCGCGTCCAGACGCCCTTCTTCTTCCGCGTTGCGCTTGGAATGCTCTGCTTCCATCTTCTGAAAAATCGTGTCCACGACCTTCAGGTCGGTGTCAGAGGCCAATCGCGCCGCACGTTCCGCCGCCAACCCTTCCATGTCCCGGCGAAACGACAGGTAGTCAAAGACCGCCTCGTCATGGCGTGCAAACAGGTGCGTCAGCGCCGGGGCAAAGGCCGATCCCAGAACCTCGGCCACATAGACACCGGCCCCCGGGCGCGCGGTCAGTAGGCCAGCCTCTTGCAGGGTGCCGATCGCATCGCGCAGCGACGGGCGCGACACGCCCAATCGTTCGGAAAGCTCCCGTTCGGATGGCAGCCGTTCGCCGGGGCGCAGAATGCCGCGCAAGATCAGTATTTCAATCTGACGTACCACTGCCAACGACAGTTTTTCCGGCTCTACGGGACGAAAGGGCATGAAGGCTCCTGAAAATTGGTCAGATTATATGACCACGAACGGTGCTGCCGTAAACCCGATTGTTCATCACTTGTTAACCATCTGCAGCGAAACTGCGGACATGATCAGATATTTGGCTCCTTTGTCCGTCCTGACACTGCTCGCAGCATGCAATGCACCTCCGCCCGGTTTTTACGGTGTTGATGCAACATCAATAGACGTTGGTGGCACAACCTTTGACGTCCGTGTCAAAGGCGAAGACGCAATACTCGTGCGAACCAGCAAGGCATTTGCTCCGACCTTCGACGGGGTATCGCCTGCTGCCCGAACAGCGCTGTCCCGGGTCACCTCTTGTGAAGTCGGCACCTTGTCGGGCGACGCCTCGCTCTTGCGCGCAAAACTGGATTGCCCAGATATGTGATCCGTGCGGATCAGTCCTTTGGTTTCAGAATGACGGTCAATGCCGGATATTTGAATTCGTCTTTCTCATTGTCGACGTTGGCGGCAGTCACGGCACCGACAATGATAACCCCAAGAATTCCGCCGCCCGCCGCGCCGCTCATGCGCTGCTGAGTGGTTGCGTTGAAAACGTTGGCGGTAATCGAACCACTTTGAGTATCGGTGGCACAGCGCACGAAAATAGCCGGAGAATTCGGACCATAGTCCGGAACGACAATATTTGCCGGTGTCGTAAAACTCGCAGTGTAAACGCCTGAGTCCATTTTACATGGCACACCACTAAGTTCGGAACGCACACCGTCCTTTGACAACCCTGAGGATCGCACTTGAACAACCTCCTGGCCGCGAAAACGCGGGACGGGGTTTCCACGTCTGCGGGGTCCGGCATACACATCTAAACCCACGGCATTTGACTTGATATTTGGTACTACGTTGACTGGTGGTGTGGTAATTTCTGCGGCTTCACATCCCGCAAGAGCCACGAGAGCAACGGCACCGACCAAAATCGTCTTGTTCATTCTTCATATCCTAATTTTACCGATCCTGACTGACACGAATAAGCGTCAGGCGGGTAAATAAACTGTGGAGAAGACAAGAAAAAAGCCGTGGATGTTGCTCTGCTGCACTGCTGTTCAAAGGTTGGAATTAAACAAAATTTAACCATGATCCAAAATAATGGCTGTATGAAATATTTCACTGCTTTTTCGCTAACCTGCAGCTTCCTTCTGACCGCCTGCAACACGCCCGGCCCGCATTTCCGGGGCTTGCCCGCAACGCGGATCACCATCGACGGGTCCACTTTCGACGTGCGGGTGCGCGACCGGCTGGCCGAGGCATTGCGCATCAACAGCGAATACGCCCCCCGGTTCGGCCCTATCCGCGATCGCGCGGCACGCGCCATGGCACAGGTTTCGGGCTGTAAAGTAACGGAGGTGCGCGGCGATCAGGCGCTGGCCACCGGCATTCTGGATTGCGGCAAAGGGCCGCCGCGCGACAGGTTGCTGCCCGGCGACAGCTACAGCTGTTATCCTGTGGACAATTGGAAAGCAGGTGGGGATGATCTGTTTGTTGCCTACGACTGCGATCCCATCTGAATAGGCCTATCCCGCAATCAGGCTCATCGCCGGTCCTTCTACCATCTCCAGCATCAGAAAGGCCCCAACGCCCGCCACCGCCGCGCCTGCCAACGGGACACGCGCCGCCGTGGTGGCCCAAGCCCCGATAGCCGCCGCAATGACGTATTGCACCAACGCAAGCCCACCAAGATAACCGATCAGAACGCCAGTACCCGCGCCGGCCTCGGCCCCGGCAAGGGCCCCGGCAAAGGCACTGCCGTGAAAAAGGCCAAAGCCTGCGAACAAAACCCAGACAACGCGCGGTGTGATCCGACCAAAGGCCACCGCCCCGCCCATCACAAGCAAGGACAGCGCCACCATGACCTCCTGGCCGAAAAGCGCGCCGCTCTGGACGGCCGCGATACATCCCAGCACCATTGTCACCACATAGGCCAAAGGGGCGCTTTGCCACCGCCCCAACGTGCCCGCAGCCAGCCCCACGGCCACGACAAAGAACAGATGATCCAACCCAAGCACCGGATGGAACAGGCCTGACAGCAACCCCTGTCCCAGTGTTTGCATCGGCATCCCGTCCAGCGGATGATGCGCGGCTGCGGGCAACGCCCAAAGGCTTGCTGCAATCGTCGTCCAACCCCGAATTTTCATATGGTATCCCCCCGTTGACACCCATCTGGCCCAAGCCGCGTGGCCTTGTCAAATGTTCGGACAGCCGGCGCGCTCGCGCAATATCTTGTGGATAACTCGCTCAGAGGCCCATTCTGTTGGGTGCAGTCATTGACAGACCCCGGGTCCCACGCCCATCCTTGTCCAACTCCGGAATCGATCTCAAAGGCTGCTCTTGCGCTTTTCCAAACTCAGACTGACAGGCTTCAAAAGCTTCGTGGACCCCACTGATCTGATCATCGCCGATGGTCTGACGGGTGTCGTGGGTCCCAATGGCTGTGGCAAGTCGAACTTGCTGGAAGCCCTGCGCTGGGTGATGGGTGAAAACCGGCCCACCGCAATGCGCGGCGGCGGCATGGAAGACGTGATCTTTGCCGGGGCCGCCACCCGGCCCGCGCGCAACTTTGCCGAGGTCAGCCTGCACATCGACAACTCTGATCGGCTGGCCCCTGCGGGCTTCAACGACAATGACCAGATCGAGATCATCCGCCGTATCACCCGCGACGTGGGCAGCGCCTACAAGGCGGGCGGCAAGGATGTCCGGGCGCGTGACGTTCAGATGCTGTTTGCCGATGCCTCGACCGGCGCGCACAGCCCCGCGCTCGTGCGGCAGGGTCAGATCGCGGAATTGATCAACGCCAAGCCAAAGAACCGCCGCCGCATCCTTGAGGAAGCTGCAGGTATTTCGGGCCTCTACCAGCGGCGCCACGAGGCGGAACTGAAGCTGAGAGGGGCCGAGACGAACCTCGCCCGTGTCGATGACGTCATCGAACAGCTGGCCACGCAGCTTGCGCAATTGGCCCGGCAGGCGCGCCAAGCCGCCCGCTACCGCGAGATCGGCACCGATTTGCGCCGCACCGAAGGCATGCTGCTGTACCGGCGTTGGCGCGAGGCTGACGAGGCGCGCGCCACGGCCGAAGAGGCGTTGCGCGCCCGTGTAACGGCTGCTGCGCAGGCAGAAGGCCAAGTGCAGGCCGCTTTGAAGGCGCGGACCGAGGCCGAAACCGCTTTGCCGCCCCTGCGCGAGGAAGAAGCAATTGCAGCGGCTCTGGTGCAGCGCCTGATCGTCCAGCGCGATACCCTCAGCGATCAGGAAACACAGGCAGAGCGCGCGATCGAAACCCTGACCGCGCGGATTGAACAACTGGCCCGAGATATTGAGCGCGAGGGCGGCCTGAACCGCGATGCGGGCGAAACCATCCAGCGTTTGGAGTGGGAGCAGGCCGAGCTTCTCAAAGCCTCCGAAGGGCATGACGCGCGGTTGGCCGAAGCCTCCGAGGGTGCGCGCGAAGCGGCCAGCGTGTTGCAGTCGCGCGAATCCGATCTGGGAGAAAAGACCGAAGATGCCGCGCGGCTCAGTGCGCGGCACGGCTCGGCGCAGCGGCTTCTGGATGACAGCCGCCAGACCGAGGCCAAATCAGAAGCCGAAGCTGCCAAGGCACGTGAAGCGGTCAGTGCCTCCGAAGCTGCGTTGGCTCAGGCAGGCGTGGATTTCGAAGTGGCCGAGGGCGATGCGAAAGTGGCGGAAGACACCGCCACACGCGCCGACGCGGCCCTGACGGCGGCGGAAAGTGCCCGTGCCGATGCCCAGACCCGCGAGGCCGACGCCCGCGCCGAACGGTCCGAGGCCGAGGGCGAAATGAACGCGCTGCGGGCCGAAGTGGGCGCGCTGGCCAAACTGGTCGAACGGGACACGGCAGAAGGCGGACAGATCCTTGACCGTTTGCAGGTCCAAAAGGGCTTTGAAAAGGCGCTTGGCGCGGCCTTGGCCGACGATCTGCGCGCGCCACAGGTCGAGGCCGATGGGCCCTCCGGCTGGGCCATCCTGCCCGCCTACGACACCGATCAAGCCTTACCAGCCGGGATCACGCCGATCACACAGCATGTGTCGGTGCCCGACGTTCTGCAGCGGCGCATGTCGCAGATCGGCTTGTGCGATCCCGAGGATGCCGCGCGCCTGCAAGCACAGCTGAAACCGGGGCAGCGTTTGGTGTCGCCCGAGGGCGATCTGTGGCGGTGGGACGGATTCCGCGCCTGGGCCGAAGATGCGCCTTCGGCGGCCGCCCTGCGCCTGCAACAGCTCAACCGGCTTGAGGAACTGAAACAGGCGCTTGAACATGCCACGGCGCGGGCGGAAGGGGCGCGGCAGGCGCATGAAAGCCTGACAGCGCGGTTGTCGGAACTGTCGGATGCGGACCGGGCCGCACGGGAGGCGCGCCGCGAGGCGGATCGGCTTGTGGCCGAAGCCGGCCGCGCGCTCAGCCGGGCCGAAGCGGACCGCAACCTTGCGCAGGGGCGGCTTGAATCCCTGACGCTCGCCGTGAAACGCCACGAAGAAGAAGCAATGGGCGCCCGCGCCCGCGTGCTTGAGGCGGAGCGTGCGCTGGCCGATCTGGACGACGTCGAAGAAGCCCGCGCCTTCGTGGAAGACCTGCGCATGACGGTCGAAGCCGCGCGTATCACCATGATGTCGCGCCGGTCGGCCCATGACGAATTGCGCCGCGAGGGCGAGGCGCGTACGCGGCGCGGGCAGGAAGTCACCAAGGAACTCAGCGGCTGGCGGCACCGTCTGGACACCGCCGAAAAGCGCAGCGCCGAACTGGTCGAGCGCAAGGCACAGTCCGAAGAGGAATTGCAGGCGGCACAGGCGACGCCGGGCGAACTGGCCCAAAAGCGTGCCGCGCTGAGCGCAGCCATGACCGAGGCCGAAGCCCGCAAGGCCGCGGCAACCGATGCGCTGAGTGCCGCGGAAACCGCCCTGCGTCTGGCGACGAACGTGGAGCGGGATGCAGAGCGCGCGGCGTCGGACGCCCGCGAGACCCGCGCCGCGTCAGAAGCTCGGGCCGAGGCCGCGCGAGAAACCGTTTTGGCCGCGGCAGAACGGATTGCCGAAGAACAGCAACAGACACCCAACCAATTGCTGAATGCATTGGATGTCGACCCCACGCAGATGCCGGGCGCAGAAGCGCTTGAGGCTGACGTGAATCGCCTGAAACGTCAGCGCGATGCGTTGGGCGCTGTGAACCTGCGCGCCGAAGAAGACGCCAAGGAAGTGCAGGAAGAACACGACACTCTGGTCAGCGAAAAGGCTGACCTCGAAGAAGCGATCAAGACGTTGCGCTCCGGCATTGCGAGCCTGAACCGCGAAGGGCGCGAGCGGTTGCTTACGGCCTTTGAGCAGGTCAATTCCAACTTCTCCATGTTGTTCACGCATCTTTTTGGTGGCGGTGAGGCCAATCTGGTGATGGTCGAAAGCGAAGATCCCCTTGAAGCGGGTCTTGAGATCATGTGCCAACCACCGGGCAAGAAGTTGAGCACGCTCAGCCTGCTGTCGGGTGGTGAGCAGACACTGACCGCCATGGCGTTGATCTTTGCGGTGTTCCTCGCCAATCCTGCGCCGATCTGTGTGCTGGACGAAGTTGATGCGCCTTTGGACGATGCGAACGTCACGCGGTTCTGCGATCTTCTGGACGAAATGTGCCGTCAGACCGAAACCCGGTTCCTTATCATCACCCACCACGCGGTGACGATGGCACGGATGGACCGATTGTTTGGTGTCACAATGGCCGAACAGGGTGTCAGCCAATTGGTGTCGGTTGACCTCAAGAAGGCGGAAACGATGGTCGCCTGAGGGCGTCGGCGAAAGCCATCGGTTTCGAGAAGTGGGTGCGAGACCACCCAGCAGACCGCAAATTCTGGGCGTCAAAGCCGGTTCAACAGGGCAGGCGTCGGCCATGCATCCGCAGGCAAACCAAGGCGCTTTTGCTCGGCCTGCACGGCGTCGCGTGTGCGCGCGCCCAGAATGCCATCAACCTTGCCCACGTTGTAGCCACGCGCCTGCAACTTCTTTTGCAATCGTTTCATCTGTGATCCGTCCAGCCCCGGGTCAGGATTGCCCGCGTTGTAGACGGGCGCACCGGCCAGACGCGTGCCGAAATAGGCGGCGGTCAGGACATAGGTGAACGACTGGTTCCATTCGAAATAGACGTTGAAATTCGGATAGGCGAGGAAGGCAGGCCCCTTGTGCCCTTGTGGCAGGATCAAGGAGGCAGGCAAACCGGCCAACGCGCCCGACCGTGGCCGCACGCCAAGGCTTTGCCACTCGGCGACGGATTTGACGGTGTTCAGCCCCGACAGCGACCAATCCAAACCGGCGGGCACAGTGACCTCCTGCAGCCACGGCTCGCCCGCGCGCCAGCCCAGATGGCGCAGCATCTTGCCCCCGGACGTCAACGCATCCGCAGGCGAGGTTTTCAGATCGACGCGCCCATTGCCATCGGCATCCACGCCGTTTTCGATGATGTCCGCGGGCAGCATCTGGACCATCCCGATCTCACCCGCCCATGCGCCTGTCGTTGTCGCAGGGTTGAATTGCCCGCGTGCATGCAGCTCCATGGCGGCCAGAACTTGCGGGCGGAAAAGTTCGGGCCTGCGGCAATCGTGGGCCAGTGTCATCAGCGCGTTGGCGGTGTTGAAATCCCCCTGGAACGCGCCGTAGTCCGTCTCGAAGGCCCAAAAGGCCAGCAGCACGTGGCGGTCCACACCGTAGTCCCGTTCGACCCTGTCAAAAACACTGTCATAGCGGCGGGCGTTGCTGCGCCCCTTGTCGATGCGCCCCGATGAGATGAGCCTGCGTGAAAAGTCGATGAACGGTCGCTGAAACACGCCTTGCGAGCGATCTGCTTTCAGCACTTTCGGGTCCTGCCGCACACCGGCCAGAAACGCATCTGCCGCGGCTGCGGGGATACCGCGTTGGATCGCTTCGGCGCGAATGCCTTTCTTGAAGGCGGAGAAGGACCCGCCACATTGGGCAAAGGCCAGTCCCGGCAGCATCAGGCACAAGGCGGCAATCATCACGCGCATCTCAAATTCCTTTTTCAAATCAGGGCCAGTCCTACAACAACGATCAGCACGATGGCCCAGGCCCGCCACAACATCGCACAGGCGGCGTCAATGTCCACAGGGCCCAGCGGTTTTCGACCCGTGGGATTGACCCAGGCAAAGTCCTGCACCGTGCCGTCATAGCTGCGCGGGCCCGCCAGGGCCACGCCCAGTGCACGGGCCATGGCCGCCTCGGGCCAACCTGCGTTGGGGCTGCGGTGTCTGCGTGCGTCTTCCGCGATCCCGGCCCGGTCGCGCCATACGCCGCCCGGCAAGGCGATCAAAAGGGCGGTGATGCGCGCGGGGATCCAGTTCATCACGTCATCCAGCCGCGCGGCCGCCCAGCCAAAGCGTTCATGGCGTGGCGTGCGGTAGCCGATCATGCTGTCGGCGGTGTTGACGCATTTGTAGACGACCAACCCCGGCAATCCGCCGAGGGCAAACCAGAAGATGGGCGCGATCACCCCATCGGAGAGGTTTTCGGCGGCACTTTCGATGGCCGCACGGGCGCAATCGGATGCGTCCATGCCGGTCGTGTCGCGGCTGACGATGCGCGCGACCATGCGCCGCCCCTCGGGCAGTGAAATGCGCAGACCTGCGGCGACGTCGGCCACATGCTGTACCAGCGATCGTTGCGCCAGAAGGATGGCCGCGACACACAGCGTGGCAAGCCCACCCAGCGCCGCAAACAGCGTTCCGACAACCCACCCCGCAACACCGAGGATCAGGATGCAAAGCACCCCCTTCAGCCGCTTGTGCGTCCCGCGGTTCAGTGTCCGGTCAAGGGCGCCGATTGCACGCCCCATCAGGACCGCAGGATGCGGGAACCGCGACCAGAGCCAACGCGGCTCACCCAACAGGGCATCCAGCACCATCGCCAAGGCCAGAACGGTCAGCGTGCCCATCACGCTGCCTCGATCATGGCCCAGCCCCGTGCAGGGGGCAGGCCCAACCGCAGCCAGCGCGGATTGTAGGGAAAGACGCGGCTCCAGATGTGCGCCTCGGCCAGCCGGGTTTGCCACGCATGGGCATCTTCGACATCGTAGAGGCGAAAGAGGTTGGTGCCGCCCACCGGGTTTGCGCCCTTGACGGTCATCAGCCCGTCCAGCCGGGCGGCATCTGCGGCAAGGCGTTCGCGGGTGGTATCTGCCCACCCGGTATCGGCCAATGCCGTCGCACCGATCTGCAACGCTGGCCCGGATACCGGCCACGGACCCAGCATAGCACCCAACCGCGCAATCAGCTTTGGATCACCAATCGCAAACCCAAGCCGCAAACCCGCAAGCCCCCAGAACTTGCCAAAACTTTTCAGGACAAGTGTGCCGGGGCGCGCTGCCATGGCCACAAGACTGCGGTCCGGGCAGATGTCGCCAAAGCTTTCGTCGATGATATCGAGCGGTGCTTTGATATCCTGGGCGGACCACAAGCGCCCATCGGGGTTGTTCGGGTGCACGACCACTTGCGCGTTGTCGGATGCGCGAGGCTGCCTTGTCACGGTCCAGCCTTGTGCTGCGAAGGCCGCCGCGTGTTCGTTGTAGGTTGGGGTGGGGATGGCGACCTTCCCGGGTGACGCAAGGCGGGGAATCTGGGCAATCAATGCAGATGCTCCCGGACTGGCCACGATGCCCGCTGCGTCTGGCACCCGCCAAAAGGCCCGTGCGGCATCTGTCAGGCGGTCATTCGCTCCGGCATCGGGCAGCGCGGTCCATGTGTCATCCGACAGCGCAGGCAGCGGATAGGGGCAGGGGTTAATCCCGGTGGACAGGTCGATCCAATCGGCACGGGTGCCTCCGAATTGGGCAATGGCCGCGTCCAGATTGCCACCGTGATCACGCGGACCGTTTCGCACGTCAAAGCCCTTTCCAGCGCGGATTCGGCGCTTTCCCGCCTCAAAATCAAGCCGGACAAAGCGGAAGTCAGCCTGTTTTGCAAGTCTATTTACAGTTGTTAATAGTTGGCTGCATCCGTTAACCAGTTGTTAAGGTTTTAGAGCGCATCGACTATTCTTAAGGTATGTACCGACCACTCTCGGTGCGGAGGATTCATGGCCGTCTTGATCGTTGAAAGTGAACAGGGTCTTGCAGACATCTGGCAACGGCACCTGGAGCGCGGCGGCATGACCGTGGCACAGGCACACGGTCAGGAAGACGCTATTGCCTACCTTTCCGAACATGCGCCCAATATCATCATTCTCGATCTGGTTCTGGCCGAAGGCAGCGCATTGGCCGTGTCGGATTTTGCCAGCTACCGCCACCCCGATGCGCGGGTGATTTTTGTCACCAACACGTCGTTCTTTTCGGACGGGTCAATCTTTGCCCATGCGCAGAACGCCTGCGCCTTCGTGCAAAGCGAAACGCCGCCAGAAGACCTGGCGGCGATGGTCGAACATTACGCTGCCACCAGTTGATCACGCCCATGGGGCGCAAGAAAGTCGATGTCGGGATTGATCGGCACGATGCGGTGCGGATTGATGCTTTCGTGGCTGAAGTGATAGTGGCGCACGATGTGCTGCATGTTCACCGTTTCCGCGACGCCGGGCATCTGGAACAGCTCGCGCGTGTAGGCCCAGAGGTTTGGATAATCCACCAGCCGCTTCTTGTTGCATTTGAAATGCAGGTGATAGACCGGATCGAACCGCACCAAAGTGGTGAACAGGCGCCAATCCGCCTCTGTCAGGCGCGCGCCCATCAGGTATCGGCTGCGGCTTAATCGATCCTCAAGCCACTCCATCGTGTCAAAAAGCGGATGCACGGCCTCGTCATAGGCGTCTTGGGTGGTGGCAAAACCGGACCTGTAGACCCCGTTGTTGAGCGTGTCGTAGATGCGTGCATTCACCGGTTCGATGGCCTCGCGCAGGTCCTCGGGCCAATAGTCATCCGTATTGCCGGTAATGCTGTCGAAGGCGCTGTTGAACATGCGGATGATTTCCGAGCTTTCGTTGCTGACGATGGTTTCGCGCTTTTTGTCCCAGAGAATCGGAACGGTCACACGGCCCGAGAAATCCGGTGCGGCCTTGGTATAGATGTCGCGCGCAAAGGGCAGACCGTAAAGCGCATCGCCCGTGGCCCCATGGGCATCCGTCTCAAAGGTCCAGCCATCGCTCAGCATGTCGGGATGCACGGCCGAGATGGTGATATGCGGCGCGAGCCCCTTGAGGTTGCGAAAGATCAGCGCGCGGTGTGCCCAAGGGCAGGCATAAGACACGTATAGGTGGTAACGTCCTGATTCGGCGGCAAATCCTTCCTCCCCGGATGGCCCCGCAGACCCATCTGCGGTGATCCAATTGCGGAATTTCGCCTGCGCACGTTCGAATTTTCCACCCGATGATTTGGTGTCGTACCACTGGTCATGCCAGACCCCATCCACAAGCAAGCCCATGCGCAATCTCCTTTGTATGCTGGTGCAAACCTAGTTCACTGCGCGGCACCCGCCCAGAGGGGTTGCCGCGCAGCATGGGTGCGTCCGTGCACATGCAGCGTATTTTGCTGCGCTGCGTCATCCGTTTTTTACTTGATGGCAACACAGAATGGTCCACCTTGGACTGTGTTCCCTGGGGATAGGATGAACTGACATGACGACGTTTTTGCCGAAAGAAGTGCAAGCTGGCTTGGACAGTGCGCGCCTTGCGAGCCTGCACAAGGCCTCGCGGTTGCGGATCGATCTCGACGGTGTGACCTATCCGGTTCTGCGCATGTGGAAGACCGGGTTTTCGATGGATGCAGAAACCGCGCCACAGGTGCGTGGCTTTGTCGATCTCTATGATGGGGCACTGCACCTGTTCCAATGCCTGATTGTAGCCTCTGACGAGGACGCTGGCGAAATGCGCTATGAATTCAAGCGTGCGACAGCCGTGGCCGGTGGCCCCGCACTTGATTTCGAACGCGCAACGGATGCGCCCGTGGCATTGATCGCCGACGCGCGCTAACCCGTCCTCTCACGCCCCCGCCATACCGCGCAGCAGGGACGCCGTTTCGGCGTCGGCGGGAAAGAACATCTCGATCTTCAGATCATCCAATGTCAGATCTTCGGGCGTGCCGAATTGCGCAATGGTCGATATCAACGCCAGCCTCAGATCGCCCAGCCGGTAAACCGTCGGGATCACCGGCGCGGGCGTGGGGGTGTCGGGTTGTGGCTCTTGCGCCAGAAGGTCGGCGGCGTGGTCTAGGTCTGCACTGCCGCCCTGGGCCGCACTTTCCAACCGCAGGCGCCGTGCCGCATGACAGGCCACCTCGGGCCAGTTTTCGATGACCCCGCGCAAGGACCCATCGGTGATTTTCGCGAGCAGGCTGTCACCCGTCGCAATGCCCGCAGCGCCGAACAGTCGCGTGGCTGCGGCGTTCATCCGCTGCACCTGCCAAAGGCGATCCACGGCGAAAGCGGGGTAGGGCGCGTGCCCTGTCATCATGTGATCCAGTGCGGCGCGCACCGGGGCCATGTCTGCGCCGCTCCAATCCCGCCCCGGAAACCTTGCGGCGAACCCCGCTTGGGTCAGCAGGGCATTGCGCACCTCCAGCGGCAGGTTCAGCGCATCGCCCAGCCGCCCAACCATCTGCGGGCTCGGGCGCGCGCGTCCCGTTTCAAGAAATGATATGTGCCGCGAGGACACCTCCGCCTCGAGCGCGAGGTCCAACTGACTGAACCTGCGGGCCTTGCGCCATTTGCGCAGCGTATCGGGAAACCCTGTCATGCGCCGATCATAGCCCGCATCTTGTGTGCACGTCAGTTACCTGCGAGGTAATTGTTTCAGGCCCTGCGGTGCGCAAAAGCTGTCTCATCCGATTTGCATGAGAAGGCAGCGCAATGACCCAGAGTTTTCACAAGTTCTACCTCAAGATCACCGCCATCGTGGTGGGCAGTTTCGGGCCCTTGTTCTTTCTGGCCACCATGCCCGCGCTTGATGAACCCATCCGCTGGTCACTGGATTTGCTGGATTGGCCGCTTGATGGCGTTCAGCAGTTCGAGGGGCCAACCATGCACTTCTTGTCCGCGCTCACCGGTGGGTTTCTGTTCGGCTGGGGCGTGATGATCTGGCTTTTGTCAGGCAAGGCCCATGATGCGGCCCCCGAGGCGGTACGCCGCGCGGTGATGGGGGGCCTTTTGGCGTGGTTCTGTCTGGACAGCGCCGGATCCATCGCTTCGGGGGCGTGGTCCAATGCGTTTTTCAACATCATCGTCTTGCTTGCGGCCATGGGGCCCCTGTGGCGGCCAGCGCGCGGCTGATCATTGCAGGTCGGCAAAGGCCTTGGCCAACCGCTCCACAGCCTCCTGCACACGGGCGCGGGGCATTGCGATGTTGAACCGCAGGAAACTCTCGCCCCCCGTGCCGAATGTCGGGCCATGATTGACCGCGATACAAGCGTCCTGTTCGACCCGGCGCGTGAAATCCTCGCGGCTCATGCCGGTGCCATCAAAATCGACCCATGACAGATAGGTGGCCTCCATCGGCATGGACGCCAGTCCCGGAATGGCATTGACAGCCTCGTCAAACAGCCTGCGATTGCCATCGAGGTACGTAACCAGATCATCCACCCAGACCGCCCCTTCCGGCGAATAGGCCGCCGTCGCCATGAACAGCCCGAAAGAGTTGGGCGACAGGCCCAGGGCCATCATCCGCGCGCCGAACTTTGCGCGCAGCGCTTCGTCTTCGATGATCACATTGCCGCTGTGGCTGCCCGCGATGTTGAACGTCTTGGTGGTGGCGGTCATCATCACCAACCGATCCGCGATCCCCTCGATGGCGGTCATCGGCGTGTGCGTGGCACCGGGAAACACCAGATCGTGGTGAATTTCATCCGACACAAGGATCAGGTCATGGCGCTTGGCGAAATCGGCCACGCCTTGCAGTTCTTCGTGGGTCCAGACACGGCCACCGGGATTGTGCGGGCTGCACAGGATGACCATTTTGGCGCTGCCGTCCATCTGGGCATCATAGGCGTCGAAGTCCATCTCGTAGCGCCCGGCAGTGTTGACCAGCTGGCATTCAATGACCTTGCGGTTGTTGGCTTTGATGACCTTGGCAAAGGCATGATAAACGGGCGTGAACAGAACAACGCCATCGCCCGGCGCGGTAAAGGTATCGACACACATGGCCGTGCCGTTGACCAGCCCATGGGTGGTGAAAATGCCGCCCGCATCCACGTCCCAGCCGTGGCGCGTCTTCATCCACCAGCAAATCGCGTCCTTATAGGCGCTGTCATCCCCGAAATATCCCATGATCCCGTGATCGACCTGCTGTTGCACCGCATCCAGCACGCATTGCGGCGGGCGGAAATCCATGTCTGCAACCCACATCGCCAGACCCTTGTCCGCAGGCACGCCATAGAGCTGCTCCATCATGTCCCATTTCACGCAGTGGCTGCCGCGGCGGTCGATGATCTGATCAAAGGTCATATGTGGTCTCCATTGTGGTTGCGCGCCACGCTAACGCCACGCGCGTCAAGCGCAAGGGGGCGTTGCAGCGCGGGCCTGTCTGTCCTACATGAAGCGCATGAAACGCAATATCCTGCTGCATCCCGATCCACGGCTGAAAAAGCACTGTGCGCCCGTGAATGACCTCACGGACGAATTACGTGCGTTGGCCGATGATATGCTTGAGACGATGTATGACGCGCCGGGCGTTGGCCTTGCGGCACCACAGGTGGGTGTGCTGGACCGTTTGATCGTGCTCGATTGCGTCAAGGCAGAGGACGAAGCGCCGCGGCCCCTGATCATGTTCAACCCCGAGATCGTGGCCGCATCCGATGATCTGAACGTCTACGAGGAAGGCTGTCTGTCGATCCCCGAGCAATTCGCCGAAGTGACCCGCCCCGCGCAGGTGCAGGTGCGGTGGATGGACCGCGACGGCAACGAACAGAACGAAGAGATGTCGGGCCTCTGGGCCACCTGCGTGCAGCACGAGATCGACCACCTCGATGGCAAGCTGTTCATTGATTATCTCAAACCGCTCAAGCGTCAGATGATCACCCGCAAGATGACCAAGCTCAAGCGCGAGCTGGCGCGCGAAAAGGCCTGATGCCCGATGGCCGTGCGCCCGATCGTCAAATGGCCTGAACCTGTGCTGTCGCAGCCCTGCGCGCTGGTGGGCGATCTGACCGATGATATCCACGTGCTGGCCGCCGACATGCTCGAGACGATGTATGACGCGCCGGGGCGGGGCCTTGCCGCCCCGCAGGTGGGCGTGTCCTTGCGCCTCTTCGTGATGGATGCCGGCTGGAAAGAGGGGGCGCCCGACCCGTTGGTCTGCATCAACCCGGTGGTGGAGCCCTTGGGCGACGCCATGGCGACACAGTCCGAGGGCTGCCTGTCGATCCCCGGTGTCAGTGCCGAAGTGACCCGGCCTGCCGCCGTGCACCTGACGTGGATCGGCGTGGACGGGGCGCGACACGCGCGCGACCTCAATGGCTTTGCCGCCGCTTGTGCCCAGCATGAATATGACCACCTGGACGGGATTCTGACGCTTGACCGGATCGACCCGGACGCGCGGGCTGATCTGGAACGCACTTACGAAAGCCTTGCCAAATGACGCTTCGCCCCTTTGTCCCGTGGCCCAACGCCTGTCTGCGCACGCCCGCCGATCCGGTGGACGAGATCACGGACGAGGTGCGCGCCATTTGGGACGACATGGTCGAGACGATGGATGCAATGCCCGGCGTGGGTCTGGCCGCGCCGCAGATCGGTGTGATGCTGCAACTGGCTGTGGTTGATGCCTCCGACACACGCGATTGCCGGATCCTGCTGGCCAACCCGACGGTGCTGGCGTCCGGCCCGGAGATTGTGAAAGGGCAGGAGGCCAGCCCGAACCTGCCCGGCGTGTCCGCGATGATCGCGCGCCCCAAACAGGTGACCGTGCGGTTCATGGGGGCGGATGGTGTGATCACCCGGCGCGACTTCGACGGAATGGAGGCGCGCAGCGTGCAACACCAGATCGACCATCTGGCCGGGCGAATGTATTTCGACAACCTGGGCCGGGTGAAACGTGACATGCTGATCCGCAAGGCGCGCAAGACGCGCGCATATCTTTGAGGGCATGGCGGCGCAAGGCACCGCCTTACCCGCC
>CBFHND010000008.1:0-133042 GCA_965657085.1 uncultured Paracoccaceae bacterium
GCACGCCGCGCTTGCCCAAACTGAAACCAAGGAATATGAAATCCAAACCCGCAAACTCTCGTTATGAATGAGGGAGCATCGGGGGCCAGGTCACACAGGTCACAAACTCAGATAGTTTCCACACAGCCCCTCCGCCAAGCGTTCAACCGGCTTCGAACACCCTAAATCCGATCCTTGCCCCGCCAGAAACGTCAGACGACACCCATCTAATACCCTGACTGTCAGGCAATCGCCTTAGAACGGCCTGCGTTGCGCCCGGAGAAGATGCAGCCGCCGAGGAACGTCCCCTCCAGCGCGTTGTAGCCGTGATAGCCACCGCCACCAAAGCCCGCGACTTCGCCTGCCGCGAACAGTCCCGGAACCACCTGACCATCCGCGCCGATCATCTGGCTGTCCAGATTGGTTTGCAGCCCTCCCAGCGTCTTGCGCGTCAGGATATGCAGTTTGACCGCGATCAGGGGGCCGTTGTCGGGGTCCAGAAATTTATGTGGCTTGGCCGTGCGAATGAGCTTGTCACCGCGGTAGTTGCGCGCGGCGTGGATGGCCATCATCTGCGCGTCCTTCGAAAACGGGTTGTCGATCTGCGCATCGCGCGCTTCAATCTGGGCGCGCAACTTGGCCTCGTCGATCAGGTTGCCGCCCGCCACCTGGTTCATGCCGCGCACCAGCGTGCCCAAGTCGTTCGCCACCACGAAATCCTCGCCCTTTTCCTTGAAGGCCTCGACCGGCGCCGTGGCCGATTTGCCCGACAGGATGCGCTGCTTGATGACTTCGATCCACTTCTTGGATGTGAAATCGGGGTTCTGTTCGGACCCGGACAGAGCGAATTCCTTTTTGATCACCTTCTGGGTCAGCACGAACCAGCTGTATTCATACCCTGTCTCAAGGATCATGCGCAGGGTCGACATGCTGTCGAACCCGGGCAGAGCAGGGGGCGCAAACCGGTTGCCTTCCGCGTCGAACCACATGGACGACGGCCCCGGCAGGATGCGGATGCCATGGCTGGGCCAGATCGGATCCCAGTTCTTGACGCCCTCAGTGTAGTGCCACATGCGGTCGCCATTGATCACGTGGCCGCCAGCGTCCTCGGAAATGCCGATCATCCGGCCATCAACGTGGGCGGGCACGCCTGCCACCATGTCCTTGGGTGCCGGGCCAAGCCGGTCGGTGGGCCAGACTTTGCGCACCATATCGAAGTTGCCGCCGATGCCGCCCGACGTCACGATGACCGAGGGCGCGCGCAATTTGAAATCCCCCACCGGGTCGCGGTTGGTCTTCTGGCCGCGTTCGGCCCCATCGTCGGCCAGCAACGTGCCGCTGACACCCTTGGCCGCCCCGTTTTCCATGTCGATCCGGTCAACCTGATGGCGGAAGTTGAAGGTGATGCGCCCGGCGGCCTCGTGTTCGAGGCAACGGCGCACGAAGTGTTCGATGATGCCGGGGCCGGTGCCCCAGGTGATGTGAAAGCGCGGCACTGAATTGCCATGCCCATCGGCAAAGCTGCCGCCGCGTTCGGCCCAGCCCACCACCGGGAACCAGCGCAGCCCCATGGCGTGCAGCCACGGCCGCATTTCGCCTGCCGCGAAATCAAGATAGGCCTCGGCCCATTTGCGGGGCCATGCGTCTTCGTCCCGGTCGAATTGCGCACTGCCCATCCAGTCATTCAGGGCCAGTTCGCGGCTGTCACGGATGCCCATGCGCCGCTGTTCGGGCGTGTCGATCATAAAGAGCCCACCAAGGCTCCAGAAGGCTTGCCCGCCCAGAAAGCTGCGCGGTTCCTGATCAACCACGATCACCGATTTCCCGCGATCGCCCAGCTCCGCGGCAGCGGCCAGACCTGCAAGGCCCGATCCCACAACGATTGCGTCTGCCTGATCTGCCAAGTTGTTTCTCCTTAACTTGCCCGGAACCATGCCACGAAGGGCGCGGCCACAAAATACATCAAAATGCCGTAAACCGCTGAGGGCAGGGCCATGGCGCTGAACCCTTCAAACTGTCCCGAGATCAGCGCGGCCAGTGTAATGCCAAGGGTTGCGTTCTGCACGCCCGTCTCGATCGACAGGGTCTTGACCTCGGACCATGTGAGGCTGGCCAGCCGTCCGATCACAAGGCCCAGCAGCATCAGGCTGGCGTTGAAGGCGACCAGCGCAGGACCTAACGAGGGCAGGTTTTCGACAAAGAGCGCCCAGTTGCCCGCAAGCGCCGCCAGCACGATGACCACGAAGAGAACCGTGGCAAGGATGTTCAGGGGCCGGTCTAGCCGGATGGCAAAGGCCGGGGCAAAGTGCCGGATCAACACACCGATCAACACCGGCAAGGTCGTGATCAGGAACATGGCAACCGCCAGCTCGGTTACTGACACGTCGGGGGCATCGGCGCCCATGAAATGCCCAACCGCCCATGCCGCCAGAAGCGGCACGGTCAGGATGCTCAGCAGGCTGATCACCGCCGTCAGCGACACAGAAAGCGCAACGTCGCCCTTGGCCAGCCGCGAGATCATGTTCGAGGTCACCCCGCCGGGGCAAAAGGCAATCAGCATGACGCCGACGGCGATCTCCGGGGCCAACCCGAAGGCACTCACCACCACGAAGGCCACGAGCGGCAACAAAACCACCTGCGCCAGCGCACCGGCGGCAAAGGCATGAAAACGCCGCGCCACCCGGCCGAAATCCGCGAATGTCAGGCTGATGCCCAAACTCAGCATGATGACCGTCAGAGACAGTGGCAGCACCACATTGATCAGTGTGTCCATTGTGCGGACCCTCCCCCTTGATTGAAGCAGGTTAGGCGCGTCCGCCCGGCTGGCGCAAGCAGGCGCAGATCAGGGTGCCGCAACGTCTACGCCTGTCAGAGCGGCCAGAACACGAGGATGGCGGGGATCGATACCGCGACGATGATAATCTCCAACGGCAGGCCGATGCGCCAGTAATCCCCGAAATGATAGCCGCCGGGGCCAAGGATCAGCGTATTGTTCTTGTGTCCGATGGGCGTGAGGAATGCCGCCGACGCCGCCACCGCCACTGCCATCAGGAACGGGTCAGGCGAAACACCCAGCGTTTGCGCCATCTGAATGCCCACCGGCGCGGCCACGATGGTCGTGGCCGTATTGTTCAGCACGTCCGACAGGGACATGGTCACGACCATCAGCACCGTCAGTACCGCCCATGCGGGCAGCCCTTCGGTCAGGCCGACCAGAGCGCCCGAGATCAGCTCGGTGCCACCCGAAGTTTCCAGCGCCGCCCCAAGCGGGATCATCGATCCCAAGAGCACCACAACCGGCCATTCGATATGCGTATAGAGTTCGGACAAGGGCACGATCCGGGCCAGCACATAGGCAATGACCACCAGCCCCAGCGCCACAGGCAGGTAGATCAAGCCAAAGCTGGCGGCGGCCACGGCCCCGGCGAAGAGGCCAATGGCCAGCCACACCTTGCTGTTTTCAGTCACAGCCAGACCCCGGTCGGCCAGCGGCAGGCATCCCAGCCACGTCGTGACATCGGCGCCTGTGTCACGCGGCACCAGCAAAAGCAGGATGTCCCCGGTGCGGACCTCTGTTTTGCGCACCTGCGCGGTGATCTGCGTGCCTTCGCGCGAAATGCCCATGAGCACCGCATTCTGCCGCCAGCTCAGGCCCACCGACTGTGCGGTGCGGCCCACAAGGCGGCTTGACTCTGTCACCACCACTTCGATGATCTCGACGCCTTCGCCCGCGGCGTTCAACCGGTCCTCGCGGTCGGTATCGGCCAGTGCAAGGTCAAGGGCCGTACGGAATTCGTCCAATGCGTCCGGGGTTGCCTCAAGCACCAGCGCGTCCCCGGCCATCAGCACCGAATTGCGCGCCCGCCCGTAGCGTCGTTTGCCCTCGCGAACGAGGCCGATCACGGCCACGTCGGCCTTCTCCGCGTCCTCGTCCAGTTCGGCGACACGTTTGCCGATATGTTTTGACCCTTCCGGCACGGTCAGTTCGGCGATGTATTGCGCCAGATCATCGGCGGTGCCGGGGCCGTCGTCGCGCGCGGGGATCAGCCGCCAACCGATCAGCGCCACAAAGGCGAGCCCGGCAATGGCCGCGATGCCACCCACGGGCGCGAAGTCGAACATGGAAAACGGCTCGCCCAGTGAATCCTGCCGGATCGCCGCGATGATAATGTTGGGCGGCGTTCCGATGAGCGTGACCATGCCGCCGAGGATCGTGGCGAAGCTTAGCGGCATCAGTGACAGGCCGGGGCTGCGACCGGCCTTGCGCGCCGTCTGGATGTCCACGGGCATCAGCAGCGCAAGCGCTGCCACATTGTTCATGAAGGCCGACAGCACGCCCCCGATGGCCCCCATCAGGGTAATATGTGCACCAAGGCCGCGCGAGGCATCGACCATGGTGCGGGTGATCAGGAAAACGGCCCCCGACCGCACCAGACCCGCCGACACCACCAGAACCAGCGCCACGATCAGCGTGGCGGGATGGCCAAAGCCGGCAAAGGCATCCTTTTGCGGCACAACGCCCAGCACCACGCCGATCATCAGTGCGGAAAAGGCCACGATGTCATAGCGGAACCGCCCCCATAGCAGCATCGCAAAGACAAGGCCGAAGAGGGTGAAAAGGATGATCTGATCCTGGGTCATGGACGCACCATGTTGGCAAGCCAGGCGGAAGGCAAGACGTTTGCGCCGCAGGCAGGACCCCGCATAGGGCAAGGGCCTCTTGCACCCGCAGGGGCCGCCGTCCTATATGCCTGCCAACCACACGTTCAGCGCCGGAGGCACCATGGCAGGCCATTCAAAATGGGCAAATATTCAGCACCGCAAGGGGCGTCAGGACAAAATCCGCGCCAAGCTGTTCTCGAAGCTCAGCAAGGAAATCACTGTCGCCGCCAAGATGGGCGACCCCGACCCCGACAAGAACCCGCGCCTGCGGCTGGCGGTGAAAGAGGCAAAATCAAGTTCGGTGCCCAAGGACGTGATCGACCGCGCGATCAAGAAAAGCCAGGCGGGCGAGGGTGATGATTACGAGGAAATCCGCTATGAGGGCTATGGGCCCAATGGCGTGGCGGTGATTGTCGAGGCGATGACCGACAACCGCAACCGCACCGCCTCGACCGTGCGGTCGACCTTTACCAAGAACGGCGGCAACCTCGGCGAAACCGGCAGCGTCGGGTTCATGTTCGACCGCAAGGGCGAGGTGACCTATCCCGCGTCCGTGGGCGATGCGGATACTGTGATGATGGCCGCGATTGAAGCTGGCGCGGAAGACGTCGAAAGCTCTGAGGACGGTCACATCATCTGGTGCGCCGACACGGACCTCAACGATGTCTCCAACGCGCTTGAGGCGGAATTGGGCGAATCCGACTCCACCAAGCTGGTGTGGAAACCCACCACCACCACCGAGATGGACCTCGAAAGCATGGAAAAGCTGATGAAGCTGATCGATGCGCTGGAAGATGACGACGACGTGCAGCGCGTAACCACGAACTTCGAAGCCTCGGATGAGGTGATGGAGCAGTTGTCGGAGTAGTCGGATGAGGTGATGGAGCAGTTGTCGGAGTAGGTCGCGCAAACAACCCCTGGAAATGCAGACGCCGCCCCTTCAGATGGGCGGCGTTTGTTCGTTCAAGGGCATCGTGTGCGCCGAGTGATCAGCAGAAAATTGCGCGCGTAATCCTGTTCCACCCCTGAACGGCCCCGGCATTTGGTCGCGGGGTCTGGCGCTCAAGGCGCCCCATCAGGTTCTTGAGGTTGTCCAACCGTGTCTTGGCCGACGTGCCCCCCGCACGGCTTTGCACGGAGAGAATTTTTTGCTGTGTGTGCAAGGCCTGCTCGATCAGTTCCAGATCATGAGCGGTCAAGTCCACGTTGTGCGTTTCATTTGTCATTGTTCTTGCGTCCTGTCTCGTCTCGTCAATCATATGGGTATTGATAGGACATACGCCAATGACCAATGATCAGATCACCGTGATAGAGCCTATGTGCATCACGGATTGGTCAGACCGGCGTGATATGGCCCAAAGGTGCGCGACGGGCCGCCTGCTTGACCGATTGATTAAGGGTCACAAGCGCCGGCGACATGATCTGCGATACCTGCCAGAACAGCGGCACGTCGAGCGGAATGTCGGGGTTCAGTGCCACCAGCGCGCCGGAGGCAAGGTGATCCTCGACCAATGCCGCGGGGTCACGCCCCACGCCATGCCGGAACAGGCGGCATCAATGAAACCGTGGGTCGATGGCAGGCTGTGGGCGGGCGGCATGATGTCCTTGCCGGTTTGTGCGGTGATCCAGCGGTGTTGCAGCCGGTCCTTGGCGTTGAAGACGCACATGGGCGCGCGTGCCAGTGCCTTGGCGGGCACCCCGTCGGCAAACCAATGCGCCACGAAGTCGGAGCTGGCCGTGGCCACATACCGCAGCGCACCCAAGGGCGTGGCATCGCACCCCGGCGCCGGGCGCGCATCCGCTGTGACCGCGGCACTGACCCGGCCGCTGCGCAACCAGTCTGTCGAATGGTCCTGATCGTCGATCACCAGATCAAAGAGTATCTCGCCCGCACGGCTGGCCCCGGTCATGGCCCCCACGAACCAGGTGGCAAGGCTGTCCGCGTTCACCGCGATGCTGACCCGCGCAGGCCCGCGTCCTTTTTCGGGTGAGATGTCGCGCAGGGCCGCCTGTTCCAGCAGCGCCATGTCCTCGGCATGTTTGGCCAGCCGCGCACCCGCGTGCGTTGCGGTGCAGGGCTGCCCCCGTTCGATGAGCGCGGTGCCAAGGGCCTCTTCCAACGCCTTGATGCGCTGCTGGTCGCGGCGGGGGTTGCAGGGTTCGGAGCATTGGCCGAGGCGGTGCCATGGTTCGAATTGGCCATGCGTCTGGGCGGGGCGGCGTTCCTGATCCGGTACGGCTGGCGCAATGCATTGAGCGCATGGCGTGGGGGCGCCGCACTACAGGTGCAAAACGGCGCGGGGCAGGGGCTGCGCAGCGCCTTGCTCACCGTATTGGCGCTGACTTGGCTGAACCCGCACGTTTATCTGGATACGGTTGTCCTGATCGGGTCGATCTCGGCCCAGTCGCCGGACAGGCTGGCCTTTGGCGCGGGTGCGGTGCTGTCCAGCTTTGTCTTCTTTTTCTCGCTCGGGTACGGCGCACGGGCGCTTGGGCCGCTTTTCGCCAATCCGCGCAGCTGGCAGGTGCTGGACGCAGTCATCGCGCTGACCATGTGGGCGATTGCCGTGAAGCTTTTGCTGTTTTGATGCATCCGCGCCCCGGCTTCCATCCGGACCGGGTGCGTCAGGGGGCGGGACCGGCAACCAGATCAACCTCTGCATCGGCAAAGCCGAAAGAGGCCACCATGCGCCGATGCGCCAAAGAGCCAAGATAGCCCGCAAGGACCGCATCCACGTCCCATTGTACGGCGCGATCATGATGGCCGAAGCCAAAGCAGCCGAAGGCCGGCGGGGCCTCTGCCGGTGGCACCGCGACCCACGCCACGGGCCGGTTGGGGTGGCGTGCGATGAAACCGGAATGCGCACGTCCCACGCTGGCATAGGCGTCGGCCTGCCCCTCGCGCAGGGCAAAAGCCGCCTGTTCATAGGTCTCGAAAATCGCCGTGCGGTGTGCGGGAACCCCTGCCGCCTGCGCCGACCTGTGTTGTACCTGATCGCGGATGACGGCCAGCCGCGCGGTGGCATGTCTGGCGATGGACACATACCCTTCAAGGCCGAGCGGATTGCCTTTGCCAACCAGCAGCCCATCGCCCAAGGCCCAGATCGGGCGGCTGAAACAGGCCATCTCGCGTCGCTCCTTCGTTGCGAACACCCCCGTGGTCATGCGCCAAAGGCCGTCGCGCACGCCCGGCAAAAGCTGTGCAAACGCGGTTTGAACCGGTTCGAACGGGCCAAGGTTCAGTTCCTGAACCAGATGGCGGGCCAATTCCACATCGCATCCAGTCAACCGGCCATCGGTGTCGATGTAGTTGAACGGCGGCTCGATCAGGTAGGCGAACCTCATGGCGTTGTTCCGCCGTGGTCGGGGCCGTAGCTTTCGATCTTGATGGCAAGAACACTTTCGCATTTGTCCAGTTGTGCGCGCTTGGCCTGCAACACCGCCCGATGGTCCAACAGGATCTGACGCCGCTCCGCGATCCCTTCATCGCCGGCCTTGGCCAGGGTCGTGAACCGCCGCATCCTTGCCATCGGCATCCCGGTTTCGCGCAACCAATAGAGGAGGGTCAGCCATTCGATATGGCGCGGGCCAAACCGTCGGTGCCCATCCGGACCGCGCGGGATTTGCGGCAGCATGTCCGCCGCCTCGTAATACCGGATGGTGTGGCTCGTCAGGCCGGTGGCTTTTGCCGCTTCGGATATCTTCATCTTGGCACTCTCTTTTCCGATCAAGGCGTAGCGGGTTCGAGCAGTTCCAAGTCAACAGAGTTTCGCCGATGGCCTGAGTGTACCGCGCACCTCGCCCCGGCGGCAGCCCCGGCATTGCGCCGTCCTGGCCCAAAGCCCTTGCGGCCCGCGCACTTTCTTGGTGTTGATGGCACCATGACAACCCGCCCTGCTCAAAACCCGCTTGTCGGTATCGGATGGATGCTGATGACGGGGCTGTGTTTCGTCGCCGTGACGGCGATCGTGAAATACATGGGGCCGCGGGTGCCGCCTGCCGAGGCGGCTTTCCTGCGCTACCTTTTGGGGCTGGTGTTCCTGATCCCCATGCTTCCCAGCTTGCGTCAGACCCGGCTGACGGCCCGGCAATGGCGACTCTTTTCGCTGCGTGGGCTATGCCATGCAGGCGGGGTAATCCTGTGGTTCTATGCCATGACGCGCATTCCCATCGCCGAGGTCACGGCCATGAATTACCTCGCCCCGGTCTATGTCACCATCGGTGCGGCGCTGTTTCTGGGCGAGCGGCTGGCCGCGCGGCGCATCGCGGCGGTGATCGTGGCGTTGATCGGTGCGGCGGTAATCCTGCGCCCCGGCTTTCGCGAGGTCAGCCCGGGCCACATCGCCATGCTGGTGGCGGCGGTGATCTTTGCGGGCTCTTACCTGATTGCAAAGGTGGTGGCCGATGAAACCCCCGCAGGCGTGGTGGTGGGGATGCTGTCGATTTTCGTGACCATCGCCCTTTTGCCCTTTGCGCTGGCCGATTGGGTCACGCCCACGGCGGGCGATCTGGGGCTGTTGTTTCTGGTCGCCTGTTTCGCCACTGCAGGGCACTACACCATGACGCTGGCCTTTGCCGCCGCGCCGGTCACGGTGACCCAGCCCATCACCTTTCTGCAACTGGTCTGGGCCGTGTTGCTGGGGGCGATTGTCTTTGCAGAGCCGGTGGACATCTGGGTGATCCTCGGAGGGTTGGTGATCCTTGCTTCGGTCACCTTCATCACATGGCGCGAGGCGGTGCTGAAACGCGCGCCCATCACCCCGCCGACACCGGCCACCAAGCTGTGACAGGTTTTATTGATTGACGGATCAATAAAAACGCATATCGTCCTCTGAGCGCAGCAACGTGGGGGGATGACGCGATGCCCAAGGTTGGAATGGAACCGATCCGCCGCTCGGCCCTGGTCAAGGCGACCATCGCCGAGATCGGCGCCGTAGGGTCACTGGATGTGACCGTGGGCCAGATTGCCAAACGCGCGGGCATGTCCAGCGCGTTGGCGCACCATTATTTCGGCGGAAAAGACCAGATATTCCTGGCCGCCATGCGTCACATCCTGCGTGAATACGGCGAGGAAGTGCGCGCAGCACTGGCCGAAGCCGACGGACCCCACGACCGTGCCGCCGCCATCATTCGCGGCAGCTTTGCGCAATCCTGCTTTGCCCCGGCCACGGTCAGCGCCTGGATGACCTTCTATGCGCAGGCGCAAAGCCATCCCGAAACCCTGCGCCTGTTGCGCCTGTACCAGAAACGTCTGCGGTCGAACCTGACCCACGCCCTGCGCGGCATCAGCGCCAACCCGGTGGACGATGCCGAAACGCTGGCGGCCCTGATCGACGGCCTATATCTGCGCGCGGCCCTGTCGGACAAGGGCCGCGATGCCTGTGCTGCTGCACTTGGTGCCCTGTCGAAACTGGTGGGACCGCCACAATGACACGGCCCAACATCCTGATCTTCATGGTCGATCAGTTGAACGGCACGTTCTTTCCCGATGGTCCCGCCGACTGGCTGCACGCGCCCAACCTCAAGGCGCTGGCGGCGCGTTCCACCCGTTTTGCCAACAGCTACACCGCCTCGCCACTCTGTGCGCCGGGGCGCGCGGCCTTCATGTCGGGACAATTGCCCTCGGCCACGGGGGTCTATGACAATGCGGCTGAATTCTCTTCGGCCATCCCCACCTATGCCCATCACCTGCGACGCGCGGGCTACCAGACTTGCCTGTCGGGCAAGATGCACTTTGTTGGTCCTGATCAGCTTCACGGCTTCGAAGAGCGCTTGACCACCGACATTTACCCGGCCGATTTCGGGTGGACACCCGATTACCGCAAACCGGGTGAACGCATCGACTGGTGGTATCACAACATGGGGTCGGTGACCGGGGCAGGCGTCGCCGAAATCTCCAACCAGATGGAGTATGATGACGAGGTCGCCTATAACGCCACCCGCAAGGTCTATGACCTCGCGCGCGGGCAGGATGACCGCCCGTGGTGCCTGACGGTCAGCTTCACGCATCCGCATGACCCTTACGTGGCGCGCAAGAAATACTGGGATCTCTACGCGGATTGCGAGCACCTGCTGCCGCAGGTCCCGGCGATGGACTACGACGCCCACGACCCCCATTCCAAGCGTATCTTCGACGCCAACGACTGGCGCAGCTTCGACATCACCGAGGACGATATCAAACGCTCCCGCCGCGCCTATTTCGCCAATATCAGCTATCTCGACGACAAGATCGGCGAAGTGATGGAGGCGCTGGACGCGACCCGGCAAGAGGCGATCATCCTCTTTGTCTCTGACCACGGCGATATGCTGGGTGAACGGGGGCTGTGGTTCAAGATGTCCTTCTACGAGGGCTCCGCACGCGTGCCGCTGATGATCGCGGCCCCGCAGATGCAGCCGGGATTGGTCACCGATCCGGTCAGCAACATCGATGTCTGCCCCACGCTCTGTGACCTTGCAGGCGTGGACATGTCCGAGGTGGCGCCGTGGACCACGGGCCAGTCGCTGGTGCCACAAGGGCAGGGCATGGAACGCACCGAACCCGTGGCCATGGAATATGCGGCCGAGGCCTCATACGCGCCGATGGTGTCGCTGCGCTATGGCAAATGGAAATACAACCGCTGCGCGCTCGACCCCGATCAACTCTTTGACCTCGAAGCAGACCCGCACGAATTGACCAACCTCGCGGATGTGCCCGCGCACAAGGGCACCCTGGACCAGTTGCGCGCCAAGTCCGAAGCGCGCTGGGACCTCGCCCGTTATGACGCCGATGTCCGCGCGAGCCAGGCGCGCCGCTGGGTGGTTTACGAGGCCCTGCGCGAAGGTGGCTATTACCCTTGGGACTACCAGCCGCTGCAAAAGGCATCCGAACGCTACATGCGCAACCACATGGACCTCAACACGGTCGAGGAACGCCAACGCTTCCCCCGTGGCGAATAGCCCCCTTTTATCATCTTGCCAAACAAACGCCCGCCGGAGGCACGGATCACCAACATGACATACCCAACCCAACCCACCGCCAGCCATTTCATCAACGGCCAATACGTCGAAGATACCGCAGGTGACGCCTTTGACGTGATCTATCCGGCCACGGGCGCGGTGATCGCGCGCATCCATTCGGCCACGCCCGCGATCATCGATCAGGCGCTGGAGGCGGCGCGCACTGCACAACCTGTGTGGGCCGCGATGACTGGCACCGAACGCGGCCGCATCCTGCGCCGTGCCGCCGACATGATGCGGATGCGCAATCACGACCTCAGCGTGCTGGAAACGTTCGACACCGGCAAACCCTATCAGGAAACCAGCGTGGTGGATGCCACCAGCGGCGCGGATGCGCTGGAATATTTCGGTGGCATGGCCGCGACCCTGACCGGCGAACACATCCAGCTCGGTGAAAACTGGGTCTATACCATCCGCGAGGCGCTGGGCGTCTGCGTCGGGATAGGCGCGTGGAACTATCCCACGCAGATCGCCTGCTGGAAGGGCGCCCCGGCACTGGCCTGCGGCAACGCGATGATCTTCAAACCGTCCGAGACAACGCCGCTCTGCGCGCTCAAGGTCGCGGAAATCCTGCACGAGGCGGGCCTGCCCGCAGGGCTCTACAACGTGGTGCAGGGGCTGGGCGACGTCGGTGCGTCGCTGGTCGCGGATGCGCGCGTGGACAAGGTGTCGCTCACGGGCTCGGTGCCCACGGGGCGCAAGGTCTATGCTTCTGCTGCGGCCGGGATCAAGCATGTGACGATGGAGCTGGGCGGCAAGTCACCGCTGGTCATCTTCGACGATGCCGATCTCGACAATGCCGTGGGTGGCGCGATCCTCGGCAATTTCTACTCCTCGGGGCAGGTCTGTTCCAACGGTACCCGCGTCTTTGTGCAAAAGGGCATCAAGGAGGCGTTTCTGAACCGCATGTCCGAACGGCTCGACACCGCGGTGATCGGCGATCCGCAAGACCCCGCCACCAGCTTCGGCCCGCTGGTCAGCGCGCGCCAGCTTGACATCGTGCAGGGCTATATCGCCAAGGGCGTGGCCGAAGGTGCGCGGCTGGTCCATGGCGGCAAGCGCATCGATGGCGACGGCTATTACCTGCAACCCACGGTCTTTGCCGATGTCACCGACGACATGACAATCGCACGCGAGGAAATCTTTGGCCCGGTGATGGCCGTGCTGGATTTCGAGGACGAGGCCGAAGTGATGGCCCGCGCCAATGACACCGAATTCGGGCTGGCCGCAGGCGTTTTCACCAATGACCTGACCCGTGCGCACCGGGTGGCCGCAGGGTTCGAGGCAGGCACCTGCTATATCAACACCTACAACGATGCGCCGGTCGAGGCACCCTTTGGCGGCTCCAAGCAATCGGGCGTGGGCCGCGAGAATTCCAAGGCCGCGATCGAACATTATTCGCAGCTGAAGTCCGTCTTCGTCCGTATGGACGACGTCGAAGCGCCGTTCTGAAGGGACCATGACCATGGAAGCGGATTTCGTCGTCGTGGGCGCAGGCAGCGCGGGCTGTGCCATGGCCTACAGGCTGGCTGAGGCGGGCCAGTCGGTGCTGGTGATCGAACATGGCGGCACCGACGCCGGGCCGCTGATCCAGATGCCAGCCGCGCTCAGCTATCCGATGAACATGAAGATGTACGATTGGGGCTACCGCTCCGAGCCTGAACCGCATCTCGGGGGGCGGCAATTGGCCTGTCCGCGCGGCAAGGTCATCGGCGGCTCGTCCAGCATCAACGGCATGGTCTATGTGCGCGGCCACGCAATGGATTTCGACCACTGGCGCGATCAGGGGGCCGAGGGCTGGGGCTATGCCGACGTCTTGCCCTACTACAAGCGCATGGAAAGCTGGCACGACGGCGGCCACGGCGGCGACCCCGCCTGGCGCGGCACCGATGGCCCCCTGCACGTCAGCCGCGGCCCCCGCGACAACCCGCTTTTCAAGGCGTTCGTCGAGGCGGGTGCACAGGCGGGCTACGAGGTCACGGGGGACTACAACGGGCAAAAGCAGGAAGGCTTCGGCCCGATGGAGCAGACGGTTTACAAGGGCCGGCGCTGGTCTGCGGCGAACGCCTATCTGCGCCCCGCCCTTGCGCGCGACAATTGCGATCTGATGCGTGGACTGGTCGAGCGTGTCATCATCGAAGAGGGCCGCGCGGTCGGCGTGGTACTGGCAGGTGGCACCACCGTGCGCGCGCGCCGCGAAGTGATCCTTGCCGCCTCCTCGATCAATTCGCCGAAACTGTTGATGCTGTCGGGCATCGGCCCCGCCGCGCATCTGGCCGAACATGGCATCGACGTGGTCGCGGACCGTCCGGGTGTGGGCCAGAACCTGCAAGACCACCTTGAGGTCTACATGCAGATGGCCGCAAGCCAGCCCATCACGCTTTTCAAGCACTGGAACCTGTTCTCAAAGGCCATGATCGGGGCGCAGTGGCTGTTCACGAAAACGGGCCTTGGGGCCTCCAACCAGTTCGAAAGCGCGGCCTTCATCCGCAGCCGCGCGGGCGTGGCCTATCCGGACATCCAGTACCATTTCCTGCCCATCGCGGTGCGTTATGACGGGCAGGCGGCGGCCGAAGGCCACGGGTTTCAGGCCCATGTCGGCCCCATGCGTTCGCCCTCGCGCGGGGCGGTCACATTGCGATCCGCCGATCCCAAGGATGATCCGCGCATATTCTTTAATTACATGTCCACCGATCAGGATTGGGAAGACTTCCGCACCTGTGTCCGCCTCACCCGCGAAGTGTTCGCGCAGGATGCCTTCGAACCCTTCGTCAAATCCGAAATCCAGCCCGGTGCGCATCTGCAAAGCGATGACGAGATCGACAGCTTTATCCGCGAACACGCCGAAAGCGCCTATCACCCCTGTGGCACCTGCCGCATGGGCCGCGCAGATGATCCAACGGCGGTGGTGGACCCCGAAGGCCGGGTGATCGGGGTGGATGCCCTGCGGGTTGTGGACAGCAGCGTCTTTCCCCGCATCACCAATGGCAACCTCAACGGCCCCTCGATCATGACGGGCGAGAAGATGGCCGATCACGTTCTGGGCCGCAGGCTGCCCCCGGCCAACGTGGAACCTTGGGTACATCCGGATTGGGAAACCGCGCAGCGTTAATCATTCTGAACGGTTTCGGTTGATTTTGGGGGGTACAGCCCCCTAATTAGCCAAATGTTAAGGATTTGTACCGCTTTCGTTCTGGCTTTTCTGCCCTGCGCCGCCTTGGCGGAGTTTGCAGGCCCCGTACGCGTGATCGACGCTGATACCATCGACGTGGGCACCGTGCGTGTGCGTCTGCACGGCATCGATGCGCCGGAGATGGAGCAGACCTGCGAAACCGAACAGGGCATTGCCTATCAATGCGGGCTTTGGGCCGCGGCCAAGGTGCGCGACCGCTTCGAACACCGCCTTGCGCGCTGCGAGGAGATCGAGGTGGACCGCTATGGCCGCCAGGTCGCGCGCTGTGACGTGGGCGGGGAAGACATGGGGCAGGTGCTGGTCAGCGAAGGCTGGGCCTTTGCCTATCGCAAGTATTCCATGGCCTACGACCTGGACGAAAAGGGGGCCGCGATCAATGACCGGGGCCTGCATGCCATGCGCGTGCAATCGCCCGCACAATTCCGCGCCACACGGGCCAAGGGCCGCTTTCCCATCGATCCCGACTGCGTGATCAAGGGCAATATTTCCAGCGGTGGACGCATCTTTCATGTGCCGGGGCAGGAAAACTACGAACGCACGGGCATCAACCTGAAAAAAGGCGAACGCTGGTTTTGTTCACGCGCCGAAGCACGCGCTGCGGGCTGGCGCGCGGCCAAGCGTTAAGGTCAAAAAACCGCATAATAAACCGCGCGGCTTGATCAGGGTCAAAGTGTGTGCTGCGCAGGCGCGCGATACTGGGCCAACACTCAAGGAGATAGCCCATGTCGCACACCCCGCACGAATTGAATACAGAATTCCCCGAAATGAAGGATCTGATGGCCGCCCTGCGCACCGACAACGCGCATTTCGCCCGTCTGTCCGATGAGTACCACGAGGTGAACCGCGCCGTGCACCGTGCCGAAACCAACGTTGAGCCAATGAGCGAAGAGGCCGAAACCGCGCTGCGCAAGAAGCGCGCACGTCTCAAGGATGACATCTATGCCATGCTGCGCGACGCGGGCTGATCACCCCACCACATAGGGCAGGACATCGCGCGTGTCGGTGTCCACCCGCAACTGCCGTTCCAGCGGTGGAATGGACCGCTGGTGGCAGGTCTTGCGTTCGCAGATGCGGCAGGAAATCCCTATGGGTTCGAACGCGTCCTCGCGCGCGACGTCCATGCCGTCGGCATAGACAAGCGACCCTGCGTGGCTGACCTCGCACCCCAAAGCGATGGCAAAGCGGCGCACCGGCGCGCCAAAGCGGCCCGCGGGTTTCGACACATCGCGCGCAAGGCTGATGTAGCGCACCCCGTCGGGTGTTTCGGCCAGTTGGCGCAGGAACTGCCCCGGTTGTTCAAAGGCGCGGTGGACGTTCCACAAGGGACAGGCCCCGCCAAAGCGGGCAAATTGCAGGCGCGTGGCCGAATGGCGTTTGGTGATGGTGCCCGCCTGATCGACCCGTACAAAGAAGAACGGAATGCCCTTGGCGCCGGGCCGTTGCAGGGTGGACAGCCGGTGCGCCACCTGTTCGATGGATGCGCCAAAGCGGCCCGCCAGCACTTCGAGGTCATGGCGGCAGCTTTGTGCGACCTCCAGAAACGGACCGTAGGGCATTAGAGCTGCCCCCGCGAAATAGTTGGCGAGGCCGATCTTGGCGATGGCGCGGGCCTCGTCCGACTGGAACCGGGCCAGATCGAGCGTCGCCTCCAGCAGCGCGTTCTGCCGGATCAGCGCCAGTTGCAGCAGCATCTGGAAGGTCTGGGTTTCGGGCGCGGCGCGGGACGAAATGCGCAGGATCTTGGCGCCGGGGTCGTAGCTGCGGATCAGGTCCATTTCGGCGAATTCGACAGAAATGCCAGCGCTGCCAAGTCCCGCGACAGCCGCGGCCCGAATGTTGTCGAGCCGCCCTTCGGCGGTGGCGAAATGCTCGGCCGCGCGGTCTACGGCATCTATGTAGTTGTCGCAGTAATGAAAGAAATCGCGCACCTCTTCCCATGGGCTGGGGCGGGCGCGGGCATCTTCGCGGCCCAAGGCTTCGTCGAGAGAGGCAAGCCGTTCGTGGGTCTGGCGATAGCTGCGGTGCAGTTCGATGAAGGCCCGCGCCAGCCCCGGCGCGTTTGAGGCGGCCAGCCGCAGGTCGGCCATGGGCGGCATATCCCCGGAAAAGACCGGATCGGCCAGTGCCTCGCGCATGTCGCTGACCAACCGTTCGCCGTCACCCGTGCTCAACTCGGTCACATCCAGCCCGAACTCCTGCGCAAGGCTCAGAACCACCGACGTGCTGACCGGTCGGTTGTTGTTTTCCATCTGGTTGAGATAGGGCAGCGACACGCCCAGCTTGGCGGCGAAATCCTTCTGGGTCAGACCGATCCGTGTGCGCACTTCACGCAGCTTGGCCCCGGCATAGAGTTTCTGTTGCGCCACTGTGTCAGCCTTTGCAAATTAGCACCTGCCGCAAAGTAGCTTTGCAAAGTTGCGGCGTCCAGCGCCTCAGGCCACGAGGCGCTGTTCGCGCCAGTAGACGGTGCCAATCGAAGCGAGCGCCAGAATGGACGTGATGCACATCATGTAAAGCAGCGGGTAGGCCCCGGTCTCAGGCGTCAGAACCGCGCCGATGGCCCCGCTGAGGATTGCGCCACCCCCGATCATGATCGCCCCGCCCAGACCCGATGCGGTGCCCGCCAGATGCGGGCGCACCGACAACATGCCAGCGGTGGCGTTGGGGATGACCAGCCCGTTGCCCAGCCCCACAAGTGTCATCATGCCGAAAAAGGACAAGGGCGAACCGCCGGTGACAAGGAAAATCGCCAGCGATCCGAATACGCCCACAGCGTTTGAGATACAGCCCCAGAAAACCATGCGATTGACGCCGAACCGCATGGCAAAGGCCCCCGTCAGCCCGTTGCCCGCCATGTAGCCGATGGCCGGCGCACCAAAAACAAGGCCCAGCATCGCGGGCGACAGCCCAAAGATGACGGAGCCGACAAAGGGCGCGCCACCGAGGTAGGTAAAGAACGATCCCGAACAGAACCCCGCAGCCAGCGAGTAGCCCCAGAACCGCGGCGAGCGCAGCAATTCGGGGTATTCGCGGAACTGGCCCACCAATGTCTTGCCGCTTTCCCGCGCAGTTTCGCCCAGATCGCTCCAGACAAACCAGATCGTCAGCCCCCCGATGGCGAAAAAGACCCAGAAGTTTGCCTTCCAGCCAAAGGCTTCGTCCAGCATGCCGCCGATGGCCGGGCTGACCATGGGCACCACCGACATGAACATGGTCACAATACCGATCTTCGATGCGGACTGGTCCTGATCGTAGAGGTCGCGTATCACCGCGCGGCTTAGCACCATGGCCACGGCGGCCACGGCCTGGCACATGCGAAAGAACAGGAAAACTTCTGCAGTCGGGGCAAAGATGCAGCCCAACGTGGCCAGCATGAAGAGGCCCAGACCACCCAACAGAACAGGCCGCCGCCCGTATTTGTCCGAGATCGGCCCGATCAGGATTTGCATGATCGCGCTGACCCCGAGGTAAAGCGCCACCGACAACTGCATCAGGCGGTATTCGGTATCGAAATAGGCGGTCATGTTGGGCAGGCTGGGCAGGAACATGTTCATGACCATGGCCGACATGCCCGCCAGAAGGACCAATGTAGAGATGTGAGGTGGGGTGCTTCGGTCGAGAAACCGGATGGGCGGCGCATCTTGCATCCCTCCGAGGTAAAACCGGGGCTGGATGATGTCCAGACTGATCGGTTCATTTTGCAGATTTGCAATTCGCAAAAACTATGCCGTATAGAATTTGCAAATATTCCAGACTCTCCTTTAGCGCCTGCTCTGTGCCTGTTAGGTTGCGCCAAATCGCAACATGGGGCCACACATGAAAGATATCCTGACCGAGCTTGAGAACCGCCGCGCCGACGCACGGCTGGGAGGCGGGCAAAAGCGCATCGATGCACAGCACGGGCGCGGCAAGCTGACAGCGCGCGAACGTGTCGACCTGTTGTTGGACGAAGGATCGTTCGAAGAATTCGACATGTTCGTGTCGCACCGGTGCACCGACTTCGGCATGGAAGAAAACCGCCCCGCAGGCGATGGGGTCGTGACCGGTTGGGGCACGATCAACGGGCGCATGGTCTATGTGTTCAGCCAGGACTTTACCGTACTGGGCGGGTCCGTTTCGGCCACCCACGCCCAGAAAATCTGCAAGATCATGGATATGGCGATGCAGAACGGCGCGCCGATCATCGGTCTGAACGACAGCGGCGGCGCGCGCATTCAGGAAGGCGTGGATTCTCTGGCGGGCTACGGTGAGGTGTTTCAACGCAACATCGTGGCATCGGGCGTGGTGCCGCAGATCAGCGTCACCATGGGGCCATGTGCGGGCGGCGCGGTCTATTCGCCTGCGATGACCGATTTTATCTTCATGGTCAAAGACAGCTCATACATGTTCGTCACCGGCCCTGACGTGGTCAAGACGGTGACCAACGAACATGTCACCGCCGAAGAGCTGGGCGGCGCGTCCACCCACACCAAGAAATCGTCGGTCGCGGACGCGGCCTTTGAAAACGACGTCGAGGCCCTGGCCGAAGTGCGCCGCCTGGTGGATTTCCTGCCCCTCAACAACCGCGAAAAGCCGCCCGTGCGCCCGTTCTTTGACGAGCCGGGTCGCATCGAGACATCACTTGATACGCTGATCCCCGAAAACGCCAACACGCCCTATGACATGAAGGAATTGATCCTGAAGATCGCGGACGAGGGTGATTTTTACGAAATTCAGGCCGAGTTCGCCAAGAACATCATCACCGGATTTATCCGTCTTGAGGGTCAGACCGTGGGCGTGGTGGCAAACCAGCCGATGGTGCTGGCCGGATGCCTCGACATTGACAGCAGCCGCAAGGCCGCGCGTTTCGTGCGTTTTTGCGATGCTTTTGAGATTCCGATCCTGACGCTGGTGGATGTCCCCGGCTTCCTGCCCGGCACCAGCCAGGAATACAACGGCGTGATCAAACACGGGGCCAAGCTGCTCTTTGCCTATGGCGAGGCGACGGTGCCAAAGGTCACGGTGATCACGCGCAAGGCCTATGGCGGGGCCTATGTGGTTATGGCGTCCAAACACCTGCGTGGCGATTTCAACTATGCCTGGCCCACCGCCGAGATCGCGGTGATGGGGGCCAAGGGGGCGACCGAGATCATCCACCGCGCCGATCTGGGGGATGCGGACAAGATCGCGCAACACACCGCGGACTACGAAGACCGCTTTGCCAATCCGTTTGTCGCGGCCGAACGCGGGTTCATCGACGAGGTGATCCAGCCCCATTCGACCCGCAAACGCGTGAGCCGCGCCTTCGCATCGCTGCGGGGCAAGAAGCTGGCGAACCCGTGGAAGAAACACGACAACATTCCGTTGTGATATGTTTGGAGTGAGGGCCATCACGAGAGCAACCTCTTGCCCGGTGGGAACCACCGGGCAGCGCCCGACCGCCCCCATGGGCGGGCGCTTTCAGCGCGACGCCCGCGGCCGGACGCTGCCCTTGCGCGCTGCTCAGTGGTGGTTCGACACTACATGCTGGCGAAAGGGTGCCGTGACATGAACCAACTGTGGAAAAACCAGGCCTTCACCATCGCCCATGCAGATGATGGCAAATTCGAGGGCGCGGGCCTGCGCCCCTTCTTTGAATACCGCGATCTTGGTATAAGGGACGCGACCAGGGGGGCTTACGGCGCCCACGTGATCCGTGCGGTGCCGGGCATGGAGAGCCCCGGCGCATGGCGCAGCCACGATCTGGATTTCCAGATGGTCTATGTCACGCAAGGCTGGGTGGTTTTCGAATACGAAGGGCAGGGCGAACACATGATGCGCGCAGGGTCCTGCGTGCTGCAACCGCCGGGGATCAAGCACCGCGAGGTCCGCCATTCCGATGATATGGAGTTGATCGAGATCATATCGCCCGCCGATTTCGACACCCATGATGAGGTCGCGCCATGACGACATTGGCCACTCAGACCGCGCGCGGCATGTTCGTGCGCACAGCAGCCCCGGGTGGAGGAGCCCTGCGTGGGTTCCGGGGCTGCGTTTTGGCGTTTCTTCTGGCAACGCCTGCGCTGGCCTATGATGTGCCATCGGGGCAACCGGTCGATCTGCACGAGGTGTTGATCGACGATGTGGGCAACCAGACACTGCTGCGGTTTCGCTTTCTTGCGCCCGAGATCGCGCGGGACACCGGCGACATCAGCTATGGCGAAGCGGGCCCTGACATGGAGCATCTGTGCGAGACCGTGGCCCTTCCCTACAGCCGCGATTTCGAGCTGGAGGGCGAGGTCGTGGTGATCTCTCTGGCGGACCGCGTGGTCGAGTTTGGCACCGCAGATCCCGAAGCCACCCAGTTTTTCGACGCATTTCGCATCGATGGGGACGCCTGTATCTGGGAGGCTTTTTGATGCGAACACAAGATGTTGCGGCCCGGACTTCAGGCAACGGGGCGATTGCGGCTTTGTCGTCACAGAACCGCCGATTGCAGACGGGCATATATCTTTCAGGCCCCGCTTCGGCTATGGTCGCCCCAAGGAAACCCCAAGGTTCCCTTACCTCAGTTGAGGCAAGGCGCGTGCTTTTGTGCGCGTTGCGCCCATTCAGAAGTGACAGGAGACTCAGATGTCGAAGAGCATCAAACTGTTGGCAACATTCGGCTTCATCGCCGTGGTTGCTGCCTGTGCGCGCGAGCAGCAGGCCGAAGAATTTGTCGTGGTCGATCCCGAGCCCATCTCGGTCGAGCCGACATACACGGGTAAATACAAGTAATACCCCTTCAGGGCAGGCATGCGTGCCTGCCCTGGCCCCCCGCACCGCCCTTTTCCGGGGGCGCACATGATCAAGCATCGCGGGTTCCCCGGCCGTCTGCCGGGCACGGATTTCCAATTTACCATTCGACGCGCCAACCCCAAAGGGGCCACGCCCCTGACCCGGCGCGAGCGCAAGCATGACCGTAAACCGGCTGACCGGCGGGCAGATGCGGGGTTCATGGCGGCTCTTTGGGAGCAGTTCGGCGATCAGCCTTTCGAGCGTGGCAATCTGGATGCGGGCCGCCTGTCGTGGCTGTTTGGCCGCGAGGTGCTGCCTGCGCAGGAAGACTTTGATCCCGAGGATTACGAGGCACTGCTGGTTATCGACGCGACAGCCGCCCGCGCGGCCTTTCCCGAAGCCATTGACGGAGGATCGGCATAATGTCGCTCGCTCTGCGGGAAAAACGGCGGGGAATGGCGCACAAGGCCACCCGGCGCAACACGCGTCTTTCGCGCGGTTCAACACTGTGCCAACGTCATCTGACGGTCGCCGTACCCCAACTGCAAGCGGTGACCGCGTACCATTTCCGTACCCCTTCCCCTATCGGGCAGCCCCACGCATGTTGCATGGCGCTGCCCGAATTTTTTGCACCGATTCCAGCAGATTGGCGGGTTTCTGCCAATACATGCCCCGCGCGGCATTTTGCATTGTCGGAACCGTCCAGTCTGTCATGCGTTCTGTTCAAGAAAGAAGCAGGACAAGGACAAGAGCAATGCCTTTCAAAACTTGGATTTCCGCAGGTCTGTGTTGTACCGGCCTTGCGGCATGTGGCGACACGATCGGTGAACAGGCCATTGTCGGCGGTGCCGTCGGTGCAGGTGCCGCAGCCGTCACAAGCGGCAGCCTGTTGCAAGGTGCCGCCATTGGTGCGGCGGGCAACCTGCTATACTGCCAGGCGCAACCGGGCAAGTGCAAGTAACCCAAGACCGGCGCGGGGAACGCGGGGCCGCTATTCCCGTGATCTGACGCCTTTGAATTCCATAGTTTCCCCGCAAGCGACGCTCATGTCGCCTGCGGGAGCTTTGGATGATCCGACTGACACTACTGATTTTCGCGGCAATGGCGGTTCTATTGGCCGCTCAAAAGCCGTCGTTGACGCAATCCACCTTCACGCAGCCCGCACAAAGCCGCGCAGCGCACCCCTGATCACATCAGACCACCGACATCACGCATCGGGCGTCCTGCTGCCGCAGGGCGCTTTCTTGCGTTGTTCAACACCTCAGACAAGGGACGTTTCATGTTCAACAAGATCCTGATCGCAAACCGGGGCGAAATCGCCTGCCGTGTCATCAAGACCGCCCGCAAGATGGGCATTTCCACCGTGGCGATCTATTCGGACGCGGACCGGCAGGCCCTGCACGTCAAGATGGCGGACGAGGCCGTGCACATCGGTCCCCCCCCGGCCAACCAGTCCTATATCGTCATCGACAAGGTGATGGAGGCGATCAAGTCCTCGGGCGCGCAAGCGGTGCATCCCGGCTATGGCTTCCTGTCGGAAAACAGCAAATTCGCCGAAGCACTGGCCGAAGCCGGCGTTGCGTTTGTCGGCCCACCCGTGGGTGCCATCGAAAAGATGGGCGACAAGATTACGTCGAAAAAAATTGCCCAGGACGCCAATGTCAGCACGGTTCCGGGCTATATGGGCCTGATCGAAGATGCGGACGAGGCCGTCAAAATCTCGGGCGAGATTGGCTATCCGGTGATGATCAAGGCCAGCGCGGGTGGCGGCGGCAAGGGCATGCGTATCGCCTGGAACGACGAAGAGGCGCGCGAGGGCTTTCAATCGTCCAAGAACGAGGCGGCCAACAGCTTTGGCGACGACCGTATCTTTATCGAGAAGTTCGTCACACAACCCCGCCACATCGAAATTCAGGTCCTGTGCGACAGCCACGGCAACGGCATCTACCTGGGCGAACGTGAATGTTCGATCCAGCGCCGCAACCAGAAGGTTGTCGAGGAAGCACCCAGCCCCTTCCTCGATGAGGCCACACGCCGCGCCATGGGCGAACAGGCCGTGGCGCTGGCCAAGGCTGTGGATTATTCCAGCGCGGGTACCGTTGAATTCATCGTGGACGGTAACAAGAATTTCTACTTCCTCGAAATGAACACCCGCTTGCAGGTGGAACATCCGGTGACCGAACTGATCACTGGTGTTGATCTGGTCGAACAGATGATCCGCGTCGCGAATGGCGAGGCGCTGACGATCACGCAGGACGATGTAAAGCTGACAGGCTGGGCCATTGAAAACCGGCTCTATGCCGAAGACCCCTATCGCGGGTTCCTGCCTTCGATTGGCCGTCTGACCCGCTACCGGCCCCCTGCCGAAGTGGCTTCCGGCCCGCTTCTGGAGACCGGAAAATGGCAAGGCGACGCGCCATCGGGTGATACAGCCGTGCGCAATGACACCGGCGTCTTCGAGGGCGGCGAGATCAGCATGTATTATGACCCGATGATCGCCAAACTGTGCACATGGGGGCCTGACCGCGCCACGGCGATCGAGGCGATGCGCGTGGCGCTCGACAGTTTCGAAGTCGAGGGGATCGGCCACAACCTGCCCTTCCTCAGCGCCGTCATGGATCACCCGATCTTCATCGATGGCACCATGACCACCGCCTTTATCGAGGAACAGTATCCCGAAGGGTTCCAGGGGGTCGAATTGCCCGAGGCCGAACTCAAGCGCATCGCCGCGGCCTCAGCCGCGATGCACCGGGTTGCCGAAATCCGCCGCGCGCGCGTGTCGGGGCGTATGGACAACCACGAACGCAAGGTCGGCACCGATTGGAACGTGACCGTGCAGGGCCATTCCTTTGACGTGGTGATTGCAGCGGATCATGACGGCTCCACCGTGACCTTCGGTGATGGTGCGCAACTGCGCGTCAGCGGCGACTGGACCCCGGGCGACCAATTGGCCGAAATGACAGTGTCGGATGCACCTCTGGTTCTGAAAGTTGGCAAGATCAGCGGCGGCTTCCGCGTGCGCACCCGTGGCGCCGACCTCAAGGTGCATGTACGCACCCCGCGTCAGGCCGAACTGGCCCGCCTGATGCCTGAGAAACTGCCGCCCGACACGTCCAAGATGCTGCTGTGTCCGATGCCGGGCCTGGTTGTGAAACTGGATGTGGCCGAAGGTGACGAAGTGCAGGAAGGTCAGGCGCTGTGCACCATCGAGGCAATGAAGATGGAAAACATCCTGCGCGCCGAGAAAAAGGGCGTGGTGTCCAAGATCAACGCCGCAGCGGGCGACAGCCTTGCCGTGGACGATGTGATCATGGAGTTCGAATAACGCCGTGAACGTCCTTGCGCGACATAAGCAGAACGTGCCGGATCAGTCAGACTGGACTGATCCGCGCAGTTCCTGTTTGCGCATGGGCATTTTGTCGATGCTGCGCGACAGCTCGCGCACGTCCCATGGGAAAGGTTTGCGCAGCTTCACGCCGCCATCCTTGCCGATCAGCACCAACATGAACCCGCGTGGGCGCAATTTGCGGCGCAGATCGGATTTTGCGGCGGGATCGGTATCGACCAGAACCACCACATCGCGTTCGGCCAACGCATCGACACGCTCTTCGAGCAGGGCCATCTGTTCGGCAAAGCGCGGGTCGTTCGGGCTGTCCGCAAAAACGATCACGGGACGCTTAATCCAAACAAATTGGCTTAAATCCGTCTGGTCTAAGACGCCAAAAACTTGCTCCGACGGGGTCGGTTGCGGTGTTTCGGCGGCAACGGCGGCCCCGCTTAGGGCCATGAAAACAAAGGCAATCAGTCGTTTCATCGTGTCTCCTGTTGCAGTGAAGATAATCGGTTTTTCGACGATTTCGATGGGCAATCGAAAACAATTCGCCATTAAAGCGATGGCAACGGGTGTGACGCTATGACCGTGGCATTCCCCGCAACCATGCCAGCCGGGGCTTCGGTTACGCAAAGGATTGCCCGCGCCATGGACGTCATCTTGCATTTGGGGGCCCACCGGACGGGCAGCACCAGCTTTCAAACCACGCTGCGCCGCAACCTTCCGGCACTGAACCGTGCGGGGCTCGCCTTTTGGGGGCCGCACCGCACGCGCGGGGGTCTTTTTGCCGGTGTCATGCCGCAAAAGGGCGATGTCCGCGCAGGGGATGCCGCGCGCCGGGCGCGGGGCCGGGTGCAACTGCGCCTGCAAAAGGCGCATGACAGCGGCGCGCTGGCCCTGCTTGTCAGTGACGAGAACATGATTGGCTCGGTGCGTTCCAACATGCGCACACGGGCCTTGTATCCCGATATCGGCGACCGCGTGGCGCGCTATGCGGCTCTTTTTGATGGGCAGATCACGCGTCTTGTCCTGTCGATCCGGTCGCAGGACACCTATTGGCCCTCGGCCATCGCCTATGGTGTGGCGCGGGGCCATCCGGTACCGAAACCTGCAGCGTTGAGTGCGATCGCGGTGGCCCGCCGCACGTGGCGGGACGTGATCACCGATCTGGCGCGCGCTGTGCCACGGGCGCAAATTGTCGTGGCCCCGTTTGAGGATTTCGCAGGCAAGCCCACGGCCCTGTTGCGCGAGGCGACGGACCGTGATGTGACGCTGACCGATGGCGATATGTGGCTGAACCGGACGCCGGACGCGGCACAACTGCGTGACATTCTGACCGATCGCGGGGACGCGGCGGTGATGATGCTGCCGCGCCGGGGCGCGTGGCAACCTTTCAACCCTGAACAACGCGCAAGCCTGCGCGAAGCCTATGCCGATGACATGCATTGGCTCATCGCCGGGGCCGATGGCCTGGCGACACTGACAGAGGATCCGGACCGTATCGGAGCGGGGCAAACCCCGCCCATGGGTCCAAATGCAAAAGGACAAGGATATGACCGACAAAAAGGACGCATGGCGCACTCTGGCTGAGGCGGAACTGCGCGGCCGCCCGCTGGACAGTCTGACGTGGAAGACCCTCGAAGGGATCAAGGTTCAACCGATCTATACCGAAGAGGACCTTGATGGGGTCGGCCACCTTGGTACGATCCCGGGTGCCGCGCCGTTCACACGTGGTGTGAAGGCCACGATGTATGCTGGCCGCCCTTGGACCATCCGCCAGTACGCAGGATTTTCCACCGCCGAGGAATCCAACGCATTCTACCGCCGCGGGCTGGCCGCAGGCCAGCAAGGCGTGTCGGTCGCCTTCGACCTGGCCACCCACCGCGGCTATGACAGCGACCACGAGCGTGTGGTTGGCGACGTGGGCAAGGCCGGAGTGGCCATCGACAGCGTCGAGGACATGAAAATCCTCTTTGACGGCATCCCGCTCGACAAGGTGTCGGTGTCGATGACAATGAATGGTGCGGTGATCCCGATCCTGGCCAATTTCATCGTCGCAGGGCAGGAACAGGGCCACGACAAATCCGTGTTGTCCGGCACCATTCAGAACGACATTCTAAAGGAGTTCATGGTCCGCAACACATACATCTATCCGCCCGAACCCTCGATGCGGATCATCGCGGACATCATCGAATACACCTCGAACGAAATGCCCAAGTTCAACTCCATCTCGATCTCGGGCTACCACATGCAAGAGGCGGGCGCGAACCTGGTTCAGGAGTTGGCCTTTACCCTTGCGGACGGGCGCGAATACGTGCGCGCGGCAATCGATCGGGGCATGGACGTGGACAAGTTCGCAGGGCGGTTGTCGTTCTTCTTTGCCATTGGCATGAACTTCTTCATGGAAGCGGCCAAACTGCGCGCCGCGCGGCTATTGTGGCACCGCATCATGTCGGAGTTTGAACCCAAGAACCCCAAATCGTCGATGCTGCGCACCCATTGCCAGACGTCCGGCGTGTCCTTGCAGGAACAGGACCCCTACAACAACGTGGTCCGTACCGCCTACGAGGCGATGGCGGCAGCACTGGGCGGCACACAATCGCTGCACACCAATGCGCTGGACGAGGCGATTGCCCTGCCAACCGATTTCAGCGCCCGCATCGCGCGCAACACCCAGCTGATCCTGCAGGAAGAAACCGGGGTCACCAACGTGGTCGATCCGCTCGCGGGGTCCTACTACGTCGAGAAACTGACCCACGACTTGGCCGAAGCGGCTTGGAAGCTGATTGAAGAGGTTGAGGAAATGGGCGGCATGACCAAGGCCGTGGCCTCAGGCATGCCCAAACTGCGCATTGAAGAGGCGGCAGCCACGCGTCAGGCGATGATCGACCGGGGCGAAGAGGTGATCGTCGGCGTCAACAAGTACCGGCTGGAAAAAGAGGATGACATCGACATCCTCGACATCGACAACGCCGCTGTGCGCACCAGCCAGATCGCGCGTCTGGAAACCATCCGCAGCACCCGCGACGAGGCGGCCTGTACTGCGGCACTGGATGAATTGACCCGCCGCGCCACCGAGGGCGGAAATTTGTTGGAAGGGGCCGTTGAGGCCGCGCGCGCCCGCGCATCCGTTGGAGAGATCAGCATGGCAATGGAAAAAGTGTTCGGCCGCCACCGCGCCGAAGTGAAAACGCTGGCCGGTGTCTACGGGGCCGCATACGAAGGTGACGAAGGCTTTGCCGCGATCCAGAAGTCGGTCGAGGATTTCGCCGAGGCCGAAGGCCGCCGCCCACGCATGTTGGTGGTCAAGATGGGCCAGGACGGCCACGACCGGGGTGCCAAGGTGATCGCCACCGCATTTGCCGATATTGGCTTTGACGTGGACGTAGGCCCCTTGTTCCAAACGCCTGCCGAGGCTGCACAGGATGCGGTCGACAATGATGTGCACGTCATTGGTATCTCGTCACAGGCGGCGGGTCACAAGACACTTGCCCCGCAGTTGATCGCGGCCCTCAAGGACGCCGGTGCCGAAGACATTCTGGTGATTTGTGGCGGGGTCATCCCACAGCAGGATTACCAGTTCCTCTATGATGCGGGCGTCAAGGCGATCTTTGGCCCCGGCACCAACATCCCCGACGCAGCACAGGACATCCTGCGCCTGATCCGCGCCGCGCGCGGTTGACACGAAAACGCCCCCGGACATGGCCGGGGGCGTCAACGATCCGTGAGCGATACGGATCAGTTGCGAGGCGGATAGAGACCGCCCTCGATCATGATGCAGTAGTTTGCGACTTGATACGGGCTACGCTTTGAAACGGCCTGACCGCCACCGGTCGATGAGATCGCGTCGGCGCGCATCTGGGAATTCGAAGCAAGGTTGGAATACGTATAGATATCCTTGTTTGTGGTGTTTGTCGAAGACGCGCCAAGAATGTCATTTGCGGGACCTTCTTGGTTGGCGATGCCGCTGGTCACATTCATGCGGTGGTTGTGTGAGGGCATCTGTGCCTCAGTCAGCGTAAAGTTCATTGAACCGCCATGTGAACCCATTGGGTAATTGCCCAGCCCGACGGTCGAGTTGCCGAACCCGATGACCGAGCGACCGACCAGATTGGGCAAGCCGAAGGTCGTGCGCCCATCACCGCCGTATTGCGTTCCCAGCAACGAGAAAAGAGCGGTAAATTGAGAAATGGGCAGCAGCTGCCCGGCGGCCGATGACCACCCGCGTGGGCAAAAATTGAAGCCGAAGGCCTGAATGGTGCCCAGATAGAAATCCTGCGCCTTGGCAGGCGCCGTCGCAGCAAGGCTCAGTCCGATGGACGTAGCGGCGATGGCACACACGCGTGTGCCGGTTTTCAACAGATTTTGAAGCATAGGAACATCCCGAGAAAGCCCGGTGTACGTCTTTGAAAATCCGAGTTCAAAAAAGTCACCGAGGTGTTGTTGGAAAAAGGAATTAAAACTCGCTAACCACTGCAGATTGAAGTTTGGCATGGCTTTGTGTCAACAAAAAACCGGTGGTAGCCTTGCGGTAGGGAACAGGTGGCCAGTCACAACTGTGGCTGTACGGCAGGATACGGATGCTCCGTGAACTGTGGGTCGAACTCATTGCAAATCAGTGCAATGCTGACCCTGAGCGGGAAATCGGCAAAGGGAGTTCCAGAGGGATGCTGTTCGATCATATCGCGATTGCGGGTGAAACCCTTGAAGCGGCAACGGACCATGTCGAGGCGGCACTTGGCGTGGCTTTGCAGCCCGGTGGGGAACACGCGGTGTTTCATAGCCACAACACGCTTTTGGGGCTTGAGGACGGTCTTTATCTCGAGGCCATTGCGATCAACCCGGCAGCGCCCGCGCCAACCCGTGCCCGGTGGTTCGACCTTGATCGTTTCAAAGGGCCACCACGTCTGACCAACTGGATTTGCCGGACCAACGACATGGAGGCGACACTTGCCACCATGCCGCCGGGGGCGGGGACACCTGTGGATCTGCAACGTGGTGATCTGCGCTGGCGCATGGCGGTGCCCGACGATGGTGTGCTGCCCTTTGACAATATGTGGCCTGCGTTGATCCAGTGGCAGACGGACGTACATCCCGCGCACGTGTTGCGGCCCAGTGGTGTGCGGTTGACGCGTTTGAATGTCAGCCATCCCGACGCGACCCAACTGCAGGCCGCATTGGCCCCGCACCTTGATGATCCCAACGTGGTGTTCACCACAGGCCTTGCTGGTCTGAGCGCGGAATTTACCACCCCACATGGTGTGCGTCGGATATGATCCGGTTGGCCACACCCATGGATGCCGAGGCCATTGCAGAGGTGTGGAACGCGGTGATTGCGCAACCACATATCACGTTCACCACCGTCCCGAAGACCGTGGAGGATATCGGCCACATGCTGGCCGATCGCGCCGGGGCGGTCTGGGTTGCCGACGGCCCGGACGGGATCACGGGATTTGCCACCTTCGGCCCATTTCGCGCAGGCCCCGGATATGCCCGGACGGCAGAACACACCGTGCTTTTGCGCGCCGATGCCGTGGGGCGGGGGATCGGACGGGCCTTGATGGCAGCACTTGAAAAGGGTGCGGCACAGCGCGGCATTCACATGCTTGTTGCAGGCATCGGGGGGCACAACCCTGGCGCGGTCGCCTTTCACGGCAAGCTGGGGTTTGCCCAATCCGGGTGCATCCCCCGCGCTGGATGGAAGCAAAACAGATGGCATGACCTGATTTTCATGCACAAATGCGTCAGCCCTGCTGACATTCCTGACGGGCGGCGTTAAGATAGTGCCATGTCGATCTGGACCCGCATCACCGAAGCGCTCAGCGCACTGGCCTCTGGCGAGGCGCTCTCAGCCGTGTTCGAACGATTGCGCACCCCGCCTGAACGCAGTGTGGCCTTTGCCATCGCCGTGATCGCGCTCAGCGCCAAGATGGCCAAGGCCGACGGGCAGGTGACGCGCGACGAGGTTACGGCCTTTCGAGAAGTGTTTTATATCGCTGCCGAAGACGAAGCAGGCGCGGCCCGTGTGTTCAACCTTGCCCGTCAGGATGTCGCGGGGTTCGACGACTACGCCGCCCGCATTCGGGCCATGTTTGCCGACAATCCCAACACGCTGAACGATTTGCTTGAGGGGCTGTTTCACATTGCCATGGCAGACGGGTTCTACCACCCGAACGAAAATGCGTTTCTGGAACGCGTGGCCAGTATTTTCGAGGTGACCGACCCGCATTTCACCGCCATACGGGCGCGGTTCGTTCCTGACGCAGAGCCTGACCCATATGCCATTCTGGGCCTTGACCCCGACGCCACCATGCAAGAGGCCCGCGCGGCGTGGCGGGCGCTGGTGCGCGAAAACCATCCCGATGTGATGATCGCGCGGGGCGTGCCCGAAGAGGCCGCCCTTTTGGCCGAAAAACGCATGGTCTGCATCAACCGCGCGTGGGAACAAATCTCTGGCAAGGCGGCCTGATGCGACTGGCCACCTACAACGTGGAATGGTTCAACGCGCTCTTTGATGATGACAGCATGCCGGTGGCCGATGATGCGTGGTCGGCGCGCTACAACATCACCCGCGCCCAGCAACTTGAAGCGCTGGGCATCGTGTTTACCGCGCTTGATGCCGATGCGATCATGGTGATCGAAGCGCCTGATCACAATTCCAAACGCAACACGGTCACGGCGCTGGAAGCCTTTGCCAAGCTCTTTGATTTAAGGGCCAAGAAGGCCGTCACCGGATTTGCCAACCACACGCAGCAGGAAATTGCGTTGCTCTATGATCCATACGTGATCAGCGCGCGCCATGACCCGCATGGCCCCCAGACCGGCAAGAAAGGGAAGGGCGATGCGCCCCGGTTCGATGGCACCTTTCGCATCGATCTTGATATCGACGCCACCGAGGATTTGGTCCGGTTTTCCAAGCCTCCGCTTGAGTTGCAGGTGCAGACCGCAACCGGCTTTGATTTGCGGATCATTGGCGCGCACCTGAAATCCAAGGCGCCGCATGGGGCCAACACCCGCGACGAGATCATGCGTGAATCCATCGCAAATCGACGCAAGCAGCTGGCGCAGGCGATATGGCTGCGCGGGCGCGTGACCGAACACCTTCAGGCCGGCACGCCCCTGATCGTGCTGGGGGACATGAACGATGGTCCGGGTCTGGACGAATACGAGCATCTCTTTGGGCGGTCATCGGTGGAAATCCTGCTGGGACCCGAGGATGCGCCGCAACTTTTCGACCCGCACGCCAACCGCGCGCTCAGCCGCAAGCTGGGGGCTGCACCCACCACCGCGCGGTTCTATCTGCGGCCGGAAAAACGGTTTATGCAGGCGCTCCTGGACTACATCATGGTGTCGCCTGATTTGCGCGCGCACGGGCCTGTCTGGCGCATCTGGCATCCTCTGGATGACCCCGATTGCTGGCGCATGCCAGAACTGCGCGATGCATTGGTCACGGCCTCGGATCATTTTCCGGTGACCCTGGACATCGCGCTTTGATCTTCACAATTCGTTCGGGCTCCCCATATTCAACCCATGCGCACCTTGATCCTTCCGTTTGTCCTTGCGGCCCACCTGGCCACACCCGTTCACGCCCAAACCGCCCCGACCGAAGATCAGGACGGCCTGTCGCTGATGGAGCGGGGTGCACAATTGTTCATGGAAGGCATCCTGAAGGAAATGGAACCCGCGATGGACAACCTGCAGGAGCTGGCAGAGCAATTTGGCCCGGCCCTGCGCGGGTTCGTGCAGGAAATGGGTCCGGCACTCAGTGATCTGATGGACAAGGTCGAGGATTGGAGCGTTTACCACCCGCCCGAGATGCTTGAGAACGGTGACATCATCATCCGCCGCAAATCTGACGACGAAATCGCGCGTGAGGCTGACGAGATCGAGATTTGACCGCTAGTGCGGCGGCATGTCCCTGGCTTTGACCGTTTTGACTTTCAATTCCGCATCAAGGCTCGAGGCCAGCGATTGCAGCCGTGCTTCGGCCACTTCGCCGTAAAGCGGCATTGCTTCGGGCGTGAGGCGCAGTTCAAGCAGCTTTTTCTTGGGATACCAACGGAAGGCACCGCGCTCGGCGTCCTTTTCCATCCATAGCATCGCACCAAAACGCATGGCCTTGCCAAGGATTTCGGCGTCCAGCTTGGTCCGGTCATCCACAAGTTCGTAAAGGTCTTCGAACCGGGTGCCTTCCCGCTTGTTGGAATAGCGGTGCAGCAAGGCCAGCCCCAGATAGACCCGTTCGGAGTGCTTCAGTCCACCCAGGTTGGCGCGCGTGGCATTGTCGAAACACACCTCGGCGCGGTAATCGGGATGCGCACGCCAACTGACGTCATGCAGGAGGCACGCCGCCCGGATCAGGCGTTTGCGTTGTTCGGGTACGGATTTGAAGATCGGTTCGATGAACTTGTAGAGAGCCCGGCCAAAGCCCGGCAGGCGCGCATCCTTGGCCTCGGCAAAGCGGCAGGCCTCGATCAGCGGATCGCGGTCGCGCAGGCGTTGGGGCATCTGTTCGTACAGCATCCCTTCGCGGATGCCATAGCTCGACACCGCGATGTCCTTGGGTTTGAACGTCTTGACCAGACGGCTGAGGACTTCGGCGGCATAGGGCACAAGGCTCATCCGTTGGCTGGAAATGCCGCATTCGGCGCGGATCGCATCAGTGTCGTTTTCCGCGATGTACTTGACCGTCTTTGACACGCTCGACGGGGTCATGCGGTATTCGTGCAGCACGTGCAGCGGATAGCCGCGCCGGGCCATATCGATGCGCGCGATGGCCCGCCAGGACCCACCGACCAGAAACAGCCGGTCGCGTTGCGCGCCCATGGTGTCGTGCAGGCTGTTCATCACCTGCGAGATATGCGCGCGGCGGCCCTTCTTGCCACCCTTGATATCCTTCAGCTTCAAGGGACCCAGTTGCGAGGTCACGCGGCGCCCCACGCGCCCGTCCGAGATTTCCGCCAGTTCCATCGACGATCCGCCAATATCACAGACCAGACCATAAGACCCCGGCCACCCCAGCAACACGCCCTGCGCCGAAAGCCGTGCTTCTTCTTCGCCGTCGATCACCCAGATGCGCAGCCCCGTCTCGCGCATCACATCATCGCAGAATGCCTGCCCGTCGCTGGCATCGCGCACGGCCGCCGTGGCCACCACCGTCAGTTCCGGCAGGTTCATACTGTCAGCCAGATGCTGAAACCGCCGCAGTGCTGACAGGGCGCGTGCGCGGCCTCGGGGGTTCAGGTGCCCGGTGTCGGAAAGACCGGCGCCCAACGCGCACATGATCTTTTCGTTGTAAAAATAGGCGGGACTGCGCGCCGCACCGTCAAAAACAACCATCCGAACCGAGTTGGAGCCGACATCGACCACGCCGACCCGCGACAAGGCGCGCGCACTTGGGTCATCGAACAAGGGGCGGCCAAACGGGCCCCATTCGCCCGCGGCAGGATCGGTCTGGACGTTCATGCTACCCCCGTGGCTCGTCTTTGGCACCATGGCCGCTTGGCGCGCGCCGGTCAATGCACGCCTGCGCCTCAGTCTTCGGTATGGGTCAGCTTTGGCACATCCGACGCCCCCGCCGATCCGCGCCCGCTGAGGGATGGGTTTTCCATGAAGAAGCGGTGGCAATTGAAGGCAAATGTTCCTTCGGAAAGGGCAGCGCGGGTGAATTTTCCATCCGGTCCCATGACCCAGCTTTGCGCCACGTCCGCAAGGTTGGCCGCCATGATCTGGCTGACGATTTGTGCCTTGACGGTCGCATTTTCGATCTCGATCAGGGTTTCGACCCGGCGGTTGAGGTTGCGGCCCATCCAGTCGGCGGAGGACATGAAAACCCGCGCCTTCTTGTGTGGCAAACCGTGGCCGTTGCCGAAACAGACGATGCGTGAATGTTCGAGAAACCGGCCCACGATGGATTTGACACGGATCGTCTCGCTCAGTCCCTCGACACCGGGTCGCAGACCGCAGATGCCGCGAATGACAAGGTTGATCTTCACCCCGGCCTGACTGGCCGCGTAAAGTGCATCGATCACCTGCGCGTCGATCAGGCTGTTCATCTTGGCCCAGATCTCGGCCGGTTTGCCCGCGCGGGCATGATCGGCTTCGGCGGCGATCATTTCCAGCAGGCGCGGTTTCAGGGTGAGGGGCGAAATGGCCAGATTTTCCAGGGTGTCGGGGCGTGCATAGCCCGACAGGTAGTTGAAGACCTTGGTGGCATCGCGGCCCAGCGTCTTGTCGCAGGTGAAAAGCGACAGATCGGTATAGATGCGCGCTGTGATGGGGTGGTAGTTGCCGGTGCCGTAGTGGGTATATGTCACCAACTCGTCACCTTCACGGCGCACAACGGTGCTGATCTTGGCGTGTGTCTTGAGGTCGATGAACCCGTAGACCACATGCGCGCCCGCCCGTTCCAGACGCCGCGACTGTCGGATGTTCGCGGCCTCGTCAAAGCGGGCTTTCAACTCGACCAATGCTGTCACGGACTTGCCGTCTTCGGCGGCCTCGCAAAGCGCCTCGACCACGGGCGAGTTTTTGGACGTGCGATAAAGCGTCTGCTTGATCGCGACCACGTTCGGGTCGCGCGCCGCCTGTTGCAGGAACCGCACCACCATTTCAAACGTCTCGTAGGGGTGGTGCAACAGCATGTCCTTTTGCCGGATGGCTGTGAACATGTCGCCGTCGAAATCGGTCACACGTTCGGGTACGCGTGGGGTAAAGGTCGGCCAGAGCAGATCGGGGCGACTGTCGAGCACCAGTTCGCTCAGATCCGACATGCCGATCATGCCGTCGATCTCGATCACTTCGCTGTCGCCCACGCCCAATTCATCCATGATGACCGACTTGAGCTTGTCCGGCGCGCCCGTGGAATGGGTCAGGCGCACCACCTCACCGCGGCGACGCCGCTTGAGGGCCACTTCGAACTCGCGCACAAGGTCTTCGGCCTCGTCCTCGACTTCCAGATCGCTGTCCCGCAGCACGCGGAACTCGAAATAGGATTTCAGCTTGTAACCGGGAAAGAGGCTGCCGGTCTGCAACACCAGAAGTTCTTCGAGCGGCAGGAACCGTGCGCGGTCGTTGCCCGGCAGGCGAATGAACCGGGCGATCTGGGCGGGAATGGGCAAGAGCGCTTGCAAGGGACGCTTGTCCGATTTCCGCTCAAGCTGCAGTGCCAGCACGTAGCCGGTGTTGGGAATGAACGGAAACGGGTGCGCAGGGTCGATGGCCAGCGGCGACAGGACCGCGAAAACACGGGTCAGGAAGAAATCGGCCAGATAGGCTTTGTCGTCCTCGCTCAGCGCATCGCGGCGCAGAACGTCGATGCCTTGCGTCTCCATCTCGCTCAGCAACCCGGCAAAGACCTCTTGCTGTGTTGTCATCAGCTTGCGCGCATCCTCGTTGATCAGCACCAGCTGTTCGGCAGGTGTCAGACCATCGGCGGCGGGTGTGGTGTTGCCCGCATTGGCCAGTTCGCGCAGGCCCGCCACACGCACGGTATAGAATTCGTCAAGGTTGCCCGCGCTGATCGACAGGAACCGCAACCGTTCCAAGAGCGGCACACGCGGGTTCGCCGCCTCTTCGACCACGCGCCAGTTGAAGCCCAGCCAGCTGAGCTCGCGGTTGTAGAACCGCCCCGGGCCAGTGATGTCCACTTCGGGCAGGGCGGTCGGGGTGGTAAAGTCTGCGGTCAGGAAATCGGCATTGCTCATACGGGGGGTATCACCGGGCATTGTGACGGTTAAGTGACGTTTATCACCCGTCCGGCGTGTCTTTGTCCAGAACGCGGGCTGCAAGCGTACGGGTGAGCGGTTTTTGTGCGCTCAAACTTGCGGCATCCAGTGCGACCACGATACGCCGTGCGGCATCAAAAGACCGTTCCATGCGTGGGACCAGATAGGGGATGACATCGGCCTTCGGCGTCAACTGCCGGTCGGCGAACAGCTTGGCGAGGACCGCAGTCAGCAGCGCATCGTCGGGTGGGTCCAGTTCTGCCATCTGCGCGGCCATGATGCGGCTTTGCAGGTCGGGCAGGGACATGTCCCAGTGCGCAGGCGCGCCACACCCGGTCAGCAACAGGCTTTGCCCGTTCTGTTGGGCAAGGTTGTGCAGGTGAAAGAGGGCGGTTTGGGCGGCATCGTCCTGTGCAATGTCCGGCACGTCTTCGATGGCGACGGGACCCGCAGCCAACGCAGGAACATCCACCTGTGCCAAATCACGCGCGGCCACGATTTGCGCGCCCGCCAGATCGGCCCAGACATGGGCAAGGTGGGTTTTGCCAGCGCCCGCGGGACCACACAGCACCATCTTGCCACCCGGCCAGTTGGCCCAGTCTTCGATCAGGGCGACGGCCACGGCATTGCCGGGCGAGACCATGAAATCATCACGTCCAAGGGCCGTCCGGGACGGCAGGTCAAAGCTGAGCTGTTCGGCCATGTCAGTCCCGGTTCTGCTGGCTCAGACCCCGGTAGAGGCGGCTGTCGCGGTATTGAGAGATGGCAAAGCGGATCACCACACCCATGGCCGCCGCCATTGGCACCGCCACCAGCATCCCGACAAACCCGAAAAGCGTGCCGAAGACGGCCAGTGCAAGGATCAGCCACACAGGGTGCAGGCCGACGCTGTTCCCGACCAGTTTGGGCGTCAAAAAGTTGCCTTCGACCACCTGTCCGATGACGAAGATGCCCGCAACGAGGCCCAGCGACACCCAATCGCCCCAGAATTGAAAGAGCCCCAGCCCAATGGCCAACGCCCCGCCAATCAACGCACCAAGGTAGGGAATAAAGGTGATCAGACCCGCAACAAAGCCCACGACCAGACCGAATTGCAGCCCAACCAGCATCAGCGCAATGGCATAATAGGTTCCAAGGATCAGGCAAACGGTGCCCATGCCCCGGATGAACGAGGCCAGCGTCGCGTCGATCTCTGCGGCCAGTGTGCGGATGACCGGCGCATGATCGCGCGGCAGCAGATCGTCGATGCGCGCCACCATCCGGTCCCAATCCAGTAGAAGATAGACCGCCACCACTGGCACGATCACGAACAGAACAACGATGTTGAGGATCGACGCTGCTGACGTGATCGCGGTGTTCAACAACTCTCCGCCACGGCTCTGGATGGTTTCGGCCACGGAATTCAGCGATTGGCGCAGTGTTGAACTTTCGTCCAGCAAAGATGGAAAGCGTTCGGTCAGGAAGGCGCCGAAATCACGGGCCAGCGCAGGGGCCGTGTTGAAAAGCTGTACCGATTGGTTGATCAGGGTCGGTATCACCAAAAGAGCCATCAGCACGAACAGGAACAGCGCCACGAAGGTGATGATCGTGGTGGCCAGCACCCGGCTCGCCCCGATCTTTTCCAACCGATCCGCCACCGGATCGAGGAAATAGGCGATCGCCCCGCCCAGCACGAAGGGCAAAAGCACGTCGCCCAGAAACCAGAGCAACCCAAGAAACACCGCAGCAGCGAGGCCCCAGTACTTCAGCTGATCGCGGACGGGCAGTCCCATGTAAAGCTCCTGTCGGGTTCGCCTTACACATCGCCCAAGCCTTGCCCGGTTTCAAGGGGTTGCGCGCGGCGGGGCCGTTTTGAAGTCTGAAAAAAGGTCTCGTTCACAGTTAATGCCTTTGAACGAAAACGGCCTGCCCACCGATGTCAGGTGGACAGGCCGAGCGTGCTTGCGCAGGGGGATCAGCGCAAGCAGTCCTTGGCTTAGTGGCAGGCGGGGCGCGTGCCGGGCAGCAGAACCTTGTCGATAACGTGGATCACGCCGTTGTCGGCCTGAATGTTGGCAATGACCACGTTGGCGCTTTCACCCGTTTCGTCTGCGATGCTGACGCCCGATGCGCCCTTGGTGATGCACAGACGCTCAGTGGCCAGCACGGGTTTGAAATAATTGGATCCGGTCGGGATCGCCTCGGCGGGCAGGTTGCGGTCGTCCACGTGATACAGCAGCACGTTGGTCAGCTGATCCTTGTTTTCAGGCTTCAGCAGGGTGTCGACGGTGCCTTCGGGCAGGGCGGCAAAGGCGTCATTGACCGGCGCGTAAACGGTGAAGGGGCCGGGGCCCGCCAGAGTGTCAGCCAGACCTGCGGCGGTGACGGCGGCCACAAGTGTCGAGAACCGTTCGTCGCCCGCGGCGATTTCAACGATGCTGGCAGCCTGAGCCGCTGTGCCAAAAGTGACTGTCGCAGCCGTGATCGCGGCCAACTTGCGCAGAGTTTTCATCTTACTTACCTTCCTATGTGTGCATCCATGCCTTTTGACATGTGCGAAAGGTACGGAGCGGCGCGGGCGGTGGATGACATCGCTCGCGCTTGCGTGATCAGCCGTTATCGAGATGTAATATTAGTCGCTCAGTGTGCCGAGTTCCGGGGTGCCTGCATCCGCAGCTTCATCCGGCCAGTTGGTGCGCCAGACCTCTGCGGACCAATGGCCGCAATTGACGGCCTCGCGGTCAAAGCCGGGCAGGGCAGGCACGATGGGCCTGACCGTCACGTCATGGCGCGGCACGGCGAAGTAGGGAAAGGAATAGCGCTCCTTGCCGGATCTGTTGACCACCCGGTGCGGGGTCGAGACCAGCCGCCCGCCGGACCACAGCTCGAACATGTCACCGATGTTGACCACGAAACCGCCCGGTGGGCAATCCGGGCTGATCCATGCGCCGTCGCGGGTTTGGACCTCAAGCCCGCCCACGGGATCCGGCGCAATGATCGTCAGCGCGTCGGTGTCCTTGTGCGGGTGGATGCCATAGCTGTCGTCGTCGGGGGCCTGCGGAGGATAGTGCAGCAAGGTCATGTTGGTCAGCGGCTTTTCAAAGGCATCTGCAAAGGCCGTGCGCTTCAGCCCCAGACCATCGGCCAAGGCTGCGCACAGCGCGCCCGCAATCCGGTCCATATGCGCCCAATAGCGCAAGACGACATCGCGGGCCTGTGGCACTTCAGGCGGCCACAGGTTCGGCCCATATAGCGCACAATCGGCGCGGATCGGATCGTCTGGGGCGACCTCATGGTGCAGTTTGTACCCTTCGTAGTTGTCCGCGCGCCCTGATCCGTCATTGGGTGTGAAAAAGCCAAAAGGGATATAACCGCGATAATTCGCGCGGGTGATGGCCTGTTCCCATTTGACTGCTTCAGGGACCGCAAAGAGGGCGCGCACGGTGGTGCGCATCCTGTCGATATCCTCGGGCGGAACGCCAGTGCCGGTGATCGACAGGAACCCGATGTCCGTACAGGCCGCAATGATCTGCGCCACACAGTCCGCACGCCCATCGGGAGCATCCAAACCTGCGATGTCGATTGTTGGAATGGCCTGCATCAGAACACCCGCACGGCCTGATCCTGCAAGGTGGCCTGCACCGCCGCCATGTCGATGGCGTCCAGCGCACGGCTCTTGGCAACGGCCTGCGCCGCAGCCACGCCAGCGCCTTGCCCGGCAACCGCGCAACAGGCCATGTTGCGGGTGGCGGCGTGGGCAATCTTGTCACCGCCGATGGCCCGGCCCGTCACCAGCAGTCCCTTGACCCCCTTGGGTAGCATCGACCGATAGGGGATGTGCATATAGCGCCCGGTGGTCGGAATGATCAGCACCCCGTAGCCGTCGATGAACTCGGGGTAGATGCCGATGCTGTCGTCAAACCGCGCCTGCCCGCGCACATCCGCTTCGGTCATGTTGTAGGCGGCGTTGATCTTGCGGGTGTCCCGGATGCCGATGGACATGCCGAAGTTGCGCAGCCGCGCGGCCTCACAGCCCGGCGTATAGGCGCGCAGGGCGTCGATGGCGTGCATGGCCTGCGCGCGCCCCTCGATTTCAAAGCGGGTTAGGCTGTCGGGATCGGTCCCGTCACAGCCCGCAAGGTGGATGAGGTTCATATAGGTCATCTCGCCACTGTCATGGACTGCGCCCCATGTGCCGCCGATGGTGTTGAGATGGGCGGGAATCACACCGTCCTTGATCGCCCGTTCAAAGGGTTTGCCGAGGAAGGGCGAAAACATGTCGTCTTCCTTGCCATCGGTTTCGACCACCCATTCGCCGCTGGACCAATCCTTGTAGGTTTGCGGGTCCTTTTGGACGCCTGCCATGAAGGCCGCCTTGTCCACGCCTGCGATGTGAAACATGACCGATGCGGCCTGCATCTCTTCTACCGGGGTCTTGAGGGTGGCGGCGCCTGCGCGCTGGGCCACATCGGCATCCCCCGTGGCGTCGATGACAACGCGCGCGGTGATGGCCTCGCGTCCGGCCTTGGATTCCACGATGACGCCGCGGATGGTGTCGCCGTCCATGATGGGTGCCACGAACTGGCGGTGCAGCATGGGGGTGATCCCTGCCTCCTCAACCAGCCGGTCGGCCACCAGTTTGAAGCCTTCGCTGTCCAACTCGTAGCTGAGCGACTGGCTTTCGGGTACCGCGGCCCCCATGGCCTTGGCCCGGTCCTCGAACTCGCGGCCCAAGCCGCCCGCCTCAACCGTGGCCTCATGGCGGTACCATGCGAAGCCTTCGACGCCGACGACGGTGATATTGCCGCCAAAGCAGCCGAAACGGTCCAGCAGGGTCACATCCGCACCTGCCCGCGCCGCCGCCAAGGCCGCCGCCAGCCCACCGGGACCGGAGCCGACAACCAGAACGCCGGTGTCGTGGATCACAGGGGTCTGGCGGGCGGGTTCATGGATGATGCGTGTCATGGCACCGTTACAAATGGATTTGGAAAACCCGTCAATGGAAAACGGTTCGGCCTTCCACTGATGCATAGTCGGTCACGGGGCATGATGTCGGGTCACTGGTGAAACGTACCAGTCAGGTGACTGTTGGGCGAATTCGGTTGGTTTTCTTGGTTAGCTTGGCGGACCAAGGGGACGTCTGATCTGGAAATTCAAATGGCCGCTTTGTTGCAAACCCAGAAAATAGTCTCACTTGGAGCGTTTGATCCTTCCTGTCATTTTCAGACCGTCGCGAATGTTCAAGCCCATCATCGTGAGGTTTGCCGCCCCGGCGATCAGTTCCACGGTTTGGACACTGTAAAAGATGCTGTCGAATTCGCCTGCTGCCGCCTTGCCAGCCAGAAACCAAGCCGCGGGCAAGAGGATCAACAGACCGTTCAGCGCGATGATCGGCATGCGTTTCTTTTTGGTTCGGGCGAGGGCATCCTTGCGACGACGGCCCATTGCCATGCCTGATCCTCCAACGATTGCCATTGCGGGAATAAGGATGAACATGCCGTTCAGAATCCAACTTTTGACCAAGGCAATCGTTGCATGGCTTGCAAACAGTTCGCTGATCGCTGTCGAGGTCCAGAAACTCAAGATCATCAAGAAGCCGATACCGCCGGCGACAGCGTGAATGCGTTTTTTCATTGTTTCATAGCTTTCTTGGAGTAACTGTCAGGCCGTACAGCAGTTCTGCACTGCAACCTTTTCGAAGAGATACGGAGCGGTCACGGCGCTAGATGGATAGTGGCTGAGCGCATTCTGAAACTCCGGGTTCGTGAAGGCTGCACGGAAGTCGGCGACAGAGTCCCAGATGGCGTAGTTCAGATACATACAGCTTTCGCCGACGGCCTTGTGCAGTTGTGTGCTGATGTAGCCGGGCTGTTTCTTCATCCAGAGCGCGTCGTTTTTCCAGGCTGCAATCAACGCATCCTGATCGTCGACATCAACGGTGAACAGGTTGACCAAAACGACCGGCGCGGCGTCGACGCCAAGCTGTTGATCAATCGGACAATCGGGGTCGAGAGGTTTGAAGTTGACCATCGTTCGTTCTCCACAAGTTGGAATTTGGTGACATGTTGTCAAATTCGACTCATTAACGAATTTGACAATGCGTTGTCAAACAAATACGCATCTGGCATGACAGATGAACAACGGTCCGAGGCCGGTGAAGCCGTGACAGCTCTGATACTGGATGTGTTCCGGCTGAATGGTCGGTTACAACTGGCAGGCGACCGACTCGTCGCGGAATTGGGATTAACCAGCGCGCGCTGGCAGATACTTGGCGCCCTCGCCCAGGCGGAAAAGCCGGAATCCGTTGCTTGGCACGCGCGCAATATGGGTGTGCATCGTCAAGGCGTGCAACGCATCGTAAATGAATTGGTAAACGAAGGGATTATTGAGCTTCTGGCAAACCCCCAACACAAACGTGCGCATCTGGTGATTCTGACTTCAAAGGGCCAAGAGTTGTACGAAGAGGCGATCGCATTGCAGGTCCCATGGGTGAATGATCTGTCCGAAGGGCTTGCGGTAGAAGACATAACCACCGCTCAAGAGGTTATCGGCCTGCTCAGAGTGCGATTGCTGAAAGCCTCCAATTCCTGAAGCTGACACGCGTTCCAAACGTAGCATCCGGTAAGTATTGGCTCAAAGTCGATCTTTTCCGCGCGCTCAATGCAGAGCCCGGCACATGCACGGCAGGACCTCGGCGCAATTTTTTCTTCGACGCGTGGTTTGGGAGGCTTTTGACCCTACAATAGGGCGCACCTGAAGTTCACCTCATCGGCCCATCTTGGCCGATGCCTGAGGAACAAACCTGCGTCAGTCTCTGACGTTGTGGGCGTTTATCTCGCAACACGGATGGAAGGGCGATTGCGAGGGGGGCGGCTTTGGCCTAATCAGGGCGAAGATTTGGACTTGGAGAGCCCGCGCCATGCGTATGAGCCGTTATTTTCTGCCCGTGCTGAAGGAAAACCCTTCGGAAGCACAGATTGTCAGCCACCGCCTGATGTTGCGGGCCGGCATGATCAAGCAAGCCAGCGCAGGGATCTATTCGTGGCTGCCGATGGGGTACAAGGTGCTGCGCAAGATCGAGGATATCGTGCACGAGGAACAGGCGCGTGCCGGTCACATGGCGATGCTGATGCCCACGATCCAATCCGCCGATCTGTGGCGCGAAAGCGGGCGCTATGACGCCTATGGTGCCGAGATGCTGCGGATCAAGGACCGGCACGACCGTGACATGCTGTTCACGCCCACGGCCGAAGAACTGATCACCGACATCTTTCGCGCGCATGTGGGCAGCTACAAGGACCTGCCACTGACGATGTACCAGATCCAGTGGAAGTTCCGCGACGAGATTCGCCCACGTTTTGGCGTGATGCGGGGCCGTGAGTTCTACATGAAAGACGGCTACAACTTTGATCTGACCAAGGAAGACGCGTTGCATGCCTACAACCGTCACCTTGTCAGCTACCTGCGCACCTATGAGCGGATGGGTCTGCAGGCCATCCCGATGCGTGCAGACAGTGGCCCCATTGGCGGGGACAACACGCACGAGTTTCTGGTTCTGGCCGAAACCGGCGAGAGCGAGGTGTTCTATGACAGTGCGGTCACCGATCTGACCTTTGGTGATCGGGACATTGATTACGACGACAAGGCCCAGTGCGCGGGCGTCATGCAGGAATTCACAAACCTGTATGCCCGCACTGACGAAACGCATGATCCGGCCTTGTTTGAACAGGTGCCCGAAGACCGCCGCCGCGTGGCGCGGGGCATCGAGGTGGGACAGATTTTCTATTTCGGCACCAAGTATTCCGAACCTTTGGGTGCCACGGTGCAGGGTCCCGACGGCAAGCCCGTGCCTGTGCACATGGGCAGCCACGGCATCGGCGTCAGCCGCCTTCTGGGTGCGATCATCGAGGCCAGCCATGATGACAAGGGCATCATCTGGCCCGAAGGCGTGACGCCCTATCACTGCGGGATCGTCAACCTCAAGCAGGGCGACGACGAGGCCGATGGCGCGTGCAAGGCACTCTACGACAGCCTCATGGCACTGGGACTTGAGCCGCTTTACGATGATCGGGATGCACGTGCGGGCGAGAAATTCGCCACCATGGACCTGATTGGTCTGCCGTGGCGTATCACCGTGGGGCCGCGTGGCCTCAAGAACGGTGTGGTCGAACTCACCAGCCGCCGCACCGGCGAAAGCAAAGAGCTGCCGCCCGAAGAGGCCGTGAAACGGATTGCGGAAATCTACGCCAATATCTGATAGCCTGTGCATCGAGGAAATCGAAGCAGGGTGAACATGCAGGTTTTGGTGCTGGGCCTGATCTGGCTGATGGCGGGGCTGCCACTTGGGGTCGCCGCGCAGGACGCCGTGCGCGTCGAGCGAATGCAGGCGGCCTTTGCCACATGGCTGGCGCGCCACGGCGCGGAGGGATCCATGGCCATTCACTTCAAAGGTGTGCCCGCGGCGACCTACGAGGGTGGTGCGGCAGCAGATGACTGGCTGGAGATGGCAAGCCTTGGCAAGGCGATCACCGCCGTGTGCGTGGCCGAGATGGTGCGCGCCGGGCGCTTGTCCTACGATGCCCGCCTGCCTGCGCTGATCGGGCAGGGGCCGGATGTCACCGTGGGCAATTTGCTGGCACAAGACAGTGGGATCACCACCGATGTCACCCAAACGGGCATGTTGCAGTGGCTCGATACGCCGGAGGATCGCGCGCAAGACGTGGCGGACCTGATGCAGGGCCCGAAGGATCCGGTCGGGCGCTACAGCTACAACAATGTCAATTATTCGCTGCTGTCCCTGGTGATCGAGGCGGTGTCGGACGCGAGCGTGCACGACACTTGCAGTGAGCTTGCCTTGCGGCCCGCAGGCGCCACAGCACGTCCCAGTCCCCGCGCGGGCGGGTTTCTGGCGTGGGGCGGATGGCAAATGACGGTGGAGGACTACGCGCGCTTTCATGGCCACTGGTTCAACGCGGACAGCCCCTTGGGGGCGGACCCGATGGCGCATCCCAATGCGCAGGTCACCGATGCGGTGTCCTATGGGCTTGGCACGTTCTTTCGCAGGGCGTGGGCAGGACACAATTATTGGCATTTCGGGGCGCTGTGTTTTCCGGGCCGTTTGAACGCGGGCAGCTATGCGGTGACATGGCAAAGCGAATGGACGGTTGTTGCGGCCTACGATGCTTGCGTGGATTTCGAGGCAATGCTGTCGCTTGATCTGGCGCTGGGCGATGCCGCCTACGGCGTGCTGCAATGATCACGCGCGCCCTGACATTGGCCGGGGGGCTGACGGCGGCGGCGGCCACGTCGCAGTTCCCTGAATTCTCGCAGCAATATGCACAGCGGCTCGGTGGGGCCGTTGATGCGCTGGCCGAAGTCGTCGCCGATTTCGACGCTTCTGCCGCGGCTGAAGGCCTGAGCCGAGATCAGGCGTTGGAGCAGATGCGCGGCACCGATTTCATCACACGCCGCCGCGCGGATATGGAACGCACCTTTGCCCGCCACGACAGGTTGCGTGCTGACCTGCAAGCCCTGCGCGGGCAAGGGCCGTTCATGCGGGCCTATCATGCGGCCCGGATGACCGATGGCGATGTGGCGCGCGCGGCGTGGACGGATTTTCAACCGGCGGTGCCGTTCAATATGGCCGGGGCTCTTTTTGCCGGGCTTGGGTTCCTTCTGGGTCTGATCACCATGACAGCGGCCTTTGCTGTTTTGCGCTGGCCCTTGTCGCGATTGCGGCGCCGCACCGCTTGACCCTTGGGCGCAAAGCCCGCAGGTTGCGCGCATAAAGAGCAGGAGCCGCAAATGGCCAAGTCCACCGCCCCCTTTGCCCCATTCGAATGGATGATCGCATGGCGCTATCTGCGTGCGCGCCGGGCCGAGGGCGGCGTGAGTGTGATGACTTGGATCAGCCTTGTGGGGATTACGCTGGCGGTGTTTGCCCTGATTGCCACGCTGGCCGTGCGCTCGGGCTTTCGCGCGGAATTCGTGGATACGATCCTTGGCGCCAATGCCCATGTCACCGTCTACAACATGGGCGAGGTCACGGATGGCGGCCGCATCGACCGCACCATTGCCGATTATGTGGACATGGCCGACCGGCTGGCCGCCGTGCCGGGTGTGACGCGCGCTGCACCACTGGTGCGCGGGCAGGTGATGGCGAACCTGCGCCAGGCGAATGCGGGCATCGAGGTCTACGGTATCTCCGCGACCGATCTTGCGGGGCTGCCGCGCATCGCGGACCCCGAAACCGCCCTTGGGGACATCACGCGGTTTCAACAGGGCATCGCCATTGGGTCGGGTGTGGCGCGCGAACTGGGCGCAGGCGTGGGTGACAAGATCAAGATCATCTCGCCCAACGGGGTCAAAACAGCCTTTGGCACCAGTCCGCGCATCAACGCCTACGAGGTGGTCTATGTCTTTTCGGCGGGGCGCTATGACATCGACCGCACCCGCGCCTATCTGCCTCTGGCCGAGGCGCAGAGTTTCTTTAACCGCGATGGCGTGGCGACCGAGATCGAAGTGATGGTCAGCGAACCCGAAGCGGTCGATGCCATGACCCCGGCGCTGCGCATGGCGGCGGGGGAACGCGCGCTGACATGGACATGGCGCGAGGCGTCGGGTGGGTTTCTGCGCGCGCTTGAGGTCGAGGACAACGTGATGTTCATCATCCTGTCGATCCTTGTGCTGATCGCGGCAATGAACATCGTCTCTGGCCTGATCATGCTGGTCAAGAACAAGGGCCGCGACATTGGTATCCTGCGCACGATTGGCCTGACCGAAGGATCGATCCTGCGCGTGTTCTTCATCTGCGGGGCGTTCACCGGGTTGATCGGCACCGCCATGGGCGTGGTTCTGGGGTGCCTCTTTGCGATCTACATCGATCCGATCTTTTCCTTTGTGAACGTGGTGATGGGCGGCGGGGTCTGGGACCCGTCCATTCGGGGCATCTATGCGCTGCCTGCCGAGTTGCACCTTGGCGATGTGCTGAGTGCGGTGGCCCTGTCACTGGGGCTGTCTTTCGTGGTTACGATCTTTCCCGCCCGGCGGGCCGCAAGGATGAACCCGGTGGAGGCGCTGCGCTATGAGTGATCCGATCTTGCGGCTGGAAGGTCTGACCAAGACTTACAACAAGGGCCTGCCCGGAGAGGTCGCGGTGCTGCGCGGCGTGGACCTGACGCTGGCGCCGGGCGAAGTCGTGGCGCTGGTGGCCCCCTCGGGGGCGGGCAAATCCACGCTTTTGCATATTGCCGGGCTGCTGGATGTGCCGGATTCCGGAAGGGTCAGCGTGGCGGGTCAGGACATGACCGGTCTCAGCGACCGCAAGCGCACAAATGCGCGCCGCGACGACATCGGCTTTATCTATCAATTCCACCACCTGTTGCCCGAATTCACCGCACTGGAAAACATCGTACTGCCACAGCTTGCGGCGGGGGCGTCGCGCGCGACCGCGGAGACCCGTGCGCGTGATCTGCTGGACCGGGTGGGGGTGGCGGCCCGTGCGGGTCACCGCCCGGCGGCGCTGTCAGGCGGAGAACAGCAGCGCGTGGCCTTTTGCCGGGCGCTGGCCAACGCGCCACGCATCCTCTTGGCGGATGAGCCCACGGGCAACCTTGATCCCGATACCTCCGACCAGGTCTTTGGCGCGCTGATGGACCTTGTGCGCGGCACGGGGCTTTCGGCGCTGATCGCCACGCACAACATGGACCTTGCAGCGCGCATGGACCGCGTTGTGCGTCTTGACGCCGGGGCGATTACGGCCTGATTTCCATATTGGAAACAATGTGTTCCTTGGGCGTGCCTAGTGCGATTAACCAACAAGTGGTACCAGCGGGGGTTGTAACGATATTTCAGGAGCCGTTTGATGTCCGCAATGATGATTATGCTGCTTAGTCTGCTTGGCCCTTTAATCGCTGTTGTGGACAGCAGATCGGATGATGAAACCGACGACACGGTGACCGAACCCGAAGAAGAAACAGCCGAAGAAGGCACCTCTGTCGAAGGGTCCGACACCGAAGCCGACGACCTTCTGGGTACACTCTTCAACGACACGCTCAGCGGACTTGGCGGCAATGACACGTTGACCGGTTTTGACGGCGACGATGTGCTGTCGGGTGGTGAGGGCGACGACGATCTGCGCGGACGGGTCGGGGCTGATACTCTTGATGGCGGTGCGGGCAACGACAACCTGAACGGCAACGAAGACAACGACCAAATGGATGGCGGTGAAGGCGAAGACAGCCTTGATGGCGGTTTGGGCGATGATGTTCTGAACGGCGGTGCGGGCGCGGACGACCTGCGCGGCGGCGATGGAGCAGACACGCTTTATGGCGGGTCATCGACCGTGCCACTGGATGCCGCGGCTGACACATTGGATGGCGGCGCGGGGGCCGACAGCCTGTTCCTTTCGGGTGGTGACCAGGGCACAGGCGGCGCGGATGCCGATATCTTCACCCTGTTGCAGGGATCGACAGGTCAATCGATCATCACCGATTTCGTGGAAGGCGAAGACAGCATTGTCGTCGAAGCCGAGGCCGGATCGGATGTGACCATCTCGGGTCAGGAGGTCACGGACGAAGGCGTGGTCGTTACCCTGAGCAATGGCGCAAGCGTGCTGTTGCAGGGTCTGGACGCCCCCGTTGGGGAAGATGCGATTACAGTGGTCGAAGAGGAAGGCGAAACGGAGACGGAAACCGAAACGGAGACGGAGACCGAAACGGAGACGGAAACCGAAACGGAGACGGAAACCGAAACGGAGACTGAAACCGAAACTGAAACCGAGACAGAGACCGAAACGGAACCGGGTTTCACTTTCGAAGGCGACGATGACGCCAACAGCTTTACCGGCGACGCCGTCACCAATCTGGCCACGCTGGCCGGCGGGGATGATACGGCAACCGGGGGTGCGCTGTCCGACACGCTGGTGGGCGGCGATGGCGCTGACAGCTTGAACGGCGGTGACGGCGACGACCTGCTTTATTCGTCCACCACCAACGGCACTGACGACTCCGACGCGGATGCGGATGTCCTGTCCGGGGGCGGGGGCGATGACAGCCTCTATCTTGGTGGCACCGACACAGGTACGGGTGGCGACGGTGCCGACGCGTTCATCTTGCAACGGGACGTGGCGGGCAATGTCACCATCACCGACTATGACCAGGCAGAGGACGCGATTGTCGTGCAATCGGATGCACCGGGCAGCTTGTCGATCAGCGATCAGACCCTGTCCGACACCGGCCTGCTGGTCACGCTCAGCAACGGGGCGACACTGACCCTCGAAGGGCAGCTGAGCCTGCTGGAAGATGGCGACATTGCCTTTGTCGCGGTCGAGGCGGCCAATCCGTAACTTGCGGTAGTTCCAACCCCCTTCGTGCTTGACGCGCGGGGGGGCATTTGCTCTGACTGATCGAACGAAAATTCAGTCGGGACAAAGACCTATGCCGCATATCACCCTCAATGAGATTGAACGCACAGTTCAGGCGGCGCTGTTGCGGCACGGGGCCGGGGCCTTCGCCGCAGCCGAGGTGGCGCGCGCAGTACGCAAGGCCGAGGCCGTGGGCAACAAGATCTGCGGGCTCTACTATGTTGAAAGCTATTGCCAGCAGTTGCACAGCGGACGGGTCAAGGGCGATGTCATCCCGGTCGTCACCACCCCGCGCGAAGCGGTGGTGCATGTGGATGCCCAATTCGGATTTGCCCAGCCCGCCTTTGCCTATGGCCTGGCCCCGGCTTTGGATGCCGCGCGGCGCTTTGGCGTGGCCACGCTGGCGGTGGGTCACGCGCATACCTGCACATCGCTGGGCTATTTCACCGAACAGATCGCGCTGGCAGGGTTCATGGCTTTCGGAGCCACCAACGCGTCACCCATCGTGGCCGCGCCGGGCGGCAAGACGCGGGTGATCGGAACCAACCCCATCGCCTTTTCCGTGCCTGACGGTCAGGGCGGTCTGGCCATGCAGTTCGACCAGTCGACCACCACCGTGGCCCTGGGCAAGATCACGATGGCCAAGGCCGCGGGCCAGTCCATTCCCGAAGGCTGGGCCGTAGACGCCGAAGGCAACCCCACGACCGACCCCGATGCGGCCTTGGGCGGCTCGCTGGTGTCGGTGGGGGGCTACAAAGGCTGGGGCTTGGGCCTGATGGCGGAGTTGCTGGCCGCAGGCATGACCGGAGGTGTGCTGAGCCGTGATGTCAAGCCGCTGAAGGCTCCCGAAGGACCGCCGCATGATTTGGGCCAATACTATATCATCATTGATCCCGGTGCGTCGGACGTGTTCGCGACACGCCTGTCGGCCCTTGCAGAAGCGGCCAGCGACGACGAAGGGGCGCGGATGCCGGGCAGCCGGCGCATCGAAACCGATCCGGTGGAGGTGTCGGATGCGGTCTGGGACCTTATGCAAGCGCTCGCCGGTTGATCGCTGCGGCCAGATCTCGGGACTTGTCCCTGTTGCTTGCTTTTGCGGATCAGCGGTTAACCCACCTGCTGGGTCAACCACACGCCTGCAGCCATCAGGCCGATGCCACCCGCGCGCGTCAGGCTGACCGGGGACACTTGCGCGCCGAAAAGGCCGAAATGGTCGATGGCTGCCGCACTGATCAATTGCCCCAGCAGGACAAAGAACACCGCATTGCCCACCCCGAAATGCGGCGCGATGAAGGTGATGCTGAGCACGTAGAAGGCGATCAGAACACCGGCCAGCAACAGATACCGCGGCGCGCCCGGCACTTTGGCCAAGGCCCCGGGTCCGGTGGCAACCATGACCGCAGCGCTTACCCCGAAGGCCACCACAAACAGCACGGTTGCTGCAGCCGCTGGCGAGCCAATGCGCACCCCCAGGGCCGCATTGAGTGCGGCCAGCACCGGGATGCCGATACCGGCAAAAAGCATGATGATCGCATATTGGGTCATGGGGACGTCCCTTTCAAAGTCGTGCGGCCTGTTCACCCGCAAATCCCTTCCAACTCGACGCCGTCCCACGGCAGGCGCACATCGTACTGACGCGACTGGGGCAGGGGGGCCACGGGCATCGCCTGCGCGATCATCGCGTGCAAACGTTTGGTGCGCGGCGCTGTGGGGTTCAGCGCACGGCAGCACACGAATTCCTCGACGATCGCACCTTGCTGCTCGAACCCGTAGTCGGAAAATTGCGGCGTGTTGCTGAGGTCGAACAGATAGGGGTCCGCCCCCTGTTCATGCTCCGCCGCAGCACGCAAGGGGGAATAGCCGGTGGTCTTGCGGTTCTGCCATTGCCAGACATGGGTCATTTCATGGGCAAACAGCATGGCCGCGATCAATCCGATCCGGTCTGGGTAGTCCGGCAGGTAATCATCGATGTACCAGTCCTTGTCGAAGAGCACGGTGTTGTAGAGGGCAACAGCCGCCGGTTTGGCGGTGACGATGTCGGTTGTCGGGGGCGGCAGGATGCGTTCGCGGCAGGTGGTGCGTGGGCGCGCAGGCCGCCGGAACGTGACTGCACGTGTCGGTGCGCCATTCACAAGCCGCACGCGCGAAGTGTCCAGCATATCGCCATGCAGCGTCGCGGCAAAGGCGCGCTCGCTGTCGGTCAGGGGGCGTCCGCACGCTGCCAAAAGGCCGACCGTGACGAACAGGCAGCCCAAGAGGGACATCAGCGATATGCGTTTGCTGTGCATCCTGCGCACCCTATCCTGCCGGACGGGCAAAGGTGGCGGTTGCCATCGCCACGGCCTTGCCCGATGGTTGTGCCGTGAGCGTGCAGGCGGCAAAGATCATCGCTTTGCCTGCGCGGGTGATCGTTGCCTCCGCCACGATGGCGTCACCCGTGCCGGGGCGCAGAAATTGCGTGTCCAGCGTCACGGTGCTGACCGGAACCATCTGCCCAAAGTGTCCGCCGCAGGCCAGAACCATGGCCGTGTCCGCCAAGGTCGCCATGACCTGCCCCGACACGATTTCGCCCGCGCGGGTGATGTCGGTCGTGATCGGAATTTCCAGCCGGGTGGCCTCTGGCCCGATGGCGGTCACGCGGGGGGACAGGGCCAGAACCCAGGGCGCGAACATACGCTCCAGGAACTCCTGTGCTTGGGCTTCGGTCATGGGAACTCCTGCGGTTGTGGCGCCAGATTACTGCGCTTGGGCAATGTTTCAACCCATCCCGCACCCGTGACATTTGATGATCATCCTGCCCCTGTTTGTTACGGTCCTTGGTGCCCAGGTCATTTACATGATCGCGGGATCCCCTCGCGGCACGCACCGCGCCCTGCACGCCGGGGTGCCTGGAAAGGACAAGACCAATGGGAAAAGTCATCATCCCCACCATTTTCGGATTTGCCGCTCTGATGAGCCTTTGGGCCGTGACCGGTGCGATCGTCTGATCGCGCGCGGCCATCGTCAGATCACTGCAACACTTTCTCCGCAAGGACGGGCCACAGGGCACAAGGTCCAGGTTTGTGCATCTCGCTGTCAAAGCGCTCTCACCTTGACCTTGATCAGGGCAGCACCGAATAGCCACAGGCGATGTGGCGGATGATTGCCGCCCGGCGGGAACCCAGCCAATCGGGGCCGCCGAGAAGCAGGCATTATGGGTTCAAACGGTGGCTTAACGGACGTCCTACCCGTCTCGGCAGTCTTTGGCGCGGTGCTCTGGACTTGGGGCGCGGATTGATCTGTGTCAGGGTCCGCGCAGGCCAGAGATGCAAATCTGGGTGTGCGCACCAGAAGGACCCCACATGACACATGCCATCAAAACCCTTGCCATCGCAGCCCTTGCCGGGCTGGCCGCCTGTGCAGTGCCGGAAATGCCGGACAGCGATGAGGGCCGCGCGCTGTTCATCGACAACTGCGCGCAATGCCATGGCTTGAATGGCCAAGGTGCTGGCCCTTGGGTGGCCGAACTGGGACGCAAGCCGCCAGACCTGACGACGCTCTATGCGCGCGGTTTTGACCGGGCGCAGGTGCTGTCGGTGATCGATGGCTATAGCCAGCAGGATGTGCCGGGCCGGGTGATGCCCGAATGGGGTCTGTTGCTGCGCGGTGATACGGTGCCGGTTGATATCGACGGTACCCTGACCCCGGTGCCGCGCCCGCTGGCGGCGGTTCTGGCCTACCTGGAGGAGATACAGCAATGATCCGCAGTCTTCGAAGTATAGCACTCGCGCTGGCCTTGCCGGGAGCGGCGGCGCAGGCGCAGGACCCGGCCGCAGGTGCCGAGCTTTACGGTTTTTATTGCGCGACCTGCCACGGTGCTGATGCGCAGGGCGGTGGCCCGATGGCCCCTGCGCTGTTGCTTCAACCGCCGGACCTGACCCAGTTGAGCGCGCGCAACGAGGGGGCCTTTCCCACCGTGCGCGTGGTCATGCGCATCGACGGGCGCGATCCGCTGACCAGCCATGGCTCGCCCATGCCGGTCTATGGCCCGATCTTTGACGGCGATGATACGCCGCTGAAATCCGGCAGCGGCCAACCGATCATGACCAGTCGCGCCATCGTCGACCTGGTGAAGTTCCTCGAAGCGATCCAGCAGTAATGCCTGACGGGCATCGGTCTTGACCTGATCTATTTGGTTAAAACCTGCGTCGTTTGCCATGCGAAGGCCACAGTTGCGAAAGGACGGGTTAACCGACCGGGGGCCATGTTTGGGCATGTGATCCAATGAGGAGCCCGAGACATGAAATCCGTACTGACATCCGCCCTTGTTCTGACCATGGCCGCAGGCGTTGCAAACGCTGGCCTTTTCGGTGAAGGGCCAGCGACAAAACCAGCCGTCAAACACACGCGCGCCATGGACTATTCCGCGCCCGCGCCGACCTTCGGGGGGCAGCATTTCACCAATGGATACGGCTGCACCTATTCGCGCACGCAGGCCCCGGGCTATCCGGTGGTGTGGATCCTGCAGGTGAATTCACGCCAGAACGGCTGCCCCAACGAAGTGCCGGGGTAACGATTTGAGGGATTGGTGAGTTGGAAAGCCCGTGCCGTTTGGCGCGGGTTTTTTTGTGGGCGCCGTGGTGCGAAGCTCTTTTCGCAGGAAAGATGCCGAGAGGGGCCGGGTTTTTGCAAGTTCTGCTCGCGTCCCAAGCGTGGAACAAGGCCGCAGGCCGCCGCGCCATCGTCGGGCCGCCCCCACGGCACGGCGATTTGGCCGATCTTGGCGCGTCGCTGATGTGGAAGAGGGACCTGGCAACCATAAAGCGCACTAGCGGGACAGAAGTGTCGCCGCACCGCGGCCCGACAATGGCGCGGCTTTCAACGCAAAACGCCCTATGATCTACACCCCGTTCAAATGCCCCGCATTTGAACCGCCCCCGACCGCCCCCATGGGCGGGGGCGTCTGCGCCGCCTCCGGGGCTATGCCCTCTACGGCCTCAAACGCTCCCCCGGAGCGTTTGCAAGACGGCCTGCGACCCGCGGTCCGGGGCTGATGGGTTCAGGCGGAAAAGTGATGGGGATCAATCTCCAACCTATGCTCCTTCAAACATCCAACTCCTCAACAAACCGCGCGTTCTCCTGAATATACTCGAACCGCAGTTCCGGCTTCTTGCCCATCAGGCGTTCAACCAGATCACCGGTTTCGCCCGGCTCATCCTCGTCGATCGTCACCCGGATCAGCTTGCGGGTTGCCGGGTCCATCGTCGTCTCTTTCAGGTCCTTGGCGTCCATCTCGCCCAGGCCCTTGAACCGCTGCACGTCGATCTTGCCCTTGCCGCCCAGCCCCTTGGCCATCAGCTCGTCTTTCTCCGCATCGCTGCCCACATAGACGCGGTGCGCCCCTTGGGTCAGACGGTAAAGGGGCGGGCAGGCCAGATACAAATGGCCCGCGTCGATCATGGGCCGCATCTGGGTGTAGAAAAACGTCATCAGCAACGCCGCGATATGCGCGCCGTCCACGTCCGCGTCGGTCATGATGATGATCTTTTCATAGCGCAGATCATCGAGGTTGAACTTCGTCCCCATGCCGCAGCCGAGGCTTTCACAGAGGTCCGAGATTTCCGCGTTGGAGCCCAGCTTGGAGGACGCCGCCCCCAGCACGTTCAGGATCTTGCCCTTGAGCGGCAACAGCGCCTGCGTCTTGCGGTTGCGCGCGCCCTTGCCCGAGCCGCCGGCGCTGTCGCCCTCGACGATGAACAGCTCGGTACCTTCGCGGTCTTTCGAGGAACAATCGGTCAGCTTGCCGGGCAGGCGCAGCTTCTTGGTCGCGGTCTTGCGTGCAGTCTCTTTCTCTTGCCGACGGCGCATCCGCTCTTCGGCCCGCAGCACAAGGAAATCAAGGATCGCACCAGCGGATTTGGTATCTGCAGCGAGCCAGTTGTCGAAGTGGTCGCGCACAGAATTTTCGACCATGCGCTGTGCCTCGACCGTGGCAAGGCGGTCCTTGGTCTGGCCCACGAATTCCGGCTCGCGGATGAAACACGACACCAGCGCGCCCGCGCCTGTCACCAGATCCTCGCGGGTGATCGTGGCGGCCTTCTTGTTGCCCGCCAGTTCGCCGTAGGCCTTGATCCCCTTGAGGATCGCAGCCCAGAACCCGGCCTCGTGAGTGCCGCCCTCAGGTGTGGGCACGGTGTTACAGTAGCTCTGGATGAACCCGTCCCGCGCGGGCGTCCAGTTGATCGCCCATTCGACCTTGCCCGGCACCTGGAATTTCTCGAAGGACACGGACCCGGCAAAGGGGGCATCGGCATAGGTGGTGGCCCCGCCCATCGCTTCGGTCAGGTAATCGGCCAGACCGCCGGGAAAGTGGAACTTGGCTTCGGTCGGGGTTTCCCCATCATCGATGCCCGATTTCCAGCGGATTTCAACGCCTGAAAAAAGGTACGCCTTGGACCGCGCCATCTTGAACAGGCGCGCGGGCTTGAGCTTCAGCGACCCGAAGATGTCCGCATCCGGGTGGAAGGTCACGGCCGTGCCGCGCCGGTTGGGGGCCGCACCGATCTTTTCCAGTTTGCCCTGTGGCACCCCGCGCGAAAACTCCATGGCAAAGAGTTCCTTGTTGCGGGCGACCTCGACCCGCAGGTGATCCGACAGCGCATTGACCACGGAGGAGCCGACACCATGCAGGCCGCCAGACGTCTCGTAACTGTCGCCGGAGAACTTGCCGCCCGCGTTCAAGGTGCAAAAGATGATCTCAAGCGCGGACTTTGACGGGTCCTTGGGGTGTGGCCCCGTTGGAATGCCGCGCCCGTTGTCACGCACGCTGACGTGGCCATTCTCATGCAGTTCGACCTCGATCCATGTGGCGTGGCCTGCCACTGCCTCGTCCATGGAGTTGTCGATGATCTCTGCCACCATGTGGTGCAGGGCACGGTCGTCCTTGCCGCCGATATACATGCCGGGCCGCAGGCGCACGTGCTCCATATCTTCGAGCACTTCGATCGAAGAGGCATCGTAGTCCGTGGAATCGGACCCGGTCAGAAGGTCAGTCATGGCTGCTGCTCTTTTTGCTATTCTTGGCGGCGATTATGGCAGAGCGGCGGGGCCGGGGGAAGTGGGGCGATCAGGTCGCGCGCGCTATTTCGGCCATTTTGCGGGCATCAACCCGGCCGCGTGCTGTTCGTCGATCACCTTGCGGTAATGTTTCATCTTGTGGTCGGGGCCAAAGACCGAACTCGATGCTTTGCACAGGTGCACCGTGCCGATGTGGTTGAAACTGCCGGGCAGGGCGCAAACCGGGTCGTCGCTTCGGTTGATGCACAGGCACAGATCGGTATTGGCCAAGGTGCCACGATGCTTGCGCGGGCGCGGCGCGGCAAAGGCGATGCCTGGCACGTGATAGCTCTTGCTCAGGATCTGGGTGGCGGCCGCGCCCAGTGAATGACCGATGATATAGTCGGGGCGTTGTTCATGTTTCTCCATCCAGTCCCAGATCGCCTTGGCGTGGCGCAGGAACCCCTGGTGCCAGCGGGTGCCGGAGTGGCCGGCCTCGGACGTGGGATCGTTGACCCTGTAGCGTTTGCCGCCGATGTTGAGGATGCGCAGGTTGAATTTGAGATAATCGATGACCGAGTTCGATCCGGGGATCAGCAGGATGCCATTGTCCAGAAAATGCGCCTCGACATCGTCTTCGTTCAGGCTGCGCTTTATCCTTGGGGCAACAGACGGATGGGTGGTCGCGGAATAGGAGGCTTCGGCCAATTGGGCGGCGGTCTTGATCGGATAGCGGTGCATTGTCTGTGGCCTTTCGCATGTGCTGCGCACAGCCTAGGCGTGCAGGGTGTGCAAGAACCAGTTTTTTGTGGCAATTCTAGGGGTGCCAATCCTTGATAATGCGCGCGATCTGGTCGGGTTTCTGGTGGAACAGCCAGTGATCCGCCTCTGGCACCTCGACGCGGGTGAGGTCCGGCGCGAAATCCTCCAACCCTTGGGTGGTTTCCGGCAAAAGGGCGGTGTCGCCTGTGCCCCAGATCAACAGATGCGGGCAGCGCACTTGCAACCGCTCGACCGGCAAAGGGCGCAAGCTCGTGATCGGCTCGCCCGGCGCGGCCACCTGCAAGGGCGACGCACGGTACCAGTTGATCATGCCGCGTAACCGACCGGGTTGGCCCCAGGCTTCCTTGTATCTGGCAAGGGTGTCCCCGGTCAGCCAGCTCATGTCCATCTTCGCTGAGAACAGCGACAACAGCTTGGCAAAGTCGTTCTCCGCCAGCCGGTCCTCGGACCCATCGCCGCGCAGATAAAGGATGTATTGCGACGCTTCGGACTGCGCCCCGCCCTTGGCCATCTCGCGCTGAAACGGAACCGGGTGCACCCCGTTGGCAATGATCAGGCGGCTGACCAGATCGGGGCGGGCGAACGACAGCCCATAGGCCACGCCCGCGCCCCAGTCGTGGCCCAGAACCGTGACCGGGCCGTCCTCTCCGATCAGGGCCACCATATCGCCGACCAGTTTTGAGGTGGTGTATTCGCCCACGTCATGGGGCGCCCAGCTTTGGCCATATCCGCGTTGATCGGGGGCGATACAGTGAAAACGGTCGGCAAGGCGCGGGGCAAATTCTTCCCACGCGCCTCCGAATTCGGGAAAACCGTGCAGCATCAGCAGCCGGGGCAGGCTTGGATCACCCCAGCGCCGAATGAAGAACGGATTGCCGTTCAGATCGACCGTTTCGGTTTGCATCACTCGCCTTTGGACTTGCTTTCGAACATCAGCCCGGCCGCAGTGCGCGGTGCAAAGCCTTTCCAGTAGGTGTGATCGTCGGTCTGCTTGCCTGCATCGTCCAGTGCCACGACACCTTCGCCCGCGTTCTTGACCAGATTGAAGTATTCGGCCTTGGCCGCGTCACCCTTCAGGTGTTGATCCATGAAGGCCGTGGCAAAGTGCTGGGCGATGTTGTTCATGCGGTTGGTGTCCCACACCGCGTCGGCGTAATGCTCGAAGGGCAGGAAATCGAGCCCCTCGACCGGCTGCCAGCTTTCCTTGGGGGCGGGCATGGGGGCGGCGGCATTATGGTTCGCATGCTCGAAGGTCAGCAAGTGGCGGTCTGTGCCGACGGTTTCATCAAAGATGCCGCGCATGGCCGCATAGACGGAAACGTCATCCGATCCGCCGGCCATCAGCATCAGAGGCTTGCGGAAACCCGCCAGACCGTCGGCATCCCAGAAGCCCGCGTTCTTGCCCCATGGCCCAATGGCGATGATCGCCTTGACCCGGTCGTCAATCAGCGCCTCATGGGTTTCCGACCCCGCCAAATGCCGCGCCAGCAACCCGTTGGGTGTGCCCCAGCTGTATTCGGTGGAGGCCTGCGTGACGCCCGCGCCCCCAAAGATCAGCGCGCCGTAGCCGCCCATGGAATAACCGATCACGCCGGTGTTTTCGGCATCTATGATGGCACCCAGAGGGCCATCCAGCGCTTCCATCTGGTCGATGACAAAGCGTTGATCCAGCGGACGGTTCAGCAAGGTCGAGCCAAAGGCGCCCTGATCGGAATAGGTGCTGTCGGTGTGGTCGATCGATACGGTGACGTATCCTTTTGAGGCGAGGTTTTCGCCCAGATGGCTCATCAGGTAGCGGTTGCCGGGATAGCCGTGGCTGATCACGATCAAAGGGAAGGTTTCTCCGCTGGCCGGAGCCGCGTCGCGGGCCGCACGGCCGGTCAGGGGTACCTCGGTCTTACCGTCGCGCAGGATCGCGGTATAGTTGCCGCCCTGTTCGGTGCCAGCCGCCGCCGGATACCAGACTTCAAGCGTCAGGGGGCGGTCATAGGTGGGTTCCGCATCGGCGGTGGTGTTCAGGATGTCGATCTGGCCGGGGTGCGACACTGTCATTGTCTGAACGCCGATGGGATAGCTGCCGTAAGGGGCCAGTTCGGGCGCATCGGGGCGAACCTGATCGATGGGGTTGGCGAATGCCATGGTCACGGTGCCGAGGCTCACGGCGAGGGTGGCCAGAGATTTCATTGCAGTCATGGTGGTCTCCGTTCTGAATGCGATGCGCCGGTACCAAAATAAACTCCCAGAACCCGGCGCATCCTCGCAGGGACTGGTAAACCTTTCAAAATAACAAGCGGCCTATTGCTGCGATCAGCATCCGCAAGGATCTGTGGATGAGTTTGACAGAACGCCGCAGTCAATCAACCCGTGACCTTACGTTGAGTGAAGATAGCTATTTCGCGCGCAGCGAGAGGCCGGCACCCATTCAGGGCCGCGCATGGCGGATCAATCGGTGCTCAGTCTTGTCCTGCCAATGCCGTCGGCAGGTGCTGTACCAGATGATCGAAGACGCCGCGAATGCGGGGTACGTGCCGTTGATCCTCGTGCATGACGACGGAGCAGGGCAGCTGCGCCTGCAGTTCCGGCAACACCCTTTTCAGGCCCAAACGCCTTGCGATCCCGGCCTGACACACGCCAATGCCCAATCCCGACGCGATGGCACCGATCTGGGCCAGCCCGTCATCCGTGCGCAGCACGATGTTGTGTGGCGTGGGCCACCCCTGCTTTTGCAATCCGGCTTCCATTTCGGCCGCGCGGTCGTCACTGATGAAGGGCAGGTTGGTCAAGTCATCCACCTTTGCCGGGCGATCCAGCTCAGGCCGGTCTTTTGACGCGAAAAACCCCAACTCGATGTCGGGCAAATGCCTTACCACCAGCGCCTTTTGGGTCACCGGGGCCACGCGGATGGCAATATCTGCGGCCCGTTGCAGCAGGTTTTCGGCAACGTCTGTTGCTGCAAGCTCAATCGTGATCTCAGGGAACGTGCCGCGCAAGGACGCCAGCACGGGCGGCAGCACTTGAGCCGCAATAACACGCGGTGCCGTCAGGCGCACTGTGCCTTGGGTGGCACCCTGCGCCGCGCTGGCCGAGCGCGCAAAGGCTGCGGCTTCGTCAAGAACGGCACGTGCCCGCACCAAGAGATCATGCGCCATCTCGACAGGGATCAATCCGTTGCTGGCGCGAGTAAACAGCGGGGTGCCAAGGGCGGTCTCCAACGCCTCGATCTGGCGCCGCACCGTCGGCTGCGACAGGCGCAACCGGCGCGCGGCACCCGACAGGCTGCCGGTGTCCATCACGGCGACAAAGGCGGGGATGAAATCAAGGGAGGGGATGGGCGTGCTCATAAAGCCTTTATAGGCGGGTGCACATATTTAGACAATTGTGATGAGCGGCGAGCACGGGCCAGATACACACGGTTTCATTCTGATCAGAGAGCATCATGCCAAATTTCAAATCCACAGGACACGCCACCGGGGCCATCCGTGCCCTATTGCAGATCGAAGGCGCGGTCATCGGCGCGGCAGCGGTGGCCCTTTATGCCAGTATCGACGCCACATGGTGGCTCTTTTCCGCGCTGATCCTTGCGCCGGACCTTGCCATTGTGGGCTATGGATTGGGCAAACGGATTGGCGCCTTGGCTTATAACATCACGCACAGTTACGTGCTGCCATTTGGTCTTGGTGCTCTGGGCCTCTGGGGTGGTATTGATCTCGCACTGCCGCTGGCTGCGATCTGGACGGCCCATATCGGGTTCGATCGTGCCTTGGGCTATGGGCTGAAATACGCCGAAGGATTCAAACACACACATATTTCCGCTCCGGACTTGAGCGCGGGTGGACCTGTCGCTACATCCTGACCATGGTAAAACGCACCCCTCTTGCTGCGGCGTTCTGTTGCGCCGCCGCTTTGGCCCCCGAACCGGGCGCTGCGCATCCGCATGTCTTCGTAGACGCCGATTTGAAGATCATCGTGTCCGAGGACGGATCACTCGAAGGGATCGAGGTGACCTGGACCTACGATGCCCTCTATTCGTTATTGATCCTGACCGATCTTGAGATGGACAACGACGGTGACGGGGTGCTCGAACCGGAAGAGTTGGAACGCCTCAAGGGGTTTGACCTGAAATGGATCGAAGGGTTCGAGGGTGACAGCTATGCCAGGCGCGACGGTGTGCCCGTGGCCTTGGGCGCGCCCGAGTGGCGGGACACGTCCCTCGTGGACGACCTGATTACATCGACGCATTTCCGTGCCGCGACCGGCTCCGCCGAAGGCTCGGTTTTCCGCCTCTACGATCCGAGCTTTTATACCGCCTACACATTGGCCGCTGATGTTACGGTCGACGGTCCATGCCGCGCCAATGTGGTCGCGGCCGATCTCGACGCCGCCTACACGCTGGTCGAAGAGCTGCTTTACACCAAACCCGCCGAAGAACTTGAAGAAGGCTATCCCGGTGCAGGCGAGGCCTTTGCCGATACGGTCACCTTGACATGCGCAGAGTGAAGATCGCCCTGGGCGTGGGGGTCGTGGCCGTTCTGGTCTGGCTGTTCATGCTGGGTGGGTCGGACGTGATCGCGGGCTGGGCCGCAGATCAGCAGCGCACGGCGCAAAATGCGCTGGCCCGTGGGCTGCGGGCGGTACGTGCCGGTGAGCCGGGGGCGTGGCTGTCGCTGATGGGTGTGTGCGCAGCTTATGGCTTTTTTCATGCGGCAGGACCGGGGCATGGCAAGCTGATGATCGGGGGATACGGAGCGGCGGTGCGGGTCACCGCGCGGCGGCTCGTGGCCCTGGCGATGATCTCGTCCCTTGCGCAGGCGTTTGCGGCTGTGGCCCTGGTGGCCGTTGGGTTTGCCCTTCTGGGCTGGGGGCGGTTGGAACTGACAACTGCCGCCGAAGACGTTCTGGCCCCGGCAAGCTACGGCGCGATTGCACTTGTTGGACTGTGGCTGATGTTGCGCGGTTTGCGTCGTGGCTGGCGGGTGGCCCGGCACCCGGTGGATGACACGGGCCATTGCGAAACGTGCGGCCATGCGCATGGGCCGACACCTGACCAGGCCGCAGCCGTCACCTCCTTTCGGGATGCGTTCGGCCTTGTGGCGTCGGTGGCCATTCGGCCCTGCACGGGCGCTGTCTTTCTTTTGATCTTGTGCTTTGGACTGGGCATTCCATGGGCGGGCGTGGCGGGCGCCATCGTCATGGGGCTTGGCACGGCCAGCGTCACCGTGATTGTCGCGCTTGCGGCCGTGGGCGCACGAAGCAGCTTTATGGACGGCTGGAACGGTTCAGCGGCCTTGCGGATCACAGCCGTACTCGAAGCGGCGGCAGGACTGCTGATTGCAGCTGTTGCGTTGGGCCTGTTGCTGCCCTTGCTCTAGAGGGCTGCCACAACCGGGCAAAAAATGGCACGCGCACGCCCCCACCGGGCTTTCCACGCAGGCGGCACAGGCGTATGCCGGTTCCATGGCCCATCCGATCATGACATATCCACAACATGCGCGCGCCGTTGCGGCCCTTGGGCTGCCACTGATCGGTGGGCACCTGGCACAGATGGCCATCGGCGTGACCGACACGGTCATGTTGGGCTGGTACGGAATCGAAGCCCTTGCCGCCGTGACGCTCGCGGGCACCTATTTCTTCACGCTGTTCCTGATGGGATCCGGCTTTGCATGGGCGGTGATGCCCATGGTCGCCTCTTATGCCGCCGAGGGCGACGAGGTGGGCCTGCGCCGCGCCACGCGCATGGGACTGTGGCTGAGCACTGGTTTTGCGGCCCTGAGCATGCCGCTGATGATCTGGTCCGAACCTGTGTTGCGCGCACTGGGGCAGGAGCCCTCGGTGGCGGCAGATGCGGCCGAATACCTTGCGGTTGCGGGGTGGGGCCTTTTCCCTGCCTTGCTGGTGATGGTGATGAAATCCTATCTTGCAGCACTTGAGCGCACGCAGATCGTGCTGTGGATCACCCTGCTGGCGGCGGTGGTGAACGCTCTGGCCAACTATGCGCTGATCTTTGGCAACTGGGGCGCGCCGGAACTGGGGTTGCTGGGGGCGGCGCTGGCATCGATCGTCACGCAGACCGTCAGTCTGATCGGTGTGGTGATCTATGCGCGCCGGGTCCTGCCCTCACATCAGCTTTTTGTCCGCTTGTGGCGTGCCGATTGGCAAATGCTGTGGCGGGTTGCGCGTTTGGGCGCGCCCATCGGTTTGACCAGCCTGTCCGAGACAGGCCTTTTTGCCGCCTCTGCCTTGATGATGGGTTGGCTCGGCACTGTGCCGCTGGCCGCACATGGGATCGCGGTTCAACTGGCCTCGCTCACCTTCATGGTGCATCTGGGTCTCAGCAATGTGGCCACGATCCGGGCGGGAAATGCCTTTGGCCGCCGTGACACGGGGCATATGGCGCGCGGGGCCATCGTGGCGACGCTCATGTCACTGATCATGGCCTTGGCCACAATCGTGGCCTTTGTGGTCTTTCCAGAACCGTTGATCGACGTGTTCATGCAAAAGAACGAACCGGCCCGCGACGCCATTCTGGGCATCGGTGTGGGCCTTCTGGCGGTGGCCGCGCTGTTTCAACTGGTGGACGGGGCGCAGGTGATCGCGTTGGGACTGTTGCGCGGGGTGCAGGACACCGGCGTTCCCATGATTCTGGCCGCGGTCAGTTATTGGGCGATCGGTATCCCCATCAGCTACGTTCTGGGCTTCACCCTTGGGTGGGGCGGCATAGGGATATGGCTGGGTCTGGTGGTTGGCCTCGCCTGCGCTGCGGTGGCGCTGAACTGGCGGTTCTGGCGCATCAGCTTTGCCCGGCTGCGTACTGCAGAAGGCGCGCCCACATCAGGTACAGTGCGCGCGCCCGGCTGACCTTGCCCGCAGGCGGGGACCGGACGCGCGCCTGTGATCACAGAATGAAGACTTCGGCCGAGATCGTATCGACCCGGCGCAGATCGAACACCGCATCGGCGTCACCGTCGCCGTCGTCATCGCCATGCCCTCGGGGCTGATGTGCCCATCGGCGTTGACACCTTTGGCGACCATGGCTGTGATGATCACCGTGTTCATCCCACGCGCGGCCTCGGCGCCGCCTTCGATCTCGTCCTGGGTGATGTTTTCCTTCAGACCCGGATCGGCAAGAACATAGTCGGCGATGGTTTCCAGAGTGGGTGTGGATGCAGGTATAATGGCCTCCTTTGCTATGTGTCAGTCAAACACGCTTGACGTTGCGCTGACACGGCGCGCGGAATTGGCCCAGAGGCGGCGGAAATCCCCTGCATGATCGGCTGATTTTCTGGAAAACCGGCGTCAGGGGATACATAACTTGGGTGGATTTCTGCTCATGCGCGCCCCCGGTGGGACGCATCGGGCCTAGCCCTTCATCAGGCGATCGGCCTTTTTGCGCACCAGAACGCTGCGCAGGTCGTGCATGGCCAGCAAAAGCGCATCGGTGACGTCTTCCAATTGTTCATCCGTGGCCTTGGACTGAACCCATTGCGTTGTGAGGTTCAGATAGTCGACCGCGCGGTGAATGTCGTCGATATCACGGCGTGCCAGGACCTCCATGCGTTCGGTCATCCACGCCTTGATCTCGGCAAGGTCGTCATCGGACAAGGTGCGGTCGCCATGCGGCTTGATTTCACCGTTTCGGATATTGACCACGGCGATCTGGTCCATCTCGATCCGCCGCTGCCGGTTCTCCGTATCCACACGGTATACAGCTGCGCCGTTTTCGCGAACGCGGAAGTAATAATCGGGCAACTCGCCAGCCATGCTCTGTACCTTTTACATCATTCCCGCACAGAAAACCTGAATGCGGGAACAGGCCTCTTTAAGGGCCTCGTCGGATGTAGCGTAGCTGACCCGGAAGTTCGGCGAAAGCCCGAAGGCTGCGCCAAAGACCACCGCAACGCCGGTTTCCTCCAGAAGTGCCGTGGCGAAATCTTCATCCGTATCGATGCGCGTGCCCGCGGGCGAAGATTTTCCAATCAGCCCGGCGATGGAGGGATAAACATAGAATGCGCCATCCGGTGTGGGGCAGCTGATGCCTTCGGCGGCGTTCAGCATCTCGACCACCAGATTGCGCCGCCGCACGAAGGCTGCGTTGTTGCCGGCGATGAAATCATGCGGCCCGTTCAGTGCCTCCACAGCGGCCCACTGGCTGATCGAACAGGGGTTGGAGGTCGATTGCGACTGCACCTTGCGCATGGCGCGGATCAATTCCTCCGGGCCTGCGGCATAGCCGATGCGCCAGCCTGTCATGGCATAGGCCTTGCTGACCCCGTTGACGGTCAGCGTGCGATCATAAAGGCGCGGCTCGACCTCGGCGGGGGTGCAGAACTCGAAATCGTCATAGGCAAGGTGTTCGTACATGTCGTCGGTCATCACCCAGACATGCGGGTGCCGCATCAGAACGTCTGTCAGCTGTTTCAGCTCTTCGCGGCTGTAGCCCGCGCCGGTGGGGTTGGAGGGCGAATTGAAGATAAACCACTTTGTGTTGGGCGTGATCGCGGCCTCAAGCTGATCTGCCGTCAGTTTGAACCCCGTTTGCAACGACGCCTCGGCCACCACGGGCGTGCCCCCGGCCAACAGAACCATATCGGGGTAGCTTACCCAGTAGGGGGCGGGAATGACGACTTCGTCGCCCTCGTTCAGCGTGGCCATCAGCGCATTGTAAAGCACCTGCTTGCCACCCGAAGACACACTGACCTGTGAAGGCGTGTAGTCCAGCCCGTTGTCGCGCTTGAACTTTGCGCAAATCGCTTGTTTCAGCTCAGGAATGCCATCGACGGCGGTGTATTTCGTTTTGCCCAACGCGATGGCCACCACGGCGGCGTCCTTGATGTGCTGGGGCGTGTCGAAGTCCGGCTCGCCCGCACCAAGGCCGATGATGTCCCGCCCCGCAGCCTTCAACTCCGCCGCCTTGTTGGTCACGGCGATGGTCGGGGACGGTTTCACGCGGTCGAGTGTCTCTGAGAGCAGTTTCATCTGGGCCTCGGGCTGGTATGATTGTCGTGAGTGTCATATGCGCAGGGTCACACCCGATCAAGCGATTACAGGAGCAAGTCGATGAACGAAGCACAGGACTGGTATGGGCAGGACGCGGCAACCTTTGGAGATCGGGTGGCCGCGGCGCGTGAACAGGCGGGCATGAGCCAGAAGGAACTGGCGCGGCGGTTGGGTGTGCGCTCCTCGACCGTGCGCGGCTGGGAAGACGACCGAAGCGAACCGCGTGCCAACCGCCTGTCGATGATGGCGGGCCTTTTGAATGTCTCGATGATGTGGCTGATCAATGGCGAAGGCGAAGGTCTGGATGCACCGGGCAGTCAAACGATCATGCCGGGAACGGCGGCAGACATCATGGCCGAATTGCGCACCCTGCGCAGCGACCTGATGGCGCGGGCCGAACAGGTCGCGCGATTGGAAAAGCGCGTGCGCCAGATGGTGCAGGAAGAAACGGGTGAGTGAGCGGATGGAGACACCACAGGACCGGATCAAACGGCTGCGCATGCGGTCGATGCGGCGTGGCATCAAGGAAATGGACCTGATCCTGAGCGCCTATGCCGATGATCAGCTGGACACAATGACCGAAGCCGAAATCGTGCAATACGATGCGCTGCTGAACGAGAACGATCAGGACCTTTACCAGTGGGTCACCGGGCAAGTACCCGCACCGGATGAATTTACTGATTTGATCGACCGCATAGCGCGCCAATTTCAAGGGTAATCGTCTAAGCCTGCCTCTTTTAACTGTTTATTGTCGAATCTGTCGCATTTTCCCTCCGAGCAGATTGAGTCGGAGAACGGCAATGAGCATTCAGGATCCTGCGCTGCAGGTCAAAGACACGAGCTTCATGGTGGGCTACCTTGAAGCATTGTCGCTGGTGGAGCGTTTGCACCGCCTGCTTCTGGACGTGATCAAGGACGAATTCGAACGGGTGGGCGTTCTGGAAATCAACGCGGTGCAGGCGTTGCTCTTGTTCAATATCGGAGACAATGAAGTGACGGCGGGCGAACTGAAAAGCCGCGGTTACTATCAGGGCAGCAATGTCAGCTACAACCTCAAGAAACTGGTCGAGATGGGATATATGCACCATCAACGCTGCGAGATTGACCGACGGTCGGTGCGTGTGCGTCTGACCGACAAGGGGCGGCACATCCGGCAGGTCGTGTCGGACCTGTTTGAGCGTCATGCCGAAGGCTTGCAAAAGAACGGGGTGCTGGGCCCCGACGGCATTGACGAGATCACCGTGGCGCTCAAACGGGTTGAACGCTACTGGACCGATCAGATCCGCTATATCTACTGACGGTAGTCCGACAGGATCAGCGTCTGCAGTTCCCGCTCAAGCTTGCGGGCCATGGCTTCGGCGTAGTCGTCGAAGCCAATTGCCGTTTCAACAAAGGCATCCGGCCCGACAATCACTTCGGCCCTGAAATATAAACTTAGCTCACCAATCTCGACCTGGCGCAGATCTGCAACGTTTGGGGCATCCGCCCCGATGACAAGGGCATTGATGGTCACGCCTTGGGCGGCAACTGTGTCCTTCACGTCGCGTGGACGCGCGCCGAGGTTGGATTTGCCATCGCCCGAGAGGTCCAATGTCAGCTTCCAGCACGCGCGGCGCTGCTGCAAATGGGCCGCCCCGAGCATCATGGCACCCCCGAGGGCCGTGCCGGGCGAGGCTTCGCGCCGGGCAGTGGTTTGCAGCCGTTCGATGATCTGGTCCAGCACAGGTGCAGCGGTCACATCTGTCCAGGGCAGGATCACGGCACTGTCGTCAGGCCCGCTCCATTCATAGACCAGCAGTGCAACAGGTGGGCCAGCCACATCCAGCAAGGCGGCACGCACCTTCGGCGTATCCAATGCCGCTGCCAGCCCATCCATCTGCAACCGATACTCGCGGGCGTCGACGCTGCCCGACACATCCAGACCGAGCGCCAGTGCCTGACGGCACTCCGCCCATGCCACCCCGGCCCAAAGGGCCACACCCGCAACGGCAAGGGGCAGCGCGCGGATCATCCTGCCGAATGCGCGACACCCGGCAGCGCACCAATCGCGGGTGGGGTCAATTCACGCTCCAACTTGCGGCGCATGGCGCGTTCATAGTCCTCGAACCCCTGCGCCACTTCCAGAAACGCCCCCGGCCCATGCAGAACCTGGCGTTGGTAAAAGGCGATCAATCCGGTTTCCGCCTCGAAATCCGCTGCATTCACGACCAGCCCGTTCACGGTGACCCCCTGAAACGGAAATTCGCGATAGGCGGCGGACGGTCCGAAGCCTTCGTTGTTCTGCCCGTCCCCGGCCATGTCCAGTGTCTTGTAAAGACAGGCGGGCGCGCGTTCGAGCATCTGGGCCCCATAGCCAAGTGCATACCCCATGGCCGTGGGAAATTCGTTGTGGCTGCGCTTGGATGAGGCGACCTGTTCGGCGGCAAACAACAAGGCTGCGCGGTTCCGGATCAAGGTCCAGTTCAGGATCACTTCCTGATTGTAGCGGCCCGACCACTCGTAAACGGCCAGCGCCACAGGCTCGCCCGTGGCAAAGAACGCGGCCTCGACCTCGGGCGCGGTCAGCGCAGACACCAGACCGCCGCGTTGCAAGGTGTCCTCGGTTGCATCCACCGAACTGGACACATCCAGCGCCAGCAACAATGCCAACCGGCATTGTTCAGCGGCAGCGGGCAGGGCACCCAGCGCCACGCCCGCCGCGAGGATCAGCGTTCGGATCACCAATGCCCTGTGTTTTCCATGCTGGCCCAGGGTTCGGCTTGCGGTTTCGGCTCACCGGCCTGCAACAGTTCAACCGAGATATTGTCAGGTGAGCGTACGAACGCCATGCGACCATCTCGCGGCGGACGGTTGATGGTCACGCCGTTGTCCTGCAGGTGCTGGCACGTCGCATAGATGTCATCGACCTCGTAGGCCAGGTGCCCGAAATGGCGACTGTCATCAGGCAGCGCATCATCACCGTCCCAGTTGTAGGTCAGCTCGACGGGGCATTCCTCCTGACCCTCGGGGGCCATGAAGATCAGCGAAAACCGCCCCGCGTCGCTGTCATAACGGCGCGTTTCTTTCAGGCCCAGCAAAGCATAGAAAGCCATGGATTTTTCCAAGTCCTTTACCCGGACCATGGTGTGCAGATATTTCAACGGCATGCGTATTCCTCTCAAGTCTTCCTGAGCATCGACACTAGCACGGCGTGGCCCAAGGGCCAGCGCGCATCAGAACTTTGAGCGGATTTCGAGCCCGACAGAGATTTCGTTGCTCTCGTAGCGGCTGACATTGCTGGAGCGTTGCCCGGCACGGACGCGCAAGGAAGGGGCAAATCCTGCGTAGTCATAGTCGGAAAAGAAAAACGTCACATCGGCATAGACCGAGTGATCCTGCCGCCCGCCCGGCACCTCGATGAAGCCGACGCGAAAGTCCGGATAGTCGTTTTGTCCGAGGGTGAGTGACGCCGTGACGTCGGCCGGCCCCAAAGGTTTGCCAAAGCTGTAGGAGGCCCGAAGGCTGGTCGAGGACGTGCGGGTGTTGTCGTGGCCCGCATCGACGTCGGCCACCGAAAAGGATAGCCCCAATGTGTCGCCCGACCCCAGCTTGTGCGTCAGATGCGCACCGATCTGTGCCAGCGTCTGGTCCTGCGAGGCCAGGCGGCGTGTGCCGGTGGCATCCATGCGTGCGGAGCGGCGCTCTTCGAGCGACAAGCTGAAGCTCAGACGTGTGGAATCCGACAGCTTCAGCTGTCTGCCTGCGCGCAGCTTGGCAAAGTCATAGTTTTCCTTGCCCCCGGACCACGACCGGCCCAATGAGGCCCCAAGCGTTGCCGTGTTTCCCTTGGCCCCCAACCGGAAAAACCGATCCACCGAAACGTCTGCATAGGTGCTCCACAGGTCGCCGTTGTCTACGTCAGGTGCCAAAGCCTTTGCCTCGGACGACAGCCAGACGCGGCGATGGTAGACCCGGGTCCCGACCGTGGTGGCACCCGTTTCGGAGCGTGCAATCCTGTAGCGCAAAGAGACATCGGCCGTGGCCGTGACGCCGGAAAGAGCCTGCGCGCTGCCGCTCAGATAGCCAACCACCGGTACGCCGTCGATGATCTGCAAAGATGTGTCCGCGCCGCTGTTGACGTTGTTTGATGGCGCGACGCTGCCACGGATGTTGAAGCTGAAGGGGTTGATGGCACGCACGCGGGCGTAGTCATCGCTGATGTTCTTGACGTCCCGCGGGTCCTTGGTGTTTGTCGCTGCCCTGCGCAGCCACAGCTGGGTCAGGGTGGGGCGCTTGCCCTGCATGGCGGCGCGTGCCGCGAATTGGGCGGCGCGCAAGCGGGACTTGGGGTCGTCACTGTTGCGATAGGCGCGGGCGGCAAACCGGCGCGCGGTGCGGTTGTCGCCCTTTTGTCCGGCGGCGGCGGCAATAATGAACTGCGCGCCTGCGTCGTTTGGATTGGCCTGAAGCAATCCATGCGCCAGTTGCACGGCAAGCTCTGTATCGCCGCGTGACAGGGCGTAATGGGCCAAGGCCCGCGCTTCTGAAAGCGTGATCTGCGCATTCTCTTGCGCCCGCACTTGCGAGATTGGGCCAATGGCAATGGCCAGTGCCAAGGCACCGGCCACCCAGGTCATACGCCGCATCAGGCCGCCCTTACGGGTTCACTTCGTCGCAGATGGCGGACGTTTCAACTGCAGTGCCGCACTTGCCCAGGACGAACACGCCATATTCCTCTTCGGCGTTGGTCCCGTCAATCAGGTGGTCGCTTACAAAGATCACACCGGCCACGGCTTCGGCATCTTCGCCGCCAAAAATTCCGCCATAGTCACCGCGATCGGTCCGGTCCCCGGTCAGTTCGACGTCCCCGAAAAAGCTACCGTCGCTTTCGATTGTGGTGGGCACCAGAGTCAGGTCCTCCACATCCAGAACCGTTCCGGAGGCTAGCGTGTCATCGCGCGCATCCAGCTGCCGGTCGTAAACCGACCCCGACAGGTTGTTGTCGCCAAAGTCCACGTTGATGAAAATCTTGCCCGTCACCTTGGCCGATTGTCCGGGCAGCAGTGAGTCATCAACACCGGGCGTCACGGGCAGCAGATCATCTCCGTCCCCCGCAATGTTGGTCAAACCCACGTAGTCGCCAGCATAGGAAACCAGACCTGTGTCCGCTGTTACCGCGGGCGGATCGTAGTTTCCGTCGCGCGCATAGGCCCCGCCACCATTGTAGTAAGTGAATTGCCCGCCGGTCACCGCGATGCCTGCGCGCGTACCATTGATGTCTTGCACATAGGCTGTGGTGTGTTGGTCAAGAGGATCGTCCTGGGCGGTAAAGGCCACATATCCCGGAACATCCAGTCCGGGCCGACGCCGGAACGTCGCCTCCACCGGATCAAGATCCCTGCTGACGCCTGTAACCGTCAACGTGCCAGCGGCAGCGTCGTAGGAAAAACTATCCAGATCGTTGGCCAGAGATGCTGGCACGGCGCCTACGCCGCCTGTGTCGTCAGCGTCCGTGGTTGTTGTCGTACTGGTAAATGGATTTCCATCGCCACACGCGGCGACCAACGCCAATACGGCGATGCCTGCATATAAACGGGTCATTTGCGACCACCTTTGTTTGACTACTGCCTCGTTGGTCAAAGAATCGCGCGGTTTTGAATCAAAGTCAACGAATCAGTTCAGGCGGAGCGTGAACCGTGTCTTGCGGGAAACCACGATATAGCGGTTCACGGACCCGCCCCCGCTATATAAGGTGTAGACCTGAAGATTCTGTGCCAAAGGATTCGCGCCATGCCCCTCAGCCCCGAACAGTCCGCCGAAATCGACGCGCAACGCAGCCAGCCTGCCAGCACGCTGCGCGCCACAGCGCCGGGGATGGAGGCGCATCTGTACCATGCGCGCCCTGTGCTTGATCACGGTTTTGTCCGGGTGATCGACTATATGGGCGACGACGCCGCCATCTGCCAGGCCGCGCGGGTCAGCTATGGCAAGGGCACCAAATCGGTGCAGAACGATGAGGGGCTGATCCGTTACCTGATGCGCCACTGGCACTCGACCCCCTTCGAGATGTGCGAGATCAAGCTGCACGTGAAATTGCCCGTTTTCGTGGCGCGCCAGTGGATCCGGCACCGTACCGCCAACGTCAACGAATACTCGGCGCGTTATTCGATCCTCGACCGCGAATTCTACATCCCCGCGCCCGAACATCTGGCCGCGCAATCGGTGGTCAACAATCAGGGCCGGGGCGAAACGCTGGAGGGCGAAGAGGCCGCGCGTGTGCTGGAGATCCTCAAGGCCGACAGCAACCGGGCCTATGACCATTACGAGCAGATGATCTCGGACGAGGAGCAATCGGGGCTGGCGCGGGAACTGGCGCGCATGAACCTGCCCGCGAACATCTATACGCAGTGGTACTGGAAGGTGGACCTGCACAACCTCTTCCACTTCCTGCGCCTGCGCGCGGACGCCCACGCCCAATACGAGATCCGGGTCTATGCCGATGCGATCTGTGAAATGGTCAAGGATTGGGTACCGGCGGCGTATAGCGCGTTCGAGGATTACCGGATGGGGGGGGCGCAACTCTCGGGCAAAGGCGTCGAGTGCATCCGCCGGATGCTGAAAGGCGAAGAGGTGACGCAGGAAACCTCCGGTATGAGCAAAGGCGAATGGCGGGAGTTTATGGGGGTTGTTGGGTGAGACCACCTACGTCCGGGCAAGGTTTTGCGATAGTAATCGCAGTATCGATTTTACTCGGGATTGGAGGCTGGACCCTACTTAAACACTTCTTTTCAGACACTGCCTTTGATGCAGGGCTGGAAGGAGCAATTATCGGAGGTTTGATATCGGGATCTTTCGCTCTGCTGGGCGTTGTTATGTCAAACGTGGCCAGTACACAGGCGGAAAAGACAGCGGACAAGAAGCGTAGAAAGGCTATTGCTCATTCCGTTTTCGTCAAATGCACTGCTGTCCAAGATCATTTGACAAAGTGTTACCGTCACTATCTTGATGGCTCTCCAGCTTTGAGTTTCAGGATTTGTGGCGTTGGGCAGTTTCGTAAGCCGCTCTTAGGACCTCCGTTCGAAATAGCCTTCTCGGACGCAGAGATGTCGCTTGGCTTGGCCGAAGGTGACATTGAATTGCATAACGCAATAGAAACTTTTAGCCGGGTCAATCAAGCCCATTCGCATTTCAAAAATCTCTATGATGAAAAAATAATTGAAGTAGAAAAGGAAATGGCTAAGAACGCAGTCGTGCAAGATGGAAAAGTACAGTCCAATGCGACGCTGTCCACCTATCAGGTCGCAATCCTCGAAAGCGTTTTTTCAGGTTATTGGTCATTTTTGTTGAGAGCATACCCAGAAGCCAGAGAGCAGCATCAAAACTTGGTTTCGATCCTAGAAAAGAGTTTTTCGACAAAAATCGAGTTTGAGTTTTCGGACGATCCGCCACAAGCGCCCAACTTTGCTGATCGCGAATAGGTTTTGATCACCCCGGTCCGTTTTTACAAATTGCAGAGTAAGCTACTGACCGAGCAGTGAAGGTCTCCAGCATAACGCCGGACCCGGGGCTCCGCCCGTGGATTGCCTCAAACGATCCCCCGGATCATTTGTCGCTGTGCGAACCGGCAACCACCCCACCCGGGCCGGCGCTTCGTCACCGCCATCACTCAGCCCGACCAAACTCGCTGACATCTCAACCATAAATCGCGCAGCAGTACCGTTGCTGCGCCAACCCGCGGCCCTCTCATGCCTTGCTGCGCAAGGCACTGCCGGGTACGCGGCAAGGCCGCTGATCCGGCGCTGGCACGGTTTGGACCTGCCGGGCAGGATAACGCCCCGACCCTCTGGCCCCCGGCGCTCCCGCGTGTCTAGACTGTCCGCATGATCGACCTTGCCAACCTGCCGCCGGATTTTCACGCCGATCCCTTCCGCCACTATGACGCCCTGCTGCGGGATGCCCCCATCTGTCCGCAGCCCGATGGCTCTGTCATCCTGTCGCGCCACGCGGACCTCACCCGCGTCTACAAGGACACCGCCACCTTCACCTCGGACAAGCGCGCGGCCTTTGCGCCCAAGTTCGGCCCCGGCACGCCGCTGTTCGAACATCACACCACATCGCTGGTCTTCAACGATCCGCCCCTGCACACCCGCGTGCGGCGGATCATGACGGCGGCCCTGGCCCCGCGCGCGCTGGCCAGCCTTGAGCCCGGATTGATCGCCACGGTTGACCAACTGCTGGACGACATGCCCGCCACCCCTGACCTGATCGAGGATTTCGCGGCCACCATTCCGATCCAGATCATCGGCAACCTGCTGGACATCCCCATGGCCGAACGCGCGCCGCTGCGCGACTGGTCGCTGGCGATCCTCGGCGCGTTGGAGCCGACGTTGGACGCAGATCAGCTGGCGCGGGGGCACCGTGCCGTGTCGGAGTTCAAGACCTATCTGCAAGACCTGATCGCCCGCCGCACCGCGCATCCGGGTGATCCGGAAACCGATGTGCTGACCCGGCTGATCGAAGGGGACGCCGATGGCACCCTGACCGAGATCGAGTTGATCCAGAACTGCATCTTCATTCTCAACGCGGGCCACGAGACCACCACGAACCTGATCGGCAGCGGACTGGCCTTGGTGCACGATCACCCTGACCAGAAGGCGCGGCTAATGGACGATCCCACCCTGATCGCGCCTTGTGTCGAAGAGGTCTTGCGCTGCGCCTCGCCCAACCAGTTTGGCAACCGCACAGCCGCAACCGATTGCGAGATCGCAGGCCATGCCATCGCAAGGGGGACCAACCTGCACCTGTGCATCGGGGCGGCCAATCGCGACCCTGAGGTTTTTGCAGACCCGGGAAGGTTCGACATCACGCGCACGCCCAACCGGCATCTGGCCTTTGCGGGCGGGCCGCATGTGTGCGTGGGCCTGACGCTGGCGCGGATGGAGGGGCGCATTGCGCTTGCGCGTTTCTTGCGGCGTTACGGGAACTACCGGATCACCGAACGCATCCAGGGCGGGCGCGTCCGGTTTCGGGGGTATTCCAGCCTGAAGGCCACATTCTAGCCTGCGGACCGCTGCCGGATCTGCGCGACCATCGCGGGGTTCGCCTGCTCCCATGCCTTGAACCGCAAATAGGCGTCGACATTTGTATCCTGTGGTTCGGAGAAGTGGGATTTTACGGCGGTGTAATGGTCCATGCAGGCGGCCACTTCGGCAGATGACAGCGGGCGTTGCGCCGCGATCTGGTCACAGGCGTAATAGAGCGAAAGAAGGCGCAAGAGTTCGGTCATGGCCGATATCCTTTTTTCTGACGCCCAGAGCCTTGCACAAATTCACGACAGTCTGGTTAACGCGCCGACCGCCTGCGGGGGCCCCAGACAGAAAAGAACTGGACTTGAAGGGCGACAAAAGGCACAGTTCTTCACGTATTTAGTAGCATTATCGGCGAGCGAGGGAAGATATGCGAATGAAAGCGATGTTTGCGACGGTTCTGGGTGGAACACTTTTGGTGGCGGCACCTGTTTTGGCGGACGGCCCACGGACCTATGCGGTACACAGCAATGCCAACTACTGCCCAGCCGGTTTGCAGCCGATCACGATCAGCGGTGTCATCTGCTGCGGGACGCCCAACCAATCGGTAAGCTACAACCAGATGCTGGCCCATGCCGCTCCGCGCAAGCACACGCCACGCAAGGTCTATAGCAATGCCCGCGCGGATTGCCCGGTCGGCACCAAGGGATGCACTTACGACTGATCGGTTAAAAAGATCATGCAAAGGCCCGGCGGTTGCGTTCCGCCGGGCCTTTGTTGTTTACAGCAATGCCAGATCGCCCGCCATTTGCCGGCCATCACGGCCTTCCGACAATTCAAAGCTGATCTTTTGATTGTCGGCCAAGCCGGTCAAGCCCGACCGCTCGACTGCTGAAATGTGAACGAAAACGTCCTTGCCGCCATCGTCGGGTGCAATGAACCCGTATCCTTTGGTGGTGTTGAACCACTTCACGGTGCCAGTTGGCATATCCCGTGCCTCCTTTTGCCTTAATTTCCACCCGCGCGCGGGGTCTTGAATGCGCCGGCCCGCCCCTTTGAAGCGTACGAACGGCCCGACACAGGAAACAAGATTGATCGACCCCGCGAAAAATCAAGAAAAACTGGGTGCAAATGCGACAATGCGTCATTACCTATGGCGCAAAGTGAGGAAAAACCATGCAGATTTACGGCCTTAAGACATGTGATACCTGCCGCAAAGCAATCAAGGCGTTGCCGCAGGCGAGCTTCGTGGACGTACGTGCCGAAGGCGTGCCAGCACCCGTGATGCAGGCCGCACAGGCGAAATTCGGGGACGCGCTGACCAACACGCGCTCGACAACGTGGCGCGGACTGGATGATGCTGCGCGCGCGCGCCCACAGCTTGATCTGCTGGCCGACAATCCGACATTGATGAAACGGCCATTGATCGTGGACGGGGACAGCATGTACCTCGGCTGGGACAAGGCCACCCAAGCCACCCTCGTGACGGGAGACTGACCATGCGCAACGCGGCACTGACCCTTGGCGTGATCGCCGGATTGATCGCCATGATCGTAGGCTTTTTCAGCTATGGCTATACAGAAGCCATCGGGCGCTACGGCGAGATTGAGGGATTGGCCGAACAGCTGTCCAATCCGGGCCTTGTGCGCACCATGTCGATCCTTGCACCGATCCTTGCCCTTGCAGGCGGCGCGATGTCACGGGCGCGCGCGCTTTGGGGCGGTGTGATGATGCTGGCTTCGGCGGCGGGGATGCTGGTTGCCTTTGGCTGGACCGTGTTTACCATGTTCCCCATCGCCATGGCCGCGCTGGGCGGTCTGCTGGCCATCGCGGCGGGCAAGCCGGACGAACCCAAGGCGCATTTCTAGGCGGCAGGTGCGCGAGGGCGCAGCCCGGCATCAAAGCTGATGGGGCCAGCGCCCTTGATCACCAGAACCAGCAGCAAGAAAATCCAGAAAGCCCGCTGATCGACGATCAGCGCACCCGACGCCTTGTCGAACCACGCGCCAATGTCCTTTTCGGCCACACCATGCCCGGTGATATCGACCATGGATTGCACGACCACAAAGACGATCATGCCAAGGCTCGACAGACGGGTCAGGAACCCGGCCACGATGAACAGGGGCAACACAAACTCCGCCCAGGTGCCCACAAGCGCCACAAGCCAATGACCCAATCCCAATTGCGACGTGTCGTATCCTACGGCCTCGACCGCCTTGGGAAAGATCTGGATGTAGGCGCTGTCGGACAAGCGGAAAATGCCTTGCCAGCCTTCCCCCAGCTTGGTCAGGCCGGACACCCAGAAATACATCAGCAAGGTGCCGGCAAAAACGATCCGTGCAAGCGTCGGCAACAGCCAGTCCGCGCGATCAAGACGGCCCGTCAGGGCAGTGTAGGTTGAGGTCATGGGTCTTCCTTCACGTCCAGCCCGATCAGGGCGCTTTCATTCAATAACACGGCCAGCGTCGGCCCCAGGTCAAAGCCTGCATCAATGGCGCTGGCGGCCTCTTGCGCTTGGCCCAGCGTTGCGCCAGCCATGGCAGCGGCCACCCAGGCGCCTGCGCAGGGCGATAGCGGATGCGGAGCAGGATCAAAGGCGGCGCGGGTGATCAACACGTCCTGCGCGATGGCTTGGGGGCGTGGCGCATCCGTGGCGGTGTTGAAGCGCCAGATGTCAAAAAGTGGCCAATCCGATCGGATCACCTGCACCGGCGGCGCAAAGGTCAGCACCACGCGGTCCAGATCATCGGACGGCACCGCGGCCAGAGCCTGCGGGTCGATCGGATCGCTGTCCGCGGCGTGATAGGCCTGCCGCACCGCCAGTTCCAGTCGCGCGACGTCCGGCAGATACCCCAAGTGCGACAGCGGAGCGAAGCCGCTCAGAAAGTCGCAGAAGCCTTGCCCGTAGTGCATCATCAAAGGCGAGGTAGGCGGATTGGCCAGCAGGTAAGTGCGCGCCACGTTGCGGAAATTCTCGGTTCCTATCAGCTTGGCTATGACCGGAAACCCGGCCTGCATCGCATCGGTCAGCGCGTGGACCACGTTGTTGCGATAGACGTTGAACCTGCGCCCCGCAGGCGCGCCTGTGCCGTCCACCAAACCCTCTGGAATGGCGGCGCTGGCATCCAGCAGGGCCTTTCGGAAATCGCGTTGCTTGCTCATGTGCGTACGCGGGCCAGTGCGATGTCGGCACGTACCGCTTCGGCGCGCAACACGGGCCAGTCTGGCACGTCGGTGTCCCATTCCACCAGAACGGGCGCGGGGCCGGTCTGCTGCATGGTGAGGTCCAGCAGAGCCCAGACCGGATCGGCCACGGGTGCAGCATGATCGTCGATCAGCAGCGGCGCGCCGTGGTCGTCGCTGTCCGTGGCATGGCCGCCCACGTGCAATTCCCCCACGGCCTGCGTGGGATAGGCGGCCAGATACTCCTGCGGCGTAAACCCAAGGTTGGTGGCCGAGACAAAGACGTTGTTCACATCCAAAAGCAGCCCGCATCCGGTGCGTGCCACCAGTTCGGCCAGAAAATCGGTCTCGGACCACGTGCTTTGGTCAAAGGCCAGATAGCTTGACGGGTTTTCAAGCAGCATCTGGCGGCCCAGCGTGGTCTGTACCTGATCGATGTGGCGCGCCACATGCGCCAGCGTTTCAGAGGTGTAGGGTAGGGGCAGCAGATCGTTGAGGTATTCGGCCCCATGTGTCGACCATGCCAGATGTTCGGAAAAGCTGGCCGGGGCCAGCCAGCCGCAAAGATGCTTGAGGCGTGCAAGGTGCTCGGGGTCCAGATCGCCCTCGCCCCCGATGCTCAGGCCCACGCCGTGCACCGACACCGCGAACTGGTCGGACAGGGCGCGCAGCTGCGCCAGTGGTCGGCCACCATCGCCCATGTAGTTCTCGGCGTGAACTTCGATCCACGTCACGGGGCCGGGGTCGGCCATCAGCGCATCAAAGTGCTGTGCCTTGAACCCGACGCCGGGGGCGGATGGCAAGGCAGTGCGGAGGGGGGTGTCCAGCATTTGAGAGCTTTCCGGGCGCGTCCGGTGTCGGGCGCGCCCAAGGGCCGTGATCAGGCCGGCAGATCGCGCTCAAGCGCTTCGAGCGAGCCTTGGCGCGGTGTGCCGTCGGCCATTTTGGGCAAGTCGATGTCGGCGCATGTGCCCGCATCGACCAGTGTCCATGCGTTGCCTTGGTAATCAACGACGCTTGAGCCTGCGCATGTGGTGCCGGGGCCTGCGGCGCAATCATTTTCACCTGCCAGCGACACGCCATAGCATTTTTCCTTGGTCGCGGCGGATGCGCCTGTCGTGCCATGGGCGGCAACGGCTGCGGCCACGGCCCCTGCGATGGCGACGGTTTTCATTGTGTTCGACATGATGGGGTCCTCCTTTTAACGGTGTCTTGGGTCGTTGTAATGACCAAATTGATAGAAACGCAGGTCATTTACCACTCACGACGCTGTGTGTCACAGGCGCGTTAGAAAAAATGACGAAAGACGGCAGAAGTTGGGAGAATCCGGTGGAAATGTTACAATCGGGCAGGATGCGCCCGCCCGATTTTGCAACATTTGACGTTCAACCGCGCAGATCGGGCGGTGTCGCTTCAAGCCCGAGATCGGCAACGACTGCGTCCAAGGCCTGCACGCTGGTCTGCTTTTCACCCAGACGGCGCACGGACACGGTGCGGTCATCAACCTCACGGGCACCCACGGCCAGAATGACCGGCACCTTGCCCAGCGAATGTTCGCGGACCTTGTAGTTGATCTTTTCGTTGCGCAGGTCGGCCTCGGCGCGCACGCCTGCCGCGGTCAGGGCCGCCACGACCTCTTGGACATAGTCATCCGCATCCGAAATGATCGACGCGACCACCACTTGGCGCGGCGCCAGCCAGAACGGCAACTTGCCTGCGTGTTCCTCGATCAGGATGCCGATGAACCGCTCGAACGATCCCAGGGTGGCCCGGTGCAGCATCACGGGGCGATGCTTGCCCCCGTCCGCGCCGATATATGTCGCATCCAGCCGCTCGGGCAGCACGAAGTCCACCTGAAAGGTGCCGCATTGCCAGACCCGGCCAATGGCATCGGTCAGCGAAAACTCCAGTTTGGGGCCATAAAATGCGCCCTCGCCGGGGTTCATCTGCGGCTCCACGCCTGCGGCGCGGGTGGCCTCAAGCAGCGCCTTTTCCGCCTTGTCCCACACTTCGTCCGAGCCTGCGCGGGTCTCCGGACGGTCCGAGAACAGGATGTCGAACTTCTCGAACCCCAGATCGCGGTAGACGTTCGACAGGAAGTCGATGAACTTGGCGCATTCATCCGCGATCTGTTCCTCGGTCGAGAAAATATGCGCGTCGTCCTGCGTGAAACCACGCACCCGCATGATCCCGTGCAGGGCGCCCGAAGGTTCATACCGGTTGCATGACCCGAATTCGGCAATGCGCAGCGGCAGATCGCGGTAGGATTTCAAACCCTGTTTGAAGATTTCCACGTGGCAGGGGCAGTTCATGGGTTTCAGCGCGTTGACCGCCTTTTCACGGGCATGTTCCTCGTCCACTTCGACGATGAACATGTTTTCCTGATATTTTTCCCAGTGGCCCGAGGCCTCCCAGAGCTTGCGGTCCACGACTTGCGGGGTATTCACCTCGACGTAGCCGCCCTTGCGTTGCTGGCGGCGCATGTAATCCTGAAGCTCGGTGTAGATGCGCCATCCGTTGGGATGCCAGAAGATCTGGCCGGGTGCCTCTTCCTGCATGTGAAACAGGTCCATCTCGCGGCCCAGCTTGCGGTGATCGCGCTTGGCCGCCTCTTCGAGCATGTTGAGATGCGCGCGCAGTTTTTCCTTACCGGTAAACGCCACGCCGTAGATCCGTTGCAGCATCGCGCGGTTGCTGTCGCCGCGCCAATAGGCCCCCGCGATCGACATCAGTTTGAAGGCATCGCCCGGCACCTGTCCGGTGTGTTGCAGGTGCGGCCCCCGGCACAGGTCCTGCCAGTCGCCGTGCCAGTACATGCGCAGTGGCTCGTCGCCGGGAATGGCTTCGATCAGCTCGACCTTGTAGGGCTCGCCCAGGTCTTCGTAATGCTTGATCGCGCGGGCGCGGTCCCAGACCTCGGTGGTCACGGGTTCGCGCTTGTTGATGATTTCCTTCATCTTCTTTTCGATCAGGCCCAGATCGTCCGGGGTGAAGGGGGCTGCGCGGTCAAAGTCGTAATACCAGCCGTTTTCGATCACCGGGCCGATGGTCACCTTGGTGTCGGGCCAGATTTCCTGCACCGCGCGGGCCATGATGTGCGCAAGGTCGTGGCGCACCAATTCGTTGGCCTGCGCCTCGTCCGCCATGGTGTGAATGGCGATCTGCGCATCATCCGGGATGGGCCATGCCAGATCCCAATGCGCGCCGTTTACGGTCGCGCTGATCGCCTTTTTGGACAGGGATTTCGAGATGCTTTCGGCGACTTCGGCAGGGGTGATGCCCGCCGCATAGTCGCGCGCGTTGCCGTCGGGAAAAGTCAGGGAGATTTGGGCCATCTTGGGCTCCTCGTCGGTTTGGCGCCTACAAAACGCCCGGTTGCGGGTAACTGTATGTAGGGCCTATGTGCCGCCGCCCATGGCGTTCGTCAAGGGGCGTGCGGCGCAAGGCGGGCGGAAAGTGTCAGATGCACCAACGCCAACGTGGCGGCACCTCCCGCAGCGATCCCGATGGCCGACAGTCCGTAGCGCGCCAGAACCCAGCCGCCAAAGGCGGACCCAAGGGCCGCCCCCACGTAGATCGCCGCCGCGTTCAGGGCCAGAACCACGGGTGCGCGCGCCCCTGCCGCCGCAATCAGGCGCATCTGCTGTCCGGCCATGAACGACCAGCCCGACGCCGCCCAGCCAAAGCAAAGAGCCATGAGCCCGATGGCAGACATCGGCAAGGTCGAAAACAGCGGCATGAACACCATCTGCAAAATGCAAAGCAACGTCAGCGTGCGCCGCCAGCCCCAGCGATCGGCCAAAATGCCGCCACCGATGTTGCCCACCACAGCACCTACGCCGAACACCGCCAGCGTCAGTGTAATACCCGAGCGGCCAAAGCCCATCGTCTCGCTCAGCAGTGGCGCGATGTAGGTATAAAGGACATAGATCGACCCAAGAAACGTACCGGTGAACAGCACTGCCAGCATCATGCGCCCCTGTGCGAGAACGTCGCCCAGATCACGCAGGCTGACCGGTTGAAACCGCAAGCCCGCCGGGACGCAGACCCAAACCAGTGCCACACATGGCACAGCCAGCCCCACCACCAGCCAGAATGCCCACCGCCAGCCAAAGGTGTAGGCGATCCAACTGCCTGCGGGGACACCGATGACCTGCGCCAGCGTCAGCCCGAAGAACACCGCCGCCAGCACCCGCGCGCGCTGCGCTTCGGGATAAAGCGCCGCTGCCGTGGCCGCAGCGACAGGCGTGAACAGCCCCGCGCCCGCCGCTGCCAGAACCCGCGCCACGTTCAGTGCAAGAACGAAAGGCGCCATCGCCGAGATCAGCGCAGCAAGCGTAAACAGAACAAGACCAAAGGCCATGACCCGCCGCCGCCCGATCCGCCCGGTCAGCGCCACCAGCAGGGGCGACAGCACCGCGTAGGCCACAGCATAAACGGTCATCAACTGCCCGGCTTCCGCGGTGCTGATCGACATGTCGGCACCCAAAGGTTCCAGCACGCCGACGATCACGAAAGCCCCGACACCAATCAGGAAATTCGATGCAGACAGGGCAGGGACAAGCAGACGCGGCGGCGAGGACATGGCGCAAACCCTAGGCTGCATGCGTCTTGTGCTGCAATGCGCAGCGGTCATGCGGCATACAAAGGCATTCCGAAAAAGCGACGCGAAAATGACGAAATGCGACAGTTTTACCCTTTACCTCGGCTGAAGGCAGAGTATTTATCCACTATCGGAAACTTTTGCTGCATCTGGAGACCCTATGCCCGGCTATAACAAGACCTTTGAACTTTCCGTCGAAGATCTGGACCTCATCGAGGAGGCGCTGCGTCGCAACAAGACCGAATTGACCCTCGAAAAGGCCAGTGACGATACCGCACCCGTTGCGCGCCGTATCCACGACCTGTTGGGGCGCCTGCACAATCAAAAGACGTTCTATCGTCCCCGCTCGGGCGCATACGTCAGCGGCTGACACCGACGCGCGCGGTGTTTCGACGCCGCGTCGCCTTGCAAATTCTCCGCCCGCCGCCTGAAAACGCCATTGTCAGCACGGCCTGCTGCCCCCATGATCCGCGCAAGATCGGGGGGAGATCATGGCACAGCCACACATTCTGGACACGGCACTGGGCCGGGCCATCGCCTATCACCGCACTGAAGGGCAGGGGCCTTGGATCGTCTTTTTGGGCGGTCTGAAATCCGACATGGAAGGCACCAAGGCGCTGCACCTTGAGACATGGGCGCAGGCGCAGGGCCGCGCCTTCCTGAGGTTTGACTATTCCGGTCACGGCCAAAGCAGCGGCACCTTTGAAGAGGGCGCCATTGGCGATTGGGCCGAAGACACCGCGGCGGTGATAACCGCGCTGACCGACGGTCCGGTGATCCTGGTGGGCAGTAGCATGGGTGGCTGGCAAGCGCTGCTCTTTGCGCGTGCGCATCCTGACCGCATGGCGGGTCTTGTCACCATCGCCGCAGCGCCGGATTTCACCGAAGACGGGTATTGGGCCAAATTCTCGGACGATCAAAAGGCGGCGCTGGCGCGCGATGGCCAGATCGAGATGCCGTCCGATTACATGGATCCATTCATCATCACAGAGCGGTTTATCGAGGACGGGCGGCGCAACCTTGTCCTGCGCGATCCCTTGCCCTTGCCCTGTCCGGTGCGCTGTTTGCAAGGCACGGCCGACACGGCGGTCAGCACCGAAACCGCCCTTCGGCTGATGGACCACGCCACCGCATCCGATATGCGCCTGACCTTGGTCAAGGACGCCGATCACCGCTTTTCCGACGGGCCATGCCTTGGCCTGATCGAAGCAGCAATTACAGACATTCTGGAGACCATCACATGAAAACGCTCGGCAAATTCCTTATGCGCCTTGTCGGAGCCGTCGTGGTTCTGGTGGCTGTGCTCTACATTTTCGGCCCCTATGAAGACGCGCCGCTGGACCTCAATTTTGACGAGGCCAAGCTGGCGGACGGGGTCGAAGCCCATTTCAGCCAAGCCGAAGCGCGTTTTGACGACATCACGCCCGGCACTGAAAAGCGTGTGATCTGGGCCGGAGCGCCCGAGGCAAAAACACCGATCTCGGTCGTTTACGTGCACGGGTTTTCGGCCACATCCGAAGAAATCCGCCCTGTGCCCGACAAGGTGGCCGAAGCCTTGGGGGCAAATCTGATATTTACGCGCTTGCAAGGTCACGGGCGTGGATCCGACGCCTTGGCGGAAGGCACCGTGGCCGGGTGGATGGGTGATATGGCCGAAGCTCTGGCCGCAGCGCGCGCCGCGGGCGAGCGTGTGATCGTAATTTCCACGTCCACCGGCGGAACACTTGTGGCGGCGGCCGCCACCGATCCGGCGATGATGCGGGATGTGGCCGGAGTGGTGCTTGTGTCGCCCAACTTTGGGATCAACAATGGGGCTGCGCCGATGCTGACATGGCCTGCGGCCCGTGCGTGGCTGCCGCTTCTGGCCGGGGAAACCCGCAGCTTTGAGCCTTTGAACGATCAGCAAGAGAAATACTGGACCACCAGCTATCCTTCTGCCGCAGTGTTTCCGATGGCCGCGATGGTCAAGAAGGTGGCGGCACTGGACTACTCTGCGGTGCAGGTGCCCGCCCTGTTCTGGTACGCGCCCGAGGATCAGGTTGTGCGCTCGGACGTCACGGACACGATCGCGGCCGACTGGGGCAGCGACCGCAGCACACCGGTCATGGTCGTTCAACCGACCTTGGGCGATGGCGATGACCCATCGGCCCATGTGACGGCAGGCGATATCATTTCGCCCGGTCAGACGGACATCATGGTTCAAGGTGTATTGGACTGGGCAAAGACGCTGCCATGATGGATCAACGCGTCAGCCTGATCACCCTTGGCGCGCGGGATATGGACGCGTTGGCCGGTTTCTACGAGGCGATGGGATGGCGCCGCGTGGAAAGCCCCGATGGGGTCATCGCCTTTGATCTGTTGGGCCAGACACTGGGATTGTATCCGCTGGACAAACTGGCCGAAGACATGGGCATCGACATCGAAACTCTTGGGCACGGTGCCTGCACGCTGGCGCACAATGTCCGCGCACGTGAAGACGTCGGCCCGCTTCTGGCGCGGGCCGAGGCGGCGGGCGCGCGCATTCTCAAACCTGCGCAGGATGTGTTCTGGGGCGGGCATCACGGCTATTTCGCGGATCCAGACGGGCACATCTGGGAAATCGCATGGAACCCCTTTGCGCCGCTTGGAAAAGACGGCGCGTTTCAGTGGAACGGGGCGGCCTGACATGCGCCGCCCGCAAAGCATGTGGAGCCTTGAAACCCTTGGCCGCGTGCGCCTGTCACGACATTTCTACATGCGCGATTTCCTCTATTCCGAGATCGGCAACTTTCACCAGGTGCAAAATCTGCCACGCGATCCTGATCTGGCCATTGCCAATGGTCGGGCGCTTTGCACCACGCTTCTTGACCCGCTTGAGGAAACATTCGGTCGGCTGGCGATACGGTCCGGATACCGCAGCCCCGAACTCAATGCTTTCGGCAATGAAAATCGGCTGAACTGCGCGCGCAACGACAATCCGCTGGAATGTCACATCTGGGATGTGGCGGATGGTGACGACGCGATTGCGGGAACGTCGCTGGCGATCCCATGGTTCACCGACCAGTATGAACAGGGGCGCGATTGGCGCGATCTGGCGTGGTGGATACACGACCATTTGCCCTATTCGGGGCTTTGGTTCTTTCCCAAGCTCTGTGCCTTCAACCTCGATTGGCGCGCCGTGCCGCATCGCACGATTTCCAGCTACATCGCGCCCAGGGGGATGCTGCTGCGCCGTGGGGCGACCCCGTCCGAGCCGCTGGCAGCGCGCAAGGCACGCTATGCCGATTTCCCCCAATTCCGTGGCATTGCCTATCCCTGAAGTCTCTTGTGTGAGGGACGAATTGGCACTGAAAAACGCGCCATTGTCGCCCATGGGGTCTTGTGGTGCGCGCCGCGCTGCGACATGTTCAAACCGCAGGCAGGCGTACGGGCAATAGGGCAGCTTAAAAACATGGCAGAGCCATTGGTTCTTCTTCCTGGCATGATGTGCGACGCGCGCCTGTTCGGCCCGCAGATCGCAGAGCTGTCGGCGGACACCTGCGTCATGGTCGCCCCCATCACCCAAGGCGAGCGTATCGAAGAGATCGCATCGAACCTGCTGGATCAGTTGCCCGCGCGGTTTGCGCTGGCCGGGCTGAGCATGGGCGGTATCGTGGCGATGGAGCTTTTGCGCCGCGCCCCTGACCGGGTGACGCGCCTTGCCTTGATGGACACAAATCCGCTGGCTGAAACGCCGCAGGCCGCCGCCATGCGCGAGCCGCAAATCGTGGGCGTGCGGGCCGGGCGGCTGGCCGAAGTGATGCGCGACGAGATGAAGCCGAATTACCTCGCGCCGTCGCTGCACCGGGGCGAGGTGCTGGATCTGGTGATGGACATGGCGCTTGCGCTGGGGCCAGAGGTGTTCGTGCGCCAGTCACGGGCCCTGCAGCGGCGGCGCGATCAACAAGGCACGCTGCGCAAGATCAAGGTGCCTACGCTGGTGATGTGCGGCGCGCATGATGCGCTGTGCCCGGTCAAACGCCATGAATTCATGGCCGAGCTGATCCCCTATGCCGAATTGCGGGTGCTGCCTGACGCGGGGCATCTGCCAACACTGGAAAGCCCGGATGAAACCACGGCGGCGCTGCGGGCTTGGATGGCACAACCTTTGGTGCTGCGTTAGGCGCAGGGACGCGCCATGTGCTGCGCTTGCCTCCGCAGCGGTGGCATGGGCTGCTGTGCAGGATCATAGCGCAGGATGGGTCGCGCCGGTGTCATGTCGCGCACTCGGTTGCACAGCCCGGCATTCAGATAACCACGTGTGAAAGGTGTCACCAACAAGGTTTCCGCCAGACAGCCCTCGGCCATGATCACCTCGTGGTGCGGCAAAAGAAGGTTGAAATACCGCGCGCTGCTGCGCCCGGACATGCGCCGCACGCCCCTTCGCCCCAACAGTTTGACCGCAGGCACCAGAATCTCCTCACCGGTTGCAGGGTCAAGGACAAGGAACCGATGCTGCGGGGACACGATCAGCGTGCGCGCAGGCGAGCCTGCGCCCAAAGCGTCGGCTTTGATCTCGATCGGCTGTGCCCTGTCCGGTCTGCCACCGAACCGCAGCGACTGCACCACCACCTGAAGAAGCGGTTGCCAGCCGTGATCAAGTGTCTTGACCCGCACACCGGGCACCAGTGTTTCGATGGGGCGCAAGCCTTCGATTGTTTTGATCAAAGTGCCCGCGTGAAAGCAGACCGGGCCAGCCGCGAACTGGAAGTTGGTTGAGCTCAGGTCTGCGGGGTTGACGTTTTGCAGACGCACGGACGATCCGTTGTCATAGGTGATGATCGTGTCCGGGCCATCGGTTGTGATGCGGTCCAGAACATCCTGAAACGTGTTCATTTCGACCATGTCAAAGGCGATAATGTCCGGCTCGTCAGGATCGAAATCGGTGATGGTGTCGGTGCCGTCGCCGTCCCGGATCACGAAGGTGTCCGTGGTTGATCCACTGCCCGCCGCCATCGTGTCGTTGCCGCGCCCGCCGACGATTACGTCGTCACCACTGCCGCCAGTGATCGAGTCGTCACCATCGCCGCCATAGACCGTGTCGTTTTCCGAGCCACCATCAATGGTATCGTTGCCATCGCCGCCTTGCAGGGTATCCCGCTCACCGCTGCCCTGAATGGAATCGTTGCCGCCCTGACCGTCAATATGGTCTGCATCGCCTGTGCCGTTCAGCGTGTCATCACCGCTGCCGCCGTTGATTGTCGCCATCGTGAAAAACCTTGCGTGACCTGAATACGCAAGGCTTAGCACCGCCGGGTTTAAACCCCCTTAAGGCAGGCGGGTTTCAGGCGGCGGTGTTCCGGTTGGCAGCGGCCTTGGCTGGTTTGTGGCTGTTCATCTCGATGAAATCCAGAACCAGCGGGCGGATGTTGTTGCGCCAGCTTTTGCCTGCGAAGATACCGTAGTGTCCCGCACCGGGTTCCACGTGGCTGGCCTTCTTGGTGTCCGGCAGGCCGGTGCACAGATCAAGCGCGGCAATACATTGTCCGGGCGCCGAAATGTCATCATCGGCCCCTTCGACAGTCTTGACCGCAACGGTGGTGATCTTGCCAAAATCCACGGGTTTGCCCGCCACCCTGAAGTCGTTCGTTGCGATCTCGCGGTTCTTGAAGATGCGTTCGACGGTCGACAAGTAAAACTCGGCTGTCATGTCCATGACCGCGAGGTACTCATCGTAAAACTTGTTGTGCTTGTCGTGGTCCGCGGCCTCGCCCCGCGCCGCGCGCGCGATCTGGTCGGAAAAGGCGGTGCCGTGCTTTTCGGCGTTCATCGACATGAACGACGCCAGTTGCAGCAGGCCCGGATACACCATGCGGCCCACGCCGGGGTATTTGAAGCCAACGCGCTGGATCATCATTTCCTCTAGCTGGCCCATGGTCACACGGCGGCCAAAGTCCGTCACGTCGGTGGCATTGGCGTCAGGGTCGACCGGGCCGCCGATCAGGGTCAGCGAACGCGGCTGTGCTTCTGGGTCTTCCTCGGCCAAATACGCGGTGGCGGCCAGCGTCAACGGCACCGGTTGGCACACGGCGATGACATGTGTGTCGGGGCCCAGATGGCGCATGTAGTCCACCAGGTGAAGGGTATAATCCTCGACATCGAATTTGCCGGCGCTGACCGGGATGTCACGCGCATTGTGCCAATCGGTGATGTACAGCTCGCAATCGGGCAACAGCGAAATCACAGTCGAGCGCAGAAGCGTTGCATAGTGTCCCGACATCGGCGCGACCAGCAGGACCTTTGGCACCTTGCGGGTCCGGCCCGGTACGCGGAAATGCACCAGATCACCGAATGGCCCTTCGATCTCGGTTTCGATGCGCACAAGGCGTTCCTTGCCGCTGGCACCAAGGAAAGGCGGGATGTTCCAATCGGGTTTCACCACCATACGTTGGAACGTGCGTTCTGTCACGGAACCCCACGCGCGCATCCATTCGAATGCGGGGTTTGGGAACATGGAAAAGGCCGGGTATGATCCCAATGCGAGAGCCGAGGCACCAAGCCATTGATTCGTGTTTCTGATGGTTTCCATCAAATCGTAGGTGGCCATGTAACGCATCGGGGTCTCCTAGACTTACCAACCGGGCGGGCACCCGGACGTTTCGTCGCTTTGCCCCCCTGAGCTGGCGACTATATGAGCGGCATCGCAATGCTGCACCTGCGAAGATACGAGGGAAAGATTAAGATGACAACCAATGACACTGCATCTGGTGACATCTCGGGAGAAAACCTCGACAAATTGACAGAAAATCTCGCCAAGGTAGAAGGATTGAGGGAGCGTCTGGTCAAGGTCATGACGCACCGCAGCACACATAACCCGGCATTGGACGCCCCGAATCAGGAGTTGTTCGGCAAGGCGGTCACGGCCTATTGGCAGGAGGCACTGAACAATCCCGCCAAGCTGATCGAACATCAGATGGAGTATTGGCAGCAGACCGTCACACATTTCATCGAGGCGCAGCAGACGCTGGCCAAGGGCAAGATGGCCGTGCCCGAGGGCAAGGGCACGCGCGACCGTCGGTTCGCCAACCCGATGTGGGACACGCATCCCTATTTCAACTTCGTCAAACAGCAGTACCAGATCAATTCACAGGCCCTCATGCAGGCGGTCGACGCCGTGCAGGACATGGATCCGGCCGAAAAGCGGCGGCTGGGTTACTTTACCCGCCAGATCATCGACATGATGAGCCCGACCAATTTCCTGGCCACCAACCCCGACGCATTGGAAAAGGCCGTGGCCACCGAAGGCCAAAGCCTGATCGACGGTTTGGAAAACCTGATCTCGGATCTTGAGGCAAACAACGGTGAGCTTGTCGTCAAACTGGCGGACGAGGCTGCGTTCGAATTGGGCCACAACATCGCGACCTCGCCGGGCAAAGTGGTCTATCGCAACCGGATGATGGAACTGATCCAGTATGAACCGACCACGGACGAGGTGCACGAAACCCCGCTCATCATCTTTCCACCCTGGATCAACAAATTCTACATTCTCGACCTCAAGGAACAGAACAGCCTGGTCAAATGGATCACCGATCAGGGCTATACCCTGTTCATCGTCAGCTGGATCAATCCAGATGCCAGCTATGCCGATGTGGGCATGGAGGACTATGTTGAAGACGGATATCTGGCCGCGCTGCGCGAAGTGAAGGCGATTGCGCAGGTCGAACAGGTCAACGCGGTTGGCTATTGCATCGCGGGCACCACGCTGTCGATCGTGCTGTCGATGCTCAAGCAGAGGGGCGACACGTCGATCAAGTCAGCCACCTTCTTTACCGCGCTCACGGATTTCTCGGATCAGGGTGAGTTTGCCCCCTTCCTGACGGACGATTTCATCGACGGGATCGAGGCCGAAGTGGCCGACAAGGGGGTTTTGGCCTCGGTCATCATGGCGCGCACCTTTTCGTTCCTGCGCTCAAACGATCTGGTCTATGGCCCGGCGATCCGCAGTTACATGATGGGCGAAACGCCGCCCGCTTTCGATTTGCTGTATTGGAATGGCGATGGGGCGAACTTGCCTGCCAAGATGGCGATCCAGTACCTGCGCGGGCTGTGCCAGGACGACAAGCTGGCCCGAGGCTCGTTCGAGATGATGGGCCACAGGCTCAGCCTGTCTGAAGTTGATGTGCCGCTTTGCGCCATCGCCTGCGAGACCGATCACATCGCTGCGTGGAAAGACAGCTACCGCGGCATTCAACAGATGGGATCGAAGAACAAGACGTTCATCATGACCCAATCTGGTCACATCGCGGGCATCGTCAATCCGCCCTCCAAGAACAAGTATGGCCACTATACAAACGAGGACCTGAGCCTTGATCATGCCGATTGGCTGAAAGGGGCGGAGTTCCACAACGGATCGTGGTGGCCACGGTGGGAGGCGTGGCTGTCCAAGCAGTCTGGCAAGATGGTTCCGGCCCGCACACCCGGTGATTCCACGCACCCCGCGTTGTGCGATGCGCCCGGAACCTATGTTGCGATGAAGGCAACCATCTGATTTCCAAACCGTTTTACCCTGGGTAAAGCCATTTTGCCGCAGTGCAGCAAAAGACTTGCATTGCTGCGCTGCGGCATCTATATTGTTTGCAGACGCAGAAAGCGGGGCTGCCCCCGGCAAGCAAGGATTTGAGACAATGGCCAAGACACAAGACATGACGACGATGTTCAAAGACATGATGGGCGCATTCCCCGTGGACACCGCGGCAATGCAGGACGCTTTCAAGACAGCAACAACGCTGAACGAAAAACTGAGCCATGTCGCCCTTGACGCCGCCGAGAAATCGACAGCCGTTTCGTCCAAGTGGACAACAGAGACACTGGCCAAAATGGCCGACCTGTCCAAAGCAAAGGCAGAGCCTGCAGACTACGCCAAAGCGATGACCGACTTCGCATCGGCCACTGCAGAAGTCGCCGCCGAGAACATGGCAGCCTTCGCCGAGATCGCCAAGAAAGTTCAGATGGAAACCGTCGAACTGATGATGGCCGCAGGCAAGGACATGGGCGAAGAAGCATCTGCTGCTGTGAAAAAAGCCACGGCTGACGCGACCGCATCCGTGAAAAAAGCCGCCGCTGCTGCAAAGTAAGCGACGCAACTGACAGCCGCGCAATTTCCTCCCTGATACGCGCAGGCTCAATGGGGCGGGATCCGAAAGGTTCCCGCCCTTTTTCTGTCCGGCCCCGTGATGTACGGGCCAGTACGGAAATGCTGCGGCGCAACGCTCTTTCTTTTTTGTGCTGCACCGCCTAAGCTGCAATGCAGCACGTTCGGGGAGGACATTCCGTGGCAGCCAAAGACACGCCGCTTTTGATCAAACGCTACGCCAGTCGACGTCTCTACAACACCGAGACATCCGACTATGTGACGCTCGAGGATATTTCGGGCTTCATTCGCGATGGCCGCGAAGTGCAGATTGTCGACCTGAAATCGGGTGACGATCTGACCCGCCAGTACCTGCTGCAAATCATTGCCGAACATGAAAGCCGTGGAGAATCCGTGCTGCCTGTGGACGTTCTGAACGATCTGGTGCGCAGCTATATGGGGGGACGCGCATCAGTAGTGCCGCAGTTCCTCAAGGCCTCCTTCGAGATGCTGCGCGACGGCCAGAGCCGGATGATGGACAATATGAACGCGATGAACCCCATGGCCAAGATGCCGGGGTTCGAGGCCATGCAGGCCCAGCAAGCCGCCTTCATGAAGGCGATGACGGGTGGAATTTCCGGTGGCTGGACGGGCGAGCAGAAGGGCGATGACGCCGAAGCGCCCGACGACGCCCAAGGCGAAGACCTTGACGCGATCAAGAAGCAGCTCGCCGAGCTTCAGGACAAACTCAGCAAACTGAAGTAAGCCGCGCCTAGGTGCCGTAGGCCTGTGTTCTGTCAAAGCAGGTATCGGCCGCTGTCACCAGGATATCCGCAACCGCATCCTGTTCATCCACGCTCAGGTGAACCGGCAGGCGCACGTCGCAGGCCCGCATCAGCATTGCACGGGTGCGGGGCAGCTCTGGCAGGTCAGGAATGAATTGCCAGTTCCAGAACGCCCGCGCGTTGTCTGCGCTGGCACCGAAAACCTGAACCTTGACGCCCATGTCATCCGCCGTGTCGACAAAGGCCTGCACCTGATCGTCCGCCACATCCAAGAGGTTGAACTGAATGCTGTCCGGCGCGCGGGTTTCCGCAGGCAACGGGGCAGGGACATCGATCCAGGGGCTTGCGTTCAACTGCTCGGCCACGCGGTCGTGCCCGGCCAGCCCGTCACGCACCCGGCGCGCCAGTTCGGGCAACTGGGGACGAATGACCGCTGCGCTCAGGTTGTTCATCCGCAAGTTATAAAGCGGCAGCTTGTTCTGGTGGCGCGCAAAGGCCTCCAGCAGCACGGGGTGCTTTTTCCAATTGTGCTCGTAGGCGCCCGACATGATCACGGCCTGCGCGACAAGGTCGGCATCGTCAGTGATCAGGATGCCGCCTTCGCCCGCGTTGATCATCTTGTAGGATTGGAAGGAAAAGCAGCCCACGCGCCCGATCGTGCCGATCTTGCGGTCATGCCACAGCGTGCCCAGCGAATGCGCCGCGTCCTCGATCACGGGAATGTCCATGGCGTTGCACATCGCCATGATCGCATCCATGTCCGAGGTGTGTCCGCGCATATGGCTGACGATAACCGCCTGCACACCCGGCAGCTTGGCCACGAAATCGTCGATGTCGATGCGGTAATCTTCACCCACTTCGCACAGTACCGGGATGCAATCGGCATGGACCACGGATGAGGGCACCGCCGCGAAGGTAAAGCCGGGGATCAGCACCCGCGCGTCTCGGGGCAATTCCAAAGCCTTCAGCGACAGGAAGAGCGCAGCAGAACAGGACGAGACCGCCAACGCGTATTTGACGCCCATCATCTCTGCAAATTCCGCCTCCAGCAGGGCGACAGGCGCAGCCTCCGGGGCGGTGTAGCGAAACAGATCGCCCGAGTGCAGCAAACGATCAATCTCGGCGCGCGCGGCCTCGGGGATCGGTTCGGCATGGTGCATGTTCGGCAGTGACATATTTCGATTTCCTTATGAATGGTTTCCAGAAGAGTAAATCCGTGAGCATCAAAAGGAAACGCTTTTGTGACGCGCAGGCGCAGTTACGCGCACCTCACAAACACCAATGTGGGATTTCAGGGCGTTAGAGGTTAGAGGCCCAGCCGGTCGCGCAGGGCGTACCATGTCATGGCCAGCGCCAGCAGCGGATTGCGCATCGCGGGCCCACCGGGGAAGGGTTGGCTGGGGATGGCGGCCATGGTGTCAAAGCCGTCGGTGTGCCCTTCTGTGGCCAGCGCCATCAACTGGCCCGCATGTGTGGCGGTGCCAACGCCATGACCGGAATAGCCCGATGCGGACAGCACGTTTGGCGCAACCCGTGCCACGTAAGGCAGCCGTTTCATCGTGATACCCAGCGTACCGCCCCACGCATAGTCGATGCGCGCATCGCGCAGGTGCGGAAAGACCCTGGTCATTGGCTTGCGCACCTTCGCCGCAATGTCGGCCGGAAACCGGTAGCCATAGCTTTCGCCGCCCCCGAACAACAGCCGCCCATCGTGGCTGAGCCGGAAATAGTTCACCACGAAACGCGCATCCGACACGGCCACGTCGCGCGGCAGCACGTCGGCCACGCCTGCGCCCAATGGCTCGGTCGCGGCGATGAAATTGTTGATCGGCATGACCCGTGCGGCCACCTTACGGTCCAGCCCGCCAAGGTATCCGTTGCAGGCAAGGATCACATGATCCGCTTCCACCCGTCCGCTGTCGGTGCGCACGGTGGCAGGGCTGCCGTGGTCGATGCCGTGCACTGCACTGCGCTCGAATATCCGCACGCCCGCCGCCCGCGCCGCTGCGGCAAGCCCCAGTGACAGGTTCAGCGGATGCAGGTGTGCCGCCCCCATGTCCACGATCCCGCCCCGGTAGTCGGGGGAAGGGCAGACCGATCCGAAGCTGTCGGCATCATGCACTTCCACCGCATAGTCATAGGTCTGCGCCATGTGATCGGCATATCGGTGCAGGTCGGCCACATCCGCATCCGAGGATGCGGTCCACGCCACGCCCGGCTTGAGGTGACACTCGATCCGGTGGCGCACGATCAGCGATTTGACTAGGTCCTTGGACGCCTCGCCCAGATCCCACAGGCGGCGGGCATGCTCCATGCCCACCATCTTTTCCAGCGCCGGTTGCTCGACCCTTTGGCCGCTGCCCAATTGCCCGCCATTGCGGCCCGACGCGCCAAAGCCCACGCGCTGCGCCTCGACCAGAACAACATCGCGCCCGGCTTCGGCCAGGTGTAATGCCGCCGACAGGCCGGTGTATCCGCCACCGACCACGCAAACATCCGCCTTGGTCGCGCCGTTCAGAACGCCAAAAGACGGGGCAGGGTTGGCCGTGGCGGCATACCAGCTGGGCGGATATTCCCCGCGTGTGTCATTGGCGTAGAGCAGGTTCATGTCAGGCGCGCGCCCCCCATCTTCATCTTGCAGGATAAACTCCCCCCGGAGGGTCGACCGGCCATCCGCGTCACACGTTCAGCAGCAGATGCTCGCGTTCCCAAGGGGAAATCACCTGCAGGAACTCCTCGTATTCGGCGCGCTTGACGATCGAATAGACCCGCGCGAATTCCGGCCCCAGAACGCCGTGCAGGGCCTCTGCGGTGTCAAACAGGTCCAGCGCTTGGCTGAGATCGCGGGGGATATCGCCCTCACCGTCATAGGCATCGCCTTTGAACTGCTTTTCGGGACGCTCTTCCTGTGTCAGGCCAAGATAGCCACAGGCAAGGCTGGCCGCGATGCCAAGGTAGGGGTTGCAATCCATCCCCGCGATGCGGTTTTCCACGCGGCGTGCGTCAGGACCGGACAGCGGAATGCGAATGCCCGTGGTCCGGTTGTCGCGGCCCCATTCCAGATTGATCGGTGCCGCGTGGTCCTTCACATAGCGGCGGTAGCTGTTCACGAAGGGCGCCATCACCGCCAGTGCAGATGGCAGATGGTTCTGCAGCCCAGCGATATAGTGAAAAAACGCATCCGTCTCGCCGCCTTGTGGTCCGGAAAAGATGTTCTTTCCGGTTTCCATATCAAGGATCGAATGGTGGATGTGCATGGCTGATCCCGGTTCATCCGCAATGGGTTTTGCCATGAACGTGGCAAAGCAATCGTGGCGCAGCGCAGCCTCGCGGATCAGCCGTTTGAAATAAAACACCTCATCGGCCAGTTTGACGGGATCGCCGTGCAGCAGGTTGATCTCCAACTGCCCTGCGCCGCCCTCCTGGGTTATGCCGTCAATCTCGAAGCCCTGCGCTTCGGCAAAGTCATAGATGTCGTCGATCACCGGGCCGAATTCGTCCACCGCCGTCATCGAATAGGCCTGTCTGGCCGCGGCTGGGCGGCCGGACCGGCCCATCATCGGCTCGATCTCCTTGGCCGGATCGATGTTGCGCGCAACAAGGAAGAATTCCATTTCCGGCGCCACCACCGGCTCCCATCCCTTGTCCCGATAAAGCTGCACCACCCGCTTCAGCACGTTGCGCGGGCTGAAAGGCACGGGTTCGCCCTTGCGGTCAAAAGCGTCGTGTATCACCTGAAGCGTCCAATCCCCGGTCCATGGTGCCGCCGTCGCGGTGGTCATGTCGGGGCGCAGGATCATGTCCTTTTCAATGAACCCCTCGTCGCCGGCCGCTTCGCCCCAATCGCCTGTAATGGTCTGGTAAAAGATGCTGTCGGGCAGGTGGAAATACTCCTGCCGTGCGAACTTCGAGGCCGGCACCGCCTTGCCGCGCGCAATGCCCGGCAGGTCCGAGATAATGCACTCCACCTCATCCAGTCTGCGCCCTTCAAGATACAAGCGCGCAGCTTCGGGCAGGCTTTCCATCCAGGGGTTTGGCGTCTCAGCGGCCATCAGGCCCTCTCTTTCCTGAAGAAGTCTGTGATATAGCGGGCAATATCGGCATTGTTGTCCGGCGCGTCCAGCGTTTCAGCAGCTGCTTCCAGCTGACCATCCGGCACCACGCCGCGACCACGATGATCGATCAGCCCGCCGATCATCTCGGCGCCGAACTCGGGATGTGGCTGGATTGTCCAGATCGTGTCGCCATAAAGCAGGGCGGCGTTTGAGCAGAAATCCGATTGTCCAACCACTTCGGCCCCTTCGGGCAGGGTCACAACCTGATCCTGATGCCAGGCGTTCAGGGCCATCTCCTGGCCGTGCAGCGTGTATTCGGTGCGCCCCACGGACCAGCCGCCGTCATATTTGACGACTTTGCCGCCCAGGGCTTGCGCAATGATCTGGTGTCCAAAACAAATACCGACCATCGGTCGCCCTGCCGCCTGTACGTCGCGGATCAGATCCTCCAGCGGCGGGATAAACGCGTGGTCTTCGTAAGCCCCATGCTTTGATCCGGTGATCAGCCAGCCGTCGGCCTCCTGCGGGCTGCCGGGAAATTCCATGTCGACCACGTTGTAGGTTTGAAACTCGAAACCCGCGCCGCCCAACAGGCGCGCAAACATCGCGTCATAGTCGCCCAAGGAGCCGAGGACTTCTTCGGGGGCGTGTCCGGTTTGAAGAATACCGATTTTCATGGATCACCTGATTTGATCAAAAGGGGTCTGGATGCGTCCCTCAGACCGCATCCAGATAGATTTCGGTGCGCTCATCGGGGCTGAGGTCTTTCATATAACGTGCCTCCTGCCGCTTGGTCAGCACGTAGTTGGCAATGAGGTCGGGCGCGAAAATGCGCTTGATCTCGGCGCTGCTCTCAAAGGCGTCAATGGCCGTGTCCCAATCGCTTGGTACTTGTGGCAGGTCTTGCTGATAGGCGTTGCCCGTGATCGGCGCGCCGGGCAGTACCGCATCCTCGATTCCGTTCAGTGCCGCGCCAAGGACGGCCGCGACGGACAGGTAGGGGTTCACATCACCACCGGCCTGCCGGTGTTCGATGCGCCGCGCAGCATGGGCGCCCGATGGCACGCGGATCGCGGCGGTGCGGTTTTCATAGGCCCATGCGATGCCGGTGGGCGCATGGGCGTCCGGCACCAGCCGGTCATAGCTGTTGGCGTGGGGCGCAAAGATCAGGGTAGAGCCGGGCATGGCGTTCAGACAGCCCTGGATCGCATGGCGCAGCACGTCCGATCCGGCGTCCGTTCCATCGTCAAAGATGTTGTTGCCCTCCGCATCCAGCACCGAAAAATGCATGTGCAGGCCAGAGCCTGCATAATCGGCGTAAGGCTTGGCCATGAACGAGGCGGCAAAGCCATGCTTGCGCGCCAGACCCTTGAGTAAAATCTTGAACAGCCACGCATCGTCCGCGGCTTTCAACGGGTCCGCCTGATGCATCATGTTGATCTCGAACTGGCCCAATCCCGCCTCGGAAATGGCGGTGTCTGCGGGAATGTCCATGGCCTCGCAGGCGTCGTACAGTTCGGTGAAAAAGCCGTCAAACTGGTCCAGCGCCCGCAGGCTCAGGATTTCACCGGCCACGCGCCGTTTGCCTGAACGCGGTGAGGGCGGCACACGCAGATCACGGCCTGAATCGTCGATCAGGAAAAACTCAAGCTCGACCGCGACAACGGGTGTCAGCCCCCGCGCGGCATAACGGTCCGCCACGGCGCGCAGCGCATGGCGCGGATCGCCCTCAAAAGGGCGGCCATCCTCGTGAAACATCCAGATCGGCAAAAGGCCGGTGGGCGTGTCCAGCCAGGGCATCGGCATGAAACCACGTTCGGTGGGGCGCAACACGCCGTCGCGGTCACCTGTCTCCATGACCAGCGGGCTGTCGTCGATGTCCTCGCCCCAGATGTCGAGGTTCAGCACCGACAGCGGAAAGCGGGTGCCATCGGTGGTCACCTTGTCGGCGAAACGCACAGGCACCCGCTTGCCACGTGGAACGCCATTCAGGTCAGAGGCCGCAACGCGGATTGCGCGGATTTCAGGATTGTCTTTCAGCCAGTCGTGCATGGGCCACCTTTGTGCTTGCTTCTGAGTAGCCGAGCACGCGCTGCCTTGTCCACGGCAATTTGATCAAATTATGGCGGGCCTCACCGGATGAGGGTCATGCGGGGCTTGATCTTGGTGCGGGTGTTGGCGGGCAAATGGCGGTTTAGGCGCGCGTTGATCAGGCCGAACACGCCCACGATCACCAGCGTCAGAAGGATGAAATAGAAGGCCAGAATGGGGTAGGGGATAAACGGATTGAACGTCTTGTCCGCGAAATAGCTGGCGTAATAAAGGGCATCACCCCGCTGCTGCCATGCGGGAAAGCCCGAGAAATAGACAAGCGTGGTGGCATGGAACAGAAAGATCGCCTCGTTGGTGTAGGCAGGCCATGCAAGCCGCAGCATGGTGGGCCAGACGATGCGCTTGAACCGGGGCCAACCCGACATGCCATAGGCGTCCGCGGCCTCGGTGTCGCCTTTGGGAATGGACAGAAGTGCGCCATAGAAAATCTCGGCCGAATAGGCGGCGGTGTTGAAAAACAGCACGATCAGCGCGCCCAGCCATGCGGCGGTGAAGGGCGAAAAGAAGGGATAGACCCCCTTGAGCGAGAGAAACAGGAAGTAGGCAAAGAAGAACTGGATAAAGAGCGGCGAGCCCCGGAAGAGGAATATGAACCATTCCGCTGGTTTGCGCAGCACCCGGCGCGGCGAGGCCTTGGCCACGGCAAGGGCTGTGGCCAGAAAGAACCCCGTGGCCAGGGCCATGATGCCGAAATAGATGTTCCAGATCATGCCCGACCCGATCAGGGTGAACTGTTCGCACAGGGTGAAATCAGAGCGGGGCAACAGCCGCTCGCCGATGCCGATGGCGCGCAGGCCGTAATCCTGAATGGTTTGAAGACAGCTCATACGGCGGCCTTCCGCTGCGCTTCGCCACCCGCTGTCGCCTGGCCATGTGTAAGGCGTGCCATCAGGCGCGCCAGCGCGGTTTCCGACACTTTGGTCATGGCAAGGTAGAACACCAGAAGCGCAAGGAAGTACCACATCCGCCAGTCGCCGTGCGGATAGGCGGTAAAGCGGGCGGTCTTGGTGCCACCCAGTTCGCGCGCCCAGTACACGATGTCTTCGATCCCCAGCAGGAACAGAAGCGGCGTGGCCTTGATCAGCACCATCCACAGGTTGCTGAGGCCGGGCAGGGCATAGACCCACATCTGCGGCACGAGGATGCGCCAGAACGTCTGGCGGTGGGACATGCCATAGGCCTCGCCGGTTTCAAGCTGCGCGCGCGGCACCGCGCGCATGGCGCCGAACAGGACGTTGGCCGCAAAAGCGCCAAACACGATGGCAAAGGTGATGACGGCCAGAACAAAGCCATAGGTTTCGTGGATCCATTCAGGGGCGGTGCCAAGGGGCAGCTTGGCCGCTTGGCAAACCAGGAAATCATTGCCCTGCCGCACCGGCTGATCCCAGTCGGGGCACAGCACCCGGTGGCGGGCGTATTCGAAAATCTGGTCCAGTGCGATCACGAAGAACAGGAAAAAGGCGATGTCGGGCACACCGCGCACAATGGCGATATAGCCTTTGCCCAGCCACGCAATAGGGGCAATGCGCGCGCGTGCGGCCATCGCACCCAGAAAGCCGAAGCTCAGCGCCACAGGGGCAGTCACCGCCAGAAGGCCCAGAACCTTGAGGAACGACATATAGAACGAGATATGCACGCCTGTTGTCAGATAACAGGCGAGCCAGGCCGGTGTGGCCAGTGTCGAGGGATCAGCGCAAAAGGAAAACATCGGACGTAAAAGAGGTAAGGCGGGGTTAACCCCGCCTTACGCCGTTTGTCTCAGTAGGTGGCGGTTTCTTCGCCGAACCACTTTTTCAGCAGGGTGTTCAGCGTACCGTCTGCCTTCATCGCGGTGATGCCCGCGTCGAACTTGGCCTTCAGCTCACCATCGGATTCGCGCAGGCCCATGCCCACACCACCGCCCAGCGGCACGTCGGGACCGACGAACACCAGTTCACCACCCGAGGCTTCGACCAGCGGTGCGAGGTAGTCACGGTCGGCAAAGACGGCATCGGCTTCGCCGTTGCGCACGGCGGCGACGGTTTCTTCTGGTGTTGCGAATTCAACCAGTGTCGCGCCACCTTCGGCAATGTGACCCGCTTGAATGGTCGCGGTCTGTGCGGCCACAACGCCACCTTCCCAATCCGCGCCATCAGCAGCGCCGACATATGCGGACGCGGTGGGCGGGAAATAATCCTGGGTAAAGTCGATGACTTCGTCACGCTCGTCCGTGATGCTCATGCCCGCGATGATGGTGTCGTAGTTGCCCGACACGAGGTTGGGGATGATGCTGTCCCAGTCGTTCTTGACCCATTCGCATGTCAGTCCGGCGCGTTTGCACAGCTCGTCGCCCAACTCGCGTTCAAAGCCATCAACTTCGCCCGCATCGTTGATGAAGTTGTACGGAGGGTAGGCGCCTTCGGTGCCCATGCGCACGGTGTCGGCCATGGCGAAACCTGCGGAAACGGCAAGCGCCGCGGTTGCAAGAATGATCTTTTTCATGAGTGTTACTCCCGGTTTTGGTTATGGTTACGCAGCTTGGGTTGCAGACAGGAACCCGCGCAGACGTTCGGATTTGGGAGCGCCGAACAGATCATCCGGCGCCCCTTGTTCTTCGATCAGGCCCTGATGCAGGAACACCACGTGATCCGACACATCAGCCGCCAGTTTCATATCATGGGTGACGATCATCATGGTGCGCCCCTCGGCGGCCAGATCCTTGATGACGCGTACAACTTCCTGTTCCAGCTCCGGATCCAGCGCGCTGGTCGGTTCATCGAACAACAGCGCCTCGGGCTCCATGCACAGCGCCCGCGCGATGGCCGCGCGTTGCTGTTGACCTCCTGAGAGTTGCGCAGGGTAGACATCGCATTTGTCGCCGATCCCCACCTTGTCGAGATAGGCGCGCGCCGATGCCTCGACCTCGGCCCGGTCCCGGCCCAGCACTGTCAGGGGCGCTTCCATCACGTTTTGCAGGATGGTCATATGCGCCCAGAGGTTGAACTGCTGAAAGACCATCGACAGGTTGGTGCGAATGCGCAGCACCTGCGCTGCATCCGCGGGCCTGCGGTTGTGGCCCGTGCCGCGCCACGTCACCGGCTCGCCCTTGAACAGGATCTCGCCTTGCTGGCTGTCTTCCAGAAGGTTGCAGCAGCGCAAAAGCGTGGATTTGCCCGACCCCGATGACCCGATCAGGCTCACGACGTCACCGCGCCGCGCTGAAATGTCCACACCCTTGAGAACCTCCAAAGCGCCGTAGGCTTTGTGCAGGTCGCGGATTTCTATGACAAAGGGGGCGTCGGACAAGGGGGGCCTATGGCGCTGGGGCGTTGATCGAAGGGTATAAGGGGTGAAAAATTGGGCGTTTGCAACTTGCAATTTGCCACAAAGCGCCGCGTGACTTCCGAATTGACGCAAAGGCAGGCCGTTTTGCCCGCTTCCTATGCAACCGCGCGGGACGGGTGTCAGGGTGCTGGCGGCAGGGGCAGGGCGCGGTAGGCGTCGGCGCTGATGTCCACCAGACCTTGCAGGTGCAGCAACACACGATCCTCGTCCGACATCTCGGCGATGGCGGCGCGCAGGGCTGCGGCGATGGGCGCGGGGTCGCGTCCCTTTGCAGTGATGAAGGGCAAGGCCGGCGACGGGTCTGTCTTGGCTTCGGTTTTCAAAAATGCCATGGCGTCCATATCTTCACTGGCCCACATCAACAGGGTCAGCGCGTCGATGCCCGCGAAATCCGCCTTTCCCGACAAGACGGCCGAGATGGAGCCGACATGGCTGCCGGTGTGCAGCAGCTGCGCAGGGTAAAGGCCGCGGGCCTGCAAATACGCGATGGGTGCCGCCCAACCACTTTGCGACAGGCTTTCGTTATAGGCCATGATGCCCTGCGCCAGCCCGGCCAGATTGCGGGTATCGTTTTTGCGCTTGATCACATAGCTGAAATACTGCCCCGGCGCGCAGCCCGGCAGGCCGTAGTCGGGCGTGCCAACCAGTTGCACCCTGTCCCAAAGCCGTGCGCGAAAGGGCAGGCCACAAGTCTGCGCCAGCAGCAAGTCATCGCTTTGCCAGATGTCCCATGGGTCGCCCCGGCGGGTCAGGGCGTCGGGACCATATCCCAGATGGTGCCGGATGCCTTGCCACAGCCGGTCGTTGGCCGCCTGCACGTGGGGCAAGTCGTACATGCCCAGCCATGCGATCACGTGGCGGCCACGCGTTGCCGGGCCAGTGCGCTGTCACGGTCGGTGATGCCCAGAAGGTTGGCAACAAGCCGCAGAACGGTGTCTTCCTCGTGCGCGCGTTCCCCATCGGCCAGAACAACCTTCCACAGCGCCTCGATCACCTCCAGACGGTCCTCGTAGGCCACGGCATCCTTGATCGCCCGGGTGAAACGCACGGTGTCGGGCGCTTCGGATTCCAGAACTTCGGCGTCACAGCGCAGGGCATCGGCCTCTGGCGGGGCAAGGCCATAACGATCGGCGGCAATGGTGCGGATAATCCCGGCCTCGTCGGCGTCATAGCTGCCGTCGGCGCGCGCCACGCGTACCAAAAGGGCCGTCAGCGCCAAACGAGCATCTTCGTCGGGCAGTTGTGCGGGGTCCGGCTGGGTCAGCCGTTTGAGAAATTCACCAAACATGTCGGAGATATAAGCGCGTCACGGAAAAAGACCAATGGGTCAATCGCCGGTGGCCATGGATTGCACCGCAGCACTGTCTTCGGGTGTCAGGCCAAGCGCGCCTTCGATCTGGTGCAGCACCGATTCCTCGATCTCGCGGCGGCGGCCATCGGCCAGCAGAACCTTCCACATCGCCGCGGCCAGCGTGCGGCGCGCGTCATAGGGGATTTCCTGACGCAGGATGTCGGCAAACTCCGGTGTGCCGGGCGCGTCTCGTTCCAGGGCTTCGCATGTGGCACGCAGTTTTGCGGCCTCCAGCGGTTTGAGGTCGAAGGTGGCGGCAAGGATCAGGTCGATTTCGCTCACCTCTTCGGCGTTGTAGGTGCGGTCAGCCATGGCCACGCGCACCAACAGCGCGCCGAGGGCCAGTTGTGCGTCGGGTTCGGGCAATTTGGGTTGATCGGGCGCACGGCGCGGGAAAAGTCTTTCAAACATGGCGCGGAGCCTACCCCAATTCGGGCGGTGGACCAAAGCGCAAATTGTCGATTGCAAGGCCTTGCACGTCCGAATTGGTCAAAACAAAGCCCGCGATATCAGGGGTTCCGTCATTGCGGCGAAAGCCCACGGCGAATTCGCCGACAGGCGCCACCGGTATGGCCCCCAGCACCGTACCGTCGCGCCGCAGGAACATTACCTGTGCCGCGCCGCCTTCGCCGCCGCGAATGTCGAAGGCAAGCGCGGGCTGGTCACGGTCAAAAAGCACCGAAATCGCCCCTTCGCCCTGGCCCTCACGGGATGGGAAGGCGGCAGGGCCAAAGCCGTTGAGGACGGTGCGGGCCGATCCGCCCATGCGCACCAGCGACATGGTTTGCCCCGGTTCTCCGGCCATCAGGGTCAGCGGCGGCAGGGCCGGGCCGCTGATCGTATCGTACCCTTGATCGAACGACAGGTTTTGCCCCGCAAAGCGTTCTCCAAAGACCGCACCCGGCAGTTCGAGGACGCCATCCACCAGAATACCCGGACCCCAGCCTGCGGGCTGGTCATCGAATGTTATGACTTGGGTCAAAGCAAGGGCATCGGGCGACACCTGACACACCAACGCCTCGCAGGCGGCAGCAGTCTGAACGGAAAGGATCAGGGCAATAATACTGCGCATAGGCGTCAGTATATCACGGATCGTAGCCTTCGACGATAACAAGATTGCCCTTGGCCACACCATCCCGCAGCGCCTTGGCGGCTTGATAGCCTTGGGATTCGTAGCAGGCGATGGCATCGGCATAGCTGGGAAACTCGATGACCACGGTGCGCGGGCTCCATGTGCCTTCGGGGTTCTGCTGTTCGCCGCCGCGCACCACGAACCGCGCACCGTACTGGGCCAAGGGTGCTGCGTTGGCCGCTTGGTAGAGCTTGTAGGCCTCGGGGTCGCTGACCACGTTGTGCGCGATCCAATATCCTTTTGCCGGCATGGCTATCTCCTTTTCAGTCTGTCGAAACACTGTCTCAGACGCGCGGCTTCGTCCGCAAGGCCAAAGGGCGGGTTGATCACGAAAAGCCCCGAACCGATCATGCCGTGGCCGGGACGCGCAGGGGGAAAGGACACCTCAAGGCGGGCCGCCTGCGGGTGATTGTGCACAAGCGTGTCCAGCATTGCCCGGTGCGCGCCCGAGGTCAGAATGGGGTACCACAGCGCGATGATGCCCACGTTCCAGGCGCGCGCGTATTTGGCGATGTGGCGGGGGATGGCGTCGTAGTCGTCCTTCACTTCGAAGCTGGGATCGATCAGCATGAGCCCCCGGCGCGGCGTGGGCGGCAACAGGCTGTGGGCCATGGCAAACCCATCGGCATGGTGGCAGGTCACCGGATAGGGCGACATGGCATATTCAAGGGCGGCGTGTTCGCCGGGGTGCAGTTCGGCCAGATGGATCTTGTCCGTGGGGCGCAACAGGCGCGCTGCGATCATCGGCGATCCGGGGTATGCGCCCGGGCCATCCTCGGCGCGCTGGGCGGCCAGCACGCGGGCATAGGGATGAGCGTCATCGAACCACCGTTCGGCAACGGCGATACCGGCGGCGGCCTCGCCGGTCTTGATCGCTGCCTCGGCCGTCAGATCATAAGCCGCGCGGCCCGCGTGCGTTTCGAGATAGCACAGCGGCTTGTCCTTGCGCGTGAGATAATCCAGCATCCAAGCCAGCAGCCCGTGCTTGTGTACATCGGCCAGGTTTCCGGCGTGATAGATATGTTGGTAGCTGAGCATGAGGGCATATGCACAGGGCAGTGGCCCTTGTGCAAGCCGCGCCTCTTGTTCCTAGGCCTCGTCCCGCAAGTACCGCAAGAACCGCCCCTTGACCAACCATGAGATGCCAAAGGCCAGAAGGGCTATGGCCTCGAACCAGAAGGTCCAGTTGCCCCGGTCCCACCACGACATGTCGATCGAGGTAAAGGCCATCAGAAGCGCCGACAACGCCATCGCCGCCATGCACACGATAATGATGATCCCCGCCGCGTAGTATAGCGAATTGCGGATCACTTTGATCTGGGTGAGCGTGCCATTAGTACGGCGTTGATGGCTTTCGGCTGCGGTGAAAACAAACAACGAGAACCACGCAAGAAACCCGAACAGAAAGGCCGCGCTGGCGTAGTGCAATGTGCTGGTCCAGGGGAAAAGCCGGAAATAGTCAGCCTCGCCGCCGGGGCGCAGCGTCGGGTCCGTGGCACCGGGCGGCAGTTCGAACATTGTAAAGGGCCGTGCGGAAAACAAAGTGGCATCACAGCCCCATCCCGCCGTCGGAAAAAGCGCAATGCCGAAGGCTGCCAGACCCGCGTATGTCGACAGCCGCATTTCAGACCCTTCCGCGTCTTCGCCCTTGTAGACGATCAGGTAGGCACCAATGAACACCAGCGCCCCGGTAAAGAGCGTCCCCCAGAAGGGCGCGTAGTAAAAATGGCTGATGGAAAAGCGAAAACAGGTTTCAAGAAACGGATTGTGCGAAGCCAGCCATAAAACGATGGGAAGCCCTGTGGCCACCAGCCCTACCACAAGGGCAAGCGCGCGTTGGTTGATGCTGGCGTAGGCGTCGCTTTCGGCGCTGGCGGGTTGATAGCGGTCGGGTCCGGTTTGAAAAAGGGACATGGGATGTTCCTGCAAAGACTTGGTTCAATGCAGAAAGCATACCCGTTTTGCGTGAAAATTGACAGCAAACATGTCGCATTCCGAACGCGGCCCGTTCCGGGCCACGCGATCCGTGGCGGTTTTTGGCAAAACCGCGCCCCTGCAACCTAGACCAACCGCGAGATTTCCTTGGCGGCGCGGACGAAGTCCTTGAACAGCGGATGCGGATCGAAAGGTTTGGACTTCAGTTCGGGATGGAACTGCACCCCGATGAACCACGGATGATCGGGCCATTCCACGATTTCGGGCAGGCGGCCATCGGGTGACATGCCGGAAAACTTCAGCCCCGCCTTCTCCAATTTGTCGCGGTACTTGATATCGACCTCGTAGCGGTGGCGATGGCGTTCGTCGATGGCCAGCGCGCCATAGGCGTCAGCCACCCGCGATCCTTCGGAGAGGACCGCATCATAAGCGCCAAGGCGCATGGTACCGCCCTTGTCGTCCCCTAATTTGCGCGTGACTTTGTGGTTGCCCTGCACCCATTCCTTGAGGTGGTAAACCACCGGTTCAAAACGCTTTTTCCCGGCCTCATGGTCAAATTCCTCGGATCCGGCCGTGGTCAGGCCCGCGACGTTGCGCGCGGCCTCGATCACTGCCATCTGCATGCCCAGACAAATGCCCAGATAAGGCACTTTTCGGGTGCGCGCGAACTCTGCGGCCTTGATCTTGCCCTCGGTGCCACGTTCCCCGAACCCGCCGGGGACGAGGATCGCGTGGAACCCTTCGAGATGTGGCGCGGGGTCTTCGCGGTCGAAAAGTTCGGCATCGACCCATTCCACCTTGACCTTGACCCGGTTGGCCATGCCGCCGTGCGTCAGCGCCTCGGCAATGGATTTATAGGCATCCTCTAGCTGGGTGTACTTGCCAACGATGGCCACTTTGACCTCGCCTTCGGGGTTGTGCACACGGTCCGACACATCCTGCCAGACCGACAGATCCGGACGCGGCGCGGGCGAGATCTGAAACGCATCCAGAACCGCCTGATCCAGCCCCTGTTCGTGATAGGCCAGCGGCGCATCATAGATCGACTTGAGGTCATAGGCGGCCACGACAGCCTCCTTGCGCACGTTGCAGAACAGCGCAATCTTTTCGCGCTCTTTCTCGGGAATGTGCTGTTCGGACCGGCATACGAGGATGTCGGGTGCGATCCCGATGGATTGCAATTCCTTGACCGAGTGTTGGGTCGGCTTGGTTTTCAGCTCGCCACTGGCGGCCAGATAAGGCAGCAGTGTCAGATGCATGAAGATGCACTGGCCGCGCGGCTTGTCATGGCTGAACTGGCGGATCGCCTCGAAGAAGGGCAAACCTTCGATGTCGCCCACTGTGCCGCCGATCTCGCACAGCATGAAATCGACCTCGTCGCCGCCGATGTCGATGAAATCCTTGATCTCGTTGGTGACATGGGGGACCACCTGAATGGTCTTGCCGAGGTAATCGCCGCGCCGTTCCTTTTCCAGAACGGTGGAATAGATGCGCCCTGACGATACGGAATCCGTCTGCCGCGCAGGCACCCCGGTGAAACGTTCGTAGTGGCCCAGATCAAGGTCGGTTTCCGCGCCATCGTCGGTCACGAACACCTCGCCATGTTCAAAGGGCGACATCGTGCCGGGATCGACGTTCAGATAAGGATCAAGCTTGCGCAGACGCACCGAAAAGCCGCGAGCCTGCAGCAAAGCCCCAAGCGCTGCCGAAGCCAGCCCCTTGCCCAAGGAGGAGACAACACCGCCTGTGATGAAGATATAGCGCGCCATGTATTCGTATGCTCCCCGTGTTCGCCGGCCGTTGGTGGCCTGTGTGGCGGTCTTGATTGGCAGATTTCCGTTTTGAAAAGCCGCCAGAATCGGCTGTGAGTTGCACAGCACCACGGGGCCTCAGTTTAACAGGTGTTCGTGGATCAAGGCAAGGCATGTCGCAACATGCTGTTGCGATTCAGTGCCTGACCTCAAGGTTTAGCGGTTAGTCGGCGCTGGGCACCAGTGGCGCATCATCGCCTTCGGCCGGTGGCAGCAAATCACCCGATGGTGGGACCAACGGGTCAGTTTCGGCCTCTGAAGGCGGTGTGACACCCAGCCGGTCGATCACGGAGGACCCGGATGCGTTTTGTGCAGCCAGAATGGTCAGGATGATCGACGTGCAGATAAAGGCAATGGCCAGAACCCATGTCACCTTGGACAGGGCCGTGGCCGCCGCACGGCCTGCCGTGGCGCCGCCACCGCCGCCGCCCATGCCAAGACCACCTCCTTCGGACCGTTGCATCAACACAACGGCGATCAGGCCAAGGGCCAGGATAAGGTGGATGATAAGGACGACGTTTTCCATGAGGACCTGCGCGGTGATCAGTGTTGCGGTTATCTATGCAAGTTTCACCACAGGGGCAAGGGCAGCTTTGCGCCAAATGCGGGCCACTGGACAAATCGCCCATGGCCGCGTCATTGTGGCCTCATGCCACATGATCATCACGACCACCCGCACGCCCTTTTGCCCCCTGATCCCGCCCTGCGGGTCAAGGCGTTGGAAACCATTCTGACGGACAAGGGGCTGGTGGATCCCGCGGCCCTGGACGCGATCATTGATGCGTATGAAAACCGCATCGGCCCGCGCAACGGCGCCCATGTGGTGGCCCGCGCCTGGAGCGATCCGGAATTTCGCTCCGCCCTGCTTGAAGATGCGACCGCCGTGGTGTCGGAGTTGGGGTATTATGGTCGGCAAGGCGAACACATGGTGGCGGTCGAAAACACCGATGATGTGCACAACATGGTCGTGTGCACCCTGTGCAGTTGCTATCCCTGGCCACTCTTGGGCATTCCGCCGGGCTGGTACAAATCCGATGCCTACCGCGCCCGTGCAGTGCGTGAGCCCCGCGCTGTGCTGGCCGATTTCGGCGTCAGCCTGCCCAAGGACACGGCCGTGCGCGTCTGGGACTCAACGGCCGAGGTGCGATACCTTGTGATCCCGCAACGCCCCGAGGGCACCGAAGGCATGGACGAGGCGGCGTTGATGGAGCTGGTGACGCGCGATTCCATGATCGGCACCGGGCTGGCGCGCCAACCATGAGCCGGGTGCACGATATGGGCGGACGGTTCGGCGATGGCCCGGTGATGCCGGAACCCGAAGGCGCGGTCTTTGAGAAAGACTGGCACAAGCGCGCGCTGGCGGTGACGCTGGCGGCAGGGTCCTTGGGCCAATGGAACATCGACATCAGCCGTCACGCCCGTGAACGGTTGGCGCCCAAGGACTACGCGCGTTTTTCCTACTACGAAAAATGGATGGCGGCCCTGGCCGATCTGTTGGTGGAGACAGACATTGTCACCACCGAGGAATTGCAGGCGGGGCAGGGTGCCGGGGCAAGCGATCTGGCCACCGCCAGGCTGGCGGCGGACCGGGTGGATGCGGTTCTGGCTGCGGGTGGCCCTGCAGATCGTCCGCCAGTGATAGAGGCCGCTTTCGCCCCCGGTGACCGGGTACGCACCCGCCGCATTGCCGCCAATGCCTTTGTCGATGGTGGCCACACCCGTTTGCCGTCCTATGCCAGTGGCGCGCTGGGCCGGATCGTGCGGCTGCACGGGCATCACGTGTTGCCTGATCGTGCTGCACACCGCCTGGGCGACGCGCCCGAACCGCTTTATGCCGTGGCCTTCGCCGCCTCCGAACTTTGGGCGCGGCCTGAACATCCGCGCGACGAGGTGGTGCTGGATCTGTGGCAAAGCTATCTGGAGGCGGTGGAATGAGCGCGCCCGAGCCTGTATTTGAAGCCCCGTGGCACGCGCAGCTTTTTGCGCTGACCGTACACCTGAACGAGGCGGGGCGTTTTGACTGGCCCGACTGGGCGGCGCGGTTCAGCGCCACGCTGGCGCGGCATGGGCTGGGGCGCGCACTCAATGGCGGTGATGACTATTTCACCGCCTGGTTGGAAACGCTTGAGGCCTTGCTTGCGGAAAAGGGATGGGCCGAGGCGCAGGCGGTGTCGCAGATGCGCGATGCCTGGGAGGCGGCCTATCTGCGCACGCCGCACGGCGATCCGGTACACTTGGACGACTGACGGCGCTCTTGCTGTGCAAGACGCCCCGCCCGCCGTCCCGCAATCCTATTCGTCCACGTCGTCGATATCGGCTTGTCCGGTCAGGCGGCGGCGCATCAATGACCAACTGAGCCCGATGCCCAGAACCGCGCTGAGCGCCAGCAGCCCCAACCATGTGTTCAGCCCCGGATCGTCGAGGGTCAACACCCCAATGTCATACAGCACCCAAAGGATCGCCCCGACCAGCGCCAGCACCAGCGCCATGCCCACCGCCCCGATGGAGCGCAGCGTTGCGCGCAGGTAGATGATGTAGCCAACCAGCAGCAAGAGCCCCGCCAGTACCGCGATCGACAGATTTTCGGACCCGAAATCCAGCACCCAGCGGACGTAGTTGTATTCGGTCGGGTTGTAGGTCAGGGCCAGCAGCACAAAGGCCACCAGCCAGCGCAGGATAAAGCCCATCGGTCGGCTCCTTTGGCGTTGGGTCGCGCCTTGGGTGCCGAAAATGCCGAGCCAAGTAAAGGTCGCCATCGCCGTGCCATGAGATTTCGTGCCTCCGGCGGAAGTATTTTTGACCCAAAGAAGCGACCTGCGACCCTTTTGCGGTTCCCCTGCTGGGCCGCTGGCCCTATACGGACGCGGGTTCAAAGCGAATGAAAGAGGGCGGAGCATGGCCAACGTGGTGGTTGTCGGCGCACAGTGGGGCGACGAAGGCAAAGGCAAGATCGTAGACTGGCTGAGCGAACGCGCCGACGTGATCGCGCGCTTTCAGGGCGGGCACAACGCGGGCCACACGCTGGTCATCGATGGCGCGGTCTACAAGCTGCATGCGCTGCCCTCGGGCGTGGTGCGCGGTGGCAAGCTGAGCGTGATCGGCAACGGCGTGGTGCTGGACCCCTGGCACCTTCTGTCCGAGATCGAGACCTTGCGCGGCCAAGGCGTGGAGATCACCCCCGAAACCCTGATGATTGCCGAGAACACGCCGCTGATCCTGCCGCTGCACGGTGAATTGGACCGGGCGCGGGAATCGCAGAATTCGGTGGCCAAGATCGGCACCACCGGGCGCGGTATCGGGCCGTGCTATGAAGATAAGGTGGGTCGGCGCGTGATCCGTGTGGCCGACCTGGCCGATGATGCGACGCTGGAACTGCGCGTGGACCGTGCGTTGATCCACCATGACGCGCTGCGCCGTGGTCTGGGCCTTGATCCGGTGGACCGTGACGGGCTGGTGGCCAAGCTGCGCGAAGTGGCCCCCGGCATCCTGGAATACGCGGCCCCCGTCTGGAAGGTGATGAACGAAAAGCGCAAGGCGGGCAAACGCATCCTTTTCGAAGGGGCGCAAGGCGCGCTGCTGGACATCGATTTCGGCACCTATCCTTTTGTCACCTCGTCGAATGTGATCGCGGGGCAGGCGGCGACGGGCGTGGGCATGGGCCCCGGGGCCATCGATTTCGTGCTGGGCATCGTCAAGGCCTATACCACCCGCGTGGGCGAAGGCCCGTTTCCCACCGAATTGCTGGACGATGACGGCCAGCGGCTGGGCGAACGCGGCCACGAGTTCGGCACCACCACGGGCCGCAAGCGCCGCTGTGGCTGGTTCGATGCCTGCCTTGTACGCCAGACCTGCGCGACCAGCGGTGTCAACGGCATCGCCTTGACCAAGCTGGATGTGCTGGATGGGTTCGAGACGCTGAAAATCTGCGTCGGCTACGAATTGGATGGCGTGCGCATGGATTACCTGCCCACGGCTGCCGACGCGCAGGCGCGCTGCACCCCGATCTACGAGGAAATGCCGGGCTGGAGCCAATCCACCGAAGGCGCACGCAGCTGGGCCGACCTGCCCGCCGAGGCGATCAAATACGTGCGCCGCGTCGAGGAGTTGATCGAATGCCCCGTCGCTCTACTTTCCACCTCACCCGAGCGCGAGGACACCATCCTGGTGCGCGACCCCTTCGCCGACTGAGGAAACACATGGCTCTGAGCTACAAGGCACGCCGCCGCTGGGCGCTTTTGATCCTGATCGTGGGCATCCCGCTTTACATCATGGCGGCGGTGACGGTGGTGGGCCTGTTCGAACGGCCAAGCATTCTCGTTGAATTGTTGATCTACATCGCTTTGGGCGTGGTCTGGGCGTTTCCGCTGAAATTCGTGTTCAAGGGCATCGGTCAGGCCGATCCAGACGCGCGTGAACCGTGAGGGCCGGGCCAGCCACGCCGATCCTGCGCAGCTTTGACGAAGCCAAGGCGCGTGAGTTTTACGTGGATTTTCTGGGGTTCGAAGCCGAATCTGAACATCGGTTCGAACCGGACACACCACTTTACCTGAGTTTGCGCATGGGTGACTGTTCCTTGCACCTGTCTGAACACTTTGGAGATGCATCGCCCGGTGGCGCGATCCGCATCGAGGTCGAAGATGTGCACAGCTATTGCGCAGAATTGAATGCGAAACGGTATCGCCATGCCCGTCCGGGCGTGGTGCGCCAGCCATTCGGGGTGGACGAGATGATCGTGCGCGACCCGTTTTCCAATCGTGTGGTGTTCTTCACGTGTTCGCCGGACAGTGCGTGACCAAAAGCGAAATGGCGCGCCCCGGTAGGGCACGCCATTGGCGGTGTCGGTGGTGTTGTTTGTGCCTCAGCCCGCGGCGCGCTGATCGGGACGGAACCCGATGTCACCAGATGCGGCAAAGCGGCCGCCGCGGATTTTCTCGATCTTGCCTGCGCGCAGCAGTTGACCAAAGGACCGCAGGCCATCTTCGCGGCTGAAGTCCGCGCCTTCAACCTGACGCACCTTGGTCATCAGCTGAGGCCGTGAGAAGTGTTCACGCTCTTCGACAAAGGCAAGATAGGCGGCCGCTGCTTCCAGAAGGTCGGGCAGGCCTTGCGCGCCCATTTCCTCGGCAAACTCGACAAAATTACCGGCATCGCTGGCGTCCACCACGGCGGGTTGGCTGGCCACGCGGCGCGGGCGCACAGGACCACGCGCGGCGGCCTGATCTGTGTCTATGCGTTGCTCGGCCACCAGTTTCAGCGGCGCCGGCCGTCCGGTGCCGGGGCGTTCAACCTGTCCACCCCGTGCGGCAGGACGGCGCGGTTTGACCACGCTGGCCAAATCCGTGCGATAGGCGGCGACGTCTTCTTCGTCATCCGATCCGATCCCGTCGTCGGCCTTCTTGGCGGCCACGGCGGCGCGCAGGTGGGCAAAGGCATCGCGGCGGCGGGTGCCTTCGGGTTCGTCCATTTCGACTTCTGCCTTGGCCATCAGGCGGTCCACATCCTCGTCGTCCGTGGCTGCATCCTGAACGGGTGCCTCATCTGACTGGGCCTCAGACCCGGTGTCGATTTCGTCAACGATGTCTGCGTCGTCGTCCGTGCCGGGCAATTCTGCCTCGACTTCGGCGAGTTCGCGCAGCAGCTCGGCTTCGTCCTCGTCCGAAAGCGAAGACTCGGCGTCATCCTCATCCGACAACTCTTCGAGCTTGCCCTGCGCAATGGCGTCTTCGAGATCAGCACGCTTGACCTTGACCACACGCGCAACGGCGGGTGCGGCTGCGGGCTGATCGTCTTCATCGCCCATGTCGGACAGGATGTTGCTCAGGTCGGCGTCCAGATCATCCTCTTCGTCGTCATCGTCCTGCGCGGTGAGGGTCGTCATGTCATCCTCGTCCTGACGCGCGGGCGCTGCGGCCTCTTCGGGCTGCGCCTCTTGGGACAGGCGTGCAAGGATCGCCGATACGTCGTCCTCACCTTCAACTTCCGGCTGCGGTTGCAGAACGGCAAGGGTGTCTTCTTGCGCGTCTTCATCCTCGACGGTCAGGGCCTCGACCTCGTCGTCGGCAGATATCGCGGCTTCCACTTCGGCAATGGCATCGGCACGCACGGCGTCCGCATCTGCCTCGGCTTCAACAGTGTCTGCGGGCTCATCGTCCGCATCACTTGCAAAGCGGCTGGCGAAATCTTCGGCATGTTCGTCTTCGGAATAGTCGTCGTCGATCTCGTCTTCGTCATCCGCCTGCGAGACCACGGCGCGGATACGTTCGAGCTTGTCTGCGATGCTGTCAGCCTGCGGCGCGATTGTGGCAGCAGCAACCGGTTCGGCCTCGGGCATGTCTTCGAGTGCATCTTCGTCTGCGTCGTCTGCGTCGTCTGCGGCGGAGGGGGCGGTGGCAAAGAACGCCTCGGCGCTGTCTGCTTCCACTTCATCTTCGGCGTCGATTTCGGGCGCGCGATCCATGGCGACCTCGGCATCTTGCGCAGGGGCTTCTGTTTCGGTGGGCGCCTGATCAGCGACCGTGTCAATTTCAGGTGCCGGTGTGAAGGCAACAGGGGCAGGGGCCTCGGCCACGGGCGCTGCAGCCGCGACCTCTTGCGTGGTCTCGGGGGCTTCACCCTCCGTCGGGCGCGCGCTCAGGACCACACGGCCTTCGCTCAGGCGTCCTTCGACACGGCGTTCAATCTCGCGTTCGGCGATCCGCGCGAGCATCTCGGCGTCGGGTTGCGGCGGTTCCGCCCCGAAATACCGATCATCTGCGGCAAGATCCCGGAAATACTCTGCAATGGCCTTCATCGTGCCAAAGGAATCGTCAAAGCCTTCCAACGTGCACGAAAACGTGCCGTAGGAGACGGTCAGGATTTTATTGTTATTATTCATCATTGGATGCTCGTCCTCTGCGGTGCTGCAACCAAGTGTTTACCAAGCGGCTGAGGGCCAAAGCGGCCCGAATCTGTGCCTTCCACGGTATCATTTCAGGGCGACATTGTGATCTGTTTCCAAAGAGGGCATTAATCTCGCTGTGCAGGCTACAATTGTTCATAGTTCGGAACCAGTGACCCTCATCGGCGGCGGAGTCGCGGATGTTGACGACCTGAATGAGGCGTTGGCGCTGGCCCCCACCTGCGTGGCGGCGGACGGCGGCGCGGCACTTGCCTTGCAGGCGGGTATTGTGCCGCGCGCGGTCATCGGGGACTTTGACAGCCTCCCGCCGAAATTAGCCGATAGTTTGCCGCCTGCCAACCTGCACAGGGTTGCCGAGCAGGACAGCACCGATTTCGACAAGGCGGTGCGGGCCATAATTGCACCGGTTATCGTGGCCGTGGGGTTCACGGGCGCGCGGCTTGATCATCAGCTGGCGGCTTTTCACGTTCTGGCGCTGCATGCGGACCGGCCTTGTGTCTTGCTCGGTGATCGCGAGGTCGTTTTTCATTGCCCCGCGCAGATTGCGCTGCCGCTTGTGCAGGGCGATATTTCGTCGTTCTTTCCGATGCAGAACGTGGCCGCGCGGTCAACCGGGTTGCGATGGCCGCTGGATGGGCTGGTCTTTGACCCGATGACCTTTGTCGGCACCTCGAACCGGGCCACGGGGGCGGTTCAGGTCTGGACCGAGCGTCCGGGGATGCTGGGAATTGTGCCGCGGCGGTATCTGGCGGCGGTCACGCAGGCGCTGGCGTCTGCCCCGCTGCACGGGCCACGGCCCGTTCCCTGAGAACGATATAAAGGCCCGCGGCAATGGTGATCAGGATGCCAACCGTGGCCAGCCCATTGGGCAAATCCCGAAACACGACAAAACCGATGGCTGTGGCGACGGGGATTTCAAGGTATTGCATGGGGGCCAGTGTCGCCCCCGGCGCATAGCGCAGCGACCAGGTCATCAGCAGGTGCGCCAGCGTGCCCATCAGTCCGATGCCCACCAGCAAGGCCCATTCCCGTCCATCCGGTTCGATCAGCGTCAGCGGCGCAACCGAGCCGTCAAAGATCAATACAAGCGGGATCATCATCGCCACCGCCATCACGCCTGATACCGCCTGCAGGCCCACCGGGTCCGTTTCCTTGGCGATCTGGCGTGTAACCAGCATGAACACCGAGAAATTCAGCGCCACGAACAGCGGCAGAAGGGCAGGCCAGCCCACTTCGACAAAGCTGGGCTGAACCACCAGCAAGGTTCCCACAAAGCCCACCATGCACGCGATCAACCGCCGCCCGCCGACCTCTTCCCCCAACACATATTTGCCCAGCAGCAGCATCAGGAAAGGCATGACGAAGGCGATGGCCACCGCGTCGGCCAGCGGCAAGTATTGCAGGGCGGTGAACATGGCGCCGATGCCAAGGATATGCAGAAAGGTCCTCAGGATCGTCAGATACAGAACCCGCCCCTGCATCCGCCACATGCGGCGTGTGAAGTAGACCAGCGGGATCAGGACCATCGCCTGCACCGCAAAGCGGCAGATCAGCAATTGTCCCAGCGGCACCGACTGCCCCAGCAGTTTGGCCAGTGCATCGCCCACGGGGGCGACCACACAAAAACCGAGCATCAGCACGATGCCCAACAAAGGTCTGTCATGTGTCATTGGCAGACGCTATGCGCGGCCAATGCGCAATGCAACCCAAAGAAGAGTGTCGACTCAATTCAGGCAAAACGACGCCGTTGCGCGTCAAGGTGCAGGGGCAGGACGTTGGTTCGCGGGATGATCAAGCTGCCGTTCGCGGTGCAGGACATAGAGGCCCGAAGCCACGATGATCGCCACACCCAGCAGCGTCAGGCCCGACGGTACGGTGCCAAAGACCGCAAGGCCAAGGCCCGTTGCGGCCACGATTTCAAGATACTGCAAGGGGGCCAGCGTGCTGGCGGGGGCCAGAGACAGCGCAAAGCTGATCAAAAGGTGCGCCAGCGTCGCCATAACACCTACCCCCAGCATCATGGCAACGGCATAGGCGCTGGGCCAGGCAGGATCGAGACCGGCGAGCCCACTGCCTTCGGCCATCCACAGCACGGGCAGTGCCAGCACAACCGCCGCCAGTGCGGTCCAGCTTTGCAGGGCCAGCGGGTGCATGACCTGCGCCATGCGCCGGGTCAGGATCATGTAGAAGGCAAAACAAGTGGCCGTACCCAAAGGCAGCAAAGCCACAGGCCCCACGGTGGCAAAACTGGGCTGGATCACCAAAAGCGCCCCGCCGAACCCCACGACACAGGCCATGATGCGCCGCGCGCCCACCGTTTCCCCCAAAAGCCACGCGCCCAACAGGGTCAGCACAAAGGGTTCGACGAAAAAGATCGCGATGGCATCGGCGATGGGCATCGCCCGCAGCGCAGTGAAAAAGAGCCCCGTCGCCACCATGATCAGAACCGCCCGCACCGCGTGCAGCGCCCATTCGCGCCCGCGCGGCCAATGCAGCACGCCCATGGCCAACGCGATTGGCACCAGCAGGCTGGATTGCAGCATGAACCGCGCCGCCGTGACCTGACCGACAGGGATGTCGTGCGGCACAAGCTTGGCAAAGACGTCGATGCCGGGCGCAATCAGGGCGCCAAGGGCCATCAGCGTCACCCCCAAACCTATGCTCCCGTTGGTCATGTGCGGGCGCTGCCGGTTTGCCGTGCGAAATCAGCAGTTCGGGACATTGACTGCCAGCCCACCCAACGACGTTTCCTTGTATTTCTCGGACATGTCCGCCCCGGTCTGGCGCATGGTTTCGATGCAGGCATCCAATGGCACGAGGTGCGTGCCATCGCCGCGCAGAGCGAGTGAGGCCGCCGAAACCGCCTTGATCGCGCCCAGCCCGTTGCGTTCGATGCACGGCACCTGCACCAACCCCTTGACCGGGTCACAGGTCATCCCGAGGTGGTGTTCCAGCGCGATCTCGGCGGCATTCTCGATCTGCTCGGGCGTGCCGCCCATCACCGCGCAAAGGCCAGCGGCAGACATGGCAGCAGCACTGCCCACTTCGGCCTGACACCCCGCTTCGGCCCCCGAGATCGAGGCGTTGTACTTGACCAAGCCGCCGATGGCCGCGGCGGTCAGCAGGAAATCTTCGACATGGGTCTCTGAGGCGCCGGGCACGTGGTCGAGATAGTAGCGCAAAGTGGCGGGAAGCACCCCGGCCGCGCCATTGGTGGGGGCGGTCACGACCTGGCCACCGGCGGCGTTCTCCTCGTTCACGGCCATGGCATAGACGCTCATCCAGTCGTTGATGGTGTGCGGCGCATTCAGGTTCATGCCGCGTTCGGCCTGCAACGCGTCGTGGATGCCCTTGGCCCGACGTTTGACCGAGAGACCACCGGGCAGGATGCCATCGGTCGAAAGACCCCGGTCAATGCAGTCATTCATCACCTGCCAGAGCCGCGCCGTGCCTTTGCGCAGGCTTTCGTCGCAGCCGCGCGAAACCTCGTTGGCGCGCTTCATGTCCGCGATGCTTTTGCCCGAGGTGCCAGCCATCTCAAGCATTTCGGCAGCGGATTTGAACGGGAAGGGGACCGGCGCGCCCTCGTCGGTGTTCTTGCCTGCGGCCAGTTCCTCTTCGGTCATCACGAAACCGCCGCCGATGGAATAGAAGACCTGTCGCAGGGTGACATCGCCCTGTGCGTCCGTGGCCATCAGGACCATGCCGTTTGCATGGCCCTCCAGCGGTGTGTCGTAGTCAAAGACAAGGTCTGTCTTGGGGTCAAACTGCAGATCGCCCAAGCCTTCAGGGTGCAAGGTGTGGGCTTCGGCCAAGGCTTTCAGCGTCGCCTCGGCGCGGTCATGGTCGTAGGTGTCTGGCACGAAACCCGCGAGCCCCAGAATGGTGGCGCGGTCGGTGGCATGGCCCACGCCGGTAAAGGCGAGCGATCCATGCAACGACGCGCGCAATCCCGCGAACTGAAAGGGCGACGCCCGCATCATGTCGAGGAACCGGGCGGCGGCGACCATCGGTCCCATGGTATGTGACGACGAGGGGCCAATGCCCACTTTGAACATCTCGAAGACGGATAGGAACATCTAGAGGGCACTTCCTTCGGGTGGATTGGGCATTTGTGGGGCGGTGAACGGATTGAGGCCAAGCCCCTCGGCGCGGGCGGTTTTTTCCACGGCAGGGATCTGTTGCAGCGCCACGGCAAAGTCCAGCAATCGCGGATGATCCTTCAGGCGAAACCACGCGGGTCCGCCGTAAATGGGCAGCCATCGCAGCATGGGACCAAGGTAGAATCCCATGGCGCTGGCGCGGCCATCCAGCCAGGGCGCATCCGGCGCATCGGCGAGGATGCCCAAGGCCCGCGTGATCCGGGTGCGGGCAGGCGCGCGCAGGTCTTCGGGATCGCCGGTGGTGTAAATATGTGGATAGAACATCATGCGCAGGCTGGGATGCAGGGTGTTGCCCATCCAGACCAACCATTTCAATGCAGCAGCCGCCTCTGCGCCTTGCCTTGGCATCAGCCCATCATGACGCCCCGCCAGATACAACAGGATCGCCGACGTCTCGAACAAGATGCCATCGGGCGTTTCCAGTGCAGGGATCAGCCCGTTGGGATTGATCGCGCGATAGGCGGCGCCATGTTGTGCGCCTGCCGCGCGGTCCACCAGTACGGTGCGGTAAGGCGCGCCCACTTGCTCCAGCGCCAATCGCACGATCAGCGAGGCATTGTCGGGGGCATAGTGCAACACGTAGGTCATGGCGGGGGTATAGCGCCTGTGCGCCCCCATGACCCGTTCCGAAACCGACCATTCATGCCGGAAAGGTGACGTGACAGGCGGACGCCGTTCTTGGCGCCGCTCTTGGCCCTGCGGGCCAAGTCGCCCCGCCCGCCGTCCCACATGGGGTGCGCGATGGCGCGTCTTGGGGGTCGCGCTTGGGGCTATGCGCGCCTATAAGGGCGAAAAGACTTGGGGAGTCGCTGCCATGACCGGAGAATTGTCGCCCATCGACAAGGCAAAATTCGTCGCTGCAAAGCGGGCCGCCGACTATGTCGAGGACGGTATGCGCGTGGGGCTTGGCACTGGCAGCACCGCCGCCTGGCTGGTGCGTTGTCTGGGCGAAGCGGTGCGCGACGACGGTCTCAAGATCAAGGGCGTGCCCACATCGACCCGCACCGCCGAATTGGCGCGCGACGTGGGCATCGAGGTGATCAGCCTCGATGAGGCCAAGTGGTTGGACCTGACCATCGACGGCGCGGATGAATTTGACGGCGATCTGAACCTGATCAAGGGTGGCGGTGGTGCGTTGTTGCAGGAAAAGATCGTGGCCACGGCATCCGATCAGATGGTGGTGATCGCCGATATCGGCAAAGAGGTTGAGACGCTGGGCGCCTTTCCCTTGCCGGTCGAAGTGATCCCCTTTGGCTGGCAGACCACGCAGGCGCTGATCGAAGAGACGCTGATTTCCATGGATGTACTGGGCCGTCAGGCCAGCCTGCGCATGAACGGTGACCGGCCCTTCATCACTGACGAGGGCAACCATATCCTTGATCTGCACCTCAACCGCATCGGCAACCCGCGGCAACTGGCACTGGTGCTGAACCAGATGCCGGGTGTGGTCGAAAACGGATTGTTCATCGACATCTGTGACGCGGTTGTGATCGGGTACGGTGATGGACGTGTCGAAGTGCGCGACATAAATGAAGGAACGATTGAACAGGATCGTCTCGACTTTGTTGAGACGGACAACCTGTTCAACGATCTTGCGGACTAAAGAAAAAGGGCACTTTTGCATGGTAACTTCCTTTGACTACGACCTTTTTGTGATCGGTGGCGGATCGGGCGGGGTACGCGCGGCGCGCGTTGCCGCAGCCGAAGGCGTCAAGGTCGCGCTGGCCGAAGATGACCGCTATGGCGGCACCTGTGTGATCCGGGGCTGTGTGCCGAAAAAACTGATGGTCTTTGCGTCCGAATACAGCCGCTGCGCAGAAGATGCGCGCAGCTATGGCTGGGACCTCACCGAGGGTCCATTCCACTGGGACCGCTTTCGCGCCAAGCTCAATGGCGAGCTTGACCGGCTCGAAGACGTTTATCGGAACCTCCTGAAAAACTCTGGCGTGGAAACCTTTGATCTGCGCGCCAAGCTCAAGGACAAGCACACTGTTGAGCTGAGCGATGGCCAAACAAAGACGGCGAAGACCATTCTCGTGGCCACTGGCGGGCGGCCCGTGCGGCCCGATCTGCCCAACGCCGAACTGGGCATCGTGTCCGATGACATCTTTCACCTTGATGCATTGCCAAAGTCGATCCTGATCATCGGCGGCGGTTACATTGCCTGCGAGTTTGCCTGCATCCTGCACGGCATGGGCGTGGAGGTGACGCAATACTATCGTGGCGCGCAAATCCTGCGCGGTTTCGATGACGAGGCGCGCGGTCTGGTTGCGGAGTCCATGCGCGAGCGGGGCATCGATTTGCACGTAGGCACCAATATCGTGCAAATGGCGCCGAATTCCGCAGACCATTCATTGGCCAGTGCCGGCACTGGCAGCGATGCGGCGATGGGCATCACCGCCGAACAAAACCGCGACATTTCCAGCACGCAAATGGGTGCCGGGACACAGGGTGGCCCCATCTGGGTAAAGTCCACCAACGGGCACGAAAAAGTGTTCGACATGGTGCTGTTTGCGACGGGCCGGGTGCCAAACACGGACGGTATGGGCCTTGAAGATGCGGGGGTAAAGCTGGGGCGCAAGGGCGAGATCGTCGTGGATGAATACTCCCGAACCGACGCGCCCTCGATCTATGCAATTGGCGATGTCACCGACCGGGTCAACCTGACGCCCGTGGCAATCCGCGAGGGCATGGCTTTCGTGGAAACGGTGTTCAGGGACAACCCCACTCCCGTGGATCACGACCTGATCCCCTCGGCCGTTTTCACGCAACCCGAGATGGGAACCGTGGGCCTGAGCGAGGAAGACGCCGCCGAACAGGAGCCGATCGAGGTCTATTGCACGTCGTTCCGGCCGATGCAGACGGCGTTTGCCGGACGACCCGACAGGGTGCTGATGAAACTGATCGTGTCCCGCGAAAGCCGCAAGGTTCTGGGATGCCACATCGTCGCACCTGGTGCGGGTGAAATGATCCAGATGGCAGGGATCGCCGTCAAGATGGGCGCAACCAAAGAAGATTTCGACCGAACATGTGCGGTGCATCCGACCATGTCCGAAGAGATCGTCACCATGCGCGAACCTGTGCGAACCGCTTGATTTTCGCGGCAAAGTGCACAGTTATAGCGTGTACCGCCGTAAGGCGCTTGAGGAAGGGAAAGACAATACATGGCTGGGAATACAGGCGGCCCCTGGGGGGGCGGCGGAAAGTCAGGCGGCAACGGCGACGGGCGTGACAACGACCGTGGCGGAAACCGCGGTCAAAATGGCGGTGGGCGTGGTCCGGGCAACGAAGGTCCGCAGATCCCCGAGATCGACGAGTTGATGAAAAAAGGCCAGGAGCAACTGCGCGTCCTCATGGGCGGGCGCGGCGGCACTGGCGGTGGTGGCCGCAATGGTGGCGGAGGCGGTGGCCCCGCCTTTACACGCGGCACGGTTGGCCTTGCCATTCTGGCAGGTGTCGTGCTGTGGGGGCTGGCCAGCTTCTACACGGTGCGGCCCGAAGAACAGTCTGTCGAATTGTTCCTTGGTGAGTATTCGGCAACCGGAAATCCCGGCCTCAACTTTGCACCCTGGCCGCTGGTCACAGCCGAAGTTCTGCCGGTGACGCGCGAACAAACCGAAGAAATCGGCACCCGTCCCGGCACGGGCCTGATGCTGACCACCGACGAGAACATCATCGACATCGACTTCCAGGTGGTGTGGAACATCAACGATCCGGCGAAATTTCTTTTCAACCTCGCCGAGCCGCAAGAAACCATCCGCGCGGTGTCTGAATCGGCCATGCGCGAAGTGATCGCGCGCCGCGAATTGGCGCCGATCCTGAACCGGGACCGTGAAATCGTTCAGGACGAAGCGCGCACGCTGATCCAGTCAACGCTGGATGCCTATGACAGCGGCGTGAATATCGTGCGTCTCAACCTCGACAAGGCAGACCCGCCCGGCGAGGTGATCGACAGCTTCCGCGAAGTGCAGGCGGCAGAGCAGGAGCGTGACCGCCTTGAGCGTCGGGCTGATGCCTATGCCAACCAGGTCCTCGCCGGCGCGCGGGGTGAAGCGGCAAGCGTTCTGGAACAGTCCGAAGCCTACCGCGCCCAGCAGGTCAACGAAGCCCAGGGTGAGGCGGCACGCTTTACGTCGGTTCTGGAAGAATACTCCAAGGCCCCTGAAGTGACGCGCAAGCGGCTTTATCTGGAAACCATGGAACGTGTGCTGGGGGATGTGGACAAGATCATCCTCGAAGACAACACCTCCGGCGGGCAAGGCGTGGTGCCTTACCTGCCCCTGAATGAACTGCGCCGTGGAGGGTCGAACTGATGCGAAGCACTGGATATCTGATACCTATTGTCGTCATCGCCATCGCCACCTTGCTGAGTTCGGTGTTCATCGTGGACGAGCGTGAAAAGGCGCTGGTTCTGCAGTTCGGACAGATCAAGGCGATCAAGGAAGACCCCGGTCTGGCGTTCAAGATCCCGCTCATTCAAGAGGTCGTGCGCTATGACGACCGCATCCTTGCGCTGGACACCCAACAGACCGAGGTGACACCCTCGGATGACCGCCGTTTGGTCGTGGACGCCTTTGCACGCTACCGGATTTCTGATGTGACGCAGTTCCGTCAGGCCGTGGGCGTGGGCGGCATGCGGGCGGCCGAAGATCGTCTCGAAGGCATCCTGAACCCGGTGATCCGCGCGGTTCTGGGTTCGGATGGTGTGACATCGAACACCATCCTGTCCTCTGATCGTGCTGAATTGATGGCGCGGATTACGGCGCAGGCGCGTCTGCGGGCGCGGCCCCTGGGCCTTGAAGTGGTCGATGTGCGTCTCAAGCAGACCAACCTGCCCGAGCAGAACCTCGATGCAACCTTTGCCCGGATGCGGGCCGAGCGGGAACGCGAGGCCGCAGACGAGATTGCGCGCGGTGAGGAAGCGGCCCAAAGGGTGCGCGCCCAGGCGGACCGGACCGTGGTCGAGCTGACCTCGGATGCCACACGTCAGGCCGACATCATCCGCGGTGAAGCGGACGCCGAGCGCAACGCGATCTTCGCCGAAGCCTTTGGCGCGGACCCCGAATTCTTTGAATTCTACCGGTCGCTTACCGCCTACGAGCGGGCCTTGCAGGGGTCGAATTCGACGATGGTGATGTCCCCGGACAGCGAATTCTTCAACTACCTGCGCTCTGATCAGGGCGCGCGGTCCGAGGAAGGCGAATAACCATGGCTTGGGTCCTTCTGGCCCTGGGACTTGTGTTGATGGTAGAGGGGCTGGCCTATGCGCTGGCCCCTTCCATTATTGAACGTGTGCTGGAAATCCTGCGCAGTCTGCCCGAACCCGCGCGCCGACAGGTCGGGATGTTGTGCCTGATCAGCGGCCTGTTGCTGGTCTGGGGGGCTTTCCAGCTGGGATTGTAGGGCGGCGGCGCACCTGCGGCACGCCACGCGATTTTCAGCGACAAGACAGCAGGATTTTGATGTTGCGCAATCGTGCAAGGAACCGCACGGTGCCTTCACGGATTGATCACGCGCTGTTGAAACGCTGCGATCAAGTTCCATCTTTAATGTTGCAAGGATGCAACCCTAGATGCACCCTAGTGCGCGAAAGCGTGTGAGTAGTGCAATAAGGCCATCTATGGCCACAGTGACAGTCAGGAGACGACGTATGCAGCCCAAGGTGCGAGCCGTGTCGAAAACAATCCCCTCCCTTCAATACATGCGGGTCCTTTGGCTTTCCGCCTTGGCCATGGCCATTGTGCTGGTGCAGGCCATCGCAGCCCAGGCCCGGCCCGAGAGCCTTGCGCCATTGGCCGAGCAGATCAGCCCGGCGGTTGTGAACATCACAACGTCGACCGTGGTTGCAGGGCGCACCGGGCCACAGGGCATCGTGCCCGAAGGCAGCCCGTTCGAGGATTTCTTCCGCGAATTTCAGGACCGCAATGACGATGGTGCGCGTCCGCGCCGGTCGTCCGCGCTTGGGTCCGGCTTTGTCATTTCCGAAGATGGCTACGTTGTGACCAATAACCATGTCATCGAAGGGGCGGATGAAATCCTGATCGAATTTTTCCCCGGCGAAGGTCAACCGGCCAGGGAATTGCCTGCCAAGGTGATCGGAACCGACCCCAACACCGATATCGCACTGTTGAAAGTCGAAGCGGATCAACCGTTGGCATTCGTGCCCTTCGGCAACAGCGATACCGCCCGCGTGGGCGATTGGGTCATAGCCATGGGCAACCCGCTGGGGCAGGGGTTTTCGGTCTCTGCCGGGATCGTATCGGCCCGCAACCGCGCGCTGAGCGGCACCTATGACGACTACATTCAAACCGACGCGGCCATCAACCGCGGCAACTCGGGCGGTCCGCTCTTTAACATGGACGGTCAGGTGATCGGCGTGAACACCGCGATCCTGTCACCCAACGGCGGCTCTATCGGCATCGGGTTTTCCATGGCCTCTAATGTCGTGACCCGCGTGGTCGATCAGCTGCAGGAATTCGGTGAGACGCGTCGCGGCTGGCTGGGTGTGCGCATTCAGGACGTGACCGACGATATCGCCGAGGCCATCGGCCTCGAGAAAACCGCAGGTGCGCTGGTGACATCCGTGCCCGAAGGTCCGGCCAAAGAGGCGGGCATGCAGGATGGCGACGTGATCCAGAGCTTTGCAGGCACCGAAGTGAACGACACCCGCGGTCTGGTCCGTCAGGTTGGCAACAGCCCTGTGGGCGAAACCGTGCGCGTGGTGGTTTTCCGCGATGGCAAGACCGTGACGCTGCGGGTGACCCTGGGCCGCCGCGAAGAGGCGCAAAATGCCGTGCCAGCGGTGGCACCTGCACCGGAAGAGGATGCGCCTGCGGCCTCAAAGGTCGTGCTGGGCCTGACGCTGAACGCGCTGACGGAAGAGCTGCGCGAGCAGCTGGGCGTGGATGGGGACCTTGTGGGCCTCGCCGTGACCGAGGTGGACGAGATGTCAGAGGCTTATGAAAAGGGTCTGCGGGCCGGTGATGTCATCACCGAAGCGGGCCAGCAGAAGGTCGGGTCGATCGCGGATTTCGAAGCACGCCTCGACGAGGTGAAGGAAGCCGGGCGCAAGTCGCTGCTGCTTTTGGTGCGCCGTGCTGGCGATCCGCGCTTTGTTGCGCTGAGCCTGAGCGAGTAATCCGCACTAAATCATATGGAAAAGGCGCCCCATCTTTGGGCGCCTTTTTCTTTGGGCGCCCTTTGGTCAGTTCGCGGACCGTTCGACCGCGACAAGGCCCAGTCTGCGTGCGGCGGCCGTGGACAGGATACCGGAATCGAGCCCTTCGGGTGCTTGAAAGCGGCGCACGGCGGACCGTGTGCGGGCGTCCATCACCCCTGTGATCGGCCCGGAGTAAAGCCCTCGTGCGGCCAGCGCGCGCTGCAGGGAGGACACGAAGTCGGGCGTCAGGTCAGCCTCGCAGGGCACTTGGAACCACGTCTCGCGCCGCTCCTGCACGATCTCCTGGCGCACTTCCTTCTTGTAGATCGCAGGCTGCTGGATCAGGCCGTCGCTGGTGACTTGCGCAGGTTGCAACAGCACCTCGCGTTCCACCGTTTCGATGATGGCAGGGGAAACCTTCTGCCCCCAGCAGGTTCCGGGTTCAGCCCCCGGCGGTGCAGAGGCCGTGCGCCGGATGACGCCTGGTTCGCCCAATCCGGGGCTGTCAGGTGTCGCCATGGGATCACAGGCTGCCAGCAATAGGGCTGCCCCCAGACTTGCGATGATCGGACGGGTCATGCTCTTGCCCCTTTGGAATGTGCGGGCCTTGGGCCTCTTGCGCGCAAACTACCCGGTTTGATGCATCAAGGCTAGGGGCCTGCCGGGGCAGGTGCGACCAGCGTGTCCAGCAGGGGCGAGATGTCCTCGATCTCTTCGGCGATGATATGGGTCACGGAATGGGCCCGCTGCAACCGGCCCGTTACCCGCAACATGCGCCCCGCGATCACCGCCCGGCGAAAGCGTTCATACATCTTGCGCCAGACGATCACGTTGACCACGCCGGTTTCATCTTCAAGCGTGATAAAGATCACGCCCTTGGCGGTGCCGGGCCGCTGACGCAGGATCACCAGCCCCGCCACGGCCACCTGCGCGCCCTCGGGTGGCAGATCAAGCTGGCGCGCCACCAGACAGGACGGCGGGCGCGGCCACTGGGCCATGCCATGGGTGGGGGTGGAAAAGACCTGCATGAGAACAAAAATAGAACAAAAGCCAATTGTCGCAAGGGGAAAAGGCCGATGTCGCAAAAGGGGGTGGCGCCCTCTATATGGCATGGCTAGACATGACCGAATTCTGCACAAAGGGGCACCAGATGGCCAAGATCACCTATATCGAACACGGCGGCAAAGAGCATGTTGTCGAGGTCGCCAACGGGCTGACCGTCATGGAAGGCGCACGTGACAACAACATTCCCGGCATCGAGGCCGATTGCGGCGGCGCCTGTGCCTGTTCGACATGCCATGTCTACGTCGATCCGGCTTGGGTCGAAAAGATCCCCGCCAAGGACGACATGGAAGAAGACATGCTCGACTTTGCCTATGAACCCGATCCCGCGCGCTCGCGCTTGACCTGCCAGATCAAGGTCACCGACGATCTGGACGGTCTGGTTGTGCAGATGCCGGAAAAACAAATCTGATGATCCGCTGGGTGCTCATCCTCTGGGCGTTCAGCACGGGCGCTGCCCTTGCACAATCCGTGGTCGAGGTGCGCGATGGCGCGCATGTGGCCCGGTTCGAGGCGCCAACCCACCGATACGGGCACGCGATCATGGGCGATCAACCCGAATGGGGCCGCCTGTGTCTTGAAACGGACGGGCAGGGGCCATGCGTCACCCTGCCGGACACTCATGTGTTCGAAGACATGGCCCCCCGGTTGCATGACGTCGACGGTGACGGCCAACCCGAAGCAGTCGTGGTCGAAAGTACAACGACCCAAGGTGCGGCCCTCGTGATCTACAAGCGCGAGGGCGATAGGCTGGACCGCATTGCAACCCCGCACATCGGCACCCGCAACCGCTGGTTGGCGGTGATTGGCGTGGCTGATCTTGATGGCGATGGCGCGATTGAGCTGGCCTATGTCGACCGCCCGCATCTGGCTAAAACCATCCGCATTTGGCGCTTTGAGCGCGGGGGACTGACCGCGGTGGCTGATCTGCCGGGCTACACCAACCACCGCATCGGCGAATTCGATATCGCGGGCGGCATCCGCACCTGCACAGGTACGCCGGAAATGATCGTGGCCACGGCCAATTGGCAGCGCCTTGCCGCCATCCGCTTCGATGGCCGCCGCTTTTTGGTGCAGGACATCGGACCACACCGGGGCCGCACCAGCTTTGCCACAGCCATGACATGCGGCTGATCACAGCCCTGCTGTGCGTCGCCGCCGGGTTGGCCGGGGCCGTACAGGCCCAACAGCCCATCTCCCCAGAGGATTTTCTGGACAGGGCCGTGGGCAAGACCCTGACCTTCGCCGACAGGCAATCAGGCCGCATTGTTGGCGTGGAACAGTTCCTGCGCCGCGATCTCACCGTCTGGACGCAACCCAACGGGCGGTGCAGCTATGGCCGATCGACATCCGTGGCCCACTCATCTGCTACATCTACGACGACGCCCCCGATTCCGAAAATTGCTGGATGGCCTTTCAGGGGGCGGACGGCCTGATGGTCATGTCCCGACACACCCGGCAGATCCAGAAGATCACCCGGATCTCCCAGGTCCCGGTCACCTGTCAGGGCACACCGCTGTCGTGATCCCTTCTTTGGGGGAAAATACTTTCTGGGGGTTTGGGGGGCAGACAGCCCCCCATCACATGAAACAGCGTCCGCGCAGCGGGCCTTTGGATCAGCGCAACGCGCGCCAGCCGATGTCACGGCGACAGAACCCCTCGGGCCACTCTACCGCATCCACCATGGCATAGGCCCGGTCCCGCGCCTCGGCCAGCGATGCGCCCCGCGCGGTCACGTTCAGCACCCGGCCACCCGCGGCCGTGATCGCCCCGTCCTTTTTGGCAGTGCCTGCGTGAAAGACCATGTTCATGCTGTCCTCGGGCAGGGCGTCCAGCCCGCCAATCACGCTGCCCTTGTCATAGCTGCCGGGATACCCTTTGGCGGCCATAACCACGCTGATCGCATGATCGTCGGCCCATTGCGCGCGTGCCTCGCTCAGACGGGCCTCGGCGGCGGCGTGCATCAGGTCCATCGCCTGCGCCCCAAGCCGCATCATCAACGTCTGACACTCCGGATCGCCGAAACGCACGTTGTATTCCACAAGTCGTGGCGCGCCGTCCTTGATCATCAACCCCACGAACAACACGCCCTGAAACGGCATGCCGCGCCGGGCCATTTCGTCCATGCAGGGTTGCACGATCTCGTCCAGTGTGCGCGCAACGACCGCGTCCGTCATCACCGGGGCAGGGGAATAGGCCCCCATGCCGCCAGTGTTCGGCCCGGTGTCGCCATCGCCCACGCGCTTGTGATCCTGTGCTGTGCCTATGGGCAATACGGTTTCCCCGTCGCACAGCACGAAAAACGAGGCCTCTTCGCCGTCCATGAACTCTTCGATCACCACTTCCGCGCCCGCGCCGCCAAAAGCACCCCCGAACATATCATCAATCGCCGCCTCGGCCTCGGCCACGGTTTCCGCGATGATCACACCTTTTCCCGCGGCCAGACCATCGGCCTTGACCACGATGGGCGCGCCTTGCGCACGCACGTAATCCTTGGCCGCCTGCGCATCGGTGAAATGCCCGTAGGCCGCCGTGGGTGCACCGGCGGCATCACAAATCGCCTTGGTAAAGGATTTCGACGCCTCCAACTGGGCAGCGGCCTTCGAGGGGCCGAATACAAGGAAGCCGGCATCGCGCAAGCGGTCCGAAACCCCCACGGCCAAGGGCGCCTCGGGCCCGATGATCACGAAATCGATCGCGTTTTCCTCGGCAAAGGTGACCACCGCGCCGGGGTCCTCGATGTTCAGGCTGGCGCAATCGGCAATCGCCGCGATACCCGCGTTGCCGGGGGCCACGATCAACCGGTCGCATTTGGGGTTCTGCATCACCGCCCACGCCAGGGCATGTTCGCGCCCGCCACTGCCCAAAATCAAGATGTTCATGGCACGCACTCCCTTGGCCTTCATTGCCCCGCGTTCTAAGCTGCCCCGACACCGGAAACAAGGACAGCCTATGGACCTGCTCGACGATCCAGCCCCCGGCAGCAATACGCCCGAATTCACCGTTTCCGAGATCGCGGGATCGGTCAAGAAACTGGTCGAAAGCGAACTGGGCTGGGTTCGCATCCGGGGCGAGGTGGGGCGCGTGGTTCTGGCGCGTTCGGGTCACCTCTATTTCGATCTCAAGGACGACCGGTCGGTGCTGTCTGCCATGACGTGGAAAGGGCAGGTGCCCGGCCTTGGCGTGATGCCGGAGGAAGGCATGGAAGTCGTCGCCGAAGGCAAGATGACCGCCTCGGGTTTCCAGTCCAAATTCGCCATCAACGCCCAACGCATCACCATCGCGGGCGAAGGCGCTTTGATGGCCCTGTTGGAAAAACGCAAGAAACAACTGGCCTCCGAAGGGCTCTTTGACGAGGCGCGCAAACAGCCACTGCCCTATCTGCCGGATGTGATCGGAGTGGTCACGTCGCTGCAAGGGGCGGTGATCCGCGACATCCTGCACCGCCTGCGCGACCGCTTTCCGCGCAAGGTGCTGATCTGGCCCGTGGCCGTTCAGGGCGAGGCCTGCGCGCCACAGGTGGCCCACGCCATTCGGGGCTTCAACGCGCTGACACTGGGCGGCGCGCTTCCCCGACCCGATCTGCTGATCGTGGCGCGGGGTGGCGGCAGCGTCGAGGATCTGTGGGGGTTCAACGAGGAAATCGTTGCCCGCGCGGCAGCGGCCTCGGACATCCCGCTGATCTCGGCTGTGGGCCACGAAACTGACACCACCCTGATCGACTTCGTGTCCGACAAACGCGCGCCCACGCCCACGGCGGCCGCCGAACTCGCGGTGCCCGTGCGCCACGAACTGGCCGCATGGGTCGAAAGCCAGGGCGCGCGCATGATGGGCGCGCTCAGCCAGACACTGGTGCGGCGCGGACAGCGGTTGGCCGATCTGGGCCGCGCATTGCCGCGCGCTGACAGCCTGCTCGACACCCCCCGCCAACGGCTTGACCGGCAGGCCGATCGCCTTGGCCCCGCGCTTACCGCAGGGGTGCAACGCCGCCGCATTCGCCTCTCCGACATCTCTGGCAGCCTGCGCCCGGCCACGTTGCAGCGTGCCATCACCTCTGAACGCCGCCGCCTCGATGAAATCTCCGCCCGGCTTGCCCCGGCGCTGGCGCGCGCGGTGGTCACCAAATCCGACCGCTTCCAAAGCCGCGCGGCCCGCTTCGACCCCGCAACCCTGCGCGCGCAGACAGAGGCACAAGCCAAACGGCTGGACGACATCACCGCCCGGATCGCCCGCGCAGGCCGCCAAGGCATTGAAAAATCGCGCACCCGCCTGACGGCCATGGACCGCCTGCGCGAAACCCTCAGCTACAAGGCGACGCTGGCGCGCGGCTATGCGGTGGTGCGCGGCGATGGTGCGGTGGTGACCACCACCAAAGCCGCCGCCAAAGCCACCGCAATCGAAATCGAATTCGCCGATGGCACCTTCACGCCCGACACCACGCCGATGGCCAAGCCAAAACCGAAACCCAAAACCCCACCTTCCGATCAGGGCTCACTCTTCTAGGGTCTGTGGACATTCGGGATTCCTATTTGGTTTGATATCTGATTCAAACTTCCAAAATGGAGGTTTGAATGAACGAGCAACGGTTTGTGGTGTC
>CBFHND010000009.1:0-124633 GCA_965657085.1 uncultured Paracoccaceae bacterium
CAGGTGCTGTGCAAGCCCGGCTCGGTGAACCCGCACACCAAGTTCGAAGCCGAAGCCTACATCCTGACCAAGGAAGAGGGTGGCCGTCACACGCCGTTCTTCGCCAACTACCGTCCGCAGTTCTACTTCCGTACGACGGACGTGACGGGCACGGTTCAGCTGGCCGAAGGCACCGAGATGGTCATGCCCGGCGACAACGTGTCGTTCGGCGTTGAGCTGATCGCGCCGATCGCCATGGAACAAGGCCTGCGCTTCGCCATCCGCGAAGGCGGCCGGACTGTGGGTGCCGGTGTTGTGTCGAAGATTACTGAGTAATCGTCAAACAACACCGCGTGGGCATCACCTGCGGCAGTCGTTCCAAAGGAACGATGAGAGCAGAGACGCAGCACCCGGTCGAGTTAAAGAAGGGCCGCCCCAACCGGGCGGCCCTTTCCTTTTGCCATATCTCTCGAAATCCAGCCGGTCCGGCGCTGGCACGGCTGGGTCAGAGTGTCGGCTCAAAATTCAAAACTGCCGACAAATACAATTTGAGCATTAACGAAATCGAAGGCGAATCCGCTTCAACGTAGCCTTGGTCATATAAGGAGTGCCGTTGTGCTTGGATCAGTGTCGAATACATCAAGGCTTTTTTTGCTGTCCGTTGTTGCGATGGTCATCATGTTTTTCCTCGTGGTCGGGGGCGTGACACTCTTTCTGACCAACGCGCAAAATGACATGGCGCAGCGCAATACCGAAAAGCTGGTGAACACGGCCGTCAAAAATCAACGCAGTGATCTGGAACTCTATACAATCGACTATTCAATGTGGGACGAAGGGCTTGCCAATACGGCAGCGCGTAATATCGATTGGATTTATCCCAACATGGCGTCCACGGTCGAAACGGGCGCGTTTCAATCATTCAGTGTGATCTATGACAACGGGGACGTATTGTCCTGGTTGGACGAAACAGCCGATGAAATCCGCCCCGCGTATTTGTCGACCCAGGATATTGAAGTACTCCGCGCCGCCAAGGCGAAGGTGGCAACAAACGAATCCTCCTCCCTGTACCGACAAGTCGGTGGTGAGATTTGGGTGCTTTCGACTCTGCACTCTCAGCCCTACCGCCCCGGTGAGGCGCCGATTGATGTCTCCGGCAACCCGCTTTTGGTGTTTGGTCAGCGCGTCGATGAGGCTTTCCTGACCGAGGTGGAAAATACCTTCCTGATCGACGGTGTGGAATTGCAGTATGATACGGCCAATCTGCCCGCTGATCGTTCGATCCCGTTGCCCGGGGCTGATGGCGCTGCCGTTGTTGCTGTCACCTGGCCGCTGCCCGCCCCCGGGACCGCCGTGCTGAAACAGTGGCAAATGCCTGCAATGATCCTGGCGCTTGCAGTGCTTGGCATCGCATATGCTCTTGGTCGGTTGATCGTGATGATGGCGGTGCGGCTCAAAAGCGCCCTGGAACAGGCGCGTGAGGCAGACCGGGCCAAGAGTGTTCTGCTGGCAAATGTGAGCCATGAGTTGCGCACCCCGATGAACGGGATCATCGGTGCCGCCGAACTGTTGACGGATGCGGAAATCGCTGACGAAGATCGGGAGCTTGTGGACATTATTGAATCGTCCGCCAAGGAGCAGATCGACCTGATCGAAGAGCTTCTGCAGATCGCACGGATTGATGCAGGCGATGTCTTTACCCACCCTGCCCCTGTAGCCATGGACGACTTCTCTGCGTCCGCCACGGCGCTCCACCGGATGACAGCAAATCAGAAGGGTCTGGATTTCAATCTCGAAGTGGATCCGTCGTGCCCGGTCGTGATGATCGACGGAAAACTTCTGCGGCAATCCATCACCAACCTGCTGGGCAATGCCATTAAATTCACGACGGATGGCACCGTTGGCATGAGGGTGATCTGGAATGAAACGAGCATGTCCGACGGGGCCTTGCAAGTGGAAGTCTGGGACACGGGCATCGGAATTGATCCTGAGGACATTTCGGTGATCTTTGAACGCTTCAAACAGGTCGATGAGCGTATCGAACGCGAATACGGCGGTTCGGGCCTGGGCCTGTCGATTACCAAATCCCTTGTCGAAAGCATGGGCGGGGCTTTGAGCGTCACGTCGGAGTCTGGCAAAGGATCGACATTCATGATCGTCCTTCCTTGTGACGTGGCTAAGGACGGTGCTGCCACGCCTGAACTCAAGCACGCAGCCTGAAGCGCAAAACCAAATCGAGGAAGCAGATGAAAATCCTGATCGTAGACGACAACGCAGTGAATGCCCGCGTGCTCCAGCGCATGGTGGAAAAGGCAGGCGGCAACGCGGCCTGTGTTGCCGATGGCAAGAAGGCGGTTGAATACCTGGAGATGGAAAAACCGGATTTGATCTTCATGGATCTGAACATGCCGATTATGAATGGGCACGAAGCGACCCGATTGATCCGGGAAAAATTCGACCCGGACGAATTGCCCATTTTCGCGGTCACGGCGAATGTCACGTCGGATTCACGTCAACAGTGCAAGGCCGACGGGTTCAACGATTTCATTTCCAAACCGATCAATCGCAAGATTGTTCAAGAGGTGATCTCCGGCGACACCGCATAATTGCATCCTAGGGCAGGGGCTTCTGCGTCGGATACGAATTTGGTGCCGCCGTCGTTGTGCCAGGCACTATGACCTTGTGCACCCGTAGGGAAATTCTATCCCTTGTCTCGGTATCATTGTGTAGAATTTGCTCGGATGAAGCTGAAGCTGCCAGGCGCCTTAGACCAACATGCCTAAGCGGCTTCGGCTTTGCGCCGGTGCCACTCATCCCAGAAAAGATCGTACGCGTCTCGCTCGTCGGCTGTTACCTTCTTGTTTCCAGGGCATCCATAGAAACGCTCCACCTGCTCTACAAACTTCATAACCGCACGGCGGTGTTCCGATTTCGACAGTTCGCCAACCGCACCCGTTTCGGTTTGAAGGAACACTTTGTCCCCGTTATGGGTCGTGCACCAATCGACACCTGAATTGCACTCGAGAATTGTCACGGGATGGTCGTACACGCCAGTGGGGTACATGGCATGTCCACAGCATGCCAACATCTGATTGGTGAACTCACCAAAGTCGCAGTCCTGATCGAGTGATCGGAGAAGAAACAAGCCAGTTGCCGTCAGTGACCACCTGCCAGAGTTTTGGTCTGAAAGGGCCTCTGATCCGATCTTCAAATACAACTCTCCGTGCGAACAAAGGTCTTTGGAAGCGTAACGCCCGCCGTCTTTGATCCACGACTGCCTCAAGATCAATATATCAAAACCGGTATCTGTCATTTAACGTGTCTTTTGGCCGATACGCACATGCGATCAAGATACATTATGTGTACTTGGGTAAACACCCACCAGGTGCCGCTGTTACAGTGCTGCGCATTATGACCTTGCGCACCCGCTGCGAAAATCTGCGGATTTTCACAACGGGGTTGCCACATCCCCCGACTCCCCCTATACGCCCACACACGGAACAGGGGTGCGCGATGCGTGCCCCTCTTATGTTCTGCCAAAAGACGCGAAGAGGCTGTGCGATGAGCGCCCATCCTCCAATCCGTTGACATCCCAAAGCCAAGGGATATGCACATGGCACAAAGCCAAAACATCCGCATTCGCCTCAAGGCGTTTGACTACCGGGTGCTTGATGCCTCCACCCAGGAAATCGTCAACACCGCCAAACGCACAGGCGCATCTGTTCGCGGCCCCATTCCGCTGCCGAACAAGATCGAGAAATTCACCGTTCTGCGTGGCCCCCACGTTGACAAGAAATCCCGTGACCAGTTCGAAATCCGCACGCACAAGCGTCTGCTGGATATCGTTGATCCGACCCCCCAGACCGTTGACGCGCTGATGAAGCTCGACCTCGCGGCTGGCGTGGACGTCGAGATCAAGCTGCAAGCGTAAAGGGAGGGCACCATCATGTTGCGCTCCGGCGTTATTGCGAAAAAAGTCGGCATGACCCGACTGTTCATGGAAGACGGCAAGCAGATCCCTGTGACCGTTCTTCAACTCGACAAGCTGCAGGTTGTGGCCCAGCGGACCCCTGAGAAAGACGGCTACACCGCCGTTCAGTTGGGCGCAGGCACAGCCAAGGCGAAACGGACATCCCAAGCCATGCGCGGCCACTTTGCGGCGGCATCGGTGGAACCCAAGCGCAAGGTCGCCGAGTTCCGCGTCGATCCCGAAGCGATGCTGAGCGTGGGCGAGGAAATCATCGCTGACCACTACTTCGAAGGTCAGTTCGTTGACGTTGCAGGCACATCGATCGGTAAAGGTTTTGCCGGTGCGATGAAGCGCCACAACTTCGGCGGTCTGCGCGCGTCGCACGGTGTTTCGATCTCACACCGTTCGCACGGTTCCACAGGTCAGTGTCAGGATCCGGGCAAGGTTTTCAAAGGCAAGAAAATGGCCGGTCACATGGGTGCTGCCCGTGTCACCACGCAGAACCTGCAAGTCGTGAAAACAGACACCGACCGTGGTCTGATCATGGTCAAGGGCGCGGTTCCCGGCTCCAAAGGTGGCTGGGTGACAGTCAAGGATGCGGTGAAGAAACCGTTCCCTGAAAACGCGATCCTGCCTGCCGCGCTGAAATCTGCCGCTGAAGAAGCTGCCAAAGCCGCGGAAGAAGCCGCTGCTGCCGCCGCCGCCGAAGCCGAAGCAGAAGCCGCACGTCTGGCCGAAGAACAAGCCGCTGCCGAAGCCGAGGCGCTGAAAGCCGCCGAAGCCGAAATCGCTGCCGAGAAATCGGACGAAGGCGACGCAGCAGAGAAGAAGGAAGGCGAAGAATGAAACTCGACGTCATCAAACTGGACGGCGGCAAGGCCGGTTCGGTCGATCTGGACGAGGCCCTGTTTGGTCTCGACCCGCGCGCCGACATCCTGCACCGTGTCGTCCGCTGGCAGCGTAACAACGCCCAAGCCGGCACGCACAAGGTCAAGACACGCTCCGAGGTCGATTACTCGACCAAGAAGATTTATCGCCAGAAGGGCACCGGCGGCGCACGCCACGGCGCACGTTCTGCTCCGATCTTCCGCGGTGGTGGTGTCTACAAAGGCCCGGTTGTTCGCAGCCACGGCCACGACCTGCCCAAGAAGTTCCGCAAGCTGGGCCTGCGCCACGCGCTGAGCGCCAAGGCAAAAGCGGGTGAGCTGGTGATCATCGACGAAGCAACCGCTTCGGGCAAAACCGCCGCCCTGGCCAAGCAGGTCAAGGACCTGGGCTGGAAGCGCGCGCTGGTCATCGATGGTGCATCCGTGAACGAGGACTTCCTGCAAGCGTCGCGCAACATCGACGGTCTGGATATTCTGCCGACCATGGGCGCAAATGTTTACGACATCCTCAAGCGTGACACCCTGGTGATCACCAAGGCGGGGATCGAAGCACTGGAGGCCCGTTTGAAATGAGCGCCAAAGCAAACCACTACGATGTGATCCGCAAGCCGATCATCACCGAGAAAGCCACGATGGCGTCCGAGAATGGCGCCGTGGTGTTCGAAGTGGCGATCGACAGCAACAAGCCGATGATCAAGGAAGCTGTCGAAGCTGTCTTTGGCGTCAAGGTGAAGGCCGTGAACACGACCATCACCAAGGGCAAGGCCAAGCGTTTTCGCGGCCAGCTGGGCAAGCGTAGGGACGTCAAGAAAGCCTACGTCACGCTCGAAGAGGGCAACACGATCGACGTGTCCTCCGGTCTCTGACCTTTGCTGCATTGAAAACGACGAAGGCCCTCGCGGATGCGGGGGCCTTTTTCGTTGAGGCGTGTCTTTGAACGCGTCGGCGCGAAATGGCTGGTTTGATGGTGCGGGGGGATGGCGCTTGTGTTCGCGTGATAAAAGGCGCATGGGTCATGGGCGACGTTATCACATCTATCGGCATCACTGCTCCTCACGGCTCAGTCATTCGATCTTTCGCTGACTTAGCCGATCTGCCGCATCCTGCGGGCAGTCTTAAATCTAGGAGTACGACGATGGCTACTGGCACCGTCAAATGGTTCAACACAACTAAAGGTTTTGGTTTTATCGCTCCCGATGGCGGCAGCAAGGACGTGTTCGTGCACATCTCTGCCGTTGAGCAAGCAGGCCTGACCGGTCTGAGCGACAACCAGAAAGTGACCTTCGACATCGAAGCGGGCCGTGATGGCCGCGAGAGCGCGAGCAACATTCAACTGGCATAAGGTCGGCCTTTGCCACCTTGCGCCGTCGTCTGGCGGCGCGCCACATTCGACCAAGCCCCGCCTTTGCCGGCGGGGCTTTTTCGTGTCAGAGCGGAATGTCGTCGTATTTCCGCGAAAAGGCCGATCTGCCGCCTTTTGAAGGTTGGCCCATGGCCGCCGACATCAATTCCACGACACGCGCGGATTGTTCCGAGTACTGCTGGATGGTGTCGCGCATATAATCGGCCTGCAGCTTCATCCATTCAGCAGGCGTGCCGCAGGTCATCATGGCGCTTTGCGTGGCGATATCGGTCTGTACGCGGCTCATGGCGAAACGCGCGCAATCGGTCGCGATCTCGGTCCAGGCTTGTGCGGCCGCCGGGTTGAAGGCGGCGATGGGGGCGGTCAACGGGGTGACGTCGACTTTGTCGGTTTTGGGCATGGGATGTCCTTTTTCCGGTTGGGGCTGTGAACAGTCTATCTGGTTTTGGGGCAGGGCGGTTTGATCTGGATCGTGTTCCGGCAAAACACGCGTGCGAGCCGTCTGGTCGGCGATGCGGTGCAATTGGGCCCACGTCATGGTTGGTGTCAGTTGGAAAGCCCCGACCGCATCGCCGTTTTCTTGCGCGGGCTGCTTGACCTGACTGCCTGCACCTCATAGTAAGCCCCATCGGCAAGGCCCCGGATTCGTCCGGGGCTTCGTTGTTGTCCGCATGGTGCGGTGAACTGCACCTTACGGGCGCCGGGTAAGGCGGGCTTTCAGGCCGCCATGCCCCAGACCAAACCGGGCACCTACGGGGGCCTATAACCATAGGACGGGGCTTGCCTCGTTCGTTCAAGCAAACGGAAGACAGTAACATGGCACTCAAGTCGTATAAGCCGACGACGCCGGGCCAGCGTGGGCTGGTTCTGATCGACCGTTCGGAGCTGTGGAAAGGTCGCCCTGTCAAGGCGCTGACCGAGGGTCTCACCAAGAATGGTGGACGCAACAACACCGGACGGATCACGATGCGCCGCAAAGGCGGTGGGGCCAAGCGCCTCTATCGGGTCGTCGATTTCAAACGTAACAAGTTCGATGTGGCCGCAACGGTCGAACGCATCGAATATGACCCCAACCGCACAGCGTTCATCGCGCTGGTCAAATATGACGATGGCGAGCAGGCCTATATCCTGGCCCCCCAACGTCTGGCGGTTGGCGACAAGGTCGTGGCCTCGGCCAAGGCCGACATCAAGCCCGGCAACGCAATGCCCTTCTCGGGTCTGCCCATCGGGACAATCGTGCACAACATCGAGATGAAGCCCGGCAAGGGTGGTCAGATCGCGCGTGCCGCCGGCACCTACGCCCAGTTCGTGGGTCGTGATGGTGGCTATGCCCAGATCCGTCTGAGCTCGGGCGAACTGCGTCTGGTGCGTCAGGAATGCATGGCCACCGTTGGTGCCGTGTCGAACCCCGACAACTCCAACCAGAACTTCGGTAAAGCGGGCCGCATGCGTCACAAGGGCATCCGCCCGTCTGTGCGTGGTGTTGTCATGAACCCGATCGACCACCCCCACGGTGGTGGTGAAGGCCGTACATCGGGTGGTCGCCACCCTGTGTCGCCATGGGGCAAGCCGACCAAGGGTGCACGTACCCGCAACAAGAACAAAGCGTCGCAAAAGCTGATCATCCGCTCGCGTCACGCCAAGAAGAAGGGGCGTTAATCAATGTCTCGTTCCGTATGGAAAGGCCCGTTCGTCGACAGCTATGTCCTGAAGAAGGCAGAAGCTGCACGCGAATCCGGCCGCAACGAAGTGATCAAGATCTGGTCGCGTCGCTCGACAATCCTGCCCCAGTTCGTGGGCCTCACATTTGGCGTGTACAACGGCCAGAAACATATCCCGGTGAACGTCTCCGAGGAAATGATCGGCCAGAAGTTCGGTGAATATTCGCCGACCCGTACCTATTACGGTCATGCCGCTGACAAGAAGGCGAAACGCAAATGAGCAAGGATAAGAATCCGCGCCGCGTGGCCGACAACGAAGCCATGGCGAAAACACGCATGCTGCGCACCAGCCCTCAGAAGCTGAACCTCGTCGCTGCGATGATCCGTGGCAAGAAGGTGGACAAGGCTCTGACCGACCTGACGTTCTCGAAAAAGCGCATCGCGCAAGACGTCAAAAAGTGCCTGCAGTCGGCCATCGCCAACGCTGAAAACAACCACAACCTTGACGTGGACGAACTGATCGTCGCCGAAGCGTGGGTTGGCAAGAACCTGACACTGAAACGCGGTCGTCCGCGCGCCCGTGGCCGGTTTGGCAAGATCATGAAGCCATTTGCCGAAATCACGATCAAAGTGCGTCAAGTCGAGGAGCAAGCCTGATGGGTAACAAAGTCAATCCGATCGGCATGCGTCTTCAGGTCAACCGCACCTGGGACAGCCGCTGGTACGCCGACACCAAGGATTACGGGAACCTTCTTCTGGAAGACCTGAAGATCCGCGATTTCATCAAGGATGAGTGCAAGCAGGCCGGCGTGGCCCGCGTGATCATCGAACGCCCGCACAAGAAGTGCCGCGTCACGATCCACACCGCACGTCCCGGTGTCATCATCGGCAAGAAAGGTGCGGACATCGAAGGTCTGCGCAAGAAGCTGGCGAACCTGACGGACAGCGAACTGCACCTCAACATCGTTGAAGTGCGCAAGCCCGAGCTGGATGCCGCCCTCGTGGGTGAAAGCATCGCACAGCAGCTCGAGCGTCGCGTGTCGTTCCGTCGTGCCATGAAACGTGCCGTGCAAAACGCGATGCGCATGGGTGCCCTTGGCATTCGTGTGAACGTGGCCGGCCGTCTGGGCGGTGCAGAGATTGCCCGTACAGAATGGTACCGTGAAGGTCGTGTGCCCCTGCACACCCTGCGCGCCGACATCGATTACGCTCACGTCGAAGCGTCGACTGCCTATGGCATCATCGGCATCAAGACCTGGATCTTCAAAGGCGAGATCATGGAACACGATCCACAGGCGCGTGACCGTAAAGCACAAGAACTCCAGGATGGTCCTGCGCCCCGTGGCGCTGGTGGCCGTCGCTAAAGGGGAAGACAGATGCTTCAACCAAAGCGTACGAAATTCCGCAAGCAGTTCAAGGGGTCCATCAAGGGCCTCGCCAAGGGCGGCTCGGATCTGAACTTCGGCACATATGGCCTCAAGGCGCTTGAGCCTGAGCGTGTGACAGCCCGTCAAATCGAAGCGGCCCGCCGCGCGATGACACGTCACATGAAACGTCAGGGCCGTGTCTGGATCCGTATCTTCCCGGATGTGCCTGTCACAGCCAAGCCCATCGAAGTGCGTATGGGTAAGGGTAAAGGCTCGGTGGACCGTTGGGCCGCCAAGGTCAAACCCGGCCGCGTGATGTTCGAGATCGACGGCGTCAACGACGACATCGCCCGCGAGGCCCTGCGCCTTGCCGCGATGAAGCTGCCGATCAAGACCCGCGTTGTGGTCAGAGAAGACTGGTAATCACGTCGCTGCGCACGCAGCGACGCGTGCGCGGCAGTCGCTCTGAAAGAGCGATGAGAGCGGCACCCGGTAGAAATTGAGAGCCCCCGGCGTGGAAGCGCCGGGGGTTATTCTCTGTAAATGCCGGTTTCGACATATGCATACAATTGTCTGGCGGTCTGTTCATCCACTGCGGGATAAGAATATTTTTTGGGATCTTTCCCTTTTGCCTTTCCGAAGCGTTCACGCAGGAAAGGTGCAATTTCGAGAGCGGCCAACGAGAGTTCGATTGTTCGCGGAAGTTTTGCGCTGCTGTTTTCCAACGTGCTGATCGAAGTTCTGGATTTCATCCCCAACTCAATTTGTAATTCTGCTTGAGTGTAACCGTTTCGTTCACGCCACACCTTAACATCCTTGCCGATCATAAGTGATCTCCATCATCGGCCTTGCGCACGGCTCTCAATTCCTTTGTTTCGCGAGTGAAGCTAATGCCAAAACCCTTCGCCATTATCTTAGTCGTTTTGCTGAGCAGGCTATTGCTCGACCTCCACTTGCTTTCGGGATTTTCCTGGATGTGCAATATTTGTACGTCGGTACCTGATTTTTCCATAATTTGTGCCTTTACGCCGATTTTGGGCATAGGTGCCCTTCATTCGTTGAAATTAGTGATCAAAGATGAACAATTAGTTAAGCTTGCGGACGGTGCGAAGTACCTGCGCGGATTCAAGGCCGCAGGCCGCCGCGCCATCGACAGGCCACCCCCTGGCCTGTCGATTTGGCTGCTTCCTGCGCGCAGCTGGTATGGAAGATGTATTTGGCTGACATAAAGTGCTGGAAAGAGCGGTCGGGTCGACAAACCGTGGCCTGTCGATGGTGCGGCTTCGCTCTCGATTTGAACAACCTCAAGCTTATCAGTAGCTATTGCCCCGCGCTTCGCTAAGCTGGACCGGCAACTCTGTCCCCGAAAGGCCACCCCATGAAGCATGTTCCCAAGCCGAACACCGACGCCGATCTGATACAGGAGTTCCTTAACAAAGGCGGCGAGATAAAGAAGGGCAAAACCAAGCCGATGCCGGATGACCTTGGTATCAGCAAGAACGTCTGGGGCAACAAGCTGACCAAGGAGGAGAAAGCCGCGAAGAAGGCGGGCAAGTCTACCCCCACCGGTAGTTGAACGACACCGACACGCGTTCGTCCTCGGACATGTTCATCGGCACCTCGTGCCGCAGCCAGCTTTCCCACAGCAGCACGTCGCCCACGTCGGGCTTGATATAGACAAAGGCCTGCAATTCCTCGCGCGCGTCTTTCACACGGGGCGGGGCGGCCATCATCATCGCGTGGCGCGGGTCCTCAAGCTTGAGCGCGGAGGCACCTTCGGGCATGGCCACATAGGTGGTGCCGGAAATCACCGAATGCGGATGGATGTGCGACGAATGGGTGCCGCCCTCGGGCAGGATGTTGATCCAGATGTCCTCAAGCACCAGCGCCCGCCCGTCCAGATCAAACTCCAGATCACGCGCAAAGGCGGCCACATGGGCGTCCAGCGCCTTGACCACATCGGCAAAGATCGGAAAGCGCCAGGGCAGATCCGTCAGCGACGCATAGGAGGTATAGCCCGGAAAACCGTTGTCCTCGCACCAGTCCTGACCGGCCTCGTCATCCTCGGCGATGGCATAACATGAGGCCGTCAATTCCGTCTGGTCCACGGCGGGATCATGTTCGGACAAGGGCGCGCGGTACAGGCGGGTGGCGAAGAGGGATCTGATATCTGACATGGAACGATATCTACCGCAGAGCCCTGCGCATTGCGAGGCAGGAAAACGCTATATATAGCAGGTGCAGCAGCGCCCCCGAAACATTGTGCCACAAGGGGTTGCCACACCTATCAAACCCTCCTATACGGCGCACTTCACCCACTCCACCGGGAATCGGGTCACGCATGTCTGCGGCCCGCCGGTGATGTTGAAAGGAAAAGGCGATGAACGCCCAAGAACTGCGTGACATGACGCCCGATCAGCTGCGTGACAAGCTGGCCGAGCTGAAAAAAGAAAGCTTCAACCTGCGCTTCCAGCAAGCCACAGGTCAGCTTGAGAACCCTGCCCAGATCCGCACAGCGCGCCGCAATGCTGCACGTGTGAAGACAATTCTGAGCCAAAAAGCCGCCGACGCGGCTGCTGAATAAGGAGAGCACCAATGCCCAAGCGTATTCTGACCGGCACCGTGACCTCCGATGCCAATGAACAAACCATCACCGTGTCCGTCGAGCGCCGCTTTACGCACCCGGTTCTGAAAAAGACCATTCGTAAGTCCAAGAAGTACCGGGCGCACGATGAAAAGAATGCCTTCAAGGTTGGCGATTCCGTACGCATCATCGAATGCGCGCCACGCTCGAAGACAAAACGCTGGGAAGTGCTGGAGGCCTGAAGCCTGCAGCGCTTTCGCGCATTAATCGAAACCCTGGGGATCAGGCACGCATCGCCCCCCAAAGGTCGGGAGAAACCAAATGATCCAGATGCAAACCAACCTGGATGTTGCTGACAACAGCGGCGCACGCCGTGTTCAGTGCATCAAGGTATTGGGTGGTTCCAAGCGTAAGTACGCATCCGTGGGCGACGTCATCGTCGTCTCGGTCAAGGAAGCCATCCCACGTGGTCGCGTAAAGAAAGGTGACGTCCGCAAGGCCGTCGTCGTGCGCACCGCCAAGGAAGTTCGTCGCGAGGATGGCACCGCCATTCGTTTTGATCGCAACGCCGCCGTTATCCTGAACAACAACAACGAGCCGATCGGTACACGTATCTTTGGCCCGGTTGTGCGCGAACTGCGTGGCAAGAACTTCATGAAAATCATCTCGCTGGCTCCGGAGGTGCTCTGATGGCTGCGAAACTGAAAAAAGGCGACAAGGTCGTCATGCTGACCGGCAAGGACAAGGGCAAAGAGGGTACCATCTCTTCCGTTGATCCCAAGGCGAACAAAGCCGTGGTTGATGGCCTGAACATTGCCATCCGCGCCACACGTCAAAGCCAGACCAGCCAGGGCGGCCGCATCCCCAAGGCGATGCCCGTTGACCTGAGCAACCTCGCGCTGCTGGATGCCAACGGCAAGGCAACGCGCGTCGGCTTCAAAATGGATGGCGACAAGAAAGTGCGCTACGCCAAGACAACAGGGGACGTGATCTGATGCTCGACACAGCGAACTATACACCCCGCCTCAAGTCGCAGTATGCGGACAGCATCCGCGCTACGATGAAAGAGGAATTCGGCTACTCCAACGACATGCAGATCCCGCGTCTGGACAAGATCGTCCTGAACATCGGCTGCGGTGCCGAAGCCGTGCGTGACAGCAAGAAAGCCAAATCCGCTCAGGAAGACCTGACCGCGATTGCCGGCCAGAAGGCATTGACCACCACCGCCAAGAAATCCATCGCGGGTTTCCGGGTGCGTGAGGACATGCCCTTGGGTGCCAAGGTGACCCTGCGTGGTGACCGCATGTACGAATTCCTGGACCGTCTGATCACGATCGCACTGCCCCGCGTCCGCGACTTCCGCGGCGTGTCCGGCAAATCCTTTGATGGCCGCGGCAACTATGCCATGGGCATGAAAGAGCACATCGTGTTCCCCGAGATTGACTTTGATAAAGTCGACGAGACATGGGGAATGGACATCGTCATCGCCACCACGGCGAAAACCGACGCTGAAGCCAAGGCGCTGTTGAAAGCTTTCAACATGCCCTTCAATTCGTAAGCGCAGGAAGGATTAGAGAATGGCTAAGAAATCCATGATCGCGCGCGAAGTGAAGCGCGAGAAGCTGGTCAAGAAGTACGCCGCCAAGCGCGCCGCACTCAAAGAGATCGTCAGCGATGAAAGCAAGCCGATGGAAGAGCGTTTCCGCGCCTCCCTGAAGCTGGCGAAACTGCCGCGCAATAGCTCGGCCACACGCCTGCACAACCGGTGCCAACTGACCGGTCGTCCACACGCGTATTATCGCAAACTGAAAATTTCGCGGATCGCGCTGCGGGAACTTGGCTCAGCGGGCCAAATCCCCGGCATGGTCAAGTCGAGCTGGTAAGGAGGGCATATTATGAACGATCCTATCGCAGACATGCTCACCCGTATCCGTAACTCTCAGATGCGCGGCAAATCCACAGTCATGACACCAGCCTCCAAGCTGCGTGCGTGGGTCTTGGATGTGCTGGCAGACGAAGGCTACATCCGCGGCTATGAAGCAACCACAGGCGCCGACGGCCACCCGGCCATCGAAATCAGCCTGAAATATTACGAAGGCGAACCTGTCATTCGCGAACTGAAGCGGGTCTCCAAGCCCGGTCGGCGCGTGTACATGGGCGTCAATGACATTCCCGTTGTCCGTCAGGGCCTGGGTGTGTCGATTGTCTCCACACCCCAGGGTGTGATGTCGGATGCAAATGCTCGCGCCAAGAACGTTGGTGGCGAAGTACTTTGCACCGTCTTCTAAGGAGGGTTCGATGTCTCGTATTGGTAAGAAACCCGTTGACCTGCCCAGCGGCGTAACCGCGTCGCTGTCCGGTCAAACAATCGAAGTCAAAGGTCCCAAGGGCACCCGTTCGTTCAATGCGACGGACGATGTGACCATTGCGATCGAAGACAACGCCGTGACTGTCACACCGCGTGGCAAATCCAAGCGCGCGCGCCAGCAGTGGGGCATGAGCCGCACGATGGTCGCAAACCTGGTCACCGGCGTGTCCGAAGGCTTCAAGAAAGAGCTTGAGATCCAAGGTGTGGGTTACCGGGCACAGATGCAGGGCAACACCCTGAAGCTGAACCTCGGCCTCAGCCATGACGTGGATTACACCGCACCCGAAGGTGTGACCGTAACCGCGCCCAAGCAGACCGAAATCGTTGTGGAAGGCATTGACGAACAGCTTGTTGGTCAGGTTGCCGCGAACATCCGCGCGTGGCGCAAGCCCGAGCCCTACAAGGGCAAAGGCATCCGCTACAAGGGCGAGTTCATCTTCCGCAAAGAAGGCAAGAAGAAGTAAGGACGAAACAGATGGCAAACAGCAAACGGACCCTGTTCCTCAAGCGCCGCCTGCGCGTCCGGAACAAACTTCGCAAGGTGAACGCCGGGCGCATGCGCCTGTCGGTGCACCGCTCGAACAAGAACATCAGCGCACAGCTGATCGACGATGTGAACGGCGTCACCCTGGCATCGGCCTCCACCCTGGAGAAAGATCTGGGCGTGGTCGGCAAGAACAACGTCGAAGCGGCCACCAAGGTGGGCGAGGCGATTGCCCAGCGTGCGAAAAAGGCTGGCGTGAGCGAAGCGTACTTCGATCGCGGCGGTTTCCTCTTCCACGGCAAAGTGAAGGCTCTGGCCGACGCAGCCCGTGAAGGCGGCCTGAAAATCTAAGGGCGGGGTGGGGCATGCCCCACCTTACCCCGACATGTCGTAAGGCGGTGCCCCGCGCCGCCTTGTGATTTCCAAAAGCGCAAACAGGTTCGCCTGTTTCGATGATCCGGGGGCTGCTGGCCCACCGCGATTGACCAACCCGGCGCACCTCGCGCGCCACCAAACAAAGGATGCCTCCATGGCAGAACGTGAAAACCGCCGCGGCCCACGCCGCGACCGTGACGAAACACCCGAATTCGCGGACCGCCTGGTCGCGATCAACCGGGTCTCCAAAACCGTGAAAGGTGGTAAGCGTTTCGGCTTTGCCGCGCTCGTGGTTGTGGGCGACCAAAAAGGCCGCGTCGGCTTTGGCAAGGGTAAGGCGAAAGAAGTGCCCGAGGCCATCCGCAAGGCGACCGAGCAAGCCAAGCGTCAGATGATCCGCGTGCAACTGCGCGAAGGTCGTACGCTGCACCACGACATGGAAGGCCGCCATGGTGCAGGCAAGGTCGTGATGCGCACAGCACCAGAAGGTACCGGTATCATCGCCGGTGGTCCGATGCGTGCCGTGTTCGAAATGCTGGGCGTAAAGGACGTTGTGTCCAAGTCGATCGGCTCGCAGAACCCTTACAACATGATCCGCGCCACGATTGACGGCCTGAAGAAAGAGGCATCGCCTCGTTCGGTGGCACAACGTCGTGGAAAAAAGGTTGCTGACATCCTGCCCAAGCGCGATGAAGCCCCTGCGACCGAGGAGGCCTGAGACACATGGCTAAGACAATCGTCATCAAGCAAATCGGCTCCCCCATCCGCCGTCCCGCAAAACAACGCGCGACGCTGATCGGTCTGGGCCTGAACAAGATGCACAAGACACGCGAACTGGAAGACACACCTTCCGTGCGCGGCATGATCAACTCGATCAGCCACATGGTCGAGATCATCGAAGAAAAGGGCTGAGGCGGCGGCGGTGTGAACACCGCCTTACCCCGACGCCTGTAAGGTGGGCCCCGGCCCACCCTGCATAGAACGCCCTGCATGTGATTGCGGGGCGTTTCGCATTTCTGGCCTTGGCAGGGGCTATTCCGCCGCAACGGTCCCGAAAGGCGCAACCCGCGTCCGACCGTGAAGCATCGCACCCACGATGGCCCCGTTGAGCACCAGCAGATACAACGGATAGGCCAGCAGCACCCAGTTCCACGCTCCAACCGCCGCAATGGCAAAGCCTGCGGCGATGAAAGACGTGAACCACATGGCCAGCGTTTCGGTGTGTGGAAAGAGATACGCCTTGCGCACGGTCACCACCCCGCCCAAGAGCGAGATGGTGATTGTAATCGCAAGAGCGTAAACAGCGGTATCCGTCAGCGCCCACAGCACAAGGCCAATGCCCGCGGCTGCCAGAACGAACCCATCGGTGCGGCGCAGGAATGTCCCGTTCCCCCGCGTGATCGACATCAGGAAGATCAGAGCGGTACCGCCGACCTGAATGGCGGCGAACCACAGCGACGGCCCTGCGCCTTCAAAGATCTGCGACCCCAGCGCAATCGATCCCAGAACAGACCAGATCAACCAGGATGCGCGTTGCGGATGCGTGCGCCCAGCTATGGTGTCCAGAACATAAGGCACATAGGCAAAACAGCTGAGCACCGCCGAAGTGATCCCGAAAAGGTGCAATATTTCAAGCGCTTGAAAGTCGACAGGCGTCATCAAATGGCTCCATGAAAAATGGATTGAGCGTAAAACAGTGTCTGAAAAGTCGGATGCCGAAAATTGCAGGCAAGTCATGTAGTATGGGGGTAGACTAGGTGCATCCGCCTGCGTCTGACAGTCAGGATATCCATACTCGGCTCGTGACCAGCCCGTGGCGGTAACACCCAACGCACGCGCCTATTGATCCTGCATGGCGCCTCGTCTATACGCCCCCGGTGGCGTCCTGCGCCGCAGAATCAAAAACCAAGAAACGCCGTGGTTGGCCCGTTACGCTTCGGGGGTCACATCCGGCAAAGGAGAAGCGATATGAAACTGCATGAATTGCGCGACAACGAAGGCGCCACCAAGAAACGCAAACGCGTTGGCCGTGGCCCCGGCTCCGGCACCGGTAAGATGGGTGGCCGTGGTATCAAAGGTCAGAAATCCCGTTCGGGTGTGGCCATCAACGGCTACGAGGGTGGCCAGATGCCGCTCTACCAACGTCTGCCAAAGCGTGGCTTTAACAAACCCAACCGCAAGAGCTTTGCCGTTGTGAACCTGGGCCTGATCCAGAAATTTGTCGACGCCAATAAACTGGACGCCAAGAAAGCCATCACCGAAGACGTGCTGGTCGAAAGCGGTCTGATCCGTCGCAAACTGGACGGCATCCGCGTTCTTGCAAAGGGCGAAGTGACCTCCAAGCTGAACCTTGAAGTGACAGGCGCCTCCAAATCCGCGATCGACGCGGTGGAAAAAGCCGGCGGTTCGCTGACTGTCGCTGCGGCGGCTGCGGCCGAGTAAACCTGCCAAGAGCCTTGTGAGCCGGACAATCCCGGCTTACATAAGTTCGAGTTTTCACAGGACGCCGCCCGCCGGAAAACGGCCCGGGCGGCGTTCTCGCAAAAGAAAGAGCCGCATCAATGGTATCTGCCGTCGAGAACATGGCCGCCAACACAAGCTGGTCCGCACTGGGCAAGGCGACCGACCTTCGCAACCGCATCCTGTTCACGCTGGGCCTGCTGATCGTGTACCGTCTGGGCACGTTCATCCCGGTTCCGGGCATTGACGGTGCTGCCTTGCGCGAATTCATGGAAAGCGCGGGCCAGGGTATCGGCGGCATGGTTTCGATGTTTACCGGTGGTGCGTTGGGCCGCATGGGCATCTTTGCCCTTGGCATCATGCCCTATATTTCGGCCTCGATCATTGTTCAGCTTCTGACCTCGATGGTTCCGGCCCTCGAACAGTTGAAGAAAGAGGGCGAACAGGGCCGCAAGAAGATCAACCAATACACCCGCTATGGCACGGTGTCCTTGGCCACATTGCAATCCTACGGCCTTGCCGTGTCGCTGCAATCGGGCGATCTGGTGACCAATCCGGGTGGTTTCTTCATCGCGTCGTGCATGATCACGCTGGTGGGCGGCACCATGTTCCTGATGTGGCTGGGCGAACAGATCACCGCGCGCGGCATCGGCAACGGCATTTCGCTGATCATCTTCGTGGGCATCATCGCCGAAGTCCCCGCCGCACTGGCACAGTTCTTTGCCTCGGGTCGCTCGGGCGCGATCAGCCCCGCGGTGATCGTCGCGGTGATCCTGATGGTGATCCTGACCATCATGTTCGTGGTTTTCATGGAGCGCGCCCTGCGCAAGATCCACATCCAGTACCCGCGCCGCCAAGTTGGCATGAAGGTCTATGATGGCGGCTCCAGCCACTTGCCGGTCAAGGTCAACCCGGCCGGTGTGATCCCCGCGATCTTCGCCTCGTCGCTGTTGTTGTTGCCTGTCACCATCAGCACCTTCTCAGGCAACTCGACCAACCCGATCATGTCGTGGCTGCTGGCCAACTTTGGCCCCGGTCAGCCGCTGTACCTGTTGTTTTTCGTGGGCATGATCGTGTTCTTTGCCTACTTCTACACTTTCAACGTCAGCTTCAAACCTGAAGACGTTGCCGAGAATCTGAAGAACCAGAACGGGTTTGTGCCCGGTATCCGTCCGGGCAAGAAGACGGCGGAGTACCTGGAATATGTGGTCAACCGGGTGCTGGCGTTGGGTGCGGCCTATCTGGCGGCGGTTTGCCTCTTGCCGGAAATCCTGCGCGGTCAGTTCGCCATTCCGTTCTACTTCGGCGGCACCTCGGTCCTGATCGTCGTGTCGGTGACCATGGACACCATCCAACAAGTTCAAAGCCACCTGCTGGCCCATCAATACGAGGGTCTGATCGAGAAATCGAACCTGCGCGGCAAAGGTGGTAAAGGCGGCAAGGCCCGCAAGAAGCGGAGCCCGGTACGTCGATGAATATCATTTTGCTTGGCCCGCCCGGCGCGGGTAAGGGAACGCAGGCGCGCTTCCTCGTGGAAGAACGCGGCATGGTTCAACTCAGCACTGGCGACATGCTGCGGGCCGCCAAGGACAGCGGCACCGAGATCGGCAAGATCGTGGCCGATGTCATGGCACGCGGGGCGTTGGTGACGGACGAGATCGTTATCGGCCTCATTCGTGAGCAGCTGCAAACCACCAAGGCCAGCGGGTTCATCTTTGATGGCTTCCCGCGCACGCTGGCGCAGGCCGATGCATTGTCCGATCTATTGGCGGAACAGGGTCAGACGCTGGATTGCGTGGTCGAGATGGAAGTGGACGACGAGGCGCTTGTGGCGCGCATCACGGCCCGGTCCACCTGTGGGTCATGCGGCGAAGTCTATAACGACCTGACCAAACCGCAGCCTGCTGATGGCAAATGCTCCAACTGCGGCGCGTCCGATTTCAAACGCCGCGCGGACGACAACGAGGAAAGCCTCAGAACCCGTCTGATGGAATACTACAAGAAGACCTCGCCGCTCATTGGTTACTACTACGCCAAGGGCATGTTGAAGCGGGTCAACGGTCTGGGCGAGATCGACGCGGTGAAGGCGGACATTGCCAAGGCGTTGACATAGCCATTCGGGGTCTGTGAATCCAGGGGCGTGGACAAGGGCTTGACGCCACGGCGTTGCGCCCATAACTAGCACCATCTGGAAACAGAATCGCATTGCCCCTTGGGTCGCACCCATGGTCGCAAGATCACCTGATCAGCGGCGGCCCGACGCGTTTCAGCGCATCGGGCTTATGTTGTGAAAAAAGGGCCTGGAATGACGGGCTCGCAACGAAAAGGAACTGCACACGTGGCACGTATTGCCGGCGTAAACATCCCGACTGCAAAGCGGGTTCCAATCGCCCTCACATATATCACCGGTATCGGCAACGCATCGGCCAAGGCCATCTGCGAAGCGGTTGGCATTGACGCGGCGCGTCGGGTCAACGAACTGTCGGACACCGAAGTCGTGAAAATCCGCGAGCACATCGACGAGAACTATACCGTCGAAGGTGACCTGCGGCGCGACACGCAAATGAACATCAAGCGCCTGATGGACCTTGGTTGCTACCGTGGCCTGCGCCACCGTCGGAACCTGCCTGTCCGTGGTCAGCGTACCCACACCAATGCTCGTACTCGCAAAGGCCCCGCAAAGGCCATTGCCGGTAAGAAGAAATAAGGGAGGGTTCGGTCAATGGCACGCGATAAGACACGCACCAAGCGCAAAGAGCGCAAGAACATCGCCGCAGGTGTGGCGCATGTGAACTCGTCCTTCAACAACACCAAGATCCTGATCTCGGATGTTCAAGGCAACGCAATCAGTTGGTCGTCGGCTGGCACCATGGGGTTCAAAGGGTCGCGTAAGTCGACACCTTACGCCGCCCAGATGGCTGCCGAAGATGCAGGCCGCAAGGCACAGGACCACGGCGTGAAAACGCTGGAAGTCGAAGTGCAAGGCCCCGGTTCGGGCCGCGAGTCCGCTCTGCGCGCACTGGCCGCTGTCGGGTTCAACATCACGTCCATCCGCGACGTGACGCCCATGGCTCACAACGGCTGCCGCCCACCAAAGCGCCGCCGCGTCTAAGCGACAGATTAACACTTTGGGGCCGCGTGATTTCGCTCGGCCCCAATCCGCTTTTTTGAAACCTCGGGAGTCTGCTCCTTTAGGACATGGGGAACAGACAGGAATGGAGGGACGCATGATCCACAAAAATTGGGCCGAATTGATCAAGCCGCAGCAGCTTGACGTGAAACCCGGCAACGATCCTGCGCGTCAGGCCACCGTTGTGGCCGAACCGCTTGAGCGCGGCTTTGGTCTGACCATGGGCAACGCCCTGCGCCGCGTGCTGATGAGCTCGCTGCAAGGTGCGGCCATCACATCCGTGCAGATCGACAACGTTCTGCACGAGTTTTCATCCGTGGCCGGTGTGCGTGAAGACGTCACCGACATCATCCTGAACCTCAAGGGCGTCAGCGTCCGCATGGAAGTCGAAGGACCCAAGCGCCTGTCGATCTCTGCCAAGGGTCCGGGCGTTGTCACGGCTGGCGACATCAGCGAAAGCGCGGGCATCGAGATCCTGAACCGCGAGCATGTGATCTGCCACCTCGACGATGGTGCCGATCTTTACATGGAACTGACGGTCAACACCGGCAAAGGCTATGTGTCCGCGGACAAGAACAAGCCCGAAGACGCACCCATCGGTCTGATCCCGATCGACGCGATCTATTCGCCGGTCAAGAAGGTCAGCTATGACGTGCAGCCAACGCGCGAAGGCCAGGTGCTGGACTATGACAAGCTGACCATGAAGGTCGACACAGATGGCTCCATCACGCCGGATGACGCCGTGGCTTTTGCCGCGCGTATCTTGCAGGACCAGCTGGGCATCTTCGTCAACTTCGACGAACCGGAATCGGCCAGCCGTCAGGACGACGACGACGGTCTCGAGTTCAACCCGCTTCTACTGAAGAAGGTGGACGAACTGGAACTGTCCGTGCGCTCGGCCAACTGCCTGAAGAACGACAACATCGTCTATATCGGCGATCTGATCCAGAAGACCGAAGCCGAAATGCTGCGTACGCCGAACTTCGGCCGCAAGTCCTTGAACGAGATCAAGGAAGTGCTGTCGGGCATGGGCCTGCACCTTGGCATGGATGTCGAAGACTGGCCGCCGGACAACATCGAAGACCTCGCCAAGAAGTTCGAGGATTCGTTCTAAGACACGTAAGGTGGGGTTAACCCCACCTTACCCCCACGACCCGGGCATCCGCCCCAAGGAGAGTTGGTGACACGCATCGCCGGCCAGACAAAGCAAAAACGCCCGTAGAGGGCACATCTAGGAGAAGAAATATGCGTCACGCACGTGGTTATCGCCGCCTGAACCGTACTCATGAGCACCGCAAGGCGCTGTGGGCAAACATGGCCGGCTCGCTCATCGAACATGAGCAAATCAAGACAACTCTGCCCAAGGCCAAAGAACTGCGCCCGATCATTGAAAAGATGATCACGCTGGCAAAACGCGGCGACCTGCACGCCCGCCGTCAGGCCGCGTCCAAGCTCAAGCAAGACGCCTACGTGGCGAAGCTGTTCGACGTTCTGGGCCCACGCTACAAGGACCGCCAGGGCGGTTACGTCCGCGTTCTGAAGGCTGGCTTCCGCTATGGTGATATGGCGCCCATGGCCATCATCGAATTCGTGGACCGTGATCGTGACGCCAAAGGCGCTGGCGACAAGGCCCGCGTGGCAGCTGAAGACGCCGCCGAAGAATAAGCCTTTCCTCCCGCAAGGCACATGAAACGCCGCCTCGTACACCGAGGCGGCGTTTTGCGTTACAGGGCGTCCAGTTCCGATTTGATGATGGTCTCGATTTCGGCCAGCGGATGATTGGTCAGTGTCTTGGGAATGTCCGCAACCACCATGTCGGCCACGGTCTTGTGCATTTCGGTGCGCAGCGCGCCCAGAACCTGTGGAGACGCGGCAATGACCAAGGCACCTGGCCGTTCCCGGTCGACTTCCCTTTGCACTTTGTCCGCCAAATCCTTGGCGAACCGGGCCTTGGCCAGTTGGTGCCAGTCGGATTCTGCCAATGCCGATTTGTGCCCGGGGCCACCATCCGATTGCCGACCGGGACGGTCCGCGGTTTGGTAGCTTGTCTTGGGTTTCTCCTGCTCCGAGGTCGTGATCACCTCGAAGTTGGGGTTTTCGTGGTCTGTCAGATTGCGCAGGAAAAGCGCCTTTTCACTGTCTGCGACCACGACCATCGTGCTTTGTTTCAACATCGCCATATCTGCCGTCCTTTCGGGTATCTTGGGGTCCAAGGCATGGGCGCATCAAAGCGTGGCTTGCACAGATACGCTGGAACCTCGGAGTTCCGGAATCAGTCTATCAACGAGGACAGGCGTGAACTTTGACATAGCGCAGCCAAGCTTGCATTTCGCGCGGTCGCCCCGCATATCCGGTACAAAGGGTGGGTATGACATGATCCGTTTTCTTTGCAGTCTTGCGATGATCTGGGCGATTTCGGGCAATACGGCGCTTGCTCAGTCCCAGGTTCCCGCGTCGCGCGCCGACATCAGCCTCAGCTTTGCGCCCGTGGTGCGCGCCGCCGCCCCTGCGGTGGTCAACATTTATGCAAAACGCGTCACGCAAGCGCGGCCGACGCCGTTCATGAACGATCCGTTCTTTCAACGCTTCTTTGATGGCTTCGGCGCGCCGGAACCTCGTGTGCAATCCTCGCTCGGCTCTGGCGTTATTCTCAGCAGTGATGGCATCGTCGTGTCAAATTATCATGTGGTGGGCATGGCCACCGAAATCCGTGTGGTTCTGACGGATCGCACGGAATACGAGGCGCGTGTTCTTCTGGGTGATGAAGACAGCGATCTGGCAATCCTGCAATTGATCGGGGCCGAAGGATTGCCGCATCTGAGCCTGCGTGACAGCGATGATGTCGAAGTGGGCGAGCTGGTGCTGGCCATTGGCAACCCCTTTGGCGTGGGGCAAACCGTCAGCAGTGGCATTGTGTCGGGCCTTGCCCGGTCGGGTGGGGCCAATGGCGGCGGGCGCGGTTATTTCATCCAGACGGATGCGCCCATCAATCCGGGCAACTCCGGTGGTGCGCTGGTGGATGTGGCGGGGCAACTCATCGGCATCAACACCTCGATCCTCAGCCGCTCTGGCGGGTCAAACGGCATTGGGTTCGCCATCCCGACCAACCTTGTCGCGGCCTTTGTGGATCAGGCGCAAACGGGTGCTGCCACGTTTGAACGCCCTTGGGCGGGGCTTTCCGGGCAACCGGTGGACGCGGACATGGCCGCGTCGCTCAACCTTGCGCGCGTGGGCGGCATCGTCGTTTCGGGCATCCATCCGGCCAGCCCGTTCCGCGACGCAGGCTTTGCCGTGGGGGATGTCATCACCTCGGTGGATGGCCTCGACGTGAACACCCCGTCCGAGATGGTCTACCGCATGAGCGTTTCGGGTTTGGGCAAAACATCGGATATCACGCGCATGCGGGACGGCAAGGCCGAAACCGTGCCGGTTCAATTGATGCAGGCCCCTGACACCCCGTCGCGGCAAGAACGCACACTCGAAGGCCGCTCGCCCTTGGCGGGGTTGTCACTGGTGCGGATCAACCCGGCGGTCATTGCCGAGATGAACCTGCCGATCGAGGCGGAGGGCGTGGTTGTCACACGCGCCGCGGCCTATGCCGCCCGCGCGGGCTTTCGCCCCGGTGATATCATCGAAGTGCTGAACGACACCCGGATCGAAACCCCCGCGCAGTTCGAAGATGTGCTGAACGATGCGGGCCGGTCGCTGACACTGGTTCTGGTGCGTGCAGGTCAGCGCCGATCACTGCGGCTCAGGCTGTAACCATGTCAGACCTTTTCGGATCGTCGGAACCGGTTGCGGCCGATACGGCCCACCGCCCATTGGCCGACCGGTTGCGCCCGGCGACCCTGGCTGAGGTTATCGGACAAGAGCAGGTTCTGGGCCCTGATGCGCCGCTGGGCGTGATGCTTGCTGCGGGATCGCTGGGGTCGTTGATTTTCTGGGGGCCGCCCGGCGTGGGCAAGACGACCATCGCGCGGCTTTTGGCCAATGAAACGGACCTGCATTTCGTGCAGATCAGCGCGATTTTCACCGGGGTGCCCGATCTCAAGAAAGTGTTCGAGGCGGCACGCATCCGGCGGCAGAACGGGCAGGGCACCTTGCTCTTCGTCGACGAAATCCACCGTTTCAACAAGGCGCAACAGGATGGGTTCCTGCCACATATGGAAGACGGCACCATCCTGCTGGTGGGGGCCACCACGGAGAACCCTTCGTTCGAACTGAACGCCGCTGTGCTGAGCCGCGCACAGGTTCTGGTGCTGGAACGTCTGGACCTCAAGGACCTCGAACGCCTTGCGCAACGGGCGGAAAAAGAACTGGGCAAAGCGCTGCCGCTTGATGGTCCCGCGCGCGAAGCGCTGCTGGAGATGGCGGACGGGGACGGGCGCGCGCTGCTGAACCTTATTGAACAGATCGCGGCATGGAAGGTCGATGCGCCATTGGATGCCGCCAGCCTTGGCAACCGCCTGATGCGGCGCGCGGCACAATATGACAAGGGCGGCGATCAGCATTACAACCTGATCAGCGCGCTGCACAAATCGGTGCGTGGATCGGACCCCGATGCGGCGCTTTACTGGTTTGCGCGGATGCTTGAGGGCGGCGAAGACCCGCGATACCTCGCCCGGCGGATCACCCGCATGGCGGTCGAAGACATCGGGCTGGCCGATCCGCAAGCGCAGGCGGTGTGCCTGCAATGCTGGGAAACCTACGAACGGCTGGGCAGTCCCGAGGGTGAACTGGCGTTGGCGCAGGCGGTGGCCTATCTGGCGCTCGCCCCCAAATCCAACGCGACCTACGTGGCCTACAAGGGCGCGCGGGCCGAGGCGCGGCGCACCGGGTCGATGATGCCGCCCAAGCATATCCTGAACGCGCCCACGTCGATGATGAAAGATCAGGGATATGGCGATGGCTATGCCTATGATCACGACGCCGAAGACGGGTTTTCCGGTCAGAACTATTTCCCTGACGGGATCAAGCGCCCGGTGCTTTATGCGCCTGTCGAACGTGGCTTTGAACGGGATCTGAAAAAGCGGCTGGACTACTTTACCAAGCTGCGCGCCCGGCGGGATGGCTGAGGCAAACTTGACTCTGGTCCCGTGCCGCGCGATGGGGTCGCCATGATGAAAACGATGATCTTTGTGGCCCTTGGCGGGGCGGTCGGCGCGTCCCTGCGCTATCTCGTGGGATTGGCCGTGGCCTTTCCGATGGGCACGCTTGCCGTCAACGTCATCGGATCGTTCGTGATCGGGTTGCTCTGGGCCACGCTGGTGAACAAGACACCCGGCTTGATGCCCTTCGTGATGACGGGCGTGCTGGGTGGGTTCACCACGTTTTCGACGTTCTCGCTCGATACCATGCGCCTTGTGCAGGATGGTCGGATGGGGGCGGCAGGCACATATGTTCTGGCCTCGGTGATCTTGTCACTGCTGGCGTGTTTCGCAGGTCTTTGGCTTGCCAGGGGAGGTGCGGCATGAGCCGTGTTCAGATTTTGACGGTCGGCGAAGACGACGGCGATCAACGCCTTGATCGCTGGTTCAAACGGTATTTCCCGCATATCCCGCAGGGCCGGGTGGAAAAGATGTGCCGCAAGGGCGATCTGCGTGTAGACGGCGGGCGCGTCAAGGCGTCAACGCGCATCGAAGTGGGCCAGCAAATCCGTGTGCCGCCGCTGCCGGACACCCAAGCGCCCGAACCCGAGCACAAGCGCAAGATTTCGGATGCGGACGCCAAGATGATGCGCGACAGCGTGATCTACAAGGACGACCATGTCATCGCCATCAACAAACCCGCGGGCTTGCCGACGCAAGGCGGGTCGGGGCAGACACGGCACGTGGATGGTTTGGCCGAGGCCTTGCAATTCGATGCCGAGGAAAAGCCGCGGTTGGTGCACCGGCTGGACAAGGACACATCGGGTGTCTTGTTGCTGGCCCGCACACGGATGGCGGCCAAGGCCCTGACCGCGTCGATGCGGCACAAGGAAAGCCGCAAGATTTACTGGGCGCTCGTGGCCGGTGTGCCCACGCCTTACCTTGGTCAGATCCGCTTTGGACTGGTCAAGGCGGGAGGTCATGGCAAGGGCGGCGAAGGTGAAAAGATGCACGCGGTGCATCCACGCGATATCGACAGCACGCCGGGGGCCAAGCGGGCGCAAACCCTTTATGCTACTCTGTTCCGCGTGGCGTCGCGCGCGGCATGGGTGGCGATGGAGCCGATCACCGGGCGTACGCACCAGCTGCGCGCGCATATGGCCGAGATCGGGCATCCGATCATTGGTGATGGCAAATACGGCGGTTCGGGTCAGGAAAACATGGGCGACGGGTGGGGCGCGCAGCTGGGCGGCATCATCTCGAAAAAGCTGCACCTGCATGCTCGCATGATGCGCTTTGAACACCCCGAGACCCGCAAGGAAATCACCGTGATCGCAGAGCTGCCGCCGCATATGGCGCAGTCGTGGGACACACTGGGTTGGACCGAGGATTTGGCCGCCGAAGACCCCTTCGAGGCGCTTTGATGCCGGACGCGGCCTTGCGGTTGGTAATCTTCGATGTGGACGGCACGCTGGTCGACAGTCAGGGCCACATTGTCCAATCGATGACGGATGCGTTCGCGGCGCTGGGCCTTGCCTGCCCCGATCGCGCCGACATTCTGTCCATCGTTGGCCTGTCTCTGGACGTGGCCATGCCCCGGCTGGCCCCACACGCGGAAGGCAAAGATCACGCGCGTCTGGTCGTGGCCTACAAGGACGCCTACGCCGATCTGCGACAGCGGCATGGCGCGGCGGAAGCATCGCCGCTTTATCCCGGCGCGCGGGCATTGATTGATCGTTTGCAAGCCGTGCCGGAATGCCTGTTGGGCGTGGCGACGGGAAAATCAAAGCGCGGGCTTGATGCATTGATCGAAGCTCACGGGCTGGAAGGCGTTTTTATCACCCGGCAGGTCGCGGATTTTCACCCGTCCAAACCCCATCCCGCCATGATCGAGGCCGCGTTGTCAGACACCGGGCTTGCGGCGCGCGACGCAGTCATGGTGGGCGATACAAGCTTTGACATGGACATGGCGCGCGCGGCCGGGGTGAAGGGAATCGGTGTCGGATGGGGGTATCATCCAGTGGCCCAGCTGGGCGCGGCGCATACCATTGTGCAGGACTTCGATGCGCTGGAGGGCGCGCTGCACGCGACTTGGAGTAAGGCAGAATGAGTGACTGGAAACAAAAGCGATTCTGGAAAGACGCAACCGTCAGCGAAACACCTGACGGTTTTTCGGTTCTGTTGGATGGGCGTGGGGTCAAGACACCAGCCAAGGCCACATTGGCGGTGCCGAGCCAACGCATGGCGCAGGCCATAGCGCAGGAATGGCAGGCGCAGGAAGATGTCGTGAACCCCAATACCATGCCCTTCACCCGCAGCGCCAATGCCGCCATCGACAAAGTGCGGCATCAGCACGGCGAGGTCGCAGATATGCTGGCGGAATACGGCGACAGCGATCTTTTGTGCTATCGCGCGACGCACCCACAGGAATTGATCGACCGGCAGGCGGCGGCGTGGGATCCGCTTTTGGACTGGGCGGCCGAAACCCTTGGTGCCCGCCTTGTGCCGTTTTCGGGCGTGATGCACAGCGCGCAGGCCGCCGATGCCATCGCGCACCTGCGGGCGCAAACACATGCGCTCGATGCGTTCGAGATGACGGCTTTTCACGACCTGGTTTCCTTGAGCGGATCGCTGGTGATGGGATTCGCGGCGCTGCATGACGCAAGGGAAGCGGCGGGGCTTTGGGAGATATCAAGGCTGGACGAGCTGTGGCAAGAGGAACAATGGGGCCCCGACGACGAGGCGCAAGCCGCGGCTGCCGTCAAAAAACAGGCCTTTTTGCACGCAAAGGACTTCGTGAACGCCCATCGCGCGGGCTGAAACAAAAAATGCGCTTCGATCCTTGAAAAACAGTGGTTTCGCAAATCAAATTTGGTGATGATGCCCTTGACCTTGGGCGATGATTGCGCCCAAGGTGCTGCGCATTGGCGCGGGGGTATCTCGCGTTGGTATCGCCTCCGGCCAGAATGTGCCGGTTGAACCGCCCACAATGCGGCGGAAAATCAGGAAGAGGTAAAAATGAAAAAATCCGTAATTTTTGGCGCGCTGACCGTCGCTGGCCTCACGGCCGGTGTTGCAGCTGCTGGCACGCTGGACGATGTCAAGGCACGCGGCAAGCTGAACTGTGGTGTGACCACCGGTCTGGTTGGCTTTGCTGCACCTGACGCCAACGGCGAATGGAACGGCTTCGACGTCGCTGTCTGCCGCGCTGTTGCTGCTGCTGTCCTGGGTGACGCGACGGCTGTCGAATTTGTTCCCACAACAGGCAAAACACGCTTCACCGCGTTGGCCTCGGGCGAAATCGACATGCTGGCCCGCAACACCACATGGACATTCTCGCGCGACGTGGATCTGAAGTTCACTTTCGTTGGCGTGAACTACTACGACGGCCAAGGCTTCATGGTTCCAAAAGACCTGGGCGTTTCGTCGGCCAAGGATCTGGACGGCGCGACCGTCTGCATCCAGACCGGTACAACAACCGAGCTGAACCTGGCGGACTTCTTCCGCTCGAACAACATCAGCTACGAGCCCGTGCCGATCGAAACAAACGCAGAAGCACAGCAACAGTACCTGGCTGGCGCATGTGACGTTTACACGACAGACGCATCGGGTCTGGCCGCGACACGCGCCACGTTCGAAGCACCTGGCGACCACGTCCTGCTGCCCGAAATCATCTCCAAAGAGCCTTTGGGCCCGCTTGTCCGCCACGGCGACAACGAATGGGGTGACGTGGTGCGTTGGACGCTGAACGCTCTGATCACAGCCGAAGAGCTGGGTGTCACATCGGCCAACATGGCCGAAATGGCCGCTGGCACGAACAACCCTGAAATCAACCGCCTGCTGGGTACCGAAGGTACGCTGGGCGAGATGCTGGGTCTGGACGCTGACTGGGGCATGAAAGCCATTGCAGCTTCCGGCAACTACGGCGAAATCTTTGAGAAGAACATCGGCGAAAGCACACCGATCGGTTTGGCCCGTGGCCTGAACGCTCAGTGGACCGATGGCGGCCTGATCTACTCGCCGCCCTTCCGCTAAGATGCCAAAGCCAGAGGGCGCGAGGTGATCCTCGCGCCCTCTGCGCACCAGGACGACCGAACCAACATCCGGCCAAAAGGCGCATCAGAAGCCGTGGCAAAAAACAGTTGGTCGGAACACGGGGATATTCCATATGACCATAATGACCGACCCTCCACAGGGCGCGTTCCGGCTTTCCATGCTCTGGAACGATACGCGCTATCGTTCGCTGACCTTTCAGGCGATCGCCGCGATCGTTCTGGCCCTTGCGATCCTGTATCTATATTCAAATCTGGCCGCGAATTTGGTCAAGGCGGGTTTGAACATCTCGTACTCATTTCTGGGAAGCCCCGCGGGCTATGACATCAACCAGACGCTGATCGATTACAACAGCCAGTCGACGAACTTGCGGGCGGCGATGGTTGGTATTCTGAACACATTGCTTGTCGCCTTTCTGGCCTGTGTCACCGCGACCATCTTCGGGGTTCTGGCCGGCGTGCTGCGTCTGTCGAACAACTGGCTGGTGCGCAAGCTCATGGCCTTCTACGTCGAGATTTTCCGGAATATTCCAGTTCTGATCTGGATCATCATCATCTTCACGATCATGACGGCGGTTCTGCCCGGTCCCCGCGCCTTCCGCGGCGATGATCCGGCGTCGTCTATGTTTCTGGACCTTTTTGCCTTTACCAACCGCGGCGTTTACGCGCCGGGACCGTATTTCACCAACGGCCTGGGCGCTGATGGCAACGGTGCCTTGAACTGGCTGCTGGTCATTGCGGTTCTGGTCGGGTCGTTCTTTGCGGCCCGAATGGTCACATCCAACGCCAATGCGAAACAGGCGGCGACGGGCATCCGGCCCAACACGCTCTGGACCAATCTGGCGATCTGGTTTGTCCCGGTCATCGCGGTGCTGTTTATCCTTGGCCTCAGCTGGGAAGTTCCCGCGCTGAAAGGCTTCAACTTTTCGGGCGGCCTGAAAATCGGTGGTCCGTTGATCGCACTGTGGTTCGCCCTGTCGATCTATACCGGCGCCTTTATCGCAGAGAACGTACGTGCGGGTATTCAGGCGGTGTCGAAAGGTCAGACCGAAGCGGCTTCGGCCCTTGGTTTGCGGTCCAACCGCGTGATGAGTCTGGTGGTGCTGCCACAGGCGCTGCGGGTCATCATCCCGCCACTGATCTCGCAATACCTCAACATCACAAAAAACTCGTCATTGGCGATTGCCGTGGGCTACGCGGACATCACAGCCACGCTGGGCGGGATTACATTGAACCAGACAGGGCGCGCCATCGAATGCGTGCTGCTGTTGATGTTGTTCTATCTCGTGATCTCATTGCTGATTTCGACGTTCATGAACGTGTACAACAATGCCATGAAGCTGAAGGAGCGCTGAACCATGTCAGACACACATGCTGAATCCATCCGCTTTGTGCGCGAGACTTTCCTGCCTCCGGAGGAACCTCCCGCGACCGAACGTGGGGTGATCAAATGGGGCCGTGAAAACCTTTTTGCGACACCGGCCAATGCGCTGCTGACCGTTGTGTCGGCCTACGTGATCTATCTGGTGCTGTCGGCAATCTTGCCTTGGTTGCTTGGCGGTATCTGGAACGCCTCGAGCCTCGCGGAATGCCGTCAAATCCTGCAAGGGGCCACGGGAGGATGCTTCGCCGTTCTGGTGGACCGCATCGATCAACTGCTCTTTGGGTTCACCTACCCAAGCGAGCTTTACTGGCGGCCCACACTGGCCTTTGTGCTGCTGTTCGCAGCGGCGGCGCCCGTCCTGTTCTTTGATCTGCCGCGCAAGCTGTTGATCATCACGGCCCTTTATCCGTTCGTCGCCTACTACCTGATCTGGGGCGGTCCGGCCATGACACCGATCTTTGCGCTTTTGGGCGTGGTTGCTGGCTATGTGGTTTACAGTCAACTGGTCGCGCGCAGCTTTGCTGCCGGCTTCTTTGGCGGCATCATTGCGGCGGCGGTTGTCTGGTACGTTGGCGGCCGTCTTGTTGGTCAGTATGCTGGTGCAGCCCCGATGATGACGGCCGTGCCAAGCCGGGATCTGGGGGGCTATATGCTCAACATGATGCTTGGTGTGACCTGCGTGTCGCTGTCGCTGCCGCTGGGCATTGCGCTGGCGCTGGGCCGTCAAAGCTCGATGCCGTTGATCAAGTGGGTCAGCGTGGTGTTCATCGAATTCATCCGGGGCGTTCCGCTGATTACGCTGCTGTTCGTGGCAAGTGTGATGCTGGCCTATTTCTTTCCGCCCGAGTCGACGGTTGATCTGTTCCTGCGTGTGGTGATCATGATTACCATGTTCTCCTCGGCCTATATCGCCGAGGTGATCCGGGGTGGCCTCGCCGCCCTGCCCAAGGGGCAATACGAGGCCGCGGACAGCCTTGGTCTGGATTACGCACAGGCCATGCGCCTGATCATCCTGCCACAGGCGCTCAAGATATCGATCCCCGGCATCGTCAACATCGCCGTGGGTCTGTTCAAGGACACGACACTGGTTTCGGTCATTTCGATGTTCGATCTGGTGGGCATGATCCGCGGCCCGATCCTTGCCTCGACCGATTGGAACGGCGTGTACTGGGAACTTTTGGGCTTTGCGGCGCTGCTGTTCTTCGTCGTCTGTTACGGCATCTCTCAATACTCGCAATGGCTCGAACGCCGTCTTGCGACCGATCATCGTTAAGCCGCGCTCTAGCAGCAAAGCGAAAACGCATAAATCAAGGAGGCCGCACCATGGCTGACACTGCAAAACAAATGAAGGTTTCGGACGAGGTCGCGATCTCGATCCAGAACATGAACAAATGGTACGGCGCATTTCACGTGCTGCGTGACATCGACCTGACGGTCTACCAGGGCGAGCGGATCGTGATTTGCGGGCCCTCGGGCTCGGGCAAGTCCACGCTGATCCGCTGTATCAATGCGCTGGAGGAACACCAGAAGGGGTCGATCACCGTGGACGGCACATTGCTGTCTTCGGATCTCAAGAACATCGACAAAATCCGGTCAGAGGTTGGCATGTGCTTTCAGCACTTCAACCTTTTCCCGCATCTGTCGATCCTCGACAACCTGACGCTGGCGCCGATCTGGGTGCGCAAGACGCCCAAGAAAGAGGCCGAAGAGGTGGCGATGCATTACCTCGAAAAGGTCAAGATCCCCGATCAGGCCAACAAGTTCCCCGGTCAGTTGTCGGGTGGTCAGCAACAGCGTGTGGCCATTGCCCGGTCGCTGTGCATGAAGCCCCGCATCATGCTGTTTGACGAACCGACATCGGCCCTCGACCCGGAGATGATCAAGGAAGTGCTCGACACCATGATCGAACTGGCCGAAGAGGGCATGACCATGCTTTGCGTGACGCACGAGATGGGCTTTGCGCGTCAGGTGGCCAACCGCGTGATCTTCATGGACGAGGGGCAGATTGTAGAACAGAACGAACCCGAAGAGTTCTTCAACAATCCCAAATCCCCGCGCACTCAGCTGTTCCTGAGCCAGATTCTCGGGCACTGACCTTCTTACGGTGGCGTTAACGCCACCTTACCCCATCACCTCGCGGGGGATCGCGAATTCAATCGGCTGGCCGCGTGTTTTGTCACCGCGCCAGCCGATGTCGTTCCAGCCTTCGACATCCCAGCGGATGACCGTGGTGGCGCACGTCGGATAGTCCATGAAACGGGGATGAGACGGGGGCGTGTCGCACAGCCTGTGCGCAAAATCCGCGATGCCGGGATTGTGCCCAACGATCAGCAGGGTCTTGCCCTGCGCCGTGTGCACGACCTTCAACATCGTGTCGGCGCTGGCGTGGTAGAGCGCCGGGGTGAAGATCACAGGGGCCTCCAGCGCCAGGCCTTCGACGGTCTGTCCGGTCCGCGTGGCGTCCGAACTGATCACCTGATCCGGCACCAGGTCTTTGTCCCTCAGCCAGTCACCCATCGCTTTGGCTGCAGCCCGACCACGGGGATTGAGCGGGCGCAGGTTGTCCGATTGACCCGCCGACCAATCAGATTTCGCGTGCCGCATCAGGATCAGGGTGTGCATCATATTGGCACGCGCGGGGTGTGGAAGGATCGCATGTGAAAAGCATTCTGCGCCGGTGCACGATCAAAACCTTGGCTGATGGGGCAGGCGGTGCGCACGTGACAACCCTGTTGCATACAAGCCGCCCCAGCAGGCGTATCGAGATACGCCTTACAGGCGGGCACATCATAGGCTGCCTGTGCCGACAGGGCATCGACGGGGCAGGCCTCCACGCAGGGCTTGGCGGTGCAGGTTGTGCACGGATGCTCTGCGGCTGCGGGTTGGGGCAATTGGACCGGCAGGTGCAGCGCGCCCCGGATCGAGATCATCAAACCGGCCACGGGATGCACCATCATGCCCGTGGGGCTTTGGTGAAACTGGCCAGTATTCATGGCCCAGGCGATGAAGGGCGCGTAGGGGGGGCCGTCAGACGGGAAATCCGCCGTGCCGCCGAACTGCGTTGCAAGCGGGCGGATCATCCGCTTTGACCACCGGTCGACCGGGTCGGGCAGGCCATCGCTGTATTCGGGACTGCCCGCAAAAATCGGCCAGAAGTCCGTGTCAGCGCCCAGAAGGACGGTTGTTTCGTCTGGCGGCCCATGTCGCAGGCCCATCACGAACAGGCCAGAGGGCAGGGCCTGTGTCAGATCATCCAGCGTCATTTCCGGCCAAAGGGCAGGGCGATGGACCACGTAAATCGGCTCGGCCGGTCATCCTGCCATTCCAGACCCACCTGCATGTCGTCGTGGCCTGCGGCGGGCTGGGCGATATAGGTGCCGAACATCTGGTCCCAGATCGACAGGGAAAAACCGTAGTTGCTGTCGTGTTCGTGGCGGTGCACCGAATGGTGAACCCGGTGCATGTCGGGGGTGACCAGAATGCGGCGCACGATCCGGTCCAGCCACAGGGGCAGGCGGATGTTGGCGTGATTGAACATGGCGGTTCCGTTCAGGATAATCTCGAACAGGATCACGGCGATGGCGGCAGGGCCAAGCAGGTAGACCAGCCCGATCTTCAGCAGCATCGACAGGGCAATTTCGATGGGGTGAAAGCGAATGGCCGTGGTCACGTCCATGTCCACATCGGCATGATGCACCCGGTGCAGCCGCCACAAGAGCGGCACCTTGTGGGTGATCAGATGTTGCAGCCAGATCGCGAAATCAAAGATCAGGATGGCAAGGACGACCTCAAGCATCGGGGGCCACCCCAATGCATTAAAAAGGCCCCATCCTTGTGCCGCGGCGTCCAGGGCGGCTCCGACAGCCAGCAACGGCAAGGCCAGCGCGAGAAGGCGCAGGGTGATGGTGTTGGCGATGGTAAAGCCCCAGTTCGTCACCCAGCGCGCGCTCCGCTTCTGGCTGCGGACACGGCGCGGGGCCAACGCCTCGACCGTTGCGAAGAGAGCGAAGAGGCCCAGAAAGACCAGCAGGCGAATTGTGGCTTCGTTTTCCATGTCCGATAGGTAGAGGCTGAAAGCAGCCCTGCCAAGCGTCAGATGGACACATCTGCGTGCGGATCAGCCGCGTATGATACTTCCTGCGCCATGATCGGTGAAAAGCTCCAGCAGGCACGCATTGGGCGCGCGTCCGTCAAGGATGACCACCGCGCGCACACCGCTGGCGATGGCATCAAGCGCTGTTTCCGTTTTGGGGATCATGCCGCCTGCGATCGTGCCATCTGCCGTCAGGTCGCGGATTTGCGATGCGGTCATTTCCGTGACCACATCGCCCGCGGCGTTCTTGACGCCCGATACATCCGTCAGCAGCAACAGGCGGTCGGCTTTGAGCGCACCCGCGATGGCACCGGCGGCGGTGTCGCCATTGATGTTGAAGGTCTGGCCATCGTGGCCCGCGCCAAGGGGGGCGATCACCGGGATGATTTCCTGCTCAAACAGGTTTTCCAGAAGGCGTGGGTCCATCTGAGACGGTGTTCCGACCAAACCCAATGCCGCATCCGTTGGCTCACAGGTGATCAGGTTGGCGTCCTTGCCCGACAAGCCGACGGCGCGGCCGCCCTCGGCATTGATGGCCTGAACGATGCGCTTGTTCACCAGTCCGGACAGAACCATTTCAACCACTTCCATGGTCGCCTCATCCGTCACACGTTTGCCGTTGACGAAGTCGGACTGGATGTCCAGACGGTCCAGCATGGCGTTGATCATGGGGCCGCCCCCATGCACGATTACGGGGTTCACGCCCACCTGACGCATCAGCACCACGTCACGCGCAAAGGACGCCATGGCCTCGTCACTGCCCATGGCATGGCCGCCCAGTTTGATGACGACGCGCGCGCCGGTATAGCGCTGCATGTAAGGCAGGGCTTCGCTCAGCGTGCGGGCGGTGGCGATCCAATCGCGGTTCATGTCTTGTTTTCTCATGGTCTGTCCCTTGGACAGGGTTATGGGAAATGGCGCGCCTGCGCGCAAGTCATTCCATGACCCCCACCCTGACCCTCCCCTTGGGGGAGGGAACGCACCTGCGCCGTTGTTCGGGTCAGGTGAGCGTTGCGATCACGGCGCGCAGCGTGGCGATCCCGTCGCCCTTTTCACTGGAGGTGATGATCAGTTCGGGGAAGGCGGCGGGGTGTTTGGCCAGAGTCTGGCGCACCTGTTTGAGGATCTTTTCGCGGTCGCTGAGCTTGACCTTGTCAGCCTTGGTCAGAACGCATTGGAAGGTCACGGCCGAACTGTCGAGCAGAGCCATGATCTCCTCGTCCACTTTCTTGATCCCGTGACGGGCATCGATCAGAACAAAGGCACGGCGCAGGGTCTGGCGGCCGCTGAGGTACTGTTTCAGCAGGCGTTGCCATTTCTCGACAATGGGCAAAGGCGCGTTGGCATAGCCATAACCGGGCAGGTCCACGAGGTAGAGATCTTCACCAGCGGTGAAGTAATTGATTTCCTGCGTGCGCCCCGGCGTGTTGGAGGCGCGCGCCAGACCTTTGCGCCCCGTCAGCGCGTTGATCAGCGTCGATTTACCCACGTTGGACCGCCCGGCAAAGCACACTTCGATCCGGTCGGCGGGGGGCAGGCCCGACATGGCGACCACGCCTTTGAGAAACTCAGTCTCGCCTGCAAAGAGCAGCCTGCCGCGTTCTTCGGTCTGTGGGTCGGGCGCTTCGGCCTCGGGGAATTGCATTTCCATCAGAGTATCACCACGCTGTCGCCCATGCGCACGGTGCCGGGTTGGATCACTTCGGCACGGACGCTGAAATCCTGATGGCCAAAGGCGTCGAGCGCCTTGAGCGTGTCGGCATCCCGTTGGCCGGTTTCCGGGTTCGCCGTGGTGGCAAGGCATCTGTCCGTGCGTTCCCGCACGCGCAGGATGGCTTCGCCCACCTTGACCTCGCGGTCCATCCAGTCGAATTCGACCCAGGGATCGGTATCGTCGAACCAGAGATTTCCGCGCCAGCGGTGGATCGACAAAGGATGGCCCATCTGTTTTTCGACCGCGCGGTGAGACGCGTGGTTGCACAGGGTCACCGATGGAAAGTCGCTGTCGGTGTAGCCACGTCCGTCCAGCCGCATGATGTGGCTGGGCAAGGCGCGGTTCTGCGGCACGAGCGGGGCGGTCCACCCGATCAGCGCGCCGGGTTCGTCATCGGGCCGGAAAGTCAGGTCCGGCCGGTCAGGGTGCGACAGGGTGATCGTGCCGGTCGCCTCGTCCAGCTTGGCCGTCACGGCCATCAGGTTCGGCGCCTTGGACACGCGGCTGAAGTTTGCGCAGGGCGCCCATGCCCCGGCTTCGGCCTTGGAGGCGTCGTGCGCGACGGCCCAGACACGATCCCATGGCATTGCTTCACCCGCGATCAAAGTGACCTTGGCCAGTGCTTCCCGGCCGTGGCTTTTGATCGGATGTCGCCAGATGCCGGTGACCTCGGTCATCCCTTGGCATCCGGTTTCGGTTTGCGGCCAAAGCTCTTCTTGATGTTGCCCAACAGGTCAGGCTTGTAGCCCTGGCTGCGCATGATCAGGTACTGCTGTGTAAAGGTGATCGTGTTGTTGGCGATCCAGTACACAACAAGCCCGCTTGCAAAACTGCCCAGCATGAACATGAACACCCATGGCATCCACGCAAAGATCATCTGTTGCGTGGGGTCCGTGGGCGCGGGGTTCAGTTTCTGTTGCAGCCACATGGAGATGCCCAGCAGGAGCGGCAGGATGCCGATAAAGATCAGTGCCATGATCGATCCGGCTTCGGGCACACCCCAGGGGAACAGGCCGTAAAAGTTGAAGATCGAGGTGGGGTCGGGCGCGCTGAGGTCCTGAAACGGTCCGAAGAAGGGCGCGTGGCGCAATTCGATGGTGACAAAGATCACCTTGTAGAGCGAGAAGAAGATCGGGATCTGCAGCAGGATCGGCAGACAGCCGGCAGCCGGGTTCACCTTTTCCTTCTTGTAAAGCTCCATCATGCCTTGCTGCATCTTCTGGCGGTCGTCGCCGGCCTGTTCCTTCAGCTTTTCCATCTGCGGCTGAAGCTCTTTCATCTTGGCCATGGACACGTAGGATTTGTAGGCCAGGGGGAACAGCAGCGCCTTGATGATCAGCGTGAGGCCGATGATCGACCAGCCCATGTTGCCGATGATCAGGTTGATCTCGTGCAGCAGCCAGAAGATCGGTTTGGTCAGGAAAAAGAACCAGCCCCAGTCGATGCTGTCGACGAATTTCTTGACGCCCTGGGACTGGTATTCGCGAATGGTGTCCCACTCCTTGGCCCCTGCGAAAAGCTGTGTTTTGACAGTGGCGGATGCGCCGGGGGCGACGGTTTCGACGGGCAGGCGCGCCACGGTCTGATAGATATCGCGGCGGTCGTCATAAAGGGCGATCTGGCGGAAGGCTGTGCCCGGTTGCGGGATCAGCGTCGTCATCCAGTAGTGATCGGTGAAGCCGATCCAGCCGTCTTCGGTCACTTCGGTCGTTTCGGCGCGCGCGCCCTGGCGGGCGTCGAATTCGAAATCGGGCATGTCATCCCAATTGATCTCGGCGTATTCGCCGTCGGTCATCGACACCACGCCTTCATGCAGGATGAAGAAGTTGCGCAGGTCCTGTGGTTCGCCGTGACGGGCCAAGAGGCCATAGGGCGCCAGTGACACCTGTGCGCCGGAGTTGTTCTGCACCGATTGGGTCATGCCGAACATGTAATCTTCGTCGATGGTGATCTCGCGTTCAAAGATCAGGCCTGCGCCATTGTCCCATTGCAGGGTCAGGGGCGCGCCGACGCGCAGGGTGTCGCCGTTCGTGACCGACCATTCGGTGTTCGGGCCGGGCACTTGTTCGGGAGTGAGGCCGGAGCCAGCGGCCCAGCCATACAGCGCGTAATAGGCACTGTCCGACCCGGCAGGCGACAGCATGGTCACGATATCCGCGCCGGTTTCGAGGTCGGTTAGATAGTCGTTGAGGCGCAGATCGTCGAGGCGCCCGCCACGCAGCGAAATCGAGCCGCTGATGCGGTCGGTTTCGATGTCGACCCGTGGGGCTTGCACGGTTTCTTCGGACACTGGTGTCGATTGTGCCGGTGCCGCGTCTTCGTCAATGACTTGCGTGGGTACGCTTGCCGTGCCGTCGTCACTTTGGCTTACGGTCGCGGTTTCAGGGGCCGGCGTGGGTTCGGGCGGCGGAAACAGCACGAACCAGACAAGGATCACGATGAAGCTGAGAGCGGTTGCAAGAATGAGGTTCTTGTTCTGATCGTCCATCGGGACCGGCACCTGCGCATGTTTGATATCACCGCCGGGTTCAACAGAGATGAGGCCGAAAGGTCAAGCGGATTCGGGTTTTTTGGGCTTTTGAAAGGCGCAAACGCGCCCTGCCGTGTCCAAGCACCACGTTGCGGTGCGGCAGGATTTCGGCAGGCCGACGCACCGCTGTCAGGGTGCGCGGCGACTTTGAATGGCGGGCGCGTCCTGAAGCTTTGCTTCGTGGGCACGCATCCAGTTCAACGTTTGTTCGAAGGGCATGGGTTTTCCAATGCCAAAACCCTGTACATGATCACAGCCCAATTGTGCCAAAAGCGCATGTTCGCCCACGGTCTCTACCCCTTCGGCCAGGGTTTCCACTTTCAACCGCTCTGCCATGGTCAGGATTGCGCTGATCATGCGCTGTTGTTCGGGATCGCGGTCGGCTTTCATCACGAAACTGCGGTCGATCTTGATCCGGCTGACAGAAAACCGCCGGATCGCGGCAATAGAGGCGTTGCCGGTGCCAAAATCATCCAGATCGATGCGACAGCCCAATGCACCCAGCCCGTTGAGATTGCGGCAGACCACGTCATCGGGTGCGCTTGTCACCACGGTTTCCAGAACCTCGACCGAAAGTCGGTCGGGGGACAGGTCAAACCGATCCAGTTCCCAGCTGACTTTTTCGACAAGTCGGGGATTGCGCAATTCGCAGGTGGCAAAGTTTACGCCGACTTGTGGCACCATTGCGCCCGCCGCGTCCCAGGCCTTCAATGCGGTAAAGGTGTGATACATCATCACTTCGGACAACCGCTCCAAAAGCCCTGCATCCTCGAGGGCGGGCAGGAACTCGGGCGGTGGGACGATACCGCGTTCCGGATGCACCCAGCGCGCCAGCGCCTCGAATCCCGTCACCTTGCCGGTGTCTGTTGAAATCTGGGGTTGGAACCACGGTTGGATGTGCCCGGTCTCCAGCGCTTCGGCGGCTTCGTCCCGCAGAGCGCGGCGCACGGTCTTTGCGCGGTGCATTTCCTCGGAATAGGCGCGGATGGTCGATGGGCCAAGGCGTCGTGCCTCGGTCAGCGCTGTGCCGGTTGCCTTCAACCATGCATCTCCGCCCGGCGCAGGGCACCGGCTGTGCAGACAGAAACCCACAGCGACTGTCATGTAGATGGTGGTGCCATCGACCGAAATCGGCTCTTCGATTGATGACTGAATCCGGCTGGCCATCTGGATGCAAATCTCAAGATCCATCTGCGGCGTAGGTGCTACACAAATCGCAAACCGGTTGTCACCGATGCGCGCAACAACATCATGCTGGCGCAGGCAAGCCACGATCCGTTCGCCGACGCGCTGCACGACGGCATCGGCGGCGGTCTGGCCGTGCTGATCCAGCAGCGCTGAAAAATCATCAAGTTCGAGAAAAATCAGCGACGATCGCAGTTGTTGGTCCTGCGTGTCCTGCCACATTCTGCGCACCATCTCTTCGAAGTGTTCGCGGGACAGAAGCCCGCTGAGCGTGTCGCGCAGCACAGTTTGCGGTGGTTTGGCGATGGATCCTGACAGAAGTACAAGCACCGGCAACACAAGTGCCAGAGACACGAACATGCCTTCGCCCCCCATCCAATAGGCCGCCAGCAATCCCGCCGCGACAAAGGCCACCCCTTGCGGACCGCTCAACGCGTGATTGGTCGCGAGGCGTAATTTCTGAAAGATCCTGCCCGGTCGGAAAGACATTGATGGCCCTCTTGCATGGCGGTGCACATCTGCACCAACACTCAAGCGATAAAAGGCCAGCCGTAAGCTCTGCGTTAACGCAGCTTTGGAATTTGGCTGCTGTTTTCTTCAAATTGTTCGGAAGTTGTTTCGGTGTCGCGCGTCAGACCGGCAAAATCAAAGAGCTTTGGGTCCAGCAGGTGTGAAGGTCGCGCGTTCATCAACGCGCGGAACATGACCTGCCTGCGACCCGGACTGTTGGCCTCCCAGCCGTCGAGGATCTGCTTGACCTGTTGCCGCTGAAGGCCGTCCTGACTGCCACACAGATCGCAGGGAATGATCGGGTATTGCATGGCACGCGCGAATTTTTCGCAATCGGCTTCGGCCACATGGGCGAGGGGCCGGTAGACGAACAGATCACCTTCTTCGTTGACCAGTTTGGGTGGCATCGTGGCCAGACGCCCGCCGTGAAAGAGGTTCATAAAAAAGGTTTCCAGAATGTCGTCGCGGTGGTGTCCCAGAACCACGGCGCTGCACCCTTCCTCGCGCGCGACACGGTACAGATGCCCCCGCCGCAGCCGCGAACACAACGCACAGAACGTACGCCCCTGCGGCACCTTATCGACGACCACGGAATAGGTATCCTGATATTCAATGCGGTGTTCGACACCCATCTTTTCCAGAAATGCGGGCAGCACGGTCGCGGGGAATCCGGGCTGTCCCTGATCAAGGTTGCAGGCCAGAATATCGACCGGCAAAAGGCCCCGCCATTTCAGTTCGAACAGGATCGCCAGCAAGGTATAGCTGTCCTTGCCGCCCGACAGACACACCAACCAGCGCGCGCCGGGTTCGATCATGCCGTACTGGTCGACGGCCTCGCGCACGTGGCGCACCAGCCGCTTGCGCAGCTTGCGGAACTCGGTGCTTTGCGGGGCACCGGCAAAGAGCGGGTGGATATCGTCAGCGATGTCTTTCATGGCGTCCCGTCTATCGCGCAAATCCGCCCGTTTCCAGCATCGGTTGCAGGGTTCAGCCCGTGATTGTCATTTTTTGACCAATTGGGCTATTCTCAATTCGATTGATTGCCAACTGCATTTGAAAAGGACCCATACCATGCCCACAATCATTGAAACCGACCGGACAACCACACGCAGCCTGAATGCTGATGATATCCTGTTCATCGGACAGGACGTGTCGATCGTCAGCACCGAGAACGAAGGGATCAATGCGGGGTCCGTGTCTGACACTGATGTGCACATCACGGTTATGGGCACAGTTCTGGCTTTGGATCAAACAGACGCGGATTCCAACGACGGTCTGGGGATTGACATGGGGGGCGCGCAAAGCTCGCTGTTCATCGGCGAAACCGGTTTGGTGCAGGCATTTAAGGACGCAATATTACTGAGTGGGGCGTTGAGCGTGGGCACCAACTATGGAACAGTTATCAGCCTGACAGGGTATGGCGTCACGACGGATGGCGATATCGTCTTCACAAACCACGGTACCATCTCTGCGGCACAGGGCTATGCGTTCCGTATCAACAACGATGACTTGATCATAAACCACGGTCAGGCTTCGGGTGAATCCGCTGTTAACTGGAGCACTGCCGACAATGCCGAATTCATCAACTACGGGTCTGTCACAACGGCTGAATCTCTCTATGGCATGTTCATCTTTGCAACCGATGATTATTTGATCGCCAATCATGGAACCTATTTCGGTAGTCGCATATTCACGCAAACATCCACCGGCAAAATCCTGAATACGGGAACGATGGAGTTTTGGGACGGTGATATCGGTCTTTCTCTGGCTTTTGGAGTCAACGAAACACAGGTCGAAAACCACGGAACGATCCGCACTGATTCAATCGCGATTGCGATGGGAGCCGGGATAGACTCAATCATCAACACCGGGCTGATTGTCGGTGAAGTCATTATGGGTGGCGGAACGAATTACCTGTTGAACCTTGGTGACATTGTCGGAGACGTGAGCGCAACCAGCGGGACCGATGAATTCATCAACCATGGCGCCATCGTCGGAGACGTGTCGTTGGGAAGTGAGGCGGACATATATCGAGGCCGTGGCGAAGTCTATGGCGCGGTCAGCGGCGGGACCGGCGACGATGTCATGCTGGGCGGCGCGTTTGACGACGTTTTCCTTGGCGAAGATGACGAAGACACCCTGCGCGGGCGCGATGGCGATGACTACCTGGATGGTGGCAACCAGAATGATGTGATCTATGGCCAGCGTGGCGACGATACGATCATCGGCGGCAACGGATCGGACGATCTGCGCGGCGGTGCGGGCGACGATGACATCAGCGGCAGCAAGGGCGTGGACACGATCAACGGCGGTCGGGGCAATGACACCATGGAAGGCGGTTCGGGCGTAGATACCTTCGTGATCACCCGGTCGGCCGACCACGATATCATCAAGAATTTCGTCGATGGCGAGGATCTGATCGACATTTCCGCCTTTGGCATCCGGTCCTCGGATTTCGGCACCACAATTCTGGCAGCGGCGTCCAATGCGGGGGGCGGCGATACGTTGATCGATCTGTCCCAGGTGGGGGGCAATGGCACGCTCTTGATCGAAGGGCTGGCCTTTACCGATCTGAATTCGGCCGATTTTATCTTCTAACTGTATTCTGCACCTGCCAGCACAAGAAGCCGGTGGCCGGAACGGCTACCGATGTGGCTCGTCGTCGGGCACCGGGTCGTATCCTTCGCCGCCAAAGGGATGGCAGCGCGCGATCCGGCGCGCGGCCAACCAACCGCCTTTGATGGCGCCGTGCTTTTCCAGAGCTTCCAGCGCATAGGCGCTGCAGGTCGGCTGGTAGCGGCAGTTGAACCCGACCCAGGGGCTGAAGATCAGCCTGTAGGCTTTGACCGGCAAGGCCAGCACATGCGCAAAGGGGGTCATTCTGGATGCTCCTGCAGGGCGGCGCGCAGGTCTTTGCGCATCTGGGCCAGATCCCGTGTGGCGGTGACATCCGCGCGCCCGATCAGCACGTAGTCGTATCCGGCACGCCCGTATTGCGGCAATTCAAGCCGCGCAATCTCGCGCAGGCGGCGTTTGGCGCGGTTGCGGGCCACGGCATTGCCGACCTTCTTGGAACAGGTAAAGCCAACGCGCATGGGCGCATCATCGCCCCGTTTGCGGATCTGTATCACGAAACCGGGGGTCACCTTGCGCGGCGCACGGGCCGCACGCAGAAAATAGGAACGTTTCTTGAGGATGTCCAAACGCGAAGACCCCGCCGAAGGCAGGTCCGCATCAGCGTGATCGCTGTGGGCGGAGGCCTCCGGCGGGGTCATGTTGTCAAACCTGACGCGCGTGCTTACGCGCTCAGCGACTTCCGGCCACGTGCGCGACGTGCATTCAGAATCTTGCGGCCCGCTTTGGTGGCCATACGCGCACGGAAACCATGGCGCCGCTTGCGCACGAGGTTGCTTGGTTGGTAGGTGCGTTTCATCGCTCCGTCTCCATCTTGATCGGCCAGGCGCGCGGAATCGCTGCGGGGCCGCTTGTGTTCGAAGCCCGTCCTCTAAACCCCGCTGCGGGGCAAGTCAAACCCCTTGGGCCGCAAAATCGCTTCTCGTTGCAACAAAACGCGCGCCGGACGGTCGGCTTTGTTTCAACACACCATCAAAGCCACCACTTTGACCCCTAAATGCATCACCGGGCATCAAGCGCGCGTGATCGCCGGGTGTGATGCCTCGCAAAGTGCGCATCTTCCATGTCAATTGAAACCCGAACCGCCAAAGGCGACACTATGTCAGATATGACCCAAGACACCGGCCCCGCACAGACATCCGACAAAGCGTCGGGATGGACCAGAAAGCTGCCCCTGATTGCAATCGTGATCGTTGCGGCGATCGGGGCCTTTACCTTGCGCGATTATCTCAGCTTCGAGACCTTGCGCGACAACCGCCTTGCGTTGCTGGAATTCCGCGATGCGAATTATGCGCTCAGCGTGCTGGGCTTTGTCTTGGCCTATGTGCTGATCGTGGCGTTTTCGCTGCCCGGTGCCACCATCGCCACGCTCACGGGTGGGTTTCTGTTTGGCACGGTCTTTGGCACGACGTTCAACGTCACGGGCGCCACCATCGGCGCCACGCTGATCTTTCTGGCTGCGCGGTATGGGCTGGGCGCGCAGCTGGGCGCGCGCATGGAGGCATCGAAGGGTGCGGTGAAAAGAATCAAGGATGGGATCGACGAAAACCAGTGGTCGATGTTGTTCCTGATCCGGCTGGTGCCCGTGGTGCCGTTCTTCGTGGCCAACCTTGTGCCGGCCTTCATGCAGGTGCCGCTGCATCGCTATGTGGTATCGACCTTTTTCGGCATCATGCCCGGTGCCTTGGTCTTTACCTCGGTGGGCGCAGGCCTGGGCGAGGTGTTTGAACGCGGTGAGACGCCTGATCTGGGGATCATCTTCGCGCCGCACGTGCTCTTGCCGATCCTTGGGCTGGCGGCACTGTCGGCCCTGCCCATCATCCTCAAGGCCGTCACCGGCAAGAAAGACCTGACATAATGAACAAGATCAAAACCGATATCCTGATCATCGGTGCGGGATCGGGCGGATTGTCCGTGGCTGCGGGCGCCTCGCAGATGGGGGCGGATGTTGTCCTGCTCGAAGGGCACAAGATGGGCGGCGATTGCCTGAACTATGGCTGCGTCCCCTCCAAGGCGCTGATCGCCAGCGGCAAGGCCGCCTATGGTCAACGTCACAGCGCGCAATACGGCGTCGCAGACGCGGCGGGCGATACCGACTATGCCGCGGCCAAGGATCACGTGGCCGATGTGATCGCCCAGATCGAACCCGTGGACAGTCAGGAACGCTTTGAAGGGTTCGGCGTGCGGGTGATCCGCGAATTTGGACGGTTCGTGGATGACCGCACGGTCGAGGCCGGTGATTTTTCGATCACGGCCCGCCGTATTGTCATCGCCACGGGGTCCGCGCCCCTGGTGCCGCCCATTCCGGGGTTGGACAGCGTACCCTACCTGACCAACGAAACGCTTTTTGAGCTGCGCGAAAAACCCGATCATCTGCTGGTCGTGGGTGGCGGCCCCATCGGTATGGAGATGGCGCAGGCGCATATCCGGCTGGGCAGCAAAGTCACGGTTATCGAAGGCGCCAAGGCGCTGGGCAATGATGATCCGGAGCTGGCAGAGGTGGTGTTGCAATCCCTGCGCGACGAAGGCGTCGAGATCGCCGAGGACGCATTGGCCGCTGAAGTGCGCGGCAGCGCGGGTGCGGTCGAGATTGAGACCAAGGACGGCCGCGTCTTCAAGGGATCGCACATCCTCATGGCGGTGGGACGCAAGACCAACACCGACAAGCTGAACCTCGAGGCCGCTGGGATCGAGACGACCCAGCGCGGCATCAAGGTCGATGCGGGCCTGCGCACCTCCAACCGCCGGGTCTATGCGATTGGCGATGTGGCGGGCGGGCTGCAATTCACCCATGTGGCGGGCTATCATGCGGGCGTGATCATCCGCTCGATGCTCTTCGCGCTGCCCTCCAAGGCGAAGACGGCGCATATCCCCTGGGCGACCTACACCGACCCGGAACTGGCACAGGTGGGCCTGACCGAGGCGCAGGCGCGCGCGGCACATGGCAACAGGCTGGAGGTGGTGCGCTTTGACTATCACCACAACGACCGCGCCATCGCCGAACGCAAGACCAAGGGGTTTATCAAGGTGATGGTGGTCAAGGGACGGCCCGTGGGCGCGTCCATCGTCGGCTATCAGGCTGGCGAATTGATCAACCTCTGGGCGCTGGCGCTGGCCAACAACATGAAGATGTCGCAGATCGCCGCGATGGTGGCGCCGTATCCGACAATCGGCGAGGTCAACAAACGCGCGGCGGGTGCCTATTTCACGCCGCGTCTCTTCGATAACCCCACCGTCAAACGTGTCGTTGGCCTTGTTCAGCGCTTCATTCCCTGACAGGTTTCGCGCGATGCTCAATTCACTGTCCGGCCGATTTCTGATCCTGACCACCATCTTTGTGATGCTGGCCGAGATTTTGATCTTTGTGCCGTCCATCGCGCGGTTCCGCGAAGACTACCTGCTCAGCCATCTTGAGCGTGCGCAGATCGCTTCTCTGGCGCTGCTCGCCGACGATATGCTGGATCAGGATCTTGAGCGGGAGCTTTTGGAGAACGCGGGCGTCTTCAACGTGGTGCTGCGCCGGGACGAGGTGCGCCAGTTGATGCTGTCGACGCCCATGCCACAGCCGATCTCGCAAACCTTCGATCTGCGTGATGGCACCGCCATGGTGCTGATCCGCGATGCCATGGGCCGCCTTCTTGAGACAGACAACGAGGTGATAAGGGTGATTGGCGCGCCCCTGCGCGAAGCAGGGCTGCTGATCGAGGTGACAATGGAAACCGCGCCCCTGCGCGCCGCCATGATCGACTATGGGCTGCGCATTCTGGTGCTGTCGGCGGTGATTTCTGTCTTTACCGCCGTGCTACTGTTTCTGGCGGTGCGCGCCATTTTGGTCAAACCGATCAAGGGCGTGGTGGGGCATATGCAGAACTATGCCGCCGCCCCCGAGGACGCGCGCCGGGTGATCACACCCACCGCAGGCGTGCGCGAGCTGCGCGAGGCCGAAGAGGCGCTGAAGTCTCTCCAAACCGAACTGACGCAGGCCTTGCGCCAGAAAGAGCGATTGGCGCAACTTGGCAGTGCGGTCAGCAAGATCAGCCACGATTTGCGCAATATCCTCACCTCGGCCCAGTTGTTCACCGACCGGATCGAGAGTTCCGAAGACCCGCTGGTGCGGCGCATGGCGCCCAAGCTGGTGGGCTCGATCACCCGTGCGGTGCACCTGTGCGAAAGCACGCTGGCCTTTGGCAAGGCGGAAGAGCCCAGCCCGACGCTGGCCATCGTGCAACTCAGCGACATCGTGGCCGACGTGATCGACAGCGAGCGGCTGGCGGTGCAGGATTTCGACCTCAGCTTTGCCGAGGACATTCCGGCATTGATGTCCGTCCGCGCGGACCCTGAACAGCTGTTCCGGGTTATCGCCAATCTCGTGCGCAACGCCCGTCAGGCGATCGTGGCCGCGGGTCAGCCGGGTGAAATCAACGTCTCTGCCCGCGAAGATGGCGATGCCTGGTGGATCGAGGTAACGGACACGGGGCCGGGCCTGCCGCCCACGGCACAAGAACACCTGTTCACACCGTTCCAGGGCAGCGCCCGCAAGGGTGGATCAGGCCTTGGGCTGGCCATCTCGCACGAGTTGATCCGTGGCCACGGCGGTACCCTCAGCTTGTCGCGCACCGGTCCCGAAGGCACGGCGTTCTGCATCCGACTGCCCAAAGGCGACGGCGCGATCTGAGCGATGTGCCCCGTGCGCGATTTTCTCGGATCAGGGCTTGCAACCGCGCGACATCAGGACTAAACCCCGCGCCAGTGGACCGATAGCTCAGCTGGATAGAGTACCTGACTACGAATCAGGGGGTCGGGGGTTCGAATCCTCCTCGGTCCGCCACTTCACATCATAAGGCGACACACAGCCGTTCCTGTTGCGCCAAACTCTTTCCCATTTCGAAGTTCTTCGCTTCTGATCCGTGGGCCGACTTGTTTCATTTGTTCCGGTTTCCCAACCGGAAAACCGGGGATGATCTGAAGGTCAGACGGCGAAGCCGCTTGCTCCTGCAAATCTGCCACGTGGCGAACGCCGAGGGGCGCAATCCCTGCATGGGATGGGTATGCCGGTGATGCCACGGGGCTGACGCTCATTCCGCTGAACATGTCCGGGCCTGTTCTGGTGGTTCGAGGCAAGGACTCAGGCGATGCTCTGGACTTCAGCCCCCGTGGCGTCGGGCGCACCCGGTTCAGGCCACGTTCAGGCGCGCCACGTCCGCCAGGAAGTCGGCAACGGCATCGGGGTCCGGGTCTTGGCCGGTAAAGCCGCGCACGTAGCCTTCGATACGAGACATGCGCAGTTCCATTGGTTCTTTTACTTCAAGCGCGTGATATCCCAACTGCATGAAATAGAGGATGCGCGCGCGCGCATCGGCATCCTGAGGCCCATAGCCATGGCGCAGGAAGCATTGGGTGATCGCATTGATGCGCTGGCTGTCCGCGTGGTCCACCCGCGCCCGCAGGGCCGTGTCCCGGCGTGCCCATTCGCGTACGGCGAAATCCAGGCCGCGATCGAATTTCGCAGGATCGACAAAGCATCGAAAGAAGTTGCAGACCGCCTGGGTGATGGATGTGGCGGGCAGGGCGCATTGGGCCACGATCTGGGCCGTGTTGCGGTCTTCCCACTCTTCCAGCAAGGCGGACAACAGGTCGGATCGGTTCTTGAAATACCAGTAAAAGCTGGACCGTGACACGCCCATGCGCGTCGCCAGGCCAAGAATTTTTACCTCGGCCACGCCGTCGTTGACCAACACATCCCGCGCCATGTTCAGCCAATCGGCTTGGGTCACTTTCACATGGCCCACAAGCGGGGCCTTGTCGGGATCGTCGCGGTGCAAAACGGGGGATATGCGTTTGGTCATGGGTCAGCTTTCGGGCGGGGCGCCGCCCTCGGCGGTCCGCTTGGCGATAAAAGCCTGCAGGGCCTCCAGCCGGTTGGCATCGACATCGGGCCGGGCCTCGGCCGCAACGATGGCTTGCCATGCTTCGGTCGCGCGGGCGCTGGCATCCCGTGCACCCCGTTCGGTCCACGTGCCGAAGTTGGCATAGTCATGCACGATCGGCTCATAGAATTCGCTGTTGTAGCGTTCCATCGTCTGCGGTGCGTCAAAGAAATGGCCGCTCGGGCTGACGTGTGACAGGGCGTTGTCAAATCCGATCTCGTCCGCACCCCCGGCCTTGCCCGCACACAGCTCGGCGATCATGTTCAGCACTTCGACGTCGGTGATGATCTTTTCATAAGAGACGGACAGCCCCCCTTCGAGCCATCCCGCCGCGTGGATGATGACGGTTGCGCCCGCCATCAGGCACCCCCAAAGCCCCATCTGGTTTTCATTCGCGGCCTGCACATCGTTGAGGTTCGATGCAGATCCGGCGGCGGACCGCCATGGCAGTCCGGTCATCCGCGCCATCTGTCCCGCGGCCAAGGACGCCTGAAAATGCGCAGGCGTGCCAAAGGCCGGCGCGCCAGACTTCATGTCCACGTTGGAGGTGAAGGTGCCATAGCAGATGGGCGCGCCGGGCCGCACCAGTTGCGTCAGGGTGATCGCGGCCAGCGCCTCGGCATGGCTGAGCGTGACGGCCCCGGCCACGGTGATCGGTGCCATGGCCCCCATCAGCGTAAAGGGCGTCACGATGGACATCTGCCCCATGCGCGCGAAATCGATCAGCCCCTGTGCCATCGGAATGTCGAGGGTGCGGGGGCTGTTGGTGTTGATGATCGTGTAGCAGTGAGGCGCGGCCTGAAACCCATCATCCGACACCCCGCGAAAATCGCGCAGCATCTCGAAACAGTCCATGACCTGCGGTGTGCCACGTGAAAAGACGAAGGGAAACTTGGTGCTGAGTGTCAGCTGCGTCTCGGTGGTGAAATAGTGCCGCAAATGCACGGGCACATCTTGTGGTTCAACGGACGGCGACAGCATGTGCAGCACATCGAAATGCTGGTTCAGCATCGTGTATTCACGGAAATCCTGCGCCGACCCTGGCCGCCTGCCGCGGGTCAGGTCGGTGGCATGGGGCGCGCCTGCGCCGGGTTGAAAGGCCAGGGTGCCAAGTTCGAACAGCAGATCCTTTTCACGAACACCCGCACGTCCGGTGATGGATTTGGGCGCGCTGGCAAGGGCGGCCTCGACCATATCGCGCCCGATGTACACCATGTCGCCCCTGACCGTTGCACCACCCTTGCGAAACACCTCGACGGCCTCGGGCAACAGCACTTTCATGCCCAGTTCTTCCAGCGTGCGCAGGGCCGTCTCGTGCATCGCGGCGGCCTCGTCGCTTGAAAAGACCTCCATCGGCGGGAAAGGGTTGCGCAGGTTGTGATAGTCGATCTGCCGCAGGGGTGCTGCGCCTGTGGCTTCCGATCTGCCCCGCCGCCGTCTCCGCCGCTTTGGTCCGTCGTCCTGCATGATCAGCCCCGCATCGCCGCGCCGGATGGATCATAGGGCGAGGGCGCGATGACCCTTGCCGCGCAGGGCTGTCCGACCACATGCACCTCAAGCGCTGTGCCTTCGGCGCATTTGTCGTGATCGACCATGGCCATGGCCAGCGATTTGCCGACCGTGTGGCCATATCCGCCCGAGGTGATAAAGCCCACCAACGCGCCTTCTGACCATACGGGTTCGTATCCCGCTGCATCGGCATCCTTGCTGTCGATCTCAAGTGTCACGACACGTTGCGCCGGGCCGTTGCCATCGCGTTCGGCCAGTGCCGCATCCTTGCCGACAAAATCCTTGGACCAGTCGATCCACCGGTCCATGCCGGTCTGTCCGGCGGTGTACCCTTGGGTGAACTCTGCCGACCAGATGCCAAAGCTTTTCTCGAGCCGCAGGCTCAGAAGCGCGTTGAAGCCGATCTCGCGCATGCCCAGATCGGCGCCTGCCGCAAGCAACGTCTTGCGCAGGGTGATGTGTTCAGCAGACGAACAATGGATCTCGTAGCCCAACTCGCCCGCCACGGACAGGCGCCCGACCTTGGCGCGGATCAGGCCGATGTCGAAGGTGCCGCAGCCCATGAAAGGCAAATTGTCGATCGGCCCGTCGGTCAGCTTTTCCAGAACCTTGCGGCTGTTGGGGCCTGACAGCGAAAAGCCGACGGTTGCATCCGCGATATCGCGCAGGGACACGCCATCGTCCATATGGTCCTCGAACCAGCGCATGTGCCATTCGCGCAGGTAATAGCTGCCCATGATCCACCACGTGCCGTCGCCCCAGTTGAACACGGTCAGATCGCCCTTCATGCGGCCATCTTCGGCCAGCATCGGGGCCAGTTTCGCGCGGCCCGGTTCGGGCAGCTTGCTGGCCATGATCCGGTTCAACCACGCCTCGGCCCCGTCGCCCGACACTTCGAAACGGGAAAAGCCGGAGATATCCAGCAACCCGACGGCTTCGCGCGTCGCCTTGCACTCTTGCGCGACAAGATCGAAAGCGTTCGACCGCTTGAGCGTCGGCGTTTCTTCGAAATCCGGGGATGGTGCGAAGTACAGCGGCACTTCGAGGCCCCAGCTTGCGCCCCATTGGCACCCTGCCGCGGTCATGTCCGAATAGGCCGGTGCGGTTTTCAACGGGCGTCCTGCGGGCAGTTGTTCGTTGGGATAGGTCATCACGAACCGGCGGGTGTAGAATTGGCCGGTGGTTTCGCGGATGAATTGTTTGTTTTCCGCAAAGGGGCCAAAGCGCGCGATGTCCATGCCATAGACATCTGCCTCGGGTTCACCGTGGATCATCCATTCGGCCAGCGATTTGCCAACGCCGCCGCCCTGAAGGAACCCGGCCATCACGCCACAGGCACACCAGTATCCCGGCTTGCCCCGCACCGGCCCGACCAGCGGGTTGCCGTCCGGCGCAAAGGTGAAGGCGCCATTGACCCATGTCTTGACCCCAATCTCCTGCAGCGCGGGATAGCGTTCGAACCCCAGCGTCAGTTCGCGTTCGATGCGGTCAGGGTCTTCCTGTTGCAGTTCGAACCCGTATTCCCACGGCGCGCCGTCTTCCATCCAGTGCTGGTGATCCACCTCGTAGATGCCCAGCAGAATGCCCTTCTGGTCCTGCCGCATGTAGGTGAACCCTTCGAGGTCCACGGTCATGGGCACCTCGAAATCCAACGCCTCAAGCTCGGGAATTGTGTCCGAGATCAGGTAGTGGTGATTGAGCGGCGAGACCGGCAGTTCGATCCCGGCCATGCGCCCCACCTGCTTGGCCCAGAGGCCCGCGGCATTGATCACGTTCTCGGTGCGGATGGTGCCCTTTTCGGTGACCACGTCCCAGCCGCCGGGCACCTGGTTCAGTTCCAGCACGCGGTTGTGCTCGACGACTTCTGCGCCGTATTTCTTGGCCGCTCCAGCATAGGCATGCACAGTGCCGGTGGTGTCGACATAGCCTTCGCGATCGGCCCACATGCCGCCCAGAATGCCATCGGTAGACATGATCGGACACAACGCACCCGCCTCTTCGGGGGTCACAAGGCGCACATCGTCAATGCCGATGGACTGGAACGTCCGGTACGCGCCCTGAAGCCATTCCCAACGGTCCGGCGTGCCCGCAAGCGTCAGGCCCCCCGTCATATGAAGCCCGATGGATTGGCCCGATTCCTTTTCGATCTCGCTCAGCAGGTCGATGGTATAGGCTTGCAGGCTTGCAATGTTGGGGTCTGCGTTCAGCGCGTGAATGCCCCCGGCGGCATGCCAGCTTGATCCGGCGGTCAGCACGTTGCGTTCGATCAGGCAGACGTCTGTCCAGCCCATTTTTGCAAGGTGATAAAGAACGGATGTCCCGACAACGCCGCCTCCGATGACGACGGCCCGATAGTGCGATTTCATGTGATCCTCCCACGCCACGCTTGCGTTCAACGCTGTGGCACGCGGGTGGTGCGGCAGAATTGAACATATCTGTCCAATAGGCTGATCACTATTGAACAGACCTGTCCAGTAAAAATGTGCGGCGGGTCACGCGGTCTTGCGGGCCTGCGACAACACCACGGCGACAATTACGATGGTCCCGCCCAGAATGACGTGCAGGCCGGGGACTTCGATCAGGATGACCCAAGCCAGCGCGAGGGCCAGCGGCACTTCCAGCGTCGACAAAAGTGCGGTTTCGGAAGGTGGCAGGCGCCGCGCACCTTCCGACAGGGTGACAGAGGCCACGGCAAAGACCGCGCCAAAGGCGATCAGCACCGGCATCTCCCCGGCGGGGACGTGCCATGGATCGCCAAAGATCGCAGCCACCGGTAAAAGAACGACGGACGACAACGCAGCGGGCAAGGCCGCCGTGGTGGCGGGCCGTGCGCGGTAGACGATCATGGTGCCCGCCATCATCAACGTCATGACCAGCGCAAGGCTGTCTCCGGCCAACGCGATCTGGCCAAGAGAGCCCGACACGATCAGAAGAACCCCCACAAAGGCCGCGATGCTGGCAAGGATGACCCGGCGCGTCGGGGCCTCCCTAAGCAGAACCCACGCCATCGTCGCGGCCAAAAGCGGCGCGGTGGCATAGATCAGCGCGACATTTGCCACCGTGCTCAGCTTGAACGCCGGAATGAACGCCGCAGTACCCGCAGCCATGAGCCCGGTGACGAGGGCCGCCGGTTTGCCAAAGCTGCGCACCTCGGACATCAAGGCCCCGCGCAGGGCCAGATAGGTCAAGGTGAACGTGGCTGCCGCCACCCCGCGCCAAAAGATCACGGTCCATGCCTCTGCGGCGACGCCCTTGGTGAAAATGCCAGCGGTGCTGAAGACCAAGGCAGAGACGACCACCAGAACCGCACCGGCGCGGTGGCGCGACTGAAGGACTGCACTGGGGGTGGACATGGCCGGTCTCCGATCTGTTCGGAGCGGGGTTAGCAGAAGCCTATTGCCATCTATGTGTCACCAGTGATGTGCTAGTGCTGAGAAAACACAAGGCGAGACAATGGGCAAGAGCGACCGGTTCTTCGAAATCATACAGCTGCTGCGACAGGCCAAGCGGCCCCTGCTGGCGCGCGAGTTGGCTGCGGACCTCGAAGTGTCCAGACGCACCATCTACCGCGATATCGCCACGCTGCAATCCATGCAGACCCCCATTCTGGGCGAGCCGGGCGTCGGATACGTGATGCGCCGGGGCTATGACCTGCCGCCGGTCAACTTCGACATCGATGAGGCCGAGGCAATCATCGTTGGGCTGAACATGGTGGCGCGCACGGGGGATGCGGGCCTTTGGCGGGCGGCCCGCCGCGCGGCGCGCAAACTGCACGAAAGCGCGCCGGGCACCCGGCGGCTGGTCGCATCCGCCTGGGGCGTGCAGGATATGCCCAATGCCGACATGACCGCCTTGCGCATGGCAATCCGGCAGGAACAAAAGATACATATCGATTACAAAGACGCCGCAGGGGCCATCACCACGCGGCGTGTCTGGCCGCTGGTGACAATCTACTATGCGGATGCCGCAGTGCTGGTGGGCTGGTGTGAACTGCGCGTGGACTTGCGCCATTTCCGCATCGACAGAATCGATCGCTGCCGGTTCCTGAACGAGGATTTCAAGGGGCAGGGCGATGCGCTGGTCAGCGCGTGGGAGGCCACCCAGAAGGTCGAAACGGTCACGTTTCGCGATCTTTGAGCCGCTCTGCTCCTATCGCGCGCGCGCCTTGATGGTGCCGATTGGTCGGATTTGTTGCAAATTGCAGGTAGTTCACGTCTGACCGATCATTGAAACTGTGATAGTATTCCGCTTGCGTTGGACTCGGTCGCCCTGCGTCCGGCACAGGCGGCTGTTGGCCTTGTTGCCTTATCCGAAACAACGCGTTTCCGAAAATCATCCAATTGCGGCCTCATTTGGGTCACATTGCACGCCGATAAATCAGCAAGTCAAAGCGAAGGGGCTGTTGATATGCTGATTTCCGTGGTCGTTCCGTGCATGAACGAAGAAGAGTCCATTCCCGGGCTGCTGGAGCGGCTTGCCGAAACGGTCGAACCCTATGGCAAACGCGCTGAAATCCTGTTGGTCGATGATGGGTCCACCGACAACACGTGGGCCGAGATCGAAAAGGCGCGCGCCGATTACCCGCAGCTTGCCGCCATTCGCCTGTCTTGCAACCGGGGCCACCAGATCGCCCTGACCGCAGGGTTGGAGGCCGCCAAGGGCGAACGCATCTTCATGCTGGACGCGGATCTTCAGGACCCGCCCGAACTTCTGTCGGACATGATGGCGATGATGGACCGCGGCTACGACGTGGTTTATGGCCGCCGCACCGAACGCAACGGCGAGACCATGTTCAAGAAGGCCACGGCCTACATGTTCTACCGCTTCCTCAACATGATGTCGGATGTGCCGATCCCCAATGACACCGGCGATTTCCGCCTTGTCAGCCGCCGCGCGCTGGATGCGGTTCTGGCGATGCCGGAACGCTCGCGCTTTGTGCGCGGCATGTTTGCATGGGCTGGCTTCAAGCAGATCGGCATCGACTACAGCCGGGCGCCCCGCGCGCTGGGTGAAACCAAGTATCCGCTGCGCAAGATGGCCCGCTTCGCCATTGACGCTATGACAGCCTTTTCCACCAAGCCGCTCAAGTTTGCCACGCGCCTGTCGCTGGTCAGCTTCGGCTTCTCGGGTCTGATGATGATCTATGTGATCCGGTCCTTGCTGATGTATCAAACCGCACCCGGTTGGGCGTCGATCGTGCTGGCGTTTTCGATCTTCTCGGGCATCCAGCTTTTGACATTGGGTATCCTCGGCGAATATATCGGGCGCCTCTATGTCGAGGCGAAAAACCGGCCCCTGTACTTCGTTCAGGAAGACACGCGCGGCGCAGAGCCCGTCGCCGTGCGGTTGAGCGCCTGAGCCATGACCGGGGCCGGAACCTTCGTGCGGTTTTGCATCGTCGGCGCACTTGTGGCGGGCCTCTACATGGTCCTTTACCTGTTCTTTCTGGCCATGGACATCGCACAACCTCTGGCCAACGCGGTGGCCTTCCTGATCGCGGTCGCGCTGCAATACGTGGGTCAGGCGAAATTTTCCTTTGGGCAAAAGCTGCGTGATGGCCGCCAGGTCCTGCGCTTTAGCGTGATGATCGGGCTGGGTCTTGTGACCGCGGCCATTTTGACCGGGGTCGTGGCCCCCACATTCAATATCCCGGATTGGGCTGCAGCCCTGAGCGTGATGTTGGTTCTGCCTGTGCAGAACTTCGTGCTCATGGCGCTGTGGGTCTTTTCCCAAAACCAACTTCAGGCAGAGCAGAGAACATGACACATATCTACAACAACACTTTCTTCGACTACATTGACCACGGCGCACGGTCTTCGGCGCGCGAATTCATCGCCTTGCTGAAGCCGTGGCTCGCGCCCGACAGCGTTCTGGACCTCGGCTGTGGCCGTGGCGTGTGGCTTGACGAATGGCGCGCCTCTGGCGTGGCGGATGTGATGGGCGTGGACGGCGACTATGTGGACCGTGCCAACCTTGCCATTCCTGCCGAACAGTTCATGGGCACGGACCTGACCCAACCGGTCAAGACCGACCGCCACTTTGCCCTCGCACAAAGCCTTGAGGTGGGGGAACACCTGCCCACCAAAGCCTCTGAGGCTCTGGTACAAAGCCTGACCGACGCCGCGGATGTGGTGGTGTTTTCCGCGGCCACCGTGGGACAGGGCGGTGAGTTTCATGTCAACGAACAGCCTCTGCATTTCTGGCAGGACCTCTTTGCAAAGCGCGGATACCAGGCCTTCGATTGCCTGCGCCCCGAGATGAAAGGCAACACGGAAGTGGAGCCGTGGTACCGCTACAACGCGATTGTCTACGTGCGCGACACGGCCGTGGCCGACCTTCCCGACCATATCCGCGCCACTGGCATCCCCGCAGGCGAAAAGGTGCGTGATGGCGGTGACCTGATGTGGAAACTGCGCCGCAACATCGTGGGTCACCTGCCGCAGGGCACCGTGACCAAGATCGCTCAGGCGCGGGCCAAGATCATTGCGGCCCGCGCCAATGCCCGCAAATCGCAATCTGAGGCTGCGGCATGACACTGGCCGCGACCAACGCCGATTGGGCAGACGCCAAGGAGAGCGTGGCAGCCAAGCCGCAGTCCGGTGTTTTGTCGGTCTGGCCCGTGGCCGCATTTACCGCTCTCGCGGCCTTCATCGTGTTCATTACAAACTGGGCGGATCCGATGATCCGCCACGATGATTTCCCGGCCATGTTGGCCTATCCCGAAGGCTTTTGGCTCAAGACCCTGAATGAAGGGCGCTGGCTGAACTACATCTGGCACCTGCGCGAGATCGTGACGCCCTCGTGGCTGAACTACGCGGCGTACCAGTTGCTGTGGGTGATCTTCTGTGCGGCGGTTGCGGTTGCGACGATGCGCGATGACAGGCCGGACAAGTTGCCGATCGCCATTGCTGTTCTGCTGATGCTCGCGCCGCCGGCCACGCTGATTTCGCTGTGGTTCAACACGCTGTTGCCGGGACTGGCGCTTGTGGCGCTTTATGCGGTCATGGGATGCCGGATGTCGGTGCGCGCGCATCGCGCATTTCTGCCGCTGTTCGTGGTGGCGACCTTCATGGCCTATACGACTTATCCGATTTTGCTTTTGGTTGTGTGCCTGGTGCAAACCCGCAATCGCAGTTGGGGCGATCTTGCTGGCCTTGTTGTCCTGTTCGGTGCCAGCTTTGTTGCGGCGGTGCTTTTGACCTATTCGATCAATTGGTACGTGCACGGTGTCTTTGATGTCCCGCTGGCGTCCTGGCGCGAGGCGACGCCTGCAGAAGACATGGCCGGTATGCTGGCCAATGCGGCGGCGATCAAACCGCTGATGCTCGATTTTCTGATCACCATGACCTATCACTTCCAGCCCGGTGTCTATTTCCACATTGGCATGCTGATTGCGGCCACGCTGGTGCTGGCGCGCTATGCCCCAATGAAGGCGGTTTATCTGCATACAGGTCTGGCCATCGGCCTTGCGCTGTTGGCGGCGCAGGTGGTCAAGCTGGGCGTGAAGATCCCGCCGCGTGCGTTTCTGTTCGTGTGGGTGTTCTACGTCGCCATTCTGGGCAGTGCGCTGACCTATGCGATGCGCTGGGACGGCTGGGGGCCTCGTGTCGCCTTCAAACTGGTGCTGTTCCTTGTGCTCAGCTACATGTTTCAGACGTTCAAGCAGACCAACACCTATGGGGATTGGCAAAGTGATACCCGCGCCATGGCCGAGGCCGTGGGCGAAGGCCGCGCCCCGGTCATCGTGGTGGGCAACCTGTGTGATCTGCCCTCCTGCAAGGGGGCCTCGATCCAGACGATTGATGCGTTGAAATACCGCCTCTGGATGATAGGCGGGCGAAAGGATGTCTATTTCTGCAACGTTGATCCGGAAAGCTGCGTTGATGCCGCGCCGACGGCCACACGGCTGATCGTCAGCGGAACGGGTTGGCGCGTCGAACATCCGACCTGATCCGGGCGAAACGTGACACCGACAACCGGGGCCGCATCAGGCCCCGGTTTTGCCGTTCCACCACTCCGAAGGCTTGCGCCGCCCGCCGCGCTTTCGGTCCAGCCAAAAAGCCAGCTTGCGCCAACGTGACAACGCCAACCGCAGCCACATCCGATGCCGCCACTGGCTGAAGTTTCGGTTGAATGGACAGACCCGCAGACAGATCGCGCAATCGGTCGCGGTCTTGGCCCAGAAGCTGAAGCATTTTTCGGCATCCGAAGTCCATTTGCGCACACCTCTGATCGCCGACACATTTGCCCCCCCGACCTCGGGCGGGCCAAAGGGCAAGGCTTTGACAGGGCAGGCATCTGCGCATTTGGTGCAGATGTCGCAGAACGCGCGCACCCCGCGCGGCTGCGGCGCGTCATGGGTCAGCGGCAGGTTCGTGAAAATCTTGGAAAAGCGCAGGCGTGGGCCAAACTCTGGCGTGATGACCAACTGGTTGCGGGCGTACTCACCCAATCCTGCCTTGACCGCATAAGGGATCACCAGCCCTGTGTCGTTCATGCTGGCCACGGCCTCGTATCCGAGGTTGCGGATAAAGGCGGCCAGTTGCATGACCACTGCGGCCTCGTGGCTGTATTCGCGCCCGGTAGCCGCCCCCGCCAGAGCCGAAGGGTAAGTCGCCACCAGTTCTTCGTCCATCTCGTGGCCCAGAACGATCACGCTGCTCAGTCCCTTCGGCAGGTCGTTGGGGGCCTCCGTCAGATCGCGCGTATCGACCCGGCTGGCATAGAGCCACCGTGCATCCAGATCCGTGACCCCGCACAGGTCCGCCCCGAAAAACCGCGCCACGCGTTTGATCTCGGTCGCCATTTGCGCAGGATCATCGACCTCCACCCGATCGGCAGCCACGGGCGTGTCATAGCTGATGGGGGCCTGAAATCCTTCGCGGCGGCCCTGATCTGCATGCCGGTCCGTCATCACATCCGAAATCAGCCACGCGGCGTTTCGCAGGGCGAAATCACGCTGGGTGAAGCCGTCGCCCCGGCGCGGTGCGGCTTCCATCCGGTAAGAGGCGAAAAAGGCGTCCGTATGCTTGCTGCGCACCGACGCGTCCCAGAACGCGCGGGTGAACACGTCGTTGCGCTGCACGAAGGGCGCGAAGTCTTCGGTGGTTTCGATGCCTGCGGCGGCGTCACTGTCTTGTGTGGGCCACTGATTGTTCGGATATGCCATAGCGTCACGCTAACGCGTCGCATTCGGGATGGACAAGCCGCAAAAGGAGCGAAAAGCATAGGCCAAACAAGGGAGAACACGGAATGAAGATTGGCTTTATCGGTCTGGGCAATGTCGGCGGCAAACTGTCGGGCAGCCTGATCCGCAATGGATTGGACGTGCAGGTGCATGACCTCGACCCGGATATGGTCGCGGCCAAGGTGGCACAGGGGGCCACCGCCGGAGGCAGTCCTGCCGAGATGATGCAGGCGTGCGATGCGGTCATCACCTGCCTGCCATCGCCTGCCGCGTCGGCGGCAGTTCTGGACGAGATGCTGCCGCATGTGGGGCCGGGCAAGATCTGGATGGAAATGTCGACCACCGACGCCGAAGAGGTCAAACGCCTTGGTGCGTTGGTGCAGGAGCGTGGTGGGCGTGCGGTGGATTGCCCGGTGTCGGGCGGCTGCCACCGGGCGGACACCGGCAACATTTCGATCTACGCTGGCTGTGACCGCGAGACATTTGACAGGGTGCTGCCAATCCTGACCCATATGGGCCGCCGCATTCTGCACGTGGGCGAGATCGGCAATTCCTCGATCCTGAAGGTGATGACGAACTATCTGGCCACGGCCAACCTGCTGACGCTTTGCGAGGCGCTGACGGTGATGAAGGCGGCTGGCATGGACCTCGGGATGACCTATGATGCTATTGCCATGTCCTCGGGCACGTCCTTTGTGCACGAAACGGAAAGCCAGCTGATCTTGTCGGGGTCGCGCGACGTCAATTTCACCATGGACCTGATCCAGAAGGACATCGGCCTGTTCCAAAAAATCGCCGACATGCACGACGTGCCGTTGGACATCTCACCGCTGATCATCGACCTGATGACGGACGGACAGCGCCGGTATGGCGAACGGGCGCAATCGGACCGCATGATCGAACGTCTCGAAGAGGCCACGGGCCTGAGCATTCAAGCCGATGGTTTCCCGCAAGAACTGGTAGACGACGAACCGGAAGAGCGCGGTTACGAGGTGGTGCGGGGCGGCTAACGGCTTGCCCCTAAGGGGCCGCGCGCGTACATGGCCCCAAGAACCACAGGTGGGGCAGGGCGTATGAACGACGATGAAGTACTGGCCAGGGTATCGGCGTCCATGGGGCGCCGCATCCTGGGCGTGACCTCGGTGGGGCTGTTGGGCCTGTTCCTGATCTACATCGCCTTTACACGCCCGCCGGCCTTTGGCTGGCAGATTTTCCTGCTGGCCTTTGGCGGCGCGTCGCTGTGGCTGGCGGACCTCATGCGCCGCGCAACGGCAGAAGTGATCGAACTGACGGAAACGGAATTGCGTGACACATCGGGTACGGTGATCGCCCGCATGGATGATATTTCCGGCATAGATCGCGGCTTTTTCGCCTTCAAACCGTCCAACGGGTTTCTTTTGAAAACCAAAAAACCCGGACCGCGCGCATGGCGTCCGGGGCTTTGGTGGCGCGCTGGGCGCCGGATCGGTGTGGGCGGCATGACGCCCGGTTCGCAATCCAAGGCCATGTCCGAGATCATCGCGATCAAACTGGCCCAACGTGAAATGGAACAGGGCTAGGCCTTAGTTACACAGACAGTCCCATTTCACGGACGGGGCATACCGTGGGCTCGTGACCACGAAGTTTTCGATGGTGTGTGCGCCAATGCCAGTGTCGAATGGCGGGTCGTAATCCACGAAGGTCTCAACAACCACAACCCGTTCGTTGTGGATCATGACGGGCAAACGACCATGCCAGTTCTTGACATCGTTGTTGGACAGGTTCGGTATGTTGCCTTTCACCTTGGACCAGTCCCGTTTGTAGATGTCCTTGTTCGCATCATACTTCAGCGATGAGACACGAATGGATGTGTCCGAATTGGTCGAGTGTGTCAGGTATTTCAACATGCTTCTCATGCCATTCATGAAGTCCGGATCAATCGGGTCCGTCTGTCGGGAAACGATGTCTCCGATAGAGTAAGCGGCCTTTTGGTTGATCGCATGCTGGCGATAGGCGTCAAAGATCGCGAATTGAACCAGGAAGATCCAGAACAAGGCCGGTATGATGAACACCAGTTCGAGCGTGATATTGCCCTCTTCGCGGCGTGCAAAGCGTTTCAGGCCATTCACAGTGTTGAGTATATGTTTCAAGTGTCTGGCTCCTGTACAAAGACCGAGGTCGAATACATTTCAACGCGCCCCGATCCGTCCTTTGAAAAGGCATGCCCCAGCGCCGATGTCTTGAACACCGGTTTGAAGCGGTAGCAGGCGCGCAGCAGCATCATCTCGTGTTTCTGGCCGTGCTTGAACTTTCGCAACGGGGTCACGGGCAACGACGTGTCGACACAGTCTGCGGTTGCCGCCAGCTCCGCGAAACCACGCGGATCGACGGAATCCATCTCAAGGCGCAATGTCTGATCGCAGTCCTCCAGAAAACCGGAGTAGTCACAGATCATCTGCTTGAGATTGGCATGGCTGGGCGCTGTGCCGGTCGTCAGGCGGATCTGGCGCACGGTCATATCCATGCCGCGGTCCAGAAACATCTGGCGCATCGAATAGATGCCCATCTCGACCGAGGTCAGGAAGAGTGTGAACACCAGAGGCAACGCGATGGCGAATTCAACCAGCATCTGTCCGTCTTCTTCGCGGCGGAAACGACGCAGGAATTTGAAGGATGAGCGGATCATTGTGTCAGCCTCAGTTGGTTGATTGAACGTGCGATCGCTGTGAACACTTCTGTCAGCTCAGTACCCTGTGCCTCGAAGAAATGGCTCTCAGAGGATGCGCAGTTCTTCATGGTGTTCGTGCCATGGGGCGAGGTTTCGAACCCTACGGCCCAGATGACAATGCCCTTGTCTTTGGCCGCATCACAGATGTTCTGTGTCAGAGTGTCGCCATACGACCCGGAATACTTCATGTTGAAGTACTTGTAGTGTTGCGATGGGTGGACGTTCTTGTTCAGATAGTTCCACAGGTTGTTGTTTTTCCAGTGCACCACCTTGCTTGATGTGGAATAGGCCCAATCCGATAGGCGATAGCTTTGCGTGTTCTGGCCATCGGTCATCACGACAATCGTCTTGAGCGTGTCGTTATCGGTATACGGTGCCGGACGCGCCGTAAAATCGGTGCCATAATCTCCGGTCCGCTTGATGTCCTGGTTGACCGGTTGGAACGAGGGATCCAACAGGCTGGTCGCCCATTTCATGCCCAGAAAGATCGACGTTTGGGTCCGTGCCTGAAAGCGGTCAATCATCCAGTTCATGTACGTGAGATCATCGCTGATGGCATGTACACGCTCGTACTTCCTTTGCGGACACGATGGGTTGTTAACCTTGTTTTCGCTATCTTCATACCACTGGAAATGCTGCATTTGCGCATAGAGGTGGTCCGTATCGAATGTGGTGGTGCTGAAGGAGGCATCGGGGAATTCGGCACAGTGCGAGTAGTTGTGCTTCGCGTCCACCTTCGGCAACGCTTTGAAGATATCGGGACCGATATTCACGTGCTCGGCATAAGGAATGACAGAAACAGACACCTGGCCAGCCGTTTCAGGCCGCAGCAAGATGCTGAGAAACTTCTTTGATGCGGTTTTCATGTTCTGCAATTTCGAATTCCAGCGCATGGAACCCGAGATATCCAACACCAACGAAACTTCGACCTTTGGAATGCGTTCCTCGGCTGTACCAACGGCTGGCGATGTAATCGTGTCAACGCCCATCAGGTGCATAAACTGTGTTTTGGTGTCTGTTGATGCAGTTGCGGTCACGGTGCGGAAGTTAATGCCTTGCTGTACGCTCACATTCTGCAGATATGACGACATGTTTGCCTTGGCGAAATAATCGTTCACAACCGCCGAGGGATCCAGCGTTTGGTCAAGGTCAGCCGCCGCCAGAACAGCGCGATCAACCGTCGCCTGCAACTTGGTGCGTTCCATTTCGCTGTGCATCAGGTCGACCCCGATGCCGCCGACGAGAAGCATCATCAGGAACATCATGACGGCAAAGATTGTCATGACCCCACTCTCATCTTTGCCGAAACGGCGCAGATGTTGGATCACCTCTGCGCAGCGCAGGGCATTTTCGATGGTCGGATTGTGACGTGTTTTGCGTGTCATATCTCTGGTCCAAACTTGTTTGTGCAGACTGGTCCCAAACCCAATCCGCCAATGATTTGTTTGATGGTGAAATGTGGTCACAATCGGGCAAAACCGCGAAAACTGTGTGTTTTTAAAGGATAAATTCCACCCAAAGTGGCGGGCTGTGCACCAAGAAAAAACAATGGCGCTTGAATTGTGGCCTTTGTTTCCGCACCGGCTGCAATCCGAAAGACAGTGATTTGTTTTTCAAAAACCGCTCAAAAAAGTCGCATCTGTTAACTGACGCGTAATAGGCTCAACGCACTGATCGGCTCAAGAACTGAGTCGTCGCGGCAAAAAAGGAACGCCCAATGAGTAGCGTACAAGAACCGAGTTTTCGTGAAAGTGTGGATCTGATGTTCAACCGGGCTGTGGCCCTGATGGACCTGCCGCCCGGCCTCGAGGAAAAGATCAGGGTGTGTAACGCCACCTACACCGTGCGGTTCGGGGTTCGGCTGCGCGGGCAGATCCAGACCTTCACCGGCTACCGCTCCGTACATTCCGAACATATGGAACCGGTCAAGGGCGGCATTCGCTTTGCGGTTGCGGTCAATCAGGATGAAGTTGAGGCGCTCGCTGCGCTGATGACCTACAAATGTGCGCTGGTCGAAGCGCCCTTTGGCGGGTCCAAGGGCGGGCTTTGCATTGATCCGCGCCAATATGATGAACACGAGCTGGAACAGATCACCCGGCGCTTTGCCTATGAGCTGATCAAGCGTGACATGATCAACCCTGCGCAAAACGTGCCTGCCCCCGACATGGGCACGGGCGAACGCGAAATGGCGTGGATCGCGGACCAGTACAAGCGCATGAACACCACCGACATCAATGGCGTGGCCTGCGTGACGGGCAAGCCACCCAATGCGGGCGGCATTGCCGGCCGGGTCGAGGCGACGGGCCGGGGCGTACAATATGCCCTGCGCGAATTCTTCCGTGACAGCGAAGGCCTCAAGAAGGCGGGGCTTTCGGGCAAACTCGATGGCAAGCGGGTTATCGTACAGGGTCTGGGCAACGTGGGATATCACGCGGCCAAGTTCCTGCGCGACGAAGATGGCTGCAAGATCGTGGGCATCATCGAACGGGATGGTGCACTGGTCGATGACCGGGGCCTTGATGTGGAGGCGGTGCACAACTGGATCGCGCAGCACGGCGGGGTCACGGGCTATCCCGATGGCACGCACGTCGAACAAGGTGCTTCGGTGCTGGCGAAGGACTGCGATATCCTGGTGCCTGCGGCACTCGAAGGAGTGATCAACCTGTCGAACGCCGCCGACATAAAGGCACCGCTGATCATCGAGGCCGCCAATGGTCCGGTCACGGCGGGCGCCGACAACATCCTGCGCGAGAAGGGGACCGTGATCATTCCCGACATGTACGCCAACGCGGGTGGTGTGACGGTGTCCTACTTCGAATGGGTCAAGAACCTCAGCCACATCCGTTTTGGCCGTATGCAACGCCGCCAGGAAGAAGCCCGTCACCAGCTGGTGGTGGACGAACTTGAACGCCTGAGCGGGGACAAGCAACTTGGCTGGACGCTCAGCCCGGACTTCAAGGACCGGTACTTGCGCGGCGCGGACGAACTGGAGCTGGTGCGCTCAGGTCTCGATGACACGATGCGCACAGCCTATCAATCGATGGCCCACGTCTGGCACAGCCGCGATGACGTCGATGATCTGCGCACAGCGGCCTACCTTGTTTCAATCGAAAAGGTGGCATCGAGCTATCGCGCCAAGGGTCTTTGACACCCAGCCCGACAAACACACCATGATCAAGGGCGCGTCCGTTTTGCCGGGCGCGCCTTTTTTTGTTGCTGGGGCTGGTCGGTCCCTGACCCGAAAAAGTCGAAAAACTGTCGGGCATCCCGGTCACCCCATTGATACATCTGGCCGGATGGCGCAGCCTGCGAACGCGCGCACAGGGGAGATTCCACAAATGGGGCGGTTTTCAGGACTGCGGGTCCTCAAGGAAGGGCTTACCGGTAACAAGGGCTGGACGCCACATTGGCGCGACCCTGAGCCCAAGGCCGAATACGATATCATCATCATCGGCGGCGGGGGTCACGGGCTGGCAACTGCGCATTACCTGAGTTCGGTGCATGGCATCACCAACGTGGCGGTGCTGGAAAAGGGATACCTTGGTGGCGGCAACGTGGGCCGCAACACCACCATCGTCCGCGCGAACTACGGATTGCCCGGAAACTCCGAATTCTACAGCCATTCGCTGAAGCTCTGGGAGGGTCTGGAAGAAGACCTGAATTACAACGTCATGCATTCTCAACGGGGCATCATCAACCTTCTGAATTCTGACGGATCGATGGATGCCGCTGCCCGGCGTGGCAACCAGATGGTCAATCAGGGCGATGATGCGCAGCTTCTGGACCGCGAGGGCGTGCGCCGTATGCTGCCCTATCTCGATTTCGAACAGACGCGGTTTCCGATCTACGGTGGCCTTTACCACCCGCGCGGCGGCACCGCGCGCCACGACGCGGTGGCCTGGGGCTTTGCCCGCGCCGCAGACAGCCGGGGCGTGGACCTCATTCAGCAGTGCGAGGTGACGGGCATCGACGTGGCGGATGGCCAGGTGCGCGGCGTGCAGACCACGCGCGGTGCGATCCGCGCCAAGAAGGTCGGCATCGTGGCCGCGGGCCGGTCAAGCCAGGTGGCGGCGATGGCGGGGATGCGCCTGCCGCTCGAAAGCCACGTCTTGCAGGCCTTCGTGACCGAAGGGCTGAAGCCGATCATCGACACGGTCATCACCTACGAGGCCGGGCACTTCTATATCAGCCAGTCCGACAAGGGCGGCTTGGTCTTTGGCGGCAGCCTTGATCTTTATGCCAGCTATGCCGCGCGGGGCAATTTGCCCATGACCGAACATGTGATCGACGCGGCCATGACGCTGATGCCGATGATCGGCAAGGCCAAGATGCTGCGCAGTTGGGGCGGGATCATGGACATGTCCTTTGATGGCTCGCCCATCATCGACCGCACCCATATCGACGGCCTCTATGTCAATTGCGGCTGGTGTTATGGCGGGTTCAAGGCGACGCCCGGATCGGGCCACACCTTCGCCCATCTGCTGGCCACCGGCCGACCGCACCCCGCAGCCGTGCGTCACCGTCTGGACCGGTTCCAGACCGGGCGCGGGATCATGGATGAAGAGGCCTCGGGGTCTCAGCACAATTTGCACTAGGGGGCCAAGATGCGATTGCCTTGTCCAATCTGCGGTGAACGCGACATTCGCGAGTTCTACTATCAGGGTGCTGCCGTTGCCTTGCACCGACCTGATCCCGATGCCCCGTCAGAGGCGTGGGACGATTATGTTCACCTGCGCGACAACCCTGCCGGGGTTCACGACGAGATGTGGAGCCATGATGCAGGCTGCGGCGGCTGGCTGGTGGTCACGCGCAACCTGACCTCCCACGCGGTCAAGGGCGCGAAGATGGCCAAGGGGATCAAACGATGAGGGTCAAGGACAAGGGGCTGATCGACCGCAACGCGCCGCTTTCGTTTCGCTTTGATGGCACCACCTATGCGGGGTTTCAGGGCGATACGCTGGCCTCTGCCTTGCTGGCCAACGGACTCAAGCTGGTGGGGCGGTCGTTCAAATACCACCGCCCCCGCGGCATCCTGAGCGCGGGCAGCGAAGAACCCAACGCGCTGATGACCATTGGCAGCGGCGCGCAAACCGACCCGAACGTGCGCGCCACGGTGCAAGAGCTTTACGAGGGGCTGGAAGCGCGCAGTCAGAACGCGTGGCCGTCGCTGAACTTCGACGTGATGGCGATCAACGATCTGGCCGCACCGTTCCTGTCGGCGGGTTTCTATTACAAGACCTTCATGTGGCCGCGCGCTTTCTGGGAAAAGGTGTACGAGCCAGCGATCCGCCGGGCTGCGGGCCTTGGGGCGCTCAGCGGTCAGCACAACCCTGATAAATACGACAAGGCCTTTGCGTTCTGCGATCTGCTGATCATCGGCGCGGGGCCCGCGGGCCTGATGGCGGCGCTGGTCGCGGGCCGGGCCGGGGCCGATGTGATCCTTGCCGACGAAGACAGCCTGATGGGCGGACGCCTGAACGCCGAAACCTACAGCATCGAAGGTATGCCGGGGGCCGAATGGGCCCGCGCGACCGCAGCCGAGTTGCAAGCCATGGACAACGTGCGCCTGATGCCGCGCACCACGGTCACGGGTGTCTACGATCAGGGCACCTATGGCGCACTGGAAAAGGTGTCGCAGCACACGCGCAACCCTGCACGCGGCGCGCCGCTGGAAACCTTCTGGCGGATCGTGGCCAAGCGGTCGATCCTCGCCGCGGGCGCTTTGGAGCGGCCCATCGCATTTCCCAACAATGACCGACCCGGCATCATGACCGCAGGCGCCGTGCGCGCCTATCTCAACCGTTGGGGCGTCAGCCCCGGCAAGGCGGTCAGCGTGTTCACCAACAACGACGATGGCCACCGCACCGCATCCGATCTGGTGGCCGCGGGCGTGCATGTGGCTGCCGTTCTCGACAGCCGTGCCACCGCGACGGCACAGGGCGATTACCGCCTGATCACCGGTGCGCAGGTCTGCGACACGTCCGGGCGCAAGGGGTTGGAGGCCGTAACCTATCGCACTCCCGGCGGCGAAGAACGGCTTGCCACCGATTGCCTTGCCATGTCGGGTGGCTGGAACCCGTCGGTGCACCTGACCTGCCATATGAACGGGCGGCCCACATGGCAGCCCGAGATTGCCAGCTTTGTGCCGATAGAAGGCACCGTGCCCGGCATGACCGTTGCAGGTGCGGCCAAGGGCGTTTTCAGCACTCAAGGGTGCCTGACCTCGGGGGCCGAGGCCGCACGGGCGGTGCTGACCGATCTGGGACTGGACGTGGGCAAGGGCGAAATACCCGCTGCCGATGACACGCCCTATGCGCTTGATCCGCTGTGGGCCGTGCCGGGCAAAGGGCGCGCGTGGCTCGATTTCCAGAACGACGTGACGGTAAAGGATATCAAGCAGGCCGCGGTCGAAAACTTCCGGTCGGTGGAGCATATGAAACGCTACACCACCCAAGGGATGGCCACCGATCAGGGCAAGAACTCCAATGTGGCGGCGCTGGCAATCCTTGCGGATGCGACAGGCCGGGGCATTCCCGAAACCGGCACAACCACCTTCCGCCCACCCTATAGCCCCGTGGCGTTGGCGGCCTTTGGGGCGGGCGCGCAGGGCAAGGGGTTCGCGCCTGAACGGCTGACAACCAGCCACGCGGCCTCGGTTGATGCGGGTGCGCCCATGATGGAGGCGGGGCTGTGGTACAGGCCCAGCTATTTCCCCCAGCACGGCGAAAGCAACTGGCGGCAATCCTGTGACCGCGAGGTTGGATACGTGCGCGACGCGGTGGGCATCGCCGATGTGTCCACGCTGGGCAAGATCGACATTCAGGGGCCGGATGCAGGCGCGCTGCTGGATTTCGTCTATACCAACATGTTCTCCACGCTGAAGGTCGGGCGCGTGCGCTACGGGCTGATGCTGCGCGAGGACGGGCACGTCATGGACGACGGCACCACCGCGCGGCTGGGCGAAAGCCACTATGTGATGACAACCACGACCGCGGCGGCCGGGCAGGTGATGCGGCATCTGGAGTTTGTCACACAGGTCCTGCGCCCCGACTGGAACGTGCGGATCATGTCGGTGACAGAACAGTGGGCGCAATTCGCCGTGGCGGGGCCAATGGCGCGTGATCTGTTGAATGGGCTTCTGGACGATCCGATCGACAATGACAGCTTTCCCTTCATGGCCTGTGGCCCGGTGGCGGTTCAGGGTGTTACCGGGCGGCTCTTCCGTATCTCGTTCTCGGGCGAACATGCCTATGAGCTGGCGGTGCCTGCGCGTTATGGCGACAGCCTGTTCCGGGTGCTTGTCGCGCGGGCCGAGGCGCTGGGCGGTGGCCCCTACGGGATGGAGGCGCTGAACGTGCTGCGCATCGAAAAAGGGTTCATCACACATGCTGAAATCCATGGTCGCGTCACCGCCTTTGACATCGGCATGGACCGGATGATCTCGGCCAAGAAGGATTGCATCGGCAAGACCATGGCCGCGCGTCCGGGCCTTGTGGAAGAGGACCGCGAACAGCTTGTGGGCCTCAAACCCGTGGGCGCGGTCAAACAGCTGACGGCGGGTGCGCATCTCTTTGAGGAAGGGGCCGAGGCGACGCCGGACACCGATCAGGGCTATCTGACCTCGGTGGCGTTCTCGCCCACGTTCGGCCATTACCTTGGCCTTGGGTTCGTGCGCGGTGGGCTGGCGCGGCAAGGGGAGCGGATGCGTATGGTCGATCACATGCGGGGCATCGAAACCATCGTCGAGGTGTGCCATCCGGTGTTCCTTGATCCCGAAGGAGGGCGCGCACGTGGCTGAGTTGATTGCAAAAACCCCCTGTGCGGGGCTGTTGCCACTGACCATCGGCACCTGTTCCCTGACCGAGGTCGACCTTGGCACGCTGACTTCTGTGGCGCCTTTCGCCAAGGGCGGAAAGCCAGCGTCCGACGCGCTGAAAGCGGCCCACGGCATGGCGTTGCCCGGGCCGAACCGGGCCACGGGCAAGGACGGCGCGCGCGCGATCTGGTTTGGACAAGACATGGTGTTGCTGGCCGGTCCTGCGCCGGACAAGGGGTTGGCCAAACACGCGGCCCTTACCGATCAGACGGATGCTTGGGCGTCGGTGCACCTGACCGGGGCAGGGGCCGAGGATGTTCTGGCGCGGCTGGTGCCTGTGGACATGCGCGCGTCGGTCTTCAAACGCGGCCATACCGCGCGCACCCAGTTGATGCATATGAACGCATCGATCACGCGGACCGGGGCGGATACCTTTCTGATCCTCGCCTTCCGGTCCATGGCTGGCACTTTGGTGCATGACCTCAAAACCGCGATGGAAAGCGTGGCGGCACAGGGATAAGGTCCAAGGGTCTGATTCCAAATCCTCAAGAGGTGCCCGATGATCCGTTCCGCCCTGACCCTGACGCTTGGCCTGTTGGCTGTTCCCGCCGCTGCCGAAGACAAGGCGACAAGCTGCGGCTACCAGGCGGATGTGGTCGCCGCCGTGCAGGCCGCGCGGCTTGAGCGGGTCAAGGAAACGAATGTGTCCGAACATGTTCTGGCCACGGACCCCACCTGGCCCGAAAACTACAATGCGGCCATTCCTCTGGTCGCGCCCTGGGTTTACGAGATGAAGCGCCGTGATGTGAAAAATCAGGACCTCGCCGCCGCATGGAAAGAGCTGTGCCTGGCCCAGTGATCGGCGCGCGCACCCCGTGCGCTCACTGGACTCTTGCCGCCCCTGATACGATATAATGCAGCATGAGCCTGCCACCCGGATTCCTTGATGAGTTGCGCGACCGACTGAGCCTTGGGCAAGTCGTGGGCCGCAAGGTCATGTGGGACACGCGCAAATCCAATCAGGGCAAGGGCGATCTCTGGGCACCCTGCCCCTTCCATCAGGAAAAAACGGCCAGCTTCCACGTCGATGATCGCAAGGGCTATTACTATTGCTTTGGCTGCCACGCCAAGGGCGACGCCATTTCCTTTGTCCGCGAGACGGAAAACGTCAGCTTCATGGAGGCGATCCAGATTCTTGCCGGTGAGGCGGGGATGCCCATGCCCGAACGCGACCCGCGCGCGCAGGCCAAGGCAGACAAGCGCACGCAACTGGCCGAGGTCATGGACATGGCCGTGCAGCATTTTCGTCTGCAACTGCGCACCGGGGCCGCGTCCGAGGCGCGCGCCTATCTCGACCGCCGGGGTCTGAATGAAGCGGCGCAGGACCGGTGGGAAATCGGGTTCGCGCCTGACGCATGGCAGGGGTTGTGGGACCATCTGAAATCCAAGGGTGTCGATGATGCGTTGATCCTTGGCGCGGGTTTGGCCAAGCCCAGCCAGAAGGGTGGCAAGCCCTATGACACCTTTCGGGGGCGGATCATCTTTCCGATCCGCGATGCGCGTGGACGGTGCACTGCCTTTGGTGGGCGGGCGATGGACCCGGGCGACAATGCGAAATACCTGAACTCGCCCGAAACCGAGCTGTTCGACAAGGGCCGCAGCCTTTACAACCACGGGCCGGCCCGGACGGCGGCAGGCAAGGGTCAGCCGCTGATCGTGGCGGAAGGGTATATGGACGTGATCGCCCTGTCCGAATACGGGTTCGAGGCGGCGGTGGCGCCGCTTGGCACGGCCGTCACCGAGACGCAGTTGCAAATGCTCTGGCGGATCGCACCCGAACCAATCATCGCGCTGGATGGTGACACCGCGGGCTTGCGCGCTGCCATGCGCCTGATCGATCTGGCACTGCCGCTCTTGGAGGCGGGCCAATCGCTGCGCTTTGCCATGATGCCCGAAGGGCAGGACCCCGACGATCTGCTGAAGGCACAGGGTGCGCCTGCGTTGCAAAAACTGCTGGACGGGGCCCTGCCGATGGTGCGCCTGCTGTGGCAGCGCGAAACCGAGGGGCGGGTGTTCGACAGCCCGGAACGCAAGGCGGCTCTGGAAAAGTCTTTGAATGACCACGTTTCAAAAATCAAAGACCAGCTGATAGCGAAAAACTATAGGCAAGCGCTCAATGATTTGCGCTGGCAGGAGTTCTCCACTTGGAAAAAAAGGAGTAGCGGTGCGCGAGCGTACCAAACCGGAGCCAGTATGCTCGTGTCGCCCGATGCCAAGCGGAGTTATCTGGCTGATCAGAATGCTGAATTCATAACACAAGAAGTTCGAGAGGCAGCCATTTTAGCGCTTTCGATGGAAAGCCCGGAGGCGTGTGTGGCTCAGATACATATGTTTGAAACCTTGGATTTCGTGGGACCATTTCACAATCAAATTAAAGCCGCGCTTCTTCCAATCGTGTCTGAATGCGTTGGCGTAACCGGCAGACTAAGACGAAAGCTTGAAGACACAGTCGGTAAAGACGCATTAGACAGGGTTTTCTCCTATAGCCATGTTAGGTTAGTTATCGACATTCTCGAACCTAACAACCCTACGGCGGCCGCAAAGGCTATCGCGCACGAATTCCGTAAAGTCCACGCTGAACGAGGGTTGGAGCGGGAGCTTGCAGAAGCTCGGGAAGACATTATGTATCACGATGTTGATGAGGGACTGACTTGGCGGCTGAGACAAGTCAAAGAAGAGTATGATGCATCCTTGCTGATAGGCGAGGAGCAAGGAGCTGAGGTCAAGGTTGGACCAAACGGCGTACGCATGGACTCTGAAGAACGCAACTCCCTCGATGATGCGATAGAAAAGGCGTTGGGGAAGCGACCGTCCGACAAATAGTGGATTGAAAGCTTATTTCCTTAAGAAAAAGACGGTAAACGGGTGGCCGAATCACCTGAACGCGTGAATGATTCTCTGTAAGCCGAATCAGGCAAATGATTCGAAACAGAGCCCTGAACAGGAGCACTCGATGGCTGCGAAAGACACCAACGAAGACGCCAAGACAGACGACCAGGATGCCGGTCACTCGCTCGACATGAGCCAGGCCGCGGTCAAGAAGATGATCGGGGAGGCCCGCGAGAAGGGCTATATCACCTATGATCAGCTGAACACAGTGCTGCCGCCGGATCAGGTCAGTTCCGAACAGATCGAAGATGTCATGTCGATGCTGTCCGAAATGGGCATCAACATCATCGAGGACGAAGAGGCCGAAGACGAAGAGGCCAAGGGCTCAACCGAACTCACGACCACCGAAGGCACCCGTGAGATCACGCTGGGCTCGGGCACGGCCGAGAAACTGGATCGGACAGACGATCCGGTGCGCATGTACCTGCGCGAAATGGGCAGTGTCGAACTGCTCAGCCGTGAAGGCGAGATCGCCATTGCCAAGCGTATCGAGGCGGGCCGCAACACGATGATCGCGGGGCTGTGTGAAAGCCCGCTGACCTTTCAGGCGATCACCATCTGGCGCGACGAACTTCTGAGCGAAGACATCCTGCTGCGCGACGTCATCGACCTGGAGGCCACGTTTGGCAACCAGATGGGCGAAGACGGCGAAGTACAGGAACCCGTGGTTGCCGCCGGTGCGGCCCCCGCCGCGACCGAGACCAAGACCGAAGAAACGCAGCAAGAGCTTGACGCCGATGGCAACCCCATCGCCAAGGAAGACGACGACGACGAGGAAGAACAGGCGAACATGTCGCTGGCCGCGATGGAAGCCGCACTGAAGCCGCAGGTTCTGGAAACGCTCGACATCATCGCGGGCGACTATGCCAAGCTGAGCGAAATGCAGGACAGCCGGATTTCGGCGACCCTGAACGAGGATGGATCGTTCTCGAAGAAGGACGAAGACACCTACCAGAAACTGCGTGCCGAGATCGTCCTGCTGGTCAACGAATTGCACCTGCACAACAATCGGATCGAGGCCTTGATCGACCAGCTTTATGGCATCAACCGCCGTATCATGCAGATCGACAGCGCCATCGTGAAACTGGCGGATCAGGCGCGGATCAACCGCAAGGAATTCGTGGATTCCTATCGCGGCTATGAACTTGATCCCAACTGGATGGAGCGGATGGCCGAAAAGCCCGGCCGCGGCTGGCAGATGTTCATCGAACGCTCGTCCGACAAGGTCGAAGAGCTGCGCGCCGACATGGCGCAGGTCGGCCAATACGTCGGTCTGGATATTTCGGAATTCCGCCGCATCGTCCAACAGGTCCAAAAGGGCGAGAAAGAAGCCCGCCAGGCGAAAAAGGAAATGGTCGAAGCGAACCTGCGCCTCGTCATCTCCATCGCCAAGAAATACACCAACCGCGGTTTGCAGTTCCTTGATCTGATCCAGGAAGGCAACATTGGCCTGATGAAGGCCGTGGACAAATTTGAATATCGTCGCGGTTACAAGTTCTCGACCTACGCAACATGGTGGATCCGTCAGGCGATCACCCGGTCCATCGCGGATCAGGCGCGCACCATCCGTATCCCTGTGCACATGATCGAAACGATCAACAAACTGGTGCGAACAGGCCGCCAGATGCTGCACGAGATTGGCCGCGAACCGACGCCCGAGGAACTGGCCGACAAGCTGCAGATGCCCTTGGAAAAGGTTCGCAAGGTGATGAAGATCGCCAAGGAACCGATTTCGCTGGAAACACCCATTGGCGACGAAGAAGACAGCCAACTTGGCGATTTCATCGAGGACAAGAATGCCGTGCTGCCTTTGGACAGCGCCATTCAGGAGAACCTCAAGGAAACGACCACACGGGTTCTGGCCTCGCTGACCCCGCGCGAAGAACGGGTTCTGCGGATGCGGTTCGGCATCGGCATGAACACCGATCACACGCTCGAAGAGGTGGGCCAACAGTTCAGCGTGACGCGCGAACGGATCCGCCAGATCGAAGCCAAGGCCCTGCGCAAGCTCAAGCACCCGTCGCGGTCGCGCAAATTGCGGAGCTTCCTCGATCAGTAAGGGCAGAGACTTTTCCAAAAAGTCTCGGGGCAAGTTTTCAAAAAACTTGCCCGCCGAGGTGCGGGCATCGCTTGACGGCCGGGATGTCATTGTCTTCGACGGTGTCTGCGTGCTCTGCTCGGGGTTCTTCCGGTTCATGGTCCGCCGGGACCGCGGCGCGCGGTTTCACTTTGCCACCGCCCAGTCACCTCTGGGGCAGGCGCTATATGCCAGCCTCGGCCTGCCCACCGATGCGTTCGAGACGAACCTCGTCATCGTGGATGGTGAAATCCATGAAAAGATGGATGCCTTTGCCGCTGCGATGCGCGCACTGGGGTGGCCATGGCGCGCGTTTGCCATTGCCCGGATGGCTCCAAGGCCCCTGCGCGACTGGGCCTATCATCGCATTGCGCGCAACCGATATGCCCTGTTTGGACGCACCGACACCTGCATGATCCCGAATGCCGAGGTTCGGGATCGGTTCCTGCCCGGTGGATTTGCCTAACACTCTGGACGGTTTGCGCGGCCAATCGTGTCTTCGCCCGCGGGTGATCTTCTGCCGCGACAGGCATCGTCTGTCCTTGAGACGGCTCGCCCGTCCACAGGTTCACCACGGTTTGACCAAGGTGTGATTTGGGCTCCGGCGGTCCGGGGCCTATATATAATGCAACCTTGACAGGAGAGAGGCATGAAACACGTGTTCGCCGTTTTCGCATTGGCTGCCTTGCCTGGCACCGTTGCAGCCCTTGATTACTACCGCGATCCCCGCCTGCCCGTTGCACGCATCACCGCTACAGAATTCGAAGTGATCGAACGCGGTGGCGCAGGTGCACGCGATGTCTGGTGCGCCGCTGCGCGCTATGCCGTGTACACCCTCGGTCAACAATCGGGACGTATCTACATCGACACGCCACGTGGTCCGGCGCGCAGTGTGTCGGGCGCCAAAGGCGTGACTTTCACCACTCAGGCCCCTCCCAATCCCCCCGGTGGCAGCGTCAGCGTGACGACGCGCGTGGCTGGCGCGAACCTTCCGGTGATCCACGCCCTGCAATTCTGCCGCGATTATATCCTCGGCTCGGAAGACAGAATTTGAATTTTCAAAGGGAGCATCCGATGCCTTTTCAATCCTCATTTGGCCGCATGGCAGCGGCTGCCGCCTTTGCGCTTTCGTTGGCAGCGCCTGCCAGCGCACAGACCTTTCGCGCCGAAAACCGGGTTTATGTGAACCCGCTGCCCAGCGGTGCGTTCGAGGTGATCGAGGGCGGTGGCTATGGTGCGCGCGGGTTGTGGTGTGCGGCTGCTGATTATGCCACCGACGTTCTTGGCGCGTCCGGCATCACCCGCCTTTACGTCCAACAGGCGCGCGGCAACAGCATCACCCAACCGGGGCGCAAAGGCGTGGTGTTTGGTCTTGATCCTGCGGGGGCGGTCCCGTCCTCGGCCTTGGTGCTTGGCAATTCGATACGGACCCCCGGCGCCAATCTCAGCGTGGCCCACGCCCAACAGTTTTGCGCAGATTTTCGCCTGAACAACCGATTTTAAACGCGACACTGCGCTTCCCCGCCCTAGGTCGTTTGGTCAGGAGGCAACTGACATGAAACATCTGGCACATGCACTGATCCTGGGGTTGGCGCCCCATTTGGCCGGGGCCGCGACCACGGGCGAAGAGGCGCGGTTTGAAATCAACGCAATCAATGGCAATGATTTCGAAGTCATCGAACAACAGCAAATGGGCCCCACCGAATTCTGGTGCGCGGCCGCCAGCTACAATGAACTGCGACAGGGGCGGTCAGAGACCATCCGCCTTTACGTACGATCCCCGCGCGGTCCGGCGGTCACCCGATCCGGCAAACGCGGCGTCGTGTTCACGACCAATCCGTCCGGCCTGCCCGCCGATCCCGGCCGCATGACGATCTCGGTCAGCGATGCAGGCGCGAGCCTCAAATCCGCCCAAGCCCGCCGCTTTTGCCGAGACGCCTTCACCCGCAGTACAAAGTGATGTGACCTTGCGCCTGCGGCCTGCGGGGTGCAGCATCGCACCCATGCAGACCGAATTTCACGTTCCAACGCTCGGCCCCGGCCTGACGGAGTTTACAGGACAGGTGTCCAGGTGGATTGCGGGGCAGGGCGATGGCCTTCTGACGCTGATGGTGCGCCATACCTCGGCGTCCTTGCTCATTCAGGAAAACGCGGACCCGGAGGTGCAAACCGATCTTCATGCTTTTTTCGAACGGCTGGTCCCGCCCAGCGACGACCCGTCGATGTCCTACCTGCGCCACACTTACGAAGGCCCCGACGACATGCCCGCGCACATCAAGGCGGCGATGATGCCCGTGACCCTCACGATCCCGGTGCAACAGGGGCGCATGATGCTTGGAACATGGCAGGGCATCTATCTTTTTGAACACCGCAGCCGCCCGCATCAACGCCACGTGGCCGCGCATTTCCTGGCGACCTGATCCGCGCGACACAACGCCTATCTTGGGGCGGCATTTCCCCTCTACCCAAATCCTAGCGGCTGTCCTATAACTGTGGATAAGTGGGGGGCGAACCCCACAATACAGGCGGGACAGAGAAAAGGGGAACGGCCAATGCGCTGCCCATTTTGTGGAAATATCGACACCCAGGTGAAAGACAGCCGACCAGCCGAGGATCACGTATCCATTCGGCGACGCAGGTTCTGTCCGGCCTGTGGCGGACGCTTCACCACCTACGAGCGGGTTCAACTGCGCGATCTGGTGGTGATCAAGTCGTCGGGCAAACGCGAAGACTTCGACCGCGACAAGCTTGAACGCTCCATCCGTATCTCGATGCAAAAACGCCCGATCGAACCCGAACGCATCGATCAGATGATCTCGGGCATCGTGCGGCGGCTTGAATCAATGGGCGAGACGGACATCCAATCCAAAACAATCGGCGAGATTGTCATGGAGGCGCTGGCCCGGATCGATACGGTAGCCTACGTGCGTTTCGCCAGTGTTTACAAGAACTTCCAGGCTGCGGACGACTTTGACAAGTTCGTTCAGGAGCTGCGGCCCGACGGCCAACCGGAAGAGTGACCACGGACACCGACAGCCGATACATGGCGCTGGCGCTGACATTGGGGCGGCGCGGACAAGGGGCCACATGGCCCAACCCCGCCGTGGGCTGCGTGATCGTGGCCGGGGGTCGGATCGTCGGGCGCGGCTGGACCCAACCGGGCGGACGCCCGCATGCCGAAATCGAAGCACTGGCGAGGGCGGGAACGGCAGCACGCGGGGCCACGGCCTATGTCACGCTGGAACCCTGCGCCCACCACGGGCAAACACCGCCCTGCGCACAGGCGCTGATCGACGCGGGCATCAAGCGGGTGGTCATGGCCGTCCCGGACGCCGACCCGCGCGTTGATGGCAAAGGCGCTGACATGCTGCGCGCGGCGGGTATCGTGGTAGAGAGCGGCGTCTTGTCCAAAGTTGCCTATGACGATCTGGGTGGATTTCTGTCCCGTGTCGTGGCCGGACGCCCACTGGTCACCCTCAAACTCGCCTCCAGCTTTGATGGCCGCATCGCCACCGGCACGGGCGAAAGCCAGTGGATCACGGGGCCTGATGCCCGCCGGGCCGTGCACGCGATGCGCCTGCGCCATGATGCGGTGATGGTGGGCGGCGGGACGGCGCGGCATGATGACCCTTCGCTGACCGTGCGTGATATGGGCGCAGGACACCAACCCGCGCGTGTGATCGTCTCACGCAGGCTCGATCTGCCGCTGATGGGCGCGCTGGCGCGCACGGCGCGCGAGGTGCCGGTGATCCTGTGCCATGGCCGCGATGCCGATCCGACGTTGCAGCGGACGTGGGCCGATCTGGGTGCGGTTCTGTTGCCCTGCCAGACCCGGGGCAGTCAGCTGGACATGGATGATGTGCTGGGCCAACTGGGCGCACATGGTCTGACGCGGGTGTTCTGCGAAGGGGGCAGCGCGTTGGCCGCCTCCCTGATCGAGGCGGATCTGGTGGACCGTCTGATGGGATTCACTGCCGGGCTGACCATCGGGGCCGAAGGGTTGCCCAGTGTCGGCGCCCTTGGCCTTGGCCGATTGGACGAGGCGGCGCGGTTCGATCTGCAGTCCTGTCAGCAGGTCGGGGCCGACATTCTGCACATCTGGACCCGTCAGGCCGACTAACGCCATAAATGTGCGTAAGACGCCAACAGCCCTTGCAGCTTTGACACCGCACGATTGACCGGTCCGGGGTGCGGCACGTCGCCCGATTGCAGTCGCTCCATCACCACCTCGACGGGGCAGGGCAGGCCGGTTTTGGGATCGAAATACCGGGGATAATCGACAAGCGTGGCATGCACCAATCCTGCCAGTGTCGGATCGGCACGGCGGCGCGGTGGCACATCCCCCAGATCGGTGGTCAGCCCCCAACCCGCATAGAAGGGCGCGCCGGTGGTGGTCACGGGCAGGCCCCGGATCAACGCCTCGAACCCGGTGAGCGACGTCATGGTCCACACGCTATGAACCGCGCCCAGCAGTGCGTTGATGTCGGCGCCGGTGGCGATCACATCCGCCTCGGCCTCCAACGCACCATCACGCAGGCCCGCCTCCACATCCGGGTGGGGTTTGTAGATCAGAACGGCCTCGGGATTGGCGGCACGTGCCGCGGCCAGTAGACCTGCGTTGGTGGCAATATCGCCCGCGCCTGTGCGGATCGAGGCATCATCCTCGACTTGCCCGACGACAAGAACCCGGTGCCCCTCGGGCAGGTCCGGCAGCGCCCCGCCAAGGTTGTATTTGCTCAACCCGGCCTCGCGCAGGCACCGCATCACGGCCTCTGCGCGCATCTGCTGATCGGGGCGCAGGGTGGCGCGTGCAGCGATCAGCGTCTCCAGACGGCTGGGCCCGCTCGGATCATAGTAGATGCCCAGATCATCCGTCACCAGCGACAAGGGCGGCACCAGTTCTGCGCCCAATCCCCGTGACCGCAGGAACCCGTCCTCGACCCGCACCGCATCATGGTGGCCGACATCCGCCTTGCCCGCCCAAACCATCCACGGGCGGCCCGTCTGGCGTGCCTTGGCTGGATCGTCCTGAAATATCATACGCTTGTGCCGGCCGAATACCTTTTGCAAAGGCGCGCGCTTCCACAGGCGCATACCGCTGGCCACCCAGCCGCGATGGTCCTCGCGCCACGCGCGCGCTTGTGCCGCAAGCGCCTCGATGGCTGTTTCAACTGTGCCCAGCTGGTCCCGGTAAGGGTCGTACCAACGGGGGTACAGTATCATCGCGGCGGCGAATAGTTGCGCGCGGGTCAGGCTGCGCTGGCGGCGCTGCACCGGGAATTCATCTGTGGTCAGCCCCCAACCCGCATAGAACGGCTGCCCAAAGACACGCGGTTTGTGCCCGGCGAATATCGCCTCGAACCCCAATTGCGACGACACGGTGTAAACCGCCACGGCGCCCTCGAAGAGGGTCCAGGGGCTGATGGCCGCGTCAAAGAGGCTGATGCGGTCGTTGCAATCGTCGTCGGTGAAATACCCTTGCCGGAAACCTTGGGCGGTTTCGGGATGTGTCTTGATCAGGATACGCGCGCCGGGGTGTTCATCCTGTGCGACAAACAGCATTTCCAGAAACCGGTTGCGATCGGCCCCGCTGGCACGCACGGACGCATCGCCAAAGGTCTGATCGATAACCACCACGTAGCCGGGTGCGGGGGGAGGGGTCTCTGCGTCTAAACCTGCGTATTTGGTCAGGTGCGCCTCGGCCATGCGCGCCATGGCACCGCGCGCACGGTTCAACAACGCCGTATCATCCAAAGGGTGATCGCGCAGGATCATTTCCAGGTCGCTGGGTTGTGTGGGATCGAAATGCGCACCGCGATGATCGATCAGAAGGCCAAGCGGTGGCTCGCCCGCACGACCGGGATGCAAGGATCGCAACCATGCGTCCTCCACGCGGACCAAAGGCACATCCCGTTTCTCCGCCACCGCCTCGCCGCGATGTGCGGTCGGGCTTTGACCCCACACACCGACAAGGTCGTCAGGACCGGGCAAACCGAGTGCCACACGATAGCCAGACAGGGCCAGGATGCGCCGCAGCCGCTTTTGTCGCAGGAAACCACCGTTGAAAACGCAAAGCCGCCGGGCCTTTTCAGGTCCGGCGGCGATGTCATGGGCGTCCTGCGCCACGTGGATCAGTTCCCGGCGAGGCTGGACAGCGAGTTGATAGACCCGGCTGGTCCCGTCAGGGCGGAAATGATCTTGGTGAACTGGGTGTAGGGTGCTTCGGTCACATAAAGCGTATCGGCATCCCGGATTACAAAGTCGCGGGCCTCGAACATGCCATTGGGCTGCGTGAGGTCCAGCACGTAAACCATGCGCTGTGCGCCCACCAGATCGCTGCGGCCCAGAACGGCGTTGGCGATTTCGGCGGTTTCGTTGCGCAGCACGAAAATGCCCGTCGGATCGGCAGTGGATGCATTAAGCCCGCCCACCTGTGCGATAGCCTCCAGCGCCGACAGGTTCTGCGATTCAAAGGGCACGCGCGCCTGTCCGCCGGTTGCACCAAGTGCGGTAAAGGCGCGGCTGTCCTCTTCGACAAGGATGCGGTCCCCACCGCGCAGGGCGATGTCGAGCTCGGGATTGTCATAAAGGTCCTCGAACCAGATCTTGCCGCGGTGCGCGCCGCGAATGACGGTCACTTGCGCGATGCCGGGTTCGATGGTCACACCACCCGCGCGCGCCAGCATGGCAGCCAGCGTCCGGGTCGGCCGTTCAATGGCATATACGCCTTGCCCACCAATGGACCCGATCAATGACACGGTCGAGCCGTCGCCCGCCACGCGGCGCACCTGCACCTGCGGGTCGGGTGTTTGCTCTTCGAGCTTGGCGGTGATGATCCGGCGGATTTCTTCGGGGCTGTTGCCAGCTGCGCGGATGCGCCCGGCATAGGGCACAAAGATAAAGCCCGCGCCGTCGACTTGTACTTCTTCCAGCAAGGTGGAGTTCACGCCTTCGCCGGCCAGCAGACCATCATCGACGTTTTCCCAGATCGTGAGGCCCAGCACATCGCCGGGGCGAATGGTGTCCGAGCCGATGCTGGCCGCGTTCTTGAATGCGTCCGAAAAGCCAAGTGCGGGGGTCACGGCGGTCGCCCGCGTTACCCGGTCGTTCACGGCGACGATGAAACTGTCGCCTTCGCGCTGCACCGAACCAGAGTAGATCTGGCGTTTGTTGGGTCCGACCTGCGGCAATCCACACGAGGACACAACGGCCAACGCCGTAACAAGCGCGACAGGGCGCGCCCACTTCAATCCATGGAAATTCACTGCTCGGTCTCCTCGACCTGTTCTTGTTCTGCCTCGAAATCCCCGATTGCTTCGGGGTATTTGTCGTTAACTTACCGGAATCCGGTTTGAAATGCTACCGCTAGGGCTTGTGTGCCTCACTTGACCAGACGCAACTGTTGCCTTGGTGCCGCGGTGCCCGATTGAAGCGCTTCATAGGGGTCTTCGGGTGACAGCATCATATCGACCACGTGCCGCAACAGCTGGCGGCGGCCCCGCGCCGAATAGAACCCACCGGGCAGTTGGCTGGTTTCCAGCAGATACCGGCGGTAATCCTTGTAGGCCTTGTTGTCGGGTCGCGCGGCCCCGCCGAAGAAATCGGCAAGGGGTTGATCGGACACGAATTCGGGCTGGTTATAGACCGCGCGCCCAAAGACCTTGAGCGGGATGCCCCGCCACAAAACCTGTTGACCGGCGGTGGAATTGACGGTCACGGCGCTGCGGGCTTCGTTCATCAGCCCCGCCAGCTTGCCACCGCGCACGTAATGCACCCGGTCGGCAATCTCGTATTGTTTGGCCAATTTGCGGATGCTGCGCCGCACGGGCACGCGCCCGTCTTCCAGCGGATGATCCTTGAACACAAGATGGTGGTGCGCCGGTGCGCCCTTGGCAAAGCCTTCCATCACCACCTGCAGGAAATCGGTCATGGTGTCGAAGGGCGAGTGTTCCTGAAAGCTGGCGTCATGTTCCAGCTGCAGCAGCGCCAGATGATAGGGAAAGCCGCCCAGACGGACCCGCAGCGTGGCAATGCGCCGGTCGATGGCATGGGCAGGCATCAACAGAAGACGCCGCAGATAAAGCTGGAATTCCTTGGTGACGCTGAGGCTGCGGTGCGGGCGGAAATTGCGATAGTCGCCGTTCCGGAACATCACGAACCAATGATAGAGCGCGCCGTAAAACACGTGCTGGCGCATGTCGCCCCAATGGGCGGGGGGCAGGGGCGCTTCCATGTCGGACATGGCAAGGGCGTCCTGCATCTGTGGAATGGTCATGTCCATCAGCCGCGAATTGCCGTTGGTGCCACCCCGTTCGTATGTCACCCAATAGGGCCGCATGTAGCCTTCCTCGAACACATGCACGGTAATGCCCCGGCGCTTGGCCTCGGCCACTGCTTCGGCGTGGATGGGCCGGGTGTCACCATAAAGCACGATGTCGGTCACCGCGCGGTCTCGGCACAGGTCGGCAAAGTGCTGCGTCCAACCCTCGGACGTGCCGCGATACGGGATATAGCTGCGCGGATGAAACCAGAAGGCGCGGTCGCCCGCGTTGAACCCCACGCGCCAGACGGTTGCCCCGGCACGGCGCAGCATTTTTCCAAGACGATGGAAAAACGGCCCGTGTGGCCCCTGAAGAAACAGGAAAACCCGGTTATCCGATGCGTTTCGCAACATTTCACCTTTGATAAAGGGCATTGGTTTCCAGATCATGACCACGAAATCCGGGCCAAATTATGGCGTCCGGGGTGAAACCGCAATTGTGTGCGGGCCTTGCCCTTGCGTCCTTGCACGGCTACCTGAGCAGTCAAAGGGGAACTTGCGAGGGCGTTAGCCATGTTCACGGGCATCATCACCGATATCGGCACCATTTCCGCGTTGGAACAGGCGGGCGACCTGCGCGCGCGCATCACCTGCGGTTACGACACGGACGGCATCGACATGGGCGCGTCGATCGCCTCGGACGGGGTGTGCCTGACGGTGATCGCGCTGGGCCCGGATTGGTACGATGTGCAGATCAGCGCCGAAACGGTCAGCAAGACCAACATCAGCGCCTGGACCGTGGGCAAGCGGGTGAACCTCGAACGCGCCTTGCGGGTGGGGGATGAATTGGGCGGCCATATCGTGTCGGGCCACGTGGATGGCGTGGCCGAGGTCGTGTCGGTCGTTGACGAAGGCGACAGCACCCGCGTGAAACTGCGCGCACCCGCCGATCTGGCCCGCTTCATCGCGCCCAAAGGGTCGGTGGCGCTCAATGGCACGTCCTTGACGGTGAACGAGGTCGAGGGTGATGTCTTTGGCATCAACTTCATCCCGCACACCAAGGAGGTGACCACCTGGGGCGATGTGGCGACAGGCGATGCGGTCAACCTCGAGATAGACACGCTGGCCCGGTACGTCGCGCGGCTGGCCGAAGCAGGCTGACCCGGCGTGTCGTTTCGCCGGGCCGCCTGAACAGGCCATTATCCCAAAAGCAGAATATCGGACGCCCCTGCGTTGCGCCGCAGGGCGTGCACATCGGCCAAGTCCGGATCGTTGGCCCATGCCAGCGCTGCGTCTCGGTCTGGAAAGCTGAGCAAGGCAGCAACATTGGGTTGATCGGGTGCGCCGTCCAGCACCGTAAAGCTGTTGGCTGCAGCCTCGACTTTACCGCCGTGCTTGGCCAAAGCCTCTCCCGCGACGTCGCGATATGCGGCCAGAGAGTCGGGTGCGGTGACAGTCAGATTTGCGAAGGCATAGATCATTTGTTCGGTCTCCTGAATTGATGTGAACCCAACCTAGGCAAGACGGGGCCGCGCGAAAACGCGTGCAATTGCATCACGTACATGCGATTTTGCATGTATGCAGTTGAATTGGGATGATATGCGCACCGTCATGCTCCTTGTGCGGCATGGATCGCTGGCGGGTGCGGCAGCAGCGCTTGGCGTCAACTATACCACCGTGGCGCGGCGGGTCCGCCGGGCCGAACAGGTGCTGGGCCAACGGCTTTTTGACCGTTTGCCCGATGGTTACCGCGCAAACGAAACGGCGCAGATGATCGCGGAACATGCGCAACAGATGGAAAACAGCGACCTTGGCTTGCAACGCAAGCTGCTGGGCGCGGCAACGCAGCTGAGCGGCACGCTCACAATCACCGCACCCCAGTTGCTGATTGCCCATTTCCTGGCTCCGGTCATCGACCGGTTCGCGGAACGGCACCCGGATGTGGACCTGCGCGTGCGGGCAACCAACACCTTGCTGGACCTGACCCGCCGCGAGGCCGATCTGGCCATCCGCATCAGCCGCACACCGCGCGATACGCTGACGGGCTTGCGGCTTTTGCAACAGCACACGGCAAGCTTTGCCAATGAGGAATGGGCCGCGCGGATCGCTTCGAACCCGCGGTCCCGTGTCGATTGGGTGGTCTACGACTCCTACCCGGACGTGCCCGTCGGGGTAAGTGACGCCTATCCGAACAACCGCGTGCGCCTGCGATTTGACGATATGGTGGCAATGGTCGGTGCTGCTCAGAATGGTCTGGGCGTGGTGCGCGTACCGATGTTTCTGGGCCGTGCAGCAAGTGGGCTGACACAGGTGCCCGTGCTGCCGCCGCAGCCTTATGCCGACATCTGGGCCGTGGGGCACCCGGATGTCTGGCCCTCGGCCAAGGCACGTGCCTTTCGCACCGACCTTTTGGCACATTGCAAGGCGCACAAGGGTCTTTTTGTCGCGTAAACCCCTGGCCTCGTGATGCTGCGTCTATCTGGCAAAGCGCGCGCGCGTGGTCTATGGGACGGGCAAGAGTTGTGAAGGATGGATCATGAGCTTTGAAACCCCCGGACCGGTGGAAGCCGATCTTGCCGCTGCGATTGCGCCAATCGAAGAGATCATCGAGGACGCGCGGCAAGGGCGTATGTTCATTCTGGTTGATCACGAGGACCGCGAGAACGAAGGCGATCTGGTGATTCCCGCGAATTTCGCGACCGCTGAGGCGGTCAACTTCATGGCGACTCACGGTCGTGGTCTGATCTGTTTGACTCTTCCGGCCCAGCGGATCGAGGAATTGGGCCTGCCGATGATGGCGATGCACAATTCATCCCGCCACGAGACGGCCTTTACCGTTTCCATCGAGGCGCGCGAGGGCGTGAGCACCGGCATTTCAGCCGCCGACCGCGCCCTGACCGTGGCGACCGCCATCAATCCACAGTGCACCGCCGCCGACATTGCCACGCCCGGCCATGTCTTCCCTTTGCGCGCGCGTCAGGGCGGCGTTCTGGTGCGGGCCGGCCATACCGAGGCGGGCTGCGACGTGGCACGGCTGGCGGGGCACTACCCCAGCTCGGTCATTTGCGAGATCATGAAACCCGATGGCGAAATGGCGCGCCTGCCGGATCTGGTGGACTATGCCGCGGAACACGGCCTGAAGATCGGCACGATCAGTGATTTGATCGCCTACCGCCGCCGCTATGACAACCTTGTGGTCGAAACCGGGCAGCGCACCGTGACTTCCGAACACGGCGGTGATTGGGACATGCGCATTTTCACCGATCAGACCTTTGGCATTGAACACGTGGTGCTGATCAAGGGCGACATCACCACGCCTGAACCGGTTCTGACGCGGACCCATGCCCTGAACGAAGTGAGCGACATACTGGGCCTTGGCCCCAAGCCCGTGGGCGAACTGCCCCGCGCCATGGAAATCATCGCCGAAGAAGGGCGCGGTGTCGTCTGCCTGTTCCGCCAGCCGCGCAAGGAACTGTTCGCCGAGGACGAAGAAGGCCCCCGCATCGTCAAGAACACCGGACTGGGGGCGCAAATCCTTGCCAAACTGGGCCTGCACGGCCTGATCCTTCTGACCGACAGCCCGATGACCCGCTACGTGGGCCTTGATGCCTACGACCTCGAGATCGCCGGAACCCGGCCCATCATGGGAGACAGCTGATGGCTGGAAACGTGACACACCACATCCTCGACCGTCCCACCTTCGAAAAGCCCGTGAAAGTGCTGATCGTGGTGTCGCCCTACTACAAGGACATCGCCGACAACATGGTGGCAGGTGCCAAGGCCGAACTGGAAGCCGCCGGGGCCACATGGGAGCTGATCGAGATGCCGGGCGCATTGGAAATCCCAACAGCCATCGGCATCTCCGACCGGGCCAGCAACTTTGATGGCTACGTGGCACTTGGGTGTGTCATTCGTGGCGAAACCACGCATTACGAAACGGTTTGCAACGACAGCAGCCGCGCGCTGCAACTTATGGGCCTTCAGGGTCTGTGCATTGGCAACGGCATCCTGACCGTGGAAAACCGCAAACAGGCCGAGGTGCGCGCCGACCCCGCTGATCAGAACAAAGGCGGCGGTGCGGCGGCTGCGGCCTTGCATCTGATCGCGCTCGCTCGTAAGTGGCGCAACCAGACCAAGGGCGTGGGGTTCAAACCCGCCTCGGAAAACATCCTGCTTGCAGGCGATACAGACGGATCCACCACGGCATGACCCTTTCGGGCAACCAGAAACGCAAGATGCGCAGCGCCGCCCGGCTTTATGCCGTGCAGGCGCTTTTCCAGATGGAACAGACCGGCCAGACCGTCGAAGCGGTGCGGCGCGAGTTTCTCGAACACCGCTTTGGCGCGGTTTACGAAGGGGACGAGATGGCCGATGGCGACGTCGATCACTTTGCCCGCGTGACCGATGATGCGGTGAACTTTCAGGCCCCCATCGATCAGGCGACCGACCGGGCGCTGGTGGCCAAATGGCCCATCGCGCGCATCGATCCGACCTTGCGCGCGCTCTTTCGCGCCGCCGGGGCCGAATTGCGCGACACGGGCACACCGCCGAAGGTGGTGATCACCGAATATGTCGACGTGGCGCGCGCGTTCTTTCCCGATGGCAAAGAGCCGAAGTTCGTGAATGCGGTATTGGACCACATGGCGCGCGAGGCCCGTCCCGAGGCATTCTAAGGCGACTTTGAAGCGGGCGGCGCTATGTTTTGGGCTGCACCGATGCAAAAGGAGCCGCGCAATGCCCCCTCTGATCAGACTGTTCATCCGCAACGGGTTGGCCGGGTTCGGCCTGTCCGCGATCTTTGTGGTCCTGCTTCTGGCGCTCGATGTGATGGAGCTGCGTGCGCTGGTCTTCCAAAGCCCCGATGGCCTCTTGGCCGTCTTCCTGATCTGGTTCTTCAACGGGCTGTTGTTCGGCGCGGTCCAGATCGGATATGCGGTGATGACACTGGGCCACGACCCGAACTGAACCCACCGCAGGAGACTTTTGATGCGTGCGATGCAAGTTGTCGAATTGGGCAAACCCCTTGTCATGTGCGACGTGCCGCGCCCTGACCCGGCTGAGGGCGAGGTGCTGTTGCAGGTCCATGCCTGTGGCCTGAACTTTGCCGACACGTTGATCCAGAAAGGGACCTATCAGGAAAAGCCCGACTTGCCCGCCGTTCCGGGCATGGAGATGTGCGGCACCGTGGTGGCACTGGGCGCGGGCGTGGATGATCTGCGCGTGGGCCAACGGGTGGTGGCCAACCCCGGCATCGGGGGGCTGGCAGAGTTCGCGGCCATGCCCGCCACCGCCTGCGTGCCGATTGCCGATGCCATGTCAGACAATGACGCGGCGGCCTTTCTGGTGGCCTATGCCAGCAGCCACATGGCGCTGGATCACCGCGCGTGGCTGCAACCGGGCGAACGGCTCTTGGTGCTGGGCGCGTCGGGTGGCGTGGGCCTGACGGCGGTGGAACTGGGCAAGCTGATGGGGGCCGAGGTCATTGCCGTGGCGCGTGGTGCCGACAAGCTGAAGATCGCGCGCGCTGCCGGGGCCGATCACCTGATCGACAGTGATGCGGGAAATTTGCGCGAGGCGGTGCTGGCGCTGGGCGGGGCGGATGTCGTCTATGACCCTGTGGGCGGCGATCTCTTCCGCGAGGCGATGCGCGCCTGCAACCCCGAAGCGCGGATCATGCCCATCGGATTTGCCAGTGGGGACGTGCCGCAAATCCCCGCCAACATCCTTCTGGTCAAGAACCTTACCGTGATCGGGTTCTACATCGGCGGCTACAAACGCTTTGCGCCCAAGGTCCTGCAAGACAGCTTTGCCCAACTCATCGCGTGGTACGATGCGGGCAAGCTGCGCCCGCATGTCAGCAACGTGTTGCCGCTGGAAGAGGCGAACGCCGCCCTTGACCTGCTGCGCACCCGTAAGGCCACCGGCAAGGTCGTCGTGTCGCTTTCCGCGTCCTGATGCGCCGTATGCTGATTGCGCGGTAGGGTGCGCTGCGCCATGCTGTGCGGATGGATACGACCTACCTATTCGATGAGATGAAGGCGTGGCGGCATGATTTTCACCGCCACCCCGAACTGGGCTTTGACGAGGTGCGCACCAGCGCCACCGTGGCCCGCCTGCTGACCGATTTCGGGCTGGAGGTGCACGGCGGCGTTGGCGGTACGGGCGTCGTGGGCGTTCTGCAGCGTGGCAATGGCACAGGGTCCATTGGCCTGAGGGCGGATATGGATGCGCTGCCCATCACAGAAACCGGCCAACCCGATTACGCTAGCCAAACCCCCGGTGTGATGCACGCCTGCGGCCATGACGGTCACACGGCCATGTTGCTGGGGGCTGCCCGCCACCTTGCTGACACGGGCGATTTCGACGGGCGCGTCGTCTTTGTCTTTCAGCCGAACGAGGAACACGGGCAAGGCGCCCAAGCGATGCTGGCCGATGGGCTGCTTGACCGCTTTGACGTCGATGCGGTCTTTGGCATCCACAACATGCCGGGCCTGCCGGTGGGCCATGTCGCCACCCGCGCCGGGCCTATGACCGCCGCCGAAAGCCTGTTCGAGATCGAGATTTACGCCCAAGGGGGCCACGCCGCTTTGCCCCATATGGGGGTCGATGCGATCATGGTGGGTGCCCAGATGGTGAATGCGCTGCAAACCATCGTCTCGCGCAAGGTTGATCCGGGGTTGAACGGCGTGGTGTCGGTGACGGAGTTTGAAACCGACGGGGCGCGCAACGTCCTGCCCTGTCGCGCCACCCTGCGCGGTGATGCCCGTGCCCTCACACCTGCTGTCAACGACACCATCCGCACCCGCATGACCGAGATCGTGCAAGGCATCGCTGCCGCCCACGGCGTGCGCGCCGAGGTACGCTATGACACGATCTTTCCGCCCACCATCAACGCGCCAGGCGCCGTCGCTGCGGTGGCTGATGCGGCGGGATCGCTCTTTGAACCGGAGGCAGTAGACAGCGCCTGCCAGCCCAAGCTTTTCTCCGAAGACTTCGCGCATCTGGCCGATGTGCGCCCGGGATGCTTCCTGCTTCTGGGCAATGGGCAGGAGGGCGCCCATGCCCGCCCGCTGCATTCCTCGGACTATGATTTCAACGATGCAGCGCTTGTGCCGGGGTCTTCATTCTGGGTGCGGCTGGTTGAACAGCAATTGGCGAAAGGGACCGGCTGATGTTTTCCGACCGCATGGACAGCTTGCGCGCGCGCCTGCGCGCCGCCGGGATCGACGTGGCCCTGATCACGGACGATGACAACGTCTATTACCTCACCGGCTACTACGACTACCTGCACATGGAATTCGGCCGCCCCACGATCCTCGTGGTGCCGGTCGATGGGCCAAGCCTGCTGATCACCCCAACGATGGAAGCGGAGATGGCCGAGGCGGCGGCGCGCGTGGATCGTATTGCCTTCTGGAACGACGGCGCGGGCGACGAATGGCGCGCCGAACTGCCTGCGGCACTGGCCGGAACCGGCACCGTCGGCATCGAACCCGATGTCATGCCGCCTGTGGTGCGCGCCTTTGTCGAAGAGGTGGCCGTGGCTGATCGGTGTCAGGATGTGGCCCCCGTTCTGGCTGACATGCGGATGATCAAGACACCACAGGAACTGGCCCTTGCGCGCCACGCGGGCGAAGTGGCCACGGCCATGATGCAGGCGGGGCGTGATGCCATCGGCCATGATGTTCCAGAGTACGAAGTGGCGCTTGCCACGTCTCAGGCCGGGACGCGCAAGGCGGCGGCCCTTCTGGCCGCGCATTATGACGACAACTGCATGTCACCCAACACGCATTTCCTGCAGATCATGGCCTCGGGGTCCGAGATCACCAAACCACACCACCGGGCCAGCACCCGCCGGATGCAGCGCGGCGAACCGGTGTTCCTGTGCTTTTGTGGCATGACCAACTTTCACCGCTTCAAGCTGGGTTTTGATCGCACCTTCTGGATCGAAGGGATCACGGATGATCGGCAGGCCGAGGTCTACGAGGTGGCACTTGCCAGTCAGCGCGCGGCGCTCAAGGTGTTGCGCCCCGGTATCACGGCGGAATCGGTCCATGCGGAATACGCCCGTGTAATTCAGGACGCGGGCTTTGACTATCCGTTTCGCTGCGGCCGCGCGACGGGTTTCAGCTTTCTGGAAAAGCCGCAACTGGTCACGGGCGACACCACCGTTCTGGAACCCGGCATGGTGCTGGCGGTAGATGGGTCTGTCACTCTGGCGGGTGCGTTCCGGGCGCAGGTTGGCGACAGCTTTATCGTGACCGGGGATGGGTACGAGCAGATCACCCATCACCCCAATGCTCTGGCCGATATGGTGGTCTGAGGCCTCAGTACCGCGCCTTGATCTTGCCCCGCGCGATCACCCGCGCCTTTTGCTGTTCGCGCAGGAACACGAACAGACCCGCGGCAAGGATCATGGCAATGCCCAACCAGACTTCCCAAACGGGCAGGTCCGCAAATATCGCCCAGCCCCAGAACACCGCCAGCGGCAATCCGATGTATTCAAAGGGGGCAACGGTGGCCGCATCGGCCATGCGGTAGGCCTGGCTCAGGCAATATCCAATGATCGCGGAATTGCCGCCAAGCGCCGCGAACACCCAGATGTCGTCCGCCGCTGGCCATATCCACGCGCGCAGCAGGAACTCCACGGACGGATTGGCGGTGCCTTCGGCAAAACGCCCATCTCCCGCCACTACGAAAAACCCCAGAGACACCACGATGAACGTGGCCTGAATATAGACCGCCAGTGCACTGGCCTTGCTGGTCACGCCCAGCTTGCGCGTCAACAACTGGTTCAGCGCATAGGTCAGCGCGGCGATCACCGGCAACAGCAGCACCAGACGCCCCGCGCCGATTTCGCCCGCATCGGCCCACGGGCGCTGCATGATGATGACCCCGATGAAGCCGAAAACCACCGCCCCCATGCGCAACGGCCCCACCTTTTCGCCCAGCACCGGGATCGACAGCAACGTGATGAACAACGGCGCCGCAAAGAACAGCGCCGTGGCATCGGCCAGCGGTAAGGCTGCCAGCGCCACGAAGAAGGTCATGTTCGAAATCACGATCAGAATGCCGCGCATGAGGTGCAGGCCGGGCCGGTCAGTCCGCAAAATGCCCCAGCCACCTTCGTATTGCACGATGATCAGGCTGAAACAGATGCCGATGGCCGAGCGGGCGAACACGATCTGGTGCAGTGGATAGCCACCCGACAGCTGTTTGATCAGCATGTCGTTGATCGAAATACAAAACACCCCCACAAGAACGAACAGGATGCCAAGGCCGGCGCGGTTTTGCGGGGTAGGGGTCATGCCTCATGCCTATCACGCCCAACGCGCCTGTCACGCGCATTTGCGACACTGGCGATAGCATGCATCCTGCGCTATTGCTTTTGCAAGAACGCCCCGAGGAGGACCCCACCATGCAAATGACCGACACCCGCCAGATCGCAGCGCCCCCGTCCGAGGTCTATGCCGCCTTGCTCAGCGCCGATGTGCTCAAGGCCTGCGTCCCGGGTGCGCAAGAGGTCACCGGATCGCCCGAAGAAGGCTTCGAGGCGACCGTTGTGCAAAAAGTCGGCCCCGTTAAGGCCACGTTCAAAGGACAAGTCAGCCTGTCGAACATGGTTGAAAACCAGAGCCTGACCATCACCGGCGAAGGCAAGGGCGGCGCCGCAGGCTTTGCCAAGGGCGGGGCCGAGGTACGGCTTGCCGAAAAGGACGGCGGCACCGAACTCAGCTATGACGTGGAGGCCAAGGTTGGCGGCAAGCTCGCGCAGTTGGGCAGCCGCATTATCGACGGGTTCGCCAAGAAAATGGCGGATCAGTTCTTCAACACGCTTCAGGAAACGCTCGAAGGACCGGCAGAGCCGGAGCCATCGGAAGAAGACGCCGCCGAGGCCGAGAACAAGAAGAGCTGGCTGAGCCGCTTTACCGGCAAGGACTGACCGCGCATTCAGGCCGAACACCGAATGTGCATTTGTGCGCTGGTTTCCCTTGGCCCCGCGCCCTACGTTCTGACAGCCACCAAGCGGAGCAGCCGATGCCGACCATTCTGGACATAAAGAACCTGCGCAAATCCTATGCGGGTGGTTTCGAGGCGCTCAAGGGTGTGTCGCTGCAAATCGACGAAGGTGAAATCATCGCACTGCTTGGCCCCAATGGTGCGGGCAAGACGACGCTGATTTCGACCGTCTGCGGCATCACCACCGCCACCTCTGGATCGGTACATGTGGCTGGCTACGATATTGCGCGTGATTTCCGCGCGGCCCGCAGCCTGATCGGCCTTGTCCCCCAAGAGGTGGCACTTGAACCCTTTGAAAAGGTCATCAACACCGTGCGCTTTTCGCGTGGGCTGTTCGGCAAGGCCAAGGATGACGCGGAAATCCAGCGCATTCTCGAACGGCTGTCGCTCTGGGACAAGCGCGACGCCCAGATCAAGGAACTGTCGGGTGGCATGAAACGCCGCGTGCTGATCGCCAAGGCTCTGGCCCACGCGCCGCGCGTTCTGTTTCTGGATGAACCCACCGCAGGCGTCGACGTGGAACTGCGCAAGGACATGTGGGACATCGTGGCCGACCTCAAGGCCGATGGCGTGACCATCATCCTGACCACGCACTACATCGAAGAGGCCGAGGCCATCGCCGACCGCGTGGGCGTGATCGCCAAGGGCGAATTGCTTCTGGTCGAGGACAAGGAAGCGCTGATGGCGCAAATGGGCAAGAAGCAGCTTGAAGTGCAACTGAACGACACTCTGGCCGAAGTGCCCGCAGCACTTGCAGGGTACGACATCGCGCTGACCGATGATCGCCGGGGGCTGATCTATACCTACGACACACGGTCCGAGCGCACAGGCATCACCAAGCTGCTGACCGATGTGGCGGGCGCGGGGCTGGTGCTGCGGGATGTGGCGACGCGGCAATCCAGCCTCGAAGACATCTTTGTCACGCTGGTCAAAGAGGAGGACGCGGCATGAACCTCAACGCCGTTCTCGCCATCTACAGATTTGAAATGGCGCGCTTTTTCCGCACATTCCTGCAATCCCTGATCTCGCCGGTGTTGTCCACATCGCTGTACTTCGTGGTTTTCGGCGCCGCCATCGGCAGCCGCATCGACGAGGTCGAAGGCGTCAGCTACGGCGCGTTCATCGTGCCGGGGCTCATCATGCTCAGCGTGATGACCCAAGCGATCTCAAACGCGTCCTTCGGCATCTATTTCCCGAAATTCATCGGCACCATCTACGAATTGCTGTCCGCGCCGGTGAACTTCCTCGAAATCGTTCTGGGCTATGTGGGGGCCGCAGCGACCAAGGCGCTCTTTATCGGGACGATCATCCTGATCACCGCCTTCTTCTTCGTCGATCTGCAAATCCAAAACCCCGTTGCGATGGTGCTGTTCCTGGTGCTGACCTGCGTGAGCTTTGCGCTCTTCGGCTTCATCATCGGCATCTGGGCAGGGAATTTCGAACAGCTGCAGCTGGTGCCGCTGCTGATCGTGACGCCCTTGGTGTTTCTGGGCGGGTCCTTCTATTCGATTTCGATGCTGCCCCCGATCTGGCAGACCATTTCGATGTTCAATCCCGTGGTCTACCTGATTTCGGGTTTCCGCTGGGCGTTCTTTGGCATCGCAGATGTGCCCATCGGCACCAGCCTTTTGGCCATTGCTGCCTTTTCCGGCATCTGCCTTGCTGTGGTGGGATGGATCTTCAAGACCGGGTGGCGCATCCGGCAATAGCCGTGCTTTGACGCCACGCTGCCGTTCTCTTTTCCGCCACGCCTTGTTTGCGGGCACCTGCCATTCTACATGGGCCACATGAAACGCTGGATACCCTTCATGAAATCCGACCCCACGGTGGCCGTTGTCCGCCTTCAGGGGATCATCGCAAGCGGCGCACGTGGCACGCTCAACGATCAGGCGCTGGCGCCGATCCTGGAAAAGGCCTTTGCCCGCGGCAAACCCGACGCCGTAGCGCTTGAGATCAACTCGCCCGGCGGCAGCCCGGTACAGTCGTCCCTGATCGGGGGCCGCATTCGCAGGCTGGCCGCGGAAAAGGAAATCCCGGTCTTTGCCTTTGTCGAAGACGTGGCCGCATCGGGTGGCTATTGGCTGGCCGCTGCCGCCGATGAAATCTATGCTGACGAAAGCTCGGTCGTGGGCTCCATCGGGGTCATCTCTGCAGGCTTCGGCGCGCACGAGCTGATCGCACGCTATGGGCTGGAACGGCGCGTCTATACCGCCGGCAAATCCAAATCCATGAACGATCCGTTTCGTCCCGAAAAGCCCGAAGACGTCAAACGTATCAAGACCATTCTTGAAGACATCCACCAGAATTTCATCACCCACGTACAAACCCGCCGTGACGGCAAGCTGAACAGCGAAGCGGACCTCTTCACAGGTGAAATTTGGCTGGGCCGCAAGGGGGTCGAAGCAGGCCTGATCGACGGCATTGGCCACCTCAAGCCAATGATGAAGGACCGCTTTGGCGACAAGGTGCGGTTCCGCCGCTACGGGTTGCGCCGCCCCTTTCTGTCACGCTTTGGTGCGCAGGCAGTCGAGGATGCGCTGGGCGCTGTCGAGGAACGGGCCGCCTTTGCCCAGTTTGGGCTGTAATACATGATCTTCAAAATCGTCATCCTGTTTCTCGTCTTCATGGGCGTTCTGGCCATGTTCGGCAAAATGCACTGGATCGGGGGCAAACGCCTGACGCAAACCAAATGCAAGGCCTGTGGCCGCCACCGCATCGGCAAGGGTCCGTGCCCATGTGAAAAGGCGGGGCGGTGATGGACGTGATCCTGCCTTGGGCGCTGTCGGCTCTCGGGCTGTTGATCTTGCTGTTTGCGGGCGACGCTCTGGTCAAAGGGGCTGTCAACCTGTCGCTGCGGCTTGGGGTGCCTGCGCTGATCGTCAGCCTGACCATCGTGGCCTTTGGCACCTCTGCGCCCGAACTTCTGATCGCGGTGCGCGCCATTCTCGACAACGTCCCCGATCTGGCGCTGGGCAACGTGGTGGGGTCCAACACCGCCAATGTGCTGCTGGTGCTGGGCGTGCCGGCGTTACTGGCCACCATGCACACCAGTGATTGCGACACGCGCAAGACCTTCAACTTCATGCTGGCGGCAACGGTTCTGTTTATCGCGCTGGCCTTTCGCGGCGTGTTCGATTGGGTGGCGGCGCTGGTCCTTCTGGCGGCACTGTCGCTTGTTCTGGGGGATGCTTTTCGCGACGCCTACAACCACCGGCAAGCGGGCAAGGACATCCGCATCGATGAAGAGGTCGAACCGGTCGAAGGCGCGGACCCCGAAATGCGCGGCTGGAAGATCGCCGTCTTTCTGGCGCTGGGCCTGATCGGCCTGCCGCTGGGGGCCGAATTGCTGGTGTCCAACGCCAGCATCATCGCGCGCACCTACGGGGTGTCGGACACGGTGATCGGTCTGACGCTGGTCGCCGTTGGCACATCGTTGCCTGAGCTTGCAACCACCGTGATGGCCGCGCTGCGCCGTCAGGCCGACGTGGCACTGGGCAACGTGATCGGGTCCAACATGTTCAACCTGCTGGCCATTATCGGCATCGCCGCTCTGGTGGGGCCGATTCCCGTTGATCCACAATTCCTCAGCTTCGATCTCTGGGTCATGCTGGGGGCGTCGCTTTTGCTGATACCCTTCGTATTCTCCGGTCTCAACATCACCCGAACCTGGGGCGTGATCTTGACCAGCGCCTATGTGGCCTATGTGGTGTCCGTACTGATCTGATTTTCCATCCCGAAGGAGCCCATCCATGACCCGATGCCTTGTGACCGGAGCCGGCCACCGCCTTGGCCGCGCCATGGCCCTTTACATGGCGTCGCGTGGCTATGATGTGGCCGTGCATTACGCCAGTTCTTCGCAAGGCGCAGACGAGGTGGTCGAGCAGATCACCGGCATGGGCCGCACGGCTGTTGCGCTGCAAGCGGACCTGTTGGACCGCGACGCGACACAGGGCCTGTTTGCGCGGGCAGTGGATGTGTTGGAGGGGCCACTGACCTGCCTGATCAACAATGCCTCGATCTTTGAATACGACACCGTGGACAGCGCCACGACGACAAGCTGGGATCGGCATATGGAAAGCAACCTGCATGCGCCTTTCCTGCTGACGCAGGCAATGGCGGCGCAGGGCCTGAAACCCACGCAGGACGATGCGGGCGAACCCGTTGCATCGGGGTTGATCATCAACATGGTCGATCAGCGGGTGCGCAAGCTGACGCCGGAATTCATGACCTATACCATTGCCAAGATGGGGCTGTGGGCGATGACCCAGACAACCGCACGGGCCTTGACCCCTGCGATCCGCGTAAATGCCATTGGGCCGGGGCCGACCCTGCAAGGCGGTCGTCAAAGCGCCGAACACTTTTCCGCGCAGCGCGCAGCCACGGTTCTGGGCCGGGGGGTAAACCCGTCAGACATCACCGCGGCTCTGGGCTATTTTCTGGATGCGCCCGCGATCACCGGACAGCTTTTGTGCGTGGACGGCGGCCAGCATCTTGGATGGCAAACCCCGGATGTTCTGGGCGTAGAATGAGTTGACGCCGGGTGACTTTTGCACCGCGTTAATACCTGTTACAAATCCGTTACCAAAATGCCTTTGTTTTCAGGGTGTTGTGCTGCCGTAATAATAATATCGTTTTGAATCAAATAGGTAGCAAACTGCCTAAAAAACAGGCAGTTCGACGAAGTGCGCTGAAAACAACGAAAAATTCAGAGTGCCAAGAACTTATAGGCAGAGTTATCCACATGATCCGTGGACATCATACTGCTTGAACGGGCCGCACAATCGGTGCAGCCAAAGGCAGAATCAAGAGCGACTCACATGGCGACTGAAACACATACAGACCAGCCTGAGGTTGAAACGGGCCACGCGGTTATTCAGGGCTACCTGAAAAACCTCGAAACCGCGCCCGGTGTCTACCGTATGCTCGACCGTGACAGCCGGGTGCTTTACGTGGGCAAGGCCCGCAACCTGCGCGCACGGGTCAGCAACTATGCCCGGCCTGCGGGTCATTCGGGGCGCATCGAACGCATGATTTCGATGACCGCGTCGATGATGTTTCTGACCACCCGAACCGAGACCGAGGCGCTTCTGCTTGAACAGAACCTGATCAAGCAACTCAAACCCAAGTTCAACGTGCTGCTGCGCGATGACAAAAGCTTTCCCAACATCCTCGTGACCGCCGATCACGACTTTCCGCAGATCAAGAAACACCGCGGCGCCAAGAAAGAGCGCGGCGCCTACTACGGTCCCTTCGCCAGCGCAGGCGCGGTGAACCGTACGCTCAACCAGTTGCAGCGCGTGTTTCAGCTGCGCGACTGTTCCAATTCGATGTTCGACAGCCGCACGCGGCCTTGCCTGCAATACCAGATCAAAAGGTGCAGCGCGCCCTGCGTGGGCAAGATCACCCCCGACGCCTACCGCCAGACGGTCAAGGACGCCGAACGCTTCCTGTCGGGCAAGACCACGGACATTCAGGCCCGGCTGGCCGCGGAAATGGCGCACGCCTCCGAGGAAATGGAATTCGAACGCGCCGCCGCCCTGCGCGACCGGATCAAGGCGCTGACCCAAGTGCAGACTGCGCAAGGCATCAACCCGCGCAATGTGTCCGAGGCTGACATCATCGCCCTGCACCTCGAAAACGGGCAGGCCTGCGTGCAGGTGTTCTTTATCCGCGCGGGCCAGAACTGGGGCAACCACGACTACTACCCGCGCGTGGGGGCAGATGTGGACGCGGCCGAGGCGCTGGAGGCGTTCATCGGCCAGTTCTATGACACCCGTGAACCGCCCCGGCAGATCATCCTGTCCAATGACATTGAAAACCCCGACCTGATGGCCGATGCGCTGGGTCAAAAGCGTGGGGGCAAGGTTGAACTGCTGGTGCCGCAACGGGGCGAAAAGGCGGAACTGATCGACAGCGCCTTGCGCAACGCCCGCGAAAGCCTCGCGCGCAAGATGGCCGAGACCGCAACACAGGCCAAGCTCTTGCGTGGCGTGGCCGAAGCCTTCGATCTTGACGCGTCGCCGGATCGGATCGAGGTCTATGACAACAGCCACATTCAGGGCACCAATGCGGTGGGGGCGATGATCGTGGCGGGTCCCGACGGGTTCATGAAGAACCAGTACCGCAAGTTCAACATTCGCGGCGACGACCTGACGCCGGGCGACGACTTCGGCATGATGAAAGAGGTCCTGAACCGCCGCTTCAAACGTCTGCTCAAGGAAGACCCCGACCGCTCAAAGGGCATGTGGCCCGATCTGTTGCTGATCGACGGGGGAGCGGGGCAGGTCAGCGCGGTGCGCGAGATCATGCGCGACCACGGGGTCGAAGACATCCCCATGGTCGGCGTGGCCAAGGGGCTGGACCGCGACGCGGGCAAGGAAGAATTCCATCGCACGGGCAAGACGGTGAAGGCCCTGCGGCACAACGATCCGGTGCTCTATTTCATACAGCGCATGCGCGATGAGGCACACCGTTTCGCAATCGGCACGCACCGCGCCAAACGGGCCAAGGCGGTGGGGGCCACACCGCTGGATGATGTGCCGGGCGTCGGTGCGGCCCGCAAACGCGCGCTTCTGGCGCATTTCGGGTCGGCCAAGGCCGTGGGCCGCGCCAACCTTGCCGACCTCAAGGCGGTGGACGGGGTCAGCGAAGCGCTGGCGCAAAAGATCTACGACTATTTTCAGGACGGCTAGGGGCGCGGAAAATTCGGAATTTTCCGGCCAAATTTCCTGATAGGAAATTTTCGCTTGCGCCAGACCGGCCTGCACTCTTTGCTGATCCCGAACAGAGGACAGTTTGCAAATGACCGTAATGGATGGCTTTCCGCCCGCACCCGATGACCGCGCCACCTTGGCCAACTGGCGCACGCAACCCTACAACGCCTGGGCCTTCCACCACGTCCGCGAAATCGTGCCCTCGGCCGAGATCCGCAACGATCCCGCGCAGGTCTGGGTCTTGCAAAGCGCCCAGACAGATCAGGCCGAGGCCCAGATCAACGCGGCGATCACCGGCATGGCCAACGACGCACTGGTGATCCTGCACCACGGTCAGATCGTGCACGAAAGCTATCGCAATGGCATGGGGCCGCGCGATCCGCATATCCTGATGTCAGTGTCGAAATCCCTGCTGGGTCTGGTCGCCGGTACGCTGGTCGCGCGTGGCGAGATGGCGACGGACGACCTGATCACCCACCACCTGCCCGAACTGGAGGGCACCGCCTATGCCGGGGCCACCGTGCGCCACGCGCTTGATATGCAGGTGGGGCTCGACTTCGACGAGGATTACACCGCCACCTCTGGCACCATCATCGATTACCGCAAGGCCGCCAACTGGAACCCGCTTGCACCGGGTGACGCAGCCACGGACCTGCGCACCTTCCAACGCCAATTGACCGACACCGCAGGCCCTCATGGCGAGGTTTTCCGCTATGCCTCGCCCTGCACCGACATGCTGGCGTGGCTGATGGAGCGCGCCTCGGGCCTTCGCTATGCTGATCTTATCTCCGAACGCCTGCTGGCCCCCTTGGGCGCGGAAAATAGCGGCTATATCACCGTGGACCGCATCGGCGGGGCGCGCGGGGCGGGGGGCATATGCCTCACGGCGCGGGACCTTGCGCGCGTGGGACAGCTGATGATCCAGCGCGGCGTGCGCGATGGGCAACAGATCATCCCTGAGGCATGGATCGATGACATCCTGACGGGCGGCAACCGCGCCGCGTGGCAAGCGGGCAGCTTTGCCGAGAAGTTCGAGAACCAGAACATGCACTACCGGTCCAAATGGTATGTGCACCCCGGCGACACGCCCCTCATTCACGGGCTGGGCATTCACGGCCAGTTCCTCTTTGTCGATCCGGTGCGTGCGCTGTCGATCGCGTGGTTCAGTTCCGAGGACGCGCCTGTCGATCCCGGTTGGCTGACCCACGTCATGCAATCGGTCGAGAAAATCCGCACCACCTTCGACTAAGCGGCGGCTGGCCCCTTTTCGCCGCGCCATCAAAGGGATACTACAGGGCCATGATCTGGAACCTGCCGAACATCCTGACCACCCTGCGGCTGCTTGCGGCGCCGATGGTTGCGGTCATGTTCCTTTATTTCACCCGGCCCTATGCCGATTGGTTCGCGCTGTTGCTGTTCGTGGGGGCCGCCGTGACCGACTGGTTCGACGGCTATCTCGCCCGCGCGTGGAAACAACAGACCAAACTGGGCGCCATGCTCGACCCCATCGCGGACAAGGCGATGGTGGTGATCGCGCTGATGGTGATCGTTGGCTTTTCCAGCTGGTCACCCTGGTTGGTGCTGCCCGCAACCGTGATCCTCTTCCGCGAGGTTTTCGTGTCGGGCCTGCGCGAATTCCTGGGCGACGTGGCGGGCACCTTGGCAGTGACCAAGCTGGCCAAGTGGAAGACTACCACCCAGATGATCGCCATTGCCGTGCTCTTTTCCCAAGGGGTGTTCGAGCACTATTTCGGCATGTCGATCTGGGGCATGGACGAACAGATGGTCGTCGACATCCTCGACGGCAAAGTGCCCGATGATCTGGGTCTGGCGTGGAAGCTGACGGGCGCGGAATGGTCGGGGCGTATCGGGCTGTGGCTGTTGTGGCTGGCTGCTGCGCTGACCCTGATCACCGGCGTTGACTATTTTCGCAAGGCCCTGCCGCATCTGAGGGAGAAAGGCTGATGGACGTTCTCTATTTCGCATGGGTGCGCGAACGCATCGGCATCCCCCGCGAGGTGGTTGAGACAGACGCCGCCACCGTTGCCGATCTGGTGGCCGAACTGCGCACGCGCGAAGACCGCTATGATCTGGCCTTTTCCGATCTCAGTGCCCTGCGTGTGGCCGTGGATCAAAAGCTGACGGACTTCGATGCACCGCTGAAAGGCGCGCGCGAGGTAGCGTTCTTTCCGCCCATGACCGGGGGCTGAGCGTGGATATCCGCGTGCAGGACAGTGCCTTTGACTTTGGCGCAGAGGCCGCGCGGTTCGTCAGCGGTCACACCGACATGGGCGCCATCGTGACCTTTACCGGCGTGGTACGCGACCTGCCGGGCGATCCGCTGCAAGCGATGGAAATCGAACACTACCCCGGCATGACCGAAGCGGCCCTGACCGATATCGCGCAAACCGCGTCCGACCGCTGGCGCCTTGGCGATGTGCTGGTCATCCACCGTTTCGGGCGCATGGCGCCGGGCGAGATGATCATGATGGTCGCCACTGCCGCACCACACCGCAAGGATGCCTTCGAGGCGGCGGAATACCTGATGGATTACCTCAAGTCCCGCGCGCCCTTCTGGAAACGCGAGATCACGGCGTCTGGCGCATCCGATTGGGTGGCTGCCAAGGGCGAAGACGAGGACGCGCTGTCACGCTGGTGACCTAGCCGCGCTGCAAATGCTCGATATGGGCACGCATCTCTTCGGCCTCGTGACGCGCATCGCGCAAACCGTCCATCGCCGCCCGCAGTTCCGCTTCGGTCTGGCTGAGTTGATTGGTCAGCTCTGCCTCGCGCTGTTGCAGGTAGGTGATCGCCTGGTCGCGGGTTTCCTCGGCCTCGTGCAGCTCTTGGCTCATCCGGTCCAGTTCGGCGACATCGGCCGCTGCCACGCGGGTAAAGCGATGAATCAGCCAGTTGGCGAACCAACCAAGGCAGAAAGCGACGAACAGGATGATTGCCGTCGCAATAACGAATTCAGTTCTGCTCATCTTCGCTGCCCTCCGACGCGTTGGCCGCGCCTGTGTTCGTGCCTTCGCCCTCTGTATCGCTTGATTCTGCGATGCTTTCCAGCGTTGTTTCGGCTTCGGGTGCAGAGGGTTTGGGTCGGATCAGGCGGAATTCGATGCGCCGGTTGGCCTCGCGGCCAGCTTCGGTGTCATTGTCTTCGATGGGGCGTGCCTCGCCATAGCCCTTGGCCGAGAACGAACCGGTCAGCACCCGGCGGGCACGCAGTTCGTTCAGAACCGATTGCGCGCGTGCCTGGCTCAGCGACAGGTTCATCTCCTCGCGGCCCTGGCTGTCCGTGTGGCCCTGGATTTCCAACCGCAGATCGCCGCAGGTTTTGAGAACCTCGGCAATGTCGTCCATGGTGCCAAGGGCGCTGGCATCAATGGTGGCACTGCCCGGTTCAAAGGTGATCTTGTTGCTGTCCAGAATGGCGCCAATCTCGGCCTCGCATTCATCGGGCGTGGGCAGGTTGGCGACCGGGTCCAGCTTTTCCTGGTAGGTCACGTCGATGGCAAAGGCCTCGGCCTCGCCCAGCTTGGCGGCCAGAAGCCGCGCGATTTTCGGGCCGGCGTCTGAGTCGCCCGTGTTGCCGGTGATGGTCAGCGTGTCGGGGGTCACGGTCACGGCCCCATTGCTCAGCGTCGACAAGGCCTCAAGTCCGGCCAGAACCCGCGTGGGCCAATCGCCGGGCAGGTCATCAACCACACGGGCCGCCGTATAAACCTTGTCCGAGCCAAAGCGTGACTTGGCATAGCTGTCGGCCACGCTGCGCAGGTTTTCGTTGCTGACACGTCCGCGCAATTGCACCTGACCTTCAGGGCTCAGCGTGGCGGTAAACTCGGGCGGGCCTGCGTTGGGGTCCTGCACCTGCGGCAGCTTGGCATAAAGCGCAAAGACCTCCGGCAGGTCGTTCTCCAACTCACCCACCACCCGGTCGAAGATGGATTGGTTGGTGCCTTCGGCGGCCAGCAGGGTGATATCGGCGTCCGAGAAGGTCACGGAGCCACCACCAAGTTCGGACACGGCGGAAATGGATTGTTCCACGGCCAGCGCCCAATTGGGGCTGGGCACACCCATGCCCACGGTGCAGCGGCCCGGCCCGGTCAGACCGGCGGCAAAGGCGGCGTTCAGAATGCGGGTCTTGGATTTCTCTGTGTCGGCGCTGCAGGCATCAAAGCGCGCGCCTTCGTCGTCAGCAACGAACCGCAGGGTGAAGGGGGTGATGACCGGGCGCGGGGCCGCGATATCCAGCGCCAGCCGCAGGCCCGGGGGGGCCGCGCGTTTCAGGCGCCGCTCCAGATCGGCCTTGGCCTCGGCGCTGTCGGTGATGGCGGTGATCACCACGCGGCCCGCGCTCACGGACACTTTGGCGCGGGGCAGTTGCTCCATCGCCGTCAGGGCAAAGCCGATGGCGTCTTCCCAGTCGTCGGGGGCGGGGTAGTTTGCGGTTTCGATCAGGTCGGCCACCGGGGTGCCGTCTTCGCTCATGGCGGCGAACCGGTCCGTTATGTCCGACCGGTCGGTGCTTGCAGGCATCAGTCCGATGACGGAAATGCCCGCATCATTGCGCAGGATTTCCACGGAAAAGCGTGGCGCCGCGATGGCGGCCACCGCCTCGACTTCCATGCCATCGATCACCCGGGCGGCATCTACAACCGTGCCTGCGGTGCTCAAGGCCTGGAACCGCAAGGCTTCGGTGGGCGCGATGCCTGCCAGCGTGACCGTCAGGCCATCTGCCTGCACCTCGGCCCATGTGGCGCCCGAGGTGTCCAGCGCATCGCGCACGCTGATCTCCGACGTCTCTTCGATCAGCTTGACCGAAAAGCTGGCCGCCACCACCGATACGGCGGCAGCACCGGTAAAGGTCAGGGCGATGATCAGGGCGGAGGATAAACGCATCAAAAGGTCCGGACAGTGGGCGGTTTGCAGGCACGGTGATACGCGCCCCATGCAGCGGATTCAATCACGCCAGCAAAGATGCCGCGAAAAAGAGCAGCGGAATTATGCCGGTGTCGCGGTTGACCCTGAAAAGCTGCAGACACTTGGCCGGATCGTCGATGTCGAGACCGCGCAACTGCCATGCCATGTGCCAGCCCATGGCCCACGGCCCCCCCAGCGCGATGACCAGCGCCAGCACCGATGCTTCGGGCAGGGCGGCATAGATCACCGCCAACCCCATCAGACCCACAGTTGCCATCAGGAACCGGCGCAGCCATTGCGGGGTCTGGGCGCCGAAAAGCCGTGCGGTGCTCTTGACCCCGATCAGCGCGTCGTCGTCGGTGTCCTGATGCGCATAGATCGTGTCGTAAAACAGCGTCCAGGCGATGCCCGCCATGTAAAGCAGGATCGCAGGTGCCTCCAGCGCACCGGTGTGCGCGGTCCAGGCCAGCAAGGCCCCCCAGTTGAAGGCCAGACCAAGGAAAACCTGCGGCCACCACGTGAACCGTTTGGCAAAAGGGTAGATTGCCACTGGCAGCAGGGCCAGAATGCCCAGCCGGATCGCCGCGACGTTGAAGGTCAGAAGGATGAGGAAGGCCAGGAGCGCCTGCACCCCCATCCAGATCACGGCGCCGCGCACGCTGACCTGACCCGAAGGGATGGGCCGCGACCGGGTGCGTTCGACCTGTCCATCGAAGTCGCGGTCGGTGATGTCGTTCCACGTACAGCCCGCCCCGCGCATCAGGAAGGCCCCCATCGCGCAGCCCAAAGCGATCCACGCGTCAAACCAGTTGACGTGCTGATCGTGCAACATCGCCAGCGCCAGTCCCCACCAACAGGGCAACAGCAACAGCCACGTGCCGATAGGCCTGTCTGCGCGGCTGAGGCGTAGGTAGGGGCGCATCGGGGCCGGGGCCCACGCGTCGACCCAGTTGCCGCTGACGGCATCTGCCACCTGACCCTCTGGTGCGGGTGCGTTGTCTTGCATATGTATCGGTCCATGACTGCCAAGATCCGCCTTTACTTAGACGCTCCTTTGGCTCAGGGGCAATCGGTTCCTCTGTCGCGGGATCAGGCGCATTACCTTTTCGGGGTGATGCGCCTGGGCGTGGGTGCGCAGGTTCTGGTGTTCGACGGGCAAAACGGTGAATTTCTGGCCGAGGTGGTCGAGGCGGGCAAACGCGGCGGGGTGCTGCGCGTGGGTGCGTTGACACGCACCTTACAGATGCCGCCCGATCTGTGGCTGGTCTTTGCCCCGATCAAGAAGGCGCGCACCGATTTCATCGTGGAGAAAGCCGCCGAGATGGGCGCGGCCCGCATCGTGCCGGTGCAGACCGAATTCACCAACGCAGGCCGCATTCAGCAGGACCGTTTGCAGGCCCACGCTGTGGAGGCGGCTGAGCAATGTGGCGGCACTTTCGTGCCCGAAGTGGCGCCTATGGTGCGTCTCAAGCAGCTTCTGGCCAATTGGGATGCGTCCCGACAGATCATGTTTTGCGACGAAGGGCTGGCGGGGGACGCCCCCGCCTTACCGCATTTGCCCGGACCATGGGCCATCCTGATCGGACCCGAGGGCGGGTTTTCGGATGTCGAGCGGGCGCGCTTGCATGAAATGGCCTGTGCCCATCCGGTGTCTCTGGGGCCGCGTATCCTGCGCGCAGATACGGCTGCCGTGGCGGCGATGGCCTTGTGGCAACAGGCTTTGGGGGACTGGGGATGAGAATTCTTTTCGAGGGGGCGCTGCCCCCCGGCCTTCGGTCGGAGTTATTCGAAAAAAGGGGGCTCTGCCCCCGGCCTTCGGCCTCCCCCGAAGTATTTCTGACCCAAAGAAGTGTAGGAGGGTCCTGACATGGCGATGACGTTCTTTCGACCCGAGGCCGTGGCGGCCGTGATGCGCTGGCGCGAAGTGCTTGTGGGTGTCGTGCTGGCTGTTCTGGGGCTTTGGTGGGTCATGGGGCCGGGCGGTTTGATGGCGTTGGTCGGCAGCTTCTTGATGCTGGGGGCCGGCGCGTTGATTTTCATAGGTGTGCAGCGCGCGCGGTTTCGCGGCCCCGGCGGCGGGGCCGGCGCGGTGCAGGTGGACGAAGGGCAGATCACCTATTTCGGCCCTCTGACCGGTGGCGCGGTCGCCCTGCGCGAGCTTGAGCGGCTGACACTGGACCGCGCCTTGCACCCCGCGCACTGGCGGCTTGATCAGGGGGGCCATCCGCCCCTTTTGATCCCGGTCAATGCCGCGGGATCCGACGCGCTTTTTGATGCGTTTGCCACCTTGCCCGGTCTGCGCACCGAACGGATGTTGCATGAACTGCACGGTCAGGGCGATGCCGCCGTTGTGATCTGGGAACGCGCGCCGCTCAGGCCGCAGGGTGCCCGGCTGCATTGACACCGCGCCCAAATCGCCCCATCCCTTTCCTCCTGAAACGCGGCAAATCGGAGCGCCCCCATGTCCATCCCTCAATCCGGCGGCGGGCCGATCGAACATCACGACCAGTTGGCGCAGTACCTTGCCGACGGATGCAAGCCCAAGGAAGACTGGCGCATCGGCACCGAGCACGAGAAGTTCGGCTACTGCAAGGATACGCTCAAACCCCTGCCTTTCGAGGGCAAGCGGTCGATCGTCGCTGTGCTGGAAGGTCTGCGCGACCGCTACGGCTGGTCCGAATTGCGCGAAGGCGGGCACCTGACCGGGCTGGAAAAGGACGGCGCCAACGTGTCGCTGGAACCCGGCGGGGCGCTTGAGCTGTCCGGCGCGCCGCTCGAGACGATCCATGGCACCTGCGACGAGGTCAACGAGCACCTGCGCGAGGTCAAGGACATCGCCGACGAGATCGGCGTCGGGTTCATTGGATTGGGTGCCGCACCGATCTGGACGCACGAAGAAATGCCCCTGATGCCCAAGGGGCGGTACAAGCTGATGGATGCCTATATGGGCAAGGTCGGCACCATGGGGCGCACGATGATGCGGCGCACCTGCACCGTTCAGGTCAACCTTGATTTCGGGTCCGAGGCGGACATGGTGCAAAAGCTGCGTGTGGCACTGGCGCTGCAACCCGTGGCCACGGCGCTTTTCGCCAATTCCCCCTTTTTCGAGGGCAAGCCGAACGGTCACAAATCCTGGCGCAGCCGGGTGTGGCGCGATCTGGACCCCGCGCGCACGGGCATGTTGCCCTTCGTGTTCGAGGACGGTTTTGGTTTTGAGGCATGGGTGCAATACGCGCTCGATGTGCCGATGTACTTTGTCTACCGCGATGGCAAATATATCGATGCGCTGGGCATGTCCTTCCGCGATTTCCTCAAGGGTGAAATGCCCGCGATGCCGGGCGAAACACCCACGCTCAGCGATTGGGCGGATCACCTGACCACCGCCTTTCCCGAAGCACGGATCAAGAAGTTCATCGAGATGCGCGGCGCCGATGGCGGCCCGTGGCGGCGGCTGTGCGCGCTGCCTGCGTTCTGGGTGGGTCTGACCTATGACCAGACGGCGCTGGATGCAGCGTGGGATCTGGTCAAGGGCTGGGATGCCGAAACCCGCGAGGCGCTGCGCGTGGCGGCGTCGGTCGACGGGTTGCAGGCCAAGGTCGGCAAACTGTCCATGCACGACATCGCGCGCGAAGCGGTGACGATCAGCCACGCGGGCCTCAAGGCGCGCGCGCGTCCCGGTGCGGGTGGGCTGGTGCCGGATGAAACGCATTTCCTCAACGCGCTGCAGGAAAGTGTCGAAACGGGCAAGGTGCCCGCGGACGAGTTGCTCGATCACTATCACGGCGACTGGAACGGGGATATCACCCGCGTGTTTGCCGAATACTCCTACTGACGCAAAAGGCCCGCGAAGGGCGGGCCTTTCACAGTGGTGCAAGGTGTCACTCAGGCTGCTACGGCTTTGGCATCAGCCCTTGGCGCGGTTTCCAGAACCACGGCGCGCAGGGTGCCGATGGCATGGGCAAACCCAAGGCCAAGGCACAGTGCCGCAAACCCCAGCGCCAGCATCAGCCCCATCAAAGGCGCGTCCGCCAGCACCGGCAGAACCGCCCCGATCAGGATCACGCCGCCGCCACCGATGGCGGCATAGCCGGTGGCGATGGTCACGCCCGCCGCACGGGCGGCGCGCACCGCTTGTGGGCAACCGCCCAGCATGTTGCCGATTTTCAGGATCATCCCGGCCAGCGCGATCAAGGTGCCAAGGGCCAGAACAAGATAGAGAATTGCGTAGGTCAGCATCGGTTTTCTCCTTTTGATGCACTATGTTGGTGTCAGTGTGCCGCGCGGCTCAGATCATTGCGCAGCTTGTTGTAGATCCAGCCAAAGGCGCCGGCCCAGAGCGGGGCAAAGATGATGCCGAAGCCGCTGTAGAATGCGACAATGCCCATCAGGTCATCGTTGTCTGTCAGCAATGCCCAGCCGCCTGCCGCAAAGGCCATGGCGATCAGCGCGAAAAACCCAAGCGCGATGATGTCGCCTGTCTTGCCAAAGGCGCGGCGCAAATAAATCAACAGTAGCGGAGTCCCTACTGCAAGGTAGACTGGTCCGCCGAAGGCCACGGCAAAGACCGGGACGCCTACGATCCAGAACCCAGCGGCGGCGACCAAGAGTGGCCCGCCGATCAGTGCGATGAAGAACGCCACAGGGTCGATCACATAGCGCGGCTTGGTGCCGATCCTGCGCCACGGCAGCTTGTCGAAATTTGCAGTTATTTCTGTCATTTCAGAAATCTCCTTTCAAAATTTTTACTCGGGGTCGGCCTTGGCCTTGCCCTTGGGGATGAACCGCGCGATCCGCGCGCCCATTTTCACCAGCCCAAGTTGCACACCACGTGGCAGGCGCGACACGTCGCGGTACCAGTCGTCGAACATCTGCATGGTCTCCAATGTCTCATCGATGCGCTGGCGCACGCTTTCGGGGGTGGCGTCATCGGATGCCGCCTTGCGCACGTCTTTCAGCGCCGCCAGCGTCGGGGCGAATTCCTGTTCGCGGCGGGTTTCGACCACGGTGTTCACCAGATCGAACATATCGCGGATCGAATGGAAATGATCCCGCCGGTCGCCCAGCTTTCGGCTCGATTTCACCAGCTTTTGCGCCTGCAATTCCTTCAGCCCGTTGGACACGTTGGACCGCGCAAGGCTCAAAAGGTCACAGATTTCATCGGCGGTCAGCGGCTCGGGCGAGATGTGCAGCAGCGCATGGATCTGCGCCACGGACCGGTTGGTGCCCCATTTCGCGCCCATATCCCCCCAATGAAGGATGAAGTCTTGCATGGCCGGTGTGAGGTGCATTTCCGAATCTCTCTGAAAATTCTGTAATGACAGAAATAACAGGATTTATAGGTTGCGCAAGGAAATTCGGCTGAGGTCGGAATGGGTTCAGTTCATCCGCTGCAGATCGGCACCTGGAAACGAGCGGCGATAGAGAACATGGCGACAGCATTTACACGCCGAGCAGCGGCCCAGAACAAGTGAGCGCGGCTGACATCGACAAGCTGCGTTCCAAGATTGGCCAGTTGGTCGTGGAGCGGGATTTTTTGGCCGAAGCCTCGCATCAGTTGCCCGGGACGCGAGGCAAAAAATGGTGATCCGGGATCACAAGCCGAACGTTCGCCGCCAGTGTGTGCTTCTGACGCTGGCACGGTCCAATTCGTACTATGAGCCGAAAGGTGAAAGTGCTGAGAACCTGCGGTTCATGGAACTTATCGACAAACAGTTCCTGGAAACGCCCTAGCATGGGTTACGCCAAATGGCGCGCTTTGTGCAACGCAACAACCACAAATGCGGGCGGCATCGTCTGCGCCGCCTGATGCGTCTCATGCGGCTGGTACCGATTTACCAGGAACCCAACATCCCATTGCCCGGCAACACATGCTTGCATGTGTGAGAGGGGGCAAGGCCGCTAAGGGGCACAAAATCTGGCCATATCTGCTCAGGAACGTGGTGATCGACCGCAAGAGATGATCCTGGGGAACGTGACCCTCCAGCTAGAACTCATGGAACATCGAGGCTTGCGCTTCCAGCCTCGGTCGGATCATCGCCAATCGCTCCTCTTGAAACGAATTGAATCAGCAACTTACCATGCAATCAAGCACGACTTCTTCAACAAGATACGCCCCGACCAACTGACTTGTTGTGATGTGTCCAAAGTCCGCTATGCGCAACACGACTTGCCTTCTTGGATCGGTGGACAAGGCACGGTCGCGTATGAACAGTATACACAGCAATCACCTTCGAGCGGTTTCAGGACCGTTTGACACGACTTGCATTCATAGAACCACTGGCAGGCGTCTGTTGGCATGGTTTCCGTTTCGACATGCCGGCAAGACGGACAGGTCAGCGTGGACTCCAAGATTACTTTTGTTGCTTCTGCCGCCATAGCGCGTACCCCGTTAATATGAGAAAACCTGCCAAAATCGGAAGCAAGACTGCGTCGTTGTAAAGCGCGCCAAGCAGACCAGTCAGCCCAAGCGCCGTTAGCACAATCGGCAACAACGGTGTAAAGCAGCACAGGACTGAAAGAACCGTGCCACCAAGTCCGAGTGCCAGCATTTTGTTCTTCATCGGGTCGATCTCCACAACTCCCACATGAACCGTTGTGCTGAGGCTTCCCAATATGGCGATGACAGTGCAACCAAGAAGGCAATGGTGGCGAAGGAAACCCAGACTATGGCGGATCGCTTACGCATTGCGCATGTTCTGGGCCACATCAACCGATACCACGCCCAGATGAGCGCTATGGCGACTGCGACAAGGATGAAACCCCGATACGCAATGAAAGGCCCGAGCATCGTGAGCCATGTACCTCCGAGGCCGATGATGGACAGCCCGATTGGCAACACACAGCATGAGGCTGACAGCAATGCGAGAAGTGCCGCGATTGGCATGACCAACCGCACAGCCACGCCGGATTCAGTCGCTGTTTGTTGATTTGCGTTCACGTCCATTCTGCGTTTTTAATTCCTGTAGTAACTACAGGAGCAAGCAAAATGTTCACCATCGGCAAGGCGTCAGAACAAAGCGGCGTGAACATCGAAACGATCCGCTATTACGAACGCGAAGGCATTGTTCCAAAGCCGGGGCGCTCAGCGGGAGGTCGCAGGCTCTATTCACCAGATGAAATCGCCATATTGAGATTTGTGCGGCGTTGTCGAGACTTGGGTTTCCCAATCTCGATCATCCAGACATTCCTGTCGCTGACGGAACAGGATGATCGAAGTTGCGCTGAGGTGAAGACGTTAGCGGAAAACCATCTCGAAGAGATCAACGCCAAGATCGAGAACCTGACACGCCTCCGCGAAGCGCTACTAAGCCTGTCTTCGAATTGTGATGAGGGGACCGCGGCCTGTCCGATGTTGGCCTCTCTCATGAAAGATGGTTTTAGCGAAGAAAAATCTGATCAAAGCAGACATTAAGTCAGCTCCCTTGAACGGCAGCAAAGTCCAAGTTTTGTGGCTGCTGTCAGCGTGAGCTGCAGCGGCGACAAATCCGACAAGGAGGAAAGCGCGGGCAGATTTTGGTGCTATGGGGATCGTGGCTCAAGGCTTGGTTGGCCGATGCCCTGACGCACGAAGCTGACGACGCCGATAGGTGTCGGCTGAACCGCCCCGTTTTTCCCGGAGGCTGATTACTCCGTTTCACGCGACTTTATCGAAGTCGTTACACTGTTCAAAGAACTTCTCTTCGGCCTCTGCTGGCGGGATGTTTCCGAAGGGTTGCAGCAGGCGTCGGTTGTTGAGCCGGTCGACCCATTTTAAGGTCTTCCGTTCGACTGCGTCTGCAGTTTTCCACGGCCCCAATCGGTGAATGACCTCGGCCTTGAACAGCCCGATGATGGTCTCGGCAAGCGCGTTGTCGTAACTGTCGCCGACGCTGCCGACCGATGGCTCAATCCCGGCTTCAGCCAAGCGTTCGGTATAGCGGACCGAGCACGAACTGAGTCTGCGGTGATCGTGACGCTTGCCAACCAACGATCCGGTTGGCGAAAGTGTCGACCACGAAGGCGACATAGACGAAGCCCTGCCATGTCGAGACGTAAGTGAAGTCGCTGACCCACAACGTTTTTGGCGCTGGTGCGCGGAATTGCCGGTTCACCCTGTCACGCGGACAAGGCAGGGCTTTGTCGGGTCGCGTCGTCTTCTGAGACTTGCCTCGCACAACGCCCTGTATGCCAAGCTGCCGCATCAGACGATCCACCGTGCAGAGGGCGACACCAAAACCTTCGCGACGCACCTGATGCCAGACCTTACGCACCCCGTAAACCTTGAAGTTCTGGTCCCAGACGCGCTGAACCTCGGGCCGCAACACGGCATCCCGCTTGGCGCGAGCAGATGCACGATCCGGATCACGGGCAACAGCCAGATGCTCGTGGAAGGTCGAGGGGACGATCGGCAAAGCCCGGCAGATCGGCTCGACCCCATACTCGGCCCGGTGATCGTCAATGGTCCCGATCATCGTTTCAGTGGGCGGTCGTGCTCCGCCTGAGCAAAATACGCGCTGGCCTTCTTGAGAATCTCATTGGCCTGACGCAGTTCGCGCACTTTGCGTTCCCGTTTCTTGATCCTGGACCGCTCTTCTGGCGTCACGCCATCCCGGCGACCAGCGTCGCAACGTATCGCGGCCACAGCCGATCTTCGGGGCAATCGCCTTGATCGCCGCCTAATGGTTCGCTTAGTTGCCTTTATTGTCGAGCACAATCCGCACCGCTCGCGCGCGTGTCTCAGGCGAATGGCTCAGATACCGCGCGAAATCGCGCATCGCACGCAGATACACCGTCCGGGTCTTGGGGTGCAGCCCCTTGATCTGAACGTCTTCGACAAAACGCTTGCGTAGTTTGGGAACATATTGATCGGTCATCAGACCCTCCTGTCATCAGATTGAGAAGGTCCCAATCGTCAGACAGGTGCGTCAGTTCACAAAATCCATGCCGCTCATATTTGCGTAAAACATCCACCACAAACGACAATACCGCGAGAGCGGTTTCGTCCAAGCCCGCTCTGCTGACCTTCGGCGCGCGTCGCCTGTGACATCCGGCCCGCTGCGCCCCTATTCGCGGTTCGCACCCGGCACCCACAGCACATCGTCCTTGCCGCCGTTGTTGGCGATGCGGGCGGCTACGAAGAACCAGTCGCTCAACCGGTTGAGGTATTTGACCGCGGCGGGGTTCACCGCTTCCATCGTTGCCAGCTCAACCGCCAGCCGCTCGGCCCGCCGCGCCACCGTCCGGCACACGTGCAGGTGGGCAGCCAGCGCTGATCCACCGGGCAGGATGAAGCTGCGCAAGGGGTCAAGAACCTCGTTCATCGCGTCGATCTCGGATTCCAGCCGCGTCACCTGCGCATCCTGCATCCGCAGAGGCGGGTATTCGGCCTCGGCGTCCTTCTCCATGTCCGGGCGGCACATGTCCGCGCCCAGATCGAACAGGTCGTTCTGGATGCGTGACAGGGCCGTGTCCAACGCGTCCTCCGCCTCCAGCCGCGCCACGCCCACGAAACTGTTCAATTCGTCGGACGTGCCATAGGCCGTGACCCGCATTGCGTGTTTCGCCACGCGCGCGCCATTCCCCAGTGCGGTTTCGCCCGCGTCACCCGTTTTCGTATAAATCTTGTTGAGAACAACCATCTGCCTCAGCCCCCTGTCTGACGGAAATAAACATAAAGCGCGATCAGAACCACGGCCACGAACTGCGCCCCGATCCGGTAGCGCATCAACTTGTTGCTGTTCTTGCTGGCCCAGCCGTCGCCCTTTGCAAAGCCGCCAAGGCCCAGCATCAACACCACGACCACGGCCAGACAGGCCAGCACGATCAACACAAACAGGGGGTCACCGGACATGCCGTATTCCTTTTCTCACGTTCCGCGCAGATGTAGCGGTGCAGCGCGGAAAAGCGAACCCGATTTTGTGATCAGGCCTTCGACAGCAGCCAATCCAGCGCCCGCGTCGGCAGTAGACGGCGCAGCGCGGCCAGCGCATAGGTGGGCGTGGTCACGAAATAACGCGCGCGGGGCCGGGGGCTTTCCAGCGCCCGCACCAGCTTGCGCGTGACCGCCTCGGCCGGCAATTCAAAGGGGTCCGGCCCCTTGCTTTCATACAGCCGCTTGCGCAGCCCATTGCGGTATTGATCGGCACGCGCCGACGCCTCCCAATCCACCCATTTTTCAAACTGCGTGGCGGCGTTGATGCGAAACTTCGTGGTGATGGGGCCGGGTTCGATCAGGATCACGTTGATGTCGGTGTTGCGCAGCTCCAGCCGCATGGTGTCACTCAGCCCCTCCAGCGCGAACTTGGTCGCGTTATAGGCCCCTCGCCACGGCATGGTGACAAGGCCAAGCACCGAAGAACACTGCACAATCCGCCCATGCCCTTGCGCGCGCATCACCGGGATCACCGCCCGCGACAGGCTGTGCCAGCCAAAGAAATTGGCCTCGAAAATGGCGCGCAGGGCGTCCGTCGGCAGGTCTTCGACCGCGCCCGGAATGGCATAGGCCCCGTTGTTGAAGAGCGCATCCAGCGTGCCGCCCGTGGCCGCCAGAACCTCGGCCAAACCGGCGGCGATGGTGGCCTCGTCCTCGTAATCGATGCGCGGGCTGTCGAACCCTTCGGCGATCAGGCGGTCGCAATCGTCCTGCGACCTGCAGGCGGCAAACACCCGCCAGCCCTTTGCGCGCAATCCATGCGCCGCGTCATATCCGATGCCCGAGGAACACCCGGTGATAAGAATTGATTTACCCGTCATGAAAAAACCCTGCGCTGCGTGTCGCAGCACAGGTGTCACGTCACGCGTGGCTTGGCAATCAGCCTTGTGTCAGCAGGAAATCTGCCATCCAGCCCACCGGGCCGCCATCCACCGGGCGCAGCTTGACCCATCCGTCGCCCGGATCCTGCAGCACTTCCACCTCGGTGCCGCGGGTCAGGCTGTTGACCACGGAATAGTCTTTGCCGGGCCCGCCGCGCACGTTCACGCGGTTGCCGGTTACGGACCGGATGTCGCTGTCGTTCACTTCTTGCAACGGCTGAACCGCACTTGGGTTCAGGCCCGCAACAAGGCTTGGCAGGATGATCGTGGGCTCTGCAGTCAGATCGTCGATGAACGCTTCACCTGTAACAAGCGATGCCTCAACCACGTTTGCAGACGTCGCGGTGGCAACCGCCTGTGTCGCAACAACCGTCGGCTTGGGGGTAATGATGTTCTTGGTGGTGGTCAGGTTCAACGCGGAGCGGGTCACATCGTCTGACTGCTGCGCCTGCGACGTGTCGACGGACGCCAGAAGGGTCCGCGCTTTTTCCGGCGCGACGGGGGACAGATCCTGCGTTTCGATTCGGGACAGGCGCAATGCTTCGCCATCAAAGTCGGAGCCACCACTCAGCTCGTAGAAAGCCCAGCCCAGAAACCCGAATGTCACAAGAATAAAGCGCGCCACCGTGCGACCCCCCAAATACATCACCAAACGCGGCCTAGCAAAACCGCTCGATCAACAACGTAACAGGTCGACCGATTCTGCGCAGTGAGAATTGCCACGAATTCTTCCCCCTCAGCGCGATGTGTCGTGAAGGCAACGCCCCAGACAGCGGATGGGTTCCAATCGTATGCCTGACCGCGCTTCGGTGCTTGTTCCCGCCCATGTGGGTCGCTACACAGCATCTATGTCAGAGACGACCGATAGCCCCAACATGGACCTGAGCGAACCGCTGCGCCGTGCGCTGGGTGATCGTTATCTGACCTATGCGCTTTCCACGATCATGCACCGTGCGCTGCCCGATGCGCGCGACGGGCTGAAACCTGTGCACCGCCGGATTCTCTATGCCATGCGCGAATTGCGCCTGTCGTCGGGTGGTGGTTTCCGCAAGTCGGCCAAGATTTCCGGTGACGTGATGGGCAACTATCACCCCCACGGCGACGCCGCGATCTATGACGCGATGGCGCGGCTGGCGCAGGATTTCAACGTGCGCTATCCGCTGGTGGACGGGCAGGGGAACTTCGGCAACATCGACGGCGACAACCCCGCCGCTTCCCGGTACACCGAGGCGCGGATGACCGCCGTGGCCGAGGCGCTGCTTGATGGTCTCAATGAAAACGCCGTCGATTTCCGCGACAACTACGATGGCACGCTGACCGAACCGGTGGTGCTGCCTGCGCAGTTCCCCAACCTTCTGGCCAATGGCTCCAGCGGCATTGCCGTGGGCATGGCCACCAACATCCCGCCGCACAACATCGCCGAGCTGTGCGATGCCTGCCTGCACCTTATCAAGACACCCGATGCCCGCGACGACACGCTGCTGAACTACGTGCCGGGCCCGGATTTCCCCACGGGCGGCATCATTGTCGAACCACCCGAGGCCATTGCGCAGGCCTACCGCACGGGCAAGGGCGGCTTCCGCCTGCGCTGCCGCTACGAGGTCGAGGACCTGGGCCGCGGCCAATGGCAGATCGTCGTTACCGAAATTCCCTACCAGGTCCAGAAATCCAAGCTGATCGAAAAGATCGCGGAACTGATCCAGACCAAGAAAGTGCCGATCCTCGCCGACATCCGCGACGAATCCGCCGACGACATCCGCATGATCCTTGAGCCGCGTTCCAAGAACGTGGACCCCGACGTGCTGATGGGCATGATGTACCGCAACTCCGACCTCGAAGTGCGGTTTTCCATGAACATGAACGTGCTGATCGACGGGGTCACGCCCAAGGTCTGCTCGATGAAGGAAGTGCTGCGTGCGTTCCTCGATTTCCGCCGCGAGGTGCTGCAACGCCGGTCCCTGCACCGGATGGAGAAAATCGACCATCGGCTCGAAGTGCTCGAAGGGTTCATCGTCGCCTTCCTCAACCTCGACCGCGTGATCGACATCATCCGCTACGACGATGATCCCAAGGCAGCACTCATGCGCGAGGATTGGGGCCGGGATCACGTCCGCGCCCGCGACGAGGGTGACTACCAGAGCCCGCCGCCCAGCACCGAGGACAGCCTGAGCGAGATACAGGCAGACGCCATCCTGAACATGCGCCTGCGCAGCCTCCGGCGGCTGGAAGAGCTTGAACTTCTGCGCGAGCAATCCGCCCTGATGGAAGAACGCGCCGCCCTTGAGGACCTCTTGGAAAGCGACAGCCTGCAATGGGACGCCATCGCCGACCAACTCAAGGAAACCAAAAAACAATTCGGCAAGGACTGGTCCCTTGGCGACACGCCCAACGCGGGCGCCCGCCGCACCACATTCGCCGAAGCCGGCGAGGTCGAGGACGTGCCGATCGAGGCGATGATCGACCGCGAACCCATCACCGTGGTCTGTTCGCAAATGGGCTGGATCCGCGCGATGACCGGCCATATCGACCTTGCCCGCGAGCTGAAGTTCAAGGATGGCGACGGACCGCGCTTCATCTTCCACGCCGAAACCACCGACCGCTTGCTCGTCTTCGGTTCAAACGGGCGCTTCTACACCCTGTCGGCGGCCAACCTGCCCGGCGGGCGCGGCATGGGCGAGCCTCTGCGCCTGATGGTCGATCTGCCAAACGAGGTGCAGATCGTCGACATCTTCATCCACAAACCGGGCCGCAAGCTGCTGGTCGCCTCAAGTGCAGGCGACGGTTTCGTGGTGCCCGAGGACGAGGTGGTGGCACAAACCCGCAGCGGCAAACAGGTCCTGAACGTGCGCGGCGACACCCGCGCGGCGGTGTGCAAACCCGTCACCGGCGACGCCGTGGCCGTGGTGGGCGAGAACCGCAAGGTGCTGGTGTTCGACCTGTCCGAGTTGCCCGAAATGGGCCGGGGCAAGGGCGTGCGCCTGCAAAAATACAAGGATGGCGGCCTGTCGGACGCCACCACCTTCGCTCTCGCCGAGGGCCTCAGCTGGAGCGATCCCGCAGGCCGCACCCGCACTGAGGTCGAGCTGGCCGAATGGCAGGGCAAGCGCGCAGGCACCGGCCGGATGGCCCCCCGCGGATTTCCACGCGACAACCGTTTCAACTGACGGTAACCTTGGGCTACGCTGATACGGCAGTGCACACCGCGCGGCAAAGACGCGGACCAACATCGTCGGCAATCGACACGGGCAAAACCAAGGGCAACTTTCATGACCACGCATATCCAAGGTGTTTACCACGGCAAAAAGGGATCGCTTTTCGGTCTCTATTTCAAGACCGCGCTGCTGACGCTGATCACTGCGGGCATCTACCGTTTCTGGGCCAAGACGCGCATCCGCAAATACATCTGGTCCGCGACCTCGGGCGGCAACGACAGCTTTGAATACACCGGCACCGGGCTTGAGAAACTGCTGGGCTTTCTCGTCGCCATTGTCATTCTCGCCGTCTACCTCGGGATCGTGCAGATGGCCCTGTTCTATTTCGGCCTCAATCTCTTTGTCGAACCCACCAACGACTTCGAAGCGCTCGCGCAAGTCGGCGCGATCTATCTGACCCTTCTTGCTGTGCTGCCCCTGATGCTCTTCGCGCGGTACCGGGCGCGGCGCTACAAGTTGGCGCGCACCCGCTGGCGGGGCATCCGTTTCGGCATGGACAACGGTGCGTGGGGTTTTGTCTGGCGGGCGCTGGGCCACTACCTGCTGACCATCCTGACACTGGGCATCCTGTTGCCACGCCAAACCTTCAAACTGGAAAAATACATGGCCGACCGGACGTGGTACGGCGATGCGAAATTCGAACAGACGGGAAAATGGACGGCGCTCTATCCCGGCCTCAAACACGTGGTGATCGGACTGGTCATCATGATCGGCGGCACCGCTTTGGCCGTCTTTCTCGATATGCCGGGTCTGGCGGCGCTTGCAGGCATCATCGGTTATGTCTGGCTGATCGTGGGCTTTGCCGCATACCGCATCTATGCGCTGAACTACATGATGGGGCACAAGGTTCTGGACGGCATCGTCACCTTCACTTCCGGCGCCCGGACGCAACGGGTGGTGGGCATTGTTGTGACCGGCATTCTTGCGATCATCGGTGCCACCGTGGTGGGCGTTATCCTGATGGGGCTGATACTGGCCGCCATTCTGGGCCTCAATGCGGACATGATCACCGGCATGGTCGGGGGCCGCGGCGTTGACATCACCCAGATCGAAACCGCCGGCGGTGCGCTGGGCGGGATCGTGATCGTGGTCACTTACGTGGCCTTGATCCTCGCGCTGGGCGGTCTGTCGCTGGTGATGATCACCCAACGCATCATCGGTCATGTGGTCGACAACATCATGCTGGCCAACGCGCCGCACCTTGATCAGATCCACCAACGCGCCGCCGATGCCGGTGCCGACGCCGAAGGTTTTGCCGACGCGCTGGACATCGGCGGGGCCATCTGATGGCCGCCACCTGCCGCTATTTCGACGGCACGACCGGCCTGCGGCTGGATGTCTGGGCCACGCTGGACGCAGGCGCGGGCGTCCTGCGGCTCAGCCACGAGGACCTGCCGGGCGGGGCGCAGGACTGGAACTTTGACGATCTGCGCGCGCTGCGGGACCACGCCCGCGATGATCAGGTCATCCTGACCCTCAGCGCGGATCATTCCCCCGACAGCGCCCTGATCGACACCGCGCGGCTTACCGTGGACGATCCCGACCTGCTGCGCGATGTGACGCGCCTTGCCCCCAACCTCAACCGCCGCGACGTGGCCAAGGGCACCGCATGGCGCGTGACCAGCCGCGTGGGCCTTGCGCTGGGGGCCGTGGCGCTGATGCTCTTTGTCATCCTGCCCGCCATGGCCGGAACGCTGGCCCGCATCATCCCCATCGAACGCGAAGTTGCCTGGGGCAAATCCGTGGTGCGTCAGGTCGAACGGTTCCTCGGCGGGGTCAGCAGCGGGTCACTGGTCTGTTCCACGCCCGAAGGCGATGCCGCGCTGGCCAAGATGCTGGCCCGGCTGATCGAAGGGGCCGACATCGCCTATGATCTGGACGTGGCCGTGATGGACCACGATATGGTCAACGCCTTTGCCGCACCCGGCGGGCAAATCGTTCTGGTGCGCGGGCTGATCGAACAGGCGGACAACCCCGAAAGCGTCGCCGCCGTTCTGGGCCACGAAATCGGTCACGTCGAGGCACGCGATACCACCCGCGGCGCGCTGCGCGCGGCGGGCTCTGCGGGTCTGCTGGGTCTGGTGCTTGGGGATTTCGCGGGTGGCGGTGTGGCCGTTGCGATGGCCGAATTCACGATCAACGCCTCCTACACCCGCGAGGCCGAGGCACTGGCCGATCTCTTTGCGCTCGACATGCTGGACGGGGCGGGGGTCGATGCCACCGGCATGGCCGATTTCTTTGATCAACTGAATGATATCGAACGCACGATGCCCGATCTGCCGATTTACCTGTCCAGCCACCCCGACACCGGCGACCGTGCCGACGCCGCCCGCGATTTCGCGGCGGGGCAGGGCGGGACACAACCTGTCCTGACGGACGCGGAATGGGCCGCGCTGCAGTCCATCTGCGGCTAAGCTCTCAGACGGGCTCGGCTGTCAGCCACACGCCCCCCTCGGGACGGAGCGTCAAGATCATCACCGGCTCCGGATCGCGCCCCTTCACCGGATGAAACCGGAATCGCGACAGCATCGTGGCCAGAATGATCACCGCCTCCTGCAAGGCAAAGGACGCGCCGATACAGATGCGCGGCCCATCCCCGAAAGGCAGGTAGGCATAGCGGTCGATGGACTTGCGGTCGGCAAAGCGCTCGGGCCGAAAGGCGTCGGCGTCGTCCCACAACAGTTTCGACCGGTTCAGCGCATAGATCGGGATGATCACCGTGTCGCCCGGCAGAACCTCGCGGCCACACAGTTCGTCGCGCGCCTGCGCGGTGCGCGACACCATGCCCGCAGGCGGGTATAGCCGCAGCGCCTCGTCGATGATCTGGCGGATATAGGGCAGGTGCTCCACGTCTTCGCCCGTGGCCGCGCGGCCCTGCAACACCTCCTGCGCCTCGGCGCGGGCACGGTCCTGCACGTCTTGGTCAAAGGCCACAAGGTACAGCGACCACGCCAGCGTCAGCGCCGTGGTCTCGTGTCCCGCCACGATGAACGTCAACAGGTTGTCGCGCAGTTCTGCCGTGCTCATGGTGCGCCCTGATTTGGGGTCTTCCCCCGCCAACAGCAGGTCCAAAAGGTCCGGCACCCCCTCATGGCCCCGCTGCGCACGGGCATCGATGGCCGCATCAGCCAGCGCTTTCATCTCCTTCAGTGCCTTGCCGGACATCAGCCGCCCTGGGCGCGGCACCCAGTCCGGCGCGCCCAGAATGTCGAAAAGCGATATCTTGCCCGCCTCGGCCATGTAGTCGTCGATGGCGTTGTGCACCCCGTCCCGGTCAAAGGTATCGCCCCCCGAAAAGGTCACGTCGGCAATCACGTCAAAGGTGGTCGTCACCATCTCGTCCAGCATGTTGACCGCCCGTGGCCCGGCGGCGGCCACGCGCTCGGCGGCGCGTTCTGCGGCTGCGGTCATGATCGGGGCAAGGGCCGCCACGTTGCGGTGCGAAAAGACCGGTGCGGCCGTGCGCCGTTGCCACCGCCAATGCGCGCCTTCCGCAATGAAAAGCGATTCTCCGATGGCCGGGCGCAACAGGTTCTTGGTGACCAGCGACTTGGGGTATTGATCCACCCGATCCAACAGCATCTCGCGGATCGCACCGGGGTCCATGACCATATGCCAGCGTTTGCCCGTCTTGCCCGAAACCATCGGTTGGGTGGTGGCAATCTCGGGAATGATCGAAAGAACATTGCGCCGCGCCTCGCGCAGGCTTTTCCAGATGCCCCAGGGTTCGCTGACCAATGGCACCCTGACGGGCAGGCGCGGGGGGTGGCTGGTGTCGGGCATAACGCTCTCCTGTATTATGACAATGATATATGTGCAGCACTCGCCACGGCAATCGTGTGCGGCCAATTGCGCCCGTGGGCGCGCTGGGCTAGGCACATGCAAACGAACCTAGGGGCTTGTGTTTATGTTGCGCTGGATGTTTGCGGTCTTGATGTTGGGTACGCTTGGCGCTTGTGGTGGTGCCGGCGATCTGGATGAGGCCCCCGTGCCACTGGGCGATTTCAACCTGCAACACAACATCGTCGTCGCCCCCAAGGCCCAGAAGGGCCCGCTCAGCCGCGATGCCACCGAAGAACAACTGACCAGCACCATGAAGGCAGCGATTGCCGACCGCTTCGACCGCTACCAGGGGCAAAGCAACTACCACTTCGGCATTTCCGTCGAAGGCTATGTGCTGGCCGCCCCCGGTGTGCCGCTGATCCTGTCGCCCAAATCCATCCTCATCATCAACCTTACCGTCTGGGACGATGCGGCAGGCAAGAAACTCAACGACAAGCCGCATACCATCACCGTGCTTGAAACGTTCGGCAGCGGCACGCTGGTCGGTTCGGGCTACACGCTGTCGGCCGAAGAACAGCTGGTGCAGTTGTCGCAGAACGCCGCCAAGGCCGTGGAACGCTACCTCGTTCAGCAGATGGAGGCCGAGGGCTGGTTCAAAACCGAGACCACCGAAACCGCGCAGGTCGCCGCGGAATAGACATTGCGTGCATCTGACGCTTGATTTTCCTGCCAGATGCCAATAAATGCCGCGCGGAATGCATCCGGGTCTTGATGACCCCATTAAATCAAAAGGGCGCCGAAGATGGCTAAGGAAAAGTTTGAACGCAATAAACCGCACGTGAACATCGGCACGATTGGTCACGTTGACCACGGCAAGACGACGCTGACGGCTGCGATCACGAAGTATTTTGGCGATTTTCAGGCGTATGACCAGATTGACGGCGC
>CBFHND010000010.1:0-110798 GCA_965657085.1 uncultured Paracoccaceae bacterium
TCACCGCTGCCGCACACAGTGGGTCGGAAAGTGCCCTGATCCTGCGTGTCGATGCGAACCTGCCCGCCGCCGATCTGGCCGCGCTGGTCACACGATTGCGCAGTGCTGGTGCGGGTGATCTCGCCCTTGTCACCGCCATGGCACCGGAGGGCAACTGATGCGCCTGATCGAAGGGATCGTCTTTGTGGCCATCGCAAGTGGTGCGCATCTGGGACTTTGGGCCGCCTTACCCGAGGACAGCGGCGCACAGTCGGAAGGCAACAGCGGCCATGCCGAAGTGTCCCTTGTCACCGCCACCCCTGAGATCAACAGCCTTGTCGGCACGTGGACAAAGGCACCCAGCGCACAACAGGCAATAGACCAAAGCGCACCCGCACCACAGATTGCCTCTGTGGCCTTGCCCGACACCGTGCCTCCTGCGTCCGTGAGCATCGCTTTGCCAGGCGCACTGCCTGTGCCGCAGGGCGACGTCCAGCTGCCTCAGATCGCGACACCGGCTGATCCCGCACCTGATGTGGCCCTTACAGCGCCGTCTTTGAACAGCACGCCGCCCGTTGATCAGCACGCGCATGCGCCCAGCACCACCGTCCCTGATCGCCCTGCACCGGCACCTGCGCAACCCGCCTTGCAACTGGCAGCCATGCCGCCTGACCTTCCACAAATCGATACAGCCGCAGCCGGCCCTACGTCAAAACGCCCGATGCTGCGTCCGGCCGATCTGGCCCCAGCTGAAACGCGGGCAAACTCCGGTCAAACCCACAGCACCGCACAGAACGGGACCACCAAACCCCAGCGTGCCAAAGGCAACACAAAGGGCAGCGCCCAGACCAAAGGCACCGCGAGGGCCAATACGCAAACCCAAAGCACCAGTGCCAACACCAAGGCTTTGCGTGCGCAATGGGGCGCGCGCATTCAAGCCAAGGTGCGGCGTGGATTTCGCGGATCAATCCCCGGCTCTGCGCGGGTGATCGTGCGCGTTGCACCCAGCGGCAAATTGAAGTCGGTGCGCATCGGCAAGTCGTCGGGCAACGCGGCCTTCGACCGCGCGGCTTTGGCCGCAGTGAAGCGCGCCCGCCGCTTTGCTCGTGCACCAAAAGGGCTGACCGATGCCAGCTACGCCTTCGGCATCACCTTGCGCATAAAGGGCTGACTTGCGCGGACGCGTCCGATGCAGTAGCGCGTGGGCCATGGAACAAGATACGACCTCGATTTTCGACATACTGATCTGGAGCGGCGCGACCATATCGGTGCTTGGCCTGCTGGGCCTGATCTGGTGCATCATTCGCGTATCGCGGGCACGCCGCGCGAACCTGCCCGAAGATGACATGCGCGCAGTGCTGAAATCGGTGATCCCCCTGAACCTTGCATCCCTGCTGATATCAGCCCTCGGCCTGATGCTGGTGGTTGTCGGAATATTCCTCGGCTGAAACGCGCAAGAACCGGTTTTTGTGTCACGGATTGCTTGAAACATATGCAGTTTTTGATATATGTAATGAGAACCAGACACCCGGAGGCCGGAAATGACCCATCCAATCGTCACAGCATTCTTCGACAACGCCACAAATACAGTGAGTTACGTGGTCCAGGACCCGTCGGGCAGCGCGTGCGCGGTTATCGACTCAGTGCTGGACTTTGACCACGCTGCTGGCCGCACGTCGACCCAAAGCGCCGATGAGGTGATCAAATTCGTGCGGGACAACGGTTTGAACTGCGAATGGATCCTCGAAAGTCATGTCCACGCCGATCACCTTTCGGCCGCGCCCTACATCCAGGAAGCACTTGGCGGCAAGATCGGCATCGGCAGCCATATCACCACGGTGCAGGACACCTTTGGCAAGGTCTTTAACGAGGGTACGGAATTCCAGCGCGACGGCTCGCAATTTGACCAACTGTTTTCCGAGGGCGACAGTTTCCACATCGGACAGATGCGCGGTGACGTACTGCATACACCCGGTCACACCCCGGCGTGCCTGACCTATGTTATCGGTGACGCGGCCTTTGTGGGCGATACGCTGTTCATGCCGGACTTTGGTACGGCGCGTTGCGATTTCCCCGGCGGATCGGCCACGGACCTCTACAACTCGATCCAGAAAATCCTGTCGTTGCCAGATGAAACGCGCATCTTTGTAGGTCACGACTACAAGGCGCCGGGACGCGATGAATTTGCCTGGGAAACCACGGTTGGGGCACAGAAGGCGGCAAACATCCACATCGGCGGCGACGCGGATCGTGACAGTTTCGTCAACCTGCGCGAGGCGCGCGACGCGACCCTTGGCATGCCAAAGCTGATCCTGCCATCGCTGCAGGTGAACATGCGCGCCGGCAACATGCCGGAGCCGGACGAAGAAGGGGATGTCATGCTGAAAATCCCCGTGAACAAGATCTGAACAACACGTACTCAGGCCTTCAGGAAGGATCATAACAAATGGATATCGCGTGGATGAACGGGCTGCTTGGCGGCCTCATGATCGGCTGTGCCGCAGCCCTTTTCCTGCTGGGCAACGGGCGCATCATGGGCGCATCCGGCCTTTTGGGCGGGCTGGTCAGCGGAACGGCCGGCCGCAACTGGCTTGAAACTGCGGCATTCATTGCGGCCCTGATCGCAGTGCCTGCGGTCTTGCAATATCTGGGCGGTGCGACGGTGGACACACATGCAACATCCGCGCCCGGCCTTCTGATCGCCGCGGGTCTTGCGGTGGGCCTTGGCACGCGTCTTGCCAACGGGTGCACCTCGGGCCACGGCGTTTGTGGAATGTCGCGGCTTTCGGTGCGCGGCATCGTGGCCACTTTCATCTACATCGGCGCCGGGGTGGCCACCGTGGCGGCCCTGCGCGCTTTCGCCGGAGGACTGTGAAATGCGTATTCTGATCGCCTTGATGGCCGGTGGTCTGTTCGGTGCAGGCCTGCACGTGTCAGGCATGACCGACACGACGCGGGTCCAAGGGTTCCTTGATCTTTTCGGAGCCTGGGATCCAACACTGGCCTTTGTCATGGGTGGGGCGATCCTGCCGATGGCGGTGGCGTGGCGCCTGACCATGTCCACCAAAGGCCCCATTGCAGGTGGGTCTTTTCCGGCAAGGCCTGATCCGGCGATCACCTTGCACCTTGCCGCTGGCTCGACCCTTTTCGGGATCGGCTGGGGTCTTGTCGGCTTGTGTCCCGGGCCAGCCATGGCATCGCTCAGCTATGGTGGAACATCAGGTGCCATTTTCATGTTGGCGATGATCGCCGGTATGGTTGCGGCCCCACGGGCCGGCGCCTTGCTGGACAGAGCCATGGCACCGGCGTAGGGGACACAGATGGATTTGCGCCAGATCACTCCGGACTATTTCGTCGCGCCGCAGATTGATCCGACCAACATGGCCGATATCGCGGCCGCCGGGATCACGACCATCATCTGCAACCGGCCCGATGCCGAAGTTCCACCGTCCCATCGTGCCGCAGCGGTGCAGATCGCCGCGCAAGCCGCCGGGCTGGACTTTGTCTTGCTGCCCCTGACCCATCAGACGATGACACCAGACAACATAGCGCTCCATGCCGACGCCATTGCCGCATCCAAGGGGCCGGTTCTGGCCTATTGCGCGTCGGGCACACGGTCAACAATCGCATGGGCGCTGGGCCAAGCGGGTCAACGCGACGCTGACGACATCATCACAGCCGCCCGCGCGGGTGGCTACGACATCGAAGGCATGCGGCCGACGCTGGATCAGATTGCGGCACAAGCCGGGTAGCCCCGGTGCGGCTTGGGTCATGAAGAACGGCGCCAACGCGCTCTTTTTCATACCTCTTTGTCGCGCATCTGTGCGAAGATGTCCTGCAAAAGTGCGATGCGCGACCGGGCTACGCTGACTTGAGGTCTTCGAGATCGCCGAGGTCAGGCAAGTCGGCCAAATCGGGGAAATCATCCAGTTCCGGCAAGTCGCTGTCATCCAGCGCGTTTCCCGGGGCCACGGACAGTTCGGCAATCGTCTCATCCCGTTCGGCCAGCGTAGGCAAATCGGACGGATCGATCGGGGCAATGTCCGCGAGGCTTTCGTCAAAGACAATTGGCCCTTTCGGAGCCCCCTCATCACCGCCTATGTCGATGGCAGTGACTTCGGGCAGGCCAAGATCCTCACGATCGGACTCGCGGCGGCGCGGTTGATGGGCAAAGACCGGGGTTGGGTCAAGGCGCAGGGCGCGCACCCCATCCACCTGGCCCAATGTCCCGATCCCCAACACCTTGCCCGTGCGGGTGATGATGCGTGTTTTCGGGAACGTGCCGGGTGGCAGATGCAGAACATCCCCCTCTTTCAATTCTGACACCTCCGACAGGCTGAACTGGAGGCGCGACAATTCCATGACCAATTCCGCCTCGAGGTGCATGACCACATCGGTCATCTGCGATTCCGTGGTGCCGTCGGCCTCGGTCTCCTCGTCTTCGACGGGAAGGCCCGTACCCGGGCCCGTGCCCAGCGGCAGGATCAGCGTCAGATCGCCCTGACGCGCGCCCTTGGCCATGTCCAGCGTAAGGCGGATCACCTGATAATCATGCGCCTCGAGCGCCATATCAACGATACGCCCCTCTTCTGCCAGCGCGCCAAAGCTGTAGCCCTGCAAGGCGGCACAGTCTTCTGGCGCGTCGACTGCTTCGGCGGCGCGCTTCAACACCTCTTCGAGCAGGGGCGCGACCATGGCGGCATCGGTTGCCGTCATGCGCCGCGGATCACCAACCGGCGCCGATACCCGCGCCATGGTCTGTTGTTGAATGAGGCCACCCGCCAAGATCGGGTCCACAACCGCGGCACCCACGCGCCCGCCGGGACCATCCAGCAGAGCCATCAACGCGTCATCATCCAGCAATTCGGCGGTATCATCCTTGCCCCGCCGTTCGACCACGATGCCGATCGCGCCCAGCGCCAGATCAAAAAGATCAGCGGCAGCCTTGGCCACGCACAGGCGCATCGCCTTGGCCACGGTCATCGACCGGGCCTGATGCTCCTGCTTGCCGGCATCCGCCTTGCGTTGCAGCACCGAAGGTGTGTTTTCGTTTGCGCTCATATCCTCCCCCGCGATGCGGGTTCCATGAACGGCTTACCTAACGCCCCATTGGTTACCAATCGCTTTAAGCATTGGATTTTCGCAAAATTTTTCCACTTGGAAATCGGCCTCTACTGCGCGGCCATGGCCGTGTTCTGCGGCAGCCCAACCACGAAGCTGTTGCCAGTCGGGGCCGCCTCAAAACGGATATCGCCGCCCAAGCGGGTCATGATCTCCCGGCAAATCGCAAGCCCAAGCCCCGCGCCGCTGCCATCCTCTTCGTTGATCCGCGCGAATTTCTCGAAGATCAACGCACGCGCTTCTTCCGGGATCGGCGTGCCATTGTCGGCGAAAATCACCTGCTCGCGCCCATTTTCCCGACTGACGCGAATATCCAGCCGGGGTGCATCTGCATGGCAGTATTTCTGGGCGTTGGTGATCAGGTTGATGAACACCTGTGCCAGTCGGTCCAGATCAGTTTCCAGCACCACGGTTTCGTCAAGCGCCTTGCGCGTGATGGTCAATCCGCCCGATTTCCCGCCCGTTGCGGTGGTCACCGCATGATCCAGCACATCACCAAGCCGACCTGTGCCGGTGTTCAGGCTGACCTGCCCGTTCTCAAGCACGCTGAGGTCCAGAAGATCATCAAGCAGTCGTGTCAGACGAATGGCTTCGAGATGGATGATCGAGGCGTATTTTGTCTTTTCCACCGCCGTCAGCCCCTGCGCATCGCGCAGAATTTCAGAAAAGGACCGGATCGAGGTCATGGGAGTGCGCAATTCATGGCTGATCTGGCCCAGAAAGGCGTCCTTTTGTACCGACAGTTGCGTCAGCTTGTCATTGGCTTCGCGCAATTGCCGCGCCGTGCGGGTCAGTTCGGCGGATTTTGCTTCTAGCTGGCTGGAGTATTCCAGCATCTGCGCGGATTCGTCGGCCACGGCCAGCAGGTCCTCGACCGATACGGACGCGCCGCCGACCATCTGCCCCACCATCGCGTGCGCGGTCGCGGCACCAACGGACGCCGCCAATTCCCGCTCCAGCTTTTCAAGAAACATGGGCGTGGCTTCGGGCAGTTGGCCACCAATGCCCTGCGCCTGTGCTTCGCGCCGAAAAAATGCCTGCGCCTCGCCGGCGCCGAGGATACGCTGGGACATGATCATCAGGTCTTCGGTGGTGGTGGCCAGCGCCTGCCAGCCCCGCCCTTGCCGCGAATGGTCGAAAACGTTGACGAATTGCGCGCCCTGAAGCCGTTCCAGCGGGCTGGGAAAGCTCAGAAGGGACACCACGATGAAAAAACCGGAGTTGAGCAGCAGCGACCACAGCACCGCGTGGACCGTGGGGTCCATGCCTTCGATCCCGAAAAGCGCCTCGGGACGCAGCAAGCCGATGCCCAGAATCCCTTCGGTAAAGACCGTCGCGGGCAAAGCGCCGTCGGGGCCGAAACTGGGCAGGAGCGAGGTGAAAATCCAAACGGCAAAGCCCACGCTCAGACCGGACAGCGCGCCAAGGCGCGTGGCCCCGCGCCACAGGATCCCGCCCAGCATCGAAGGCAGGAACTGCGCCACTCCGACAAATGAGATCAAGCCGATGGCTGCCAGCGCGCCGCTGCCGCCCGAGATGCGATAATAGAGGTACCCCAGCGCGATGATCACAAGGATAGACAGCCGCCGCGCCAGGATCACCACGTTGCGCACATCGCCCGACACCGATGCGCCACCGCCGCGGGTGCTAAGCCAGATCGGCATGACAATATGGTTCGACACCATCGTCGACAGGGCCAGCGTTGCCACGATCACCATCGAGGTGGCCGAGGAAAACCCACCCAGAAAGCTGAACATTGCGAGCCCCGTGCGCCCTTCGGCCAGCGGGACGGTCAACACGAAGAGATCGGGATTGGACCCTGCGGGCAACATATCGAGACCTACAACCGCAATGGGGACCACGAAAAGGCTCATCAGCATCAGGTAGACGGGGAAAGCCCAACTGGCCGTGTGCAAATGCCGTTCATCATCGTTTTCGACCACCAGCACCTGGAACATGCGCGGCAGGCACAGGAAGGCGGCCCCCGACAGCACGGTCAGGGCCGCCCAGCGCGAGCGGTCCATTTGCCATTGGCCAATGTCGCTGGCGTCGATGCGGGCCATCATGTCGGCCGCCCCGCCCGACACGCCCCAGACCACGAAGATGCCCACCGCCAGCAGCGCCAGCAGTTTGACCACCGCCTCGACCGCGATGGCGATCACCACCCCGTCGTGGCGTTCGTTGGTGTTGAGGTTGCGCGTACCGAAAAGCACGGTGAAAAGTGCCAGCCCCATCGCCACCCAGAAGGCGGCGGATGTGGCGGAGAAGGTGGTTTCACCACTTGCATCCGGCGGACCGGCAAAGATCGACAGCGACAAGGTCACCGATTGCAATTGCAGCGCGATATAGGGGGTCACGCCGATCACGGCCATGACCGTGACGATGATCGCCAGCGTGTTGGACTTGCCATAGCGTGACGAGATCAGGTCGGCCACGGAGGTAACCCGCTGGCTGCGCCCGATGCGCACCAATTTGCGCAGAATCCACCACCAGCCGATCATCACGAGGCTGGGACCAAGGTAGATCGTAACGAACTCCATCCCCGACCGGGCCGCGTAACCAACCGCACCATAGAAGGTCCAGGCCGTGCAATAGATCGACAGAGACAGCGTATAGACCAGAGGCGAGCGCAACCACGCGCCCTGACCCCGCGCTGCGGCGCGTTCGGCAGCGAAGGCCACAACGAACAGCAACGCCACATAGATCAGGCATACGGCCACCAAAAGGTTGAGCGATGCCATCAGCGTGGTCCCGTCTTGGTTCCGGTTTCGGTGTCAGCATCAGTGGCGGCGGGCGCGCCCGGCAGATCACTGCCCCCCAGTTGCCGCCACATCACAGCCCCCAGCACGATCAGAAACACCCAGACCCCAAAGACGTAATAGATGGCTTCCGACATCAGCACCGGCTCGGCGTCCGTGTCGGCGGGCGTGGGCCAGAGCAAGGGCACCATCCACAGGATCAGACCCAGTACCGGCAGCAACCTTTGCGCATCCATCAGGCGGCGGCGGCGATAGCTGCTGCGCTCAAGAAACACGGATGGAGCAGCGGGGCGATCCTGCATTGGCGCTAGCTCCGCACCAGATCACGCACGGCGTTCAACACTTCGGTATTGGAAAACGGTTTGGTCATGAACCGGCTCACGCCCGCGCGCTCAGCCTCGTCGCGATCCCGCGACTGACCCCGCGCGGTCAGCATCAGCACCGGCAACGCGTCAAAGCGGGCATCGCTGCGCAGTTCGGTCACGATCTCGATGCCGCTCTTGCCCGGCAGCATATAGTCCAGCACAACCAGATCGGGGCTGGCCGCGCGGATGGCGTCCAAGGCCGTGGCCCCATCCGAATGGGTGCCCACCTGCCAGCCTTCGCGGCTGAGCAGAAAACTGATCGCTTCAATGATGTTGGTCTCGTCCTCGACCAGCAGAACATGCTTGCTCATGTTTGCCTCTTCTCCCCCGGGTGCCTCGATTGTTTGAGGCGCTTACAATGTCCTAGATTTTCCCAAGGCTGTCAAAAGCCTTCGCTGAGAATGGATGGTTCGCGGCGCCCCGCACAGGCGCCGCGTGGGCACACACGGCAGGTGGGGCCAACCTCCAACACGTCCGCCGCATCGTCGCCGGCGGCGGATCGTGGCAGGATCAGCATCGTGGCCTGCATCAGTTGCGGCGCGTTGTAGACGGGCGGGCCAATGGGTTCCGCCACCGCGATACAGTCGAAATGCGCGGCCGTGCGCCCGAGCTGCTGGACCGGCGTGCGCACCACGTGGCCGGGATGGGCCAGAACCTGAAACAGCGGCCACAGTGGACAGCACGCGCCAAAGCGCGGGATGTTGAACCCCGCGACCGGCTTGCGAAAGATCAGACTGCCCGACCGGTCACAGACGACAATCCCCGCGCCCGTGTCCGGCAAGGCCGCGATCCGGCGCAGCATCTGGGCCACCGGCACATCAAATTCACGCGCAAGCGCCACCGGGTCCGTTTCGCCCGTGCCCAGAGCCAGCCGCAGATCCTGCAACGACACGGCCCGGGCATCGGCCGCGACGCGGGTCAGAACTGCATGTGCCATGTGACGTGCCGCAACCGAGGCCAGCTGCGGCGCATCGGCCAGCACTTCGTCCACGGTTTGGCTGCCGTTCTCCAGACCGGCAAAGCCGTAGCCGCTGACATCCAGAAACGCATCCACCTCTTCCTGCGGTGAGGCAACGGCGGTGTCTTCGGGATCGGCGTCCAGATAGGTCACCAGCGCCTTTGAGCTTTCGGCAAGGCGGCGGCTGTCGGAATCGATATTGGCGTGAAAACGGGCCTGCCACTCGGGGGTGATGTCGTCATCTTCGGCGAGGATGGACGCAGTCGACCGGATCGCCGCCGCAGTTGACAGCACCTCGTGCATGGACGCGGCAATCTGCGGGTCATGGGCCAGACGGTCCGACAGGGTTTCCACGGTCCGTTCCAGCGACCGCACACGGCGGTGCAACCCCGCCAACACTTCGGCCCAGCCCGGAAAGCGCCCGGCCAATTCCTCGACCCGCTCCAGCTCTGCGGCGTTCAGCGTGGCATCCAGCCCCGCCTCGCGCAGTGACCCGATCAGCGCGGCCTCGGCCCCTTCAGTCAAGGCCGACGGCTCCACACCCAGCACGGAGGCGATATCCAAAAGCAGTTTGCCGCCGATTCTGCGGCGATTGTGCTCGATCAGGTTGAGATAGGAGGCCGATATGCCAATTTGCCGCGCCAGGTCGGCCTGTTTGAGGCCCGCGATGATGCGCCGCTCGCGAATGCGGCTTCCTGTCAGGCTTTCGCGTCCCATTGCGACCCCTTTCGGCTTTGTCCCGCGTTTTCAACGACTTTCTGCGGCGCAACATAAGAATGTTTACAAAGTATACCGTCGTATTGTGCAGTTGTTTACAAAATAGTTGTGATTTTCAAGGGGGTTATTGCGCAATTTTCCAAAACCGCGCCATAAAGTCTTTGCACATTGTGCGCGCGCTCGCGGGTTGAGGAGCCTGCCTGCGCATTTCAACAAATGGGAGGATCTCCATGTCCAAATCGAACCTGACGCGTCGCGGCATGCTCAAAACCGGTGCTGTTGCCGGTGCGGGTGTTGCTCTGCCGACGATTTTCACGGCCTCGTCTGCCGCAGCCTTCACCAACGAGCCAACAGGCAGCTCGGTCACACTTGGCTTCAACGTGCCACAGACCGGCCCCTACGCGGACGAAGGTGCAGACGAACTGCGCGCCTATGAGCTGGCAGTCGAGCACCTGAACGGTGGCGGCGACGGCGGCCTGATGAGCACATTCTCGTCCAAAGCCCTGCAAGGCAACGGCATCATGGGCAAGAAAGTCGAGTATGTCACAGGTGACACACAGACCAAATCGGACGCCGCGCGCGCGTCGGCCCGGTCGATGATCGAAAAAGACGGCGCCGTGATGATCACGGGCGGTTCGTCCTCGGGTGTGGCTGTGGCCGTGCAGGCGCTGTGCCAAGAGGCTGGCGTCATCTTCATGGCAGGTCTCACGCACTCCAACGACACAACCGGCAAGGACAAGAAGGCGAACGGTTTCCGTCACTTCTTCAACTCCTACATGTCTGGTGCCGCCCTGGCGCCGATCCTGGCGAAGAACTACGGCACAGATCGTAAAGCCTATCACCTGACAGCGGACTACAACTGGGGTTACACCACAGAAGAAGCCGTGCGCACATCGACCGAAGCGATGGGCTGGGAAACTGTTGCAGCTGTGAAAACGCCGCTGACACAAACGGACTTCTCGTCCTACATCGCGCCTGTTCTGCAGTCCGGTGCTGACGTTCTGGTTCTGAACCACTACGGCGGCAACATGGTGAACTCGCTGACCAACGCGGTTCAGTTCGGCCTGCGTGACAAGCTGGTGAACAACAAGAACTTCGAAATCGTTGTCCCACTTTACTCGCGCCTGATGGCGAAGGGTGCCGGTGCCAACGTGAAAGGCATCTACGGTTCGACAAACTGGCACTGGTCGCTGCAGGACGAAGGCTCCAAAGCATTCGTGAAATCCTTCGGCACCAAGTACGGCTTCCCACCGTCGCAGGCGGCACACACCTGCTATGTGCAGGCGATGCTTTATGCGGACGCCGTGGAACGCGCCGGTTCGTTCAACCCCTGCGCAGTCGCCGAAGCCCTCGAAGGTTTCGAATTCGACGGCATGGGCAACGGCAAGACGCTGTACCGCGCCGACGACCACCAGTGCTTCAAGGACGTTCTGGTTGTGCGCGGGAAAGAGAACCCGACTTCGGAGTTCGACCTGCTGGAAATCGTGGAAGTTACACCCACAAGCCAGGTCACATACGACGCGTCGATCTTCGGCGGCGAGCTGGGCACGTGTAACCCAGGCGCATAAGCCACTGCAAACTTCGGGTGGGCGTTCAGCCCACCCACTCCGTCCCCGCTTATGGGGATGCATCTTTTCCAACCAAAGGTCAGGTCGATGGAAGCGATACTCCTTCAAATTCTCAACGGGCTCGACAAGGGCTCTGCCTATGCGCTCATCGCGCTGGGGCTAACGCTGATTTTCGGCACGCTTGGCGTGGTGAACTTTGCCCATGGTGCGCTGTTCATGATCGGTGCCTTCTGCGCGGTCACGCTGAGCCGTATCCTGACCCTCAGCCACGAAGTCGCGGTGCCCGGAGAGGTTGATTTCCTGGGCAATCCCAAGATGGCGGATGTGCCCTATATCTACGGCTGGTTCGGAGAGGGTGCTGGCGCCACGATCATCGACTGGGCGGTTCCGCTGTCGATCCTCTTTGCCATTCCGGTGATGATCGCCATTGGCGTGATCATGGAACGTGGCCTGATCAAACACTTCTACAAACGTCCCCATGCGGACCAGATTCTTGTGACCTTCGGCCTCGCCATCGTCCTGCAAGAGATCATCAAGTATTACTACGGTGCCAACCCGATCCCCACGCCTGCGCCTGACGCGTTCAAAGGATCGTTCGATTTCGGGGCCATGCTGGGCTTTGATCCCAACGTGATCATCTATCCGTACTGGCGCATCATCTACTTCGGCTTCGCCGCTGTCATCATCGGTGCGGTCTTTGCCTTCCTGCAGTTCACCACCTTCGGGATGGTCGTGCGTGCCGGCATGGCCGACCGCGAGACCGTGCAGCTTCTGGGCATCAATATCGACCGCCGCTTTACCCTGATGTTCGGGGTCGCCGCCGCCGTCGCGGGGCTGGCGGGTGTGATGTACACGCCCATCAACTCGCCCAACTACCACATGGGCATGGACTTCCTTGTCCTGTCGTTCGTGGTGGTTGTTGTCGGCGGCATGGGGTCGCTGCCCGGTGCTGTCGCCGCGGGCTTCCTTCTGGGCATTCTCGAAAGCTTTGCCTCGATGCGCGAAGTCCTCGCGGTGCTGCCCGGCCTCAACCAGATCATCATCTACCTGGTTGCCATCGTTATTCTGTTGACCCGTCCTCGGGGCCTTATGGGCCGCAAGGGCGTGATGGAGGACTGATCCATGTTTGGACTGGACAAAAAAGACGCTCGCTTGTTGCTCCTCGTCACGCTTCTGACGGTCGCGGCACCCTTTATCCTCAACCCCTTCCCCGAGGGCTCTGGCATGGCGCAGTTCAACGCGGGCTATCCTGACCTGATGCAGCGTTTCGTGATCTTCGGCATCTTCGCCATCGGGTTCAACATCCTCTTTGGTCTGACCGGATACCTGTCCTTTGGTCACGCGGCCTTTCTGGGTGTGGGATCCTATGCGGCGATCTGGATGATGAAACTGCTGACCATGAACGTGATCCCCGGGATCATCGTCTCCGTGGTGGTCGCAGGGGTCTTCAGCCTCGCCGTCGGATGGATTTCGCTGCGCCGGTCAGGCATCTACTTTTCGATCCTGACGCTGGCCTTTGCGCAAATGTCCTATTCGCTGGCCTATTCGGTACTGACACCGATCACGGGCGGCGAAACGGGCCTGCAGCCCAAGGTGAACGACCCGCGCATCCTTGATGGCGCGCTGCCCCAAGGGGGCACGCCCAAGGCCAACCTCTTTGGGCTGGAAATGGGATCAAGCTATGATCTGAGCGTGGGCGCATGGGTCTTTACCTTCAACGCGGGCTATTACGTGGCCGCGGTGGTGATGATCCTCGCTTTCTACATGTCGATCCGCATCTTCCGCTCGCCCTTTGGCATGATGCTGCGGGCGGTGAAGTCCAACCAGCAGCGCCTGAACTACACGGGCCTGAATGCACGGCCCTACACGCTGGCGGCCTTTGTCATCTCGGGCATGTATGCCGGTCTGGCCGGTGGTCTGATGGTGGCGATGGACACGCAGGTGGGGGCCGAACGCATGTTCTGGACCGCATCGGGCGAGGTTGTCCTGATGTCCATCCTGGGCGGTGTCGGCACGCTGATCGGTCCGGTGCTGGGCGCGGGTGCGATCAAGTACATGGAAAACATCCTGTCCAAGATCAACAAGGACATCCTGCACCAATGGTTTGCCTTCCTGCCCGACGGGCTTGAGGATTTCGTCATCACGCTGGTCTATCCCTTCATCGGCAAGGGCTGGCACCTGACGCTGGGCCTGATCTTCATGGGCGTGGTGATTTTCCTGCCCGGTGGTCTGGTCGAAGGTGGTCAGCGCATCGCCAAGATGTTCCGCCGCAAGAGCAGTTCCACCGACACGCCTGACGGCAAAACGACACCCGCGGAATAAGGAGAGAGAACAATGGGAATTCTCGACGTCAAAAACGTGGGCAAACGCTTCGGCGGCTTGCAGGCTCTGGGGGACGTGAACCTCAGCGTTGCCGAAAACTCGGTCCACGCGATCATCGGTCCGAACGGGGCCGGCAAATCCACCCTGCTGAACTGTCTGGTGGGCAAGCTGATCCCCGACACCGGGTCCGTCATGTTCGATGGGCAATCGGTTCTGGGGCGCAAGCCCTATGAGATCAACCAGATGGGCATTTCCCGCGTGTTCCAGACCCCCGAGATCTTCGGGGAACTGAGCGTGCTGGAAAACATGATGATCCCCTGCTTTGCCAAGCGCGATGGATCATTCACGCCCAATGCCTTCATCAAGATGATGAGCGACCGCGAGATCGTGGAACGGGCCGAGCACATGCTGGAAGAGATGAACATGGCCGACGCGCGCGATGACAACGCCGCCGCCATGTCGCGCGGCAACAAGCGGCGCCTTGAGATTGGCATGTGTCTGGCGCAGGAACCGCGCCTGCTGCTGCTGGATGAACCCACGGCCGGCATGGCACGTGCGGACACCAACAACACCATCGACCTGCTCAAGCAGATCAAGGACGAACGCGATATCACCATCGCCATCATCGAACACGACATGCATGTTGTGTTTTCACTGGCCGAACGGATCACGGTTCTGGCACAAGGCACACCGCTTGTCGAAGACACACCTGACAACATCAAGGGTCACCCCAAGGTGCGCGAAGCGTATCTGGGCGAAACCCAGGCGGCATAAGGAGTTCATGCAATGAACGTCAAACCCGACTTTTCCAAGGGCGTCAGCCACGCCCAGACCGCCCCCGCCTTCCTGTCCGTGTGGGACATGCACGCCTACTACGGCGAAAGCTATATCGTGCAAGGCATCAGCTTCAACGTGCACGAGGGCGAAATCCTTGCCCTTCTGGGCCGCAACGGGGCGGGCAAAACGTCGACGCTGCGCTCGATCGCGCGTATTGGCGATCCAGAGGTCCGGCATGGCGAGATTTGGCTGGATCACCAGCCCCTTCACAAGATGGCCAGCCACGAGGCCAGCCAGGCGGGTCTTGGCCTTGTGCCGGAAGACCGCCGGATCATTCCCGGCCTGACGGTCGAGGAAAACCTGAAACTGGCGCAGATCGCACCGCCTGTCGGCTGGTCGCTTGAACGCCTCTATGACCTCTTCCCGCGGCTTGGTGAACGCCGCGCCCAAGAGGGCGTGACCCTGTCGGGCGGCGAACAGCAGATGCTGGCCATCGCCCGCGCCTTGGCCCGCGACATCAAGGTGCTGCTGCTGGACGAACCCTATGAAGGTCTGGCCCCGGTGATCGTGGACGAGATCGAGAAGACGCTCAGCATCATCAAGGAACAGGGCATCACCACCATCATCGTGGAGCAGAATGCCGTGCGCGCGCTGCAACTGGCGGACCGGGCGGTGATCCTCGATACGGGGGGAATCGTCTTTGACGGGACCGCCGCCGAAGTGCTCGAGAACAAGGAGTTGCGCGAGGAATATCTCGCCATCTGACGCGGCTTCTCGCCCGAGTTGAATGCATTAACCAAGATATGGAACCGACCCTCCCGGGTCGGTTTCTTTTTGGGCATGTAGTCCTGTTTTTGCCCCTGACATTGTTTCCCATTTGTCGACAATTGCCGATTGCCCTGTGAAAGACGGCAAAAATAAGGCATAATTGGGGAATAATCCTGGGGGATAAAAACATGACATCTGCACCTGCAGCTCCGGCCACCGTGTCGGACATCGAAATCATTTAAAACGGCAAATCCGAGTATCCAACCGTTATCATCAACACAACCATCGACACCTTTGTCGAAGTGAACTGGTACGACTTTTCAACCGGTCTGTTTCTGGGCGGCGACGACAACACCGCCGTGCTGATCAATGGCGACGTCGATGGCCCTATCGTGTCGGGCGGCGACAGCGTTGTCATCATGGCCATCACGCCAAATGGATATGTCTATGGTGACCCGGACGAACGCATTGGCCTCTTCGGCACCAACAGCCATCTGGTCCTGAACGGCGGTTACATTGGCCTCGATGTGGCGTTCGGCTCCGGCGACGACCTGATGGTCAACTTCGGCTATGTGGACGGAGACGTGTCGATGGGCGCGGGCAACGACATCTTCATCAACGATGAAATCTTGTTCGACGACTATTTCCTTTATGGAAACGTCTATGGTGACCTGATGATGGGATCGGGCGATGATATCGTTCTGAACTCCAACACGCTGGGCCGCGTTTTCCTGGGCGATGGCAACGATTTCTATTCCGCCATCACGCCGCTCAGCGCCGAGGACAACTATGACCATCCGTTCTCGTCCTCCGGTGTGATCAAGGGCGGGCGGGGCAATGACACCGTCTATGGCGGGGCCAACGATGATATCATCTTTGGTGGTGCAAACAGCGACGTATTGCGCGGCAACAATGGCGATGATGTCCTGAACGGCGGCAACGGCAAAGACCTTCTGCAAGGCGGCAACGGTGACGACAACCTGACCGGCGGCAAGGGCAAGGACGTGCTCAAGGGCGGCAAGGGCGAAGACACGATGTTCGGCGGCAGCGGTCAGGACAAATTGACCGGCGGGCGCGGTGACGACCGTATGAGCGGGGGATCAGGAGCGGATCAGTTCATCTTCTCCGGCGACAGCGGCCTCGACGTCATCGTTGACTTCACATCCGACGATCAGGTCCGCCTCGTGGGTGACAGAAACGCCCCGTTCCCAGTTCTTACGGATGCCGAGGTTCTGGCCTCCATGCAATATGAGGACGGCTATGCGTTCCTCGACCTGTCAGCCTTGTACAAGACTTACAGCCCGAGCCGCCTGCCCACCGAAAAGGACGGCGTTGGCATCATCTTCCTGGGTGTGGAAGAGGGCGATCTGACTGGCGACAACTTCTATACCTACGGCGACACCCTGGTGATTGGCTGACGACACCCACGTGCAGGGCCGCGCACGCTGCGCGGCCCGCATCTGTTTCGGTCAGCCATTGCGTTGCGGGTTTGTCCCCTGGCTGGACTGCATCGCCCATGTCCGCAATTCCGTTTTCAGCACCTTGCCATAGTTGTTCTTGGGCAGCGCGTTCACCGTGATGTACGCTTTGGGCGCCTTGAAGCGGGCAATCGCATCGCGGCACAACTGATCCAGCGCGTCCTCGGGCGCATCACCCACGACAAAGGCCACCACCTCTTCGCCCCAGTCGGGGTGCGGACGCCCCACCACGGACACCTCGCGCACCTGCGCATGGCGCAACAGCACTTCTTCGACCTCGCGGGGATAGACGTTTGAGCCACCGGTGATGATCACATCCCTGGACCGGTCCATCAGCGTCAGATACCCATGCGCATCCAGCGCGCCGACGTCGCCCGTGTGCAGCCACCCGCCCGCCAACGTGTCTGCCGTGGCCTCCGGGTTGCCCCAATAGCCAGCCATCACAGCGGCCCCGCGCACCAGCACTTCGCCGCTTTGGCCCGGTGCGTCCGCGCCGTCGATGCGCACCTCCACGCAGGATTGCGCACGCCCCACCGAAGCCAACCGTGCCATGTCATCACCCGCCACATCCGCGCGGGGCAAGGCGGTGATCGCCATGGGGCATTCGCCCTGCCCGTATATCTGAACAAAGATGTCACCAAAGGTGGCGCGAGCGGCCAGAATATCCTGCAGGTACATGGGTCCACCCGCATAGACCACCGTGCGCAGGCCCTCGCCATCACGTCCCGATGCCTGCGCATGGGCGGTCAGGCGGGTGACCATCGTGGGGGCGGCGAACATGTGCACCCGCGCGAAATGCGCGGCAAGGTCCAGCACCTCGGCCGGATCGAACCCACCCGAGGCGGGGCAGACATGGCGCGCGCCCATCTGCACATGCATCAGGTTGTAGATGCCTGCACCGTGGCTCAGCGGTGCGGCGTAAAGGGCGGTATCGGCCCCGGACACGTGATCAACTTCCGCATGATAGGCCAGCGCCATGGCCATCAGGTTGCCGTGGGTGATCATCACCCCCTTGGGCCGCCCGGTGGTGCCGGAGGTATAGAACAGCCACGCCAGATCGTCCGCGCGCCGGTGCACAACCTCGGCCACCGGCGCGCCTTCCGGCACGGATCTCACAATCGGCACGGTGACTTCGGCACTTTCCAGCGTGTCCGCCTGCGCGCCCGTGGCAAAGACCATCGACGCCCCGCTGTCGCGCAGGATGTAGTCGACCTCGCGGCCATGCAGCTTTGCGTTGACGGGAACGACAACGGCACCCGCATACCAGATGCCATAAAACACAACGAGGTAATCGGGCACATTGGCCATGAAAATGGCGACACGATCACCAGGCAGCACGCCCTGCGCACCCAGCCACCCGGCAAGGCGGCGTGCCCGCGCATCGAACTGGCCGTAATCGGCCATCTGCTCCGTGCCCGCGAATAAAGCAGGCCGCGCGGGGTCTTTTGCCGACATCCGCGCCAGCCACAGGCCTAGGTTCATTCGGGGTCCTCCTTGTTCAGGTTCCACTATGGCCCGGTCCCGCGCCCGCTTCAATTGCCTGACCTTTGGTCAAAGCCACGCTTTCCTTAGGCGCGCCCTTGGCCTATAAGCGGCCCTCAGAACACCTAAAAATCCGGGGGGCGAACCCTCAGGGCGAGATGTCGAGGACGACAAGAATGACAAAGAACACCCGTGACGCCGATGTGGCATTCATTCAGGCTCTGGCCGAGTTGTTGCGCGAAAACGATCTGACTGAACTTCAAGTCAAACGTGATTACGCCGAGGACGACAGCCTGAACGTGCGTGTGACCCGCGCGCATCCTCCAGTGGCCGCCGTTGCCGCCCATATGGCCCCGGCCCCCGTGGCCGCCACGGCAGCAGCCCCTGCCGCCGCAGCACCCGCGCCCGCAGCAGACGCCGCCGAAGACCCCGCCAGCCACCCAGGTGCGGTTACATCGCCCATGGTCGGCACCGTCTACATGCAGGCCGAACCCGGCGCGCCTGCCTTCATCAGCGTTGGCGCACAGGTGTCCGAAGGCGACACGCTGTTGATCGTCGAGGCGATGAAAACAATGAACCACATTCCGGCCCCCCGTTCCGGCACCGTGAAACGCATCCTGGTGGACGACGGTGCGGCGGTCGAATTCGGCGCGCCGCTGGTGATCCTCGAATAAGGGCGCGGGCATGTTCAACAAAATCCTGATTGCCAACCGCGGAGAGATCGCCCTGCGCGTCATCCGCGCCGCCCGCGAGATGGGCATCGGCAGTGTCGCGGTCCATTCGACCGCAGACAGTGACGCCATGCATGTGCGCATGGCCGACGAATCCGTCTGCATCGGCCCGCCGTCATCGACGCAAAGCTACCTGTCGATCCCCGCGATCATTTCCGCCTGCGAAATCACCGGGGCCGAAGCGATCCACCCCGGTTATGGCTTTCTGTCGGAAAACGCGCAGTTCGTTCAGATCATCGAAGATCACGGCCTGACCTTTATCGGCCCCACCGCCGAACACATCCGCATCATGGGGGACAAGATCACTGCCAAGGACACCATGAAGGAACTGGGTGTGCCCTGTGTGCCCGGATCGGATGGTGGCGTGGCAACGCTGGACGAGGCGCAGAAGCTGGGCGAAGAGATCGGGTATCCGGTCATCATCAAGGCCACGGCGGGCGGCGGCGGCAAGGGCATGAAAGTCGCCGAAACCGCCAAGGACATGGAAAGCGCCTTCATGACCGCGCGGGCCGAAGGCAAGGCCAACTTCGGCAACGATGAAGTCTATATCGAAAAATACCTGACCACGCCCCGGCACATCGAAATCCAGGTCTTTGGCGATGGCAAGGGCCGCGCCGTGCACCTGGGCGAACGCGATTGTTCCCTGCAACGCCGCCACCAGAAGGTGTTCGAAGAGGCCCCCGGCCCCTCGATCACCCCCGAGGAACGCGCGCGCATCGGCAAGGTCTGTGCGGACGCCATGGCCAACATCAACTACATCGGCGCGGGCACCATCGAGTTCCTCTACGAGAACGGCGAATTCTATTTCATCGAGATGAACACCCGCCTGCAGGTGGAACACCCGGTGACCGAAGCCATCTTTGGCGTCGATCTTGTGCGCGAACAGATCCGGGTGGCGGAAGGGCTGCCCATGTCTTTCACCCAAGAAGACCTGACCATCAATGGTCATGCAATCGAAGTGCGCATCAACGCCGAAAAGCTGCCCAATTTTGCGCCCTGCCCCGGCCGGATCACGCAATACCACGCGCCGGGCGGCCTTGGCGTGCGCATGGACAGCGCGCTTTATGATGGCTATTCGATCCCGCCCTATTACGACAGCCTGATCGGCAAGCTGATCGTGCATGGCCGCGACCGGACCGAGGCGCTGGCCCGCCTGAACCGCGCGCTTGGCGAATTGATCGTGGACGGGGTGGACACCACCGTGCCGCTGTTCAACGCGCTGTTGCAGGAGGCGGACATTCACACCGGCAACTACAACATTCACTGGCTGGAACACTGGCTGGAGACCAATCTGCAAGGCGATTGATGGGGCTGAGCGCAGACACGCTGCTGCACGGCTATTCCATCGGGATCTTTCCGATGGCCGAACACCGCGACGACCCGGAGGTATTCTGGGTCGATCCGCGCCGCAGGGGCATCCTGCCGCTGGATGGGTTTCACATGTCGCGCAGCCTTGTGCGCCACATGCGGCGCTGCGGCTGGACAATCACCGTCAACACGGATTTCGAAGCGGTGGTCGATGGCTGTGCTGACCGGCACGATACATGGATCAACGCGCAAATTCGTCACAACTACAACACCTTGCACGCACGCGGCTTTGCGCATTCCCTGGAGGTGCGCGAAGATGGTGCGCTGATCGGTGGGGTGTATGGCGTGACGTTGGGCGGTGCGTTCTTTGGTGAAAGCATGTTCAGCCGACGCACCAATGCATCAAAGGTGGCACTGGCAGCCTGTGTGGATCGATTGCGGCAGGCGGGGTTCACCCTGTTCGACACGCAGTTCCTGACCGAACACCTTGCCAGTCTTGGCGGTATCGAGATCACGCGGGGCGAATATCACAAACGTCTGGACGCAGCACTGGAGATCGATGCGGATTTCACCGCCCTGCCCGTGGCCTCGCTTCAGGACGTGGTGCAGCGCATGACCCAGACGTCATAGCGCGGATGGTCCATCGCGCTGAGCGCGGGGGCAGAGGCGATCATCCACCCGCTGAAGGCCACCTTGGCGCGGTCCTTTTCGCTGATCTCCAAGGCTGCATAGGCATTGCCGGACGGATTGCCCGCGGGATAGCGGCATTCGCGCAACATGATGGTCAAGCGGCCGAATGACCCGCTGCGGCCTGCTGCGAGTTGCATGTCGACGGCCTGACCGCTGACCTTGTCCAATACCCGCAGCACTGCGCCGGGGCCTGTGCTGGTCTGCTGCGCGGCAAGCGGGGCCGCAAAGACCAGTCCAAGCACAAGGGCAAGAGCGCGTATCACTCGCTGGTCTCCTCGCCACCACCGGACACGAATTTCAGCAACAGGGACACAAGGCTGACCGCGCCTTGGGTGTCGGGGATTTCATCACCGGGTTCGAAATAGAAGGGTGACCCGCCCGGCATGATTTCCACGAAATTGCCGCCCAACAGACCTTCGGAGCTGATGATGATCGCACTGTCGTCAGGGATTTCGATGCCGCGTGCCAAGGCCACCGTGGTGTCGGCGCGGTAGGTCTCGGGGTTCAGATCAACATCGGTGACCGTCCCCACCTTGACGCCCGCAAGGCGCACATCGGTACCCACGTTCACACCTTCAAGGCTCCGGAAACTTGCAGTCAGCGCATAGCTGTCGCCGGCCCGGCTGAGCCCTGCGACCTGCCCCGCGTAGATGGCAAAGGCAACGGCAGCGGCCAGAACCGCGCCGCCCACGATAACTTCTGTGGTGTTTTCCGACATCTGCTGCGCGCCCCCGCGTCCGGCCCTATTCCGGGCTCCAGGCTTCGTAATCGCTGCGGTCCGCAGGATCTGCGCGGCGGATGGACCCCGCGGGCGCATAGGCCATGGCCGTGCCCGTCAGGTTTTCCTGATGGGGTTGTTCCCATGGTTTGTGCACCAGAGGGCGGTCGGTGGGTGGCTCGTCCCAAGTGCGGTGCAGCCAGCCGTGCCATTCGGGGTCAATGCGGCTTGCCTCGACCTCGCCGTTGAAGATCACCCAGCGGCGGCTGTCGTCGGCGTTGCGGTAAAAGAGGTTGCCCTGGGCGTCTTCGCCCACTTTCTGACCCTTGCGCCAGGTGAAAAGCTGTGTGTTCACCGTTTGGCCGTCCCACCAGGTCAAAGCCCGTTTCACCGTGTTCAGAATGCCCATCTCTCGCCTCCGGATGTTTGAATTGTCTATGCCGTATCTCGCCCGAAACGTCCAGTGGCGTCAGCGGTGCGGCGCCAGTGCGGTCACTTCGATCTCGATCAGGTACTTCGGGTCAATCAGCCCGCATTCGATCATCGTGGCCGCGGGCGGGTTGTCCCCGAAGGTGTCCGACAGGATGGGCCAGCAGGCTTCGAAATCGGCGGCGTTGGGCAGCATGTAGGTCACACGGACCGCATCGGCAAAGCTGACGCCTGCCTCTTTCAGCGCCTCCCCGATGATGCGCAGGGCATCGGCGCACTGTGCCTCGACCGTGTCGCCCTGCCCCACGGTGCCGGCCACGTGCACGAAACCGCCCGCGACCACGGCACGGCAATAGCCGATCTTGGCCTCGAATGCGCCTCCGGATGAAATGCGTTTGATCATGGGCTCAGGTCCTGCGCTACGCCCGTCTCGGGCCAAAAGAAAACCGCGCATGCCAAGGCGGCGCACGCGGTCTATTTTCAATCGAACAGGCGCATCATCAGGCCGATGCGTCCGCCTTTTCCGCCTCCGCGTGAATCATCAGCGGTGCAGCGTCCGAGGTCACGGCCTCTTCGTTCACGACCACTTCTGTCACACTGTCCAGACCCGGAAGCTCGAACATGGTGTCGAGCAGGATATCTTCGAGGATCGACCGCAGGCCGCGCGCGCCGGTCTTGCGCTCGATCGCCCGCTTGGCAATTGCGCTCAGCGCGTCGTCGGTGAAGGTCAGATCCGTGTCTTCCAGCTCGAAGAGGCGCTGGTATTGCTTGACCAGTGCGTTCTTGGGCTGGGTCAGGATAGTGACAAGCGCGTCCTCGTCGAGGTCTTCAAGCGTGGCCAGAACCGGCAAGCGGCCGACAAATTCCGGGATCAGCCCGAATTTCAGCAGGTCCTCGGGCTCGAGATCGGTAAAGATTTCGCCCACACCGCGTTCGTCGTTGTCGCGCACATCGGCACCAAAGCCCATGGCCGACCCCTTGCCGCGTGCGGCGATGATCTTGTCCAGACCCGCAAAGGCCCCACCACAGATGAACAGGATGTTCGTGGTGTCCACCTGCAGGAATTCCTGCTGCGGATGCTTGCGCCCGCCCTGCGGCGGTACGGAGGCCACGGTGCCTTCCATCAATTTCAGCAGCGCCTGTTGCACGCCCTCGCCCGACACGTCGCGGGTGATCGAGGGGTTCTCGGACTTGCGGGTAATCTTGTCGACCTCATCGATATAGACGATGCCGCGCTGTGCGCGCTCGACGTTGTATTCCGACGACTGCAACAGCTTGAGAATGATGTTTTCCACGTCCTCGCCCACGTAACCGGCTTCGGTCAGCGTTGTGGCGTCGGCCATGGTGAAGGGCACGTCGAGGATGCGCGCCAACGTCTGGGCCAGCAACGTCTTGCCGCAGCCGGTGGGCCCGATCAGCAGGATGTTGGATTTGGCCAGTTCGATGTCGCCGCCCTTCTGGGCGTGGTTGAGCCGCTTGTAGTGGTTGTGCACCGCCACCGACAACACGCGCTTGGCCATGGCCTGGCCGATCACATAGTCATCCAGCACCTCGCAGATGTCCTTGGGCGTTGGCACACCGTCGGTCGCCTTGAGGCCCGATGCCTTGGTCTCTTCGCGGATGATATCCATGCACAGTTCGACGCATTCATCGCAGATGAAGACCGTCGGCCCTGCGATCAGCTTGCGCACCTCGTGCTGGCTCTTGCCACAAAAGCTGCAATAGAGGGTGTTCTTGCTGTCGCCGCCAGAGTTGCTTGCCATGTCCACCCTTTCAGGTTTTCGCGTTTCCTGCCGCACGTCGGGCGCGGCCTGTGATGCGCCCAAATGGCGCTTCGATCATTGCTTCGGGCCAGCTTAGGCCAGCCCAAAGCGGTCCACAATGTCAAAATGCGGGCTGGTTACCCGTCATCTTCAGCTTTCTTCGTCGTCGCCCTTGGCGCGGTTTTCCACGATCTCGTCGATCAGGCCCCAGTCCTTGGCTTCTTCGGGGGACATGAAATTGTCCCGTTCAAGGGCGGCTTCGACATTCTCGAGCGTCTGACCGGTGTGACGCACGTAAATCTCGTTCAGGCGCGTCTTGAGCTTTTGGGTCTCTTGCGCATGGATCATGATGTCGGTTGCCTGACCCTGGTAGCCACCCGAGGGCTGGTGCACCATCACCCGGCTGTTGGGCAGCGAAAAGCGCATGCCCGCCTCGCCTGCGGTCAGCAGCAAGGAGCCCATCGACGCCGCCTGCCCGATGACCAGCGTGCTGACCTTGGGTTTGATGTATTGCATGGTGTCATAGATCGACAGACCGGACGTCACAACGCCGCCGGGGCTGTTGATATACATGCTGATTTCCTTGGAGGGGTTGTCCGCCTCGAGGTGCAACAGCTGCGCCACGATCAGCGACGACATGCCGTCATGTACCGGGCCGCTGAGGAAAATGATGCGCTCTTTCAACAGGCGCGAAAAGATGTCGTAGGCGCGTTCGCCACGGCTTGTCTGTTCCACCACCATGGGGACCAGCGTATTCATGTATGTGTCAATGGGATCGTGCATCTGTTCCTGCCTCATCAGCCTTTGCGGGACCATACCCGCAAAGTGGTTACCTGAGTCTTAGTATCGGCAATGGGGGGCTGCAAGGGGGCCAAGGCCCTGAACGTGGGATCATCCCGGCTTTGACGGAAAAGCAGGCGCAGGGAGGCGCAGGGCGAGAACGCGCGGAACAAGGTCGCAGGTCGCCGTGCATCGCGGGGCCGATAAGCGTGTGCTTCATACGACCTTTCGTATTGCGTTTTGGTCGCGGTTGATCACGCCCCATACCGCTCTAGCTGTCCCGCCATGAACGATGCGTTGATCTTCTTCCCCCCGACCCGCACCGCGGGCCTTGAACGACTGGCGCGTTTTGTCCCCCATGCCGGGCGCGATTATGCCGCGCGGCGCAACTATGATTTGGGACCGGGCGCGCATTCCGGTGTGTCGACCCTGTCGCCCTATCTGCGTCACCGCCTTGTGTTGGAGACCGAAGTGCTCGAAGCGGTGCTGGGCCGCTTTGCGCCATCCTCGGCGGAAAAGTTCATTCAGGAAGTCTATTGGCGCACCTACTGGAAAGGGTGGATGGAACAGCGCCCCGGCGTCTGGGACCAGTACCAACACGGCGTACGCCGCGCGTGGGACGGGCTGCAAACCCAATCAGGACAGCGCGCGCGGTGGGAAGAGGCCTGCAAAGGTGAGACAGGCATCGAGGCCTTTGACACATGGGCGCATGAACTTGTGCAGACGGGGTACATGCACAACCACGCGCGCATGTGGTTTGCCTCGATCTGGATTTTCACACTTGAATTGCCGTGGGAACTGGGCGCGGATTTCTTCCTGCGTCACCTTCTGGATGGGGACCCGGCGGTCAACACGCTCAGCTGGCGCTGGGTTGCGGGCATCCAGACCAAGGGCAAAACCTATCTGGCCCGTCCTTCGAATATCGCGCGCTATACCGAGGGCCGGTTCGCGCCGGTCACGGGGCTGGCACCCGCCGCACCGCCGCTGGACGGACCTGCGGCCCCGGATTGGCGCCCGCTGCCGGACGCGCAAGGCTTTGATCCGGCCAAACGCACCGGGCTGATAGTGCATGACGATGACCTTGCGCCCGGTTGGCTGTTGGAGGCGGGGTTGGCCCCCGTTGCCACGCTGCCGATACACGGCTGGGATGGGCTCAGCCCCCTGCACATGGCACCGCATGTCGGGCAATGGCGAAGGGCTGCGATACAGGACAGCCTGACCCGCTGGGCCGACCGGCTGGGCGAATTGGCGGCCCCGGTCGCAAGTGCGGATGCAATTGCCGAATGGGCCGCCGCGCACGGCCTTGAGCAGATCGTCGCCCCCTATGCGCCGGTGGGGCCAAATGCTGACCTGCTGGCCCGCTATAAGGGCGACATCCCACTGGTTCAGGTGCGCCGCGACTACGACAGCACGGCGTGGCCCCACGCCACGCACGGGTTCTTTCGGTTCAAGAACAAAATCCCCACGCTTCTGGAACAGATCAAGCCGCGCAAGGCGGCCTGATCCCCTAATCGTCAAAGTGTTCAATGCGATCGTTGGCAAGGATCGCCTGCCACGTCTGCGGCCCGACCACCCCATCACGCACAAGCCCATGCGCCGTTTGAAAAGAGCGGACCTCTGCGTCCGTCTTGGGGCCAAAGATGCCATCATCCTTGATCATCAGCAGCCGCTGCAACAGGGCAACGCCCGGCCCCCTGTCGCCCCGCTTCACAGTCGGCTGATCACTGACCGCACGGCTGTCCGTGGCCATGACCAGTGGTTTCTGGTTGGCCCCGGTCAGGCCCAGCCGCCCGAAACTGTCGAGCTTGAGAATATCCTTGTATTGGTACACCGGACACGCCTTGGCCGCGACCTCGCGGTGGCCATGAAAGGTGATGTCGCCGCCGTAGGCATTGTTGATCTCGATGCAGAGCGATTTCAGCGTGTCGTATTGCGCCTGCGTGAACTTCGGCTCGTCCAGCCCATGCAGGCAGATGGCGATGGTGCCGGTGTTGTGCCCGGCCTGTGCCGCGGGGGTCTTTTCCAGAGACCGCCCGGCTTCCATCTGGCCATTCTTGCGGACGAAAAGATGGTAGCCGACGTCGGACCATCCCCGGCCCGCGGGCGGGGGATCAACGTGCCAGCGGCGCATGGTGGCCACGTTGTCATGGGCAGGATTGTCAGAGGCCGAACAGTGCAGGAATACGCGGTCGACCTTGCGGTTTGGTTTCGTGAACATCAAATTTCTCCCTTTTCAATCAATATCTTGAACGATTTTTTCAAAGATGGGCGCAATGGCCCTGCCGGTCTGTGCATTGCGCAATATGCAATGCGGTCGCGGCCAAAACCGATCAAATACACGCATAGGTTAGCCCCGGCGTGGCCGCCGAGGCAAGGTTTTTCATGTGTCTGGCCCCGAAGGACCACCCATCAGCCGAACATGTCGGACGTGATCCCGTCGTACCAGCCAAGGCTTTCTTCGTAGGTCGCGCGGCGCAAATCGCCACTTTCCCCGGTCTGGCTGATGAAGCCATCGACCTTGGCGATTTTCTCGTCCGTCGCCTCGTAGGTCGCGCCGACTTTCACACCGTTTTCAGTGTCGATCAGCGACCAGCAGGTGTTCGAGAACTTGGCCGGGAACACCTTGCTGTCGGTCAACGCACCGCGCACGGCCATGGCCGCGACCTTGGCCTGACTGTTGGCCGAGAACCCGGACTTCGGCATATCGCCCTGCGCACATGCGTCGCCCAGCACGTGGATGTTTTCATCGACGCGGCTTTGCATGGTGTGGCCCGAAACCGGTGCCCAGTTGCCTTCGGTGATCCCTGCCATCTCGCAGATGCGGCCCGCCTTCATGGCCGGGATAACGTTGCAGGCGTCAACCTTGGTTTCTTCGCCGTCGATGGTGACAGTCATGGCATCGGGGTTTACCGATACCGCGCCACCGCCGAAGTCTTCGCCGATCCAGTCGACCATGCCGGCATAGTTGTCGTTCCAACCTTCCTGGAACAGGCCCATCTTCGAGAACTTGGGCTTGGGATCGGCGATGATGATCTTGGCCGTGGGGTTCTTGTCGCGCAACACATGTGCGATCATGCTGACCCGTTCGTAGGGGCCGGGCGGGCAACGGTAGGGGTTGGGCGGGGCCACCATGGCAAAGGTGCCGCCCTTGGGCATCGCCTCGATCTGTGCTTTCAGCAGTTCGGACTGCGACCCGGCCTTGTAGGCATGGGGCATCTTGTTCTGCGCGCTTACGTCCCAGCCTTCGACCGCACCATCAACGAAATCGATGCCCGGCGACAGGATCAGACGGTCGTAGGGCAGCACAGCGCCACCAGCCAGCGTTACAGTCTTGGCATCGCGGTCCACGCCCACGGCCCAGTCGTGCACCACGTTGATGCCATAGTCGGACGCCAAGGTGCCATAGCTGTGCGCGATGCTCTGAATATCGCGGAAGCCGCCAATATAGAGGTTGGAAAAGAAGCAGGTGTAGTATTGCCGCGAGGGTTCCACCAGGGTCACGTCAATGGCGCCCTTGCTGTCCTTGGCGATGTAGCGCGCGGCGGTCGCGCCCCCGGCCCCGCCCCCGATCACCACCACACGTGGCTTGCCGTGTGCGGCGCCCATGACCATCGGTGCAGCCAAAGTTGACCCTAGGGCAACCGATGTGCCCACGAATTGACGTCTGTTCAAAGTCATTTTTATTCCTCCCAGAAACGCGTCTGTTAATTCAGCGACGCAAAATACGCAGCCAAGGCTGCAATCTCTTCATCCGTCAGGCGGGCCGTCATCATCTGCATCACGGGATGCGGCCGCACCTTGACCTTATAGGCATGCATGGCCACGACAAAGTCTTCTTCGGGCCAGCCGGTGATGGAGGGAATGCCCGTGTCCTGTCCATCCGTCTGATGGCACGTGGTACATTCCGACGACAAATAGTTGCCGTAATCGGGATCCCCCACGATGGCGAGCGTTTCCTCGGACAGTTCCACCTCGCGCGGTTGCGCGGTGGGCGCGGCTTCGGGCACATCGGATGGGTTGTCGGAGAACACGCGCAAATACGCAATGACATCCGCGCGGTCATCCTTGTCCTTGAGACCCCGGAAATTCATCCGCGTGCCGCTGACCAGCGCCTTTGGGTTTTCCAGATAGGCGTCGAGGTGCTCTATATCCCAATCCACACCGTCATCGCCCAGCCGGATCAGCCCTTCGGAGTATCTGAACCCCTCAAGCCCCCCGGCCTTGCGCCCGAATATGCCATTGAGGTGCGGGCCAACGCGGTTGCGTGCGCCCTCGCCCAGTTGGTGACAGGATTTGCATTTGTTGAAGACGGTCTTGCCCTTGTCGGCGTTACCGAAATCATCAGCCCCGACCACGCTTGCGGCCAGGGCGAACACCGCCCCGGCCAATACTGTATGCAGCGCCCGCGCTGCCATCGGTTAAGGCTCGATGCTTTGCAGATAGGCGATGACCGCCGCGCGGTCGCCTTCCTTCTTCAGCCCGGAAAAGCCCATTTTGGTACCTTTCATGTAGGCCTTGGGCTTTTCAAGGAAGGCGGAAAGCTCTTCTTCGGTCCAGACAAGACCGCCTTCGGCAGCGGCTTTCATCGGCTTGGAATATTTGAACTTTTCCACGATGCCCGCAGGTGCGCCCACGATACCGGTCAGGATCGGACCCGCGCGGTTCTTGGCGCCCTCACCCAGTTGGTGACAGGCTTTGCACTTCTTGAAGACCTTTTCGCCAGCCGCGACCAGTTCGGGGTCAAGCGCCGGAGTTGCTGGTGTTTCCGGCTCGGCAACGGTTGCCTCTTCGGTCGCCTCTTCGGTCGTCTCGGCCTCGGGTGTCACCGCCGCGTGGGTTTCTTCCATCGCGGCCCCCTCTTCCTCAGGGGTCACGTCCAGAACACGCGCGCGCATGGTCACCTCGACCGTATCCTTGCAGTTTTCCATGCATGGCTCGCCCGACCAGATCGCATATTCCGTCTCGGCCCGGTCGTCGATGATGAAGCCACCCGCGTTGGGCAATTCCACATCCGCAAAGGTTTGCTCAGAAAGAACGAATTCCTCCTCAACCAGATCGTTCGAATAGAGGATGTAAGCCACGATTGCATAGACCTCATCGGCACTCAGCGACTGTGCATCGCCAAAGGGCATCGACCGGTTCACATAGTCCCATGTGGTCGAGAGGTACGGCCAATAAGACCCCACTGTCTTGAGCGGGTCCTCGTGATCAAGCGTCCCCATGCCCCCGGCCAGCTTGGGCCAGTTGTCCACACCTTCGGCGAAATCGCCGTGGCAGACCGCGCATTTCTCGGCAAACACCTCTTCGCCGGTCAGCACGTCGCCTGACCCTGCGGGCAGGCCCGTGCCATCGGGGCGCACATCCAGATCCCAGGCGGCGATTTCCTCGGGCAGCGCAGGGCGCCCCAAGCCAAAGCCATCCGCCGCGGCCGCCACCGGCATCGCCAGCGCAGCAGCCAGTGTAAGTTTAAGAAACTTCGACATTTTCAGCCTCTCCCGTGCTGCGCACCCACCATGTCTGGATACAGTTGTTGTGATAGATCGAGTTCAGCCCGCGCACCTCGCGCAGCTGTGCCTTCGTCGGCTGGACATAGCCCGTGTCGTCCATCGCCCGGCTTTGCAGGAACATCTCTTCACCGTCCCAGTCCGTGTCGAGATAAAAGCGCGTCAGCGCCATCTTCTCGCCCGGCTTGGCCAGACGCGCGGTTTCCCATGTCTTGCCCCCGTCCTTGGACACATCCACGCGGGTGATCGCGCCATTGCCCGACCATGCCAGCCCGGTGATGACCAGCGGCCCCTTGCCATGGGTGATCGGCGCTTGCGGGCTGGGGCTTGTGACAACCGATTTGGCGTCCATCGCCCATGTCCATTTGCGCGCGATGCCATTGTCCAGAACGTCGGTGTACTTGCTGGTCTCTTCGCGGCTTTCGATGGGCGCGTCGGTCACTTCGACACGGCGCAGCCATTTGACCCACATGTTGCCTTCCCAACCGGGCACGACAAGGCGCACAGGGTATCCATGTTCCTTGCGCAGCGCCTCGCCATTGGCTTTGAACGCCACAAGGATGTCATCCAGCGCCTTCTCCATTGGGATCGACCGACCATTGGACGAGGCATCTGCCCCTTCGACATAAACCCACTTGTCTTTCAGGTCGCCCGCAGCGCCAAGACCGGCCTCTTCCAGCAGGGTGCGCAGGGGCACACCGGTGTATTCCATGTTGTGGATCATGCCGTGGGTGAACTGCGCGCCGTTCAGCTGCGCACCCGCCCATTCCATGCCGGTGTTGGCCGCACATTCGCAGAAGTAAACGTGGTTTTCACGCGGAAAACGCTCCAGATCGGCATAGGTGAAGACCAGCGGCGTGTCGACCAGGCCGTTGATCATCAGGCGGTAATCTTCCTTCTTCAGCTCGATCGCGCCCGAATGGTGGCGTTCAAACGCACAACCCTGCGGGGTGATCGTGCCATCGAGCGCGTGAATGGGCGTGAAGTTGATCGAACTGATGGTGTCGGCGGTCAGCCATTCGACATTGCGGCGAATGACGTCACCCTCGAACTTGATCGGGGACCCGTAAGGCGTGGCATCGACGCCGTCGCCCAGACCGCTGGCCCATTCCTGCACTTCGGTGATCAGCGGATCGGGCGTGCCCGCCTGCGATGCTGCCGCGACGCTGCCTGCGCCCACGGCGGCGGCCCCGCGCAAGAACGCGCGCCGCGATGGTTTCTTGAAAGTCTCTGACATAAGAAATCCTTTCAGGTTGTGGGGTTACGCGCCGATGACTTCGACGCTTGTGTTGGGATCCACCGTGACGGTGCCTTGTGCTGCGATATAGCGTTCGACCACGTCCCAGATGGGTGGGCCTTCGGTGCCTTCGTTGACCGATGCCCAGCCCGCGACCACGTAGGATTTGGCCGGGTCGATGGCTTCGCCGGTCTTGAGAAGGGTCATCTCGGAGATGCGGCTACCTTGCGGTTTGGTGATGTCGATGCGGAAGCCAAGGCCGCCCACACGCACCATGTCGCCGCCCTGTTGGTAATAGGGGTCGGGGTTGAACAGGTTGTCGCCCACGTCTTCCAGCACCACATGCAGGAATTCACCCGTCATTTCAGTACGGTAGGCATTTGGATATGACATCGACGTCACATTCCAGATGTCTTCGCGCGTGATGTCCTGACCCGGCAGGATCGACGGCCCCCAGCGCACACCCGGGCTGAGCGCGATGTCGGCATCCCGTTCGGTCAGCAACGCATCACAGATCAGATCATCCCACGTGCCGTTGAAGTTGCCACGGCGATACAGCAAGCTGCCCGCCTGCCCGATCACTTCGTTCAGCTTGTCCTCATAAGGCGCGCGCTGTTCGTCGATCACCCTGGCAATGACAGGATCCGGCGTGATCACATCGGCAAAGATCGGGATCAGCTTGTGGCGCAGGCCCATCATCTTGCCGTCGCGCACGTCCAGATCGATGCGGCTGACGAACTTGCCGTTGGACCCCGACGCGATCACGAATGTCTCGCCCACTTGATAGGGTTCGGGCAGCGCGTCGTGGGTGTGGCCCGACAGGATCACGTCGATGCCGCTGACAACGCTGGCCATCTTCTTGTCCACGTCAAAACCGTTGTGCGACAGAAGTACCACGACCTCGGCGCCCATGGCGCGCACCTCGTCCACCATTTCCTGCATCCGTTCATCGCGGATGCCAAAGGAGTATTCGGGGAACATCCAGCCGGGATTGGCGATGGGCATGTAAGGGAAGGCCTGCCCGATCACCGCAACCTTGGAACCGCCGCGTTCGAAGAACTTGTAAGGTTTGAACAGTTCCGCCGGTTCGTCCCATTCGGCGTCAAAAATGTTCTGGGCCAGTGCTGCGAATGGCAGGCCCTCGACAATTTCATTGACCCGGTCAGAACCCAGCGTGAATTCCCAGTGGAAGGTCATCGCGTCGGGTTTCAGCGCGTTCATCACGTTGACCATGTCCTGACCTTCGGTGTGATAGCACGTATAGCTGCCGTGCCATGTGTCGCCGCCATCGAGCAGCAAGGCATCGGGACGATCCGCACGGATCGCATTGATCACGGTCGACACCCGGTCCAGCCCGCCGACACGGCCATAGGCCTGCGCAAGCGATGTGAAATCGGTATGGGTCAACGCATAGGCCGAGGGCGAACCATCGGCGATGCCGTAGGCCGCGCGGAAATCGGCACCGGTGATATGGGGCACCGCACCGCGGTTGTCGCCCACGCCGATATTGACCGACGGTTCGCGGAAGTAGATCGGTTTCAGCTGTGCGTGAATGTCGGTCACATGGATCAGCGACACGTTGCCGAAAGTGTCGAAGTCCAGAAGCTGATCCTGAGTCAGGCCCTGTTGTGCAGCGACACGCGCCCACTGACCAAAGCCCGACGCACCATAAAGCGATGCGGCGGCCATCGACATTTGCAGAAAATCACGACGCGAAATCATCGGCTTATCCTTGTATGACCACCCAAACACATGCGGTTTTTTGAATGGATTACGGTAAAGAAAAGCCCACGCACCACAAAGGGCGCGTGGGCAAATGGTTTAGTTGCGGACCGATGGGCTTTCGATCACCAGACCGTTACCGCGGCTTGCGATATAAAGCTCAAGCGCTTTGAACTCCTCGCCACCTTCCTTGAAAGGCTCTGCGCGGATGTTCTTCATGCAGCCCTTGAAGCGGCCGTGGGTCGTGTTGATCTTGGCGTTTTTCAGACGGTACGTCGGAAAGCCGTTGATCTGGCCCTGGCTGAGGTGGTCGGCGCGGATCATCGTGCCGTAGTTGTCCTCGTGGCAGTTCGAGCAGGACATATCGAGCTGACCCACACGGGTGTAGTACAGTTCCTTGCCCTTTTCGAAATACGGCGCTGCGGCCCCGTCGATTGCGACGTTCACAGGCATGCCACGCGATTGCAGACCAATGAGGGCGGTCACGGCGGACATTTCCTTGCCCGACCATTTCCACGCCTCGGCGCCCATGCGCTCGGTGCGGCAGCCATTGACCAGATCGGCCATGCTTTCGAGTTTGCCTTCGGCGTTCACACGCGGCATCGACGCGCGCAGACCGGCGAAATCTTCGACGTTCTCGTGACAGGACGCGCACGCCTTGCCTTCCGACCCGTCGACCGTGTCGAACAGGTCCTGACCGACATCAACGAACACCATTCCGGGGTTGTCGAAATCGTCCATCTGCAGCGCTTGCGTCTCGGGCGTGCGGAACACCCAGCCCGAGAAAATCTCGTCCACGTTTTCCAGATGCGCCGGAGCCGCCGCCTTGGTAGGCAACGTCATCTCGTCGTTGACCATCAGCGTGGCGTTTTCATCCGCGCTGGCAGCACCCGCAAGGGAAGCTGCAGCCAGGATTGTCAGCAGTTTCTTTTTCATTATGGTTCTCCTCCCTGTGGCGCGGCTTACCCGATTGCGATGCTTTTTGCGGTCTCGTAGATGGACCCATCGTCGTCGTACCATGTGAATTTGTATTCACCGGCTTCGGGCACTTGCGCTTCGAACTCGAAGTAGGGGTTCGTGGACACGGCCGGTTCGATGGTGATGTCGATCACGTTCTGACCGTTGAAGTCGCACGTGAAGCGGTTGATGATCGAACGCGGGATGAGGTTGCCCTCTTTGTCCTTGCGCTGACCGCTTTCCATCTGGTGGCTGATCAGTGTCTTGATGGTGATGACGTCGCCTGCGGCGGCTGTCTTCGGGACCTTGACGCGGGGCTTAACTCCGGTTGCCATGATGTCTCTCCTATGAATGGGGTGCTTGCGGGCTTAGCCGCCGCAACCGCCGATTGTGACTTTGACGGTGGCCGAGGTCTGGGTGAAGCTGCCGTCGGCCATCTTGGCCACGGCGATCACGTCCTGCGTCTTGGCCAGGCGAATGCGGGTCGAGGCCGACTGGCTGCCTGCCAGGGGGCCGAAGTTGATGGTGCCGACATCCGGGTTGGGGTTGCCTGCGGCCAGCAGCATGACCGAAACCGCACCGGGCGCATCGACGCCGATCGGCACTGTGTTGCCGTTCTCGGCAATTTCGGGCGCCGTCAGCGTCACTCCACCCGTGCCCACTTCGGCACCGCCGGAAAAGGCTGCGATGGCCTCTTCGGTTGTGGCAAAGACCGGCATCGGCAATGCGGCCAGTGCCGCCGCCCCTGCCGCCAGAGCCATCGTTTCACGTCTTGTGAATTCCATGATTGGATCTCCTGTTACGGTTACGGGGAAGAGTGCGCTTTACTCTTCCTTAAGTGTCATCAGATAGGCGACCACGTCCTCGACCTGCTGGGCGGTCAGGATGGTTGTGCCTGCAAACTCTTCAAGCGGGCGCGTGGCGGTGGTCACGTAAAAGCCCGGCATGATCGTGCCCTCGAACATCATCTTCGAGTTGGCAACGATGCCGCGCAACTCAGCTTCGGTCCAGCGGTCGGCTACGCCGTCCAGTGCCGGACCCACTTCACCATGAAACGACTGTTCGCTCAGGTCTGCATTGACGTGGCAGGCCAGGCAATTGCCCAGCTTGCGACCGGCAAATGTCTCGCGACCCGCAACCGGATCACCTGCAACACCTGTGAGCGACTGCGCAACAACGCCGTCCTCATACGAGACATCTGTGGGTGCAATCGACCCCGCATATGCCACGCTGGCGTACCCGATCACGAGCGCTCCAGCGATAATCTTGAGTTTTGTCATGGCTCCTCCCTTGGCGATCACTTTCCCGTGTGATCTCGCTCGTGCATACCGTAGGACACCGCACATCGGAAACGCAACAACAAATTCGCGTTTTTGAATTAATGGGCCAGCCAATGCTGATCAATCGGTGCTGCCGTTAGCGCGTTCCTGGATGCGGCGGGCATGGTAGCGCTGAAAATCCTCACCGTCTTCAATGAGATAGCGTTTCTCGGCCACCCATGTGAACATATCCAGCGTAGTACCGGGACCAAATGCGCCGGGCATCGTCGCCACCGCGGCCTGCGGTGCCATTGCGTCCTCGGCCACCTCTTCATCGATGAACATGATGGTGGGCGTAAAGAGAATCCCCCACTTGCGCGCCATATCCTTTTCGGACCGCTCATCGCCGTCGAAATCGATCACTTCGGTGTCGCCGTGCAGGTTCAGCTGCACCACGAAAAAGTTGTCTTCGATCATCTTGGTGATGTCTTCGCGGGGGAACACCTCTTCGTGCATCTTGGTGCAATAGATGCAGCCGCGCTGCTCAAAGAAAATCACCAGCCGCTTGCCCTCGGCCCGGGCCTCGGACAGGTCTTCGCGCAGGTCCTTGAAGGTATCGCGCATCCACGGTGTCTTGTGCAGCCCATCATCACCCAGCTCCGCCGCTCCGACGGGCAAGGCCATCATCACCGCCAGCGCGGCCCCGATCCATGGTTTCATCTCTCACATCCTCCCTAGCCAAGTTTACCAAAAGACGGCAGCCAGCGGATCATCATATCCGCGATAAGCTGAACACCGCCTGTCACGATCAGAATGGCAAAGAGGATCAGCATCACGCCCATCCCCTTTTCGACCCACACCACCAGCGCCCTGTTGCGCGCGGCCCAGCGCAGGAAAGGCCCGGCAAAGGCTGCTGCCAGGATGAAGGGTGCTGTCATCCCCAACCCGTAAATCAGAAGCAGCAGACCACCGCGCCAGATGTCGCCCATGCCGCTGGCGATCATCAGGATCGACGCCAGCGCCGGGCCCACGCAGGGCGTCCAGCCAAACCCAAAGGCCAGCCCCATGACGTACGAGCCCCAGACGCTCGCGGGTGCGCCGCCGCCCTCCAGCCGCGCCTCGCGGTACAAGAGCGGGATACGCATCACACCCAGAAAATGCAGGCCGAACACCACCAGAATGGCCGCCGCCACATAGCTGAGCGGTTCGATATAAGCGCCAAAGGCCTGCCCGATGGCCGTGGCCCCCATGCCCAACAGCACGAAAATCGTGGTCACGCCAAGCGCGAACAACACGCTGGCAAATACCATCCGCCGCCGCGCGCCGGGAGCGATGCCGCCGCCCGCCTGAAGTTCGGCCACGCCCAATCCGCCCATGTACGACAGGTAGAACGGCACCATCGGCAGGATGCAGGGGGTCAGGAAACTCAGCAGCCCTGCCACCAACGCGCCCAGATAGGATATGTCGAACATGTGCCGTTCCGCTTGATCTATTCACATATTCAAATTACGTTGTGCATGAACCTTTCGTCAATGCGGCTTGTCCTGATGTTTTCATTTCTGCCTTTCAAACGCGCATTGATCGCCGCCGCCTTGGTCACGGCGGGTGCCATGCCTCTGGCCGCAGCCGAGGTGGTGATGGTTGATCAGGCCGGATGCTATTGGTGCGAACAGTGGGACAAGGAAATCGGCCCGATCTATCCCAAGACGACCGAGGGCAAATTCGCCCCCCTGCGCAAGGTCGACATCCGCGATGTCGCCGATGAGATCGAACTGACCCGTCGCGTGGGCTTTACCCCCACCTTTCTGCTGGTCGATGACGGTGTCGAACTGGCCCGCGTGGAAGGATACCCCGGCGAAGACTTCTTTTGGCCGCTGATCGACCAAATGCTGCGCGCGCATACAGATTATGACCCAACAACACCGGAGCCCTGAACATGAAATGCATTGCCACCCTGATCGCCTCGGCCCTCGTCGCAGCCCCTGCCATGGCCCAGGATGATGAGCCCTATGTCACCTTTCAGGTGCTCAAGCCCGAACTGGCCGTGAGCATGGCACAGGCGGCGCTGACGCATTGCCGCGAGGCCGGGTACCAGGTCGGGGTGACGGTGGTTGACCGCTTTGGCAACAGCCAGGTTTTCATCCGTGACCGCTTTGCAGGGGCGCACACCAACGAATTTTCCTTCCGCAAGGCATGGACCGCAGCCAGTTTCCGCACCGGCACATCCGAGCTGAACGAGATCAGCCAGCCCGGCACCATGATGTTTGGCTTGCGCGAAAGCAATGATGCGATGCTCTTGGGCGGCGGTGTGCCCGTTCTGAATGGCGACGGGGCGTTGATTGCAGGGATAGGGGTGTCCGGCGCGCCCGGCCCTGATATTGACGACGAATGTGCCCTTGCGGGCATCGCCGCAATCGAAGACGATATCGCGTTCTAAGTTAAGATTCCAAGGATCGACCCATGGGCCTTCCCGTTCTGACCTCTGACATGTCCGACGAAGAAATGGACAAGATGCTGTGCAATGCCACCACGGCGTCCAATTTCCTCAAGGCGATCAGCCACGAGGGACGGTTGATGATCCTGTGCCATCTGGTGACGGGTGAAAAATCGGTGACCGAGTTGGAAGAATTGTTGTCTGCGCGTCAGGCGGCAGTGTCGCAACAGCTGTCCCGCCTGCGGCTCGAAGGGCTGGTGGTGCCCCGCCGGGAAGGCAAGGCGATCTTTTACCGGCTTGCCGATGACAGGCCCAGCAAGATACTCGAAGTGGTGTACGATCTGTTCTGCAAGGACTGACAGCGCGCATATCACCTGCTTTCCGGCAAGGGGGGGGCCAGCACGTGACCGAATTCTTTTCAGAGCCGCAAATCGCCGCCGCCATCGGTGCCGTGGGCGGTGTGATGCTGGGCCTGGCGGCACGGCTTGGTCGGTTCTGTACGCTGGGTGCCATCGAAGACATGCTCTATGGCGGCTCCGACATCCGGTTGCGGATGTGGGGGCTGGCCATCGCCGTGGCGATGATCGGCAGTTTTGCCCTGATGGGCAGCGGGCTGCTGACTGCCTCCGATACCATTTATCTTGGGCTGGCTTTCCAACCGCTTGCGGCAATCGTGGGCGGTCTGACCTTTGGCTATGGCATGGCGCTGGCGGGCAACTGCGGCTTCGGCGCGATTGCGCGACTGGGTGGCGGTGATCTGCGGTCTTTCGTGATCGTTCTGGTGATGGGTGTGTCCGCCTATCTGGTGATCAACGGCCCCATCGCCCCCTTGCGCGCCAAGGTGTTCAACGTGGCCCCGGCCAGCGGGCCGGTGCCGCCCGGGCTGGCCCATCATGCCAGCGCGCTCACGGGCCTTCCGGCGGCGGGCATCGGCATCGCAACCGGCTTTGTCCTGCTGGTGGTGATGCTGTCCTCGCGCGCCTTTCGCGGCGATCTGCGCGCCGTGTTTTGGGGCGCTGTCGTGGGTCTGGCCGTGGTGTCGGGCTGGGCCGGAATGCAATGGCTGCACAACGTTGGTTTCGAAGATCTGGCCGTGGTCTCCCACACCTTTTCCGCGCCCGTGGGCGAAACCCTGCACTATGCCATGATGGGAAGCGCCAAGCCGCTGTCCTTTGGGATCGGATCGGTTGCGGGCGTCTGGGTGGGCGCCTTTGCCGGGTCGCTGATAAAGGGGCATTTCCGCTGGGAGGCCTGCGAGGACCCCCGCGAATTGCGTCGCCAGATATTTGGCGCGGGGCTGATGGGGGTCGGTGCGGTGATCGCGCTTGGCTGCACGGTCGGTCAAGGCCTGAGCGCCATATCACTGCTGGCGCTGTCGGCGCCGGTGACGATGCTGGCGATCTTTGCGGGCGCGGCCTTTGGTCTGCGGCAATTGATCGAAGGGCTGGGTCCGGCGGAATAACGCCAAAACCGGGGCCTTCTGTCATTCCCGCGTTACACGAATCTCCGACTGAAGGCAGGATGAAGCATCCCTGCTCCAACGGAGGTCCAACCATGTCCCGCAAATCCATCATCAACGATCCCGAATTCGGCAACAAGGCCGAGGCCTTTGAGGCCTTTGACGACATCCCCACCAATCCCAACCTCGACCGCACCATTGGCGACGTGATCAACGCGCGCTATGGCCGCCGCGAGGTCTTGCGTGGAGTTCTGGGCGTTTCGGCCACCGCCGCCCTTTTTGGCACCGCAGCCACCATCGCGCCCAAGCAGGCCGCGGCCGACAGCCACGGCACATCGCGCTACATTTTCGACGAACTGGAATGGGGCAACGATGACACCCACCACATCGCCGATGGCTACAACGCGCAGGTGCTGCTGCGTTGGGGCGATCCGATCACCGCTGATGCGCCCGATTTCGACGTGATGAACCAGACCGCCGCCGCACAGCTTCAGCAATTTGGCTACAACAACGATTACGTGGGCTTTACCGCGCTGAACGAAGAAGGTACGCGCGGCCTGTTGTGCGTCAACCACGAATACACCAACGAAGAGGTCATGTTCCCCGGTCTGGGCCGTCAGGACCGCGCCGATTTCGTCGGCATGACGCCCGAATTGATCGACATCGAAATGGCCGCACATGGCGGGACTGTCGTGGAGATCGCTCAAGGTTCAGACGGCTCATGGGCGCTGGTCAAGGACAGCCCACGGAACCGGCGGATTACGCCGCTGGACACGGATATGACGTTTTCCGGGCCTGCCGCAGGCCATGACCGCATGAAAACCAACGCCGATCCCGAAGGCATGACCGTCATCGGCACTGTCAACAACTGCGCAGGCGGCATGACCCCATGGGGCACCTACCTGATGGCCGAGGAAAACTTTCACGGTTATTTCTGGACGGATGTGGTGGACGCCGATGGCAAACCGGATGTGTCGGGCCACGCCGATGCCATGTCCAAGAAACGCTATGGCGTGCCGGGGCGCTGGTACGCCTGGGGCAAGTATCACGACCGCTGGAACATCGATGTCGAACCCAATGAACCCAACCGCTGGGGCTGGATCGTCGAGGTAGACCCACGCGACCCCGGTGCCGCACCCATCAAGCACACGGCCTTGGGCCGGTTCCGCCACGAAGGGGCCGAAACCACCGTGTCCGCCGATGGCAAACTGGTGATCTATTCCGGCGACGACAACCGCTTTGACTACCAGTACAAATATGTCTCGGCCGGCACGGTCACCGGCAACGAAGGTTTTGGATCGTCGTTGATGTCGGATGGCACGCTCTACGTGGCGCGATTTGATGAGGATGGCACCGTGACCTGGCTGCCGCTGGTCCATGGTGAAGGTCCGCTGACACCCGAGAACGGATTTGCCAGCCAGGCGGACGTGATGATCGACACGCGCCTTGCCGCTGACCTTTTGGGGGCCACGCCGATGGACCGCCCGGAGGACGCAGAGCCGCGCGGCGATGGCACGGCCTATATCATGCTGACCAACAACACCAAGCGCAAAGCCGATCAGGTCGATGCCGCCAACCCGCGTGCTGAATCCTCCTTTGGTCATATCATCGAGATCAAGGAAGACGGCGGCCTGCATTCGGCCACGTCCGGCACATGGTCGATCCTCGTGAAATGTGGAGATCCCACGCTGGCCGAGGTGGGCGCACAATGGAACCCTGAAACCTCGGAAAACGGCTGGTTCGGATCGCCCGACAACTGCGCCATCGACGCCGATGGACGGCTGTGGATTTCCACCGACCAGGGGTCGGGTTGGGGCAAGACAGGCAAATCCGACGGACTTTACGCCCTTGAGACCGAAGGCACGCTCCGTGGCCATTCCAAGCTGTTCTTCCGCTGCCCCGTGGGCGGAGAACTGTGCGGCCCCTATTTCACCGACGACCAGCAGACGCTGTTCCTGGCGGTGCAGCACCCCGGAACGGATGGTACCAAATCGCTGCCGGGCTTCGAGCGGGATTCGACCTTTGAAGACCCCGCGACCCGTTGGCCTGACTTCGACCCCGCGATGCCGCCGCGCCCCTCGGTGGTGGTGGTGACCAAACAGGGCGGCGGCAAGATCGCGGTCTGAGTTGAGAGGGACACAGGCGCAGCGCCGGCCCGCGGGTTGGCGCTGCGCAGTGCCTTGCGTGCTTCGATCCGGGACCACGTTGTCCTGAATCTGAAGTGCACTATTGTCTTTGCCATGACACAAAAGATCCCCGAACGGCCCGAGATTGCCACCCTGACCATCGGCGACGATTTGCGCCGCTGGTACTGGCTCAAGGAAGAATTGGTGCATGAGGCACCGCGCGGCGCGTCGGCGTGAAAACCACGGGCGGCAAATTCACCATCCTCGACCGGCTGGCCCATCAGCGCGACACCGGCAAAACCGCGTGGCCCGGCGACGTGAAGGCCAAGGTGAAACCAACCTTCGACTGGCACAGCGCGCATCTGATGCCTGACACCCCATCACCGACAGCTACCGCAACAGCCAGAATGTGCGGCGGTTCTTCAAGTCGCAGGTGGGCGATGGGTTCAAGTTCAACCGCGCGTTCATGGCGTGGATGAAGGAAAATGTGGGCCAGCCGCTGAGTGCCGCCGTGGACGAATACCTGCGCCTGCAAGCCGACAGTGCCAAGCCGGGTTCCAGTCCGACATTGCCCATCACAACCAGTTCAACCAGTACACGCGCGACTTTCTGGCCGACAATCCCGGGGGCGGGTCTGGACGATGTCCGCCGGGTCTGGGCGCTCAAACGACGTTTCCCGTCAGAGGACGGGCGGCACCGCTATGCGCGGGCCGACCTCGATCTCCAAGGTTAGTCTTTCAAACAGGTCTCAAGGCTTATCGCCAAGGCGTCGATGAGCTGCGCGTAGAATCCGACACCGGGCGTCAGCCCAGCGCCCAGGGGATCGGCGACCCCACTTTTCTGTGCGCCGACCGCGTCAATGAGGCCCGCGTTGAACTGCGGTTCGGACATCACACAGACAGCACCGCTTTCCGCGACAAGATCACGGATTTCAGCGACCCGCGCGGGGCTTGGGGCCATGGCGTCAGAAACCGATATCGCACCCGTCGCTTCCACGTCGAAGCGCGCCTCGAAGTAGTGGAACGCATCGTGGAAGACCACGAAGGGCCGTCCCGCCACAGGGGCCATGCGCGCTGCGACTTGATCCATTTGCGCCGCGATCCGGCTTACCGCTGCCTTTGCGTTGCGCGCGTAGAGGCTCGCGTTTTCAGGGTCTTGCGCGGACAGCGTTTGTGCAATCACGTCCAGCCAGACCATCGCGTTGGCCGGATCGAGCCAGACATGCGGGTCGATTGGTTCTGCACCGTGGTCACCATGGTCACGGGCCTCTTCATGGCCTTCGTCATGTTCTTCTCCATGCGCCTCATCGTGTTCATCGTCGTGTGCTTCGTCGTGCCCATGGTCATGGTCATGCGCCTCGAAACCCGCCCCTTCGCGCACTTCCAGCAACCGAATGCCCGGGGCCTTCATCAACGACACATGTTCCGCATCCTGTGCCAACTCTTCCAGCGCCGGAACCAACCACGGGGTGAGCGCAGGGCCGATCCAGAACACAACATCCGCCTGCGACAACGCACGTGCCTCTGACGGGCGCAGCGAACCGCCGTGGGGCGAGGCGCCGGGCGCAAGGATCATGTCCGGCGTGCCTGCGCCTTGCATGACCTCGCTGACCAACCCGTGCACGGGACCGATGTCGGCAACGACGCGCGGGGCCTCGGCCCACGCCCCCGTCGCACCGACTGCCAGAACAGCACACAGCGCGCGTCGTCCTGCGGTCGATTTGTTCTGCATTGTGATCCTCCGGGGATATGGCTAGGCTCTGCTGTGAGCTTGCTAAATGTTATGCTATAACATATCAAGCCAAAAATTTGGAAGGCAAACCCATGTCCGCTCTTGGCTTTCAGGCCCACGATCACAGCGCCTGCATCGCGTCGACCCTTGCGCGGGCAGAAAGCTATTGCGCAGAGCACAAATTGAAATTCACGCCGGTGCGCCGCCGTGCGCTCGAAATCCTGCTGCGCGAACATCGCGCGCTCGGGGCCTACGATCTGTTGGCGCATCTGGCCAAGGACGGGTTGGGATCACAGCCGCCCGTGGCCTACAGGGCGCTGGATTTCCTGACCTCGGCCGGATTTGCCCACAAGATCGAGGCGCTCAACGCCTATATCGCCTGCGCGCATCTGGGGTCCGACCATGCGCCCGCCTTCCTGATCTGTCGTGGGTGCAAATCGGTGGCTGAGGCGGACACCGAACTGGCCAAGGGCCGTTTGGGCGACGCGGCAAGGGCTGCAGGCTTTCGCATCGAACGCACGGTGGTCGAGGTCGAAGGCCTGTGTCCTGCCTGCCAGAAAGACGCCGCATGACCGCGCTTATTGAAACCCGCGCGATGCGGCTGGAACAGGCAGGCAAAACTGTGCTGCGCGATGTGGATTTCACCATCGCGCGGGGTGAAATCGTGACCATCGTTGGCCCCAACGGGTCGGGAAAGTCCACCTTTCTCAAGGCGTTGATCGGCGCACTGGGTCCTGCTTCGGGCACTATCACCCGCGCGCCGCACCTGCGCATCGGCTATGTGCCGCAAAGCCTGCACATTGATCCCACGCTGCCGCTGACCGTGCGCCGGTTCCTGAACCTGCCGCACCGCGTGGCCGCCGCCGATATGGCCCGTGCGCTGGATCAGGCGGGCCTGCCGGACGTGGCGGACGCGCAGATGACCCAGCTGTCTGGTGGCCAGTTTCAACGCGTTCTGCTGGCCCGTGCGCTGCTCAGTGCGCCCGATCTGCTGATCCTCGATGAGGCCACGCAAGGGTTGGATCAACCCGGAGCCGCCGCCTTCTACCGCCAGATCGAAGAGGTGCGCGCCACCTTGGGCTGCGCCGTCCTGATGGTCAGCCACGATTTGCACGTGGTCATGGCTGCCTCGGACCGGGTGCTGTGCTTTAACGGGCATATCTGCTGCGAAGGCGCGCCCGAAGTGGTGTCCGAAGCCCCCGAATACCGCGCGCTCTTTGGCAGTGGCACCCAAGGTGCGCTGGCGCTGTACCGCCATCAACACAGCCACCACCATCACCACCACACCGACGACTGCGATCATGAGCATGTTTGACGATTTTCTCGTGCGCGCGGCCTTGGCGGGAGTTGGCGTGGCGCTGGCTGCAGGGCCGCTGGGGTGTTTCGTGGTCTGGCGACGCATGGCCTATTTCGGCGACGCCACCGCCCATGCCGCGCTTTTGGGCGTGGCCCTGTCACTGGCGCTGCAAGGGCCGGTCATCATGGGCGTTCTGGCGATGGCGCTGGTCATGGGGCTGGCGGTCACTGCGCTGTCGGGCCATGGGCTGGCCGAAGATACGCTTTTGGGCGTGTTGTCGCATTCCGCACTGGCTGTGGGCCTTGTGGCCGTGTCTTTCCTGCAAGGGGTGCGGGTGGACCTGATGGCTTACCTTTTCGGCGATATCCTTGCCGTCAGCCGCACCGATCTCGCGCTGATCTGGGGCGGTGCGCTGGCGGTGCTGGCGCTTCTGGTCTGGCGCTGGTCACGGGTGCTGATGGCGACGCTGAACCCCGATCTGGCGCAAGCCAGCGGTATCCGGCCCCGGCACGAACAGATGATCCTCACGCTCACTCTGGCGATTACGGTCGCGGTGGCGATAAAGGTTGTCGGTGCACTGTTGATCGCGGCCCTTCTGATCATCCCGGCTGCTGCTGCACGGCCCCTTGCCCGCACGCCCGAAATGATGGCCGCCTGTGCCGCCCTGATCGGCGCTGCCTCGGCCTTGGGTGGGCTAGGCGCTGCCTTTGCGTGGGACACGCCAACAGGCCCCACCATCGTCTGTGTGGCCGCCGCGGCCTTCGTCGTCACGTCCGCCGCGCGCGGTCTCAGCCGATCACGGCCGTAGCCTCAATCTCCACCACCGCCGCGTCCTCGATCAGCCCGTCAACCACCACCATTGTCATGGCCGGGAAATGCCGCCCCAAGACTTCGCGGTAGGCGGCCCCCACCTCGGCCTGCGCGGCCATGTATTCGGCCTTGTCTGTCACGTACCACGTCAGCCGGACGATGTCGGCGCAGGTGCCACCCGCCGCCTCGACCACCGCGCGGATGTTGAACAGCGCCTGCCGCATCTGACCGATGAAATCATGTGCCTCGAACACCTGATCGGCGGTCCACCCGATCTGACCCCCGACATAAAGCGTGCCACCCCTGGTCAGCACGCCGTTGGCATAGCCCTTGGCCGGTTTCCAGCCGTCGGGATGAATGATGCGATGGGCCATGGTTGCCTCCGTTTTCAGTTGGGTTCAGACCCCCAGAAATCTGTCTGCTACATCTTGGGTCAGGTCGGGCATCGTGCCGCTCCATGCCGTGGCCCCGCGTTCGAGGATCACTGCCCGGTCCGCCACCTGCCGCAATTCGCGTAAGGATTTGTCCACCACCAGAAGCGACAGGCCCGTCTCGGCCTTGAGCTTGCGCACCACCGCCCAGATTTCCTGCCGCACGACGGGCGCCAGACCTTCGGTCGCCTCGTCCAGCATTAAAAGCGTCGGATTGGTCATCAGCGCGCGGCCAATGGCCAGCATCTGCTGTTCGCCCCCCGATAGCAGCGCCGCCAACTGGTCCTGCCGTTCGGCCAGCCGGGGAAAAAGCGCCGTAACCCGCGCCATGTCCCAGTCACCGGGGCGCGCAGCGGCGATCAGGTTTTCGCGGACGGTCAGGTTGGCAAAGCACCGCCGCCCCTCGGGCACCAGCCCCAGCCCCGCACGCGCCGCGCGGTGCGGTGTCAGCCCGCGCATGTCCTGCCCCGCGAAGGTCACGCGCCCGCCGGCGTTTTTCAGCAAACGGCTGATCACCTTGATGGTCGAGGATTTGCCCATGCCATTGCGCCCCATCAGCGCCACAACCTCACCTTCGCCCACCTCCAGATCGACACCGAAGAGTGCTTGACTTGGGCCGTAGGAGGCTTCAATTTGTTCCAGTTTCAACAGGGTCATGGCGCGTCTTCCTCACCCAGATAGGCAGTGCGCACATCCGGGTTGGAACGAATTTCTGCCGCGGTGCCCGTGGCGATGAGGCGGCCATAGACCAGCACGCTGATCCGGTCCGCGAGCGCAAAGACTGCGTCCATGTCGTGTTCGACCAGTAGGATCGGGGCCTCTTGCCGCAAACCATCCAGAAAGCCGGTCATGCGTTGCGACCCGGACGTGCCAAGCCCGGCCATCGGCTCATCCATCACGAAGGCGCGCGGTTGCAGGGTCAGGGCCACCGCCACCTCCAACAATCGCCGCTGCCCATGGCTGAGGTCCGCAGTGCGCTTGGCTGCATGGTCCTGAAGGCCCACCCTCTCCAACGCCTCCTCGGCCTTTCTGCGCAGGTCCGCGTCGCGCATCACTGGCCGGACAAAGCCCCAAACGCGGGCCTGCGCCCCCATTGCGCCCAGCACCGCGTTTTGCAGCACCGTGTCCTCCATCGCCAGTGATGAGATTTGGAACGTGCGCGCCAGCCCCGCTTGCGCGCGGGCTTGGGTGCTGTGGCCGGTCACATCGCGCCCGTCAAAGACAATACGCCCCGCGTCCGGGGCCAGCCCGCCCGCAATCTGCTTGATCAGGGTGGATTTGCCCGCACCGTTCGGCCCGATCAGCGCATGAATTTCGCCCGCGCGCAGGTTCAGCGACACATCGTCGGTGGCCTTGAGCGCGCCAAAAGCCTTGCTGAGGCCCTGAACATCCAAAAGCACATCAGTCATGGGCCACCTCGCGTCCCACCAGCGACCCGATCAGCCCGCCGCGCGCGAACAGCACCACCAACAGCAGGATCGCCCCCACGTAGATCAGCCAGAAGTCAGAAACCGGGGCCAGCACATGTTCCAGCAGCACGAACAGCATCGCACCGACCACGGGGCCAAAGAGCCTCCCGACCCCGCCCAGCACGATGAAGACGATGAATTCGCCCGACATCTGCCAGCTGAACATCGTGGGGCTGACAAAGCGGTTGAGGTCAGCCATCAGCGCCCCCGCGAGCCCCGTCACCGCCCCAGAGATCACGAAGGCCACCAGCCGCAGCCGGTAAGGGCCAAGCCCCACGGTTTCCACCCGCTCGGCATTCTGACGCGCAGCGTTCAGCGCAAGGCCAAAGGGCGCCCGCGCAAGCCGCCCCATGCCCCAGAGGACCAGCGCCAGAACGGCAAAGACCAGTGCGAAGAATTGCAATGGGTCCAGCGTGTTCAGCCCGGGAAAGTCGTTGCGCACATAGATGCTGAGGCCGTCTTCGCCGCCGTACGCGGGCCACGAGATGGTGAAATAGTAGAACATCTGCCCGAAGGCCAAGGTGATCATGATGAAATAGACGCCACTGGTGCGCAGGCTCAGCGCACCGATGGCAAGTGCGGCAAGCGCGCTGGTCACGATCGCCACCAGCCAGATCACCGGCATGGATTTGGTGCCCTCGATCACCATCCAGCTGTCCATAAGCGGGCTGTAGGTCTGGGCATGGTGGGCGAGGATGCCCATGGCATAACCCCCGATCCCGAAAAACGCCGCATGGCCAAAGCTGACAAGGCCGCCCAGCCCAAGGGCAAGGTTCAGGCCCACCGCCGCCAGCGCAAGGATCGCGGCGCGTGTGATGAGGGTGATCAGAAACGGCTCATCCAGCGCAAAGGCCGCCAGCGCGCCCAGCGGCATGGCGAGGAAAATCGCTGTGTTCAGAAGGGTTTCGCGCCACATCTCAGGCCCCTCCGTACAGGCCGGAAGGTTTGAACAACAACACCCCCGCCATCAGGATGTAGATGGACATCGACGCAAGCGCCGACCCGATTGCCGTCGCGGTCGAGGGGTCGGTGAAGGCGCGGAACAGCAAGGGCAACAGCACCCCGCCCAGCGTATCGGTCAGCCCCACCAGAAGCGCGCCGACCAGCGCGCCCTTGATCGACCCGATGCCGCCAATGACGATGACCACGAAGGCCAGGATCAACACGGGCTCGCCCATGCCAACCTGCACCGATTGAATGGCCCCCACCAGCGCGCCTGCCAGCCCCGCCAGCGCCGCCCCCAGCGCAAAGACGATGGTGTAAAGGCGGCTGATATCGACGCCCAATGCGGCGATCATCTCGCGGTCGCTTTCGCCGGCACGGATCTGGATACCGATGCGCGTGCGCGCAATCAGTTGGAACAGGCCAAAGGCCACGATCAGCCCAATCACGATGATCAGCAGGCGGTAGGACGGATACTGAATGCCTCCGGGCAAGGTGACAGGCCCCGACAGCGCCGCAGGCACGTCCAGATAAAGCGGGAAGGACCCGAACAGCCACCGCGTGCCTTCGGAAAAGATCAGGATCAGCGCAAAGGTCGCCAGCACCTGATCGAGGTGGTCGCGGTCATAGAGCCGCCGGATCACCACCAGTTCGATCACCGCCCCTGCCGCCGCTGCCGCGACCAAGGCCGCCGCCAGCGCCAGCACGAAGGACCCCGTGGCCGCCGCCACCGCCGCTGCGGCAAAGGCACCGATCATGTAAAGCGATCCATGTGCGAGATTGATCAGACCCATCACACCGAAAATCAGCGTCAGGCCCGCCGCCATCAGGAACAGCATGATGCCCGATTGCAGCCCGTTCAGGACCTGTTCGATCAGCAAAATGGGTGTCATCTGCCCGTCCCCGCCCCGTGTCCATACGCGGCAAGCTCCTGATATTCGTTGGATTTCGAAAACTGGCCCCGACGCCTGCCGGGGCCAAGTGACTTACATCTTGCAGTCAGCGCCGTAGACGTCCGTATGATCGGTCGCGGCCACACCGATGACCTTGTTCGTCACGATATCGCCTTCCTTGACCACTTCGCGCATGTACACGTTCTGGATCGGGTGGTGGTTGTCCCCAAAGGCGAAATCACCCCGCACCGATTGGAAATCCGCCTCTTTCAGCGCCGCGCGGAAGGCGTCGGCGTCTTTCACGTCGGCCTTGCCCATCGCGCTGATCAACAGCAGGGCGGTGTCATAGCCCTGTGCCGCATAAAGCGATGGAAGGCGGCCATATTCGGCTTGGAAATTGGCGACGAATTCGGCGTTGCCCGGCACATCAAGGTCCTTGGACCAATGCGCGGTGTTCTTCACGCCCAAGGCCGCGTCGCCGATGGCGCCCAGAATGCCCTGGTCAAAGCTGAAGGCGGGGCCAGCCACGGGTGTATCCACGCCCGATCCTGCGTATTGCTTCATGAACGAAATGCCCATGCCGCCGGGCAGGAAGAAGTAGACCTGATCGGCGTCACTGGCCCGGATTTGGGCGATTTCAGCGGCGTAGTCCGTCTGGCCCAGCTTGGTATAGACCTCGTCCGTCACCTCGCCCTTGAAGAAGCGTTTGAAGCCCGCCATCATGTCCTGACCCGCCGGGTAGTTGGGTGCCATCAGGAACACTTTGCCCACACCTTCGTTGCTCAGATAAGCGCCCGCCGCTTCGGAGAATGCATCGTTCTGCCAGCTGACGTTGAAGTAGTTGGGGCTGCACCCCTTGCCCGCCAGCGCCGAAGGTCCGGCATTGGGGCTGAGGTAGAACTTGCCCTGCGCCGTGGCCGCAGGCACCACCGCCATGGCGAGGTTGGACCAGATGATCCCGGTCATCACGTCGACCTTTTCGGACTGGATCAGCTTGTCGGCCAGTTGCACGGCGATGTCTGGCTTGCGCTGGTCGTCTTCGACCACAAGCTCAAGCATGTCATTGCCCTTGGCGGCCAGCATGAAGCCGTCGCGCACGTCGATGCCGAGGCCCGCGCCGCCGCCCGAAAGCGTGGTGATCATGCCGACCTTGACCTTGCCGCCATGGCCATCGGCCAATCCCGCGGTTCCGGCGGCCGCCATGCAGGCCGCCAACATCAAAGATTTCAGTTTCATTTCGTCTTCTCCCTGGTCAGTGAGGTCTTTTGCCCCGTTTTGTCGTTCTATCAGACCCTTATCAGGCCTTCTTCTGTCAAGTCCTTCGCGCTCAGGTCACCCGGTTGCGGGTCTGATATGCAGGATTTTTCCATAATTCGTCGCCCATCACCGTCGCGATGTGGTCCACGGCGGCGCGCACGTCGTCCGCATCAAGGTAAAGCGGCGTAAAGCCGAACCGCATGATATCGGGTGCGCGGAAATCGCCGATGACACCGCGCGCGATCAGCGCCTGCATCGCGGCATAGCCGTGTTCAAAGCTGAACGAGACCTGACTGCCGCGCGTGGCAGGGTCGCGCGGGCTGGCCAGTTTCAGTTGCGGCACGCGGGCCTCGACCTCGGCGATGAACAGCTCTTGCAAGGCCACGGATGCGGCGCGCAGGTCGGCCATGTCGACGCCGTCCCAGACGTCCATCGCCGCCTCAAGCGCGGTCAGTTGCATCACGGGTGGCGTGCCCACGCGCATCCGTTCGATGCCCGGTGCCGGGCGGTATTCAAGGTCGAAATCAAACGGCGCATCATGGCCCAGCCATCCCGCAAGCGCCGGGTCGACCGCATCGGCCAGATCAGGGCGCACGTAGATGAACGCAGGCGCGCCCGGCCCCCCGTTGAGGTATTTGTAGGTGCAGCCGACCGCCATTTCGCAGGCGCATCCGGCCAGATCGACGGGCAAGGCCCCGGCACTGTGTGCCAGATCCCAGATCATCACAGCACCCGAGGCATGGGCCATTTCGGTGATCGCCCCCATGTCGTGCATCCGGCCACTGCGGTAATCCACCTGCGTCAGCATCACCGCCGCCACGCTGTCATCAATGGCGTCGGCCGCGTCTTCGGGTGCAACGATGCGCAATTCGTACCCTTGGTCGAGTGTACGGATCAGCCCCTGCGCCATGTAAAGGTCCGTGGGGAAGTTGCCGGAATCGCTCAGGATCACCTTGCGGTCCGGGCGCATCTTGAGCGCTGCGGCCACGGCCTGATAGACCTTGATCGACAGCGTGTCGCCCATCACCACGGACCCCGCAGGCGCACCGATCAGACGGCCCACCCTATCGCCCACACGCGATGGCTGCGCCATCCAGCCGGCACCGTTCCAGCCTTTGATCAGCTGTGCGGCCCATTCATCCTGCATCATCGACCTCACGCGGGCGACAGCGCCGCGCGGCATCGGCCCCAGCGAATTACCATCAAGGTAAATCATGCCCTCGGGCAGATCGAACATCTCTTTGCGCAGCGCCATCTACAGCTCTCCCCTGACATGCCAAAGCTCTGGAAACAGCTCAACTTCGAGCATCTTGCGCAAGTATGCCACCCCTGAAGTACCCCCGGTGCCCCGTTTGAAGCCGATAATCCGCTCCACCGTGGTCACATGGTTGAACCGCCAACGGCGAAAGTAGTCTTCCAGATCCACCAGCTTTTCCGCCAATTCATAAATTTCCCAATGGGTTGCCGGGTCTTCGTAGACACGTTTCCACATCGCCTGAACGTCTGCATCCGGCTGCCAGGCGCCGGTTGCAGGGGGCGCATCGGTGTCACCCACACCCATCCGTTCAGCCAACACTGACAGCGCAACCTGATAGAGGCTCGGCTGGGCCAACTCGTCCTCAAGTGCGGCCAAGGCCTCTGGCCGGTGTGCGTGCACCTTCTTGAGCGCGGTCTGACGGTTGCCAAGGATGTATTCGATCAGGCGGTATTGATGGCTTTGAAACCCCGATGAATTTCCCAAACTGGGGCGAAAGGCCGTGTATTCGCTGGGTGTCATGGTGCGCAACACATCCCACGCGCCGTTAAGCTGCTCGAAAATGCGCGCCACCCGGCTCAGCATCTTGAACGCCGGGCGCAGATCGCCTGCGCCGATGGCCACACGCGCGGTCTGAAGTTCGTGAATGGCCAGCCGCATCCACAATTCCGAGGTCTGGTGCTGCACGATGAACAGCATCTCGTCATGGGCGTCGGACAGGGGGGCCTGCGACGTCAACAGCGCATCGAGGCCCAGGTAATCGCCGTAAGACATGTCCGCGCTGAAATCGAGTTTGGCGTTGTGGTGTTCGGTGTCGTTCATGACTGTTCTCTCAGTGCAAAACGCTGGATCTTGCCCGTTGCGGTCTTGGGCAATTCGGCGACAAACTGAATGTCGCGCGGGTATTTGTAGGGGGCAATGGTGGCCTTCACATGCTCTTGCAAGGCCCTGATCTGGCTTGGATTTGCAGGGTTATCCCCTGTCAGAACCACATGCGCCTGCACGATCTCGCCGCGGTCAGGGTCGGGTTTGCCGACCACCGCGCATTCGCTGACAGCCGGATGCGCCAGAAGGGCCGCTTCGACCTCGGGGCCCGCGATGTTGTAGCCTGCGCTGACGATCATATCGTCATTGCGCGCGGTAAAGTGCAGATAGCCGTCATCGTCCATGGTGAAACTGTCGCCCGTGACGTTCCAGCCGTCGAGCACGTAGCCCGCCTGCCGATCATCCGCGAGGTATCGGCACCCTGTGGGCCCGCGCACGGCCAGCCGCCCCACGGTGCCACGCGGCACCTCCTGACCCGCATCGTTGATCACCTTGGCCTGATAGCCGCGCACCGGTTTGCCCGTGCAGGCCGGGCGGTGATCGTCAAAGCGGTTGCTGACAAAGATGTGCAGCATCTCGGTGGCCCCGATCCCGTCGAGCATCGGCTTGCCCGTTCTGGCGATCCAGTCGTCATAAACCGGCGCAGGCAGGGTTTCGCCCGCCGACACGGCGGCGCGCAGGCTGGAAAGGTCCGCGCCCTTTTCCATCGCCTGCAACATCACCCGGTAGGCCGTGGGGGCGGTGAAGCAGACGGTTGCACGGTATTTTTCAATGATTTCAATCATGTTCGGCGGTGACGCGGTTTCCAGAAGCGTCGCCGCAGCACCGAATCGCAAGGGAAAGATCGCCAGACCACCCAACCCGAAGGTGAAGGCCAAGGGTGGCGAACCGACAAAGACATCGTCGGGCGTGACCCCCAAAACCTCGCGCGCATAGCCATCTGCGATGATCATCAGATCGCGGTGAAAATGCATCGTCGCCTTTGGGTCGCCCGTGGTGCCACTGGTGAAGCCCAACAGCGCCACGTCATCCCGCCCGGTCTGCACCGCGTCGAATTGCACCGGCTTTTCCAGCGCCAGCCGGTCCAGGTCCGCATCGTGGTTCGATGTGCCGTCAAAGGCCGTAACGGACGTCAGGTATGCTGATCCTGCTGCGCATTTCTCCATCTCGTCCATCAGGCGGTTGTCGCACAGGGCGTGTGTGATCTCTGCCTTGTTCACGATAGCGCTCAGTTCGCCCGCGCGCAGCATCGGCATGGTGTTGACCACCACCGCGCCCGCCTTGGTCGCCGCCAACCAGCAGGCCACCATGGCCGGGTTGTTCGCGGACCGGATCAGCACGCGATTGCCGGGACTTACCCCCAAATCCTCAACCAACACATGCGCAAGGCGGTTGGTCCAATCGGTCAGTTCCTTGTAGGTGCGGCGGCGGCCGTTGCCGATCAGCGCGGTGTGATCGCCAAAGCCCTGGTCCACCATCTTGTCCGTCAATTCGACAGCTGCGTTCAGATGGTCGGGATAGTCGAACCCGTCGAGCAGGAAATCAGGCCACTGACCTTCCGGTGGAAGGTTCCGGCGGGTGAAGTTATCCACATGCGCTGTTGGCCCCAACATCATGATCCTCCTGCGAAATGGCTCAGGGTTTGGCGTGCGATGACGACCTTTTGTACATCCGATGCGCCCTCATAGATGCGCAAGGCGCGGATTTCACGGTAGAGGCTTTCGACCATCTGACCGGTGCGCACCCCGTCGCCGCCGTGCAATTGCACCGCCGCATCGATCACCGCCTGTGCCCGGTCCGTGGCGAAAAGTTTTGCCATCGCCGCCTCACGGGTGACGCGCGGTGCGCCGCTGTCCTTGGTCCAGGCCGCACGGTAGACCAGCAAGGCGGACGCGTCCACGTCCACCGCCATATCGGCGATATGCCCTTGAACCAATTGAAGATTTGCCAATGGCTCGCCCTGCACCTGCCGCGTTGTGACACGGGCCAGCGCCTCGTCCAGCGCGCGGCGGGCAAAGCCAAGGGCCGCCGCCGCCACGGTCGAGCGGAACACATCCAGCACCGACATCGCAATGGCAAACCCCTGCCCCGGCGCGCCGATCATCGCGGATTTCGGAATACGGCAGTCGGTGAATGTGAGTGTGGCCAGCGGATGCGGGGCCATCACCTGCAACCGTTCCGTCACCTCCAGGCCACGCGCATCGGCAGGAACGACAAAAGCCGACAACCCGCGCGCACCCGGCCCCTCTCCGGTGCGGGCAAAGAGGGTATAAACGTCCGCAATCCCGCCGTTGCTGATCCAGGTCTTTTGTCCATTCAGAACGTAAAACCCATCTTCCTCCACAGCTGTCATCGTGCTGTTTGCTACATCCGAACCTGACTGCGGTTCTGTCAACGCAAAGGCGGAAATCGCGCGGCCCGACCGTGTCAGCGGCAGCCATTCGTCCTTTTGCGCCTGCGATCCGAACAGCGACAGCGCCCCGGTGCCCAGCCCCTGCATCGCAAAGGCGAAATCGGCCAGCCCGTCATGGCGCGCGAGTGTTTCGCGGATCAGACACAGCCTGCGCACGTCCAATGTTCCGCCGGTGTGCTGCAACCAGCCCGCAGCCCCCAGTTCCGCGACCAACGCCCGGCACGCGGCATCCACATCGCCGTGATCAACGGGCAAGGCGTCTTGGCACCATGCTTCAAGATCATCTGCCAACGCCCTGTGATCAGGCGTGAAAAAGGGCCAATCAAGGAAGCTGCGGTCGCTCACGTCAATCCCCTTCGAAGGCGGGCCGTTCCTTGGCCACGAAAGCGGTATAGGCGCGTTCGAAATCCGCCGTTTGCATGCAAATTGCCTGTGCCTGCGCTTCGGCCTCAATCGCCTGATCCAGCGACATCGACCATTCCTGCGCCAGCATCGTCTTGGTCATCATGTGGGCGAAATTCGGCCCTGCCGCGATCTGCGTGGCCAGCGCCTGCGCCGCGGCATCCAGATCAGGACCCTCCACCAACCGGTTGAAAAAGCCCCATCTTTCGCCTTCCTGCGCGCTCATGGAGCGGCCTGTATAAAGCAGTTCGGCCGCGCGCCCCTGGCCGATGATGCGCGGCAGGATCGCACAGGCGCCCATGTCGCAGCCTGCCAGCCCCACGCGGGTGAACAGGAACGCGGTCTTGGCCTCGGGCGTGCCGATGCGCAGATCAGACGCCATGGCGATGATCGCCCCCGCGCCGACGCAGATACCATCGATGGCGGCGATCACCGGCTTGCCACAGCCGAGGATCGCCTTCACCAGATCGCCGGTCATGCGGGTAAAGGCCAAAAGCTCCTTCATGCTCATCTTGGTCAAGGGGCCAATGATATCATGCACATCCCCGCCCGAGCTGAAGTTGCCACCGTTCGACGCAAAGACCACCGCCTGCACATCGTCGGCATAGGCCAGATCGCGGAACCAGTCGCGCAATTCGGCGTAGCTGTCGAAGGTCAACGGGTTCTTGCGCTCCGGGCGGTCCAGTTGCACCGTGGCGATGCCGTCGGTGATGCTGCACAGAAAATGTGTCGTGTCAGAGCGCATGCGCCATCTCCCTGTCGTCCTTTGCCTGCGCCAGATCGGACAGCCGCGCGGCCAATGTACGCGCCTCTTGCGCGCTCAAATCGGCCAGCAGTTCGTCGATCCATCCTTCGTGGCGCGCGGCCTGACGGGCGAATTCTTCCTGCCCCTCTGCGGTCAGACGCAGCATCATGGCGCGCCTGTCGCCGGGTACGGGGATGCGTTCGGCCAACCCCTCGGCGGTCAGGCGATCTGCCAGCCCGGTCACATTGCCGCCCGACACCCGCAGCACGCCTGAAAGCGCGCTCATCTTCAGACCCTCGGGATGGCGCGACAGGGCGGCCAGCATATCGAAGCGCGGCAAGGTGGTGCCGAATTCGGCGCGCAGGCGGTCGCGCAGATCGGCCTCGATGGCACGGGTGACTTTCAAAAGCCGCAGCCACAGGCGCAGACGGTCCTTGGCCGCACTCATATCTCGCCTCCGGACACCGACAGGCTGTGGCCATTGATGCTGGTCGCATCGGTTGACGCCAGAAAACGCACAGCGGCCACGACTTCGGCCGGATCGATCATACGGCGCATGGGGTTGCGCCCCACCAGCCGGGCCGCCGCAGTGTCGCGGTCGATGTCAAAGCGGTCCATGACCCCCTGCACCGCCGCGTCGGCCATCGGCGTGTCGACAAAGCCCGGGCAGACCGCATTGCACGTGATGCCCGCGCGCGCGACCTCCAGCGCCAGTGATTTGACCAGACCCAGAACCCCGTGTTTCGCCGCCACATAGGCCGACAGGTTCGCGCCGCCCTGCAAGCCCGCAATGGACGCCATGGCAATGAGCCGCCCACCGGGCTGCATCCCCCGCAGCGCCTCGCGAAAGGTCAGGAAGGTGCCCGTGAGGTTCACCGCCACCGTGTCGTTCCACTGCGAAAGCGTCATATCCCGCACCGGCACGGTTGTGCCTGCACCCGCATTGGCCACCACCACGTCAAAGGGCGCATCGAAGATCGCAGCCACCTGCGCCTCGTCCGTCACATCGGCCTGAATGCACGTCATATCATAGCCTTGCGCGGTCTCGTCCAGCACATCGGATCGCCGCCCGGTTATCGTCACGCGGTCGCCCATCGCGGCAAAATCGCGGGCCACGGCGCGGCCGATGCCCGTTCCGCCGCCTGTCACCAGTACCTGTCTCATACGCGGTCCTCCTGTTCGGTCTGTTCTGCGGCCCTGTCCGCCAATCGCCACATCTGGTCCCGCCCGGCCTCGTAGGGCTTGGGCCATGCCGCCTGTCGGTCGCCAATTTCGGCCCCGGCGCGCAGGGTCCAATAGGGGTCAGCCAGATGCGGACGCGCCAGCGCCACCAGATCGGCGCGCCCCGCCATCAGGATCGAATTGACGTGGTCGGGTTCATAGATGTTGCCCACGGCCATGGTTGCGATGCCCGCCTCGTTGCGGATGCGGTCGGAAAAGGGCGTCTGGAACATGCGCCCATAGACGGGCTGTGCCGCGACGCTGGTCTGGCCGGCGCTCACATCCACAATGTCCACGCCGGCCTTGGCAAAGGCGGCGGCGATCTCAACGGCGTCTTCGGGCGTAACACCGTCGGCGTGCCAATCGGTCGAGGAAATGCGCACCGCCATTGGCTTGGCGTCGGGCCAGACCGCGCGCATTGCAGCAAAGACCTCAAGCGGAAAGCGCAGGCGGTTTTCAAGGCTGCCGCCATATGCGTCCGTGCGGTGGTTCGATAAAGGTGAGATGAAGGCCGAAATCAAATAGCCATGGGCCGCATGAAGTTCGATCATGTCAAAGCCCGCGCGGTCCGCCATCTGCGTGGCTGTCCCGAATTGCGCCACAACCGCGTCCATGTCCGCGCGGTTCATGGCACGCGGCACCGCGTTGCGGTCGGACCATGGCAGGGGCGAGGCCGAAATAAGCGGCCAGTTGCCTTGCACCAGCGGTGCATCCATCTCTTCCCAGCCCACCTGCGTCGATCCCTTGGGTCCCGCGTGACCGATCTGGCAACAGATGCGCGCGTCGGTTTCGGCATGCACGAAGTCCACCAATCGCGTCCAGGCGGCCTCGTGTGCAGGCGCATAAAGGCCCGGACAGCCCGGCGTGATCCGTCCCTCGGCGCTGACACAGGTCATTTCGGTATAGACCAGCGCAGCACCCCCTTTGGCCCGTTCACCGTAGTGGATCAGGTGCCAATCGGTTGGGCAGCCATCGACCGCCTTGTATTGCGCCATGGGCGAGACGACGACGCGGTTGGCCAGCGTCATCTCGCGCAGCTTGAAGGGGGCAAACATCGGCGCGCGCGCAGGGCCGTTTGATCCGGTCCCCGCCTGTTCCATGAACCATGCCTCCGCCCCTGCCAGCCAAGCGCCATCGCGGGCGCGCAGGTTTTCGTGGCTGATGCGTTGCGAGCGGGTCAGCATGGAATAGTTCAGCTGCACCGGGTCCATATCGAGGTAACGCTCCACGTCCTCGAACCATTCCAGCGAATTGCGCGCCGCCGATTGCAGGCGCAACACCTCGAGCCGCCGGGCAGCCTCGTAATTCTCGAACGCGCGGCCAAGGGCGGGTTCCGCCGTGACCTCGCGCGCCAGGGCTGCCGCCGATTCCAGCGCCAGCTTGGTCCCTGATCCGATTGAGAAATGCGCCGTGGCCGCGGCATCGCCCAACAGCACCACGTTGTCGTGGTGCCACTGTTCGCACAGCACGCGTGGAAACCTGATCCAGGCCGATCCGCGGACGTGGTTGGCGTTGGACATCAGCGCGTGGCCGCCAAGGTGATCGGCAAAGATGCGTTCGCAGGTGGCGATGCTATCGGCCTTGGTCATGTTTTCGAAACCGAAGGCGTCATAGGTGGCCTGAGAACACTCCACGATAAAGGTCGCGGTGTCATCGTCGAATTGATAGGCGTGCGCCCAGACCCACCCGTGTTCCGTCTGCTCGAAGATAAAGGTAAAGGCATCGTCGAATTTCTGGTGCGTGCCCAGCCATACGAAAGGGCAGCGCCGCATGTCGATATCGGGTTTGAAGCTGTCCTGAAATTCGGTCCGGGTGCGCGAATTCAGCCCGTCGCAGGCCACCACCAGATCATAGTCGGCCATGTAGGCGGATGCCGATTGCACCTCTGTCTCGAACCGCAGATCGACACCCAGGTCACGCGCGCGGTCCTGCAACAGGATCAGCAGCGTCCTGCGCCCGATGCCGCAAAAACCGTGCCCGCCTGACACGATGCGCTGGCCCTTGTGGTGCAGGGCGATGTCATCCCAATAGGCGAAATGCGCGCGGATCGCATCGGCGCTGACCGGGTCGTTGGCGTGCAGGTTGTCCAGCGTTTCATCCGACAGCACCACCCCCCAGCCAAAGGTATCATCGGGGCGGTTGCGCTCGATCACCGTGACCTGCGCGTCAGGGTCCCGCAGCTTGAGCGAAATGGCGAAATAGAGGCCTGCGGGCCCTCCGCCCAAGCACACTGCGCGCATTGATGATCCCCCTGACCTGTTGCGACACGGAAAGGCTAGGCGGGATTCGAAATTGCTTCAAGTGAAAATATTTTATACCTAAAGTATCATTGGGTCGCGCGGTGCCGTGCACCCTTTGCAGGCGGATCTTCGGGCGGTCCGGCAAAGCATTGAGCCATTGCCATCCACTGCGCCGCCACGGGCCCGGTGGTGCGTAGGGCGGTGTCGGCGATGTTGCGGGTCTGGGCGACCACTTGGGCAAACTCCACCGCGCTGCCTTCGACCCGGTTGTCGTCCTGGGCGGCGTTCCATTCCCACACCGCGCCTGACGGGCCGGTCAGGCGCACGAAAGGCGCGGGATCTGGCACGTGCAGGCCTCGATTGATGAACGTCCAGCCAAAGGTGCTGACCCCCAGATGGGCGATGTTGCGGATGCGGTCGCCTTCCACGCGGGTCTGGCCCAGCGCATCGAACACCTCCTGCCCATGCGCCCAGGTCTCCATCTGCCGCGCGGTGATCGAGGACAGCGCGCTCATGTCCGGGCCTGCCCATTTCACCCGCGCCTTGGGGTCGGCAGCGGCATAGGCATCCGCAACCCGTTCGGCCCCGTCGCGCCACGCCTCGAACAGCGCGCGCCCGCGCAAACCGTCGAGCCATGGCCTCTGCGTCTCCAGAAGGGTTTTGCCCTGCCCCATCAGGGCGGCGATGGGCGCAAAAAAATCGGCGAAGGCCGCATCGCTTTGCAATGTCTTTTCGGCGGCCACGTTGAACATGTGCAGGTGCCCCAGCACATCGTCGATGGTCCATTCCTTGAACAAGGTTGGCGTGTCGAAGTCGGCATCTTTCAGCGGGTCAAGAACGGCCGCCAACGTGCGGCTTTCGAGGCGGAAATCATCGGCTTGTTGCATGGGGCTCTTTCGTGTTGCGGCGGGTCAATCGGGCAGAATGTCCATCAGATGCGTCCCGGCGGCCACCTGCTGTCCGGTTTTGATCGGGCCAAGCTGCACGATCCCGGCGGTCTGTGCCGTGATCTGGTGTTGCATCTTCATGGCTTCGATCACGACCAGCGGTGACCCGACCTCGACCCTGTCGCCGTCCGTGACGTGCAGGGCCGTGAGGGTACCGTGCAAGGGCGCGGTGATCCGGCCTTCGTTTGCGGTTTCGCTGACACCGGTATCTGCACGCTGCCGGGTCAGGGCGAAGATACGGTCAGGCGTGGCGATCCAATGGGTGTCGCCATGGCGCAGGTGGGCGCGCAGATGGCATCGTGTGCCATCGATGGAGATATAGCCATCGCCACCCGTGCCGGTTGTGGGAAACGTCGTGTCCTTGACCATCACCTCCAGCTGGGTCCCATCACGGGTTTTCACGGTCACGGTATGCGCCCCTGTACCGTCCGACAGGCGCAGGGACATGCACTGACGTCCGCTGCTGCTCCACCCGACCAACGCGTCCGGCACGGCCACCGCCCGCGCGCGCATTGCATCGCTCTGACCCCGCCACCACAGTGCACTGCCCAGTGCCACGTCTTGCCGTGCGAGGGGCGCAGGGATGCCGTCGGACCATGTGGTGTCGATAAAGGCGGTGGTCATGCACGCCTGAGCGAAACAGTCGGTGTTCAACAAGGTGATCAGCGCGTCGCGGTTGGTGACAACGCCAAAGACAACAGTGTCTTCCAGTGCGGCGATCAACCTCTGGCGTGCCGCCTCTCGGGTTGGGCCGTGGGCAATGATCTTGGCCAGCAGAGGATCATAAAAAGGCGACACGACGCTGCCCTTGTCCAGCCCGTGATCCACCCGGATGCCCGGCCCCGACGCAGGAGACCACGCCAGCACGGTGCCGGTCTGGGGCAGGAACCCGTGCGCCGGGTCCTCTGCATAAAGCCGCGCCTCGATCGCGTGGCCCGTCAGCGTGACCTCGGATTGGTCGACCCCCAGCGGCGCACCGGTTGCGATGTGCAGTTGCAGTGCCACCAGATCGCAACCTGTCACGGCCTCTGTCACGGGATGTTCAACCTGAAGCCGCGTGTTCATTTCAAGGAAGTAGAACCCGCCTTGCCCGTCCAACAGGAATTCGACAGTGCCCGCGCCTTCGTACCCGATGGCCTGGGCCGCTGCCACGGCCGCGGCGCCCATGCGCGCGCGCAAATCTGCGTCGAGGCCGGGGGCCGGGGCCTCTTCGATCACCTTCTGGTGCCGCCGTTGCAGCGAACAATCCCGTTCGCCCAGATGCACGGTGTGGCCCGACCTGTCGGCCAGAACCTGTACCTCGACGTGGCGCGCGTCGGTGATCGCGCGTTCAAGGATCATCTGATCCGACCCGAAGGCGGCCAAGGCCTCGGCCCGCGCGGCATGAAGGTGATCCGCGAAATCCTTGTCGCGCTCGACCACGCGCATTCCGCGTCCGCCGCCCCCTGCGGCCGCCTTGAGCATGATGGGAAAGCCGATGCGCGCAGCCTCGCGCGCCAGCGTCGCATCCGATTGGTCCGCGCCCTCGTACCCCGGCACGCAGGGCACCTGCGCGTCCTGCATCCGGGTCTTGGCCGCCGCCTTGTTGCCCATGGCCGCGATTGTGTGCGCCGAAGGCCCGATGAACAGGAGCCCCGCATCGCCGCAGGCCTGAGCAAACTCTGCGCTCTCGGACAGAAAGCCATACCCCGGATGCACCGCATCCGCGCCCATCTCTTGTGCCGCAGCGATTAACCGCGCGGGCACAAGATAGCTGTCCGCGACCGGCCCCGTCCCGATACGCACCGCGCTGTCGGCCATGCGCACATGCGGCGCGTGGGCCTCCACATCCGTATAGACCGCGACGGCCCGCCGCCCCGTGGCCTGCACCGCGCGGATCACCCGGCACGCAATCTCGCCCCGGTTGGCGACCAGAACTGTGGCAAACGGGGTCAGCGTCATGGCCGCGCCACTCCGAAGCTGTTGGGGCGCAGGCTGCGCAGGCGGGCCTCGCGGCAGGTGGCAAGGCAAAAGCCGATGACCCGGCGCGTGTCGCGCGGGTCGATCATGCCATGATCCAGCCCCCGACCAGAGGTAAAGAACGGGTCCGATTGCGCATCGAAATGGGCGGTGATCTGCGCGCTTTGCTTGGCAAGCCGGCCCGCGTCCAGGGCCACACCTTTGCGCGCCGCCGTGCGCGTGGCCACCTGCTCCATGGTCGTGGCCGCCTGTTCGCCGCCCATCACGCCGGTGCGGGCATTGGGCCATGTGAACAGGAAATCGGGATCGAATGCGTAACCGCACATGCCGTAGTTGCCTGCCCCGAAACTGGCCCCCACGTAGAACGACAGCTTGGGCACCGTCAGGTTGGTCACTGCCTGGATCATCTTCGACCCATGCTTGATCATGCCAGCGTGTTCCGCGTCCACGCCCACCATGAAACCGGTGGTGTTGTTCAGAAAGATCACCGGCGTGCCCGCCTGCTCCATCGCTTGCAGAAAATGCGCGGCCTTTGTGGCGCCTGCGGGGTCGAGCGGGCCGTTGTTGCCAATGAGGCCGACCGGATAGCCATAGATTTGCGCATGCAGGCAGACCGTGGCAGGCCCATAGCCCGGCTTGAAATCCCGCAGCCGCGATCCATCCACCAGCCGCGCCGCAACCTCGTGCATGTCGTAGGGTTTGCGGTAATCCACCGGCACCACGCCCGCAATTTCATCGGGATCATGCACCGGACGATCGAAGGCAGGCAGGTCCAGGTGCAGGCCCTCGTTCCAGCCCAGCCCGGCCACGACATCGCGGGCGATCTCGATCCCGTGGGCGTCGTCCTCGGCAAGGTATTCGACCAATCCCGTTGTCGTCGCGTGCATCTCTGCCCCGCCGAGATCGCGATCCTCGGCCACCTCCCCTGTTGCGGCCATGACCAGCGCGGCACCTGCCAGCATGGCCATTCCGTTGCCCTTGACCCCGATCACATAGTCCGACAGCCCCGGCTGATAGGCCCCGCCGGCGGTCGAGGCCCCGTGCAGCACCGTGACCACCGGGATGCCAGCCGCGGACAACCGCGCAAGCCCGGCAAACAGGCCGCCGCCATGCGCCCACAGCTCGACGGTGTAGGCCATCAGGTTCGCGCCCGCACTTTCCACGCAATGGATAAACGGCAGCTTCTGTTTCTGCGCGATCTTCATGCAGGCCAGAACCTTGTCCACCGTCTTGGTGGTCGAGGCACCTGCATCAATGCCCGCGTCATCGACAAAGACCATGACCCGCACGCCGGACACGAAACCGATGCCAAGGATCACGTTGGCGCCCGGCACCGTGGTGTGAATGTCGGTGTCGTCCACAAGGCAATTGGCCATGTTCATCAACTCAAGAAACGGCATGCCGGGGTCCAGCAAGGCCGCCAGCCTCTCGCGCGGTGACAATTGCCCGCGTTTGTCAAAGACCGGGCGACGGTCTTCGGACTTGGCGGCCGCGCGCGCTTCCAGGTTGCGCATCTTGTCCACCAGCGCCAGCATGTCGGCCCGGTTTTGCGCAAAACCTTCGGACGTAGGATCGATGGTCGAGGCAAAGACGGTCATGTCATCTCGCGCCTGACTGCAAACGGCGCAGCACGTCGCGCGCCTTGGCGTTCAATGGCATGGGCCTGCGGCTGTCGCGGCCCACGTTGACGTGCACGAAATGCCCCTCGGCGCTGGCGCTGTCTTCTGCGTTGCGAAAAAGCCCGATCTCGTACCGCACCGACGACCCGCCCAGCCGCGCCACGCGCAGCCCGGCGTGGATCACATCGGGAAAGGCCAGTTCGCCGTGATAGGTGCAGCCCGTTTCAACCACCAGAAACACCGTTTCGCTGGCGCTCAGGTCCAGCAGCCCCTCTTCGATCAGGTGGCCGTTCACCGCCGTGTCGAACAGTTGGTAGTGCATGGCGTTGTTCATGTGGCCATAGATATCATTGTCGAACCACCGTGTGGTGATGGTGGAAAACGCCGCATAGTCGGCGCGTGTGCCGGGGGCCGGGCGGCTCACCACGCAGCCTCGTAGATGGCTTGTGCATCCGCCTGCGTCACGTCGCGCGGATTGTTGACCAACAGCCGCGTCTGGTTCATCGCGTCGCGCGCCAGCATCGGCAGATCATCCTGTGTGATGCCCACTTCGCGCAAGCCCTTTTGCAGACCACAGCGCGCCGCCAGATCCTCAAGCGCATCGGCAAAGGCCGTGGCCGCCGCCTGCCCTTCCAGTGCCGCGAGGTCGGGAAACGCCACGCCCGCCAGTTCCGCATAGGGTTGGGGTGCCGTCACCGCGTTGAAGCGCAGCACATGCGGCAGCACCAGCGCATTCGACAGACCATGCGGCACTTTGAAATGGCCGCCGATGGGATAGGCCAGCGCGTGCACGGCGGCCACAGGCGAATTGGCAAAGGCCTGCCCCGCCAGAAGCGAACCCAAGAGCATATCGCCCCGCGCCTCCATATCATGCGGCGTTGTGACGGCGCGTTCCAATGCCCCGCCCATCAGGCGCAGCGCCTCCACCGCCAGTGCGCGACTGACAGGGTTGTTGTTTGGGCTGGCGCTGGCATAGGCCTCGATTGCGTGAACCATGGCGTCGATGCCCGTGGCGGCGGTCACATGGGCGGGCAAATCGCGGGTCAATTCGGGATCGAGCAATGCGACATCGGGGATGATCAGGGGGCTGACCACGCCCATCTTTTCGCTGGCCCCGGTTGTCACGATGGAAATCGGCGTGACCTCGGACCCGGTGCCGGACGTTGTGGGTACGGCGATCAACGGCAGGCGTGGCCCCTTGGCCATGCCGACGCCATAGACATCCGCCAGCGCCTCGTCGCTGCGGGCCAGCAGGGCCGCCAGTTTGGCCACGTCGATGGATGACCCGCCGCCAAAGCCCACCACTCCGCCTGTCCCGCGCGCCGCTTCTGTGGCGGCAAGGATCACGTCCTCCGGCGGGTCGGCCTTGACCCCGGTAAACAGGGTCACGGCGAGGCCCGCGCCTTCCAGCGAGGCACGTGCGTGGTCCACCAGCCCCGTGGCCATCATGCCCGGATCGGTGACCAACAGCACGCTCTCGCCGCAGAGGGTGCGCGCCATGTCGCCCAATTGATCCAGCAGGCCGTCACCCATTCGAATGCTGGGCGTGGTGTTGAAGGTAAAAGGGGTCATCGCCGCACCTCCTCAGCTTGCGTCTTTCAGAAGATCATCAAAGACGGCCTCCTGTTTGGTCATCTTGGCCTGCATCGCCTTCATCAGGTCATCGGCGCGCAGCATCCCGGCGTTCCACGTGGCGATCTGGTCCAACCCATCCGCGACCGTATGGTCGCGCGTGTAGGTGATCGACTGTTTGATGCCCGCAATGGCCAGCGGCGATTTGGCGGCGATGTCACGCGCCATGGAAAGGGCCGCCGCGATCACCGCGTCGCGGTCGGCGTGTACCGCGTTCACGATGCCCCAGCCCTTGGCCTCTTCCGCGCTGAAACGACGCCCGGTATAGGCCAGTTCGCGCACCACGCCCGGCGCCATCAGTTTGGGCATACGCTGCAAGGTGCCGACATCGGCGGTCATGCCCACGTGGATTTCCTCGATGCCAAAGGACGCCTCGGCGCTGCACAGACGAATGTCGCAAGCAGTGATCAGATCGATCCCGCCGCCAAGGCAGGCCCCGTGGATGGCGGCGATCACAGGGATACGCATCTCTTCCAGCGCGCTCAGCGAGGCTTGCAGCTTGGCCACCAGATCGCGCAGGGCATAGGCCGCGCGCCCGGGCTCGGATTGGGTCAGGTGCATGATGCCCTGAAACGCCTGCAAATCCATGCCGGCGGTAAAATGCTTGCCCCGCCCGGACAGCACCACGCAGCGCACACCCGGATCGGCATCAAGGGCCTCGGCCAGGCGCGGCAGGTCATCCCAGAAGGCGGGCGTCATGCTGTTGGCTTTGCCCGCGTTGTCCATTTCGATATGGGCCACGCCCTCTTCGACGGTGACGGCAAAGAAGGTGCTGGGGGGAAGGTCGGTCATCGGATGCTCCGTGCGAAAGGATGTTTTCCCGACGCTAGCACGGATGTCGCGGCGCTGAAAATCGCCGCTTTGGATATGACGGGACGTTTCGCGCCCCGCCTCAGGCGAGGCCGAGCGTTTCCTTTTTCGCCTTGGCCCAGGCCATGATCGCCATATCGAAGGTCAGCGCCATGAGCGACACGCAGATGCCCAGCACGAAATTCTTGCCCAAATCGGTGCCCGCCAGCGTGCGCTGCAATTCCTGGCCCAGATCCTGCGTGCCGATGAAGGCTGCGATGATGACCATGAAGAAGGCGAACATGATCGCCTGGTTGAACCCGATGGCCATGGTGGGCAGGGCGAGCGGCAATTGCACCGACATCAGCTTTTGCCGCGCGGTGGCCCCCGCCATATCGGCGGCCTCGGTCATCTCTGGCGGCACGGTACGCAGCCCTTCAATGGTGTAGCGCGTCAGCGGCACGGTGGCGAAGATCAGGATGGAAAAGATCACCGCGACGTCGTTCACGCCAAAAAGCATGATGGCGGGGATCAGGTAGATGAAGCTGGGAAAGGTTTGTGCCGTGTCACAGACCAGCAGGATGCGTTCGGCCCATTTGTCGGAGCGCGCAGCGAAAATGCCCAGCGGGATGCCGATCATCATCGCCATGATCACCGCCGAAATGACGGTATAGAGCGTGATCACCGACCGGTCCCACCACCCCGTCAGCGCCACGATGCCAAAGAACACCGCCGCATAGACCGCCGACCGCCTGCCGCCCAGCCAGTAGGAAAAGGCCACGATCAGCAGGATAAAGGCGGGCGTGGGGATATAGAGCAAGAAGTTGCGGAAGGGGATCAGCACCTTGACGTTCAGGAACCAGCGCAGCCATTCCGTCACAGCCTGTACCGCGTCGATGTTCAGGAACGCCTTGATCGCGGTGTCGATTTCCTTGCCCTTCGAGAAATTCTGCTTGCGGCCGATGTCCGTCAGAACCTCGATGAACTGACCAAGGATGGTGAACAGAACGAAGAGGCCCACGCCCACCAAAAGGTAGATATGGCGTTGCCACCACGGCGTGCCGCGCTCAAAATGTTCGGGCTGCTTGACCACCCATGCCTTGGACAGACGGTCCAGCGTCACGGCCAGCAATACGATGGTCACGCCAATCTCGAAACTGCGGCCCAGTTTGAAACTGCCCATCATCGCCAGCAGTTTCGCGCCCAACCCCGGCATCCCGATGAAGGCGGTCAGAACCACCATCGCCAGACACAGCATGATCACCTGATTCACGCCCACCAGAATTTCGGTACGCGCGGCCGGCACATAGACGTGGCGCAGCATCTGCCAGCGCGAACAGCCACTCATCTTGCCCGCCTCGACCACCTCGGGGCTGACCTTTTGCAGGCCCAGCGTGGTCATCAGGATCATCGGTGGAATGGCATAGACGGTGGTGGCCACGGCCCCCGCAGTGGGTCCCACCTTGAAGAAGATCACGGCGGGCAGAAGATAGGTAAAGAACGGCAGCGTTTGCAGCACGCTGAGGATCGGTTTGATCGCCCGGTCCACCCATGCATGGCGCCACGCGGCGATACCCAGACACAGGCCCACCACAAAGGCCAAGGGCGCGGCAATGGCCAGCACCGACATGGTTTGCATGGCGATCTTCCACTGGCCGATCAGGGCGGTCCAGATGAAGGTGCCGCCTGCAAGGGCGGCCATGCGCCAACCGCCAAGATAATAGCCCAGCACCGCCGCCGACGCGGCAATGGCCGTCCACGGGATCGGGCCAAGGTTGGGCCATCGGCGTTTGCCAAACAGAAGGTTGGCGGTGATATCAAGGAACCATTCCAACCCGGACGCAAAGGCGCGCGTCACGTAAATCAGCCCCAGATCGTTCTGCACAAAGCTGAACATCACATCGAGCCATTGGGCAAAGGGTGGCACCCACGCTTCCGGCAGACGCACCAGTGCATCAGGCAGAACCGGGCGCAGGGCGGTCATCACCAGCGCCACCAGAACCATCGCCAGCGCTATGCGCCCGCGTGTCCATGTCACGCCCGGAACAGGCGCGCCGGTGGTGTCCACCACCGCCATCAGCCGGACCCCAGCAAAACGTCAAGTGCTGCGCGCCGGTCCATGCCGCCAATGACGGCGCCATCGGCCTCGACCGGGATCACATCGCGGGTGTCCTCGACCAGCTGGCGCGCGAGGTCCTGAACAGTCGCGGACGCAGACACCGGGGTGCCTTCGCCTTGGGTGCCAGCCGTCGCCAGAATGCGCGCGTGCACCACGCGGGCCTTGTCAATTTCTTCGGTGAACTTTGCCACGTATTCAGTGGCAGGGTTCAGAACGATCTGGTCAGGGGTGTCGATCTGTTCAACCGCGCCATCCTTCATGATGGCGATACGGTCGGCAAGGCGCAGCGCCTCGTCGAAATCATGGGTGATGAACACGATTGTCTTGCCCAGCATCGCCTGCAAGCGCAGGAATTCGTCCTGCATCTCGCGGCGGATAAGCGGGTCAAGCGCACTGAAGGGTTCATCAAGAAACCAGATATCCGGCTCAATCGCCAGCGACCGGGCGATGCCCACGCGCTGCTGCTGCCCGCCGGACAACTCGCGGGGGAAGTAATCCTCGCGGCCTTCCAGCCCCACCAGCTTGATCACCTCAAGCGCCCGCGCGCGGCGGTCGTGGCGGTCCTGCCCACGCATTTCCAGCGGAAAGGCCACATTGTCCAGAACCGACCGGTGCGGCAGCAGACCAAATGACTGGAACACCATGCCCATCTTGCTGCGGCGCAATTCGATCAGGTCGCGTTCGGCCAAGGCCATGATGTCCTGACCCTCGACCTCGATGGTGCCGCCGGTGATATCGTGCAGCCGCGAAAAGCAGCGCACAAGCGTGGATTTACCCGACCCCGACAGCCCCATGATGACCAGCATCTCGCCCCGCGTCACTTCAAGCGACACATCACGAACGCCGGCGATATAGCCATCGGCGCGGATGTCATCAAAGCTCATGCCCGCGCGCATCTTGGCCAGATAGGCCTCGGGCGAAGGGCCAAAGAGCTTCCAGACGTTGCGGCAGGAAATCACGGGGGTTTCGGTCATTGTCACCATATCCTGTAAAAAATACCCCGCCCGGTTGCGCGAGCGGGGTACAGTCATCTTAGCCTGTCGGGACTTATTGAGTCCAAACCTTCCAGACGTCTTCGTTGTCTTCCAGCCACGCTTCGGCCGCTTCTTCAGGCTCCATCTCGTCGACATCGACCAGCTTGGCCATTTCGGCGATCTGAGGGTTTGTGAAAGAAATCTTCTCAAGCACCGCGTAGGCAGCAGGCCATTTGCCTTCCATGCCGTCCCAGGCCGCTTTCTTCAGGTAACCCGTGGCCGGGTTGCCGCAGTCGTAAAGCGCGTTGGGGTTGGGGCCTTTGGCCGGGTCCTTGTCACAGCCGTCTTCCCATGCGGGGAATTCGACGAATTCACCGGGCCAGACGGCTTCGGCAAAGTTGGGTGTCCAGTTGAAGACCACGACAGGTTTCTTGTCAGCTTCGGCGGCACCGATCTCCGCCCAGAGGGCAGCGGCAGAGCCCGCGTTGATCACCTGAAAGTTCATGCCAAGTGCTTCGACACGTTCCTGACCGTGCTTGAGCCAGTCCACCGGACCATCAAGATAGCGGCCCTTGTCACCGGTTTCCGCCGTGGCAAAGACCTCGGCGCAGTCGTTCAGCGCTTCCCAGCTTGGCAGGCCGGGGCATGCTTCCTTGGTCCACATCGGGTACCACCAGTCTTCGCGTGTGACCGCGTCATGGTCGCCCGCATCAACAATGCCGCCCTTTTCCATGGCCGCACGGAAGGACGCGCCAAAGGCGCCTTCCCAGACTTCCAGTTCCAGCGTCACATCGCCCAGACGGACGGATTCGTATACGGCCTGGCTGTCCGTGGTGACGTATTCGACATTGTTGCCCATCGATTCAAAAATCTGGCCCACGACGTTCGACATCACGATTTGCGATGACCAGTTGTGGATCGGAATCACAATGGGGTCCGAGCTGTCGGCGGCGAACGCGGCAAATGGCAAGGTTGCCAGAATGCCCGACGCGAGTGCTGTCGTCATTTTCTTCATGTCATTCTCCCTGTCAGGCCATTGGCAGCCTTTGACGTGTTGGTCCCGGTCCTGCCGGGCGGCCGCGGCACGCACGATCGCTTTGGTGAATCGTTTCCATGTGCAGCTGCGGACAGCTTTGCATAATTTTCCTATCAATCAAGTTATTTTAATATGCGTACCAGATAAGGCCACCACAGAACCTGCAATTTCCGATACTTGCGTCCGTTTTTTGTGCGCGCATGTCGCATTTTGCGCCTGCCCGAAACCGCGCTTTGCCGCACAGTCGGCAAGACCGAGGAGGAATTCATGCGTTACTCTGGATTGCGCGTCATCAAGGAAGCATTGACCGGGCACAAGGGCTGGACCGCCGCGTGGCGCGACCCGGACCCGCAGCCGCACTATGACACCGTGATCATCGGCGGCGGCGGCCATGGGCTTGCCACGGCCTATTACCTTGCGGCCAAATACGGCGGCAAACGCATCGCGGTTCTGGAAAAGGGCTGGATCGGGGGCGGCAACGTGGGCCGGAACACCACGATCATCCGCTCCAATTACCTACTGGATGGCAACGAACCGTTTTACGAGATGTCGCTGCAACTCTGGGAAGGGTTGGAGCAGGAGCTGAATTACAACGCGATGGTCAGCCAGCGCGGTATTCTGAACCTGATCCATTCCGACGCCCAGCGCGACGCCTTCACCCGGCGCGGCAATGCGATGATTCTGAACGGTGCGGATGCCGATATGCTCAGCACTGCCGACATTCAGAAACGCTACCCGTTCCTCAATGTGAACAACGCGCGCTTTCCCATCAAGGGCGGTCTGGCGCAACACAGGGGCGGCACCGTGCGGCACGACGCGGTGGCCTGGGGCTATGCGCGGGCTGCCGACCGTCTGGGCGTGGACATCATCCAGAACTGCGAGGTCACGGGCTTTCGCATCGAAAACGGCGCCTGTATCGGCGTCGAGACCTCGCGCGGGTTCATTGGCGCGGGCAAGGTGGCGGCCTGCGTCGCCGGATCATCGAGCCGCTTGATGGAAAAGGCGGGGATGCGCCTGCCCATTGAATCCCACGTCTTGCAGGCCTTCGTGTCCGAAGGGTTGAAGCCGGTTCTGCCGGGTGTGATTACCTTTGGCGCGGGGCATTTCTATTGCAGCCAATCGGATAAGGGCGGACTGGTCTTTGGCGGCGATATCGACGGCTACAATTCCTACGCCCAGCGCGGCAACCTGCCGGTGGTCGAGGATGTGTGCGAAGGCGGCATGGCGATCTTTCCGATGCTGGGGCGCGCGCGCCTGCTGCGGATGTGGGGCGGGATCATGGACATGTCGATGGACGGCTCTCCCATCATCGACCGCACCCATATCGGCGGGCTCTATTTCAACGGTGGCTGGTGTTACGGCGGGTTCAAGGCCACGCCCGCATCGGGCTTGTGCTATGCGCATCTGCTGGCCCATGACGCGCCGCACCCCAAGGCCACCGCCTACCGCTTTGACCGCTTCGAACGCGGTCTGATGATCGACGAAAAAGGTATGGGCAATCAGCCCAACCTGCACTGAGGGACATGCAAAGATGATCATCCATCACCCGCTTCTTGGCCCCCGCGACAGTGCCGAATTCACCTATATGGGCGACGCGCGCCTGATCCGGCGCCCCGACGGGATGGCCGAAGAGGCCCTGCCCGCCTTTGTCGAATACGGGTACCTGCGCGACAATCCTGCAGGCCCATTGCGCGAATTGTGGTTCCACGAACAGGGCGATCGCAGTTGGCTGGTCGTGACCCGCGACACCACCACGCACGAGATAACGTCCGTTGAACTGGCCCGTGATGTGGCGCGGACAGAGGGGCGTTCGAAATGACCCAGAAAAACCGCCTGTCCGGGGGTCAGATCGACCGCAGCAAGACCTTGAGTTTCCGCTTTGACGGCAAGACCTTTCAGGGGCATCCGGGCGACACGCTGGCCTCGGCACTTCTGGCAAATGACGTGCGCCTGATGGGGCGGTCCTTCAAATACCACCGCCCACGCGGCCCCTTGACCGCCGGATCGGAGGAACCCAACGCCATTGTCGAATTGCGCAGCGGTGCGCGGCAGGAACCCAACACCCGTGCGACCACGGCCGAACTGTTTGACGGTCTGGTGGCGCAATCGCAGAACCGCTGGCCCTCGCTCAAATGGGACGTGATGGCGGTGAATGACCGGCTGTCGAATTTCCTGACGGCGGGGTTCTACTACAAGACCTTCATGTGGCCCGCCGCCTTCTGGGAAAAAGTCTATGAGCCGATCATTCGCAAGGCGGCCGGACTGGGCAGCCTGAGCCTTGAGGATGATCCCGACAGCTACGACAAGGGGTTTCTGCACTGCGATCTGCTGATCATCGGCGCGGGGCCTGCCGGACTGGCCGCCGCCCTGACAGCGGCGCGCGCAGGCGCGGATGTGATCGTGGCGGACGAGGATTTCGCACTTGGCGGGCGGCTCAATGCCGAAACGCTGGCCTTGGGCGATGCAAGCGGGGCGGATTGGGCCACGGCCACGGCGGCCGAACTGGCAAGCCTGCCCAATGTGCGCCTGATGCCGCGCACCACGGTGATCGGGGCCTTCGACCACGGCATTTACGGCGCGGTCGAACGGGTCAGTGACCATTTGGCCGAACCCCTGCCCGGCAAACCCCGCCAGATCCTGTGGCGCATCTATGCCAAGCGCGCCCTGCTGTGCGCCGGTGCCACCGAACGGCCCATCGCCTTTGATCACAACGACCGTCCGGGCATCATGCTCGCCAGCGCGCTGCGTGCCTATGCCAACCGCTGGGCCGCAACACCTGCGCAACGGATTGCCGTGTTCACCAACAACGACGACGGGCATCGTACCGCTGCCGATCTGCACGCCAAGGGCGTGACCATCGCGGGCGTGATCGATGTGCGCAATGATGCGCCGACCAGCGCGGACTATGAGGTGATCGCCGGGGCCACCGTCACCGGCACCCACGGCCGCCTTGGCCTGACCACGGTCGAGGTGACCTTGCCCGGCGGCACCACGCGCACCCTGTCCTGCGGCGCTTTGGGCGTGTCGGGCGGGTGGAACCCCAATGTGCATCTGACCTGTCACCAGCGTGGGCGCCCGGTCTGGAACGACGCTCTGGCGGCGTTCGTGCCGGGGGATACCGGGCCATCGGGCCTGCACGTGGCGGGTGCTGCCAGCGGCGCGCTGTCGACCCACGGCGCGCTACATTCAGGCGCGCAAGGCGCGATCACCGCCCTGTCGGACATCGACATCGCCGCCACTGCCGCTGACTTGCCACAGGCCGAAGACGCGCCCGTGGCGCTGCAGCCCTTCTGGCATGTTGCGGGGGCAAAACGCGCATGGCTGGACCAGCAGAACGACGTGACAGTGAAAGACGTGAAACTGGCCCATCAGGAAAATTTCCAATCGGTTGAACACCTCAAACGCTATACCACGCTGGGCATGGCCACCGATCAGGGCAAGACATCGAACATGGGCGGGCTGGCCATCATGGCCGAGCTGGCCGGCAAATCCATTCCCGAGGTCGGCACCACCATTTTCCGCCCGCCCTATACGCCCACGGCCATCGGCGTGCTGGCCGGACGGTCGCGCGGCACTGATTTCCGACCCACCCGCAAGACGCCCAGCCACCACTGGGCCGAAGAACAGGGCGCTGTGTTCGTCGAGGTGGGCATGTGGCTGCGCGCGCAATGGTTCCCGCGCCCCGGTGAGACGCACTGGCGGCAATCGGTGGACCGCGAGGTGCTGGCCACGCGCGCATCCGTGGGCGTGTGCGATGTGACCACCCTGGGCAAGATCGACGTGCAAGGCGCGGATGCGGCGGCCTTTCTCAACCGCGTCTATTGCAACGGCTTTGCCAAGCTGGCGGTGGGCAAGACGCGCTATGGCCTGATGCTGCGCGAGGATGGCATCGCCATGGACGATGGCACCGCCGCACGGCTGGCCGAGGATCATTTCGTGGTCACCACCACCACCGCCAACGCGGTCAGCGTCTATCGCCACATGGAATTCGTGCGCCAGTGCCTGTTCCCGGACCTTGATGTGCAACTGATTTCCACCACCGAGGCCTGGGCGCAATACGCGGTGGCTGGCCCCAATGCGCGCAAGCTGCTGCAAAAGGTGGTGGACCCCGAATTTGACCTGTCGAACGACGCCTTCCCCTTCATGGCCTGCGCCAACATCACCGTCTGCGGCGGCCTGCGCGCGCGGCTCTTCCGCATCTCGTTCTCGGGCGAGCTGGCCTATGAAATTGCTGTGCCCACAGCCTACGGCGACGCAATGATCCGCCGCCTGATGCAGGCGGGCGAGGAATTCGATGTGGTGCCCTATGGCACGGAAGCGTTGGGGGTCATGCGGATTGAGAAGGGCCACGCGGCGGGCAACGAACTCAATGGCACCACCACGGCGCTGAACCTCGGGATGGGGCGCATGGTGTCCAAGGCCAAGGACAGCATCGGCGCGAAACTGTCGGAGCGTGAAGGGTTGAACGCCCCCGATGCGCTGAAACTTGTGGGGTTCAAACCGGTAGACACGGCCAACCCCGTGCCTGCGGGCGCGCATCTGATGACTGAAGGAGACCCGGTCGATGCGGCCCACGATCAGGGCTATGTCACATCGGCCTGCTATTCGCCCAACCTTGGCCATCACATCGCCATCGGCTTTCTCAAATCCGGCGACAGCCGCTTGGGCGAGGTCGTGCGCCTTGTCAGCCCCCTGACCGGCGTCGATCACGCGGTCGAGGTTGTCCGCGCCCATTTCGTTGATCCTGAAGGAGACCGTCTGCGTGGCTGATCTTTCCCCTTTGACCCCATTGGGGTCCGCCGATCCGAAAACCGACAGTTTTGGCGGCGTGACGCTGCGCGAGGTTGTGGATGTGGCACTTGCCTCCGTCACAGCGCGTCTGGGCCATGAGGCGGCCACCGCCAAGCTGGTGGCCAAGCTGATCGGCACCCCGGCTCCCGGCCCCCTGCAGGCGGCGGGCAAGACGCGCAGTGCGTTCTGGATGGGTCCGGATCAATGGATGATCGAGGCGTCGATGGAAACCGACGATGACATCGCCACGCAGATCGCGGCACAGGCCAAGGGCACGGCATCCGTGACCGAACAGTCCGGTGGCTGGTGCCGCTTTGATCTGGCAGGGCCGCGTCTGGCAGAGGTCTTTGCGCTGCTGTGCAGTGCCGATCTGCGCGCGTCAACGGGGTTCGCCACGCGCACGGCCATCGACCATCTGGGGTGCTTCGTGATCAAACGGGATGACGCCCGGATCAGCGTGCTTGGGCCGCGTTCATCTGCCGGATCCTTGCACCACGCGCTGCTGACCGCGATGCACGCCGCCCTCTAGGCCGCGGGCACCGGCGCGTTGCTTTCCACCCGCAACAGATTGATGCGCTTGCGGTCGTCCATGGGACTGATGCCAAAGACATCCTTGTAGTGGTTCTTGAGCCGCGAGGCCGAACTATAGCCAAAGGTTGCCGCGATCCCGGTGATGGAGTCGCTGGAATACATCACCAGTTGCCGCACCGCCTTCATCCGAACGGACCGATAATAAAACAGCGGGCTCTTGCCCGTGAACTTCTTGAAGCTGCGTTCAAGCTGGCGCGGGGAGACACCGATTTCATCGGCAACATCAGCCACGCGAATGGGGTCTTCGAGGTGGCGGTTGAACACCTGCACCGCCGCCGCCACGCAGTCGGGCAACAGCGCCTCGCCCGTGGGCTGTCCCAATGCGGGCACCGTCTGGCGCACGCCTTCGGTGCGCATCAGCGGATGCTGGAACCAACAGGCCACCTCAGTGCTGACCTCCTGGCCGAATTCTTCGCGGATCAGCATCAGCGCCAGATCAAAGGCAGCAGACGCGCCCGACGCCGTAAAGAGACGGCCATCAACAACGATCACTTCGTCCGACATCCGGGCATCCGGGAATTCGGCCTCGTAAGCCGCGCGGTAACACCAGTGCACCGACACGTGCTGCGCATCGCTCAGACCCGCGCGGGTCAGGGGAAAGATGCCACCACTGATCGCACCCACGCGCACACCGAACCGCATCAGTGCGCGCAGTTTGCCATTGCCACTACGCGCGTCGTCGAAAGAACCGCCCGGACTGCTGAGCAGGAACAGGTAATCAAGGCCCTCGACCTCGGACAGCGCGGCATCCGGGTCAAAGGCCACGCCTGCGCTTGATTCCGTACGCGCCCCGGTTTCCGAGATCAGCGTCCAGCCAAACCGCTCAGCCCCCGCAATTTCATTTGCCGCGCGCAACGGTTCGATCATCGATGTCAGGCAGGCCATGGGAAAGCCCGGAAAGATCAGGATACCGATGGTGATTTTTTCATCTCTGGTCATTTTTTTATACTATCAGGAAAATTTCATCTATAAAGAGGTCAACTTTGTCCAAGTTGCGCGGCCCTTCCCCTTTTCCAAAGCGGATTTGGGATTTACCAGCGCCAGACCATAGATTGATCACAAGATGCCAAAAGACATGCCAAAGACATTGACCCAAGACCCCCACAGCGTTCGCGCAGAGCGGGAAAAAGTGCTCGAAGTGGCCATCGGCCGCGAGGTGCGGGCCTTTCGCAAACAGCAAGGGATAACCGTGGCCGAACTGGCCGAAACAACGGGATTGTCGATCGGGATGCTGTCCAAGATCGAAAACGGCAACACTTCGCCCTCGCTGACCACCCTGCGCACGTTGGCCAATGCGCTGTCCGTGCCTCTGACCGCCTTTTTCCGCCAATACGAAGAGGCCCGCGAGGCGGTGCACACCAAGGCGGGTGAAGGCGTGGAAACCGTGGGCAGCGGCACGCGCGCAGGCCATCAATACAACCTTCTGGGCCATATCGGGTCAAACTCCAGCGGCGTGATCGTCGAGCCGTACCTGATCACCCTGACCACGCAATCGGACGTGTTCCAGGCGTTTCAGCACGGCGGGATCGAAACGATCTACATGCTTGAAGGCGAGGTGGATTATCGTCACGGCGACGAGGTCTATCCGTTGAAACCCGGCGACACGCTGCATTTCGATGCCGATGCGCCGCACGGGCCAGAGCAATTGGTGGTCCTGCCCGCGCGCTATCTGTCGATCATCGCCTATCCGCAGAACGCCTGATTACGCCTTGTTCAAGGGCGGCTCGGTGTCCTTGTCGGGCCAGACGCCGGGGGATGTGGGCAGCCCGTCATCGAACTGTGACAGGTAATCCAGCATCATGGGCCGGTTGTCGATAAACCCCTTGTACGTGGCCAGTTCCACCGGCAGATCGCGTACCACGCGGTGCAGGCGGCGGCCCCATTTCGGGACGGTCATCAAGTCCCGAAAGCTGCACAGGTAGCAGCGGATCGGGAACACAAGCGCGTTGGAGCGCGGCAGGCGGAAGAAGGTCTGCAACTCCACCCGCAGATGCTGCTTTGCGCCGATGGTTTCCGGCGTCAGCGTGGTCTTCTGGATGCCCCACTTGTGATAGTTCTCGGGGCTTGTGTCCAAGAGCGGATTGACCGTCATCGTCCAGTTCAAGCGCCGCGCGGGCGCGCCCTGCTGGATGTTCAAAAGGAACTTCAACGCACGTTTGAAGATGCCCTTTTCATGCGCCAGCGGCACCGGCGCGTGCCATTCGAAAAAATTCATTCCGATGTCGAAATCGAGGCTCCAATCGGCCTGGGTCGTGACCATGCCCGCGTCCATCCACAACATGTCATCACGTTGATCCAGAACGCAGAAATCGCCCTGCGTCTGGCGGGTGATGTATTCCATCGGGCCATAGGGCAGCGTGGTGTCGTCCAGGAAGGTAAAGCTGTCGTCGATGCCCAGCGGCTTGTTCACCCAACGCCATTGGTTGCCGTCACGGTGAAGCTCAAACAGGTCGGGGTAGTCTTCGGATTTGCTGACCATGATCAGCTCAAGCAGGTCCCAACCCGCCAGCGTCATATGCGGCAAGGACTGGCAGCGCAGCGGATCGTCGGCCAGCACCATCGCCCGGTCGCGCATTTCGGCGACGTAGTGTTCATCCACGTCAAACCGCTTTTCATAGACTGACCCTTCGGGTCCACCGCGGTGCTGTTCCATGTTGACCGCATACATGTAGCTGTCTTCGTGGAAGGGAAACGGAAAGCGATTGATCGCCCAGTCCGAGTTGCGGAACGTGTAATCGTCACGGAAGGTTTCGTCGTTGAATTGAATTGTCATGGTGTCACCTGTCCAGAACCAGCGTCTTGCCGACGAAACGGCTGACGCAAGGCATTATCTTTTCACCGCTGGCGTGCTGTTCGGGCTCCAGCCAGTGATCGCGGTGGATGAACTCGCCGTCGGCCTCGACCACGTCCGTCTCGCATTGTCCGCAGGCCCCGCCCCGGCACAGAAACGGGGCCTCGACCCCTGCCCGTTCGATGGCTTCCAGCAGGCTTTCGTGTTCGCCCACATCAATGACCTTGTCGGATTTGCACAGGCGCACCTGAAATGGTTTGCCGGGTTGAGGGGCCAGGAATTCCTCGGAATGGACGTTTGCATCGGGCCAGCCGTGGGCCGACGCGGTCGCATGCACCCAATCGATCATACCCTTGGGGCCACACACATAGACGTTGGTGCCCAAGGGCTGCCCGTCCAGCAAATCCTCAAGCGCGATGGCCTGACTTTGATCGTCGTAGTAGACGTGCACGTTATTGGGATATTTGTAGCTCAACACATCCACATAGGTGCCAAGGCTTTCGCTCCGGCAGGCATAGTGTAATTCCCAGTGGCCGTTCATCCGCTCAAGCTGCGCAATCATGGACATAAAGGGGGTGATGCCGATGCCGCCGGCCAGAAACACGTGCTTGCGCGCGCGCAGGTCCAGCGAAAAGAGGTTCACCGGAAAGGTGATCGTCATCTTGTCACCGACCTTGACCTGTTGGTGCATGTACAGCGATCCGCCACGGCCTTCGTCATCGCGGCGCACGGAAATGGCGTAGGTGCTGCGGTCGGCCGGATCGCTCATCAGCGAATAGGGGTTGAGGCGGGTGCGGTCACCGTCCTGCATTTCGACAACGGTGTGCGCACCACCCGAAAAGGTCGGAAATTCGCCGCCGTCCACGCGCTGGAACTCAAAGCGCGTGACCAGATCGTTGATCGGCACCACGGCCGACACGCGCACGGCGATCTTTTCGGCACCGGCCTTGGCTTTTTGCGGGGCTGCACTCATGTGTAAAGCTCCTTGGGTTCGGGCACATTGCCGGGGTCTTCGGCGTCGATGCACACGCCCTGATAGGCGGCCAGGCGGCGCGAATAGTGGTCGCGGACAAACAGGTTCAGCCCGCAATGGCTGCATTGGAACGGATCTGTCATCACGTCTTCGGTGATGCCCTTGCAGTGCACGCACTGCATCCGCCGCGCCACCGATCCGCGGTGTTCGGTCTGGATTGCGGTGTGGGGGATGCCCGCCTGCATCGCCTCGTTCTGCGCCTGTCCCATCACCCCTTCGGTGCCGGCCAGATAGACCTGCAGGCCCATGTGCGCATCCTCCAGCACCCGGCGAATGCGCTGTACGGAGGCGGCATAGGTCGGCCCCTCGTAGAATTGCGCAGGCTTCAGCGCGCGCAGCTTGTCCGCGAAACCAGTGCCCTTGGGAATATAGATGATGTGGGTGCTGGCCATCAGGTCGGGCGTGGCAATGTTCAGGATCGCCTCGGCCCCTTCGGCATCGGCGATCATCAGGTGTGCCTTGCCCGGACGCGCCTCGAGCGTGCCGTAAACCGGGCGGCTAAGGATGCTGGGCGGAAATTCGAATGTCGACATGTCTGTCCTCTTGAAAAGTGCCGCGCGCGAGGGTGTGCCCCCCCGCGCGCGTTCCACATCAGCCCTTGGCCGTGCGGATTTTCTTCTCTTTGTCGTAGAACGGCATTTCTTCTGCGGTGGCTGCGATTTCGGTGCCATCGCCATTTTTGACCACCAGCTTGGTGCCGGGTTTGGCCGCCGCAACAGGCATCCGCGCGATGCCGACGTTGTGGCCGTTGACCTCGGAATGCATGCCAAAGGTCACGTGGCCAACCTGTTTGCCATCCTGCATCAGGGCCGCACCTTCGTCGGCGGGTGTGGTGCCTTCCAGCATCACGCCGTAGATCTTGAAGCGTTCCTTGCCTTCCAGCGCATAGTGGTTTTCGGCGCCCACAAAGCCCACCTTGCCGGGCGAGACCGTGAATTCGAGGCCCAATTCCCACAACGTGTCGCCCGCTGGCGTGCCATCTTCGAACGGATAGGTTTCGGAGTTGTCGCCGGGGTAGAACAGAAGGTAGCTTTCGGTGCGCAGCAGGTCGAGCGTGCTGAACTGCACCGGCACGATGCCCATGGACGCGCCATCGCTCAGGATGTTGTCCCACACATGCACCGCATGGCGCGCTTCGCAGAAAATCTCGTACCCACGCTCGCCCGTGTAGCCAGTGCGGGAGATCATCACAGGGCACCCAAAGAGCTTGGTTTGCATGATGCCGAAATAGGCCAGATCGCGGATGCCATCGACATGCTTGGCCAGGAAGTCCACGGCCACGGGACCTTGCAACGACATGTCATGCAGGTCGTCGTCAAAGATCATCGACACGTTCTTGCCTGCTGCGGCGGCGGCCATCTGTTCCATACCGGTGCCGGTGCCGTGCACCACCATCCAGTTGTTCACCGACAAGCGATAGATCACGCAGTCGTCGATGAACTTGCCTTCTGGGTTCAACATGCAGGCATAGACCGCGCGGCCCGGCATGATCTTGTCCACGTTGCGCGTGGTCACGCGGTCGATCACGGCGGCCGCATGCGGGCCACTCAGGTGCACTTTTTTCAGGCCCGACACATCCATCAGCCCCGCCTTGGTGCGCACGGCTTCGTAATCCGCCTTGGCGCGTTCGGGCGTGTGGTCGTAGAACCACGCGGTGCCCATGCCGTTCCAGTCTTCCAGCTCTCCGCCGATCTCGGCGTGACGCTGTGCAAGCGCGGATGTTCTCCAGATGATGGCCATTCTTGTTCCCCTGTCTCTTGAGTCTTGATTGCCGATATTGAGCAACACCCGCCCTCAAAAAGCAAGAATGGTATGCAAATTATTTTCCTGTCAGGTAATTTTTTGCCGGGAGCGCCGCCGCGCTGCGCATATGCACCGGCTCCGCACTACGACATCCGCTCGGAAATCTGCGCCGCCCATGCCGCGTTGGCCTCGGCCAAGGCGTTGATTTCTGTGGCCACGACACCGAAACCGGCACCTGCGCTGCCCGCACGCGCCGCCTCGATGCGCGCATTGATCGACAACAGGGACAATTCGCGCACCGACGCGCTGATCTTGCCCGCCAGTTCAAGGATCTCCCGGTGCGCCTGAGCGGTCTGCTCTGCCCGGTCGCGCAGTTCGTCGCGCAGTGCGGTTTCCGCGGCTGCGTCAACCACCAGACCATAGAAATAGAGCGGCGTTTCACCGTCAAACACGCCTCCGCCACGTTCGCGCACGGGCTTTGCCACGCCGTCCGGACGAACGATGCGGTACGAGATGTCCCAAGAGTGACGCGCACGCGTGGCCTGATCGATCTGCGCCAACACACTGTCTACATCATCGGGGTGCGTGATCTCGTCATAGGACACAAGGCGGTTGTGCAAAAGGGCATCCGGGTCACGCCCGGTGATCGCACGCACGTTGCCCGCCAGGAACTCCATGGTCGATGCCGCGTCCGGCGCACAGCGATAGACAAAGCAATTTGACGCCTCAAGCGCACCATAAATGATTTCGAGCGGGTCAAGCTGGGGAGAGGTGTCCTTCATCCTTCGGTCATATCAAGGTGTTGGTTAATAATTTGTATCCTCGCAGCAAAAAGGGCGACCCGAAGGCCGCCCTTTTCAAGTCCCCGAAAACCGGGATCAGTCGTACTTGGAATAACGCTTGTGTTCCGAACGGTTGCCCGCCCACAGAACGTAGACGCAGATTGCAATCGCGATCACGGTGTAGACGCCCGGCATCGCAGACCCCCACCCCATGAACTGCGCGCCATCCACGACATCCCAGGTTGCACTTTCATATGGAAAACCCATGGTTCTCTCCTTTTCTCAGATGTCGTTAGCTGGCAGCCGGGCTCGAAGCCGGAATGCCTTCGGGATAGCCTTGAGCCGGTACTTTGACCGTATCCAGACCTGCGATCTGTGCAGCTTCGGACACTTGCAGCATCCCAATCCCCTTCAGGACCAGGGACACGACGTAGCCAGGCACAAAGCCCACAAGGAAGAAGACAACCGCGCCGACAATCTGACCGATCAGGCTGATGGTTGGCGCTTCGCCCGCTGCACCCTGCAAGGACGGATAGCCGCTGGCGAAGATGCCCAGCATGACCACACCGTAAAGGCCGATCGTCCCGTGCACCGTGACAGCGCCGACAGCATCATCGATACCGCGACGTTCCAGCCAATTGGCACATGGCTTGAGGATCACACCAGCCGAGAAGGCAATGATGAAGGCCAGCGCAGGGAAGTAGAGATCAAGACCGGAGGCCACCGAGATGATCCCGGCCAGAGCGCCCGACATCATCCAGAATGGGTCCTTGGTAAAGATCCACGACCCGATGATACCGCCCGCGATCCCCATCAGGATGTTGAACGACAAGGCAGACAGGTTGATCGGTGTGCCATAGATCGTCGACGGTTTGTCGGCAAACCACGACCACGCCTCACCGGGCACGATCACGCAGGCCATGAGGAAACCCCAGAACCCCACGATGATCAACATCAGGCCCGTGACCGTCAGCGGCATGTTGTGCCCCACCAGATCATTGGCCGACCCATCGGCGTTGAACTTGCCCACACGTGGTCCAAGGTTGATCAGAACGCCCAGTGCAAAGAACCCGGCAACCGCGTGCACAAGGCCCGCCGCACCAAAGTCATGTACGCCCCATTGCGTGACCAACCAGCCATCGGCGTGCCAGCCCCATGCGGCCGCAAGAACCCAGGCAAAAGAGCCCAGCACGATCGCCAGAATGACAAACCCCACGGTCTGGATGCGTTCGATGACCGATCCCGACATGATCGACGCGGTGGTGCATGCAAACAGGGCAAAGGCACCAAAGAACACGCCTGACGCCTGATCGGCGATGTTCGGCCCCATGTATTGCGCGCTTTCACCCCAGCCCCATGCGATGGCATTGGCGTATTCGGCGCCCGAGATGCCCGCAGGACCTGCGGAGAGGGTGAAACCCGTCGGGAACCCCCAGTAGACCCACCAGCCAAAGAAATAGAACGTCGGGATCATGAAGGCGAAGGCCAGGATGTTCTTCACACCCGAGGACAACACGTTCTTGAGCCGGGACGCACCCATTTCATAGGCCAGAAAGCCCGCATGGATGATGATCATCAGCGGGATGGTCAGATAATAGAATGTTTCGGCAAACATGGTGTTTGTCACACCCGCACTGCCCTCGAGTTCGGCCACCTTCGCGGCCAGTTCGGCAAGTTGTTCTTCCACGTTACCCTCCGTGTCGTCTGTTGGATGCGCGTCAATTCTTTATGGCTTCCAGAGCGCGCTACAGAATTACAAGCACAGTATACCGCCGTGTGCCTAGTATTTTTTGCCCTTTGTGAAAAAAAGTTTCCCACCAGTTGAGCGGCGAATTTTTTGATGCTAGCGTTTGAGTCGGTCACGCAAGGTGACAGGTATCGGAGGATTATGCCCATGTGCGGCATCGTTGGATTGTTCTTGAAAGATCGTGCGCTCGAACCTCAGTTGGGTCAGATGCTCACCGAAATGCTGGTCACCATGACGGACCGCGGCCCCGACAGTGCGGGCATCGCGATTTATGGCGGTCAAACAAAGGGTAAGACAAAGTTGACGGTACAGTCCGACACCCCTGACGTGTCCTTCAAACACCTTGATAAGGAACTGTCCAAAGAGATCACCGGGCAGGCCAGGATCAGGGTCAAGGACACCCACGCGGTGCTTGAAATTCCCGCCGATCAGGGGCCTGCGGCACGCGCGGCCCTGACCACCCTGCGCCCCGAGGTTCGGGTGATGAGCGCAGGCGATTCACTGGAGATCTACAAAGAGGTCGGCCTGCCTAAAGATGTGGCAGCACGATTCGACATTGCCTCCATGGCGGGCAGCCACGGTATCGGCCACACGCGCATGGCGACCGAATCTGCGGTGACTACCATGGGCGCGCACCCGTTCAACACCGGTCTGGACCAGTGCCTGGTGCACAACGGCTCGCTCAGCAATCACAACAGCCTGCGCCGCAAGCTGCGCCGCGAAGGTGTTCACATCGAAACCGAGAACGACACCGAAGTGGGCGCCGCCTATCTGACCTGGCGGATGAACCAAGGTGCAACGCTGGGCGAGGCGCTGGAAAGCGGGCTGAACGATCTGGATGGGTTCTTTACCTTCGTTGTGGGGACCGAGGACGGCTTTGGCGTGGTGCGTGACCCCATCGCCTGCAAGCCCGCGGTGATGGCCGAAACCGATCAATACGTGGCCTTCGGCAGCGAATATCGCGCGTTGGTGAACCTGCCGGGCATCGAAGACGCCCGCGTTTGGGAACCCGAGCCCGCGACTGTTTATTTCTGGTCGCACTCCGACCTTCCTTCGACAAAAAAGGCCGCATAAATGCAGACCATTGACCTCGGCCAACAAGACCTGCGTTCGCTGAACGCGACATTGCAGGATCAGGCGAAAGAGACCAACCAGACCGCGTGGGAAATCGTGAACCCCAAGGGCGCACACGCCATTGCCGTGGGTCTGGACGCCCCCATCGAAGTGACGGTGAAGGGATCGACGGGTTACTACTGTGCCGGCATGAACAAGCAGGCGACCGTCAATGTCACCGGATCTGTCGGGCCCGGCGTGGCCGAAAACATGATGTCGGGCACCGTGGTGATCGAGGGCGACGCCAGCCAGTATGCAGGGGCCACCGGCAACGGCGGTCTGTTGGTGATCAAGGGCAATGCGTCTTCGCGCTGCGGCATTTCGATGAAGGGCATCAACATCGTGGTGCATGGCAACATCGGTCACATGTCGGCCTTCATGGCACAGTCGGGCACGTTGGTCGTGTGCGGGGATGCGGGCGATGCTTTGGGCGATTCCATCTACGAGGCGAAACTGTTCGTGCGCGGATCCGTGAAATCATTGGGTGCGGATTGTATCGAAAAGGAAATACGCCCCGAACACCTGACGGAATTGGCCCAACTGCTCGAGGCCGCGGGTTCCGACGCCAAGCCCGAAGAGTTCAAACGCTACGGCTCTGCCCGCCAGCTTTACAATTTCAACATCGACAACGCCTACTGAGGCCTGAGGGAAACGCGATGAAAGACGACCACAAGGGCGCACCGCGCACCGTCCCGATCCAGTCGGCGACATTCTCCAACCCGATCAACGCCGAAATCCGGCGTGCGGCGGCCACCGGCATCTACGACATTCGCGGTGGCGGGGCCAAGCGCAAGCTGCCCCACTTCGACGACCTGCTGTTTCTGGGCGCATCCATGTCGCGCTATCCGCTCGAAGGTTACCGCGAGAAATGCGAGACGTCCGTGACGCTGGGCACCCGCTTTGCAAAGAACCCCATTCACCTCGACATCCCCATCACCATCGCGGGCATGTCCTTTGGCGCGCTGTCTGGTCCGGCCAAGGAGGCACTGGGACGCGGGGCTACTCTGGCAGGGACCTCCACGACCACCGGCGACGGCGGCATGACGCCCGAGGAACGTGGTCACTCCAACAAGCTGGTCTATCAATACCTGCCTTCGCGCTACGGGATGAACCCCGATGACCTGCGCCGCGCCGATGCCATCGAAGTGGTGGTTGGCCAGGGCGCCAAGCCCGGCGGCGGCGGGATGCTCTTGGGTCAGAAGATCAGCGACCGCGTGGCCGAGATGCGCAACCTGCCCAAGGGCATCGACCAACGGTCCGCCTGTCGACACCCCGACTGGACTGGTCCCGATGACCTCGAGATCAAGATTCTCGAGCTGCGCGAAATCACCTCGTGGCGCGTTCCGATCTACATCAAGGTCGGCGGCGCACGCCCCTATTTCGATACAACGCTGGCGGTCAAGGCGGGCGCGGATGTGGTTGTTCTGGACGGGATGCAAGGCGGTACGGCCGCGACGCAGGACGTGTTCATCGAACACGTGGGCCAACCCATTCTGGCCTGTATCCGAGAGGCCGTGCGTGCCCTGCAGGATCTGGGTATGCACCGCGAGGTGCAGTTGATCGTGTCAGGCGGTGTGCGCACCGGCGCGGATGTGGCCAAGTGCATGGCGCTGGGGGCAGATGCGGTGGCCATTGGTACTGCTGCACTGATCGCCTTGGGCGACAACGACCCCAAGTGGGAAGACGAGTATCAAAAGCTCGGGACCACGGCGGGGGCCTATGACGACTGGCACGAGGGGCAGGACCCTGCGGGCATCACCACCCAGGATCCCGACCTGATGGCACGGTTCGACCCCATCGAGGGCGGGCGACGACTGAACAACTATCTCAAGGTCATGACGCTTGAGGCGCAGACCATCGCGCGCGCCTGTGGCAAGAACCATGTGCACAACCTTGAACCCGAGGACCTGTGCGCCGTGACGATGGAGGCCGCCGCCATGGCCAAAATCCCATTGGCCGGCACTGACTGGTACCCCGGCAAGCCCGGAACATCCTACTAACCCATCAGGGCGCGGCCATCCCCGGCACGCGCCCTTTTCAATGACAAAGACGACAACAGGGAAAAACGATCATGGCAACTGATCTGGCAAAATTCGCAGCCGACAACGGCGTCAAATACTTTATGATCTCGTTCACCGACCTCTTTGGAGGGCAACGTGCCAAGCTGGTGCCTGCGCGCGCCATCGCGGACATGCAGGAAGACGGCGCAGGCTTTGCAGGCTTTGCCACGTGGCTGGACCTGACGCCCGCACACCCCGATATGCTGGCCGTGCCGGACCCCGAGGCGGTGATCATCCTGCCCTGGGACAAGACCATCGCATGGGTGCCCGCCGATTGCGTGATGGAGGATGAGCCCGTCGAACAGGCCCCGCGCAACGTCTTGCGCAAGCTCATCGCAGAAGCCGCCGCCGAGGGCATGCACGTCAAGACCGGCATCGAGGCCGAGTTCTTCCTGCTGACGCCCGAGGGCGACCAGATCAGCGACCCCTTCGATACGGCGGCCAAGCCCTGTTATGACCAGCAGGCGTTCATGCGCCGCCTCGACGTGATCCGCGAGATTTCCGATCACATGCTCGAACTGGGCTGGAACCCGTATCAGAACGACCACGAGGACGCGAACGGCCAGTGGGAAATGAACTGGGACTTCGACGATGCGCTGCGCACGGCGGACAAGCACAGCTTTTTCAAGTTCATGGCGAAATGCGTGGCGGAAAAGCACGGCTACCGCGCGACCTTCATGCCCAAGCCCATCGAGGGCCTTACCGGCAACGGCTGCCACGCGCATATCTCGGTCTGGGATGCGCCGGGGGCCGCGTCCAAAACCAACGTCTTTGCCGGCGCAGGCGAAGGCCAGACCGGCGAAGTGGGTCTGTCGGAACGTGGCAAGCATTTCCTCGGCGGGATCATGAAGCACGCCAGCGCGCTGGCCGCGATCACCAATCCCACGGTCAACAGCTACAAGCGGATCAACGCGCCGCGCACCATGTCGGGGGCCACATGGGCGCCCAACACCGTGACGTGGACGGGCAACAACCGCACGCACATGGTGCGCGTCCCCGGCCCCGGCCGGTTCGAACTGCGCCTGCCGGATGGGGCGGCCAACCCCTACCTGTTGCAGGCGGTCATCATCGCGGCGGGCCTTTCCGGCATCCGTTCCAAGGCCGATCCGGGCAAGCGCCACGACATCGACATGTATGCCGAGGGCCACAAGGTGCGCGGCGCGCCCAAGCTGCCGCTGAACCTGCTGGATGCCTTGCGCGAATACGACAAGGACAAGGGCCTGAAAGCTGCCATGGGCGATGAATTCAGCGCCGCCTATCTGAAGATGAAACACCAGGAATGGAATTCCTACGTGTCCCACTTCAGCGCATGGGAACGCGAGAACACACTGGATATCTAGGGGCGGTTTCCCGCTTCAGAAACTCGAACCCGCGCCTTTGCAAAAGGACGCGGGTTCTGCGTTTCGGGATGTGTCGGTCTGCGCGGAGTGAAGACGCAAGTGGGTGATACCAAGGTCAGCTTCTTTAATTGGGCGTTTGGGTCAAGCTCGTTTTCCTTCGTTGATAGGGATCATTGTCGCTCATCCGGGTCACGCTTTTCTTCGCAGTCTGGTTGATGCCACGTGGGGCATCGCTGCGTGCATGTGTCGGATTGGTTGAAGAACGCCATCGAGCGTGTCTGCGACGCCTCATGGCAAGGCTGTCTGTCGTGTGCACTGGATGCGCAACGCCCTGGCGCACGTCTCACGCGGTCAGCACACCGTTGTGGCGGCTGCGATCCCTCAGGCCTTCGATCAGCCCGACCGTGCATCCGCAGGGGGGATGTGGCGCAAGGTGGCTGATCAGCTGCGGCCACGCTGGCCTGAACTGGCCACCCTCATGCACGACAGCGAGCACGACGTGCTGGCCACCATTTCCTTCCCGCGCCAGCATCGCACAAAGCTGCACAGCACTCGCCCGATTGAGCGTCTCAACAAGGACGTGATGCGCCGCGCCGACGTCGCGGGCATCTTCCCAAACGGGGCATCCATCATCCGCCTCATCGGCACCGTGCCGTTCGAACCGAACGACGAATGGCAGACCGCCAGCAGATACATGCAGGTCGAAGCCTTCGCGCACTTCGATCAGGAGGAAACAGGCCCCATTTTCGGAAGCTCAACTCAAGCCGCCTGTTCATGACCTCCGGCAAACCAATTTACACCACATTGACGGACGTGACCCGGATGCACCTTCCAGAAGCGCTTTCTTCCAACTTTGGATCATCGTCGGGTGAATCCCAAACCGGCTCGCGAGTTCCAACACCGTCTGTTCACCCTTCAGCGCCTCAAGCGCCACCTTCGCCTTGAACTCGGGCGAATGCTGCTTTCGTTTCGACATCTCTGATCTCCTTCTCGCCGAAGATCAGCAGACAACAAATCGCAGCTTACGTCAGTGTCCGCATTTCGGTGGTAGCTCAGTCCCTCGTGACACGCGCGGGCGTCGAGGCGTGGATCGAAAAGGAGATCGGACACAGATACCGCTACGACCAGGTGCGCGATCCGCTCGACGGTCGCATGAAATACCGCTGTCTCTATGAGAAAGACGGAGCAGATGTGCCGTTCGTGCTGGTGAACGACCACAAAAACGGCGACGGACGGGTGATCCTTTTTGAGCAGGAACCAGACGCGCAGCCCGTGGGTCTTCAACGGGGGCTGCCGGAACATGCCGGGGGGCGCCCGGTCGCCGGATGGCCATCGGGCAAACCGGCCGTCCTCAATTTGACACAGACCAAATCAACGGCACTGGCAAACACGTAATCCTTGGCGAATGCCCGCCTCCGCAACAGGCAACATCCTTCACCGTTCAATCAGCTGCGGCGCATCTGCGGACCCGAGTGCCATCTCTGGCAGCCACGTGACAAGCTGAGGGAACGAGATCAGCGCCGCGATCAATGCGATCTCAATGGCAACAAGCGGCACTGCACCGCGATAGATATCGGAAAGGTTGATACCCTTTGGTGCCGCCATCTTGGCAAAAAACAAGGCATAGCCGAAGGGAGGCGTCAAAAAGGACGTCTGCAACGCCAATGCTATCAGACCAGCGATCCAGATTTGCGCAAAATAGGCAGAACCGACGTGATCGGCGAAGTCGAGCGCCGAGAAGATCGGCATCAGCACGGGTACAAAGACCAGCAGAACTTCGATCCAATCGAAGACGAACCCCAAGACAATGATGACTCCGAGCAGGATCGCCAAGGTCTCCCACCTCGTGAGATCAAAGGCAGAAATCCAGCGGAAGATAACATCGGGCCCGCCGACCAGATGGAAACTTAACGAGAAGACCGATGCGCCCAATACGATGAAGAAGACCATCGAGGTCATCGTACTCGTCTGCACCGTGACAGAATTCAAGGATGAGAAAGACAAGCGTTTTCTTACCAGTGCAACCAACAGCGCACCAAACACCCCTACACCGGCCGCCTCTGTGAGGGTCGCAAAACCCAAAATGATACTGAGGGGAATGGACGCGATGACAGCGACAGACGCGAGGGCGAACGCCAGGTCCGCCACGAGATTGGTTTGTGGCGCATCCAATGGCACTTCGACGGTCTTTCGCAAAGTGATCGCAAAGTAGACCGCGAAAGCCGTGACCATCAGAAGAACGGGCACAATCAGGGCAACATACATCAATCCAATGCGTAGATAGAATACGTTCGAGATGAAAAACAGCATCACGGCTGGCGGGAACACGACCCCCAGAGCACCGGATGCCGCGACAGCGCCACCCGCTGTTCGCGGGGCGTAGCCGGAGGCCATCATCGGGGCATAGGCCACCAGCGCCACGGTGATGACGGATGCGCCGATCACCCCGGCGGCTGGCGCAAGAACGAGGCCGATCAGCAGCGTTGCTATGGCAAAGCGGCCCGGAACCCCCTTCAATAGACGCCCCAACAGGCGAAACATGGTTTCGGCAATGCCGCTGGCGTTCAGTATCAAACCGAGAAAAATCAGCATGGGCACGCTGGTGAACTGAACCGCTTCATTGGTCAGCACACCTCGGGCCCGCAGATAGATCAGCCCCAAATGCTGAAAATCAGTGATCCCCACCCAGACCGCCGCCACAAATCCCAGAAAGCCTGTCCCCGCCAGCACCAGAGCCACGGGAAAGCCGCTGAAGACCCCGATGGCCATCACGAACAGCATGGCAACCGTGAGGACCTCACTCACCATTGTGCAGACCGTTTGTTCTTTCGGGTGCGCCTCGCGCGCGCTTTCCGACCAGAAAGGCGATGTTGCGCAGTGCAACAATCATCCCGGCAAGAGCCAGCAGGATCGGGCCGATGACCCCAGCGATGCGTTGTGCCCATAATTGGGTTTCCGCATATTTCGTGGTGCGCATCAGCCCGTCCCATCCGTAATAGGTCAGGATGGCCGCAAGCGGCAGAAGTACAAACAGGCCGCCTGCCAGTTCGATCCACGCAATGCGGCGCGCCGACCAATGCCTGCGAAGAACATCGACGCGAACGTGACCGTCCCGCAGATAGGTATACCCGAAGGTCATGAAGATCAGGATAAATAGCAGGGTCGTGGACAAGTCGGGCAAGTAGCTCGACACGCCAAGTTGCAGCTTGCGATCCAGCATCTGGAGCGCGCCATAGGCCGCAATCGAAACAACTGTCAGCCATGCGGTCACAACACCGATGCCGCGAATGCCACTGTCGATCCAATCCAAGAATCGCAAACGCTTACCCCCCTTCAATTGGTCTCTTTGGCCAGCGGTCAATAACCATGTGTTAACGAAAGCCGGAAAGTGATGATCATCTCGTGACGTTCCCCTTGCGGTGGCTCTTTTCGAACTTGTCAGATTTGTTCTTTTCGGCGTGGAAACTTCCCCGGAAAAGCAGGGCTGCGCCGCAGAAGATCGCTACATCTGCAAGATTGAAGGACGGCCAGTGATATGACCCGTAATGGAAGTCGAGAAAGTCAGGGACGGCCTGATAGCGCAGCCGGTCGAGGATATTGCCGAGGGCACCGCCGATGATCAGCCCGAGCGCGGCACCCGTCAGCCTGTCCGGGGCGCGCATAAGCCATGCCAGCAACCAAACCACGATCCCGGCAGCAAGTGCGATGAGACCCCACCATGGCACAAGTCCGCCCAACATGCCGAAACTGACTCCATTGTTCATGACCCGTACGAGGTTGAGAAAGGGCAGAACCTCGACCCCGTGCTCAAGCGCCGGTGTGTTCAGGGCAAGTATCTTGGTGCCCTGGTCGAGAACGAATGCCGCAACGGCGCACAGCCCGCCCAGAGCGCGGCCGGTCACGCGGTCGCCTCCAGATCGGCGCGCGCATCGCGGATAATCACCCAGGACGAATGCAGGAATAATCCGGCAATGCCAAAGGCAACGATGAGGTCGGGCCATGCGCTCCCAAACCAGACCACCAGACCGGCGGCAATGACGACCGCCGCGTTGCCTATGGCGTCGTTGCGCGAGAACAGCCAGACCGCACGCATGTTCGCGTCACCCTTGCGAAACCGGAGCAGGGGCAGAACGGAGATGACATTGATCACAAGAGCGATCAGGCCGAGGAGCCCCATCAGACTGGCATCCGGCGTTGTCGGCTCGAAAGCTCGCATGATGGTTGTGCCAAAAACGCCCAAACCAAGCAGTCCAAGGAATACTCCCTGGATCAGCGCAGATCGCGCCCGCCAGAGAAGACTCCAGCCAATGGCCAGAAGTCCCAAAAAGGTGATCGCGCCATCGCCAATGAAATCCAGTGCATCGGCCTTTACGGCCTGTGACCCGGCAATAAACCCGCCGATCATTTCCAGAACGCCGTAACCGACATTCAGGATTACGACAATCCAGAGCGCGCGGCGATACCCCGGGTCCTGGTGAGCCGCGCTCTGCTGTATATCTTCGCCGCTGTTAATCCGATCAAAGCCATAGCCGGTGGTTTCAACGGCTTTTTCAATTTCCGGCAAGAGCGCTTCGGGAGCCTTCAAGGTCATTATATGCGTTGCGGCAGACACTTTCACGGCGTCAGGGGCTATTCCGGCAGATTGCGCCGCCCGCTCGATCTGGGCAGCGTCCTTGGCACAATCCATGCCGGACACCCGATATCTAAAGGATGGATAATCTGCTGTCGCGCTGTCTGCATTGGCCATGTTCGCTGTTCTCCTGCTAAAGTGGATCATAGGATAATATATCAGCGAGTAATGATATGACGCAGATCGCGGCCGACCGCAAGACCGCCACCATTGACCAACGCGCAAAGCTGTTCCGCGGCTTCGCCGATCCAAGCCGCCTGGCTATCCTCGGCGCTTTGTGCGGCGGGCCGTTGGTTGTGCACGAGCTCGTCGAGCGCACAGGACTGTCACAACCAAACGTATCCAACCACTTGCGATGCTTGCAGGAGTGCGGGCTTGTCAACAGCGACCGCGATGGGCGCTTCATCCGCTACCGTATCAGCAGTGCACGTATCACAACGCTCTTAAGCGATGTGGACGCACTGCTTGACGTCGTCGCAGAGGGTGTTGAGGCCTGTGACAATTACCGTGGGCCAAAAACGGTTCTCTGATTGCGGCCTTGTCAAATGGGTGAGCGATCTGTCCGTGCGGGGTCATGGTTCTCTTCGAGATCGCGGGTGTTGCGCCTCATGATGGTGTTGGGTGGCGGATCGTCTCCTATGTCGTTTGCGGGGTAAGCAGGCGAGCCTGCGTCCCAACCGTTTTGCGAGATCGATCTACCTCCGTCCCGTTGGGACTTCGCTCCCCGCCTTCGGGCGGGAACTCAGATCTTGCGGTGGCCTCCGTTGTCCATTTGTAGTCGGTTTCGTTTTTCCAGAGCGTGAGCATCACTACGGCAGTCTTACGGGCTGTTGCGACGGCAGCATTGCGGAACCCGCGTCGTCCAGCGAGGCGGACGGCCCAACACCGGACATCGTCATCAAGCGACACGCTACAGGGTAAGCCCTGGCCTTTCTCTTCACGGTTTTGTCCAGGGCGTCCGCCGCCTGGCACAGCGTGACATGGGCAGCGATGAAGCCATCGGCGATGGCGCGAGGAACTGTATCTGTCTCGCCTGCCGCGGCCAGCTGATCGCGAAATGACTGTCGCAACCGGCCCTGGCCCATGCAGGTCATGCAGGTCATGCGGATACGGAAGGTCTTCAGGACGCCGCGAATGTGCACGGGCGTGTACCAGCCGGTACGAGCGGGCTCGTGCCAGACCTTCCGCATCCGCGGCATCGGATTTGTTCAGCCGCGCCGACAGGCTCTTGTGCGCTTTGCGTGCGTCGATGCAGATGGCAGGCAAACCCAGCCGGGCCATACCGCGCTGCAGCCAGATCGACAGAGTTCCACTCTCGTGCACGATGCGGTGCGGTTTGAGGCCGCGGTTGCGCAACCACCCCGCGACGCCTTCAGGATCAGCGGGACAGGTTCCGCGCTCAAGTGGGTTGCCATCCCTGTCCACCACACAAACTGAAATCTCTTTCAGCGACACGACCAAACCGGCATAATATTCCATAGGTCGTTGTCCTCACGGCGTTTGTCCATGAGGACAACACACCGGACCTCGTTCACCCCCGGAGAGCGACCGCCGCAATCACACCATGTCGTTTTCGCCGGTGCCACAAACGGTTGAGTTTTGGCAAAAGGTGACAATTGGATGCGCGTCGATCTCATCCTGAAAGCGAGAAAGCGCTCCGAAAAGCTCGGATAACTGATTGTATGCGGTGCACGTAGGCTGACTGTTGCCGAATGTCGTTTGATACACTGTTCCAACGCGATGTGCCCGGAGAAACGTTGCCCGTTCGCAGATCAGAGGACAGTTTGACGGTGCTGTTTCGAAATCGAAGATGATACCGGGACCATCGAGTAGGGTTGTGTCCAACTGAACACAACCGAGGTCTTCTTGGATGTGGCTCAGCCAAGGCTCCGTCACCTGTCTGGCTGAGGATGCCGGCGAAAGTCGCGAACGAGGACACGCAGACCAGCCCGAAAGGCCAGACACTCCAGCCTCTAGTCGCAGGCCGCGTCCACGATGATTTCCACCTTCAGGATATCGCGCGCCAGTTTGGCCTCTCCACAGGCGCGGGCGGGGGCGTGGCCTTCGGGCACCCATGCGTTCCAAACCTCGTTCAACCCGGCGAAATCGGCCATGTCAGCGAGCCAGATCGTAGCGCGCAGCATGTTTTCGCGCGACGAACCTGCCTCTTTCAGCAGGGCATCGACCTTGGCCAGGCAATCGCGGGTCTGGTCCTGAATGGTATCGCCTTCGGCCACCTGACCAGAGAGATACGCCACGCCGTTGTGTTTGACAATTTTCGAGGCCCGCGCGGTTGTGCCGATACGTGTTATCTGTGCCATTTTGCGAAGTCTTTCCCTGCTGAGATATCTTGGCGGACGGTATGAGGCCACCCGCCCTACACGCTTAACAACAATGCAAAGGCACGACCAGCAGCGCCTTTGATTTTTTACTGGTACGAAAAATAATTGACTTAGAGGGTGTTCCCGTTGTCACCTGAGACCAAGCCACAGCCACACCAAGAGGGGACGTCACCATGACCAAACGCATCGCCATTATCGGAGCCGGACCTTCGGGCCTCGCCCAATTGCGCGCCTTCCAATCCGCCAAGGCCGCGGGTGCGGAGATCCCCGAAATCGTCTGCTTTGAAAAGCAATCCGATTGGGGTGGCCTTTGGAACTATACGTGGCGCACGGGTCTGGACGAATATGGCGAGCCGGTGCATGGCTCGATGTACCGCTATCTGTGGTCAAACGGCCCCAAGGAGGGTCTGGAATTTGCCGACTATTCCTTCGAGGAACACTTTGGCAAGCAGATCGCCTCCTACCCGCCGCGCGCGGTTCTGTTCGACTATATCGAGGGGCGGGTGAAGAAGGCCGGCGTACGCGACTGGATCCGCTTCACCACCGCCGTCAAGGATGTGCAATTCAACGACGGCACATTCACTGTGACCGTAAAGGACCTGCCAAACGATCGCGTTTATTCCGAGGACTTCGACCATGTGATCGTGTGTTCCGGCCACTTCTCAACCCCGAACGTTCCGCACTTTGAGGGGTTCGACAAATTCCCCGGCCGGGTGCTGCATGCGCATGATTTCCGCGACGCGGTGGAGTTCAAGGATCAGGATATCCTGATCATCGGCACCTCCTATTCGGCCGAAGACATCGGCTCGCAATGCTGGAAATACGGCGCCAAATCGATCACCGTCAGCCACCGGACCGCCGCCATGGGATATGACTGGCCCGACAACTGGTCAGAGGTGCCGCTGCTGACGCATATGGACGGCAAGACCGCGCATTTCAAAGACGGTACGTCGAAAGAGGTGGACGCCGTGATCCTGTGTACGGGCTACCAGCACCATTTCCCCTTCATGGCAGACGAACTGCGCCTGCGCACGGCCAACCGGCTGGCCACCGCGGACCTCTACAAGGGTGTGGCCTATGTCCCCAACCCGGCGTTGTTCTACATCGGGATGCAGGACCAATGGTTCACCTTCAACATGTTTGACGCACAGGCGTGGTGGGCGCGCGACGTGATCATGGGGCGCATCGCCCTGCCCGATCGTGCGGCAATGGAGGCAGACGTGGCCGACCGTGTGGCGCGCGAAGACGCGGGTGAGGACGACTATGACGCGATCTGGTACCAAGGCGATTACGTCAAGGAACTGATTGCCGAAACCGACTATCCCGACTTTGACCTTGAGGGCGCGTGTCAGGCGTTCAAGGCCTGGAAAGGCCACAAGAAGAAGGGCATCATGACCTTCCGCGACAACGGCTATAAATCCGTCATCACCGGCACAATGGCGCCCAAACACCATACCCCTTGGAAAGACGCGCTCGACGACAGCCTTGAGGTTTATCTGCAGAACTGATGCGCCTGCTGGTCTTTCAGCACACGCCCGGCGAACCCCCTGCCGCCTTTGCCGTCCATGCCGCCAAGGCGGGAGATATGGTGGATGTCGTGCATCTCTATCAAGGCGCGTCCATTCCCGACTTTGACGGATACGATGCGTTGCTTGTCATGGGAGGCCCGATGGATGTGTGGGAAGAGGACGCCCATCCGTGGCTGGTCGCCGAAAAAGCGGCGATCCGTGAGTGGGTCGGCACAGGCAAGCCGTACTTGGGCATTTGCCTCGGCCATCAGCTGCTGATCGAGGCGATGGGCGGGTCCTGCAGGCCCATGGCCACGCCGGAAATCGCCGTGACTGACGTGACCCTTGATGCGCCGAGCGACCCGCTTTTGCAGGGGCTGCCCAACACGGTTTCAGCAATGCACTGGCATGGGGTCGAAGCAGACAGATTGCCGGAAAAGGCGCATGTTCTGGGCGCGACGCCCGGCTGCCCGGTTCAGGCCGTGCGGGTTGGGCCCAAGGCATGGGGGCTGCAATTTCATCCCGAACTCGAACCGGGCACTGTGACACTCTGGATGCAAGATGCCGGCAACCTGACCTGCGCCTCAGATTGGCTGGGGTCCGAGGCCGCCGCGTGGCAATTCGTGAAAGATGCCGAGGCAAAGGCTCACCAGTTTCTGGAGACCTCCCGCCAAATCTATGGCGCGCTCCGGGCGCAGGCCGCAACCTAGTCTCCGACCGTCTCTGCCCGCAAGAAAATCAACGTCTGCTCAAGCCCGCCCTTGTCCTTGAGCGACAGGCTCCACTCCACGCCGCCCTTGGCAAACTGCTTTTGCGCAAAGCTGTCGGGATGGTTGACCACCTGCCCTGCTCCGGTGTCCGTGACCTCGGCCATGCAAGCGGCCAATGCCGTTGCAACGCGGTCAAAAACCGCCGTCGCATCATCGGCGCGATAGTCGAATGCCACCGCGCAATATGATATCGTCACGCCGCCTGTGCCTTTGGCCACACGGCACTCAGGCGCATCTGCCCCGTGGTCGATCTGTGCAAAGACGTGCGCAGGATTTGCCGTTTCGAAAACCGTGCAGGATATGTCCCCGCGCGCGGCGTCTGCGCCTGCACCCCAAAGCGCCAAAGCCGCAAGGACGTGATATGGGATTTTATTGCGCAACCAACTGCTGCCCTTCTTCCACCCGAAACGGTGTCGGCGGAGTGCTTTTACTGACCCAGTAGTAGGCCCCTGCGTATTCCATCACGTACCAGCCTTCCCAATCGGCATCTCCGGGCCAGATGCTTTGGTATTCGTCGCGCGCCGCATCCACGCGCCATGCGCCGCGCGCGGTGCGCACGCCGTCCTGAGCATAAAGCGTCACCCCATCTGCCCCGAAGAACTGGCGATAGCCTACACCCTGCCATTTGCCCGCCGCGGTGTTTCCCGTCAAAAGGGCCGTGATCTGTTCGCCCGTCAGCTTGACCGACTGCGCCGCAGTCGCGCCCGGCAGCAAAATGGCGCAGATCAGGCCCAGCGCCATGCGTCGTTTCATGTCTCGTTCTCCCGCCAATCGGGCAGGTCATTGACCAGCATCAGGGCCACGCGCCGCAGGGTCGCGCGCATCTTGTCGATATGCGCGCCTTGGTGGCCACAGTCGGCCAAGGCACGGTCCATCGTCGCCAGCCAGACTTCGGCATCGGCCACGCGGATGGGGATGTGTTCGTGGATCTGGCGCACATTCATATGCCCGTGCGTTTCCATGTAGTACTGCCGCCCACCCAGAAATCCGCAAAGGAAATCGAACTGTTGCGCGCGGGTGTGGTCCATGCCGTGACCGCGAAAGTGCAGGCGCATCAAGGGCCGGGTTTCGGGCAGCCGCTCCATCAGGTCGTAGAACTGTTTGACCAGCGCACGCAGGCTGTCCTCTCCGCCCATCTGATCCAGAACCGCCGCCATCGCCGGTCAGGACCGGGGCCGTGATTTGGTCGGGTCGTAGTGGGCAAATGGCACAATGGTGGCAGGCAGGCGTTTCTGATGGCCATCCAGCTTGCCGATCTCGACCTGCGTCCCCACCGCGTGATGGGCCACGTCAACGCGGGCCAGCGCGATGTTCTTGCCGAGGATGGGCGAGCGCATGGACGAGGTGACCTCGCCGATCTGCGCGCGCCCGATGTGCACACAATCGCCGTGCGCCACATCCACGGCCGCGTCGATATCCAGCCCCACAAGCTTGCGCGCGGGGTGTTCCTTGCGCCGGATCAGCGCGTCGCGCCCGATGAAATCATCCGTTTTGGATTTCAGCGGCACGGTAAAGCCGATGCCTGCCTCGAAGGGGTCGGTCTGGTCGCTGAAATCGTAGCCCGCAAAGATCAACCCCGCCTCGATCCGCACCATGTCCAACGCCTCCAGCCCCATGGGCCTGATCCCGTGGTCTTGCCCCGCGGCCCAGACGGCGTCGAACACCTCGGTCGCATGTTTCGGGTGGCAGAAAATCTCGTAGCCCAGCTCGCCCGTATAGCCCGTGCGCGACACCACCACAGGTACGCCCTGATCATGGCCGATACGCGCAGGTGTGAAACGGAACCACGCCAATTCATCGAATGCAGGCTGATGCGGGGCGGTCCAAATGACCTTTTTCAGCAGATCGCGGCTTTCGGGGCCTTGCACGGCGATGTTGTGCTGCATGTCCGTGGAGGAGCGCACCAGCACCTTCAGCCCCAGCTTTTCGGCCTGTTCGCGGATCCATTCGCCGCCGTAATCACTGCCGCCGATCCAGCGGAAGTTGTCGCGGCCCAGACGGAACACGGTGCCGTCGTCGATCATGCCACCATGTTCATAGCACATGGCGGTATAGACCACGCCGCCCACGGGCAATGTCTTCATGTTGCGGGTAAAGATGTATTGGCACAGCGCCTCGGCGTCCGGGCCCGTGATCTCGAATTTGCGCAGGGGCGACAGGTCCAGCACGATGCATTTCTCGCGGCAGGCGTGGTATTCCTCGATGGGCCCCGCCTCGGCATAGCAATTGGCCAGCCAGTAGCCGTTGTATTCGATGAAATTGCGCGTCATCTGCGACAGGCGCTCGTGAAATCCGGTTTCCTTGGTCATCTTTGGCTCCGCATCCGGTGTGGCGCGGATGGCCACGGATCGTTGGAATTTTTCGACACCGTTATAGGTGCGCACGTGAATGTCTGTGGGGTTCCAGCCGTTGGCAGGGCTGGTGTCATCGGGGCAGGCGCTGCTGACGCAGATCAGATCGGTCAGCGCGCGCAGCAACACATAGTCACCCGGGCGCGACCACGGTTCATCGCCGTACATCACCCCATGTTCGTCGATGGCCGTGTTGAAGAAAAAGTTGATCGCCATCCAGCCCGCGCGCGATGTGACACCACGATCGGTCAACGCGCCATTGAAATTCTCGGAGCAGTTGGGATGCCCCGGATACCCGATGTCATCATAGTATTTGGCGGCACAGGCCAGCGCAAAGGCATCATGACGTCCGCAGGTGTCCTGAATCACCTCGACCAGCGGTTCCATTTCCTGATCATAGTATTTCGCGTGCAGTCCCGGCATCGGATAGGCGTGGCCCATCAACGTGCGCGTTGTGGTCACGTCCAACGCATGTTCGATGCCCTTGTCGAGCTTGCGTGCGGAAAAGCATTGAAAATCCGTGCATTGGCGGCCATCCACATCGATGATCTGGATATAGTCGCCTGCCTTGACGAAAAAGCTTTCGGCGGTTTGCGTGTGCACGCGGATGTCGTCCACCGGATCGGCCAGCGGATCGGGCAGTTCGAACTTTGCCACCTGCTTGATGACCGCGCGCTTGATCGTCACCACAAGCGGTGTTGCCGTGTCCTGCGCTTCGAAATCCATGATCCCGCCGGGAGCTGCGACAATCGCAATACCGTCCTGCCCTGCGCGCCATTCGGCGGTTTCGCCCGCCGGGGTCGTGCTGTCAAAGACGTGGATTGCAGCACCCGTGGCCAGATCGATGCCACGCGCGTCCAACCCCATGCGCACGCTGCGCAGCGATGTATCGCCCGTCGCCAGCAGCGCCTTGAGGCCGCGCGCATCGCCATCCGCTGCCGCGCCCAGAACACCCGCATCGACGCGCCCCTTGGCATCGGCGGCCAAAACCTCGCAGGGCTGCCCGCCCTCGGCATTGGTCACAGTCAGGGTATCGCCCGCCTCAAGCACAAAAAGCGCAGCACCACAGCCCGGCACCTCGTAGCGTTCGGTGCCCGGTGGCATGGAAAACACACGTGGTTCCACAATCACGCTGGGCCGGGGCGGACCCGGCTGCACCTTTGGATATGGATCGTCTAGCATGGCGGCACCTTTCCAAGGCTGCGTGTTGCATCTGTGGAATAAAAATTTAACACTAAGAATATAGACGCGCCCGCGTCAACGCAAGAAAGCATCAAACGTGTCCCCGCGATCAAGCTGCAAATCATCCGCCCTGCCCGCGCCTGCTGGAATGCGCCGATGATCGCGGCGTTGTCCTTGGGTCTTCTGGCGGCACTGGCGTGGGGGGTGCATGATGTCTGTATCCGGTTTGTCAGCGAACGCACGGGCATCTTCGCCTCGCTTCTGACGGTGCAGGTCACGGGCTTTGTGATACTGAGCGGGCTGAGCCTGTTTCTCGCCGATTTCGCCGACCTGAGCGGCCCGGCACTGCGCTATGCACTTGCGTCGGGGGTGTTCTTTGCGGTGGCGGGGCTTGCGCTGTTCAAAGCGTTCTCGATTGGCCCTGTGCGACTGGTGGCGCCGATCATCGGGGCCTATCCCGTGCTGTCGGTGGGCCTGTCGGTGGTGCAGGGTGCATCCGTTTCTTCAGGTCAATGGCTGGCCATCGTGATGTTGATCGCGGGTGTGGGGCTTGTGGCCTCAAGCGCGGATGATCCGAACGCCACCCCCAGCAACAAACGGGCCGCCATAGGCTGGTCGATCTTTGCCGCCTTCGGTTTTTTTGTCACCTTCGCCTTGGGCCAGCACGCTACAGCCATGGGGGCCGAATTGCCCGTGCTTCTGATCACCCGGGTTGCGGCACTTGTGGCAGTGGTGGCCATCGGGCTGGCCTTGCGCCAACCGATGCGGCCTGCGCGCGCGCAACTGCCTCGGCTGATGGTGATGGGGGTGCTGGACGCCACGGCGCTCAGCGCGGTTCTGATTGCGGGCGGATTGCCCTTTGCCGCCTTTGCGGCGGTCACCTCGTCGATTTTCGGGCTGGTGGCGGTGGTGCTGGCGTGGATCTTCCTGCGCGAACGGCTGAGCCTTGTGCAATGGGCCGGTGTCGGATGCGTTTTTGCAGCCATCGCCTATCTCGCGGCCTGAGGTAAAAAGGCCTTGCGCTGGCGGGGCGGTCTGTAACTGTGAACCGAAACTGCAACCGGTGATCTGAATGGCCCGCCGCTCAAAAATCCGTACGGCCACCACTGTGGCGCCTGCCCCCTCACTCGCGGCACGCGGCGGCACGTACCGCCCCATTGCCAAAGCCGACGCGCAGGCCATCGCCGAGGCTGCCATCGACATGCTCTGCGACATCGGGGTCAGCGCCGCGCCGCCATCGGTGATCGATCTGATCGTGGCGGCAGGCGGACACCATGACGGCACGCGCCTGCGCTATGGTCGGGCGCATGTGCACGACAGCCTGCGCAGTTGCGTCAAAGAGTTTGCCCTGTGTGGTCAGACGCCCCGGCATGATCTGACGGTGGGCGGGAATCACGTCCACGTCGGCACCGGGGGCGCGGCCCCGAATATCCTTGATCCGACAAGCGGCGATTACAGGCCCTCCACCCTCTGCGATCTTCACGATGCCGCGCGGCTGGCCGATGCCTTGCCGCATCTTCAGTTTTTTGCACGCTCCCTCGTTGCAGGCGATGTCGTCCCGCTGTCCGCTTTTGATCTGAACACCGCCTATGCCGCCCTGCGGGGCACATCCAAACATGTGATCACCCAAGTCACCCATCCCGATCATCTGCCTGAAATCGCGGAGCTTTGCCACGCTATCGCCGGGTCGGAGGCGGCCTTTCGGGCGCGGCCCTTCGTATCGCTCAATATCAATCACGTGGTCCCACCCCTGCGCCTGCATGACCAAAGCTGCGAGGTGATGATCGCCGCGGTGCGCGCGGGCTTCCCGGTGCATTGCAATGTGTTTGGACAGTTGGGCGCCTCCAGCCCCGTCACCCTTGCCGGATCAGTGGCGCAGACGCTGGCCGAGGCGCTTGCGGGCCTCGCGCTGGTGCACGCGGCTGATCCTGCCGCAAAGGCCACGCTGGGTCCGCGGCCGATGATCACCGATTTGCGCACCGGTGGCTTTTCCGGCGGCTCGGGCGAACAGGCGCTGGCCACTGCGATGGCCGTGCAGGTGCTGCGCCTTTGGGGCGTGCCATCAACCGTGATCGCGGGGGCCACCGACAGCAAGCTGCCTGACGTGCAGGCGGGCTATGAAAAGGCGCTGACCGTGAACACGGCGCTGCAGGCGGGTGCGAACCTGATCACGCAGGCGGCGGGGACGCAGGCGGGGTTGATGGGTATCAGTTTCGAGGCCTGCGTGATCGACAACGACATGCTGGGGGCGGTATTGCGCGCCAACATTCCGCCAGAGGTGACTGCAGAAACCCTGGCGCGGTCCATGGTGGCCGAGGTGGTCGCGGGCGAAGGCCATTTCCTGGGGCGCGCGGAAACCTATGACCGGATGCGCAGTGATTTCCTCTATCCGCAGGTGGCTGACCGCCGGTCGATCGAAGAGTGGCGCGACACCGGGCGTCAGGGCATCAACGATGCTGCCCGCGCCGAGGCAGACCGCCTGTTGCAAAGCCACTTCCCCGACCACCTCGAACCCGCCCTGCGCGCGGCGCTTCATGTGCGCTTTGATCTGCGCCTTGCCGACTAGGCGTGCTCGCAATCCCTTGCGTCTCTGCCTAAGTTACAGATGCACAACAGCTGCGAAAGGTTTGCTCCCATGCTTCTGGATACCCCTGTTTGCGCCTTTGATTGGCCCGCGCCGGATTTCACGCTGAAGGATGCCCATGGCACCGCCCACAGCATGAAAAACCACCTGACGGACAAGGGGCTGCTGGTCATGTTCATCTGCAACCATTGTCCTTACGTGCAGGCCATCGCGGACCGTCTGGCCGCCGACGCGCAGATGCTTCAGGAGATGGGCGTGGGTGTACTGGCGGTGATGTCCAACGACTATCACAAGGTGCCTGCCGACAGCCCCGCCCGCATGATCGACTTTGCGCGCCAGTACGGGTTCGATTTTCCCTATCTCGTGGACGAGGATCAGGCCGTGGGCCAAGCGTATGGCGCGGTGTGTACGCCGGATTTCTTCGGCTTCAACGGCGCGGGCGGGTTGCAGTATCGCGGGCGGCTGGACGATGTCCGCATGGGCGGTGACGCCTCGGGCCGCCGCACCGAATTGTTGGACGCCATGCGCCAGATCGCCGAGACCGGCGCGGGACCGCGCCAGCAGGTGCCGTCGATGGGCTGTTCGATCAAGTGGCGGTAAGGCGGGGTTACAGCCCGCCGATCTCTTCGGCCAGACGCGCAACCTCGGCCACACCGGCGTCGTGCTTGACCTGACAGAACACGTAAGGTTTCCCCGCACGCATGCGTTCCGCGTCGCGGTCCATCACGTCGAGGCTGGCACCGACATGCGGGGCAAGGTCGGTCTTGTTGATGATCAGAACGTCGGATTTGGTGATCGCGGGGCCACCCTTGCGCGGGATTTCCTCGCCCGCGGCGACATCAATCACGTAGAGGGTGATGTCAGCCAGTTCGGGACTGAAAGTGGCTGACAAATTATCACCGCCGCTTTCGATCAACACCACCTCGACGTCCGGGTGACGGTCCACCATCTGCGCAACAGCCGCCAGGTTGATCGACGCATCCTCGCGGATCGCGGTGTGCGGACAGCCGCCCGTTTCCACCCCGATGATCCGATCCGAGGGCAAAACCTGCATCCGCACCAGCGCATCGGCGTCCTCGCGCGTGTAGATGTCGTTGGTGATCACCCCAACTGACCGGTCGTCGCGCCAATGCCGGGCCAACGCGGCGGTCAGCGATGTCTTGCCCGCGCCCACAGGGCCGCCGATGCCGATACGAAGGGGGCCATTCAATCTGCTCATGTTCTGAATACTCTCGCATATTGGGTTTCGTGCTGCATGGAGGCGATGTCGCCCAGAAAGGCGGTCGACGCCATATCGTCCAGATCGCCGCTTGTCGTTTCCTGCGCGATCTCGGCGCACAGCGGGGCAAGGGCGTGGATAATCACGTGGCCGCCGGTCTGACCCAAGGGGATCAGCCGCATCCCGACGCTGACAAGGGAGGTGACAAAGCTGTGCAGGAACATCTGCGCGGTCATCACCGGGTCGAACCCGGCCAGCCGTGCGGCCCTGCCGGCAGCGACCGGGTAACACAGACCGTCAAGCTCCATGTCCCAGACACACCCCGTGATCTCACAGAAGGCCGCGCCCAGCAGGTCGGTTTCCATCGCCCGTTCGGCAGAGGGCGCAAAGGCGCGCACCTCGGCATCGATGGCGCGGACCTCTGCCGCTTCCTGCGCAGCATAAGCCGCGGCGAGGGCGATGGCATCCGTACGGCCCGATCCCTGGGTCAGAACCCCTTCGACCCAGGCGCGCAAGGTTGTCGCATCGGTGACATCGCCCACCGCAATCGCGGCCTCCAGCCCATGGGAATAGGCAAAGGCCCCCACCGGGTAAGAGGCGGAAAACCACTGCGCCAGTGTCAGCTGTTCGGTGTCAGTGGGCATGGGAATGCGTGCGCCCATGGCCATAGGCCCCGCCTTCGGGGGTAAAGGGTTCGATGACTTCACGCACGGTCGCGCCCAGCTTGCCCAGCATGTCGCGGATCACGTGATCGCGCTGGATCAGCAGGCGGTCCGGTTCCACCTGGCAGGGTGTGTGCCGGTTGCCGATGTGCCATGCGAGCCGCACCAGGTCGTCGCCCGTCACTTCAAGCAGCGCCTCGGGGGCGGCGACGATTTCCACCATCGCGCCATCGCTCAGAACCAGCGCGTCACCGTGGTTCAGCGATTGCGTCTGCTCAAGGTCCACCAGCACCTTGTCGCCCGCATCGGTGGTCAGCATCCGGCGCCGCAAGAAGCGGTCTTCGTAGCTCAGCACACAGCGGCCAAGGGGGTTTTGCACATGGGCATGACGTTTGATGTGTTGGCAGATCATCGGGGCACCTTTTGGTCGTCAGTAGAGGAAATAGCGTTGCGCCAGCGGCAATTCCTGCGCCGGTTCGCAGGTCAGCAGTTCGCCATCGGCACGCACTTCGTAGGTTTCGGGGTTCACCTCGATCTGCGGCAGCGCGTCGTTCAGCACCATGTCGGCCTTGCCCACGGTGCGGGTGCCGGTCACGGGCAAGGTCTGCTTGGCCAGTCCCAGTTTTCCGCGCAGATCATCCGCGTGGGCCGCGCCCGAGACAAAACTGACAGAGGTCTGCGCCAGCGCCCCGCCCAGCGCGCCGAACATCTGGCGCGTGTAGACCGGTTGCGGCGTGGGGATCGACGCGTTCGGATCGCCCATCTGCGCCACCACGATGGACCCGCCCATCAGCACCATTTCCGGCTTCACTCCGAAAAAGGCAGGCGACCACAGCACGAGATCGGCGCGCTTGCCTTCCTCGATGGACCCGATGTGCGAAGACACGCCATGCGCCAGCGCGGGATTGATCGTGTACTTGGCGATGTAACGGCGCACGCGCATGTTGTCGTTGTCGCCTTTTTCCTCGGCCAGTGCGCCGCGCTGGCGCTTCATCTTGTCAGCGGTCTGCCATGTGCGGATGATCACCTCGCCCACCCGGCCCATGGCCTGACTGTCGCTGGCGATGATCGAAAAGGCCCCCATGTCGTGCAGGATATCTTCGGCGGCGATGGTTTCGCGGCGGATGCGACTTTCGGCAAAGGCCACGTCCTCGGGGATGGATTTATCGAGGTGGTGGCAGACCATGAGCATGTCGAGGTGTTCTTCGACCGTGTTGACGGTGAAGGGCCGCGTGGGGTTGGTCGAGGACGGGATCACATTGGCATCACCACAGATGCGGATGATATCGGGCGCGTGCCCGCCCCCTGCCCCTTCGGTGTGGAAGGCATGGATCGTGCGGCCCGCAATGGCGGCCACGGTGTTTTCGACAAACCCGCTTTCGTTCAACGTGTCCGTATGGATCATCACCTGTACGTCCATGTCGTCGGCCACGCTGAGGCAGCAATCGATGGCGCCGGGCGTGGTGCCCCAATCCTCGTGCAGCTTCATCGCGGACGCTCCCGCCTTGACCATTTCGACAAGGGCCGCGGGTTTGCTGGCGTTGCCCTTGCCCGACAGGCCGAGGTTCATCGGGATGCCGTCAAAGGATTGCAACATCCGCCCGATGTGCCAAGGGCCTGGCGTGCACGTGGTGGCCAGCGTGCCGTGCGCGGGCCCCGTGCCACCGCCGAAACAGGTGGTCACGCCCGAATGCAGGGCCTCTTCCATCTGTTGCGGACAGATGAAGTGGATGTGGCTGTCAAATCCGCCTGCGGTCAGGATGCGCCCCTCGCCCGCGATGGCCTCGGTGCCCGGACCCACGATGATATCGACGCCCGGTTGGGTGTCGGGATTGCCCGCCTTGCCGATCTTTTCGATCAGCCCGTCGCGCAGGCCCACGTCGGCCTTGTAGATGCCCGTATGATCAACGATCAGCGCATTGGTAATGACGGTGTCGACCGCTCCTTCCGCGCGGCTGGCCTGCGATTGGCCCATGCCGTCGCGGATCACCTTGCCACCGCCGAACTTCACCTCTTCGCCGTATGTGGTCAGGTCGCGCTCGACCTCGATGAACAACTCCGTGTCGGCCAGTCGCACCTTGTCGCCCGTCGTGGGGCCGAACATGGCGGCGTAGTCGGCGCGGGAAATGGAAGTGGCCATTGCTCTACCCCTTGTTTGAACTGCGACGTGCGGAAAGAGCAGCGGACATCACAACGCCCCCATCACATGCTGGTTGAACCCAAAGATTCGCCGCGCCCCTTCAAAAGGGATCAGGTTGACCTCGCGCCGTTGGCCCGGCTCAAACCGCACGGCGGTGCCCGCGGCGATGTCCAGACGCATCCCCCGCGCGGTGTCGCGGTCAAAATCCAGTGCGGCGTTGGCCTCGGCAAAGTGGTAATGGCTGCCAACCTGCACCGGGCGGTCACCGGTGTTGGCCACCATCAACGTGATCGCATCGCGGCCCGCGTTCAGGGTCAGGTCACCTGCAGCAGTGATCACCTCGCCGGGGATCATTTGCGGGGCTTTCGGCCTATGGCCAGAACCCGCGCACGCAGCGCCACCACGGCGGTGACCAGAATGCCCATCGCAGTCAGGGCCAGCCAGCTTTCGCCGCCATGCGGGTGCAGATGCGCACCGCCATCTGCGAGGGCGGGCGTAGCAAAGAGGGGCAAGAGGATCAGGGCGGAAAGGGCTTTCATCGTTGTCTCCTTCAAGGTTTGGGGATCAGCGGATCGGGTTGTGAACGGTCACCAGTTTGGTGCCATCGGGAAAGGTGGCCTCGACCTGCACGTCGTGGATCATCTCGGGCACGCCTTCCATGCATTGGTCGCGGGTGATGACGGTGGCACCGGCCTCCATCATGTCGGCAACGGACCGGCCGTCGCGCGCGCCTTCGACCACCGCATCGGTGATCAGCGCAATCGCTTCGGGATGGTTGAGCTTCACGCCACGCGCCAGCCTCCTTCGCGCCACTTCGGCAGCCATGGCGATCAGCAGTTTGTCTTTTTCGCGGGGGGTCAGTTGCATGTCAGATCATCCAGGGACGTGGCAGGGAATTGGAGTTGAGAAGGGTGAGCAGCGGCACCAGCGTGCGCCGCAATTCGAAACTGTCGCGGGCGAGCAGCCGCATCACCATCACGTCGGACGCCAGCAGGCTGGCCCCGGCAGCAGTGCCATCCAGCACCTTGCGCACCTTGGGCAGAAGGGCTTCGGCCCCGGCGGCCACCAGAACCACCAGCGCCATCGCCCCCGCCCCGCCGCCGGTCGCCGGGCCGGACATCGCGCGCACCGCATCACCGGACATGTCCACGCCATCGCGCAGCAAGGGTTGACCGCCCCGGGTGATGCGCAGCCGGTCGCGCAGCACCACGTCGCGCAGCACCTCGCCCATGGCAGCGCGTCCCAACGCCAGCGGTTCGGCAAACAGCAGCCGTGCATCCGCCGCGAGGTCGATGTCCGTCTTTCGATGCAGCGCGCAGCCTTCGAACAGGATGGTTTCCTGTGGCAGCCACGCAAGCCGTGCGCCCGCCTCCACATGCAACGTGTTGTCGATGCGCCCGACCTGCCCCGGCTGTGCGCGATAGGCACGTTCGGCAGCCTGCGTGGTCAGGCACAGGGTGCTTTCCGCCTCGGCGCGCGCCGCGACGGCAAATCGGTCGCCGCCGGTCACGCCGCCAGCCGTGTTCACGAGAACCCCCTGCAACACGCCATTGCGCGGGGCCGGAAAGACCAGCTTGAGCGAACCCGCCTGCCGCAAGTCCCGGATGACCGTGCCCCGACCAGATGCCCGCGCCGACAAACGCGCATGGCCTTGGGCACGCGGTTGAAGATGCACGGAATGTGCCGGGCTTATCTGGTTGAGCGAGTTGATCGGTCCCCCCGTCGGATCACGCTTTGACGTGCCGGGAGACTAGGCGCAGGCGTTGTTCTTGGGGCGCATTGGCAGGTCTCGGCCATCCGGGACGGGTCAATTCGATTGCTCAATGCGCAAAAAATCCACTGTACGCCCAAAAATCGAGCAGATCGCGAACCCTGCGCGCAACGAGACAGGAGCCAGCGCCGAAGATGTGCGGTCTTGATCGTTCCCTGCAAATGAATCGCAACCACCGGTGCCGCAGCGCCCCAACACGCGGGAGCACGGCAACGCCAACCCGCAACATCCAGCCATCTCTGCAAACCCGCTTGCCCTCTCAGTTTCACATGCAGTCACAGGACCCAAGCGTGCATCACCCTGCACAGGTCCACCCTGCGGAATTCGCCTGCGGGTCTGGCGAACCGCCTGAGAACACTTGCGAAATCCGCTGATCTACAGGCAACAGGTTTTGCAGGATACGGGGATCATGGCGGAGGAGGTGGGAATCGAACCCACGAGACCATGCCGTTCATATAATCATTATATAATGGCTATATTTGTCAAAACGTGTGTGGTAAACGTGTGTGGTAAGACTTCTTGAGGTTGCATAAATGAGCAGGTATCTACAGAGACGTCGAAGACAATGGTACGCCATCTTGGAGATACCAAAGGCATTGCGGCAGCACTTCAAAAAGCCAAGGTTCGTGATGTCGCTCAAGACAGATTCTTTGAGCTTAGCCGAACAAAAAGTTCTGCCTGTTGTAGCAGAATGGAAGCGACAGATTGCGATTGCCAAAGGCATGGATTTTGAAAGTGGTGATGAACTTCTCGCAACCTTAGCACGTGTTAGACAAGACACTCAGCTAAAGCAGAACCGTGGTGTTGCTGATTACGAAATAGAGATGGCACAGCAGGAGGTAGCAATGAATGAGGCTCTCGGGCCTAGCAATGACTACTCTGGCGACCACACTTTAATTGATGCTGTGAGTGTAGCACACGGCGAAAGCCACCTGATGGCGGAACACATCGAAGAATACCTAGGCAGCAAAGATTTGGCCCCGAAGACGGTCGATATGCAGCGTAGAGACATCAAGGTCTTCTCAGAAGAATTCCCATACGCCCATAACGCAACAAGAGATAAAGTTTTAGAATGGGTAAACGTAACCCTAGGCGCAGAACAAGGCCTCTCTATTGGAACGAGAAGTCGTATGGTTTCCGCAGTGAGAGGTTACTGGGATTATCTGGAGAGGTATAAGGGCCTAAAGCTACAGCCACCCTTCCACAAAGTCCTGCCACCAAAGCCAAAGAA
>CBFHND010000011.1:0-102884 GCA_965657085.1 uncultured Paracoccaceae bacterium
CGCTCAAAGGCATTACCGTTGTCGATCTGACCCATGTTCTGGCCGGCCCTTTCGCCAGCGCCATCCTGCGCGACCTGGGGGCGCGGGTGATCAAGGTTGAACCGCCCGGCCGGGGCGACGACACCCGCGCCTTTCCGCCCTTTCGCGGCAACCGCAGCGCCTATTTCAACACCCTCAACCATGGCAAGCAAAGCATCGCGCTGAACCTCAAGGACGACGCCGACCGCGCCATTTTCGAAGACCTGCTGGCGCGCGCGGATATCGTGCTGGAGAACTACCGCCCCGGCGTGATGGAGCGCCTGGGCTATGGGTGGGAGGACCTGCACGCGCGCTTTCCCCGGCTGATCTATGGCGCGGTGTCGGGTTTTGGACATTCTGGCCCGGACGCTCAGCGCCCGGCCTATGACATGGTGGTGCAGGCGCGCGGCGGCGTGATGTCGATCACGGGCGAAAAAGACCGCGAACCGGTGCGCGTGGGCGCGTCCATCGGCGACATCATCGCGGGGCAATACATGACCAGCGGCGTGCTCGCCGCACTGCATGACCGGGCATTGACCGGACAGGGACGCAAGATCGACGTGGCGATGCTGGACAGCCAACTGGCGATCATCGAACATGCCATCGCCATCACCGATGTCACCGGCACACCCCCCGGCCCCTCGGGCGCCCGGCATCCCTCGATCACCCCGTTCGAAACCTTCCATGCCTCGGACGGCCTTTTCGTGATTGCCGCGGGCAATGATGTGCTCTTTGCGCGGCTCTGCGATGTCATCGGCCTGCCGTTGGCCGATGATCCCCGGTTCGCCACCAATGCCGCGCGCTGCGACAACAACCGGCTGCTCAAACGGCTGATCGAGGCGATCACCCTTGACCATCCCGCAGCGCATTGGGTGCAACTGCTGAAGGACGGGGGCGTTCCCACGGGCCGCATCCAGACGGTGGCGCAGGCGCTGGAGGATCCGCAACTGCGCGCGCGCAACATGGTGGTCACGGTGGACACCCCCGATGGCCCTGCACTGGCCGCCGGCAACCCGATCAAGATGACCGGCCTGCCCGACCCCGCCACACGCGTCGGCGCACCCGATCTGGACGGCGACCGCGCCGAGGTCCTCAAGTGGCTCAAGACCCTGCAATGACCGCATGAGATCACCCCGGCTGCACAGAAAATGACGCAGCCAAACCGCCTTTTGCCGCAAGCCACCTTTTCCTTGGCCCGCAAACGCTTATTGTCCGCTCAACCCCTCCTGTCGGGGGCACAAGCAAGGCATGAGCATGAGCAACGAACCTCTCGTCGTATTCACCCCTTCCGGCAAGCGCGGGCACTTCCCCGTGGGCACCCCGATCCTGACCGCCGCACGGCAGTTGGGCGTGGACCTCGACAGCGTTTGCGGCGGGCGCGGCATCTGCTCGAAATGCCAGATTACCCCCAGCTATGGCGAGTTTTCGAAACACGGTGTCACGGTCGCCCCGGACGCGCTGAGCGACTGGAACAGCGTCGAGGAACGCTATAAATCCAAGCGCGGCATGATCGACGGCCGCCGCCTTGGATGTCAGGCCACGGTGCAGGGTGATGTGGTCATCGATGTGCCGCCCGAAAGCCAGGTGCACAAACAGGTGGTGCGCAAACGGGCCGAGGCGCGCGATATCGTGATGAACCCCTCGACCAAGCTTTTCTATGTCGAGGTGCGCGAACCGGACATGCACGACCCTTCGGGCGATCTGGAGCGGCTGCGCATGGCGCTGCTGGAACAGTGGCAACTGGAAAACGTGCACGCCGATCTGCACATCCTGCAATCCATGCAACCGGTGCTGCGCAAGGGGGACTGGAAGGTGACCGTCGCCGTGCATCTGGGCGACGACGAAAACGCACCGCGCATCATGCACATCTGGCCCGGCTACTACGATGGCACCGTGTATGGGCTCGCCGTCGATCTGGGTTCGACCACCATCGCCGCCCACCTGTGCGATCTGCAGACCGGCGCGGTCGTGGCGTCGTCGGGCATCATGAACCCGCAAATCCGCTTTGGCGAAGACCTGATGAGCCGGGTCAGCTATTCGATGATGAACCCCAATGGCGCGGATGAGATGACCGCCGCCGTGCGCGAGGGCATGAACGCGCTCTTCACGCAAATCTCGACCGAGGCCGAGATCGACAAGGCGCTGATCGTGGATGCGGTTTTTGTCTGCAACCCGGTGATGCACCACCTGTTTCTTGGCATTGATCCCTTCGAGCTGGGACAGGCGCCTTTTGCGCTGGCCACGTCCAACGCGCTGCGCCTGCGTGCCGATGATCTGGACCTCAACATTCACCCTTCGGCGCGCGTGTACCTCTTGCCCTGCATCGCGGGGCACGTAGGCGCGGATGCCGCCGCCGTGGCGTTGTCGGAAGCGCCCGACAAATCCGATGATCTGGTGCTGGTCGTGGACGTGGGCACCAACGCGGAAATCCTTCTGGGCAACCGCGAAAAGGTGCTGGCCTGCTCCTCGCCCACCGGCCCCGCTTTTGAAGGCGCACAGATCAGCAGCGGCCAGCGCGCCGCCCCCGGTGCCATCGAGCGGGTGGAAATTGATCCCGCCACCAAGGAACCGCGGTTCCGCGTGATCGGAAACGAACTGTGGTCCGATGAAGACGGCTTCGAGGAGGCGATCAAGGGGTCGGGTGTCACAGGCATCTGCGGGTCGGGCATCATCGAACTGGTGGCCGAAATGCGCCTTGCGGGCATCGTCGATGGCCCCGGCCTTATCGGATCGCCGGAACAGACAGGCTCGGACCGCTGCTTTCTGGACGGGCGCACCTATTCCTACCTTGTTTACGACGCCACCGACCGGGGTGGCCCACGCATCACCGTGACCAACCGTGACATCCGAGAGATCCAGATGGCCAAGGCCGCGCTGTATTCCGGGGCGCGGCTGTTGATGGACAAATTCGGCGTCGACGCGGTGGACCGGGTGGTGCTGGCGGGCGCCTTTGGCGCACATATCTCGCCCAAGCACGCGATGGTGCTGGGCATGATCCCCGATGCGCCGCTGGACAAGGTCACATCGGCAGGGAACGCCGCAGGCACAGGCGCGCGCATCGCCTTGCTGAACCGTGATGCGCGGGGCGAGATCGAGGCAACCGTGCGCGCAATCCACAAGGTCGAAACAGCCATCGAGCCGCGCTTTCAAGAGCATTTCGTGAACGCCAGCGCCATCCCCAATTCGGTGGAGCCGTTCCCGATCCTCAATTCCATCGTCACCCTGCCCGACCAGACCTTCAACACCGGCGGCGGTGGCGGTGGCGACGGCGCAGAAGGCAGCGGACGCAGGCGGCGGCGGCGCGGATAGGCCAAGGGCCAGACGATCAGGGGTTGAAGCGCTCTGCACAGGGCGTCAAGGTAGCCCCAGCAGCATCGGAGCACGCCATGGCACATCCCGACACAAACCGCGATCAGGCGACCTTTTGGTCGGATGATGCAGGCCCCAAATGGGTCGCCTTGCAAGAAGCGATGGACGCGGTGATGCAGCCGGTGCTTGAAGGCGTGATCGACCGCGCGCGGCTGACGCCCGGGGCGCATGTGCTGGACGTAGGATCAGGAACCGGCGCCAGCCTGTTGCACGCAGCACAAGCGGTCGGGCCCAATGGCCATGTGACCGGTGCGGATATTTCAACGACGATGAACGCCCTCGCCCGCAGCCGCGCCGAGGCTCATGACAATATCACCGTCCTGCAAGCGGACGCGGCCACACATGCCTTTGACCCCGACGGAATGGACGCGATGATTTCACGCTTTGGTGTGATGTTTTTCGATGACCCTGCCGCCGCCTTCACCAACATCGCGCGCGGCCTGCGCGAAGGTGCTGCGATCAGCATGGCAACCTGGGGCCAGATCCCGGAAAACCCGTTTTTCACCCTGCCCGCCCAGGTCGCGCGCGGCTTTATCGGCGCGCCGCCCCGCTCTGACCCTGACGCGCCCGGTCCTTTCGCCTTTCGCGATCCCATTCGCATCCTCGACGTGCTGACGGTTGCGGGCTTTGACGATGTGCATGTGGACACGCGCACCATCCTTTTGACCCCGGCAGGCGACCGTGCGGACCTTGCCGCCACCATGTGCAAGATTGGCCCCGCGCAGGCCGCGATCAAATACGCCGAAGCATCGCCAGCACAGCAACAGGACCTGCAGGCCCTGATCCACGATGCGCTGGCCGATTACGACACCGCGAACGGCCCGCGTATCCCTGCGCAGATCAATTTTGTCACGGCCAAGGCCGGGCCAAGCCACGATGATCTGCCGCAATAGCAATTGACGCTGGCCGGGCACGCAGGTATCCCCCGGTCCCAGAGCGCGGGTATGGTGAAAAGGTATCACGCGAGCTTCCCAAGCTTAAGTTACGAGTTCGATTCTCGTTACCCGCTCCAATCCCCCGACCGATACTTGGCCCTTGCGACAGAAACCGTTTGCGCCCCCGCGACGGGTTGGTCAAAGTCGGGGCATGAACATCCTTTTCATTATGTACGACCAGCTGCGCTTTGATTACCTCAGCTGCGCCGGTCATCCGCATCTCCACACCCCGAACTTCGACCGCGTCGCGGCCCGCGGGGTGCGCTTTACCAATGCCTATGTCCAAAGCCCGATCTGCGGCGGATCGCGGATGTGTTATTACACCGGGCGTTACGCGGCCAGTCACGGCGCGCAGTGGAACGGCTTTCCCTTGCGGGTGGGTGAACAGACCATGGGCGACCATCTGCGCAGCCTTGGCATGGGCTGTTTCCTGATCGGTAAAACCCATATGAAACCCGATGCCGAAGGCATGGCACGTCTGGGCCTCGACCCCGACAGCATCATCGGCGTGCGCCAGTCCGAATGCGGTTTCGATCCCTTTGTGCGGGATGACGGGTTGTGGGCCGAAGGGCCGGACGGCTTTTACGACGAAAAAAGAAGCCCTTACAACGAATACCTCAAGTCAAAGGGGTATGCGGGCGAAAACCCATGGGCCGATTATGCCAATGCCGGCATCGAGGACGACCAGATCGCCAGCGGCTGGATGTACCGCAACGCCGACAAGCCCGCCAACATCCGCGAGGAAGACAGCGAAACGCCATGGCTGACCTCTGAGGCGATCCGCTTTGTTGATCAGGCGACAGGCCCGTGGTGCGCGCACCTGAGCTATATCAAGCCGCATTGGCCCTACATCGTGCCCGCGCCCTATCACGCGATGTATGGCCCCGATCACGTTCCGCCTGCCGTCAAATCCGAAGACGAGCGCGAAGACGCCCACCCCCTCTTTGCCGCCTTTCAGAACGGGCTGGTCGGACAGGCCTTTGCCCGCGAAGAAGTGCGCCAGAAGGTGATCCCGGCCTATATGGGGCTGGTCAAACAGTGCGATGACCAGTTGGGCCGCTTGCTGGATCATCTGGAGGCGACAGGCCGGATGGAAGAAACGATGATCGTGCTGACCTCGGATCACGGCGACTATCTGGGCGATCACTGGCTGGGCGAGAAAAACCTGTTCCATGAGCCTTCGGTGAAAGTGCCGATGATCGTCTTCGATCCGCGCGCAGAGGCCGACGCCACGCGCGGCACCACTTGCGATGCGCTGGTGGAATCAATCGATCTGGCCGCAACTTTTGTCGAGGCCGCGGGCGGCACCGTCCCCGATCACATCATCGAGGGGCGCAGCCTGATGCCGTGGCTGCGTGGTGAGGTGCCGACATGGCGCGACTACGCCATCTCGGAATACGATTTCTCGGCCCAACCGATGGCGGACAAGCTGGGGATCGCCCCGCGCGACGCCCGGCTCTTCATGGTGTTCGACGGGCGTTACAAGCTGATGCACTGCGCCGCAGACAGCCTGCGGCCGATGCTCTTTGACCTGCAAGAGGACCCCGATGAGCTGATCGATCTGTGCAAGCACGACAACGACCACCCCGAACTGCCACGCCTTTACGGATACCTTCAGGAATGGGGCCTGCGCATGTCACAGCGCGTGACCCGGTCCGAAGAAGACATCCGGAACATGCGCGGCGGCAGCCTGCGCAAAGGCATCCTGCCGTTCCTGCACGATGGGTCCGAGGTCGATCCTGAACTGACCGTGAAATACCGCGGGCCGGTGCCGCAGGATTACACCAAGGACTAGGCCCACTCAGAAAATAAAATCGTCGGCCGTGAGCAGCGCGTGATCGAGGTTTTCCAGACGGATTACCACGTCGGAGAATACAACCAATGCATCGGCGCCCAGATCAAGTACTGTGACATCACTAAAGTCTGCCGCGCCGGTCAGAACCTTTATGCGATCGATGCCATCCTCGAAATCGGTGATACGATCGATCCCATCTCCCGTTTTGAAATAAAAGACATCCGCTTCGGTTCCGCCCGACAGCGTGTCATCGCCGGTGTTGCCATAGATTCTATCTTTGCCTGCATCGCCCTGAACGTGGTCGTTGCCGTCTCCTCCAAAAAGAGTGTCCTTTCCGTCGCCGCCCATCAGGGTATCGTTCTCCGCACCGCCATTAAGGTTGTCACGCGACTTGCCACCGTCCAGCACGTCACTGCCGCGCCCTCCGATCAGCCGATCGTCATCCTTGCCGCCGCTCAAAGTGTCATTGCCATGTGATCCGACCAGAGTGTCATTGCCGGAACCACCTTCGAGAAGATCGCTTCCTGTACCGCCATCCAGGCTATCATTGCCTGAAAACCCACGCAGGATATCCTCACCACCAAAGGCGGTGATAGTGTCGAACCCCGTGTCACCCTCCAGTACGTTGTCTGTGCCATCGCCTTCGATCAACTGATCCAGAACGGCCGCCGGGACATCCAAAAGCTGCGCAAAGATATCGCCTTGGTCGTTTTCTTTCGACCGCCATGTGACAATCAGTTTACCATTCTCGAGTTCATCCACCTGCGGCGTAAACTGATCGCCGGTCGTCACTGAATTGATTTGGATTTCATCGCCAATGGCCCGCCCGGAGTCCGTGAAACGCTGGCCCATAATTTCGAAAGTTGCAGTGGCTGAATTCTCAGATGCCCAAACAACGAAAAAACCTCCGCCAGACAATGCAACAGCATGACCATCCAATTGCGCTCCATCGGTTGTTTCGTTGACCACAAAACTGTCCAGAACAACCGTGCCCGAAGTATCAAAAATCTGGGCCGAGATATCGCTGCTGCCAGAGATAAGAAGAAAGTTACCATTCTGAAGAGCAACCACTTCGGCGCCGGACACAACAGAGAAAATTGACGAGAAAGTCTGATTTGTTTCATTATAAACGATTGCGTTTGATCCGAACGTAATCAAATACTTTCCAGCTTCTACAGATGCAGTAATCGTCGGATTTGAAATAGAACTGCTGCCGCCAGTGGGAACAACAGTTGCTGAGGAGCGCGACGCATTGGAAAAAGGGGTCAAAATAACGTCGCTGCCATCATACCAAACGATCAACCCCGGCCCAGCCCCGTCCGGATCACGTTGTTGTCCTGCGTCTTCGCTGTGCAGTTGCACTTGGTTCAATGTCGATCCGGAGTTAAAGAAGCTGCGAGCAAAAACGTCCATGTCGTTGTTGGTGGTCGAGCGATCATTGCGTTCCCAGGTCACAACAAAACCATTGTCAGTTGCATAAATATCTGCGTCTTCTTGATCTCCGACATCCGTCTGGTTGACGGTGAATTCGCTCCCGATCTTTGTGCCTGTGCTGTCGTAGCGCTGGCCCATAACGTCATAAGTGCTGCCATCTACGTGGTTGCTTTGCCAAACAACGACAAATCCGCCGTCAGCAGTTGCTACGACCTTTTGCGATCGCTGCGTACCCGTCGTGCTGGTATTGATTTGAATAGTGCTGCCAGAAAGTGTTGCGGTTGACATATAATCATTCTCCAAAAAATTAATTGTAAAAACGCCCGCTCCACATACGATAGATACCTGATCATTGGATTTATGCAACAACCTCGGCGCGCAATTAGTCCAGAAAAGCTCAAATCAAAAAGATATCTATTTCCGAAACACGAAGCTATTCAGCCGATCAAAACTTCGCCAAATTCTTCACGCAGGTTGCGTTTGAGCACTTTGCCCGTGGCATTGCGCGGCAGCACATCGGTAAAGACCACGCGGTCGGGGATCTGCCACTTGGCGATCTTATCGTCGAAAATCGCCAGAACCTCCGCTTCGCTGGGCGATTGCCCTTCGGCGGCCACAGCAACCAGAACCGGGCGTTCGTCCCATTTCTCGTGACGCGCGCCGATCACCGCGGCATCCGCCAGCAAGGGATGCGAAATGGCGATGTTTTCAAGGTCCACCGACGAAATCCATTCGCCACCCGACTTGATGATGTCCTTGGACCGGTCCTTGATCGAAAGATACCCATCGGCGTCCAGCGTCGCCACGTCCCCGGTGTGGAACCAGCCGTCGGGCGCCAGTGTCTCTTCGCGCGATTTGAGGAAATAGCTGTCGAGAATCCAGTGCCCCCGCACCATCAGATCGCCCTGCGCCTCGCCGTCACGGGGCAAGTCCGCGCCCTCGTCATCGACGATCTTCAATTCCACGCCCCACGGCGGACGGCCCTGATTTTCACGCATCGCATGGCGTGCATCGTCTTCCAGATCGTCGTGCTTGCTCAGAAGCTGGTTGACCGATCCCAAGGGTGACATTTCCGTCATGCCCCAGGCGTGGATCGTCTCGACCCCGAACTTCTCGCGGAAGGCGGTCATCATCGACGGCGGACAGGCCGACCCGCCCACAACCGTGCGTTCAAGGCTTTCAAGCATGCTGCCCAGCTTTTCCGCCTCGTTCAACAGGCCCAACCAGATCGTCGGCACACCCAGCGCAACCGACACCTTGTAGGTGTCAATGAGCTTGACCAGTGACGCCCCATCCAGTCCCGGCCCCGGCAACACCATCGACGCGCCCGTCATGGCGCAGGCATAGGGCGTACCCCAGGCGTTGACATGGAACATCGGCACCACGGGCAGCACCCGCTTGGTCGCTGACAGGTCCAGACTGTCGGGCAAGGCCGCGACCAGCGAATGCAACACGGTCGAGCGGTGCGAATAGAGCACCCCCTTGGGGTTGCCGGTGGTGCCGGAGGTATAGCACAGGCTCGATGCGGTGTTCTCGTCAAAGCTGGGCCATTCGAAGTCCGCCGATCCGGTGGCCAGAAGTTCGTCGTAGAACATCAGCCCCTCGATCTGCTCGGCCGCCGCCGGATCGCGGCCCTCCATCAGAACGATATGCTCCAGATGCGGCAGCTTGTCCCGGATCGCGGCGACCAGCGGCACAAAGGTGTGGTCGATGAACAGCACTTTGTCTTCGGCGTGATTGATGATGTAGACCAACTGCTCGGGGAACAGGCGCGGGTTGATCGTGTGGCAGACGAACCCCGCCCCCGAAACCCCGAAATAAACCTCCAGATGACGGCGGTTGTTCCATGCGATGGTCGCACAGCGCGCCTGCGGATCCAGCCCCAGCTTGCTCAGCGCATCCCCCAGGGCGTGCGCATTGGCACCGACATCGCGCCATGTGGTTGTCTCGATGCCGCCAGCGGTGCTGACCGAAATGATCTCGGTGTCTCCGTGATAGGTTGCGGCATGATCCACAAGCGAAGAAATCGTCATCGGGGCGGTCATCATCTGGCCAAACATGGGCATCTCCATCAGTTGCAGGAGGATCACGTATGGCCCACCGCGCACTGCGCGGTTGCCCTCCTCCCTTTGCGCCAACCTGCCAATCCACCACCCGGCTTGCAAGCGCTTGCAAGCTTCGCGCACCCGATTTACGTCATGTCACATGCAATTGCCCTACCACCGTCTCCTTGACCCGGATCAACAGCGCGCCGCAGGCCTTGATACACCTGCGCCCCTGGCCGTGGCTGACCGCGTTCACCACGACGACCTCGACACGCTGATGCACGTCAACAACACGCGCTACTTCGTATGGTTCGAACGCCTGCGCATCCGGCACATGCAACACTATGGAATCGGCACGCTGGACGATCCGCAAAGCCCGCGCATCGTGATCCGCTCGGGTGAGGTGCGGTTCCTGCAGGAAATGCGCGACGGCGAGGATTACATCGTCACCGCCAGCTGCCCCGCGCTGCGCCGCACCTCGATGACCCTGCATCAGTCGATCTGGGCGGCGGGCACCTGCCGCGCCACATTTGACTGCGTGATGGTGCTACTGACCCCGGATGGCAGTGACCGCATGGCGATCCCGGATGCCATTCGCACCCGCCTCATCGCCGATGGGGCCACCCCTGAATAAACCCTTCTTTGGGTCTCAAATACTTTGGGGGAATCGCGCCAGCGATGGGGGCAAAGCCCCCTGAAAGATCGCGTGCGGCGTCAGCCGCGCCTTTGGATCACACGCGGTGCCGATGCACGAAGGCTACCAAGGCGCGGGTCGATCCATCCTTGTCCGACCCCTCCGCCTGCCCCTCGACAACCGGTTGCAGCGCGGTTGCCAGTTCCTTGCCCAGCTCGACGCCCCATTGGTCAAAGGAATTGATGCCCAGAATGACCCCTTCCACGAACACCCGGTGCTCATAAAGCGCCACGATCTGGCCCAGGGTGAACGGGTCCAGCGTCGGATAGATCAAGGTGACAGAAGGCCGGTTGCCCACAAAAACCCGGTGCGCCGCCTGCCGTTCCAACTCGGCCGCCTCAAAGCGGTCCGCGATCTTGGCGCGCGCCTCGTCCAGCGACCGGCCCCGCATCAGAGCCTCCGATTGCGCAAGGCAATTGGCGATCAGCAGGTCATGGTGATGGCGCAATTCCGGCTCGTGACCTTCAGCGGCGATCATGAACTCGCAGGGGATGACGTCCGTGCCCTGATGGATCAGCTGATAGAACGCGTGCTGCCCATTGGTGCCCGGCGCACCCCAGACCACGGGGCCGCTGTCGACCGGCACGGATGATCCGTCCATGGTCACGGACTTGCCGTTGCTTTCCATTTCAAGCTGCTGGAAATAGGCGGGCAACAGCGCCAGCCGCTGATCATAGGGCAGCACCGCGCGGCTGGCATGGCCCAGCACCTGCCGGTGCCACATGCCCACAAGCGCATGCATCAGCGGCATGTTCTCGGCCCCTGTTGCGGCACGAAAATGCACATCCATCGCCTGTCCGCCCCGCAGAAAGGCGCGGAAAGCCTCGGGGCCAATGGCGATCATCAGGCTCAGCCCGATGGGCCCCCACATCGAATAGCGCCCGCCAACCCAATCCTCGAAGCCAAAGACCCGCTCGGCCGGGATGCCGAACGCGGCGGTCTTCTCAAGGTTGGTGGAGAGTGCTGCAAACTGCGCCCCGGGATCGCCCCCCTGATCGGACATCCACGTCCGCGCGGTGCGCGCGTTGGTCATGGTTTCGATGGTGGTGAAGGTTTTCGAGGCGACGATCACCAGCGTGCGCGTGGCATCCAGCCCCTGCAGCGTGTCCGCGATATGTGCCCCGTCCACGTTTGACACGAAGTGAACCCGCGGCCCATCGTGGTATGGTGCCAGGGCAGCCACGCCCATCGCCGGGCCAAGGTCGGACCCACCGATGCCGATGTTGATCACATCCGTGATGCCGCTTTCGCGGATTTCGGCGGCATAGGCCTCCATCCGCGCCAGCGTGTCCAGAACACCGGGCATGACGTCTTTGCCATCCACCTTCACCGGATCACCATCCAGGTTGCGCAGCGCGGTGTGCAGCACCGCACGCCCCTCGGTTTCGTTGATCGCAGCGCCTGCGAACATTGCATCGCGGCGACCTGCCACATCCGCAGCCTCCGCCAGGTCCAGCAGGGCCGCACGCGTCTCCGCATCGATGTTGGTCTTTGAATAATCCAGCCACAGGTCGCCCACCTGCGCCGCAAAAGCGTCGGCGCGGGCCGGGTCTGCCTCAAACAGATCAAGAATATGCCGCCCCTCGGCTGCGGCGGCCAGGGCCTTCACGTCATTCCACATGGCTTTACTCCGCCCAATGTACCGTCATGTCGCGCAACACCGCCCCGATGGGGGCTTCCTGCGCGGGCAAATGTGCGGCGGCTTCAAGCGCTGCCCGCTTCTCCGCCCCGAAAATCACCAGATGCTTGCTCATCGCGCCATCAAGCGCAGGGGCCGACAGGCTCACCCGCGGTTCCTGACCGTCCGCGAAGATCGGGCAGACCAGCGGCGCACCGGGTGCCATGGCCGCGGCCAACCCACCCGCGCCGGGAAAGAGAGACGCGGTGTGCATGTCCGCGCCCATGCCCAGCATCAGCACGGAAATCGGCATGTCCCCGGCCAGTTCCTCCGACACCTGCGCCGCACCGTCCTCGATGCTGGCACCCGGCACGTAAAAGGGACGGAACAGCGCCGCCTCGGCCCGGTTGACCAGAAGACGCCGCCGCAACAATGCACCGTTCGACCGGTCCGACCCTTCGTCGACCCAGCGCTCATCGGTGAGCATCACATGCACCCGGCTCCAATCCAGATCGGCGGCACAGAGCACGTCAAAGATCGGCCCCGGCGTGGTCCCGCCCGGCACCGCAAAAGACGCAAAATCGTGGTTGAAGAGACAGCTTTCCAATTCGCCCGCCAGCACGTTGGCCACGTCGATGGCCAGCATGTCACGGTCCGGGTATTCGACAATCTTCATGGTTTGACCTCCCGCCACACGCGCCTGTCGCGCGCCAGCAATTGCACCGCGTCGCCCGGCCCCGCCGATCCGCTTTCATAGGGCTTGGGCACTTCGCCGCGCGCCTCCCAGCCTTCGATGATCGGGTCGGTCCAGGCCCATGCGGCCTCGACCTCGTCGCCACGCATGAACAGGGTCTGGTTGCCCCGGATCACATCCATGATCAGCCGCTCATAGGCATCGGGCGGATCCTCTCCGTCCGGGCCAAGCGCCTCGGCAAAGCTCATGTCCAGCGGCACATCGACCAGGCGCATGCCCCCCGGCCCCGGCTCCTTGATCGTCACGTGCAGCGTGATGCCCTCGTTGGGTTGCAGCCGAATGGACAGGGTGTTCCGGTGATCCTGCTTTTCGCCAAAGATCGAATGGTTCAACTCCTTGAAGACCACGGTGATCTCGCTTGAGCGTTCAGACAGGCGCTTGCCTGTGCGCAGGTAGAATGGCGTGCCGGCCCACCGCCAGTTGGAAATGCCCACCTTCATCGCCACGTAGCTTTCCGTGCGCGTGCGGGCATCCCCCACCGCCTCGCGGTAGCCGGGGCCATCGGCACTGGCCTCGTACTGGCCGCGCACAATGTGATGCGGCTCCACCGTGTCGAGGGCGCGAATGACCTTCAGCTTTTCGTCGCGCACCGCGTCGGGGTCGAACTTGCTGGGCGGCTCCATCGCAATAAGGCACAACAGCTGCATCAGGTGGTTCTGCACCATGTCGCGCATTGCACCCGACCGGTCATAGTATTCACCACGTCCGCCCACGCCCACGGTTTCTGCGACCGTGATCTGGATGTGATCGACATATTGGCTGTTCCACAACGGCTCGAAGAGCATGTTGCCAAAGCGCACGGCCATCAGGTTCTGCACCGTCTCCTTGCCCAGGTAATGATCGATGCGGTAAATCTGGCTTTCGTCAAAATGCTCGGCCAGTGCCGCGTTCAGCGCCTGTGCCGTGGCCAGATCACGGCCAAAGGGCTTTTCGACCACGATACGGGTCTGGCCGTTGGTCATCTTCCACAGGTGCAGCCGTTCGGCCAGATCGCCAAACAGCCCCGGCCCCACCGAGAAGTAAAAGGCGCGCACCTTGTCATGTTCCTGCACCAACTTGGCCAGCGCATCCCACCCGGCCTCGCCACGCGCATCGATCGCCACATAGTCCAGACGCTGCAGGAAATTGTCGAGCGTGCCGTCCTCGCAATGCCGCCCGCCGCCAAACTCGCGCACCGCGCCGGCCACCATGTCGCGGTAACCCGCCGCATCCAGTTCGGTGCGCGCGGCCCCGATGATGCGCGCGCCCTCGGGCATTTGCCCTGCACAATAGCGCCGGAACAGCCCCGGCAGAATCTTGCGCCGGGCCAGATCGCCCGTGCCGCCAAAGATGACCAGATCAAAAGGATCGACCGGGATAACGCGCGAAACCATGGGTGCCTGCCTTGCCTTCAACTGATGTTAGCGCAAACATGCCGTCATCGGGAACCATTCACAATAGTGTCAGGACCCCGAAGCGCGGCTTTTCTTGCATCTTGGCGGACCCTAACACAAAAAGGCCAGACGCAAAGACATCAGGATCCCGCGCACCATGAAAGATCTCGCCCTCGCCAATGCCGGTAAGTTTCAGGACCCCGCGACGACCGCCACGGGTGAGGCACGCGCGACCGTGGCGCTCGGCAATCCACAAACGCTGTGGTTCAATACAGGGACCCTGTGCAACATCGAATGCGTGAACTGCTATATCGAAAGCAGCCCCGGCAATGACCGGCTGGTCTATATCACCGCCGCCGAGGTCACGGACTACCTTGATCAGCTGGAAGACCGCGCATGGCCCGTGACCGAGATCGCCTTTACCGGTGGTGAGCCGTTCATGAACCCGCAGATGATCGACATGACCCGCGCCAGCCTTGCGCGCGGCTATGACGTGTTGATCCTGACCAACGCGATGCGCCCGATGATGCGCAAATCGGTCAAGGCCGGGCTCCTTGCGTTGAATGCCGACTATCCCGGCAAGCTCACGTTGCGCATTTCCGTCGATCACCACCGCCCCGACCTGCACGACGCCGAACGCGGCGCAGGCAGCTTCGAGCGCACGCTCGAAGGCATGGCATGGTTGCGCGACAACGGGTTCCGCATGGCCGTGGCAGGCCGCAGCATCATGGAAGAGAACGAGGCGGAATCGCGCGCGGGCTATGCCGCATTCTTCGACCGGAACAACTTCAAGATCGACGCGCAAGACCCCGGCATGACGGTTCTTTTTCCCGAAATGGATGAAACTGTCGAAGTGCCTGAAATCACCACTGCCTGCTGGGGCATCCTGAACAAATCCCCCGACGCCGTGATGTGCGCATCCAGCCGCATGGTGGTCAAGCGCAAGGGGGCAGACAGCCCCAGCGTGCTGGCCTGCACCCTGCTGCCCTACGACCCGCAGTTCGAGCTGGGTACCACCTTGCAAGAGGCCGAGCGCGACGTGGCATTGAACCACCCCCATTGCGCCAAATTCTGCGTGCTGGGCGGCGCAAGCTGTTCTGCCTGAATTGACACGGGCTCCCCTTCGGCACCAATCTGGGCCCACTGGGGAGGAAAGACCATGACCAAGAACCTGTTGATCGCCACCGCCATGGCGGCCAGCCTTGCGCTGTCTGCCGCATCGGCACAATCTATCACCGCCGGCGCGCCCGAGACGCTGATCGCGACGCTCAACGACATGGGGTATTCAGCGGACCTGCACACGGATTCCCAAGGCGACCCGCAGATCAGATCAAGCATCGGTGGCGTAAACTTCGACGTGAATTTCTATGGCTGCAACGAGGATGGTGCGGCCTGCCGCGACATCCAGCTGCGCGCGACCTTCAACACCGAAGGGCGCATCAGTATGGCCCAGATGCACGACTGGAACCGGGACTACTACATCGGCAAGGCCTATCTGAACAACAGCGGCCACGCCACGATTGAACATGCGGTGGCCGGGGTTGATGGCATGTCGCGCTATACGTTCGAGCGGATGATGGCCCGCTGGGAAAGCGCGCTGGATCGGTTCAGGGCGCAGATCGGCTGGTAGTCCGCCTGTCTTTGGCTAGTGCAGGCGCAATTCACCAACCACGTTGCGCCATTCCCCCGCGCCGACCATCTTGCGATGGGAAAAGCGCACGGAATGCAGCGGGCCGTCGATCTCGGACTGCCAGAACTCCACGAATTTGAACAGGCGCGGATGGTCCGGCGCGATGTCATAGTCCTGCCAGACAAAGCAGTTCAGGACGTGGATGTGATCGGGCATATGATAGAAGAATTCCGCCGTGGTCAGCCCATACCCCTTCAGCATCAATTCGGTTTCTGAACGCTCCATTTTATTGGCCTCTTTTTGCTGCTCTGCACCCAGCTTGCCACAACGAGATTACTTTTCAATGAAAACAAAATGTTAGCACTGTGCGCCCCTGGCTGACAGGGCTTGCGGCGGCGCAGGCATTGCACCCTATATGCGGCCTCTGATATAGTCACACGCAAGATATAGACCCCACAGAAAAAGACGGGCATTCACGTGAGCGACACTCCGCAACCCCCTGAAAACGATGATGAAATGATGCCGGAACGGCCCGCCTACGATGGGCCGACGGTTTCGATCGAAGATGAAATGCGCACGTCCTACCTGGACTATGCCATGTCGGTCATCGTCAGCCGTGCCATCCCCGACCTGCGCGATGGCCTGAAACCGGTGCACCGGCGCATCCTCTATGCGATGCACGAAACCGGCAACAGCCACGACAAGAGTTACCGGAAATCCGCCCGTCCCGTGGGCGACGTGATGGGCAAATATCACCCCCATGGTGACAGTGCGATCTATGACGCGCTGGTGCGTATGGCGCAGGATTTCTCGATGTCACTGCCCCTGCTCGATGGGCAAGGCAACTTTGGCTCCATGGACGGGGATAACCCCGCCGCCATGCGCTATACCGAGGTCCGCATGGACAAGCCCGCCGCCTACCTGCTGGCGGATATCGACAAGGAAACCGTCGATTTTCAGGACAACTATGATGGCAAGGACCGGGAACCCACCGTTCTGCCCGCACGGTTCCCGAACATGCTGGTCAACGGCGCGGGCGGCATCGCCGTGGGCATGGCCACCAACATTCCGCCGCACAATCTGGGCGAGGTGATCGATGCGACGCTGGCGCTTATCGACGAACCGGACCTGACCTCCGAACAGCTGATCGACTATGTGCCCGGGCCGGATTTCCCCACGGGCGGCATCATGCTGGGCCGGGGCGGCGCGCGCAAAGCCTACCTTGAAGGGCGCGGCAGCGTTGTCATCCGCTCCAAAACCCGTGTGGAGGAAATCCGCAAGGACCGCTGGGCGATCATCATCGACCAGATCCCCTACCAGGTGAACAAGGCCACGATGATCGAACGCATCGCCGAGGCCGCGCGCGAAAAACGCATCGAAGGCATCAGCCACGTGCAGGACGAATCCGACCGCAACGGTGTGCGCGTGGTCGTCGAGTTGAAACGCGACGCCACCGCCGAAGTGGTGCTGAACCAGCTGTTCCGCTTTACGCCCATGCAGGTGCATTTCGGCTGCAACATGCTGGCCCTGAATGGCGGGCGGCCTGAACAGCTGACCCTGCGCCGGTTCCTGACGTCGTTCATCGACTTCCGCGAGGATGTCGTGGCCCGCCGCACCGCGTTTGAGCTGCGAAAGGCCCGCGAGCGCAGCCATATCCTGTGTGGTCTGGCCGTGGCCGTCACCAACATCGACGAAATCGTCGCCTCAATCCGCAGTTCCGCCGACGCCGCCGAAGCGCGCGAAAAGCTGATGACGCGCCGCTGGCCTGCCACGGACATCCTGCCCTATATCGCGCTGATCGATGATCCGACCCACACCGCCAACGATGATGGCACCTATAACCTGAGCGAAACGCAGGCCCGCGCGATCCTCGAATTGCGCCTGCAGCGCCTGACCCAGATCGGGGTCAAGGAAGTCACCGACGAGTTGGAAGAACTGGCCGGCAAGATCAAGGAATACCTTGAGATCCTGAGCTCGCGCGACCGGATCATGGGCATCATCGCCGACGAATTGCGCGAAGTGCGCGAGCTGTTCGCCGTGCCGCGCCGCACCGAGATCGTGGATTGGTCCGGCGACATGGACGACGAGGACCTGATCGAACGCGAGGACATGGTCGTGACCGTGACATCGGGCGGCTACATCAAGCGCACGCCGCTGGCCGACTTCCGCAGCCAACGGCGCGGAGGCAAAGGTGTTGCTGGTATGCAGACCAAGGAAGAGGACGTGATCACCACCCTCTTCGTGGCCAACACCCACACGCAACTGCTGTTCTTCACCACCGACGGCATGGTCTACAAGCTCAAGACATGGCGCCTGCCGCAAGGGGGCCGCACGTCCAAGGGTAAAGCGATCATCAATATCCTGCCGATCCCCCAAGGCGTCAGCATCGCGGCGATCATGCCGGTGGACCGCGCCGAGGATGAATGGGACGACCTGCAGGTGGTGTTCGCCACCTCCGCAGGCACCGTGCGCCGCAACAAGCTGTCGGATTTCACCAACGTCAAATCCAACGGCAAGATCGCCATGAAGTTCGAGGGCGAACACGAGGGCACCACCCTGATCAACGCGCGCATCGCCTCCAACGATGACGATGTGATGCTGGTCACCAATTCGGGCCGCGCCATCCGCTTCCCGGCCACGGATGTGCGGGTGTTCAACTCGCGGTCTTCGGTGGGCGTGCGTGGGGTCAAGCTGTCGGGCAAGGACACGGTGGTGTCCATGTCGATCATCCGTCACTTCGATGCGACCAGCGACGAGCGCGCCGCCTATCTGAAAATGCGCAGGGCTGTCGCAGGCTTGGCCGACGAAGTTGATGTATCGGATGAAGAGGCCGTGGACGCCAACGCGACCATCAGCCCCGACCGCTATGCGGAAATGTCAGCTTCTGAAAACCTGATCCTGACGATCACGGCGCAGGGCGCAGGCAAACTGAGTTCGAGCCATGACTACCCTGTGCGCGGACGCGGCGGCATGGGCGTGGCGGCCATGGACAAGGCCATGCGCGGCGGCGAGATCGTCGCCTCCTTCCCGGTTGAGCTTGACGATCAGATCATGCTGGCCACGTCCAAGGGCCAATCGATCCGGGTGCCGGTCGAAGGCATCTCCTTCCGCTCGCGCAGCGCGGGCGGGGTCAAGGTCTTTGACACCGGCAAGGGCGAGGAAGTCGTCAGCGTCGCATGGATCGCCGATCAGGGCGACGAGGAAGACACCGCCGAGGAATAAACGTCGCGCGCTGGGGTCGGCACCGGCACCAGCGCGTCTGACATCGGGACAGGCGTGTACCACAGTGTCTCGACGTCTGCGTCCCGGATCGGTGCACATTGCGGCGCTGCTTGCGCCTCTGCCAGAAGCTGATCAAAGACTTTCTGATCATAGCCGGGATGCTCCGTGCAGGACCAGGTTCTGAGCGCGTCGCTGTCGCACATCGCCTGTCGCAATCGGTGCGCGCGCAGGAACGGGCACAACACTTCGTTCGGCACATCGATATCCCGGCCAATGGCATCCCAGATATGGGCCACAGACGGCGTGTCGCGGTAGCCCAGCAATTCTGCTTCGTATGTCTTGTGCACCAAAAGCATCCCAAGGCTTAGCACCGGGTCTGATGTTCCATAGACCAGAGCATTTTCAAACGCGTCGTCCATATCGAAGAAGTACTTGGAATCAAGCGCCTTTCCGACCGTCATCGCATAGCTCTCCCAGCTGTCCCCGTCATGCGGATTTGCCATCAGGCGGCGCCCGGCGAAGTCCACCCTTTGCGCCGCTTCTGCCGTTCGAAATGCAGTTTTCTGAGCCGCGTCCATCTCAGGGTAGATTGTCGTGTACTCGGTACGCCCATCGGCATGTGTGACGGTTTCCCACTCCGGCAGAAAGGCGGTGCCCTCGACCATATCCAAAAGGTCAAGGTTGTAAGGATCAACGTCCAGAAAACCGACAGCACGCTCCAGGTGCGCCTTCTTGAACCGTTCATAGAAAACCGCATCTCGGCGCAGGATCGCGACCCGGTTCGCAAAGTGCAACGCGTTGGTTTGAAGGTTTACAAGGCCGTAAAGGTCAGCCTCAAAGCTCAGAATGGCCTCCTCCATCCACGCGACCTGTTGGTCTGTCAGGTCTTCATAGCGGTATTTCGTGGTCAGGCCCGCGATGCGCAGCATAACCATGTCCGGGTCGGTTTCATCCCACCCGTCAACATCCGCAAAATCGCCCAGATAGCCACTGGTGTAGTAGGTATAGCCATACATGCGGCACTTCGGCGTGGCATCCGGCGTCACAAGCGGGCCGTAGTGCGCACAAAAGCCATCAATCGCGTCAGGGCCGAGTGGCCCTACCAGGGGATAGACCCGCATCATCGACCCCCAATTGGGATGCGTGGCCATCACCTTTTCCAAGGCGGCGGCCGGATCGCCGACGGTCGGGTCCGTCCGGTACATGCGCAACACGGCGTCCGACACGGGGATCAGATCGGGACTGATGGCGCGCGCGCGCTTTGCATGGGCGATTGCCCGTTCGCGCATTCCTTCGAACACGGCATAGGCCGCGGCGCTTCCCGCGCCGCGCATCTGGTCCGACGCAGTCCAAAGGCTCCAGGCCCGCGCGATCTGGGCAAAAGCGTTTTCAGGTGCGGCATCGGCCCAGGCTTCGACAAAGCGCACGGTTTGCTGGTGGCTGCGCGACAAGGCGATAAACAGGTCGCGCATCTGGTCCGCGCTGATCTCGTTGCGCAAATAGGCGGCCTGCGCTTGCCCGAGGAAGGCATCAAGCCCGGCCCGGTCCTCACCGCGAACAAAGCCGACCACGGTGGCGTCGTGAAAGTCTTCCGCACCAGCCGAACTCGCCGCCAGAAACAGCGCCATCACCAAATTACGCAACATATCAATCACCTCGCCAAATGCGTGCATTTTGCGTATCGGTGAAAAGGGTGTGCAAACTATGGCAGCGATGCGGCTTTTGATGGCGGCGCAGTCACAGGCCGTGGATCAGCATAGCGCCCTCGTTGACCCGCTCGTTGAGCGGATCAAACTGAAAACCTTCACTTGGAAATCAAACGGTCAGAACACGACCATGTCACACAGGCTGATCGCGGTTGACCGCTGACCGTCAGCGACTTGCGCCTGATGTGCCGGACGAGGATGTAGACGTGGTTGTTGTCGATGTGTCGTCACCCACAAGGGTCGCCACGACGACCAGTGCGACGATAAACGCACCCGCTTCGGGGCCCAAAGACCCGGCCACCAGCACACCGGGATCATCATCATCGCCCCGGCAGAACCGCGTGGGCGTGCCATCCACATCCACGATCGCGCGGCGGCATTCGTACCGCCGTCCGTCCGATCCCAGAACCTCGACCGGATAGGTCACGCTTGGCAATTCATCGGTGATGCGCACCTGACGCACTTCTTGCGCGGCAACGGCACCGGCCAGCCCCACCACAACACTTGCAACCCCCAGAAGTTTGAACATTTTGGCCTCCTGACCTGATTAAGGGCCAATTATACAACACTTACAGCAAGAAGGCGATTCAGGACGGCTGTGCGATCAAAGGTTGTAGATCTCGCTGAACTTGGCCTCGAGGTAGGCCATCAAGGGCGCCTCGCTTGGATCCTTGCGCGCGGCGTGGGCGATGGTGGCGCCTGGGCTGCGCAATCCGCCATGCTGTTGCAGGTGCGCGCCCATCCAGTTGGTCGCCGCCGACGTGTCGCCTTGCGCCAATTGCGCATCGAGGTCGCTCACGTCTTCGCGCAGCGCCTCGTGCAGGCACCCGGCATAGACATTGCCCAGCGAATAGGTCGGAAAATAGCCAAAGAGCCCAACCGACCAATGCACATCCTGCAAGACGCCATTGCTGGCCCGGTCCACTGCATAGCCAAAGTCGGCTTCAAAGCGATCATTCCATGCCGCTTCAAGATCCTGGACCTGCAAGTCGCCCGACATCAGCGCGCGCTCCAGGTCGAACCGCAGCAGCACATGCAGGTTGTACTGCAGCTCGTCCGCCTCCGTGCGGATATAGCCACGGTTCACGCGGTTGACGGTGCCATAGAACGTATCGGCGTCCGCGATTCCGAAATCACCAAAGGCCTCGCGCATTTGCCCGTAGAGCCAGCCAGTGAACGCGCGGCTGCGCCCGATCTGGTTTTCATAAATGCGGCTCTGGCTTTCGTGTACGCCCATCGACACGCCGCGGCCCAGCGGGGTCAGCAGGTAATCGTCGTGAATGTTCTGCTCGTAGGCGGCGTGGCCGACCTCGTGGATGGTGGAATAGAAACAGTTGAACGGATCGGCCGGGTTGGTGCGCGTGGTGATGCGCACATCGGTGCCACTGCCCGAACTGAAGGGGTGCACGGCCTTGTCCACCCGTCCCCGGCTCATGTCATAGCCGAAGGCCTTGGCGAGCATCCGGCTCATCTTCATCTGCGCGCCTTCGTCAAAGGTGCCGTCCAGCGCAGGCGGCGCGTCGGCGTCAAGCACGGCAGCGCGCAGTGCGGACAATTGCGGGCGCATCGCGCCAAACATCGCCTCAAGGTCCGCGCCCGTGGTGCCGGGTTCGTAGTCATCCAGCATGGCGTCATAGACGTCACCGCCCGCCGCCAGTGCCTGCCCTTCTTCGCGCTTGAGGCGCACGACCTCTTCAAGCACCGGGGCAAAGCCCGCGAAATCATCCGCCGCGCGCGCCTCGGCCCATGCGCCCTGCGCGGTCGAGGTCAGACGCGCCAGCGCAGTGGCCAGATCCGCAGGCACCTTGCTGGCCCGGTCAAAGCTGCGGCGGATATGGCCCACTTGTGCGGCGGCCACATCATCCAATGCGTCCACGTCCAGTGCGGTCAGCCAATCGCCGATGCGCGCGTCCATGCGGCGCGCATGAAGCACAGCCTCCATCGCCGCCATTTCCTCGCCTCGCTGGGCGGCGGCCCCGCGCGGCATCATGGTTTCCTGATCCCAGCCAAGGCGCCCCGCCACCTGGGACAGCGCCTGTGTTTGCCGTTCAAAGGCGATCAGATCGTCGTAGTGGCGCATGGGGTCAGCTCCTGCTGATGGATGTTGCGATGGGGTAGGCAGAAAGGAACCGCGCCTGCAGGATCGTGCCCCACAGGACCACGGCCAGCAATTGGTGCAGAATGGCGACCTGCCAAGGCGCGCCATAAAGAACGGTCACGATGCCCAGAACGATCTGCAAGGCAAGCACCGCCATGACCGCGTGGAACGCCGTTTGGGTGGTCTTGTGCGCACTGCGCCGCCCGCGCAGCCAGACAACAACGCCGAAGGCCAGAAGCAGATAGCCCGTCACCCGGTGGATGAATTGCACAAGTCCGGGGCTTTCAAAGAAATTGCGCCACCACGGCTCAAAGGCAAAGGCGGTCGCCGGGAACACCTGTCCGCCCATCAACGGCCAGTCGGTATAGCTGCGGCCCGCGTCGATGCCCGCCACCAGCGCCCCGATCAGGATCTGCAGAAAGGCGAAATGCAACAGCCCCGTGGACAGACCGAACAGCTTGGCCTCCTTGCCCCGGCGCGCCTGCATCAGGTCGCGTTCGGTGCGGCCCATCATCAGGATGTACCACAGGATGACGCCCAGAATGGCAAAGGCCAGGCCAAGATGCGTGGCCAGCCGGTAACTTGCCACATCCGTTGTCCCCTCGCCGCTGGTCACACCACTGCTGACCATCCACCAGCCGATGGCCCCTTGCAGGCCGCCAAGCCCCCCAAGGATCAGCAAACGCGGGGTCCAGCCCGCCGGGATCTGGCGGCGCAAGAGAAACCACAGGAAGCCGATGGCCCAGACAAGGCCCACAACGCGACCCAATTGCCGGTGGCCCCATTCCCACCAATAGATCACCTTGAAGTCTTCAAGCTGCATCCACTGGTTCTGGATGCGGAATTCATCGATGGCCTGATACTTGGCAAACTCTGCCTGCCAATCGGCGGCGTTGAGCGGTGGGATGGCCCCGGTCAGCGGCCGCCATTCGGTGATGCTCAGCCCGCTGTCGGTCAGTCGGGTCAGACCGCCCACGGCGATCATCAGGACCACCAAGGCAAAGAGGACCATCAGCCAGATGCGGATTGCCCCGCGCGCGCCGGAACGGCCCTGATCGATCACCCCCTTGGCGCTGGGTTGGACCACGGCCTCGGGGCTGGATACGTCTTCGAAAATACTGCGTTTTTTGGTCATTGCGCCTGTCTCCGTCTTTGGCCTGAACCTAAGGCTGTGCAGGCCCTTCGTCCAGCGCGCTTAATCGTCTTTGCGGGCCCAGCGGACCATCTGCCGCATCACCCCGTGCAGCATCTGGATGTCGGCGCGGGCCAGGGGCATCCGGCTCCACATGTTGCGCAGGTTGATCTTCATGCCCTCGGCCTTGTGCTCCGGAAAGAAGAAACCCGCGTCATCCAACCGATCCTCATAGTGGCGCGCCAGATGCTCGACCTCTTCGCCCGTGGCCCAGTCGGTGCCTGCCATCTCGTCGCGCACGGCCACAACCGCGCCGGTCTGGCGCATCCATTCGTAGCCCACCAGCAGCACGCATTGCGCAAGGTTCAGCGAGGCAAAGCGCGGGTTGACCGGCACCGAGATGATCGCATTGGCGCGCGCGATGTCGTCGTTTTCCAACCCCGCACGTTCAGGCCCGAACAGAACCGCGACCTTCTGGCCCGCGGCAATGCGCGCGGCCGCATCGGCCATCGCGGTCTCCGGGCTCAGCACAGGCTTGGTCAGGTCCCGCGCCCGCGCGGTGGTGGCATAGACGTATGTGCAATCGGCCAAAGCTTCCGGCAGGTCCTCTGACAGCTGCGCCTCGTCCAGCAAGCGGCCTGCCCCACTGGCCAGCGCCACGGCGGCCTGGTTGGGCCAGCCGTCGCGCGGGGCCACGATCCGCATCCGGTCGAGGCCAAAGTTCCACATCGCCCGGGCCGCTGCCCCGATGTTTTCGCCCATCTGCGGGCGCACCAGCACAAAAAAGGGTATCTCGCTCATGCCTCCCCTTACCGCGCGTCCGGGGCGTCGAAAACCCCCAGCGTGTTCCGCCCCTAAATATCCGAAGGCACGGCATAAAAGTTTTCTTTCCCGCAGCGATCCGTTAACACGATCCAAAGACCAAGAGGACCACGCCCATGGCCGAGCAAGAGCAGCCCCAGCTTTACCTGATATCCCCGCCGGAATTCGAACTCAGCGTCTTTCCCGACCAATTGGCGCGGGTGCTGGACGGCTTTGACATCGCTTGCGTGCGGCTGGCCCTGTCCACCCGCGACGAAGACCGGGTGATGCGGGCCGCCGATGCGCTGCGCGAGGTGACGGCGGCACGTGACATCGCGCTGGTGGTGGCCGATCATGTGGGGCTGGCCGAACGGCTGGCGCTGGATGGGGTGCATTTGACAGGCGGCGCATCGGTGCGTGATGCGCGCAAGGCGCTTGGCCCTGACGCCATCGTTGGGGCGCATTGCGGCACATCGCGCCACGAGGGCATGGCCGCAGGCGAAGCAGGGGCCGATTACATCAGTTTTGGCCCCGTGCAGGCCACGGCCCTTGGCGATGGCAGCTTTGTCGAAGCGGAGCTGTTCCAGTGGTGGTCCGAAGTGATCGAGGTGCCGGTGGTGGCCGAAGGCGCGCTGGACGCGGCCATGGTGGCGGCCCTTGCCCCCTACACCGACTTTTTCGGCATCGGCACCGAGATCTGGGATCAGGATGACGCGGTGGCGGCCCTCACCGCGCTGACGGCCGCCCTGTAAGGCGGGGCATGCCCCGCCGCCCGCTCAAAGAAACACACGCTCCACGAACCAATAGGCCCCTACGGCGGCTATGACGCAGCTGGCGGGCACCGAAATCGCGCGGCGGTACCACGGCTTGGACGCGAACCATCCCACCGCAAGGAACGCCAGCGCGATCACCGTCAACTGGCCCAGTTCCACGCCCACGTTGAACCCGATCAGCGCCGGAATGAACTGCCCCGCGGGCAGACCGAATTCGCCCAGAACCGATGCAAACCCCAGCCCGTGCAACAGCCCAAAGCCAAAGATGACAACGGGCCGCCATGGGCTGAGGCCCTTCATGAACACATTCTCGACCGCCACATAGACGATCGACGCCGCAATCAGCGGCTCCACGATGCTGCCGGGCACGTTGACCCAGCCAAGCGCCCCCAAGGCCAGCGTCACCGTATGTGCCAGCGTGAAGGCGGTGACTTGCCACAGCAAGGGCCGCCACGCGGTACTGAGGAAAAACAGTCCCAGCACGAACAGGATATGATCCAGCCCCTTGGGCAGGATGTGGTCAAAGCCCACGGGAACATAGTTCGCGAAAGCCTGCCAGCCGCTGTCGGCCCCACCGCCGCCCAGATTTATCGCGGGGCTGGCCGTACCGGGATCGACATAGCCGGTGAACGGGTCCTCGACCCCCTGCTGGCGCAGCACCAATGCGCCCTGCCCCTTGGGCCAGCTGAACACCGCGGCCACGGCCCCCACCGCAACGGGGCCTTGCAGCGTCAGCAGGCTCTGACGGGGTTGTTCGGCGTCGGGCGGTGCCACCATCTGAAAATCCTGCACGGACAGCGCCACGGGCGTGCCGTCCACGGCCAGCAACGGCAGGGCGTTCCAGCCGTCCACAAGATCCGGCAACATCGCCGCGATCTCGTTTTGCGGCAGCGCTCGCAGCGCATCATAGCGGTCCACGCCTGCCGCCAGGTCTGTGTCTTCCAGATCATCCAGATCGATCTCGGACAGGAACGCCTCGATATTGGCGCGCAGGGCCAGCGTCGCCTGCCCGTCCTGCACGGTCAGATCGGCGATGGTCGGCAAAACCTCATGCGCCCGCAGTGCACCCGCGCACACAACGCTTGACAACAGCGCCACAAGGCTCAGCTTGATCCACAGCTTTAGGAAAGAAAATCTCATGCGCCTTGCCTCATCCCTTGGTCCTGTCCTTGCTCTTGTTGCCACGATGTTGATCGCAGCACCCACCCTTGCGCACGAGTTTTGGATCGCGCCGAAGAAGTATCAAGTGGAAAAGGGCGAAATGCTGGTCGCCGACCTCAAAAACGGTGAGGAATTTGCCGGAATCACGCTGGGCTACTTCGAACGGCAGATCGTGCGCTCCGATCACATCACATCTGCGGGGGTGCGCGCCACGGAAGGCCGCACCGGCGACGTGCCCGCGCTGACCCTGCCGCCGCAGCCCGAAGGGTTGGTGGTGCTGGTGCATCAGACGACGCCATCGAGCCTGAAATACACCGAATGGGAAAAATTCGTGGCCTTCGCCGCGCACAAGGATTTCCCCGACATCGCCGCACGCCACGACGCGCTTGGCGCGCCGCGCACCGGGTTTCGTGAGGTCTATGGCCGTTTCGCCAAGGCGCTGGTGGCCATTGGCGATGGCGCGGGCGCCGATGCGCCCACGGGTATGGAGACAGAATTTGTCGCAATGACAAATCCTTACGACGCGACCTTCACAGATGAAATGAAAGTGCAACTGCTCTACCGCAACACCCCGCGCGCCGACGCGCAGGTCGAGGTGTTCGAACGCGCGCCCGAGGGGGCCGTCACCATCACCCTGACCCGCACCGACGCGGATGGCATGGCCACGGTCCCGGTCAAGCGTGGGCATGATTACCTTCTGGATGGCGTGGTCTTGCGCCCTTACGCGGGTGACATGGACGCGGTTTGGGAAACGCTTTGGGCGGCGCTGACCTTTCGCGTACCGAACTAGCCGCTTGCATCACCCGTCCCACACCACCATGAACGAGGCATGACGAAGACACCTGACATCCTGTGCATCGGATCGGTCCTGTGGGACGTGATCGGGCGCTCGGCCTCTGTCATGCGGCAGGGCTCGGACGTGCCGGGTCGCATCACCCGCTTGCCGGGTGGTGTGGCCCTGAACATCGCCATGACCCTTGCACGGTTCGGCCTGACGCCCGCGCTTCTGACCGCCATTGGCCGGGATGCCGAAGGCGATGAGCTGATGGCCGCCTGTGCCGCGCGCGGGTTGATCACCGACACCGTCTACCGCTCGGATGACCTGCCCACGGACCGTTACATGGCCGTGGAAGGCGCAAATGGCCTGATCGCGGCCATCGCCGACGCCCATTCGCTGGAGGCCGCGGGGGCCAAGATCCTGGCGCCTCTGACCGACGACACTCTTGATGCACCCTATTCCGGCCTCGTGGCGCTGGATGGCAACCTCACGCTGGACCTGCTGGCCGAGATCGCAACCGGAACCGCCCTGGCGCAGGCCGATCTGCGCGTGGCCCCGGCCTCACCCGGCAAGGCCGAGCGCCTGATGCCCTTTGTGACCCATGGGCGCGGCACGCTTTACGTCAATTGCGAAGAGGCCGGGCTGCTCTGCCAGACCACGTTCGACGAGGCCCCCGCCGCCGCGCAGGCCCTGCTTACCCGCGGCGCTGCCCGCGTGCTGGTCACCCACGGCGGCGCCGATGCCGCCGAGGGCACGCAAGGCACGGGCGTGATCGCCCGCACCCCGCCGCAGGTGCTGGTCACGCGCGTCACCGGGGCCGGCGACACCTTCATGGCCGCCCATATCGCCGCCGAAGCCCGCGGGGCCGACCGCGAGGCCGCACTGGACCGCGCACTTGAAGCGGCCGCCAGCTATGTATCCGGAGACACGCCCAATTGACCCTCTTCACCCCCTCGCCTGATGTCGCCACGGCGCTGGCAGATCGCACGCCCGTCGTTGCCCTCGAAAGCACCATCATCACCCACGGCATGCCCTATCCGCAAAACGTCGAGGTCGCGCGGCAGGTCGAAGCAGATGTGCGCGCCGCAGGGGCCACGCCCGCCACCATCGCGGTCATCGGCGGCACCCTGCACGTCGGTCTGACGAAGGCACAGCTTGAAGACCTTGCGCAGGCCAAGGGCGTCGCCAAGCTCAGCCGCGCAGACATGGCCGTGTGCATGGCCGAAGGACGGACCGGGGCCACAACGGTCGCCGCCACCATGATCGCCGCACATTTGGCGGGCATCGCGGTTTTTGCCACGGGCGGCATTGGCGGCGTGCATAAAGGGGCCGAGGACAGCTTTGACATCTCTGCCGACCTGATGGAACTGGCGCAAACCCCGGTCACGGTGGTGGCCGCAGGGGCCAAAGCCATTCTCGACATCCCCAAGACGCTGGAAGTGCTGGAAACCCAAGGCGTGCCGGTCGTTGCCGTCGGTCAGGACGACATGCCCGCCTTCTGGTCGCGCAGCGCAGGGATCAAGGCCCCCTTGCGCATGAACAGCGCCGCGCAGATCGCCGCGGCCCACGCCCTGCGCGCGGCCCTCGGGGTGCCGGGCGGGCAACTGATCGCCAACCCCATCCCCCAAGAGGCGGAGATTGCCGCCGACACATTGGCCCCGATCATTGCCCGCGCGCAGGCGGACGCAGATGCCCACGGCATTCTGGCCAAGGCGGTCACCCCTTACCTACTGCAACGCATCTTCGAACTGACAGAAGGCCGGTCGCTCGACGCCAACATAGCGCTTGTGCGCAACAACGCGCGGTTGGCTGCTGAAATTGCCGCCGCATTGAACAAAATCACCCCATGAGCGTTGAAGCGACACACGCTTTGCATTGTAGAGCCTGCACAAACCCCCTAACTACAAGGGCGAAGTTACCGGACCTGTCATGAACACCCCTTTCGATCCTGAAACGCCTCGCCGCCCCGGCCTTCTGGCCCGTTTACGCGCGTCCTTCCTGACTGGTCTGGTTGTGATCGCGCCTGTGGGTTTGACCATCTGGCTGATCTGGACGGTCGTGGGCTGGATTGACGGCTTTGTTTTGCCGCTGGTGCCAAGCGCCTATCAACCCGACAAACTGATCCAGACGCTTCTGGGGCTCGACCCGTCGGTGCAGATCAACGTGCGCGGCATCGGGGTGATCATCTTTTTGGTGTTCACGATCATCGTGGGCTGGATGGCCAAGGGCCTCATTGGACGTTCCATCCTGCGCTTTGCCGAAAGCCTTGTGGAACGCACCCCGGTGGTGCGGTCGATCTATTCGGGGATCAAGCAGATTTCCGAAACGGTGTTCGCGCAGTCTGACCGCAGCTTTGAAAAGGCGTGCCTGATCGAATACCCGCGCAAGGGCATCTGGGCCATCGGCTTTATCTCGACCACGGCCAAGGGCGAGATTCACAAACGCGCGGGCAACACCGGCGATCTGCTGTCGGTCTTTCTGCCGACCACGCCGAACCCGACCTCGGGCTTTTTGCTGTTCTTCCCGGCCGAAGACGTGATCGAACTGGACATGACAGTGGAGGACGCGGCCAAGCTGGTGATCTCGGCGGGGCTTGTCTATCCCAATGGCAAGGACCCGACCCAGCCGCCCGAAGAGGACTGAGGTCAGGAAAACATCGCGCGCATGTCGATGGAGGACCGTTGGTTCAGATCGTCGAAATGCGCCTGCAAAAACGTATCCGCTGCCGCGCGCCCTGCCGCCTTCAGTTTGCCGAGGATATAGCCGTTGGGCAAAAGCTTGGTGGCCACGGACAATTCATTCATCAGGGCATCATCGGCAATCATATGCATGTAGACGCGGCTCATCCGGTCGGTTGTCAGCGTGCCTTCATCCAGCAGGCGTTGCACGAATTCGATCGCCCGCAGCTCGCGCAGCAGGGATGAGTTGAAGCTGATCTCGTTGATGCGGTTCTGGATCTGGTTGGGGGTCACGGGGATGTGTTCGCGTTCCAGCGGGTTGATGTTGATGACCACGATGTCATCGGGCAAATCGCCGCCGAACAGCGGAAACAGCGCGGGATTGCCGGTGTACCCACCGTCCCAGAAGGCTTCGACCTTGCCGGTCTCTGCATCCTCGATCTCGACCGCCTGAAACAGGGTGGGCAGGCAGGCCGAGGCCATGATGACCTCGGGCGTGACCTCATGTGCGTTGAACACCCGCAGCTTGCCATTGCGCACCCGCGTCGCGTTCACGAAGAATGCAGGCCCATCATGCGCGCACACACGCTCAAAGTCGAAATTGCGGGCGATGGGTTCCAGCGGATTGCGATAAAGCGCACCGTACGCATAGGGCGACACCATCCGCGACAGGGTTTCACTGAAGGCGAAGGCGGGGGAATACTCCAGCGCGCGGCTGATGCCCGCGGGGCCAAAGGGGGCCATCCACATCCCCATGCCGATGTCCTGAACGCCCGCCACCTGATCCCAGAGCCAATCGAGGTTCTCGCGCGCACCATCACGGCCGCCCGCGATCATCCCGGCCTTGACGGCGGCCCCGTTCAGCGCCCCGGCGGAGGTGCCTGACATGCCCGCGATCTCGATCCGGTCATCTTCAAGCAAACGGTCAAGCGCACCCCAGGTGAAAGCCCCGTGCGCGCCGCCGCCCTGCAGCGCAAGGTTGATGCGTTTGACGCTGGCCCCCCGGGCCGTCACAGCGCCGTCCAGCCACCATCCACGCTGATCGTCGTCCCTGTGATCTGGGCGGCAGCATCAGAACACAGGAAGGCCGCGGTGCCGCCCATCTGTTCGGTGGTGGCGAATTCCTTGCTGGGCTGACGTTGCAGCATGACGTTCTGGATCACGTCCTCGCGGCTCATGCCATATTCCTTCATCGTGTCGGGGATCTGCTTTTCCACGATGGGGGTCAGCACATAGCCCGGGCAGATGGCGTTGCAGGTGATCGGATCAGTGGCGGTTTCCAGCGCCGTCGTCTTGGTCAGCCCGACGATGCCGTGCTTGGCCGCGATATAGGCGGATTTATAGGGCGACGCGGTCAGCCCATGCGCAGACGCGATGTTGATGATGCGCCCCCATCCCCGCTCACGCATCCCCTGCACTGCCGCTGCGGTGGTGTGAAAGGCGGAACTGAGGTTGATCGCTATGATCGCATCCCATTTGTCGGTCGGGAAATTTTCCAGCGGGGCCACGTGCTGAATGCCCGCGTTGTTCACAAGGATATCGCAGCCGCCCGCATCCGCGATCAGGCGGCGGCATTGGTCGCCCTTGGACATGTCCGCCTGGATATAGCGCGCTTCGACCCCGTGATCCTGAGCGATCCCGGCGGCCAGCGCATGATCGCTTGCATCGTCGGTAAAGCTGTTGAGCACGATATTGGCACCCGCGCGCGCCAGTTCCTGTGCGATGCCAAGGCCGATGCCCGAGTTCGAGCCGGTGATGATCGCGGTCTTGCCTGCAAGGTCGGTTGTGATGGCCATGTGGGTGGCTCCCCTGGATTGAATGCACTGCGCACAGCATGACATGCTGCACCTGCAAAATAAATGCCGAAGCCGTGCAAGAGGCGCGGCCCTTGCCGTCATGACCGGCGGAAGATGGCCAAAAAAAAAACGCCAGCACGAAGCTGGCGTTAAGTTATTGAGGCAGGTTTCATACAGGCAAGAAACCTATCGAGCAGTAACCTCTTTATAAGCATTGGGACGCCGCTGGCCAAGCTAAAAGTTTGATATTGCGTGAAAGCACAGGTACCGATTGCGTTAATAAAACAAGGGCAGAGCGGGATTGTTGCGAAAATGAAGCCGGATTATTTCCAAAAATGGCGTACGGGTTTTGCCGCATTGGCACTGATTCTCGGCGCGCAGGTCGCTTCGGCAGAATCGCGCCATGGCATAGCTATGTATGGCGACCCGGCCCTCCCACCTGATTTTGTGTCGCTGCCTTATGTGAACGCCGATGCCCCCAAGGGTGGCGCGATCGTTCTGGGCAACACCGGCGGGTTCAATTCCCTGAACCCTTTCGTGCGCAAAGGCACGGTGCCGTGGCAACTGCGTTTTTTCACGCACGAGGCCCTGATGGGCCGGTCTCTGGATGAACCTTTCACGCTTTATGGGCTTCTGGCCGAATCAATTGAGGTGAATGACGACCGTTCCGAGGTGCGTTTCACCCTGCGGGAAGGCGCCCGATTCTCCGATGGCAGTCCGGTCACGGTAGAGGACGTGATCTGGAGCTACGAGACCTTGGGCACCGAAGGTCACCCGCGCTACCACGGGCTTTGGGCGCAGATCACTGACATCCGCACCGAAGGCCCGCGCGGCGTGGTAATGCAGTTCGCCCCCGGCAACCGCGAACTGGCGCTGCTGGCGGGGATGCGGCCAATCCTGAAGAAGGCGCAGTGGGACGGCAAGGATTTCGCCAACGCCCCGCTGGCCGAGGTGCCCATCGGGTCGGGGCCTTACATGGTCAGCGATTACGAGGCGGGGCGTTTCGTGACCCTGACGCGCAACCCCGACTATTGGGGCGTGGATGTGCCGGTGCGGCGCGGCACCCACAACTTTGACGAGGTCCGCATCGATTTCTATGGCGATGCCACGGTGTTGCTGGAAGGGTTCAAGGCAGGCGAGATTTCGGCCATGCGCGAATTCAATGCCGAACGCTGGGCCACGCAATATACCTTTCCCCGCGCGCTGTCGGGGGACGTGGTGCAGACGGAAATTCCCCATGCCAAACCGTCGGGCATGACCGGCTTTGCCATGAACACCCGCCGCGCGCCCTTCGACGACTGGCGTGTCCGCGCGGCACTGATCCATGCGTTCAACTTCGAATACATCAACGACACGCTGACGGGCGGCGCGCAGCCGCGCATCACCTCCTATTTCTCCAACTCGGTTCTGGCGATGCAGAACGGCCCGGCGATGGACAAGGTCGCGGACCTGCTGGCCAAGTTCGACACCCTGCCCGGCACCGTCGAGGGCTATGCCCTGCCCGTCGCGGACGGCAGCGCGCGCAACCGGCGCAACCTGCGCGCGGCCACCAAGCTGCTGACCGACGCGGGGTTCTCAGCCGAGGACGGCACCCTGCGCGGGCCTGATGGCGCGCCCTTCACCTTTGATATCCTGTTGCCCAAGGGCAGCACTGAAAACATAGCCATCGCGGACATCTACGTCGGCGCGCTGGCAAGGCTGGGCATCACCGCGCGCATCGACACCGTGGACGATGCGCAACTGGTCGCGCGCCACGCGGCCTTTGACTATGACATGACCTATTTCCGCCGCGCGCTGTCCCTGTCGCCGGGCAACGAACAACGGTTCTATTGGGGATCGCAGGCCGCACAAGCGGAAGGCAGCGGCAACCTGCCCGGTATTGCCGATCCCGCCGTGGACGCGATGATCGACGCGATGCTCGGCGCGCGCAGCGAGGATGATTTTCTGGCCGCGACCCGCGCGCTTGACCGGCTCTTGACCGCCGGGCGCTATGTCATCCCGTTCTGGCAGTTCACTGCGGGCCGCATCGCCCATGTGCGCCAGATGCAGGCACCGACGGTCGTGCCGATCTACGGCGATGGCCCCAACTACATGCCCGAACTGTGGTGGTGGCAAGAGTAACCCACCGTGTCACCAAACCGTTACATTTACCCCCTAGGGCCAAATGCATGAACATCCTTGTCCTCTGCACCGGCAACTCGGCCCGCTCGATCCTTCTGGAAAGCATTTTCAACACCACCGCCCCGGGGCGGGTCCGCGCCTTTTCGGCAGGCTCCAAGCCGTCAGGCGCGGTGCATCCGCAGTCTCTGGTCCTGCTGGGTGCGCTTGGCCATGATCTGAGCGGCGCACGCTCCAAAAGCTGGGATGAGTTCGCCACTGAGGACGCCCCGGTGATGGATGCGGTGATCACTGTTTGCGGGTCCGCAGCGGGCGAGACCTGTCCGATGTGGCCCGGAGCGCCCGTGCGCGCGCATTGGGGTGTCGAAGACCCGGCAGCCGCGGACGAACCCGATTGGGAAGCAGCGTTTCAGAGCGCTTATGGGATCCTGTCGCGCCGGGCCGCGGCCTTCTTGTCGGATCCTGTTGAAACCATGGACGCCCCCGCGCTTCAGGCGGCCTTGAACACGGCGGGAGAGATCGCATGATGCAGAAACTGGCGGCCGAAGGGCTGGGCACCGCCTTCCTGCTGATCGGGGTCGTGGGATCGGGGATCATGGGCGAGACGCTGGCAGGCGGCAATGTCGCCATCGCCCTTCTGGCCAATGCCATCGCCACGGGCTGCATGCTCTACCTGATCATCACCGTGCTCGGTCATATTTCCGGCGCGCATTTCAACCCGGCGGTCACGCTGGCCTTCTGGCTGCGCGGAGAGATCAGCACGAAACCGGCGCTGGCCTATGTGGGCGTGCAGATCGTCGGCGGCATCCTGGGCGTCTGGGCGACACATGCGATGTTTGACCTGCCGATCCTTCAGGCGTCGGACACGATGCACCGCACGGGCGGCGCGCAATGGTGGTCGGAAACGGTGGCGACCTTCGGACTTTTGTTCGTGATCTTCGGCGGGCTGCGGGCACGGCCCGATGCGGTGCCGACACTGGTCGCGCTCTATATCACCGGGGCCTACTGGTACACGTCCTCAACCAGCTTCGCGAACCCCGCCGTGACCATCGCACGCGGTTTTTCTGACACGTTCGCAGGGATTTATCCCGGCCATATCGCCGCTTTCATCATCGCCCAGATCGTCGCGGTTTTCATCGCCCACGTGGTGCTGCGGCCTCTTTTTCAGGACTGACCTCAGGCCAGTGAGGTCACCCACAGGATCGACGCATCTTCGTCCGAGATGCTGATGACGTTGTGGCCCATGGTGGCATCGTAATAGGCGCTGTCGCCCCGCCGCATGTCCACGGGTTCGTAGAATTCGGTATAAAGCCGCACAACACCGGTGAGCACATAGAGAAACTCTTCACCGTCGTGGCGCACCCAACCGTCGAATTCATCCATCGACCGGGCACGGACCCGCGCGCGGTAGGGCAGCATCTGTTTCTTGGTCAGGGTTTCGGCCAGAAGCTCGTGTTCGTAGGTGGCCGTGGCCTGCGCTGTCCCCGCGCCCGCCTTGGTCACGGCCATGCGGCCATTGACCCGTTCGGCCTGTGGCGGGGTGAACAGCTGCGGCACTGAAATCTCCAGACCCACGGCCAGCTTTTTCAGCGCGTCATAGGTGGGCGACATCTGGCCGTTCTCGATCTTGCTGAGGGTCGAACGCGCCAGCCCCGCCTGCCCTGCGGCCTGCTCCAACGTCCAGTTGCGCGCCTTGCGCAACTCGCGCACGCGCGCGCCAAGGTCCAAGGGCTCGGCACTTTCGTCCAGACCACCCTCGCGGGCGATGCGGATCAGCGATTTTGGGTCCTGTCCTGTCATGCAGCTTCTATAGGATGCGCGGCACCCGCTTGCAACGGCAGGGCGCTGTGGGTACGGCTTGGCCCATGCTGTCGCTCTTTGATCAAGGCCCTGCCGCGCCCTGCCCTGCGCCCTTCAACATGGCCGCCCACGTGCTGGGCCGCGCGCCGAATATGGGCGACAAGACAGCACTTTCCGTCCTTTACGAAGATCACAGCGAAGACCTGAGCTTTGCCGAACTCGAAGCGGCGGTGCGCGGCACGGCCACGGGGCTGCGCGAGCGGGCGCGCCCCGGCGAGATGATCCTGATGCGGCTGGGCAATACGCCCGACTTTCCCATCGCCTATCTTGGCGCGCTGGCGGCGGGGTTGGTGCCCATTCCCACCTCCTCGGCGCTGACCGAGGTTGAGGTCGCCGCGATCCTGCGCGATCTGCCGGTGCGACTGATCCTGCGCGATGCTGGCGTGGCCTGTCCCGATGATGCGCGCATCTGCGATGTGGAACCCTTGCGCGCGATGCGCAGCCTGCCGCCCGCCGCCTATGCCATGGGCGATCCCGACCGGCTGGGATACGTGATCTATACCTCCGGCACCTCGGGCGTGCCGCGCGCCGTGGGCCATGCGCACCGTGCAATCTGGGCACGGGGGATGATGCATCAAGGCTGGTACGGCCTAAGCAATGAAGACCGGATGTGCCACGCGGGTGCGTTCAACTGGACCTACACGCTGGGCACAGGGTTGATGGACCCGTGGACGCTGGGCGCCACCGCGCTGATCCCGGCCCCCGGCACCGCGCCGGCCGATCTGCCCCGGCTGATCGCCGATCACCGCGCCACGATCTTCGCTGCCGCCCCCGGTGTCTACCGCCAGATGCTGCGCGGCGTGGAACGCCTTGATGCCCCCGCCCTGCGCCACGGGCTGAGTGCGGGGGAAAAGCTGCCCCGCGTCACCCGCGCGGCATGGGAGGCGAAAAGCGGCACGCCCGTGTTCGAGGCTTACGGAATGTCCGAGTGTTCGACTTTCATCTCGGGGTGTCCCGCGAAGCCGTCGGCCCCCGGCGCGCTGGGGGCGCCACAGCCCGGCCGCCGCGTGGCCATCGTGGATGAGGCCGGTGCGCCCGTGCCCATCGGCACCCCCGGCACCATCGCCGTGGACCGCGCCGATCCGGGCCTGATGCTGGAATACATCGGCGCGCCCGAAGACACCGCCGCACGGATGCGCGGGCGTTGGTTCCTGACCGGTGACGAGGGCGCGATGGATGCGCACCACCAGATCACCTACCTTGGCCGCGCCGATGACATGATGAACGCGGGCGGCTACCGCGTGTCGCCCATCGAGGTCGAACAGGTTCTGGCCCATGCGCCCGGCATCAGCGGCGTGGCTGCGACCGATGTGGCGGTCAAGGAAGGCACCCGCGTCATCGCCGCCTTCTACACCGCCGCCGCCCCGCTGGACGAAACCGCCCTGCGCGCCTATGTCGAGGACAAGCTGGCGCGCTACAAACACCCGCGCCTTTACGTCCACGTGCCCGACCTGCCCATGGGTGCCAACGGAAAACTCCTGCGCAGACGCCTGCGCGACAGCTGGAAAGCCAACCGATGATCAAGCTCGATATCATGTCCGACCCGATTTGCCCCTGGTGCTATATCGGCAAGGCCCATCTGGACAAGGCGCTGGCCGCCAACCCCGATCACCCGTTCACCATCGAATGGCACCCTTTTCAGCTGAACCCCGACATGCCCGCAGGCGGCATGGACCGGCGCGAATACCTTGAGACCAAGTTCGGCGGCAAGGAGGCGGCGGTCAAAGCCTATGCGCCCGTGGTCGAACACGCGCAAAAAGCGGGCCTCAAGATCGACTTTGAAGGGATGAAACGCACGCCCAACACCCTGAATGCGCACCGGCTGATCCACTGGGCGGGGATCGAAGGGCGCCAGACAGCGGCGGTGGCCGCCCTGTTCAATGCCTATTTCGTGGAGGCGCGCGACATCGGGGATGCCGACGTGCTGGCCGACGTGGCCGACAGCATCGAAATGGACGCAGCCGTGGTGCGCAAGCTGCTGGCAGGTGATGCCGATGCACAGTCCATCCGCGACCGCGACGCGCACAGCCGGTCGATGGGCATATCGTCGGTGCCGACCTTCATCGTGGCTGGCCAGCACGCTGTGCCGGGTGCACAGCCGCCAGAACTGTGGGCGCGGGTGATTGGTGAATTGAAGGACCAGCAAGAGGCCGCGACGGGCACGGGCGACTAGCCCGGGCCGCGCCCGACCCTCCCCCCGGGAGGGCGCATTGGCGATGCCGCACGTAGCCATCATCACATCCATGCTTTTGGCCCATTGTCCCGCACACAGGGCGCAGCGCCCACCCAGGGTCGGTCGCGGCCCTCATCGCCCTTTCTGTCAAAGCCCCCGCCGCCGCTTTGGTGCCCGCCGCGCAACACTTGGCCCCTTGCGTCACAAAACTGTAGAAAACACCGCCCCACTGGATTAACCTGCCTTAAAAATATGGGGGCTAAAGCCCTCTGCATAACAAGAACGCATTGCGAGCGGGCAATATGGCAGATGAAAAACAAAACGCCCGAAAGGCGCGGCGCGCCCGTGTGGCCGAGATCCGGTTGATCGCGCTGGCCGAGGTGGCAACCAAATCGGCCAGCATCGACCCTTGGCGCTACTACGGGGAATTGAAGCAACTGGCCCAACGCCCCATGACCACGGAATGGCTGGAAGCCGCGGTGATGATCTGCGCCATCGGCAAGATCCGCCCGGCCAAGGCCATGGGGTTTCTGGCCAAGCTGAAACAGCGCCGCGAAGAGGCCGGGGAACGCGACCAGTTTGACGCCTTCGATGCCCGCGTGCGCGACTATCTTGCGCCCTACCGCATGACCAACCACGCCTATTCCATGGGCACCTTCGCGGATGTGGACAACGCCGCCGTCTGGCAAAAGGTCGAAGCCCACCTGAGCGATCTGCGCGACGAAGGCTACGAAGTGTTTTTGAACTCCGGCACCCTTTTGGGCCTGATCCGCGACGAACGGTTGATCGAACATGACGACGACATCGATCTGGCCGTGATCCTGAAGTCAAAATCCGAGGCCAAGGCCGCCGAAGAATGGCAAGGCTTGCGTGCCAAGCTCGAAGCGCGCGGCATTTTCGATGCCAAGAACTATGACCAACCGGCGGTTTATAAACTCTTGCCTGCGGGCGAAACGCAGATCGACCTGTTTCCGGCATGGGTGCAGCGCGGCAAGGTCTATGTCTTTCCCCACACCCATGGTGAGTTGTCGCAAGGCGATGTCCTGCCCCTGCGCACCTGCGAGATCACGGGCAACGCCCTGCCCGCCAACCCTGAAAAGATGCTGGCCATCAACTACGGTGAAAACTGGCGCACCCCTGATCCCACGTTCAAATTTCCATGGACCGCAGCGCGCAAGCGTTTCGCCCCCTTCCTTGAAAGGCTGTCCTCATGAGCAAGACGCAAAAACCCGTGACCGTCATCACCTATGGCACCTTCGATCTGTTCCATTATGGCCATGTGCGCCTGTTGGAACGGTTGTCGAAACTGGGCGATGAACTGATCGTGGCCTGTTCGACAGATGAATTCAACGCGGTCAAGGGCAAGAAACCCTGCGCTGTGCCTTACGACCACCGCGTCTATATCCTTGAGGCCTGCCGCTATGTCAGCCGCGTGATCCCCGAAACCCACTGGGAACAGAAACGCGATGACATCGTGAAATACGGCGCGGACATTTTCGCCATGGGTGACGATTGGGAGGGGCATTTCGACGATCTGGGCGATCTGTGCAAGGTGATCTACCTGCCCCGCACCGCAGAAATCTCATCGACCGAACTCAAGGCGCAGGTTCACGCCTCGGCCTCGGTGGCCTGAGCGCTTCTTTTCGCCGAAACAGTTTTTTTCTCCACCTGAGATTGTGACGCCGCACAGAACCGTTTAAGGGTGACGCGAACCCGCGTCGGTTTTCGTGTTTTCAGGTGTCATTTGTCCAAGTCCCATAACCCCGGCACGCCCGGCGCGCCCGCTATGATCGGTAGAACGGAATTCATTGCGCTGATCGCGATGATGTTCTCGACCATCGCGTTTTCCATCGATGCGATGCTGCCCGCGATGCCCGAGATCGCCGCCGATCTGACCCCGGACGCGCCCAACCGTGCGCCCTTGATCCTGACATGTTTCGTGATTGGCATGGGGCTTGGCACCTTTGTCACCGGGCCGCTGTCCGATGCCTTTGGCCGCAAGCCCTTGGTCTATGCGGGAGCGGCCCTTTACTGCCTGTCCGCCGCGGTGGCGTGGATGGCGCAATCGCTTGAACTGGTTCTGGCGGCGCGGCTGATGCAGGGGTTGGGGGCGGCTGGTCCCCGGGTCGTGGCCGTGGCGATCATCCGCGATCTTTTTGCGGGGCGCGAAATGGCGCGCATCATGTCCATTGCCATGATTCTCTTCACGCTGGTGCCTGCCTTTGCGCCCGCGATGGGGGCGCTGATCATGATGGTCACCGGCTGGCGCGGCATCTTTGGCGCCTTCATCACCTTTTCCGCTATCTCCGTGCTCTGGCTGGGCCTGCGCCTGCCCGAAACACTGGAGCGCACCAACCGGCGGCCCTTGCGGCTGGGCCTGATGACAGCGGCAGTACGCGAAATGCTGACCCACCCGACCGTGCGCCTGTCGATTGCAGTGCAAACGCTGGCGATGACCATGCTCTTTTCCACCCTGACGATGATCCAGCCCATTTACGACGTCAGCTTTGACCGGGCCGAGACCTTTCCCTACTGGTTCGGGGTCATCGCCCTGATCTCGGGTACAGCCAGCCTTGCCAATGCGGTGATCGTGGTGCGGCTTGGCATGCTGCGGCTGGTGACATGGGCGCTTGGGACCCAGATCGTGCTGTCTTCGGTGCTGCTCATCCTGTTGGTGTCGGATGTGCAGGGGGGCTTTTACATTTTCATGTTGTGGCAATTCGCCCTGTTCTGTCAGGCCGGGTTTACCGTGGGCAACCTCAATGCCATCGCGATGGAACCGATGGGCCATATCGCGGGCATGGCCGCCTCGGTCATCGGGTCGATCTCGACGGTGCTGGCGGCCCTTTTCGCATCGCCCATCGCGATGCTGTTCGATGGAACACCCATCCCCCTGATTGCCACGGTGCTGGCCCTGTCGGGCCTTGGTTTCATCCTGATGCGAATGATGGCACGGGCCGGCAGGCGCCTGCCCCCCTGACCCTCAGATCAGCAGCATATAAGGCCAACACAGCAAAATCAGCAGCACCAACAGCAACGAGATCACGATTGTCAGGCACACGGTCCGTACGGTGCGATAGGATTTGACGATCGCCTGAAACCATCCCAGCCGGATATCAACCTCGTTTCGAGTGTCATCGGCCTTTGGTTGTTCACCAGTCATCAGCTTTCCCCCAGTTGAAAAGACTGATTCCCGCCTAAAGCCAACACTGACGCCATGTGGAGTCAGAAGTTTTGACTCGGAACGTAGAAGCCCTCGGTCAAGTTTTTCTTAACTGTCACGCCAACACCTGCCAAAATCTGTAAATTTTCATAGATAACAAAGCTCAAGCCGACGCTTTTGAAGCCTTGGCCGCCTTCTTCTTGGCCGCAACCTTTTCGGCCAGATCGCGGGCGATGGCAAAGGCGCCCTTGATCTTGTCGCTGTCTTTCTTCCAATCGCGGCGCACCACGATCTTGTTGTCCTTGACCTTGGCCAGCCCACGCTGATCCTGAATGAACTGCACCAGACCCTCGGGGCTGGCGAACTTGTCATTGTGGAACTGGATCGTCGCGCCCTTGGGCCCGCCATCCATCTTGGCGATCCCTGCGCGCTTGCACATGGCCTTGATCCGCACAACCAGCATCAGCGTGTTGACCTCGCGCGGCAAAGGCCCGAACCGGTCGATCAATTCGGCGGCGAAGCCTTCCAATTCCACCTTGGTGCTCAGCCCGCTGAGACGACGGTAAAGCCCCAGACGCACATCCAGATCAGGCACGTAATCCTCGGGGATCAGCACCGGCACACCAAGGTTGATCTGCGGCGCCCACTGGTCGTCGGCCTCTGACAGGCCTTCCATCTCGCCCGCCTTGATCTTGGCAATCGCCTCTTCCAGCATGGATTGATACAGTTCAAAGCCGACGTCGCGCATCTGGCCGGACTGTTCTTCGCCCAGAAGGTTCCCTGCCCCGCGAATGTCGAGGTCCTGACTGGCCAGCGTGAACCCCGCCCCCAACGTATCCAGCGACCCAAGAACCCGCAGACGTTTTTCGGCCGTTGGCGTCAGCTTGGTCCGGGGTTTGGTCGTCAGATAAGCATAGGCGCGGGTTTTCGAACGCCCCACCCGGCCGCGGATCTGGTAAAGCTGCGCAAGCCCGAACATGTCGGCCCGGTGCACCACCATCGTGTTGGCGGTGGGAATATCAAGGCCGGACTCTACGATGGTCGTGGCCAGCAACACATCATACTTGCCATCGTAAAAAGCATTCATGCGGCTGTCCAACTCACCCGCCGCCATTTGCCCATGGGCCACGATCACGCTGACCTCCGGCACCTGATCGCGTAGGAACGCTTCGATCTCGGGCAGGTCACTGATGCGCGGCACCACGTAGAACGATTGCCCACCGCGATAGCGTTCGCGCAACAGCGCCTCGCGGATGGTCACCGCGTCGAATTCGCTGACATAGGTGCGGATCGCCAGCCGATCCACCGGCGGCGTTCCGATGATCGACAGATCGCGCACGCCTGTCAGGCTCAGTTGCAGGGTGCGCGGGATCGGTGTGGCCGTCAGGGTCAGGACGTGAACATCCGACCGCATCTGCTTCAGCCGTTCCTTGTGGGCGACGCCGAAATGCTGCTCTTCGTCGATGATCAAGAGGCCGAGGTTCTGGAACCGCACGCCCTTGGCCAAAAGCGCATGTGTGCCGATCACGATGTCGGCGGTGCCGCGCGACATGGCCTCGCGGGTGGCATTGGCGTCCTTGGTGCTGACGAACCGGCTGAGCTGGCGCACCTCGATGGGAAAGCCGCGGAACCGTTCGGCAAAGCCCTTGTAGTGTTGCCGCGCCAGCAGCGTGGTGGGCGCAATGACCGCCACCTGCACGCCCGACATCGCCGCCACGAAGGCGGCGCGCATCGCGATTTCGGTTTTGCCAAAGCCGACGTCGCCACACACCAGCCTGTCCATCGGCGTGCCGCTGGTCAGATCGTCCACCACATCGCCGATGGCGCGCAGCTGATCGTCGGTTTCCTGATAGGGAAAGCGCGCCGAAAACGCATCCCACATGCCCGGCGGCGGTTCCAGCACGGGCGCCTTGCGCAGCGCACGCTCCGCAGCCACCCGAATGAGCTTGTCCGCCATCTCGCGGATGCGCTCTTTCAGACGTGCCTTTTTCGCCTGCCACGCGCCGCCGCCCAACCGGTCAAGCAAGCCCTCTTCGTGGCCGTATTTCGACAGCAGCTCGATGTTTTCGACAGGCAGATACAGCTTCGAGCTTTCCGCATATTCCAAGAGCAGGCATTCATGCGCGGCCCCGGCGGCGGTGATCACCTCCATGCCCTGGTAGCGGCCAATGCCGTGATCCACGTGCACGATCAGATCGCCGGGTGACAGGCTCGTGGCCTCGGTCAGGAAATTCTCGGCCCGGCGCTTTTTCTTGGGCTGACGGATCAGGCGGTCGCCCAGAACGTCCTGTTCGGAAATCACCGTCAGGTCCGGCCCCTCGAACCCATGCTCCAGCGCCCAGACTGCAAGGTACAAACCACGCTTTCCGATGCGCGTAGCGTCTGTGATCGGGATCGCCTCGGCCAGACCTTCGTCTTCGATCAGGCCGCCCAGCCGTTCGCGTGCGCCTTGGGAATAGCTGGCGATGACCACGGGGCCATCTTCAAGTTTCGCCTTCACATGCGCCGACAAGGCAAAGAAAAGGCTGACGTTTTCCTGTTGGCGCTCGGGCGAGAAGTTGCGCCCGATCCGCCCGCCTGCGTCCGTGACACCCGGTCCCGTGGCCTGAGGAAGTGCTGCAAATTGCACCACGCGCCGCCCTTCGACCATCGTTTCCCAGGCCGCATCATCCAGATACAGCCCCGCAGGCGGCGCAGGTTTGTAAACACTGTCCATCTTGGACCGGTTGGCCATGGCCAGCCGCCGGGTTTCATATTGATCCTCAACGCTCTCCCACCGGGCCAGCCGCGCGGGGGTCACCTGATCATCAAGGGTGATCGCCGCCTGCGGCAGATAGTCGAACAGCGTTTCCAACTCGGCGTGAAAGAACGGCAGCCAATGTTCGGCGCCCTGATGCTTGCGTCCCGCACTCACCGCCTCGTAAAGCGGATCATCGGTGCCGGCCGCGCCGAATTCGATGCGGTAGTTCTGGCGAAAACGGGTGATCGCGGCCTCGTCGAGGATAATCTCCGACACCGGGGCCAGTTCGATCACCTCCAGCTTTTCGGTGGTGCGCTGGGTCACCGGGTCAAACCGCCGCGCCCCGTCCAGCACGTCGCCAAAGAGGTCCAGCCGCACCGGCCCCAGATCGCCGGGCGGATAGATGTCGATGATGCCCCCGCGCACAGCATAATCGCCGGGTTCCGTCACCGTGGGGCTCTGCACGAAGCCCATGCGCACAAGGAAATTGCGCAGCCCCGCCTCGTCGATGCGGTCGCCCACCCGCGCGGCAAAGGCCGCCTCGCGCAGCACCGCGCGGGCCGGCACCCGTTGCGTGGCGGCATTGAGCGTGGTCAGCAACACGAACCGTTCGGGCATCCCGTGTACAAGGGCTGCCAACGTCGCCATGCGCTGCGCACTGATGTCGGCATTGGGCGACACCCGGTCATAAGGCAGGCAATCCCACCCCGGAAAAATCACCACGGGCAGATCGGGCGCGAAAAACCGCAACGCGTCGCGCATCGCCGCCAGCCGCTTGTCGTCGCGGGCCACATGGCACACGGGCGCGCCGCGCTCCAGCTCTTGCAGGATCAGCGTGGCATCAAAGCCCTCGGGCGCGCCGGATTGGGTGATATGTCGGGTGTCGGCCATCAGGCCGCTTCAATTGGGGCTTTGGCAGCACATGTCAACCACGCGTCACGCCAAGGGCCCGATGGTAAGGTTCTGGTACATGCCCCAAAGTGCGGTCACGAATATCGACACCATGCCGATGGCCTGCACATAGATGCGATGGCGTGTCATGCGGCGACGCAGATGTTCGCCAGTGGCCGCCTCTTGTTCAATCAGCCGCGCGGTGCTGAGGTTCAGCGCCCCCACAATCGACATCGGAAAGCCCAGAAGAAAAAGCGCCTGCGCAAACTCCACGTTGTAAAACCAGCCGAGGATCAACAGCCCCGTCAGGAAGAAGCACGCAAAGCCCAAGAGCCACAGCCCGGAAACCCGCCCGATGAACAAGAGCCGATTGACGTTGATGCGCACGAGGTCTTCGAGGTCCACCTCGGCCTGCCCGCCATGACGGCGTGCGCGCGCCACCATGTCATAGGGCACACCCAGCACCCAATGGCTTGCCGTCGACCACACGACGGCCAGCGCGATCCAAAACCAAAGGTTGGAAAAGGATCGCATGTCGATCATTTCAAGAACGGTCTGATAAAAGTCCAAAGTGCGCTGCTCTCATGGTGGTTTCCCCCTCATAGCGGTCGACGTGGGCAATTCCTAGACCGCGCGCCAGCAATTCGGGGCCGGGCTTGCCGCGTGGCGCGAACCGTGGCACTTCTGCACATGTCAATCAAAGGTGACAGATCATGCGACCCAGCCAAGCCCCCTTTCCCGCCACCCGGTTTCGCCGCGCACGCCAATCGCCTCAGATCCGCGCGCTGACCCGGCAAAACAGCCTGAGCGTGGATGATTTCATCTGGCCGGTGTTCGTACGGTCCGGCGAAGGGATCGAGGAACCGGTGCCATCGATGCCCGGCGTCTTTCGCCGCTCGGTCGACAAGATCGTCGAGGCCGCCCGCGAGGCCGCCGATCTGGGCATTCCCGCGATCTGCATCTTTCCCTACACCGGCATCGAGGAACGGACGGAGGATTGCGCAGGCGCCTGGGACCCTGACAACCACGCAAACCGCGCCATCCGCGCGATAAAATCCGAGGTGCCGAACATTGCGGTAATGACGGACGTGGCGCTCGACACCTACAACATCAACGGCCACGACGGCTTTGTCGAAAATGGCGAGATCGTGAACGACCGCACGGTCGAGGCGCTTGTCAAGATGACGCTGGCGCAGGCCGATGCTGGCGCCGACATCATTGGCCCGTCGGACATGATGGACGGCCGCATCGGGGCCATGCGCAACGCGCTCGAGGCCAACGGTCATCGCGATGTCATGATCCTGAGCTATGCGGCCAAATACGCCTCGGCCTTCTATGGTCCGTTCCGCGATGCAGTGGGTGCATCCGCCGCCCTGACCGGGGACAAGAAGACCTACCAGATGGATCCGGGCAACTCGGACGAGGCGCTGCGCCTCATCGAACGCGATCTCAGCGAAGGCGCGGACATGGTGATGGTCAAACCCGGCCTGCCCTACCTCGATATCTGCCGCCGCGTGAAGGACAACTTTGGCGCGCCCACCTATGCCTACCAGGTGTCGGGCGAATACAGCATGATCCAGGCCGCCGCCGCGCAGGGCTGGATCGACAGCGACAAGGTGATGCTGGAAAGCCTGATGGCCTTCAAACGCGCGGGCTGCGACGGCATCCTGACCTATTTCGCGCCTGCTGCTGCAAGGGCTTTGGCAGGCGCATGACCCAAAGGTGGCACGGGTCGTGTCACTGCGGCTTTGTCCGCTTCGAGGTGCGCGCCGACATTGACCATGTGCGGGCCTGCGACTGTTCGATCTGCCACAAGCGCGGCGCTCTGATCGTGCGTGTGCCGGGTGGCGCACTGATCCTGCACCGTCCCCTTGAGGACCATAGCGTCTATGTCTGGGGCTCGCGCACCGCACGCGATTACTTTTGCCCGCACTGCGGAATCCTGCCTTTTCGCCGTCCCAGCGCGCCAACACGGGCCGAACGCGCCGCAGGGGTGAAAGATTTCGACGGATGGGCCGTCAACGCCCGCTGCCTCGATGATTTTGACCCCTCCAGCGTGCCAACCCGCGCAATTCCCGGACGCAAGATCGTCTTTGACTGATATCTTCTTCTTGCTGGAAAAACGCCAAGGCCCTCCGGCAGCCGCGATTCCAGTGATTCCATCGGCAGAAACCTGCGCGCGCCACCTTGGTGCGTGACAAATCAGGCCACATGCGCGTATATTCGCCAACAAGACCGGACAACCGGCAGAGCAACATGAATTACAGGCGGTTCAAATGACAAAACTTACGATCTCCCGTCGGGCCTTTGGCCTTGGCGCACTGGCTTCTGGCACGGCTCTCGCAGCCTGCGGCAACGGCGTCGGCGGACGTGGCCCGGCCACCATCGACGCGCGTGTCGATGCCACCCTTTCGGAAATGTACCGCCAGTACCCCAACACCGTGACACTGGCCAACAAGGCCAACGGTATGCTGGTGATGCCCCTCGTTACCGAAGCCGGGCTTGGCTTTGGCGGCGCATATGGGCGTGGCGCCCTGCGCGTGGGCGACGTTACCGTCGACTACTATTCGGTGACCAAGGCTTCGGGCGGGTTGCAGATCGGCGCACAGCAATACGCACATGTCCTGTTCTTCATGACAGAAGACGCCCTCACTGGCTTCCGCAGATCGCCCGGCTGGGCGGCGGGTGCCGATCTTGAGTACGTCATCTCGGATCAGGGCGACAGCCTGAATGCAGAAACCACGACCGTTCTGGCCCCGGTTCTGGCGGCGGTCTTTGGCCGGGCCGGTTTGCGCGTGGGCGCGACGCTGGAAGGCACGAAATACACCCGCATCATTCCCTGATCTGACAGATATCAGGCGCGAAAAACGGCGCGGCAGCCCAACAGCTGCTGCGCCTAGTGCCGTGACACCGGCACTAGGCCGGCTGCCCGCGCAACAGCGATCTGTTCCGCACCGCGCATCACCACGCGCAATGCCGCCTCGATCCCGGTGACTTCGGTATCAAGATGGGACTGCGCCGTGCCAAGCGCCTGTACGATACTGCTCAGCCCCTCTGCGGGGCGGTTCAGCTTCGAGCGTTCGATCTCGCACATCATGCGCGACATCTCGAGGCCCGTCAGCTGGCGGCGCAGGTCCTTGCAGATTTGCGACAACCGCTGCGCGCTGCCCGTGATCTCGCGCAACCGGTGCGCCACGGCCGTGTCCAACCGTCGGGATTCGGCTTGTAAAAGCGCAATCTCTTCCGCGTGCTCCGGCGCGGTCCCATCGGAGTCCTGCACCAGCACTTCGCGGTAAAGCTGCGCCGCCGCTGCATGCAGACCCGTGGCCGCGACGTCGCGCACACCGTGCTTTGACAGGTCGTTCAACTGGGTCAGGACCCTGCGCATCTGATGCGTCAAAAGCCGATGGTTGTCCGACACCACGCTGATCGGGCCATTCTGTCCTTCAAGGATATTGGCCTGCAGCCGCATGTTGTCCGGCACCTGGCTTGTGCGTTCGAACACCGCGCTGATCGCATCGATATGGACCTCGATCTGCACCACGGCACTGAAAATCCGCTTGAGCGCGCGTGTGGGTGCCAGATAAGGCCGCCCCCGGGCAAGTGACCATTCCTCAAGCTCGCGCGCGAACATGCCCACGCTGTATTCGTCAATATTGTGGAAATCGTCACCCACCAGCCCTGCCTCAAGACTGGCCACGGCCTGCGCGGGATCATGCTCCGGCTGGGCCTCGATCTGGCAGACCTGCGCATAGACCTGCTTGACCCGCTCCAGCATCGCAAGGCGTGGATGAAAGCCCATGACCAGAAATCCACCTGGACAGGGGGCCATCATCGTCACGACATAGCTGAGCGCATCATCGGCATCGCGCCGGGCGATATAGGCGGTGGTCAAGCGCCCCGCCTGAAGCTGGGACAGAAGGTGGTGCAGGACCGCACGCGGCATGGCGGGATGGTGGCGATCCTGATGCAATGTGCCGGTCAGCGCATCGGCCGTGGTACGCAACAATTCCAAGGTTGCTGCATTGCTGCGCACGATCCGTGCCGCGCTGTCCACGCGGGTGTAGAACAGCCTGTCCGCTATGGGCACGTCTGCAGCTGTGGTGGCGAACGCCTGTGCACCGTCCATGAGGGTCGCATTCCTTTGGTCCTGCGGCCCTTATGGTCAAAAAGGGTTGGCAAACCGCTAACACGGTTCGCCGGTCGGCTTCAGATCACAGGCTGGCTTAGCCCATGTGGCGAAGACGTTTGAACAGGCTGGATGTATCCCAGCGCCCGCCGCCCAGCTTTTGCACGTCCTTGTAGAACTGATCGACAAGTGCTGTCACCGGCAGGGACGCACCGTTCGCGTCCGCCGCATCCAGACAAATCCCCAGATCCTTGCGCATCCAGTCCACGGCAAAGCCATGGTCGAAATGATCGTCCAGCATCGTCTCGTAACGGTTGCTCATTTGCCAGCTGCCCGCGGCACCTTGACTGATGACCTCCACGACCGACCGGCCATCTAGGCCCGCCTTCTCTGCGAAATGCAGCGCTTCGGACAGGCCCTGCACCAGACCCGCGATGGCGATCTGGTTGCACATCTTGGTCTTCTGGCCCGCGCCGCTGTCACCGATGCGGCGGCAGAGCTTGGCATAGACGTTCATCACCGGCTCTGCCCGGTCATAGGCGCCCTGATCGCCCCCGCACATGATCGACAACTGACCGTTTTCGGCCCCCGCCTGCCCGCCTGACACCGGTGCATCGACAAAGCTGATCTGGACCGCATCGGCAGCGGCATAAAGCTCGTCCGTGACCTGCGCGGACACCGTGGTGTGATCGACAAAGACGGTCCCCGACGCCATGCCCGCAAAGGCCCCGTCATCGCCAAGACAAACCGAGCGCAGGTCGTCATCGTTGCCCACACAGGCCATGACGAAATCCGCACCCTCGGCTGCTGCGCGCGGCGTGGCGGCCTGTGCACCGCCATAGGTGGCAACCCAATCGGCCGCCTTGGCGCTGGTGCGGTTGTAAACGGTGACCTCGTGACCCGCCTTTTGCAGATGCCCCGCCATCGGCGCGCCCATCACGCCCAATCCCAAGAATGCCAGCTTTGCCATGTGTTTTCCTTTCACGCCCCTGTTGCGTATCTGTGCGCCACTACCTAACAGTCAGGCGCAAAGGGTCAACCAAAACGGAGCGCATCGCATGGGTCTGGTGTTTCAGTGGTTGCTGCGGATCGCAGCGGGGCTGATCGTGCTGGCCGTGGTGGCTGTGCTGATGGTCTATTACCTCGCGTCCCGGTCATTGCCGCAATACGACGCAACGCTGACGGTGGGCGGGATCGCGGCAGAGGTCGAGATCGTGCGGGACAATGCCAATGTGCCCCACATCCTTGCGACCGAGGACACGGATGCGTTTTTCGCGCTGGGGTTCGTGCATGCGCAGGACCGCCTGTGGCAGATGATGACCCTGCGCCGCACCGCACAGGGGCGACTGTCGGAAGTCTTTGGCACCGCAACCGTGGACGTGGACAGTTTCGTGCGCAGGCTCGATATCTTCCGGCTGGCCGTTGCCTCGGTCGAGGTGCAGGACGACCGCACCAAGGCCGCACTCAAGGCCTACGCCGAAGGGGTGAATGCCCGCATCACCCAGATCAACGCCGACGCTTTGGGCCGGGGTGCGCCAGAACTATTCGTGTTCAACACACCGCTTGCGCCGTGGCAGCCCGCGGATTCCATCGCCATTGCCAAGCTGATGGCACTGCAGCTTTCGGGTCATGCAGACGCGGAAATCCTGCGTGCGCGCCTGTCGCTGGCCCTGCCCGACGCGGATCGTTTGCTGGACATCCTGCCGGACGCACCGGGCGCAGGCCTGGCCGCCTTGCCGGAATACGCCGCCTTGATGCCGGGCGCGGGCGATTTGCCCCGTCTGGCGCACACAAAGCCGCGCGCAGTGCATCCGCTGTCGCCCTTCCGGCCCCGCGGTTTTGCCGGGGCGTCCAATGCATGGGCCGCCGCCCCTGCCCGTTCGGCCTCGGGCGGTACGTTGTTGGCCAACGACCCGCACCTTGGCTTTACCGCACCCGGCATCTGGTATCTTGCGCGCATGGACCTTTCCAACGGCGGGGTGATCGGGGCCACGATCCCCGGCATGCCATCCATCCTGACCGGGCGCTCGGACGCGCTTGGCTGGGGTCTGACCACCGCTTACGTGGATGATCAGGATATCTTCATGGAAGAGTTGAACCCGGACAATGCCGAACAATATCGCACGCCTGCAGGCTGGAAGAATTTCGAAAGCCGTGCCTCCATCCTGACGATCAAGGATGCCGATCCCATCACCCTCACGCTACGTTGGACCGACAATGGTCCGGTGCTGCCCGGCAGCTTCAAGGACCTGCGCAGCATCACACCGCCGGGGCATGTGGCGGCCCTGTCGTGGACAGTGCTCAGCCCCAGTGACACATCTCTGAGTGCGGCCATCGGCATGATGTACGCCCGCAACGTGGCCGAAGCCATTGCTGCATCCGAGGCCTATGTGGCCCCGGCCCAGAACATCACCCTGGCGGACCGGCAGACCATCGCGCTCAAGACCATCGGAGTGATCCCCCGCCGCGACGTCGATCACCAGAGCCAGGGGCGCATGCCCAGCCTCGGTGCGCGGCCCGAGAATCGCTGGCAGGGGCGGATGCCCTACGCCTCGAACCCCGGCTTCGTGTCACCGCTGGGCGGGGTCCTTGGCAACACCAACAACAAGACCGTGGACCGCCCCTTTCCCAACCACGTCAGTTTCGAATGGGGCGACACCCAGCGGGTGCAGCGGTGGCAGCGGCTGATGCAGGCGCGGCAGGTGCACACGCGCGACAGCTTTGTCGAGGCGCAGCTTGATACCGTATCGCCCACCGCACGGGCGCTTTTGCCGCTGATCGGGGCGGAGTTGTGGTTCACCGGCGAGGCAGCCCCCGAAGGAACGCCCGAACGCCAGCGCCAACGGGCGTTGACCCTGCTGGCCAATTGGTCGGGTGAAATGAACGAGCATCTGCCCGAACCGCTGATCTATGCCGCGTGGCTGCGCGCCTTGCAGGAGCGGTTGGTGCGCGACGAGTTGGGGCCACTGGCCGATGAATTGACGCATGTGGAGCCATTGTTCATCGAGCGGGTGTTCCGCGACGTGGACGGCGCCAGCATCTGGTGCGATGTGCTGCAAAGCGCGCCGGTGGAAAGCTGTCCCGACATGGCGCGGCTGGCGCTGGACGATGCGCTGGTCTGGATTGCAGAGACCTGGGGCACGCAGCTCGAAAGCCTGCGCTGGGGCGATGCGCATCAGGCCACACATGACCACCAGGTGCTGGGGGACGTGCCGGTGCTGCGCTATTTCGTGAACATCCGCCAAAGCACATCCGGCGGCGACAACACCCTGCAACGCGGCCTGACACGTGGGGGTCCGGGTGGAGATGCGTTTGAAAGCGTGCATGGCGCGGGCTACCGGGGGGTCTATGATTTCGCCGACCCCGACAGTTCGGTTTTCGTGGCCTCGACGGGGCAATCGGGGCATTTCCTGTCGCGCCACTACGACGATCTGGCGCAGCTTTGGCGACGCGGTGAATATGTGCCGATGTCGCTTGATGTGGGCCTCGCACGGGCCGCGGCCGTGGGGGTGACGGTGCTGCGCCCCGACGCGCCGTGAGGGACGCGGGGGCTGGTGGCCCACAGGACCACCTTACAGGTAAGGCGGTGCCTTGCGCCGCCCCCTGTTGCGGATCATGACCACCATCGCCTTCAACAAACCCTTTGGCGTGTTGCCCCAGTTCACCGACCGGGGCACCGACACCGCGCGCCCCACGCTGTCGGCCTTCATCGACCTGCCCGGCGTTTACCCCGCCGGGCGTCTGGACCGCGACAGTGAGGGGCTGATGATCCTGACCGACGATGGCGCGCTACAGGCCCGTATCGCGCATCCGAAGTACAAAAAGCCCAAAACCTACCTCGTGCAGGTCGAAGGTGATCCGCAAGCGGATCACTTACAGGCCCTGCGCGACGGCGTGACCCTGAAGGATGGCCCCACCCGCCCGGCACAAGCGCGGGTCGTGGCCCAACCCGATTGGCTCTGGCCGCGCGATCCGCCCGTGCGCTTTCGCAAGACGGTGCCAGATGCCTGGCTCGAAATCACCCTGACCGAAGGCCGCAACCGGCAGGTGCGCCGCATGACCGCCCATGTGGGCCTGCCCACGTTGCGTCTGATCCGCTGGTCGGTTGGGGACTGGGCCCTGGACGGTCTGGCACCGGGGACGTGGCGCAGGGTGTAAGGCCTTTCACGGAATAGGCGTACCTTAGAGCGCTTGGTACGTCGCCCGCTGTCGCGCGGTCCAGCGCACGGTGACGTCGAACCCGTCTTCGGTCTGGGCCTCGTCCTCGACCACACCTTCGTCGAAAAGCCACGCGCGCTGACGGCCCTGGGCAAAGCCAAGGTGTAGGGTTTCCGTTGTCGCGGTGCCCTGCAGGGCTTCGGTGATGGCGGTTTGAAACGTGTCGATGCCTTCGCCTGACAACGCGGACATGGCAATCACCGTGTCATCCCGTGCAGCGCGCGCGCGGGCGGCATCGGCGTCCGCCTGCGGCAGAAGATCCAGCTTGTTCCAGATTTCGAACTGCTTGCGGTCATCGTCCACGCCCAGGGACGCAAGGATGTCGCGCACGTCCGCGGCCTGTTCCTCGGTCTCGGGATGCGAGATGTCGCGCACGTGGCAGATGATATCGGCGGCCAGCACTTCCTCGAGCGTGGCGCGGAAGGCCGCGACCAGTTCCGTGGGCAGATCAGAGATGAAGCCCACGGTGTCGGACAGGATCACCTCCGGCCCCTCGGGCAGTTCCAGCCGTCGCATCGTCGGGTCAAGCGTGGCAAAGAGCATGTCCTTGGCCATGACCTCGGCCCCGGTCAGCCGGTTGAAGAGCGTGGATTTGCCCGCGTTGGTATAGCCCACAAGGGCCACGATCGGATAAGGCACCTTGGCGCGCGCCGCACGGTGCAGGCCACGGGTTTTGACCACCTTTTCCAACTGCCTTCGCAGGCGCACCAACTGCTGATCAATGGCGCGGCGGTCTGCCTCGATCTGGGTCTCACCGGGGCCACCCACAAAGCCCAGGCCACCCCGCTGACGCTCAAGGTGGGTCCAGGCGCGCACCAGCCGCGTGCGCTGGTAGCTGAGCGCGGCCATTTCAACCTGAAGCACACCTTCGCGGGTGGCCGCGCGGTCGCTGAAAATCTCGAGGATCAGGCCGGTGCGGTCCAGCAGTTTGACGCCCCATGCCTTTTCAAGGTTGCGCTGTTGCACAGGGCTGACCGGGCCATCGATTAGAACAAGCTCGACCTCGCTGGCCGCGAGCCGCGCCTTGATCTCGTCGATCTTGCCGGACCCGAACAACATGCCGGGATGCACCCGCGCCAGCGGCACAACCTCTTGCCCCACGACCTCCAGATCGGGCAAGGCCACCGCCAGCGCCACGGCCTCGTCCAATGCCATGTCGGCATCACGGCGGTCACGGTCGGACTTTATGTCAGGATGCAAAACCCACGCACGGGTTATGCGTGGGCCATCGGTGTTGTCGATCTGGAATTGAGCTTTGCTCAATTGGCGTCTTCGCCCTCATAGAGGCTGATCGGCTGGCTGGGCATGATGGTCGAGATGGCATGCTTGTACACCAGCTGGCTTTGACCATCGCGGCGCAGCAGAACGCAGAAGTTGTCGAACCATGTGATCACGCCTTGCAGCTTCACACCGTTGATCAGGAAAATGGTCACGGGCACTTTGGTTTTGCGCACGTGGTTCAAAAATGCGTCTTGCAAATTCTGTCTGTCCGAAGCCATGTCGGTGTCGCCTTTGTTCTTATGCTGTCAGCTTGCGGATCAAGCCATCCCTCTTGTGCGCGAGTATGGGCTGGGTTTTTGAGAGATTCCACCCCAAAAAACAGTCCGTTACGGACCTACCTCCGCAGGGGTATTATCCGCGCCACAAATCAGGCGTCAGAAGGGCAATAATCGCCAGTGTTTCCAGCCGCCCAAGTACCATTGCAGCGGCAAAAACCGACTTGGCCCATGGGCCAAGTTCAATCACCTGGATGGGCGCATCCGCAGCCCAGTTCAGCAAGGGCCCGGTGGTCGACATCGCCGCCACCGCCATGGTCAGCGCATCCTCGAACGCCACGCCCAGAAACGCCAGCAGGATCGTCACGCCAGCAAGGCTGAGCGCGAAGAGCATGAAGAACACCCATGCGATAAAGGCCCCGTCCTTTTGCAGCCGCCGCCCCAGCGTCCCTGCCCCGCTGACCGAAGAGGGATGCACCAGACGCTCCATCTCGCGCAGGCCGTTCTGGTAAAGCGCAAAGACCCGCAAAAGCTTGACGCCGCCCGCAGTGGTGGCAACCCCACCCCCGATCATCGCCAAACCCATCAGGATAAGGCCCGGCGTGGCCAGACCCGACCAGTCCTGCGCGCTTTGCCACGAAGCGCTGGCAAAGCCCGTGGTGCTGAGAAAGGACAAAACGGTAAAGATACCGCCCCAGAGCGCGCGCGCGGCCTCTTGCAGGCTGTCTTGGGCATCCACGTCATAGGCGCCCAGCCAATGCCGCCCGAACAGGATCAATGGCACCAGCACCACCAAGGCCACGCCAATGCGGAATTCCGGGTCTTGCCGCAGACCGCCACTTTGCGAGGTCACGGTGTCTGTCGAGAAAGTCAGCCGCGACAGCGCGAACAGCATGAAAAGGGCCATCACCGCCTCGCCGGTCACCCCGGCACCCGCGCCTTCCATGCTGCCAAGCGGCGAAATTCCGGAGGTCGCCATCACCGACATCGCATGGCACAGCCCCACAAGCGATCTTTCGCCACCCACGATCAAAAGCACCCACAAAAGCAGCGTCAGCCCGGTGTAGATCGGCACCAGCGCTGCCGTCACCCGCATCAGCCGCGCGCGCCCTTCGGGCTGGCGCAAGCGCGTCTGCCGCGCCTCGTGACGCCCCGGTTCGGCCCGTGCCGTCACCTCGAACCCACCCAGGTTCAAGGGCGCCAGAATGGCCGAGGCCGCGATCCACATCAGCAAGCCGCCCATCCACCCCACCTGCGCGCGCCAGAGATGCAAGGGGCCGTTCAAGCGCTCGGGATCAAATAGTGCCGCACCGGTGGTGGTCACGGCGCTGACCATCTCGATATAGGCATTCAGGAACGATGTGGTGCGCAGTCCCTCGTAAAACGGAATGGCCAGAAAGATGGGCAGGAACACGAAAGCGGCAAAAAGGCTCATCAAGGGGCCAAGCGTGCCATGCCCCGGCGACCGGCCCGCATGGGCCAGCGCGATCATCACGAAAATGATGACCCCCAGCAGCCCGCTATAAAGAAACGCGCGCCCCGTCACCAATTCGCGCACAACGCCCGCGTAGATCGCAGGCACCAGCATCGACGCCGCTGCGAACCCGAAAATCAGCAGGAACAGCGGCAGCTGCAACACCCTATCCTGCAAATCCAGTGAGCGTGCCATATCAGAAGAAGTCGATGGACACTTGCATCAGCCGCTCGACCTCGGGCACGTCCTCGGCCAGGCTGAAGATGGCGATCACATCGCCTTCGTCGATGCGGGTCTGACCCGCGGGGCGGATGACCTCGCCGCCCTTGCGCACGGCCCCCACCAACACCCCTTCGGGAAAGTCGATCTCGCCGATCTTCTTGCCCGCCAGTGGCGATGTGCTGAGCACTTCGGCCTCGATCACCTCGGCCTCGGCATCGCCGATGGAATAGACCGCGCGCACCCGCCCGTGACGGATATGGCGCAGGATCGAACTCACGGTGGTCGCACGCGGGTTGATGTAGGCGTCGATGCCCAAGGGGCCCATCATCGGCACCAGCGTCGGATCATTGATCAGCGCAATGGCATAGGGGCAGCCTTCGGACTTGGCGCGCACGGCGGCGAGCATGTTGGTCTTGTCGTCATCGGTCACGGCCAGCATCGCATCGGCCCGCGACACGCCTGCCTCGGCCAGCAGGGCAACGTCCAGCCCATCGCCGTTCAGAACGATCGTGCGCTCCAGCGCTTCGGCGGCACGTTCGGCGCACTTTCGGCTTTTCTCGATGATCTTGGCGCGCACGCGGGTCGCGCGGCTTTCCAGTTCTTCGGCCACCGCAAGGCCCACGTTGCCGCCCCCCACCAGCACAACGCGCTCCTGCTTGGCCAGTTTCTTGCCAAAGACCTCCATGGTGCGCGGGATGTCGTCGACATGGGTAAAGACATAGCAATCGTCGCCCACGAACAGCTGATCCTTGGCCTCGGGCGAAAACAACGTGCCATCGCGGCGCACGCCCACGACCACGGCGCGCAGGGTCGAAAAAAGGTCGGTCAACTGCCGCAAGGGCGTGTTCACCACAGGGCATTCTTCCTCGATGGTGATCCCCATCAGCTGCGCGCGGCCGTCCATGAACTGTTCGGTGTCAAAGGCGGCCGTGGCGCTGAGCCGTTGCAGGGCGGCGGCGGCCACCTCGCGTTCGGGGCTGATGACCACGTCGATGGGCATGTGATCGCGGCGGTAGAGATCGCTGTAGATCGCATCGAGGTAGGATTGGCTGCGCAACCGCGCGATCTTGCGATTGATGCCAAATACCGAATGGGCCACCTGACAGGTGACCATGTTGACCTCGTCGGAATGGGTGGCGGCGATGACCATGTCGGCGTCGCGCGCGCCCGCACGGTCCAGAATGTTGGGATAACTGGCAAATCCGGCCACGCCCTGCACATCCAGCGTGTCGGTGGCCCGGCGCACAAGATCCGCGTCACTGTCCACAACCGTCACGTCATTGCGCTCTCCTGACAGATGGCGCGCGATCTGCCATCCCACCTGTCCTGCACCGCAGATTATGACCTTCATCGGCTCTTGCCCCTTGGCGCCTTTGTCCGAGACACTTGCATGACAGATGGCCCTTTTAGGGTCAATTCAATTGTAAAGGCTGCGAATTTGCGCCACTCTTTGAGGTATGAAACCTCTGCTGCTCTTCATGGCCATGACCACGGTGCTTGCGGGCTGCCTGCCACTCTCGATCTACTACCGCGAGGGGGCGCAAGTGTCGCTGATGCAGCGCGAAACCCTGGCCTGCGAGGTGCGCGCACTGCGCGATGCGCCCGTCGCCAACCAGATCCGCCGTACGCCACCCCGCTTTGTGCCGTCCCGCCGCATCTGCGACGGCGCCGGCAATTGCACCACGCGACCAGGATACTACGTACCGGGCGAGGTCTATACCGTCGACGTCAACGCGGGCCTGCGCCAACGCATCGAAGCGCAGTGCATGGCCGACAAAGGTTTTGTGCCCGCAAAAATCCCCGCCTGCCCGCCCGGCGTGGCCAAAGCTGCCGTGCCCGCACGCACTGCGGTCCTGCCCCGATTGTCCGAGAATTCCTGCGTCATTCGCAATCAGGACGGCAGCTTCCAGATCGTCACCCGCCAGTAAAGCAAAGCCATGACAGACCTCTCCCACGCCAAGGCCGTGGTGCGCCGCCACTATGCCGCGCTTGCCGCCGCCACGCCCGACACCGTAAAGGACGCGCTGGCCGCCACCATGGCCCCGGGCGCCCTGTGGCGCGGCATGCACCCCTTTCACGAACAGACCGGACCGGGGGCTGTGGCGCAAACCTTCTGGCAACCCCTGCTGCGTGCGCTCAGCAAAGTGCAAAGGCGCGAGGACATCTTCTTTGCGGGGCAAAACAGTGTGGGCGATGGTCTCTGGACCGCATCCATGGGCCACCTGATGGGCCTGCACGACGCGCCCTTTCTGGGCATCCCGCCCACGGGCAAGATGGCGATGCTGCGCTACGCCGAGTTCAACCGTGTGGAAGGGGACCAAATCACCGAAACGGCCCTCTTCGTGGATCTTTTGCACTTTATGGCGCAGGCGGGCGTACACCCCCTGCCCCCGCAGACCGGCGCACAGATGATCCAGCCCGGACCAATGACCCACGATGGCCTGCTGATGGACGATCAGAACCCAAAAGAGGGCGCAAAAACCCTCGCCCTTATCAATTCGATGATCGGCGCCATTGACCACGCCAACGCCGCTGCCAAACCCCTGACCCCTCGGGAAGAACTGGCCCAGGACTGGCACGATGACATGATCTGGTGGGGCCCCACCGGCATCGGCGCGACGTACACCATCGACCGCTATATCGCCCAGCACCAGCGCCCCTTTCGCACCCAGACAGCAGACCGCGAATTCTATGGCCACATCTGCCGCATGGCCGAAGGCTCCTATGGCGGGTTCTTTGGCTGGCCGAACCTCTCCATCGTGCCCACCGGCAACTATATGGGCCTGCCCGCCACCCACAAACGCGCACCGATGCGCGTCGTGGACATCTACCGCCGCGACGGCGACAAGCTGGCGGAAAACTGGATCTTCATCGACATCCTGCATTTCCTCAATGAACAGGGCCTCGACGTGCTGGCGCGCCTTGACGAACTGGCGGTCAAGTAACCTTCTTTCTTTGGGTCAAAATACTTCGGGGGAGTCCGAAGGACGGGGGCAGAGCCCCCTGAAAATCGCGTGAGCTGAGCGGCAGAGCCGATCAGCTCGCCTGTGCCTCATCCTCGTCCACATGCGCCACCCGCGCCCCGGACTTGGCCGAGGTCACAACCCCCAGCGACTTCAGCTTGCGGTGCAGCGCGCTGCGCTCCATGCCAACGAAATTCGCCGTGCGGCTGATGTTGCCGCCAAAGCGGTTGATCTGGGTCAGCAGGTATTCGCGCTCGAAGGCCTCGCGCGCTTCGCGCAAGGGCAGCGTCGCCAGTGCTCCCGACAGCACCACACGCCCCTCCTCGTCGCCGCCTGTCTCCTCGCTGCCGGGCAGTTCGCGCGCCTCGATGGCCCCGTTGCCTTCGCCCAGGATCAGCACCCGCTCGATCAGGTTCTTCAATTGCCGCACGTTCCCCGGCCAAACCATCGTTTGCAACAAGGCCACGGCCTCGTCGCTCAGCTGGCGCAGCGGCAGGCCCTGGGCCGCGTTGAAATCGGTGATGAAGTGTTCGGCCAGCACCGGGATGTCCTCGCGCCGGTCCTCAAGGCTGGGCACCGGGATCGGCACCACGTTCAGCCGGTGATAAAGTTCCTGACGAAAGGTTTCCGCCGCAATCTCGGCCTGCAGATCGCGGTTGGTTGATGAAATCACCCGCAAATCCACCCGCACCTTGTCGTTGCCACCGACCCGCGTGAATTGCTGATCGACCAGCACCCGCAGGATCTTGGACTGGGTGCCCAGCGGCATGTCCGCCACTTCGTCAAAGTACACCACACCGCCATGCGCCTGCTCCAACAGGCCCGGTTCCACCCCGCGCTCCGCACTTTCGCGGCCAAAGAGCACCTCTTCCATCCGGTCCGGCTCAACCCCCGCACAGTTCACCGTGACAAAGGGGGCCGACGCGCGGTTGGAATTGGCGTGGATATAGCGCGCGGCCACTTCCTTGCCGCAGCCCGCAGGACCCGTCAGCATCACCCGGCCATTGGATTTGGTCACCTTGTCCAGTTGCGAAATCAGCCCGCGGAACGCCGCACTTGCGCCGATCATCTGCGCTGGTCCCGCATCCTGACGGCGCAGGCTCTGGTTCTCGCGGCGCAGGCGGCTGGTTTCCATGGCGCGGCGGATCACCACCAGCAACTGGTCGATGTTGAAGGGTTTCTCGATAAAGTCGTAGGCCCCCTGCTTGATCGCGGCCACGGCGATTTCAATGTTGCCATGGCCCGAGATGATGACAACCGGCACATCCGGGTTGTCGCGCTTGACCGCCTTGAGGATATCGATACCGTCCATGCGGCTGTCCTTGAGCCAGATGTCGAGGATCATCAGCGCGGGTGCTTCGGCGTTGATCGCCCCCATCGCGTCATCCGAATTGCCCGCAAGCCGGGTCGAAAACCCTTCGTCCTGCAAGATATCCGAAATCAACTCCCGGATATCGCGCTCGTCGTCCACGATCAGAATGTCACCCATACCGCACTCCCTCACTCTTTGTCCTGCGCGGCCAGTGGCAGTGTGATCACCGCCATGGCCCCTGCATGTGTTTGCCCCGCGAACAGCGGCGCGTCCTCAAGCGACAACGTGCCGCCGTGTTCTTCGATGATCTTCTTGACGATGGGCAGGCCCAGCCCCGTGCCTTCGCTGCGCGTGGTCACGTATGGCTCAAACAGGCGTGCGCGGTCTTCGGGCAGGCCGATCCCATTGTCGGCGATGTGGATGATCGCCTGTGGCCCGCTGGCATCCAGATCCACGCGCACCGTTGGCACATGGCCGTCGGGTGTGCCTTTTTCCTTCAGGCTTTCAATGGCTTCGCCTGCGTTCTTGATCAGGTTCGTCAGCGCCTGGCTGATCATCGTGGCGTCCAGTTCGGCCGGCACCTCGCCCTCGGGCAGCGTCGCCTCGATCCGCACATCCGGCTGGCCCGCCTTTTGCAAGGTCACAGCGTCGCGCATGATCTGCGCCAGATCGTGATCCTTGCGGTCCGGCTCCGGCATCCGCGCAAACTTGGAAAACTCGTCCACGATGCGGCGCAGGTCACCCGTCTGCCGCACGATCACATCGGTCATCTGCTCAAGGCTTTCGCTGTCCGCACCCACCTTGGGGCTGAACTTGCGCTTGATGCGCTCGGCGCTCAGTTGGATGGGGGTCAGCGGGTTCTTGATCTCATGCGCGATGCGCCGCGCCACGTCGCCCCAGGCCGCCATCCGCTGCGCACTGACCAGATCGGTCACATCGTCAAAGGCCACCACGTAGCCTTCCAGATGCCCATCTTCGTTGCGCCGGGTGGCCATGCGCACCAGCAGGTTTTCAAGCCGCCCGCCCCGGCTGACCTTGACCTCGCCTTGCGCCACTTCTGTTGGGCTGGCGCGCAGCAGCGCGAAAAGCGCGCCGAACTCCGGCACCGCCACCGACAGGGCCACCGATTGCTGGTCTTCCTTCCAATCCAGCAGACGCTCGGCCGAGCGGTTCACAAAAGCCACACGCCCCTCGGGGTCCAGCCCCACAACGCCCGAGGTCACCGAACTCAGCACTGAATCGAACAGGCGGCGGCGCCGTTCGATCTGGCGGGTGTTGTCCAGAAGCGTCTCGCGCTGACCCTTTAGCTGTTTGGTCATCTGGTTGAAGTAGCGCCCCAGCATGGCGATCTCGTCGTCGCCCTCTTCCTCGCGCACCTGCACGTCCAGATCACCGGCACCTACACGTTGGGCCGCCCCCGTCAGACGCCCCACTGGCCCGGATAGACGTTCGGCAAACCACAGCCCCAGCCAGATCGCCGCAAGGATCAGGATCACCGCAAAGCCAAGGTACAAAAGACCAAATTCAAACAGCACCCGCCCGCGTTCGCTTTCCAACTGTTGATAAAGCCGCACGGTTTCCTGCGTTTCATCCAGCAGCGACAGGATTTCGCCGTCCACATCGCGGCTGACGTACAAAAGCCTGTCCACGGAACTCGCCAGCGGCACCAAGGCGCGGAATTCGTTATTGGACCAATCCTCGATGATCTGAAGACCCTCGGTGCGCGCGGCCTCGATCTGTTCGGGCGAAGGTTGTTCGAAATCAAAAAGATACGACCGGTTGCCCCGCGCGCGGATCGCACCGGTGCCATCGATCAGATAGGCCTCGCGCAGGCCGCGTTGCACCTGTCGCTGTCCGTCGCCCAGGATTTCGCTGTCGCCCTCCACCGTGGTCGAGCGCCGCACCCGGTCGACAAAAGCCGCAAGCGCCCGCGCATCTTCGGCAAGGTCCTCGCGCTGTTCGCTTTCATAGGCAACGGCGGCGGCCAAAGATGTGCCGACCACCCGGCTCACCCGTTCGGAAAACCAACCCTCAAGCCCGATGTTCACCGTCAGCCCCGCGAACACCGCAACCGTAACAGTGGGGATCAGCGCCAGAAGGGCAAAGGCCCCGGTCAGCCGCAGGTGCAGCCGCGAACCTGCGGATTTCGCCCGCCGCGCCGCGATCAGCCGCGCCACCTGGCTCAGAACAAGTGCTGCCACCACCAGAATATACACAAGGTCAGTGAGCAGGATAAGCCGCAGCGACAGCGCGCTTTGGCCCTGATCAAGCGGTCCCAGAATGAGGAAAGTCGCCAGCGCCAGCACCGGCCCCAGAATGACCAGGCCCAGCGTTGCGGCATTGCGCACACGTTTCTGGCGGCGCAAACGCCCCAAGTTCAGCCCGCGGGTCAGCCGACTGGAAGCCTGTGTCCGGGTTGCCACGTGCAAACCACCTGTCAATGCGGTGCCAATGACACCAACCGCCATATTTCGTGGTCCTGACCGGAGGTGCGCCCCGATGGCCACAATTACTGTGGCTCTTTTACATCAACTTGCGGCGGCGTGTCACCTGTATTCCCAACTCCGTGATCTTCTTACGCAGAGTATTTCGGTTGATCCCCAGAAGATCGGCACATTTGGCCTGATTTCCTGCGGTCGCGACGAGTGCGATCTCGATCAGGGGCAATTCGACCTCGCGCAGGATGCGCCCATAAAGCCCCGGCGGCGGCAACATGTCGCCGTGCAGGTCAAAATAGCGCTGCAAATGCCGCCCCACGGCTGCCCCCAGCTTTTCGGTGTCCCCCACGGCCTGCAAGGGCGCGAGGTCCGGCTGGTTGCCCAACACCTGAGTGACCTCGACGCCCGCAATTTCGGCCACACGGCTGGTCAGCCCCAGCCGGCGCACCGCGTTTTCCAGTTGGCGCACGTTGCCGGGCCAGCTGTAGGTTCGGAAAATCTCGGCGGCCTCTTCGGACAAGATCCGGCGCGCCGCACCGGACTTTTCCAGGCGCGCGAGGAAATGATCGGCCAGAAGGGCGATGTCATCGACCCGCTCGCGCAGCGCGGGCACGTGCAGGGTCGCGCCGCTCAGCCGGTAATAGAGATCCTTGCGCACCGTGCCTGCATCCATGGCCTGGGCAAGGTCGGCCTGGCTGGTGGCCAGAAACCGCGGCACATATTCACCGGGCGTGTCCATCATGCGCACGATCCGGGCCTGAAGCTCTTCGGGGATGTCGCCAATCTCATCGATCAAAAGCGTGCCGCCCTTGACCCGCGCCAGCACCCGCGCAGGGCCTTCGAGGTCTTGCAGGTCAGCTGCCGTGACGGTGACAAAGGGCAATGTGCGCCGGTCGGAAAAGTCGTGAATGGCCTTTCCGATCAAGGATTTGCCCGTTCCGCTTTCGCCCCAGATCAACACCGGCAGATCGGTGTTCATCACCCGCGCCACCACCCGGTAGAGCGATTGCATGACCGGTGTGCGCCCCACCAACGGCAGATCATCGGGGCGCTCGTCGTCGTCGGACTGGGTCCGGGGCCGCGTCTGTTTGAGGTCGAGCGCGCGCGCAGTGCGTTTCATCAGGTCGGGCAAATCAAAAGGCTTGGGCAGGTAATCATAGGCCTCGGCCTCGGCCGCCTGAATCGCCGTCATGATCGTGTTCTGCGCCGAGATTACGATCACCGGCAGGCCGGGACGGTCCTCGGCGATCTTGGGCAGCATTTCCAACCCGTTGCCATCGGGCATCGCCACGTCCGAGATCACCACATCGCCCTTGCCCTCACCAACCCAGCGCATGAGCGTGGTCAGCGACGAGGTGGCGTGCACCTTGCAGCCTGCCCGCGTCAGCGCCTGAGTCAGAACCGTGCGTATCGTGCGGTCGTCATCGGCAACCAGAACCGTTCCATCCATGGGCTAGTGCTCCTTTTTATCCAGCTGGGCCAGCGCTGCCTTGGGCGCACGGGGCAGCGACATGCGAAAAACGGTGCGTCCGGGCACCGACGTCACGGAAATCCATCCGCCGTGATCGGAAATGATCTTGCTCACCAGCGCGAGGCCCAGCCCCGTGCCGTTTTCCTTGCCCGACACGAACGGATCAAAGATATCGCCCTTGATCCCCTCGGGCAGTCCGGGGCCATCGTCGATCACCTCGATCTGAAGGGGCAGCGACCGGCCTGTGCCATCGGCGCGACGCAGGCTGAAGGAATGTTCGAAATAGCTGTGCAGGCGAATCGTGCCGCCTGCATTGCCCGCCGCCTCGGAAGCGTTCTTGAGCAGGTTCAGGATCACCTGCAACAACTGGTCAGGATCACCAAGTGCCAGGGGCAAGGATGGGTCATAGTCTTCCTCGACCGTCATCTGCGCACCAAACCCCAGCAAGGCCGAGCGCCGCGCACGGTCCAGAACGTCGTGAATGTTCACCGGCTTGAGGTCAGGCGGCGACAGGTTTCCGAACTGTTCGACCTGCTCCAACAGCTTTACGATGCGGCGGCTTTCCTCGACGATAAGGTCTGTCAGTTCAAGGTCTTCCGGCGCGAGGTTCATGCTGATCAGCTGGGCGGCACCGATGATGCCCGCCAGCGGGTTCTTGATCTCGTGCGCCAGCATCTCGGCCATGCCAATGGCGGATTTGGCCGCGGATTTGACCGATTCATTCTGGGTCATGCGCCCGGCCAGTTCGCGCGGCGAGATGATCATGATCATGTGATCCGCCGCCCCTTGCAGCGGCGCGATCTGCAGCGCGCATTGCAGCGGTGCGCGTTGTCCGCCGCCCACATCGACGTCATTCACGAAAAGGGGGGTGCCGTTCGCGCGGGCCCGGCCCAAGGCGTGTTCCAGCGGCGCATCGACGTTGATCAGATCCCACACCGGCTGGCCCAGCACGGATTTGGCCGACGCGTTCAGAAACCCTTCTCCGGCGGAATTGACCTCGACCAGACGGTCATCCGGTCCGATCACCACCGCAGGCACGGGCAAGGAGGCCCAGATATCGGCGTCAGGGATCATGCGGCGCGCGCCATGTCATAACGCGCCAGCGCATCCGGCAAGAACCGCAGCACCGCCGCAGGGTCTGGTGCGGTCAGAACCGCGCGGCGCTGTGCGGCATCCGTGCCTGCGGTGTCCATGAACCAGCCCAGATGCTTGCGCGCCACGCGCAGGCCAAGGGTCTCGCCGTAGAAGGCGATCATGTCCTCGTAATGCCCGCAAACCATGTCCAGAAACTCTTTTTGGTCAGGGAGTTGCGGGGCGTTCCTGCCGTAGATCGCATGGGCCACCTGCGCCAACAGCCACGGCCGCCCCTGCGCCCCGCGCCCGATCATCACGCCATCCGCACCTGATTGCGCGAGCGCCGTGCGGGCGGATGCCACATCGACGATATCGCCGTTGGCGATCACTGGAATATCCACCGCATCCTTGACCGCCGCGATGGCTTTCCAATCGGCGCGCCCCTTGTAGAACTGGCACCGCGTGCGCCCGTGAATGACGATCTGGCGAATACCCGCCGCCTCGGCCCGTACCGCGATCTGGGGCGCGTTCAACATCGCGTCATCCCAGCCCAGCCGGGTTTTCAGCGTCACCGGAACATCCACTGCGTTCACCACCGCCTCGATCAGGGTCAGTGCATGATCGGGCGTCTTCATCAGCGCGGAACCGGAATAGCCCTGCGTGACCTTCTTGGCCGGGCAGCCCATGTTGATGTCGATCACCGCCGCGCCCTGCCCGGCGACCATCTTGGCCGCTTCGGCCATCGGCGCGGCCTCGCGCCCTGCCAGTTGCACGGCGGTGCCTTCGCGGCCCAACCCCAGCTCCGCCTTTTCGCGGGTGCCGGGGCGCGCGTTCAGCATGTCGTGGCTGGCCACCATTTCCGACACCACCATCCCCGCACCGAAGCGCGCGACCAGATTGCGGAACGGCAAGTCCGTGATTCCGGCCATCGGGGCCAGCATCACAGGCACATCCATGCGCAGCGGGGTCAAAGGTGAGTTCAATTGCCTAATCCTTGTGCAGTGCCTTGGGCGTAGCGGCTTTGCCCTTCTTTCTCAATGGTTATCGACCTCATGCGCATGCACCTCAGCGTGATATGCCTAAAAATTAGGCGCTCGATCCGGGTTTGCCACACAGGGTCGAAGCGCATACACAGTTGGCATGTTTTGCCTGTGTTTCATGCCATGACTGTTGCCGCCGTGATCGTTGCCGCGGGGCGCGGCCTGCGCGCCGGTGCCCCCGGCCCCAAGCAATGGGAGCCGCTGGCAGGCGCACAGGTCATTGACCATACCATGCGCGCCTTTCAGACACATCCTGCCATCGGCCGTATCGTGCTGGTGCTGCATGCCGACGACATGGCCAAGGGCCAGCGGTTCGCGGAAGACACCGTGCGGCTGACCTCCGGCGGCGCGGACCGCGCCGCTTCGGTACGTGCGGGGCTGGCCGACCTGTCGGACACCGACGCCACCCGCGTTCTGATCCACGATGTGGCGCGCCCCTGCATCTCTGCCGCGCTGATCACCGCCATTATTGCAGCACTCGACACTGATCCCGGCGCAGCCCCCGCCCTGCCCGTGACCGACGCGCTTTGGACCGGGGCCGACGGTTATGTCACCGGCACACAGGACCGGGCGGGCCTTTACCGCGCCCAGACGCCGCAGGGCTTCGATCTGCGCGCCATCGCCGAGGCGCATATAGCCCATCCGGGCGGTGCCGCCGACGACGTGGAGGTGGCCCGCGCCGCAGGGCTTGACGTGGCGATCGTGCCGGGCGACGAGGACAACCTGAAAATCACCCTGCCCGATGATTTTGCGCGGGCCGAACGCATATTGAGAGGCCGCGATGGACATCAGACTGGGTAACGGGTTCGACGTACACGCCTTCGGCCCCGGCGAACATGTTACCCTGTGCGGCGTGAATATCCCGCATGATCAGGGGCTTGTGGGCCATTCCGATGCAGATGTGGCGATGCACACGGTGACCGATGCAATCTATGGCGCGCTGGCAATGGGTGACATCGGCCAGCATTTCCCGCCCTCGGACCCGCAATGGAAAGGGGCCGCCAGCGACATCTTCCTGCGGCACGCCGTCGGGCTGGCCGCGACGCATGGGTTCACCATCGCCAATGTCGATTGCACCATCATCTGCGAATTTCCAAAGATCAGCCCCCACAGCGTGCAAATGCGCAATGTGATGGCCGACATCATGGGGCTGGACGCTGCCCGCGTCTCGGTCAAGGCCACAACCTCCGAACGGCTGGGTTTTACCGGACGCGGCGAAGGCATCGCCTGCATCGCCACCTGCGCGCTGGTGGCGGCGTGACGCGGTTGGCGCAACTGATCGGCACGGTTCTGGGCGTGGGCTACATCCGCCCGGCTCCGGGCACGTGGGGATCGCTGGTGGCGCTGCCCTGGGCGTGGCTTTTGCATGTTCTTGGGGGCTTTCCGCTGTTGCTGTTGGGGGTCGTCGCGGCCTTTGTCAAAGGCTGGTGGGCGACGCGGGTGATGACCCAAGGGGCCAAGGATCACGACCCCGGCCATATCGTCATAGACGAATTGGTGGGCCAGTGGATTGCCCTGTTGCCGCTGTCCTTCGCCGCGTGGGCGAACGGGATCCCGGTGCTGGCGATGTGGCCGGGATGGATCGCGGCTTTTCTGCTCTTTCGCCTTTTCGACATCTGGAAGCCGTGGCTCGTGGGCTGGGCCGACCGGCGCGGTGATGCCTTGGGCGTGATGCTGGATGACGTGATCGCGGGCGTCTTTGCCGCCTTTGGCGTGCTGGTTCTGGCCGCAGTTGCGCATGGGGTGATCATGCAATGACGCTGGCCGCCAAAGTCCTCGATGCGGCCCGCGCGCGCGGCATCACGATCGCCACCGCCGAAAGCTGCACGGGCGGCATGGTGGCCGCGGCCCTCACGGACATTCCCGGCAGCTCGGACGTGGTCGACCGTGGATTCGTGACCTACACCAACGCCGCCAAGCGCGAGATGCTGGGCGTGGCCGCCGCCACCCTCGATGCCCATGGCGCCGTGTCCGAAGAGGTGGCGGGCGAAATGGCCAACGGTGCGCTGACCCACAGCCACGCAGGTCTGGCCGTGTCCATCACCGGGATCGCAGGCCCCGGCGGGTCCGAGTTCAAACCCGAGGGGCGTGTCTGCTTTGGCATCAAGGGCGACGGCCCCACCCACACCGAAACGGTCGAGTTCGGTGCCGTGGGCCGCAACGCGGTACGCCAAGCCGCACGGGACCACGCCTTGCGGCTTTTGCTGGACGTTTTGGAGCGCTGATCGGCAAATCGCGGCCTTGCCTGTTTTTGCATCACACCCATCCATTTTTTGCCCACTTTTTAATCACTTTGCGCATTGCCCGATTTTTTGGCGGGTCGCCACCCATTGATGCTTTAGCCTTGGGCATCCGACGTTCATTGCACCCCGAAAACCAAACTTCCGGAGGGGACTATGAACGGAGCCGATACAGCCTGGATCATCGTGGCGACAGCACTTGTGTTGTTCATGACATTGCCGGGGCTTGCCCTATTCTATGGCGGCCTTGTGCGCGCCCGCAACGTGCTGAGCGTGTTCATGCACTGCTATGCCATTGCCTGTCTGATGAGCGTCCTGTGGTTCGTCTTTGGCTATTCCATCGCCTTTGGCGGCGGCGAAACAGGGTTCTGGGGGGGCCTCGACAAGATGTTCCTCGGGGGCATCACGGCCGACACGCTGTCCGGCACCCTGCCCGAGGTTCTGTTCTTTGCCTTCCAGATGACATTCGCCATCATCGCGCCCGCCCTGATCGTGGGGGCCTATGTGGAGCGCATCGGCTTTGGCTTTGTGCTGCTGTTCTCGGGCCTGTGGATGCTTCTGTGCTATGCGCCGGTGGTGCATTGGGTCTGGGGCGGCGGGATGCTGGCCGACGGCGGCATCTTTGGCGACACGGGCGTGCGCGATTTCGCGGGCGGCATCGTGGTGCACGAAACCGCGGGCATCGCGGCACTGGTGCTGGCCGTGTTCCTTGGCGCACGCAAGAACCAGACGACACCGCCGCACAACCCCGGCATGGTGATGATCGGTGCTGCGATGCTCTGGGTCGGCTGGTTCGGCTTCAACGGTGGCTCGCAACTGGCCGCAGACGGCGGGGCCGCAATGGCACTGACCGTCACGCATATCTCGGCGGCCACTGCGTCGCTGACATGGGCGCTGTGGGAAAAGATCAAGTTCGGCAAGGCGAGCCTCGTGGGTATGGTCACAGGCACCATCGCGGGCCTTGCATCGATCACACCCGCAAGCGGTTTCGTCGGCCCGGTCGAGGCGCTGATCATCGGGGCCATCGCGGGCATCCTGTGTCAGGAGGCGGTGAACCTTATCCGCAACAGCATCAAGATCGACGACACGCTGGACGTCTTTGCGGTGCACGGCGTGGGCGGCATCTTTGGCACTATCATGATCGCTGTCTTCGGCGCAGGTGCCTGGGCGGCGCAGCTTGGGTCGCTGGCGATCGTGGGTATCTACACGGTGGTGGTGACCGTGGTTCTGATCTTTGTGGTGCGGGCGATCACACCGCTGCGCGTGGACGAGGAAACCGAAGTGGGCGGGCTTGATCTGGCCGTGCACGGCGAACGCGCTTACGACATCACCAGCTAAGCGTCGGGACATCCTTTGATTGCGGCGGGCCCTTCGGGGCCCGTTTGCGTTTCAGGCAGGCGCGTCGCCGCGCAGGGCGGCGGTAAAGGCCGCAAGGTCAAAGCCACTGGGCCCGTTATTGGCCGCCCAGAGCGCATCGGCCCGCTCGGCCCCGATCAGCGCCGCCGCCTTGGCACGCACCCGCGCGGTGCGGTCGGCCAATGGCGCCACCTCAGCCAGATCGTGCGCAGCACGCGCGGTATGACCCGCCGTGATCACGGCCACCTGCGCCTGCGTGTCCGACAGCCCCGCATCGCCCACAACCCTGACCCGGTCGCGCAGCGCCACGACGTCGGGCGCAAGGATCACATCAGGCTCAAAGGCCATGTCGGTGTCCATCGCCCGCCCCATCAAGGCGAGCGCCCCGGTCAGCGACAGGCTGAACTTGGCCTCGAGCCGGGTTTGCGGCGCAGGGATCGCACAAACGTCGAGCCAGCGTGGATGCACCGCGATCTCGACCGCGTCGATCTCGGACACAACAACCTGACCCGCCAGCGTGCGCAGCGCCTCGATGCTGGCGTGGGTGCCATGGCAGCAGGCGTGATACTTGTGGCTGACGGCGGGAAAGAGGTTCGAGGGTTGCTCCAGAGCGCTTTGAACATCCGCGCCGTGATGGGTCGCGCCAAAGCCGAATGGCCCGCCCAGAACCTCTGCCGCGCCCTCGACGCCGGTCATGGCTGCGTGCACGGCCTCGACACCACTCGCTGCGGCCATACCTGCGTGATAGGGCTTGCCCATGGTGCCGAACTGCACCTTGAGCCCTGCCGCGCGGGTGGCGGCAAGGCCTATGGCGCTACAGGCGTCGTCCATGCCAAGATCAAAGATCGCGGCCCCCGCCACCGCGGCGCCGATGGTGCCTGCGGTCGCGGTCTGGTGAAAGCCTGCCTCGTAATGCCCGCGCCCCAGCCAAAGCCCGACGCGCACCGACGCCTCGGCCCCGGTGAAAGCGCTGCGCAGGAAAAGATTTCCGCTGCTATCGCCCTGATTCTCGGTCATGGCCAGGGCGGCAGACACGATCACGGCGCTTGGGTGGCCGATATGGGCAAAATGCGTGTCGTCGAAATCCAGCGCATGGGCTGAGGTGGCATTGACCATGGCCGCGCCCCGCATCGGCAGACGGGTCTGGTGACCCACAAGGCTGGCCACTTCGTAACCGCCATTGCCAAGCTCGACCTCGCGCACGGCCTGCGAAACCGGTTCGTGATAGCCTGCAATCGCACAAGCCGCCCAATCAAGGATCGACAGGCGCATCACCTGCAAATCCTCGTCGGCGGTGTCATGGATCTGGGCCGACATCTCGGCCAAACGTCGTGTCACTGTCATATCAGGTCCATCCTTTGGGGCGGACCGTGGCACAGGCGGGATCAGGAATAAAGCTCTGCCGCGCGCCGTTCAAAGGCACGCACGATGCGCTGCATCGCCTCGTTGAAGACCACGCCGATGATCCCTTGCAGAATGGCATTCTTGAATTCGAAATCCACGAAGAACGCAACATTGCACCCGCCTTCGGTGTCTTCGAATGCCCAGTTCGACTTCATGTAGCGGAACGGCCCATCAAGGTATTCGGTGTCGATCTTGTGCGCACCCGGCCAAAGCACCACACGGCTTGTGAACCGTTCGCGGAAGACCTTGAAGCTGATCACCAGGTCGGCCTCCATCACCGCGTGATCGTCCTGCGGCGTGACCGACCGCACCCGCGAAGCCGCACACCATGGCAGAAACTGCGGATAAGACCCCACATCGGCGACCAGATCGTACATCTGTTGCGCGGTGTAGGGCAGAAAACGGGTTTCGGAATGTGTCGGCATCGGGGTCTTTGTTCTGGCGGGTGTCAAGGGCCATGTGTTACGAAAGTAACGTAAAATCAAGGGGGCGCGCATGTCAGAGCGGCCATATGTCATAGACCGGATGATCTCGGCCAAGTCGATTGCCGCGCGCATCGAGGACCTGTGCGGAGAAATCCGTGCGGAATTCGAAGGCACGGACAAGCTTGTGGTGGTCGGGCTCCTGCGCGGGTCCTTCGTGTTCATCGCCGATCTGGTGCGCGAACTGGACCTGCCCATCGAGGTCGATTTCCTTGAGGCCTCGAGCTATGGCGACGGCATGGAAAGCAGCCGCGAGGTGCGCATCCTCAAGGACCTGCGCGGTGCCATCGAGGGGCGTGATGTGCTGGTGGTCGAGGACATCATCGACACCGGCTATACGATGCACCACGTCCAGCACCTGCTGGAAAGCCGCAATCCGGCCAAGCTGCGCACCATTGCCCTTTTGGACAAACCCACCCGCCGCGAGGTCGAGGTCAAGGCCGACTGGACCGGCTTTGAAATTCCCGACGAATTCGTGGTCGGCTATGGCATCGACTTTGCCCAACGCAACCGCAACCTGCCCTATATCGGCAAGGTGCGGTTTACATGAACCCGATCTGGTTCCTGCGCATGGCCCGCTGGGCGCGCAGGCCCCCGTCGGCGGCGCGGGTCAAGCTGGTCTTTGGCCTGATCGCGGTGGCGCTGGTGATCTACGGGATCGAATGGATGGGCTGGTGGCCGGACTGGGCCACCGCAGAACGCGCGCGTCCCAGACGCTAGAGCCCGAACCGGCGCAGCCCCGGCACGGCGCCCATCGCCACGGCCAGACCCGCAGTGGCCACGATGGCCCCCACCCATTCCACCGGGCTGGGCCATTCCCCGGCCAACGGCCCCCCGATGATCAGCGCGACCGCAGGCACGACCGCAGGAAACAGTGCCGCCGACCCGATCCCCAGCAGCGACACCGCCCAGCCATAGGTCGCCATGGCCGCGACAACCACCAGAACACCGTGCACCAGCACCTGCGTCAGAAGGTCAGGCACCGGCAAGGCCAGAAGCCGCGCAGGATCACCAAACAATGCAAACAGCGGCAGCACCACCAGTGCCGAGATCACGTTGACCGCCACCGTCGCCGCAACACCGCCCACACCCCAGACACGCAACGCGATGGTGAATGCAGCCCAAAGCGTACCTGCCCCCAGAAACAGCAAATGGCCCCGCCACGCACCCGGCACCAGCCCGGTGGCCGCCGTGGCCCCGATCAGCCCGATGCCACCCAACACAAGGATCAGCCCCACCACCTGCGCCCGGCGCAGCCGTTCGCCAAGGGCTGCAACAGCCACAAGCGTCGCCACCACCGCCGCCGTTGACGGTTGCAACACCGCCCCATGCGCCAGCGGCGCAAAGTGAAACCCCCAGGCCGCAGCCCCCAGGAACAGCGGCCCGACGCACAAGGCCAGCAGCGCCCCGCGCCGCCAGCCGATGCCACCCAGATCACGCGGCCCCAACATCCAAAGCCAAGGCAGGCAAATGATGCCACCCACACCAAAGCGCAGCAGGATCACGTCTTGAGGAGCAAGGTCCAGCACAGCCGCCTTGCGGGCATACACGAAATAGAGGGCCCACATGATGGCCGCCGCAGTGCCTGAAAGCGCGCCCCAAAGGCGCGCGCGCTCGGCTGTCACGCCTAGCCCCGGCGGGCCTGGCGGGCCGCGCGCAAACGGGCAAAATCATCCCCCGCATGATAGCTGGAGCGCGTGAGCGGCGTGGCCGACACCATCAGGAAGCCCTTGCCGTAAGCGGCCTTTTCATAGGCTGCAAATTCATCGGGGTGCACAAAGCGGTCAACCGCATGGTGTTTCGGTGTAGGCTGCAGGTACTGCCCGATGGTCAGGAAATCGATGTCCGCGGCGCGCATGTCGTCCATGACCTGCATCACGGATTGCCGGTCTTCGCCAAGACCCACCATGATGCCCGATTTGGTGAACATCATCGGGTCCAGCTCCTTGACCCGTTGCAACAGGCGCAGCGAATGGAAATAGCGCGCGCCGGGCCGCACCTCGGGGTAAAGGCCCGGAACGGTTTCAAGGTTGTGGTTGAAGACATCGGGCCGCGCCTCGACCACCACTTCCAGCACCGATGGGTCGCATTTGATGAAATCGGGGGTCAGGATTTCGATGGTGGTGCCGGGGCTGCGGTGGCGCACCGCGCGGATGGTCTGGGCAAAGTGATCGGCGCCGCCGTCCTTGATGTCGTCGCGGTCCACCGAGGTGATGACCACGTGATTGAGCCCCAGCTTTTCCACCGCATGGGCCACGCGCCCCGGCTCGAACGCATCCAGATCCTCGGGCGGCTTGCCCGTGGCGATGTTGCAGAAGGTGCACGCACGGGTACAGACCTCGCCCATGATCATCATGGTGGCGTGGCCCTGGCTCCAGCATTCACCGACATTGGGGCACCCGGCCTCCTCGCAGACTGTCGTCAACTTGTTGTCGCGCATGATCTTGTGGGTTTCGGCATAGCCTGCACCGCCCGGCGCCTTGACCCGGATCCACGACGGTTTCTTGGGCTGCGGATTGTCAGGCCTGCGGGCCTTTTCCGGGTGCCGCTGTTCGGGGATTTTCAGATCGCGCATGGGCAGGTGCCTTTGGCAAATGGTTCAGCGTTAAACCATCTATACACATCCCCCGGGCGCTTTTGAACCCGGCGCGACGCATGGCCGCTATGCCGTTGCGCTGCGGCGTGCAGGGGGTTGACCACACGGCCCTGCCCCGGCATCCCCGTGCCAGACCGGAGGGCGCCATGGACTGGACCGCACACCGCCGCGAGGCACATCAACAAGGCAATTTGCAGGATTTCCTGCGCCAGATCATCTATGGCGGCAACGACGGGATCGTGACGACCTTTGCCATCGTGGCAGGCTTTGCCGGGGCCTCCGCCGACGGGGTGGCGCAGATCGGCGGCATCGCGGTTCTGGTCTTTGGGTTGGCGAACCTCTTTGCCGATGCCGTGTCGATGGGATTGGGCGAATTTCTGTCGGCGCGGTCGCAGCATGATCTCTATCGCAGTCGCCGCGCGTCCGAGTTGCGCGAAATCGCGGAAAACCCCGAACAGGAGCGTATGGAGCTCTTTGAGATCCTGCGCCAACGCGGCCTGCCCCCGGGCCAGGCGGACACGGTGACCTCGCATCTGGTCGAGCATCCGCAGATCATGGCCGACCTGATGCTGACGTATGAGTTCGGCATGCAGGATCCCGACAGCGAAAACCCGGCGATCAACGGGCTTTTCACCTTCGGGTCCTTCGTGGTGTTCGGGTCCGTGCCGTTGCTGCCCTACTTCATGCGCCCGGCCGATGACACGACCTTCTGGCTGTCGGTCACGGCGACGGGTCTTGCGCTGCTGACGCTGGGTTTGCTGCGCTGGCGGGTCACGTTGGAACGCCTGTGGCGCTGTGTTTGGGAGACCATGGCCGTGGGCACCGCCTGCGCGCTTGTGGCCTTCGCCGTGGGTGCGATTGTGGGCGGGTAGCTTGGGCCTGCCCTCGCGCGGCTCCACACATACGAAAAATGGCGCCGTGGGGAGGATCACGGCGCCATTCTCATCAAGACCAATGTGTGACCTGCTTATCCGATCAACCCACCACCCGGTCCCGTCGTCTCGTCGTAGTGCCGTTTGAGCCGCATCAACGCGATGCGCAGCACGATCTTGCCCGACCGCGCGGACCAGCCCAGCCGCTTTTCGGCCGTCTCGAGCCCTTCAAGATAACAACAACAGCGCAGCACCACGTCCGACAGCCCCGGCCCCAGATCGGCCAAGGCACCTGCCACACGCGCCCGCGCGCCTTCGGGGCCCGTGCCCACGCCCGCATCCGCGACGAACCCGCCCCGCGCGCCGCCCGTCAGGAACCTGTCCCAGTTCTGCGCCACGCGCGGCCCCATGTTGGCCAGTTCGAAATCCTCGCGCAGGCGTTCGCCCGCGCTGACCAGCGCGTCATCCAGAAACGGCTGCCCGTCCTTGTCCCGCCGCCGCGCCAGCGCGGTCAAAGGCGATTCCGCAAGGTTGTAACGCACCTTGCGCGGCTGCCCGGTTTCACTGTCGGCGACTGTCTTTTCACCCCAAACCCGTTGCTTGTCTTCGAAGCTGGCAGGCGCCTCGGCAAAGCCGCCCTTGGCCGCCGCAGCCTCGTTTTCCTGCTGTGCCAGCATCTCGTTCAGGGCCGAACGGCCTGTCGCGGTGATCTGATACCGCGTGATGCGGCCATTGCGGCTGGCACTGATCCAATCCTTGAGCGCCATTGCCTCGGCCACATGACGGTCGACCACGGCCGTGCGCGTGCTTTGACCTGTCACGCCATCGCGCACCACCACCGCCTTTTCCATATCGGCGGCCACGGCCAGAACGGCCCCGGTTTCACACAAACGGCGCAGGATGCGTACCGCATCGCGGGCCAGCGTGACCTCGTCCGGGGTTATTGTCTTTTCTGGAACGTAAAAGCTCATGGGCGCATCTTCCTTTGTCATCCGTGCAGAGTTGGAGGGGGCATCCTGAAAGTGGTGCTGACCAAGGCTGCGCAGTGCCGCGTCGATCAAGGGGTCATCGCGTCTGTGTTCGAACCGTCTGATCTGTCGCAACACAGTCGAGGCATGGCACCCCGCCTTGCGCGCAAGCTTGCGAATGGGCCACCCGGCTTCTGTATGTGCGAGATAGTGTTGTGCCGCTTCGGGGACCCAACCGGGCAGGCCGGGCAGTATCGCGCAGTGGTCCGAAACACGTGTCATCGACGGGCAATCCTGTCAGTTACGGCAGTGGGACTGCCTTGGTTATCCACATATTTATCAACACAACCTATAGATGTATTGATTACTCGTTCGTTAATATCTTCCGACAATCGAAGAATTGTTTCTAAAAGATAAACAGTTATGAAAGGTCCGTTCGGACTTTTTTAACGCCACGCAACACCCGGTCAGGTTGTGCAATGGTCCCCTCAACGCGCCGACATTCTGCCGTGTGCTGCCACTTGAAAGGACCACCACGATGCAAGACATCCTCTCCATGCTGAACGCCCTGCACCGCCCCCGCCTGCTGATGCGCGCCGCGCGCATCGGGGCCGAGGACTACAGGCGCAGCGTGCATCTGCCCCGACTGTTGGGATATGGCCAGTTGCCCCGCCACGGCGCGGCCCTGTTGCGATTGATGGAGATCGAAGAGACCCTGAACGCCCAGCGCGCCAGTGACGATTCAGGCTATAGCCTGCTGCGCCATGTTGATGTGCTGATTGCCATCGTGGGCGAGGCGCGGATCTTGCGCGCGGCCCAGACACCGGGCAGCGCGCAAAAACAACTTACATGAACGAATCGGGTTCGGCCGCTTTCTTGCGGGCGACATAGTCGGTCAGGGCCTCTGCGGTGGCCGGGTCCATGGCGGGCTGTTGATAATCGGCCAACAGCTTTTTGACCCGCACGGCAGCGAGCGCCTGCGTATCGCGCGCACCTTCGTCTTCCCAGGTCTCGAAGGGTTTGTAATCCAGTACATCGGATTTCCAGAACGCCGATTTGAAGTTCTCCTGCGTGTGCGCGCACCCAAGGTAATGCCCCCCCGGCCCCACTTCGCGGATCGCGTCCATGGCCTGTGCGTTCTCGTCCACCTGCACGCCCGCAGCCAGATGGTGCAAGGTGCCCAGCTGATCGGCGTCCATCACGAATTTCTCGTAGGATGACACAAGGCCCCCCTCCAACCATCCGCACGCATGCAGCATGAAGTTCACACCCGACAGCAGCCCCATGTTCAGGCTGTTGGCGGTTTCATAAGCCGCCTGCGCATCCGGCAGCTTGGACCCGCAGAACGACCCGGCCGAGCGGAATGGCAGGCCCAGACGTCGCGCCAGTTGCCCGGCACCATAGGTGATGTGCGCAGCTTCGGGCGTGCCAAAGGTGGGCGCGCCGCTGTTCATGTCGATCGAGGTGACAAAGGCCCCCATGATCACCGGCGCACCGGGGCGAATGAGTTGGCTGTAAGCGATGCCCGCCAGAACTTCGGCCAGAACCTGCGTCAAGGTCCCTGCCACCGACACCGGCGCCATGGCCCCGCCCACGATGAAGGGCGAAACGATGCAGGCTTGATTGTTCTGCGCATAGACTTCCAGCGCCCCCATCATCACATCATCGAAGGTCATCGGCGAGTTGATGTTGATGAGCGATGTCATCACCGTGTTCTGCTGGACAAAATCCTCGCCAAAGAGAATGCCGCACATGTCCACCGAATCCTGCGCGCGGCTGGGTTCCGTCACCGACCCCATGAAAGGTTTGTCGCTCAGCGTCATGTGGGCATGCAGCATGTCGAGGTGACGCTTGTTCACCGCCACATCGGTGGGTTCACATACGGTGCCACCCGAGTGGTGCAACCACTTGGACATATAGCCCAGCTTCACGAAGTTGCGGAAATCCTGCATGGTGGCATAGCGGCGACCACCTTCGGCGTCGCGCACGAAGGGCGGGCCATAGACCGGGGCCAGCACAAGGTTCTTGCCACCCACCACCACGTTGCGCGCGGGGTTGCGGGCATGTTGGGTATAGCTGGACGGGGCCGTGGCACAGAGCTTGCGCGCCAAACCCTTGGGAATGCGCACCCGCTCGCCTGTCACATCAGCGCCCGCGTCACGCCAGCGCTCCAGCGCCTTGGGATTGTCGAGGAAGTTGACGCCGACTTCTTCCAGCACCTGCTCGGCATTGGCCTCGATGATCTCAAGCGCCTCTTCGTTCAGCACTTCGAAATTGGGAATGTTGCGCTCGATATAGCGGGCGGTCTCGAAGGACACCGCGCTGCGCTCTGCGCGCCGCGCCGCGCCGCCTCCACCACGTCCCCGACGACCGCGTGCCTGAACCTCTGCCATGATGACCCCCGAGATGAATGTGTTGGACTGCTGATACCAGCGCCCGCGCACCCCGCGCAGGTCCCAAGCGGCGACAAAGGGAAAAAAGCGACATGCCTCGGCGTTCTGGTGGGAAAACCCGCCGTGGCCCCTTGGTCAACGGTTCGGCGTTACGGGCGAAAGGGCATCGAGCGCCGCGTTCTCAAACATTGGAACTCTCAATGCCCTTGCGGCCGCCGAAAAGCCGCCGCCCGAACGAAATCCGGCGAAATCTGACTGTGAGCCAACTACAAAAGCACCAAATCCTCGCTGTTTGCGCCGGCAGCACATTTGTCGTCGCGGCTGCACAATCTTTGGCACGGCTCAACAGCGTGGAAAACGGCCTTTCATGCAGGCCGCAGCATGGATTGAGTTTCAAATCTGCAGGTCGCGGGACTGTTCCGCCGTTTGTTCCCTCGGGTCGAACGACTGGTTTCGGTTGCCGCACTCAAATTCTCAGTCGAAGGGTCTGTTGCTGGTCCAGTCGAATGTTCCGGTGTCGCGTTCCTGCACCGCCTGTTTCCAGCCGACTTGCTCCACGCGGGCTTTGAAGTTCATGCCTTCGGGTGAATGGCGGGTGATGCCGTCAAACACGGTGGCAAGGCGCTGCGTCTGGTTGATTTTCTCCTCAACGGCAGAATTGATCACCATTTGTTGCATGGCCAGTTGGTTGATCGGCACGGATGCCATCCGGGTGGCCAGCGCCTCGACCTCGTCGTCCAGCCGGTCATCTGGCACGGATTTCAGCACCAGCCCCATCTCGGCGGCTTCAACACCGGTTATCTTGTCACCCGTGAACATCATGCGCTTGGCCTTCTCCGGTCCAAGCCGGTGCACCCACATCGCCGTGGTCGGACACCCCCAGACGCGGGTGGGCATATAGCCGATCCGCGCTGTGTCGCCCATGACGGTCAGGTCGGCACAGAGCGCGATGTCCGACCCACCCGCGACGGCGTGCCCATGCACCTTGCAGATCACCGGTTTCATCGCCCGCAACAGCGACATGAAGGCCTGCGTGTTGGCCCACATGAACCGGAAATCCTGCACCGGGTCCCAGGGCATGTCCTGCACCGCCTTGTTGGGGCACTTGCCTGTTGCGTAGTGGGCCAGATCGTAGCCCGCGCAAAAGGCCCTTCCTGCGCCGGACAGGACCATCACATGCACGCCCCTGTCGGCATCCGTCTCTGCGACCGCCGCCGCCAATTCGCGCGGCAGATCATCGTCGATGGCATTCATCACTTCGGGTCGGTTCAGGGTGATCCGCCCGATCCAGCCATCTTTCTCGTACAGAACCTTTGCCATACCTACACCCAATCGCTGACGGCCTTGAGATGCGCGCCAACACCGGCACCATCACCGTTCACAAGATTGAACACGCCGGGCGGGAAGTTCGCTGCATCGATGCTCCCGGCCTGCAGATTGGCACTGAGTGGCGAAAGTTCAGAGGGTTTGAGCACCACCGTGCACCCTGCTGCCAGCGTCCGGGCGACCTTCAGCATCACCTGGTTCATCGGCCGGTTCCATGGGGTGATCAACGCGCAAACACCGACCGGCCCGTATAGGATCATGTCGCCGGGCGCGTGATCCCCCAGAATGGTCTTCAACATCGTGCTGAAAAGGATCTTCGAATATCAAGGTATCCGTGCCCAGCTGTCCCCTCCCTGCCGGCGAGACAAAGACCACCCGCTTGACCCCATGCTCCAGCATCGCGTCGCGAATACTTGCAGCGCCCGTGGATAGGGTGACGCGGTCTTTCAACCCGACCGGGCCAAGACAGATCAAGACAGCGTCCTGTCCGGCCATCGCTTGAGAAACGGCGCGTGCATCCAGCACATCTCCTTGTATCTTGCTGACACTTTCGTGCGCATGCCGGCCCTTGACCGAGCGACCAAAACCGTAATGTCTTGGCTTGCCACCACCGCCTTGCGCCAGCAATGATCGCCGGTCTTACCCGTGGCACCGAACACAATACCCTTCAATTCGCTCACTCCTGATCAGATTGTACTGAAATCGCCCCCTCGACCCCTGCCACTGGCGAAACGGGCTGCGCCTTCGACGCCTTTGGTGACCTCGGCCTTGCTGCCACGCCACTCCTGCCGCAACGCATCGCACATCGGTAAGCCGTGCTGGGACCGCACGGACCTGCGATCGGCGCGCATACAGCTTTGGGGAAAGCGGGCGATGTCATGGGCCAGTGCCTCTGCCTGCGCGCGCGCATCGCCTTCGGGCACGACATATTCGCACAGTCCAATCCGCAGAGCCTCGTCTGCATCCACACGCCGGCCGGTCAGGATCAAATCCATGGCGCGACCTTCACCCACCAGACGCGGCAGGCGCACCGTGCCGCCGTCAATCAGCGGAATGCCCCAACGGCGGCAATAGACCCCCATGAAGGCCGTTTCCTCCATCACCCGGATATCGCACCACATCGCCAGTTCCATGCCGCCCGCCACGGCAGGCCCCGCCACGGCTGCGATCACCGGTTTGCTGAGCTCCAAGCGGCTGGGTCCCATGGCCGCAATCGGTGGTTCGCCTTCATCGGGAAAGTCGAACGGGTCAAGCGCCTCGGCCCCGGCAAGCGACGCTGCATGCTTCAAATCCCACCCGGCACAGAAGGCACCGCCTTCGCCCCAGAACACGGCGACGCTGGCGGTGTCGTCCGCGTCAAACGACCGGAACGCGTCAAAGAGTGCCTTGGCGCTTTCCGGACCCATGGCATTACGGGCTTCCGGGCGGGAATGAATTACGGTCCAGACCGGGCCGTCTTTTTCGATACGTACGCTCATTGCAGGACCTCTCCGTAGTTGCCTGCGAGGAAGGTGTCACGAATGGCGAATTTTTGCACCTTGCCTGAGCCTGTTAAGGGCAAGTCCGGCACGCGCAGCAACACCGATGACGTTTTCTGCGCGGACAGATGCGCCCGGCAGTGGCTTGCGCGTTGTCTTTATAGCCGATCATCACCGCGTAGGATCGTGCGCAAATCTCGCCGACTTCACCGATTGGGAGCACCCGATTGTCTTCAGGCGAACGGATTGAAACCTCGGTCTGTGGCAGCGGCTGGCCAGCGGTCCCCACGATCTGTTCCGGCGTGGCCTCGACCGGGTTCAGACAGATCATCGGGCTGTGTTCGGTTTGGCCAAAGGCACTGAGCAGATGGCATCCAAGACGATCCCGCACCCGTCGGACCAGATCGGGTGGGAGGGTCATAAAAGCGAACTTCTTCTGTCCCTGCCTGCCGTTCCAACCGCAAACCGCGCAGTCGCCGAGCAAGTAAAGCGGCTTGGATTGCCCGAGGCGGTCAGGCAGCTTCCGCTCTTGGGGGACAGTTCCGGCGATGCGGGTTGGCGGGCCTGGCACAATGCCGCGGGGCTGCCTTATGCGCCCAGCCGGTCCAGCTTGATCATCCCGGCCTCGAACAGCCGCGTTCAGGCGGTGGTGGATGGCCAGGGGATCGCCCTTTGGGATGATCTGGCAGCACCTGAATTTGGCGACGGAACGCTTGTCAGATTGTCCGAAGTCAGAGTTGAGAACGCGGGTTACTTTGTCGTTTTCACGGATCGGCCGATGTCTCAGGGGGCGGAGGCATTTTCGGACTGGTTGCGGGCTGAAACCGCGTCCAGCAGCCAGTCCGAGAACACCGTCGCCGGTTCCGACGGCGCAGCGCGGTCCGGCCTGACGATGAAATAGCCATAGTCCGGCAACGCGATATCCGACAACCGATGAAGCTTGCCTGCCACCACCTCATCGCCCACCAGATCATCCATCAAAGCGACGCCCTGGCCATTGATCACAGCCTGAACCCGCACATTGGGATCCGGCACGATCAACACATCCCTGCGCGCTTGCGGCGGCAGGCCCGCAAGCTCCAACCATTCAGACCAGGCGTTGCTGTCTTCGCGATCGCGCAGCAGTGTCAGTTCTGTGACCGCCTCCCTGATCCCCTGCCGTTCCACCCAGCCCGCAACATCGGCGTTGCCAACCGGAAAGGGTGGCATCGGCATGAACGGTGTCACGGTGCCGCCCTTCCAGTTTCCGTTGCCCCACCTTATTGCAAGATCCACGCCCTGCATCTCAGCTTCGGAAAACTCGATCATCGGCTGAATGCGAAGCTGCACATCCGGGTGACGTTGCATGAAGGTCATCAGGCGCGGCGACAGCCAGCGCGCGGCGAAATAGGTTGAAACCCCGACGGCCAGAGAACGGGTCGTGGCCCCCTTCAACGCCTGAATTTCGGCTTCGATCTCGTCGTATCGGCTCTGGCAGATCACCAGCAGTTTCAGCCCTTCACCGGTCAGAGTGACGCCGCGCGCCCGACGCTGAAACAGGCTCATGCCTAGATCGGCCTCAAGCGTTTTGATCTGATAGCTGATCGCGCCCTTGGTCATATTGAGCGCCGCCGCCGCCGTCGAGAAGCTGGCATGGCCGGCGATCTCGGCAAAAAGTCTCAGCAGATCGTGGTGATGAAAACGGGAAGTCATGATTTAGCGTATAATTTTTTTAGACGCTAAGAACAGATATTTTCGATTTTCATGCTGTTTTTTATAAACATGATCTGTGTTCAGGGTCAAAAAGGAAGAGGTGGCGTTGGAACCTTTGAACGCAAATGTAGACATGTCAGCACCTCAGGGTCGCCGCAGCAGCGCGCGCCGTGGCCGTCTGTCCCGTCACAACGCGCCTTGCGAGAGGACGCCGTTCACGGGCCGCAAGATACCTGCATACGATTTGCTGGATGAAACGGCATTGGCCCGGATCGAAGATCAGGCGGACTGGATATTGGACAAGATCGGTGTCGAGTTTCGTGGGGACAAAACGGCGCTGGATCACTTCGCCCAGGCGGGCGCGCGGGTTGACGGTGAACGCGTGCGGTTTGAGCCGGGCCATGTCCGCGCGCTCTGCGGCACGGCTCCAGCTGAGTTTCAGCTACATGCCCGCGACCCGGCCAAGACCGTGACACTTGGCGGCGACAACGTTGTGCTGATGCCGGGATATGGCTCGCCTTTTGTCAGCGATCTCGCCAAGGGTCGGCGCTATGCGACGCTGGAGGATTTCCGCAATTTCGTGAAACTGGCCTATCTTGCGCCCGCCATGCACCATTCGGGTGGTACAGTTGTCGAGCCGACAGATATCCCGGTGAACAAACGCCATCTCGATATGATGCTGGCGCATCTGACGCTCTCGACCAAGCCCTTCATGGGCTCTGTCACGGCGCCTTCGCGCGCGCGCGACAGTATCGAAATGGCACGGATCGTTTTTGGCCGCGACGTCATGGAACGCCACGCGGTGATGCAGGGCAATATCAACGTCAATTCGCCGTTGATCTATGATGACACCATGTCCTCAGCTCTGCGCATCTATGCAGAGGCGGGCCAATGCGTCTGTGTCTCTCCTGCGATTTTCGCGGGTGCCATGGGGCCACTTTCCCCAGCTGCGGTGGCGGCACAAACACTAGCCGAAGCCATGGTCGGCATCGCGCTGGCACAACTGGTGCGACCCGGTTGCCCGGTAGTGTTTGGCTCGTTCCATTCGACGATGAATCTGCGCACAGGTGCGCTGACCTTTGGATCGCCCGAGGCGAACATGACCACGATGGCGCTCACACAACTGGGTCGAAGGCTTGGCGTGCCGGTGCGCTCTGGCGGCGGGCAGATCACCGCGTCCAACGCACCGGACGGGCAAGCCATGCAGGACAGCACCGGTGCGATGTGGTCCACGCTCATCTCCGGTGCGCATCATGTCTGGCATGCAGCGGGCTGGCTCGAAGGCGGGCTTGTGATGTCCTATGAAAAATTCATCATGGACCTCGACCATTGCGGCGCGATGCTGAAGCTCTTGCAAGGCTTCGATACCGATGACGAGGCCTTTGGTCGGGACGCCTATTTCGAAACCGGTCCGGGCGAGAACTTTCTGTCGACCAGTCACACACTGCGCCACTACACGACTGCGAATTTTGAACCACAGATATCTGATGCCGGACCGTTCGAGACCTGGTCAGACAATGGCGCGCCTACCGCTGATCAACGCGCCACCGCGCGGTGGCATCAGATGCTGAACGACTATCAGCAACCCGAAATAGAACCCGACATCCAAGCCGCGCTTGAAGACTTTGTGTGGACACGCAAGGCGCAGATGCCGGACGAATGGTACTAGAAAGGAACACCCATGACCGAAGAACCTAGCCGCATATCCGCACTTGCCTCACGCCACACCGCAATTGGATCGGGGCTGGAAGATTGGAATGGTATGGGCACCGCCGTCCTAAACCGCTGACTTGTAACGGTAGAACGTGTCGCGCGATATGCCCGTCACTTGGCAGGCCTTCGAGACATTGCCCAACTCCTCAGCCAGATTGAGCAAGCCGGTTTTGTGTTTGATGATGTTGTCAGTAATATTCAACATTGTGGTTTCCTTTTGATGGTTCGGCTTCCACCACCATCAAAACGGACAACCATCATCTCCTTCAAGAGATGTGCCGGCCCCATTCCAGCTTGCCGGGAAGGCGGCGGTGTCAGATCACATCAAGACCAATTCAGATTAGCAGTTCCTGGAAACGCCGTTCTTGGGTGTCCGTCAGATGACCAGGCATCTGCGCAACAAAGGCCATCTGGTGACCGATAAGCGGATCAGAAGATTGATGCGCCTCACGGGCCTCATGCCGATCTACCAGAAGCCCAACACCCATCGCCCGGCAACACATGCTTGCATGTATGAGAGAGGGCAAAGCGGCGAAGGTGCACAAGACCTATCCCTATCTGTTGCCCGGCCTTCGCGTGGATCGGCCCACCCAGGTCTGGTGCGCTGACATCACCTGACTGCCGATGCGGCGCGGGTTCCTGTAGCTGGTCGCGATCATGAACACCGATCAGGGCAGCCAGTTCACGTCGTTTGCCTGGACGGAGCGGCTGCGCCGATCCGGTGTGCGCATCTCGATGGATGGCAAGGGCCGGTTCCTCGACAACATCTTCATGGAACGGTTGTGGCGGTCTCTGAAATACGAATGTGTCTACATGCATGCCTGAGAAACCGGATCACAGGCGTGGGCCGGTGTCAGCAAGTGGATCGCGTCTACAACCGCAAACGCCCTCACTCCGCCCTTGGCGGCAAACACGGGCTGTGATCTGTTGGCTGAGAAAAGATGAAATCACCCCCCTAACGGTAATGCAAACACCACCTGCCGGGCAACGAATCAGCAGGTGCAAAGAGTAGCTTAATGTCCGCCAAAACCTGTCCAATGATTGGGGGATGGGTAGCTCAGTCATAGAAGGTGACCCGGTCATCGAGAGCGTCTGCCTTTCCGCGCTCCACGTACGGCTTGACTTAGGCGGCTGGCATCAGCCGTACATCATGACCAATCGAGGTCAGATCACGCGCCCAGGAATGAGTTGACCCGCAGGCTTCTCTCCCGACAAGACAATGCGGCAGCTGCTCGAAAAACCTGCGCATTTGTCCGCGCCGAATTGTTCGATTGAAGACGACCGTACCGTCCGAGGTAATACCGTGCGCCTGGAAAACGTCCTTACCAGGATATCCAGTCCCACTGTTGTAACTTCCATGGTGGGGTTCCTTTCCTGACAGAAGATGACTTTCACAGCCGGCTCCAACCATTTCACAGCCGTTAACGCGAAGGTCCGCAATCGCCGCGCAGGCACTTCTCTTTTCGCCGGCTCGCCCATGTTCAGCTCGGCGGTCACGCAGCAATCGCGCGCAGGACAGCATCACCGGGCCGCGTTGCCTGGTCCAAAGAGCCGCCATGTAAGGGCGCCATCTGACAGCACCAATTTTGGCCAGCAATTCCCAGGTGTGGTTCTCAGCACCTTTCAGATGCTTGCCTCCCCTGCCAACGCGGCCTATTGGTCGGCCATGACACAGATCCACGACCGCCTTCTCATCATCGACTTCGGCAGCCAGGTGACGCAGCTTATCGCCCGCCGCCTGCGCGAGTTGAACGTTTACTGCGAAATCCACCCCTATCAGAATGTCACCGACGCTTTTCTGACCGACATGGCGCCGCGCGCGGTGATTCTGTCAGGTGGCCCCGACAGCGTCACCCGCGACGGCAGCCCCCGCGCGCCCGAAGCTCTCTGGAAGCTGGGTGTGCCGGTGCTGGGCATCTGCTATGGTCAGCAAACCATGATGACCCAACTGGGCGGCCGGGTTGAAGGCGGCAAGATCTCGGGCGGCGGCGGCACGGCGGAATTCGGACGCGCCTATGTCACGCCCACGGAGGATCGCATCGACCTGCTGGCAGGGTGGTTTACGGAAGACCGCGAACAGGTCTGGATGAGCCATGGCGACCACGTGGCCGAACTGGCCCCCGGCTTTGCGGTCTACGGCACCTCGCCCAATGCGCCCTACGCCATCACTGCGGACCTTGCGCGCAACTTCTATGCCGTGCAGTTTCATCCAGAGGTCCACCACACCCCCAACGGTGCCACGCTTTATGAGAACTTCGTGCGCCTTGCGGGTTTCACCGGCGACTGGACCATGGGCGCCTACCGCGAACAGGCCATCGACGCGATCCGCGAGCAGGTGGGCGACAAACAGGTGATCTGCGCGCTCTCGGGCGGTGTCGACAGCTCGGTCGCCGCCGCCTTGCTGCACGAGGCCATCGGCGATCAGCTGACCTGCGTTTTTGTCGATCACGGGTTGCTGCGCCTCAACGAGGCCGAAGAGGTCGTGGGCATGTTCCGCGATCACATGAACCTCAAGGTGATCCACGCCAATGAATCCGATCTGTTCCTTGGCCAGCTTGAAGGCGTGTCCGACCCCGAAACCAAGCGCAAGATCATTGGCGGGCTCTTCATCGACGTCTTCCAGAAATACGCCAATGACATCGACGGCGCGGAGTTCCTTGCCCAAGGCACGCTCTACCCGGACGTGATCGAAAGCGTGAGCTTCTCGGGCGGGCCATCGGTCACCATCAAATCGCACCACAACGAGGGCGGGCTGCCCGAGAAGATGGGGCTGAAACTGGTTGAACCGCTGCGCGAGCTTTTCAAGGACGAGGTGCGCGCGCTGGGGCGTGAGCTGGGCCTGCCCGACAGCTTCATTGGCCGCCATCCCTTCCCCGGGCCGGGTCTTGCCATCCGCTGCCCCGGCGAGATCACCCGCGCCAAGCTCGACATCCTGCGCCAGGCCGATGCCGTGTATATCGACCAGATCCGCAAACACGATCTTTATGATGATATCTGGCAGGCCTTCGTGGCCATCCTGCCGGTGAAAACCGTGGGCGTGATGGGCGACGGGCGCACCTATGATTACGCCTGTGCGCTGCGCGCGGTGACCTCGGTCGATGGGATGACCGCGGATTATTACCCGTTCAGCCACGAGTTTCTTGGCGAAACCGCCACCCGCATCATCAACGAGGTGGCAGGCATCAACCGCGTGACCTACGACATCACCTCGAAACCCCCCGGTACCATCGAGTGGGAGTGATCCGCGCCGCCACGGACCCATTTTCTTATCAAGAAAATGAACCGGAATTTTCCAAAAATTCCGCGCCCCGGTGCCTTGCGTGACACCGGTACTCAAAGCCGCCCTGTGGATGACAGGCTCCATCGCGTCCTTCTCGGCCATGGCCGTGGCGGGGCGCGAGGTCAGTCCCGCGCTCGACACGTTCGAGATCATGATGTTCCGCTCTGCCGTGGGCGTTCTCATCGTTTGCGCGCTGGCCGCGCTGACCGGGGCATGGCGGCAGGTCAACACGCAACAGTTGGGCACACACCTTGTGCGCAACGTGGCGCATTTCACCGGGCAAAACCTGTGGTTCTACGCGGTTACGGTCATCCCGCTGGCCCAGGTCTTTGCGTTGGAGTTCACCTCACCCATATGGGTCATCGTCCTCAGCCCCCTGATCCTGGGCGAACGTCTGACACTCGTACGGGGACTGGCAGCCCTCATGGGGTTCGCGGGCATCCTGATCGTCGCACGCCCGGACATGGCGGGCCTCAACGCAGGCGTGATCACGGCGGCCAGTTCCGCGATCTTCTTTGCCCTGACCATCATGTTCACCAAACGTCTGACCCGCACTCAGACCATCACCTGCATCCTGTTCTGGCTGACCGCCATGCAACTGGTCATGGGTCTGGTCATGGCCGGATACGACGGCGATATCGCCCTGCCCGATGCCGCAACCGCCCCTTGGGTGGTTCTGATCGGGTTGGCGGGGCTGCTTGCACACTATTGCCTGACCAATGCACTGTCTCTGGCCCCTGCCACGGTGGTGGTGCCCATCGATTTCATCCGCCTGCCCACCATCGCGGTGATCGGCATGTTGGCCTATGGCGAGGCGATCGATGTCTGGGTCTTTGTCGGCGCGCTGGTGATCTTTGCGGGCAACTACCTCAACATCTGGGTCGAAACCCGCCGCACGTGATGCGCAGGTTTCGGGTCGCCCGCACAGGCTCCGGCCCCTAAGGTCCCCCCCATGGCACTTGCACAAAAAGACATATCGGGGCGCGCATGGGGCGAATTGCTGCTGCTCGGTGCGATCTGGGGCGGGTCGTTCCTGTCGATCCGCGTCGCGCTGGACGAGGTGGGGCCGCTGACCTCGGTGGCGCACCGAACATTCTGGGCGATGCTGGTCCTGTGGGGCGTGGTGTGGATCATGCGCCTGCCCCTGCCCCGCGATCTGCGCATCTGGGGCGCCTTCCTGGTGATGGGAGTGCTGAACAACCTTATCCCCTTCGGCCTGATGGCCTGGGGCCAATTGCACGTGGAAACCGGCCTCACCTCCATCCTCAACGCGGCCACCGCCATCTTTGGTGTGCTGGTGGCTGCCCTCTTCTTTGCCGACGAACGCATCACCTTGCGCAAGGGCGTGGGCGTGGCCCTCGGCTTTGTCGGGGTGGCCACCGCCATCGGCCTCGACAACTTCCGCAGCTTCGATCTGCGCAGCCTTGCGCAACTGGCGATCCTTGGCGGCACCATCAGCTATGCGCTGGCCGGGGTCTGGGCGCGCACATGGTTAAGCGGGTTGCCCGCACAGGTGGCAGCAGCCGGGATGCTGACCGGCTCCACCCTGATCACCGTGCCGCTGGCGTGGATGATCGAGGGGCCGATCACCCTCGATCTGGAACCGCGCACCCTGACGGCCATTGCCTACTACGCAGTGATCGCCACCGCCGGCGCCTACCTGCTTTATTACCGGGTGCTGGCCATGGCGGGCAGCGGCAACCTGATGCTGGTCACGCTGCTGATCCCGCCTGTGGCCATTGTGCTGGGCGCGCTGGTGCTGGGGGAACGGTTGTTGCCGCAGGCCTACGCGGGTTTTGCGCTGCTGGCGCTGGGGCTGATGGTGCTGGATGGCCGCGCCCTGCGCTGGCTGCGCCGCAGGGCGATTGACCGGGCCTGACTGCACCGCTAGGACAAGGCGCAGGACAGCCGCAGGACAGACCCACATGCTTTATTCCTCCGCCGCCGACTGGCGCGCCGCCGACCGCAAACGGGTGATGGTTTTCGGCATGTCGGGCCTTGGCAAGACGCATATGAGCAACCTCCTGCGGGCCTCGGGCGACTGGTTCCACTATTCCATCGATTACCGCATCGGCACCCGCTACATGGGCGAATTCATCGCCGACAACGCCAAGGCCGAGGCGATGAAGGTGCCTTTTCTGCGCGACCTTCTGATGTCTGACAGCATCTACATCGGATCGAACATCACGTTCGACAACCTGACACCCGTGGCCACATACCTTGGCAAGCCGGGCGATCCCGCGCGCGGCGGCCTGGCCATGGCCGAATACGCGCGCCGGCAGGATCAGTTCCGCACCGCCGAGATCGCGGCCCTGCGCGACACCGCTCATTTCGCAGCGCGTTCGCAGGCGCTTTATGGCTATCCGCACTTCATCTGCGACACCGGCGGGTCGATCTGTGAATGGGTGGACCCCGAGGATGACGCCGACCCCCTGATGACCGAACTGTCGCAAACAGCCCTTCCGGTGTGGATCAAGGGCGACGACGCGCACACCGCCGAACTGATCCGCCGCTTTGACAAGGCGCCGAAACCCATGGCCTATCAACCGGCTTTCCTGGCCCAATGCTGGGCGGAATACCTGAGTGAAAACAACGTAGAGGAAGGTGATTTTGATCCCGACAGCTTCATTCGCTGGACCTATGGACGCGCGCTGGCCCACCGCCAACCCCGCTATGCGGCGATGGCTCGCTGGGGTGTGACCGTGACCGCCGACGAGGTCGCCGCCCTGCGCACCGAAGCCGATTTCAACGACCTGATCGCCACAGCCCTCGACCGCTGATCAAGACTGGTCCCCGAGGGCAACCGGCCCTATCTCTGTCGGACCAAACCAGAAAGAGCCCCCAATGCCTATCAAGATCCCTGCCGACCTGCCTGCCTACGATGTTCTGACATCCGAAGGCGTCATGGTCATGGACGAGGATCAGGCCGCCCGTCAGGACATCCGCCCCCTGCGCATCGGATTGCTCAACCTGATGCCCAAGAAGATCCAGACCGAGAACCAGTTTGCGCGCCTGATCGGTGCCACCCCCTTGCAGATTGAACTGTCGCTGATCCGGATGACGGACCACGAGACCCGCAACACCGCCGCCGACCACATGGAAAGCTTTTATCGCCCGTTCACCGACGTGGTGGACGAGAAATTCGACGGGCTGATCATCACCGGTGCGCCCATCGAACATCTGGCCTTCGACAAGGTCAGCTATTGGGACGAATTGCGCCGGGTCATGGACTGGACCCAGACCAACGTGCACTCGACCTTTGGCGTGTGCTGGGGCGGCATGGCGATGATCAACCATTTTCACGGCGTCCGGAAACACATGCTGGACGCCAAGGCCTTCGGCTGTTTCCGCCATCAGAACCTTGCCCCCGCATCGCCCTATCTGCGCGGGTTTTCCGACGATTGCGTGGTGCCTGTCAGCCGCTGGACCGAAATCCGCCAGTCCGAGATCGACGCGACGCCCGGCCTGACAACCCTTTTGGGCAGCGATGAGGTCGGCCCCTGCCTTGTCGAGGATGCGGGCCACCGCGCGCTCTATATCTTCAACCACTTTGAATACGACAGCGACACGCTGAAACAGGAATATGACCGCGATGTGGAGGCAGGCACCGCGATCAACGTGCCGGTCAACTACTACCCCGATGACGACCCGGCCCAGCCGCCGCAGAACCGTTGGCGCAGTCACGCACATCTGCTTTATGGCAACTGGATCAACCAGATATACCAGACCACCCATTTCGACATGGAGAAGATCGGTGCTTAAAATCCTTGGTTGGAGCCTCTTGGTGGTGGTCGTGGCGCTGGTTGCCGCAACGCTGTGGCGGGTGCAGCAGCGCCATGCCGAAGCCGCGCGCGACTATCCCCCCAACGGCCGCTTTGTCGAAGTGGACGGCCACCCGGTGCACTATGTCGAGATGGGCGCGGGCCCCGATCTGGTGCTGTTGCATGGCGCGGGCGGCAACACCCGCGATTTCACCTTTTCGCTGGCCGAGGACCTGGCCGAACACTACCGGGTGCTGATCTTTGACCGTCCGGGGCTGGGGCACACCCCACCGCTTGCTTCCAGCGGCGTCACCGTGCGCGATCAGGTCGGTTTGCTGACCAAGGCCGCGCGCAGCCTCGGGGCCAATCGACCCGTGGTTGTCGGACACAGCTTTGGCGGTGCACTGACCATGGCATGGGCCGTCCATCACGGCGATCAGATCGCGGCCGCCGTGTCCATTGCCGGGGCCACCTATCCGTGGGAAGGGCCGCTCAACACGCTCTACTCTTCCCTGTCGCACCCGGTGTTCGGCCCTGTACTGGCACGCCTGATTTCGGCTTGGGCCAACGAGGACTACATCGAAGCGCGTGTCGAAAGCGTCTTTGAGCCTCAAAGCGCGCCCAGCGGCTATGGCGATCACATCGGGGTTCCACTGATCCTGCGGCCCGCGTCGCTGATTGCCAACGCACAGCAGCGCACGGATCTGCGGCCAGAGCTGGAAGACCTGCACGCGTTCTACGGCACGCTGGACATTCCGGTTGAGGTCGTACACGGCGATGCGGACACGACAGTGGGTGTGCACGTCCACTCCACACGTATGGTCGAAGACATCGCAGGCACCAACCTGACGGTTTTGCCCGGCATCGGACACATGCCACAACACACCAATGCTGCGGATGTGATTGCCGCGATCCACCGTGCTGCGGAACGTGCGGGTTTGCGTTAATCCACCATTCCCCCCATATAGATGTTAAGAGCAGTCACATAAAGGAGCCGCCGCATGTCTCTCCCCTTTGACGGAGCCATCAGCAGCTATGCCACCAAGGGCGCGCCCAAGGACATCCGCGACGCGATCAAACGCGCCGACAAGAGCGATATCCTGACCCCCACCTACCCGCACCCTGAACGTCTGGCCCGCAAGGTCTACGAGGCGCAAATGGAGACGTTGCAGATTGAACTGGTCAAGATGCAGGCGTGGGCCTCCGAGACCGGTGCGCGCATCGTGTGTGTCTTCGAAGGGCGCGATGCCGCCGGCAAGGGTGGCACCATCAAGCGGTTCCGCGAACACCTGAACCCGCGCGGGGCGCGTGTGGTGGCCCTGTCCAAACCCACCGAAACCGAACAGACCGAATGGTATTTCCAGCGCTACGTGCGCCAACTGCCCGCGGGTGGCGAGATCGCGTTCTTTGACCGCAGCTGGTACAACCGCGGCGTGGTTGAAAAGGTGTTCGGCTTTTGCACCGATGATCAGCGTGCGCATTTCTTCACGCAGGTAAATCCCTTTGAAAACATGATGGTGGACGACGGTATTCACGTGTTCAAGTTCTGGCTGAATGTTTGCCGTGCTGAACAGTTGCGCCGCATGTTGTCGCGCGAACAGGATCCGTTGAAACAATGGAAACTCAGCTGGATCGACGTCGAGGGCCTGAAGAAGTGGGACGACTACACCGCTGCCATCCGCGAAACGCTGGAGCGCACCCATACCAAACACGCGCCTTGGTCCATCGTGCGCGCAGACGATAAACGGCGTGCGCGGCTCAATGCGATCCGCACGGTTCTGCACGGGCTGGATTACACGAACAAAGACGCGCAAGCCATTGGCAAGATTGACAAAGGCATCTGCGGCGGACCGGATATCTGGGATGCCTAAGCGCGGCTATCATCACGGCAACCTACGCCAGGCGCTGGTCGATGCGGCGCTGCAGCTGGTCGAGTTGAAGGGCCCCACCGGCTTTACCCTGTCCGAAGCGGCCAAGCAGGCGGGTGTGACCCCGGCGGCCGTCTACCGCCATTTCGCCGGGCGCGAGGACCTGATCGCCGAGGCTGCGCGGCAAGGCTATGAAATCTTTGCCGACCTGATGAACTATGCCTACCAGTCGGGCCAACCCTCTGCGCTGGCAGCGTTTGAGGCCACGGGCCGCGCCTATCTTGCCTTTGCGCGCAAGCATCCCGGCCACTACATCGCGATGTTCGAAAGCGGCATCTCGGTCAACCGCACGCCGGAACTGGCCGCACAGGCCGCGCGCGCCAATGCAGTGCTGGAAAAGGCCGCAAGCGACCTCAGCCAGCACATCCCCGAAGACAAACGCCCCCCCGCCTCGATGTTCAGCGCGCACATCTGGGCGATGAGCCACGGCGTGGTCGAACTGTTCGCGCGCAACGCACCGGGCCGTGCCAGTCCCTTCCCGCCAGAAGACCTGCTGGAAAGCGGTATCGGCATCTATCTCAGGGGCCTTGGTCTTGTTCCACCGGATGCCTGAACTGCTCAGGAAGCTGCCAGAAAAGTGGCAGTTCCGGGTATTGGAATACAGCGGCCTCGTCCTTGCGGGGATCGTGCTGATTTCGGCGGCAACGGCCTTTCTGCTCCTGTTTGACGTCGAAAAGCACTGGCACGACGGATATCATACGGTTCAGGTGGATTTCACGACATCACAGAGCACCGAAAATACCTCCTTTCGTTTCCATGCCTACTTCAACATAGATGGCAAGGGACCCTTTGTCGTGACAACGAAGTCGATGGCACAGGCGCATATGATTACGGATACAGCCTGCGTCGAGGCACGTATGCGTAAATCGGGGCGACGGACCTATCAGATAGCTCACCCTTCCAAATGCATCGCGGAAGGGCGTTGACGCCCGGCGTGGTAAATCGCTGTGACAGAACACTTGCTCGCCTCCCTATGCGCCCTTATCAGGGCGTAAAGCGATGTTTCAAAAGGTAGCTCGACAACGTGGCCAACATCTTTTCCAACGCGACCATCACCCGCAAGGACCGCCTGCGCGACCTCAAGGCGCGCGAGCCTGCCTTTTTCGACCTGAACTTCATCAAGGCGATGGACCCCGCGCATCGCAACCGATGCATTGACCTTTTGGACACGTCCAAATCACAGCTGCGGCAGGACCTGTTCGCGCTGGCCCAGCTTGATTTCAAAGAGGGCGGTTTTTTCCTCGAATTCGGGGCCACGGACGGGGTCGAACTGAACAACACATGGCTGATGGAGACGGCCTTTGGCTGGTCGGGCATCTTGGCCGAGCCTGCGCGCGGATGGCATTCAGATTTGCGCGCCAATCGCCAGTGCACCATCGACGAGCGCTGTGTCTGGAAAGCCTCGGGCGAGACGCTGCAATTCACCGAGGCGCCGCGCGGTGAGAATTCGGCGATTTCAAGCTTCATGAAGAACTCTCGCAAGGTGCGCGGCACCACCTATGACGTGACCACGATCTCGCTGAATGACCTGCTGGACGAACGCGACGCCCCGTAGATCATCGACTATGCCTCGATCGACACCGAAGGCAGCGAATTCGAGATCCTGAACGCCTTTGACTTCTCGAAACGGTCTTTCCGGGTGATGACCATCGAACACAACTTTGCGCCGCAACGCGATGATATCCACGCGCTGCTGACAGGTCATGGCTACCGCCGTGTTCTGGAGCCGGTGTCGCGGTTCGATGATTGGTACCTCGGCCCCGCGCAGGGCTGAACGATTACCTTCGGGCAACTTGCCCTTGGACCGCTGGCGGCTCACCATAGGCAATCGACACACCGTCCGGCCCGACCACTGACCAGCGCGCCGCGATCAGGTGATGGGTGCGCCTTTCCCATCCGGACGCATCGCGTTGAAAGATAGGCCGCCACGCGCCTTCGATCCGCACGGGCAAGCGCACCGTATCGGAATCAGGCATTGGCTGCTTTGCCTGATCGGCCAGTTTCACCGCGCGCGACCACATCATCCGCAAGCGCCTTTCAACGGCCAAGGCCTGCGCACCACGTCGCCCCGCAAAGCATACGGTGATCGCCGTATGTGGGCCGATAAAGCCACGCACCAGCAAATCATCCCGCCCGTTGCGCGACATGCTGGGCACCAGATCAACGGTGACTTGCGTGACTTCAGTCGTGAAAAGCCCCGCATCCTCGTAGGCGGGCACCGAAGCGTGCGACGGCTGTCTGCGGTCGGGCGTATCGTACATTGCGGGGTCTTTTCTGCGACAAAAAGGAGTGGCGGCATGCGCGCCTGTGCCACGATTCTGCACAAAAGACCTTAATCAATGATTTCCGCCTCCCCGATCACGCAAAAAGAAAGGCCGCCCCGAAGGACGGCCTTTGCAAATCGGGTAAAGAACCGCTTAACGCTTGGAGAACTGGAAGCTCTTGCGCGCCTTGGCCTTACCGTATTTCTTCCGCTCGACCACGCGGCTGTCGCGGGTCAGGAAGCCTGCCGCTTTCAGCGCACCGCGCAAGGAGGGGTCATAAAGCTGCAGTGCCTTGGACACGCCGTGCTTGACCGCGCCAGCCTGACCAGAGAGACCGCCGCCCTTGACCGTGGCAACCACGTCAAACTGGCCTTCGACACCGGCAACCGTGAAAGGCTGTGCCAGGATCATCTGCAGAACCGGACGCGCGAAATAGGCGTTCATGTCCTTGCCGTTCACGGTGACCTTGCCCGAACCGGGCTTGATCCATACGCGGGCCACAGCGTCTTTACGCTTGCCCGTGGCATAGGACCGGCCCAGATCGTCACGGACGGGCTCGCGCGGCGTCAGGTCGACTTCGGGTGCTGCGGCTTCGCCTGCAACGGCCTGCAGGTCTTCGAGTGTGTTGATTTCGTCAGCCATGCTCATGCACTCCGCGTGTTTTTCGGGTTCATGGATGCAACATCCAGAACTTCGGGGCTTTGCGCCTCGTGGGGGTGTTCCGCACCGGCATAGACGCGCAGGTTGGTCATTTGCTGACGGCTCAGGCGGTTGCCGGGCAGCATGCGCTTGACCGCGAGGGTCACGACGCGCTCGGGGTGTGCACCCTCGAGGATCTGCTGCTTGGTGCGCGACTTGATGCCACCGGGGTGGCCGGTGTGCCAGTAGTGGTTTTCCTGACGCTTGTTGCCCGTCAGTTGCACCTTGTCGGCGTTGATGATGATGACGTTGTCACCCATGTCCATGTGGGGGGTGAACGACGGCTTGTGCTTGCCACGCAGACGCATGGCGACGATCGACGCAAGACGGCCCAGAACAACGCCTTCGGCGTCGATCAGGATCCATTTCTTGTCGATGTCCGCAGGTGTTGCGGTATATGTTTTCATCTCAGGACTGTCCTGTTTCATGGTGTGAGGCACGGATCACCCGCGCCCCGGATATGCGATGGGCGGGTTATAAAGGACATGCCGGCACGGTCAAGCGCGATATACGCGTTTTAAGAGTTGCAAAACAATGGCTTGCAAATAAGGTATTATTTTACCCCACGCTTCAGACGTTGATCTGATCCACCGGATTGTCCAGAAGGTCGCGCAGGCGGTGCATCGCGGCCTCGAAGGTGTCCAGCGTCACGCCCGCATTGATGGCAAAGCGCACGGCATGGGGCGCGCGCGCATCGCGGCAGGCGTATTCCTCGGCACTGCGTACCTGCACGCCCTGCGCTTCGGCCGCCTGGCAAAAGGCCGCCGCGCGCCAGCCTTCGGGCAAGAGCACCCAGCAGAACGGCACATTCTCGCGCCAGCGCACGTCATAGCCCCCCAGAACATTGACCGCCGTCTGCACGTAACGGTTAATCCCCCCCTGCACCTTGCCCACCAGCCCCGGCAGGTCCGGATGGGTCAGCAATTGCGCCGTCAGGTCCAGCATCGGTGTGGGCAGGCCAAAGAACGCATATTCCGCCGCCCGCCGCACCCGCGCGGATTTGCCATGCGGGGCCACGACCATCCCGATGCGCAAGGCGGGCGTCAGCGACTTGGAGATCGACGACACGTACCACCCCCGTTCAGGCGCCAGCATTCGGTAGGACGGCGCCTCGGCCGCCGCGATCTGGTAACAGTCGTCATCCACAATCTGCAAATCATGCGCCCGCGCCACCTCGACCAGCGCACGGCGACGCTCCAACGGGGTAAAGGCACAGGTGGGATTGTGAACCTCGGGCGAGGTACAGAACACTTGCGCGTCATGGGCGGCAGCCGCCTGCGCCAGCGCCTCGGGGATCACGCCGTGTTCATCCATGGCCACCGGCACGACGTCGGCCCGCACCAGTTCAGCGGCCCGGCGAAAACCGGGGTAGGATAATTCTTCGGTCAGGATCACCGGCTTGCGCCCCTTCAGCAGCGCCTGGAACAGCAGCAGGATCGCGCTCTGCCCGCCATTGGCCAGCACCACGTCCTCGGCATCGACCTGGCCCAGCGGCGCACGGCCCAGCCAGTGCAAGGCCGCCTCTTGCGCCGGGCGCGCGTTCAGCCGGTTGGGATAGTGCATGACACCCGAGGGCGGGTCCGCCGCGACCTGGCCCAGCAGGTGCCGGATCAACTCCGCCTGCCCCACGCTGGGCAGATGCGGTGAGACCATGTTCACCCGCCAGGTTTGCGCCTCTTGCAGGTGCCGCGTGCTGTCGACCTCCAGCGGCGGTGCAAAGGCCATTGCGTCATCTTCGGGCGTCGCCACAAAGGTGCCACGGCCCACCTCGGCCACCAGCGCCCCCTCGTCCGTCAACATGGTATAGGCGCGGGCGACCGTGCCGGGCGTGATGCCCAATTGCCAGGCCAGATCGCGCACCGGGGGCAACCTGGCCCCTTCGGCCAACGCGCCGGCATCGATGGCATCGCGGATCAGCTGCACCACCGCCTTGTACTTGGGGCCACCCCCATCGGGCAGTGTCGGTGTCCAAATTGTACCCATTACAATGTTTCCGTGGATTCTTTGTATCAATTTTTGTACGGTAAACCATGGCAAACACGCCACATTGTGTCAATACAATTCAGGAGATTTCCCATGACACAGACGAACGCATCCGCCGCCGACGCGCTGACATACCTGCGCAATTCCCCCGCCCTGCCACTGGCATCGGTCTGGGCTGTGCGCTTTGCCGTCGTCGTGTCGAAATGGGCCACACGTCGCCGCACCCGCGCGGTACTGCGCCAGCTGACCCCACAGCAGCTGGCCGATGTGGGACTGACACCGGCGCAGGCCCATCATGAGCAGGCAAAGGTGTTCTGGCAGGCGTGACACCCCGTGGCGTCCGCCAGACCTCTTCCTTGCGGCCGGATACCCTCCGGCCGCCTTTTTCATATCTACCCTATGGGTTTGGGCGGGATCGCATAGGTCAGCGTGGCGCGTGCGACCGGGGCCGCCTGCCCTTCGGAGCGGATCATCACATCCGTGACCGACAACAGCTTGCCCAGTTTCAGAATGATACCATCGGCAATCAGGTCTTTGCCCGCGGCAGGCTTGCGCATGAAGTCGATCGAACAATTGGTCGTGACGGCCAAGGCTTGCGGCCCGATCATCGCCAGCGTCGCCAGATAGGCGCAGACATCCGCCAGTGAAAACATCGTCGGGCCCGACACCGTACCGCCGGGTCGCAAGTGGCGTTCCGCCACGGGCAGGCGCATGCGCACGGTCCCGTCCCCCACGGCCTCGATCACGAAATCACCCTCAACCTGTGGAAACTCAGCCTCCATAAAGGCTTGCAGTTCCTCCAGCGTCATCACTGCGCCCATACTTCCCCCCGCATTCATCTTGCCCTAGGGTTCGCCGGAACCAACACGGAGAGCAAGATGGCAATTTTGGAACGTGAAGTCACAGACGGGGTGGCGCACCTGCATATGAACGCCCCCGAGCGGCTGAATGCCCTCTCAGACGAGATGATCGCGGCGGTGCACGCGGCACTTGACGACATCGCAGAGGACCGCGGCGTGCGCGCCGTGATCCTTTCGGGCAGCGGCAAGGCGTTCTGTGCGGGCCATGATCTGAAACAGATGACAGCGGGCCGTCAGGCCGAGGACGGCGGCAAGGCCTATTTCAAGGACCTCTTCGACCGCTGCGCCGCCATGATGGCACGGGTGCAGTCGATGCCCCAGCCGGTGATCGCACAGGTACACGGCATCGCCACCGCTGCAGGCTGCCAGCTTGTCGCCACCTGTGACATGGCCGTGGCCGCGCAAGGCACCCGATTTGGCGTCAACGGCGTGAACATCGGGCTTTTCTGCTCAACACCCATGGTCGCCCTCAGCCGCAACATCCCCCGCAAGCAGGCCTTCGAGATGCTGACCACCGGCCAGTTCATCGAAGCAGAGCGCGCCGAGGCACTGGGATTGGTGAACCGCGTCGTGCCACCAGAGGCTTTGGCAGATGAGGCACACGCCCTTGCCGCACAGGTGGCCGCGAAACTGGCCGTGGCCGTAAAGATCGGCAAGCAGGCCTTCTACAACCAACTGCAGATGCCCACCGCCGAGGCCTATGCCTATACCGGCGAAGTGATGGTGGAAAACATGCTGCACCGCGACACCGAAGAAGGAATTGCGGCCTTTCTGGACAAGCGGGACCCGACCTGGGAACAGTAAGCGCCGCTCTTAGAGACTGTTGAAGCCCCTGAAACCATTGCGTTTTTCAGGGGCTTTTTGTTTGTTTCCAATTCCGCACCCCATTATTTCCATCTGCACACTATGAAATTGGGCAAGACTGTGGCACAAAGTTGTCAGGGTTAATCACCCGGACACCATTTTGGGTCGCCGTCGGCGGAAGGTCCCTCCAGGTCAGCCTCTCTCTGACCCGACATTCCCGCAGCGGCGACCCCAAAATCCCCCCTCCTTCCGACACGACCTGCTGCGGCTTCTGCGCGCTTGCACCTGTGCGCGCCCTGCCCTAGATCAGCCCCATGACAGATACTCTTCACATCGTGGGCGGCGGCATGGCCGGGTCCGAAGCGGCATGGCAGGCGGCCAACATGGGCGTGCAGGTGGTGATCCACGAAATGCGCCCCAAGGTCGGCACCTTCGCGCATCAAACCGGGCTTTTGGGCGAAATGGTCTGCTCAAACTCGTTCCGCTCGGATGACGACGAACAGAATGCCGTGGGGCTGCTGCATTGGGAGATGCGTGCGGCGAACGGGTTGATCATGCAGACCGCCGACCGCCACAAGCTGCCTGCGGGTGGCGCGCTGGCGGTGGACCGCGATCCTTTCGCGCAATCGGTGACCGACGCGCTGATGGCGCACCCCAATGTGACCGTGGACTATGGCGAGATCACCGAATTGCCCCGCGACGGGCAGTGGATCATCGCCACCGGGCCGCTGACCTCTTCCGCGCTGGGGGCCGCAATCGCGTCCGAGACGGGTGCCGAGGCGCTGGCCTTTTTCGATGCCATCGCGCCCATCGTCTATTTCGACAGCATCGACATGTCGAAGGCGTGGATGCAATCGCGCTATGACAAGGGCGACACCGAGGAAGAGCGCACCGCCTACCTCAACTGCCCGATGAATGAGGCGCAGTACGACGCCTTCATCGACGCGCTGCTGGCCGCCGACAAGACCGAATTCCACGAAGGCGAAACCGCTGGCTATTTCGACGGCTGCCTGCCCATCGAGGTGATGGCCGAACGGGGCCGTGAAACGCTGCGCCACGGGCCGATGAAACCCGTGGGCCTGACCAATCCGCACCAGCCAGACGTCAAGGCACACGCCGTGGTGCAATTGCGCCGCGACAACAAGCTGGGCACGCTTTACAACATCGTGGGCTTCCAGACCAAGATGAAATACGGGGCGCAAACGGATGTTTTCAAACAGATTCCGGGCCTTGAGAATGCCAGCTTCGCACGCTTGGGCGGCATCCACCGCAACACCTTCCTGAACGCGCCCACGCTGCTGGACGCACAGATGCGCCTGCGCAGCTGCCCCAACATCCGCTTTGCCGGGCAGATCACCGGCGTTGAGGGATACGTTGAATCCGCGGCCATGGGCATGCTCGCCGGGCGCCTTGCAGCGGCCGAGATGCGGGGCGAAACGCTCGCCACGCCGCCCCACACCACCGCGACAGGCGCGTTGATCACGCATATCTCGGGCGGCGCGGAGGCCAAGACCTTTCAGCCGATGAACGTCAACTTCGGCCTCTTCCCCCCGGTCGAAGGCCTCAAAGGCGGACGACGGGGGCGCAAGGATCGCTACAAGGCCTACACCGACAGGGCCAAGTCCGATTGGCAGACGTGGCTCGATGCGCAGATGGTTCCGGCAGAGTAGTCACACTTTTCCTGAGAAGATCGCCGGGCGGGCGGGAGAGACCCTTTACGCACCCGCGCGCGCGCCGTACCCTGCGTCCATGACGGAGAACTTTCTGGACAAGGTCTATGACGCCCGAGGTGCGGCAGAGACCCGCGCGCTTTATGATGACTGGGCGGCCAGTTACGAGGCCGAAGTGGGTGAAAACGGCTATGTCACCCCGGCCCGTTGTGCCGAAGCCTTGAAGACCTTCACCGATGACCCCGGCGCGCCCCTGCTCGACTTCGGCTGTGGCACCGGGCTGTCGGGCCTCGCACTCAAGCTGGCGGGGTTCGAGGCGATCGACGGCATGGACCTCTCTGCCGAAATGCTGGCCGTGGCAAAGTCCAAGGGCATCTATCGCAGCCTGACCCAGATCGACGCCGATGAAACCCTTCCCGCAGGGGCCTATCGCACCGTCGCCGCCATCGGGGTGATTGGCGCGGGGGCCGCCCCTGTGTCGGTGCTGCACATGATCATGCGGGCGCTGCCCCGGGGCGGCAAA
>CBFHND010000012.1:0-101566 GCA_965657085.1 uncultured Paracoccaceae bacterium
TGTTTTTTGACAATAATTCGGTCGATGTATGCGCCTGATGTCAAATTGAATTGACATTCGGCACCCTGCGATGGACACTTTTGACACTTGCGCGACTCTCTGCGTGCCGCGTTGATAGGACTTTCGTCAACTTCGGTGCGCATCACTCAGGGCTTGCTTTGGGCCAACACAGGAAGGTGTCATGTCGCACTACGACCCTCAGGACGACGCCAGAGACACCGGGCCAGCGGGCGCGGATTTTTTCGTGGACGATGTCCTGAAGGCGTTGACCGAACGCCAATTCACCACGGCAAACGGTGCCCGCCAGCATGTCGCTGATCACCTGATGGCTAACATCCTCGGCCTGTCAGGGTTCGATCCTGCGCAAATGCTGGATGAAATGCGGGGGTTCCGTCTTGGCTCTGATCAGATCATCGACATTTATATCACCGAGGCCGCCCGCGATATCGGACAGCGGTGGGTGGATGACACGATGGATTTCGCCACGGTGACCATTGCCGCGCTGCGGTTGCAGCTTTTGCTGGGCGAGATCACCGGCGGATGGCAGCCGATGGATATGGACAAGCCCGGGGTTCCGACCGCGCTGGTTATCATTCCCGAGAACGAACAACATCTTTTGGGCCCCTGCGTGGTGGCCGCTCAATTGCAGCGCATGGGCTGGGCCACGCTGGTTTCATTCTGTGAAACCAGCGATTCGGTTATCGACCGGGCGCGCGCCTGCGATCCTGACCTTGTCGTCTATTCCTGTGCTCAAAAAGCAGCCCTTGAATATGTCGGGTCAAGTGTCCTATCTATCCGCAATGCTGTGGCGCGTCCGCCCGTTTTCGTTTTGGGCGGGTCGGTCGAGATTGATCCGACCAGTATACTGGAAATAACAGGTGTGGATCTGGTTTCATCGTCGCTCCGGGATGTAGCCGCTTTTTGCGCCAAAAGAATGAAAGCATTGGCTGACGGATGACCACAGGCGGCAGCGGCTTCTGGACCAGCGGCGCGGTCCCCTTGATAGAACCCGAATTTCTCAGCAGCATCATTGCGGCGGCGTCCGACATTGCTTTGGTCGTGTCTGCCGAGGGCACAATTCTGTCCGTTGTCGTCAATTCCAACAACGACAGCTTTGGCAATCTCAGCCATTGGGAAGGGCGGCCAGTTGTCGATTTCCTGACAGATGAAAGCATCGTCAAGTTTGAAGCGGCCCATGCCGATTACCTTTCAGGCACATTGCCGACCAAGTCGCTTGAGCTGAACCATTCCGACAACGCCAAGTGGCAATACCCGGTGCGCTATACGTTCCATCGGTTCGGGCATGAAAACGCTGTTCTGGTTCTGGGCCGCGATTTGCGTCCAATTGCCGAGACGCAGCAACAGCTTGTTCAGGCACAGATCGCGCTTGAGCAGGGGTACGAGGTGCGCCGCGAGGCGGACGTGCGATACCGTGTTCTGCTCAATCAGGTCGAAGAGGCCATTGTGTTTGTGGGGCTGCAAACCGGACGTGTCGAAGATGCGAACGACGCGGCGGGGGCGTTGCTGGGCATCAAGGCGGATGCAATGACCGGGGCGCAATTTGCGACCCTGTTTACAGACCGTGCCAACACCGAGCTGATGGAAAGCCTTCTGAACGCCACGCTGGCCGAAGATGCAGCGCCTATGGAGCTGCGTGTTGCACGTGGCAATGGCAGTGTCCGGATCGAACCGCATGTGTTCCGGGCAGGCGGTAACCGGGTCCTGATGTGCCGGGTGCACCCGAATGAGACAGGTGCGAGCGCACCGGACCAGTTGACGCGCCATGTGCTGTCGCTTTTCCGCGCCGGGTCGGACGCGATGGTCTTTGCCGATGGCAAGGGGGTTGTTGCGGCGCTCAATGACAGTTGTCTTGATTTGATTGGTGCGGCGCATGCGTCGGACGTGATAGGGCGGTCGCTGGCCGATTTCCTGGGCCGGGGTCAGATCGACCTCAACGTGCTTTTGGAAAACGCAGAACGCGCAGGCAAAATGCGGGTCTATGCCACCAAGTTGGTGAATGAGGTCGGCGCGCGTGTCCCGGTCGAAGTGTCCGTGTCCCGCATCGAAAACGGCCAAGCGCCGGCCATCGGTATTGTGCTGCGCGATGTGAGCCAGATCGAGATGGTGCGTCCCGCCGGAGCCGGCGCGACCCTGTCCGAACCCGGTCGCAACGTGATGGACCTTGTGGGCTCGGCCTCTCTCAAGGAGATCGTGGCCGAGACCACGGATGTGGTTGAAAAGATGTGCATCGAAACGGCTGTCAAGCTGACGCGCAACAACCGCGTTGCCGCGGCCGAGATGCTGGGCCTGTCCCGTCAGAGCCTTTATGTGAAGCTGCGCAAGTACGGCCTGATCGCCAAATCCTAAGCATTGCACCGACTCAATGTGTCAGGCATAGTTTACACTATGTCTGTAACGATACCTCTACAGCCTCGGCGGTTTCCGCAGCCCGCAGCCATGTTGCGGCTGATCAAACCCATCACATGGTTTCCGCCCATGTGGGCTTACCTCTGTGGCGTGGTGTCTTCGGGTCAGTCGCCAATGGATCAATGGCCGCTGGTGGTTCTTGGGGTTCTTCTGGCCGGGCCTATTGTCTGCGGCATGAGCCAGGCCGCCAACGATTGGTGTGATCGCCACGTTGATGCGATCAACGAACCTGACCGGCCCATTCCGTCGGGGCGCATCCCCGGACGCTGGGGCCTCTGGATCGCCGTGGCGATGTCGGCCCTGTCGCTTTTTGTCGGATGGCAGTTGGGGCCTTGGGGCTTTGCCGCGACGCTTGTGGGCGTGGCCGCTGCATGGGCTTATTCTGCGGAACCCGTGCGCCTGAAACGCTCGGGCTGGTGGGGGCCGGGATTGGTCGGGCTAAGCTATGAAACCCTGCCTTGGATCACGGGTGCCGCCGTTTTGTCGGCAGGTGCGCCTGCGTGGCAGGTTCTGGTGATGGCCCTTCTATATGGGATTGGCGCACACGGGATCATGACGCTGAACGACTTCAAGGCTCTGGAAGGGGACCGCCAGATGGGCGTGAATTCCCTGCCGGTCACCCTTGGCCCCGAAAGTGCTGCAAGGATTGCCTGCGTGATCATGGGCCTGCCCCAAGTGGTCATCGCCGCCCTGCTGTTGCAGTGGGACAGGCCATGGCATGCGCTGGCAATCGCGGTCCTTCTGGGGCTCCAGGTCTGGGCAATGTCGGTGATGTTGCGTGATCCCAAGGGCAAGGCCCCGTGGTACAACGGCACCGGTGTTCTGCTTTACGTGTCCGGGATGATGATCTGCGCCTTTGCGCTGCGGGGGGTGGCATGACGCTCAGCTGGTTCGCCATCGTTCGGTTGGGGCTGGTGCAGATGTGCCTTGGCGCGATTGTCGTGCTGACGACCTCGACCCTGAACCGGCTGATGGTTGTGGAACTGGCATTGCCCGCCGTTTTGCCGGGCGCTCTGGTGGCGTTCCACTACGGCATTCAGATAACGCGGCCCAAGTGGGGCTTCATGTCCGACGAAGGCAGCAACCGTGCCTTTTGGATCGTCGGTGGCATGGGCTCGCTGGCCTTGGGCGCGGTTTTGGCTGGATATGGCGTGTTGCTGTTGTCGCAAAGCTTTGCGCTTGGTCTGGGCCTTTCGGTTCTGGCCTATGCGCTGATCGGCCTTGGCGTCGGCGCATCTGGCACATCGCTCTTGGCTTTGCTGGCCACGTCCACCGCGCCGCACCGGCGCGCGGCGGCGGCCACGATAACGTGGCTGATGATGGTCGCCGGCATTGCGGTGACGGCGGGCGTGGTCGGTGCGCAGCTTGATCCCTACAGCCCCGCATTGCTCATGCGGATTGTCTGGACCGTCTGCCTGAGCGCCATGGCCCTGACATTGCTCGCGATCTGGGGCATTGAACGCGGCATCGTCGCGCGCCCCGAACCCGAAGCCATGCCTTTCCGCCAAGGCCTGATAGAGGTCTGGTCAGAGCGCAAGGCGCGGCACTTCACACTGTTCGTCTTCCTGTCGATGGTCGCCTACTTCATGCAGGAACTGATCCTTGAGCCCTATGCAGGATTGGTATTCGGGTTCACACCCGGCCAATCCACGTCCCTGTCGGGTGCCCAGAACGGGGGTGTGTTCATGGGGATGGTTCTGGTTGGCGTGGCCGCGACCGGCTTTGGCCTTGGCAGTCTGCGCAGTTGGGTAACCGCAGGGTGCCTTGGCTCTGCCATGGCCCTGTTGGCGATTGCGTCGCTGGGCCTGTCGGGGCAGGGGGCGCTGTTGTTTGCCGCCGTTGTCGGGCTTGGCTTTTTCAACGGGATGTTCGCGGTGGCCGCGATCGGATCGATGATGGCGCTGGCGGGCCAGGGGCGCACGTCGCGCGAAGGCACGCGCATGGGCCTTTGGGGTGCGGCGCAGGCAATGGCCGCGGGTTTTGGTGGTCTGGCCGGTGCTGCGCTGGTCGATCTGATGCGTCTTGGCCTGAACAATGATCCTTTGGCCTTTGCCGTTGTCTTTTTCATCGAAGCCACGCTGTTCGTGGCCTCTGCCTATGTGGCGCTGCGGGTCATGGACCGACCCCGTTCGCGCCTTTCTGCTGAGTTGGTTCCGGGAGAATGAACAATGTATGATGTTGTTGTTGTCGGTGGCGGGCCTTCGGGGGCGACCGCCGCACTGGACCTGATCAACTCGGGCCACAAAGTTGCGCTTTTGGACCGCGAGGGGCGGATCAAACCCTGCGGTGGGGCCATCCCACCCCGTTTGATGCAGGATTTCCACATCACCGACGATCAGTTGCTGACCAAGGTGACGACCGCGCGCATGATTTCACCCACGGGACGCGCCGTGGATATCCCGATCGAAAACGGCTTTGTCGGCATGGTGGACCGCAAGGATTTCGATCCGTTCCTGCGGCAGCGCGCAGTGGACGCGGGCGCGGACTACCACGTAGGCACCTTTGTCCGGATCGAGCGGGACGCGCAGGGACCATCGGTGGTCTTTCGGCACAAGGACAGCGGTGAAGAGCGCGCCTTGCCCTGTAAATTCGTGATCGGTGCCGATGGGGCGCGCAGCCGCGTGGGCCGCGCAGAAGTGCCGGGCGGCGACAGCATTCCCTATGTCTTGGCCTACCATGAGATTATCAAGGCACCACCAGCCACCGACACATATGACCCCGAACGCTGCGATGTGATTTACGACGGATCGATTTCGCCGGATTTCTATGGCTGGGTTTTTCCCCATGGCGGTACGACGTCCGTGGGCATGGGAACCGAAGTATCCTCGGTTGACCTGAAACAGGCCACTGCCGATCTGCGCCGCGCCACAGGGTTAGAGGATTGCGAAACGCTGCGCCGTGAAGGTGCGCCTATTCCGCTCAAACCGCTGGACCGTTGGGACAATGGCCGTGACGTGGTGCTGGCGGGCGACGCGGCAGGTGTCGTGGCCCCCAGTTCGGGCGAGGGCATCTATTATGCCATGGTTGGCGGGCGGGTCGCCGCCACTGCTTGTGCCGCGGCCCTTGCATCCGGGCGCGCCTCTGACCTTAAACTGGCCCGGCGGCTTTTCATGCGTGAGCACAAGACTGTCTTTCGCGTTCTGGCCTCCATGCAGAATGCCTACTACCGGTCGGACGATCGGCGTGAACGCTTCGTGTCGCTGTGTCACGATGTAGACGTGCAACGCCTGACGTTCGAAGCCTATATGAACAAGAAGCTGGTCAAGGCGCGCCCGATGGCGCATCTGAAGATCGGATTGAAGAACCTGGCCCACCTCACGGGGCTGGTGAAAGCGGAACACGTATGACGATTTACATTCCGGCATGGGTTGATGGCGAACTGACCCCGGTGGAAAAGCTGGAGGCGCATGTGCGCGGGCTGCCCCACAAGGCCGTGTCGGTCTTTGTGCTGCGGGGGCATTCGGTGCTCATGCAACAGCGGGCGATGGGCAAATACCACACGCCGGGGCTTTGGACGAACACCTGCTGCACACATCCCGATTGGGATGAAAGCGCGCTGGACTGCGCCAACCGGCGTCTTGAAGAAGAGTTGGGGATCACCGGACTGTCGCCCCAGTTCCGTCATCACCTTGAATACCGCGCGGACGTGGGCGGCGGCCTGACCGAACACGAACATGTCGATGTTTTCGTGGCCGAAGCGGATGACACGCTGCGGATCGCTGCGAATCCGGATGAGGTCATGGATATCGAATGGATCGACTATCACGACCTGTTGCGGCAGGTTCAGGACAGCCCGGACAGGTTCACACCCTGGGTTCGTATCTATCTGGCAGAACACGCAGGCCTGATCTTTGGCGCGGGACTGACGCAAGGGGCGGACGCCTGACCCCTTGCACCTCGCCGGTGGCCTTGTAAACGTGGAGGCCAATCGTGAGGTGCATTCATGGCCCAAGACCCATTCGACATCTTTATCATCGGCGGCGGTATCAACGGCTGTGGGATCGCACGTGATGCGGCGGGGCGCGGTCTGTCCGTGGCTCTGGCCGAAAAGGGCGATCTTGGCGGGGCCACGTCGTCGGCGTCGACCAAGCTGTTCCATGGCGGGCTGCGGTATCTGGAATTCTTTGAATTCGGTTTGGTCCGATCCGCGCTGAAAGAGCGTGAAGTGCTGCTGCAGGCGATGCCCCACATCAGCTGGCCCATGCGCTTTGTTCTGCCCTATTCGCCGGACATGCGCTTTGACAGCGACACGCCGACCTCTCGGTTGTTGTCGTGGATCATGCCGTGGATGAAGGGACGCAGACCGGGATGGCTGCTGCGGTTGGGCCTGTTCATGTATGATCATCTGGGCGGCCGGAAAATCTTGCCTGCCACCCGGACGCTCGATCTGTCCACCAGCCCTGAGGGTACGCCGTTGCAGGACCGGTTCGAGACGGCTTTTGAATACTCGGATTGTTGGGTCGAGGACGCGCGACTGGTCATGCTGAATGCCCGTGACGCCGAGGCGCGCGGCGCGCAGATCATGACCCGGTGCAACGTGATCGCCGCAGAACGGCGCGGTGATCTGTGGCACATCGAGACCGAGGCCGGCACATTTCAGGCGCGCATGCTGGTGAATGCAGGTGGCCCTTGGGTGGCGGATGTTCTGACCGGGGTGCTGCGCCAGAATACGGAACACGATGTGCGGCTGGTGCGGGGCAGTCATATCGTGACAAAGCGGCTTTATGATCACGACAAGTGCTACTTCTTTCAGGGCACCGACGGGCGGATCATCTTTTCCATCCCCTATGAGCAGGATTTCACGCTGATCGGCACCACGGATGCAGACCACGACGCCGCTGACACGAAGCCCCACATCACGGACGCCGAACGTGACTACCTCTGCCGATTTGCCTCTGAATACTTCGAAACACCGGTCACGCCCGATGATATCGTGTGGACCTATTCGGGTGTGCGTCCCCTCTACGACGATGGTGCCGCATCTGCCACGGCCGCCACGCGCGACTATGTTCTGGCGTTGGATGATGCAGGCGCACCATTGCTGAGCGTCTTTGGCGGGAAAATCACGACCTATCGCAAACTGGCTGAACAGGCCTTGGCCAAACTGAACATCGAAGAACCCTGGACTGCCGGTGTGGCCCTGCCGGGGGGTGACTTTGCGGTGGACGGTGCAGAAGACCTTGCCCTTGGGTTGTTGCGGGACTTTCCATTCCTGACAGACAAATGGGCGCGCCGTCTCGTCCGGGCCTACGGCACCGAGGCACGGGTTTGGCTGGATGCGGCGCGCAGCGCGGAAGACCTTGGTATGGATTTCGGTGCGACGTTGACCGAAGCCGAGTTGCGCTGGATGATGCGCCATGAATATGCCCGCACGGCAGAGGATGCGGTTTGGCGCCGCTCGAAGCTGGGGCTGCGCCTGACGCCAGAGCAAATTGCGACCATCGACGACTGGATGAAGGACAACGCCCCATGACCCATATCCTTGCCATTGATCAGGGAACAACGTCGTCGCGTGCGATCGTGTTTGATGCCGGAATGCAGCCGGTGGCCAGCGCACAGCAGGAATTCGGGCAAATCTTTCCAAGCTCGGGCTGGGTCGAACATGACGCCGAGGAGATCTGGCAATCGGTACTGTCCACATGCGAGAGCGCGTTGGACAAAGCCGGAATTACGGCCGCCGATCTGTCTGGTATCGGCATCACCAACCAGCGTGAAACAACGGTGATCTGGGACCGCGACACAGGCAAGCCCGTGTACAACGCCATCGTCTGGCAGGATCGCCGCACATCCGCCTTTTGCGAGACGTTGCGCGCGGATGGGCATGGGCCGCGGATTACGGCGGTGACCGGGCTGCTGCCGGACCCATACTTTTCGGGAACCAAGGTGCGGTGGGTTCTCGAAAACGTGCCAGACGCAAGGGCGCAGGCCGAAGCGGGCAAGCTGATTTTTGGCACGATCGACAGCTTCTTGATCTGGCGCCTGACCGGTGGTGCGCGGCACGTGACCGATGCGACCAATGCTTCGCGCACGATGCTCTACGACATCCATGCGGGAGGCTGGAGCGACGAGATGTGCGCGCTTCTTGATGTGCCGCAGCAAATGTTGCCGGAGGTTCTGGACTGTGCGGCGGACTTCGGTGTGACCACTCTGCTGGGCGATGCGGTGCCCATTTTGGGCGTTGCAGGGGATCAGCAGGCCGCGACCATCGGGCAAGCCTGTTTCGCGCCGGGCATGATGAAGTCGACCTATGGCACCGGCTGCTTTGCGCTGCTCAACACCGGCGACACGGCCATCACGTCGCGCAACCGGCTGCTCACCACAGTGGCCTACCAATTGGACGGTCAGGTGACCTATGCGTTGGAAGGGTCGATCTTTGTGGCCGGGGCGGTGGTGCAATGGCTGCGCGATGGTCTGGGCATCATCGCCAAGGCGTCGGACACCCAAGGGTTGGCGGGCAATGGTCGGGGCGAGGTGACCTTGGTGCCTGCCTTCACCGGGTTGGGCGCACCCTATTGGAACGCGGATTGCCGGGGTGCGATGTTCGGACTGACACGCGACACCGGACCGGCCGATCTGGCGCGGGCCGCGTTGGAAAGCGTGGGTTTCCAGACCCGTGATCTGTGGGAAGCGATGCGCGCGGACTGGGATCAGGCGGAGGATGCGGTTCTGCGGGTCGATGGCGGGCTGAGCGCGAATGATTGGGCCATGCAGTTTCTGGCTGACATTCTTGGCGCGCCCGTTGATCGCCCGTCCGGGGTTGAAACCACGGCGTTGGGCGCGGCATGGCTGGCGGGCATGCGCGCCGGTATCTATCCGGATTTGGAAGGTTTTGGCCGCACATGGGCGCGGGATGCCCGGTTCGAACCTGAAATGGATGCCGCAAACCGTGATGATCTTTATGCGCGGTGGCAACGCGCGGTCAACGCAACGCTGTCCGTCTGATTTCGGGTCGGAATTTTGGAAAAATTCCGACCCATTCTCTTTGAAAGAAAATGGGTCACTTCAAACCGCGTCAATTTGATTGGCCGGGGCCGCATTCTGGAAGGCGGACAGGGACATGCACGCATCCTGAATGCGTGCGATGGTCGGATAGTCGTCCAGCGCCACCGCGAACCTCGCATTGTTCAAGACTTGCGCCCAGAGGCACAGGTCTGCCAGTCCCGGGGTATCTCCATGGCAAAACGTCCCGGTTTCGCGTTCCGAGGCCAACCGCGCCTCAAGCGCTTGCATCCCGGCATGGACCCATTTGGAAAACCACGCGGCTTTACCATCCGCATCCACGCCATATTCGACCTCAAGATGCTTGAGGATGCGAAGATTGTTCACTGGGTGAATGTCCAGCGCCACGATATGCGCGAGGCTACGCACCCGTGCACGGCCCCATGCATCTGACGGCAAGAGCGGCGGTTCGGGATGGGTTTCATCCAGCCATTCAAGAATGGCCAGAGACTGGGGCAGGGGGCCGTGTTCGGTCACAAGCGTCGGCACCAGCCCTTGGGGATTCAACGCCCGATGCGCGGCACCCATGTGTTCGTCCTTCAGCAGCGAGTGTGCCACATATTCATACTCCAGCCCCTTGAGGTTCAGCGCCGCGCGCACCCGTGCGGACGTCGAAGACCGGAAATAGTTGTGCAGAACGAGGCTCATGCGCGGTCTCCGATCCTCACATTCAGCGTTCCGATGCCGTCAACACCGCCGGTCATCACATCACCCGGTACGACCGCCGCAACGCCGGCAGGCGTGCCTGTCATCACGATATCACCGGGGGCCAGCGTCATGGATGTGCTCAGGATCGAAATATGCTCGCGCACCGACCAGATCAGATCGGCAATGTCGGCGTCCTGACGGATATCGCCGTTGACGGCCAACCAGATGCGTGCGGCCTCAAGGCTGGGTATTTCTGCCATTGGCACGATGGGAGAAATGGGTGCGGATTTGTCAAAGGCTTTGGCCCAGTCCCAGGGGCGGCCCATGTCCTTGGCGACCTGTTGAAGATCACGGCGCGTCAGGTCGATGCCCACCGCGGCCCCCCAGATGTGATCCATCACATCCTCTTGCGCGATGTTCGCGCCGCCTTTGCCGATGGCTATAACCAGTTCGATCTCATGGTGCAGGTTCTCGGTCAGTGGCGGGTATGGGATCGTGCAAGGCGTATCCACAACGGCATCCGCAGGCTTTGTGAAGAAGAACGGCGGTTCCCGATCCGGGTCCTTGCCCATCTCTCGGGCATGCGCCTCGTAGTTGCGCCCCACGCAAAAGATACGGCGCACGGGAAAGCGCGCGTCTTGACCGGCCACGGCCAGAGATGCCTGTTCGGGCGGAGTGAATACATATGTCATTGGGTGCCTCTGCCTCCTTGGCGATCGATCTTGTCTGTGCCGTCTTGGGCAGATGGTTCACAGCCGCGATCTTGCTGAGGTATTTGTGCGGCAAGAGCCCCGATTTGGCAAATCTTTCAGGGTCCCGCGCAGGCGGTGAAGCAGTTGATCGTGGCCGGTTGCAATGGTGGTGATGCGGCCCTTGTCGTGAACAGGGCTGCCCGGCAGAGACAGCCGCAGCCTATCCCGCAATCAGGCGGGGCAATGTGAGGGAAACGGCAGGCACGAAGGTGATCAGCATCAGCGCCACCAAGATCGCCATGTAGAATGGCCAGATGGTGCGCACGGCCTTTTCCATCGGCAGCTTTCCGACTGCACAGCCTACGAACAGGCAGGATCCGACGGGTGGCGTGCACAGGCCCAGCCCCAGGTTGACCAGCAGGATCATCCCGAACTGAAGCGGATCGATGCCAAGGGCAGTCGCCACCGGGAGGAAGATCGGTGTGCAAATGAGGATCAGTGCAGCCATGTCCATGATCATCCCCAGCACCAGCAGCGCAAGGTTGATCATCAGCAGGATCAGGATGGGATTGTCCGTGAGCCCCGTCAGCAGCTCGACCGTCTTGTTCGGGACCCGATAGAAGGTCAGCATATAGGCAAAAGCAGCCGCACAGGCGATCAGGATCATGACCATGGACGTCGTCTTGACCGACGAGGATACCGCGATGACGAACTTGTCCCATGTGATCGAACGATAGACGATCAACGTCACGACAAAGGCATAGATCGCGCCGAAGGCCCCGGATTCGGTCACCGTGAACACGCCCGACAGAACGCCGCCCACGATGATCACAGCCGTCAAAAGGCCCGGGATCGCCCCGAAGAACGCGATGGCAAGGGCGGTCCAACCGGGAAAGGCTTCGCCTTGGTATCCGCGTTTGACCGCCACCAGGTAGGCGGCCATGGCAAGGCACAGGCACATCAGGATGCCGGGAACCACGCCCGCCAGAAACAGCTTGGAAATCGAAATGCCGCCACCTGCGGCGATGGCAAAGATGATCATGTTGTGGCTGGGCGGGATGATGATGCCCGCGATGGACGAGGTAACGGTCACGTTCACCGCATAGTCCGCATCATACCCTTTTTCCTTCATCACCGGCACGAGGATCGACCCCAGAGCAGAGATGTCCGCGATGGCAGAGCCGGAAATGCCGCCAAAGAGCATGGAGGAAAAGACGTTCACGATACCAAGCCCGCCGCGCACCGCACCCACAGCGGCAGAGGCGAACCGCACCAGCCGCATGGCAATGCCGCCATGAAACATCAGCTCGCCCGCGAAGATGAAGAAGGGGATGGCCATCAGGGCAAAGATGTTGATGCCCGAGATGATCCGTTGGAACCCGATGAGCAGCGGCAGCCCTTCGTACCAGAAGGCCGCAATGGCCGAGATGCCAAGGGCAAAGGCGACCGGCGTTCCGATCACCACGCAAAAGGCGAATATGCCCAGGAGAACGAAAATGCCCACGTTCAGCCCCTATTCCAGAATGTCTTGGCGCTCATCCACACCCAGAAACAGGCGGATGAGGTGGCCGATGGAGAAAAGAAGGATCAAGCCGCCGCCAATGGTCAGTGGCAAGGACCGCAGCCCCTCGGGCAGTTGAATAAGCGGGATCAGCGACCCCCATTTGAAGATCGTCAGTTTGGCGCCGTACCACAACATCAACCCGCCAAAGCCCGCCATGATGATATCCGTGACAAGGATCAACAGCTTGCGCAGCCAGTCGCGCACGCCATTGCGCAGGATCACCACCGACAGGTGGGTGTTTTCATGCACACCGACCGCCGCACCCAGAAAGGCGATGACCATGACCAGCAACAAGGCGACCTGTTCCACCCAAGTGGGGGTCGCGTTCAGTACATAGCGCCCGAAAACCAACCAGCCAAAGATCACCGTCAACACCACGAGCGCCACGCCCGTAAGAACCCGGCAGGCAAATGCGATGCCATCAAGCGTCGCGTTCATCCGCTTCAGAGCGGTGGGGATGTGTGGGGTGTCAGACATCAGTGTACTCCGGCAAAGAAAGCGTCCAACCCCAGGGAATCGGGGCTGGACGCCATCAGCTTACGTCAGATCAAAAATCAGTCAGTTGCCTGAATGAGTTCAACCAAAGGACGCAGTCCGGGATTGGTTTCGAAATAGGCCTCGTAGACTGGGGCCATCGCGGCCTGGAAGGGGGCCTTGTCGGCCACTTCGTTGACCACGACGCCGGCTTCTTCCACGGCCTTGCGGCTCACCGCTTCACGCTCGGCCCACAGGTCGCGTTGCATCAGCGCGGATTCCTGTGCCGCTGCGGTGACGGCGGCCTGCATCTCAGGCGACAGCGCATTGTACGTGTCGGCGTTGATGCAGATACACTCGGGGATGATCAGGTGCTGTGACAGCGAATAATAGCCTGCAACCTCGAAGTGACCGGTGGATTCGTAAGAGGGCCAGTTGTTTTCTGCTCCATCCACAACGCCGGTTTTCAGCGCCTGATACACTTCGGCAAAAGCCATCGGAGAGGGGTTGCCGCCCAGTTGCGCAATCATGCCAGTGAACAGGTCGTTGTTCATCACGCGCACCTTCATGCCGACAACGTCCGCGGGTGTGTTGATCGCCTTGTCGCCGTTGTAGAAAGACCGCGCGCCCGCGTCATACCATGCCAGTGGGTACAGCCCCTTGGCCGCCATGCCTTCGGCAATGGCTTTGCCGCCGTCACTGTCCAGCACACGGAACATGTGCGGCACATCCTTGAACACGAAAGGCAGGGAAACAACGTTGGCTTCGGGCACGATCGGACCGATCGGGCCGAGGTTGAAGTTGCCGATTTCCAGACCGCCCAGGCGCACCTGTTCGACCGCGTCGGGCTGGCTGCCCAATGTGCCGCCGTGAAACATCTGCAACGTGATTTCGCCGTCGGTCTTTTCGGCCAGCAGTTCGGCGAATTTGTCCATGGCCACCGTGTTGGGATAGCCATCGGCATGAATGTTCCAGCCGCGCCAATCCGCGGCATTTGCGGCGCAACCCAGAACGGCCAGAGCCGCAGCGCCGACCATTGATTTGGTGAAGTTATTGAACATTGTATCCTCCCTTGAGTTTTAAACCCTTATTCAATCCGGGGGTCATCAGATCGACGGCACCACCGCGTTGATTGAATTTAAAGAAGACTAGTATACTAGATTTGTCAACTGCCAATTCCGGTGGTCGTGTGACGCGTCGGATCCACGGGCAAATGGCAGGTCAGAGCGAACAGACTGCCAGCCGTTTGCAGTGGGCCACTCCAAGACCGGCCCTGGATGCTTCAGAGTTCAGTGGGCTCGAAGTAGTTGGCATTGGTTGCCGTGATACGGTCGATGGTATCATCCAGCCGCGACAGATGGTGCATACCGATTTCGACGGCCTTGTCAGCATCATGATCCTGAACCGCCTGCGCGATTGCGCGGTGGTCCACAATCAGTTCCGGCATGCGATTTTCCTTGGACAGGCTCAGCAGGCACAAACGATCTACCTTGGATTTTTCTGCCATGATCACGTCAAAGGCAAAGTCGACTTGCCCAATCTGGCAAAGGATCTTGTGGAATTCATAGTCAAGCGCTCCGAACTTTTCGAAGTCATTTTCCTTGATCGCCTGTTCCTGCGCGACCAGAGAGGCCGCGAGCAAGGCTGCACCTTGGGCATCACAATGCTTCGCCGCGCGCCGCAAGACTTCGGATTCCACGGCCGCGCGCACAAATCGTGATTTCACAATCTCGCGCAGGGAAAATCGCTTCACTTCTGTGGCCCGCTGCGGACGGATCAACAGCAGATCAAGGTTGGCCAAACGGCTGAACGCATCACGCACCGGTTGACGCGAAACCCCGAATTGGGCCGCCACATCCGCTTCTGAAATCTTGTCACCGGGTCGCAGACGCAAAGACAGGATTTCCTCGCGCAGATGATCGAAAACCTCATCCACCGTTGTCCGTCGTGCGCCGAGTTGTGTCACTTGCGCCATTGCGCCGTCTCCATATTGGGTCGTTCTTCGGGGGTTTTAGCGGACAACCACGCAGAACAAAACCATCGCCGGATTGTGCCCTTTTGCATGCCATCTGCGTGGGCCCATCAAACGTGTTTGCACTGGCATACCAGATAAAAGACTAGTATACCAGTGTGACGGCGAATTGGAATCAACCTCGGCGGTGACTTTGGGATCGAAGCGGAAGGTGCAGCAGATGTTTCGATCTACCAAAGTGACCACCACGCAAACAAAGGACAGAACATGAAACTGGAAGGGCAAACCGCCATCGTCACAGGTGGTGGTCGTGATATCGGCATGGCCGCAGCGATCAAACTCGCGTCTGAAGGGGCCAATGTCGCGCTCAACTACTTCTCTTCCAGCACCGGTGCGGATGAGGCTGTGGCAAAGATCACGGCACAGGGCGGGCGGGCCTTTGCGATGCAAGGGGACCTGACCAAGCAGGCGGACGTGGATGCGCTGGTGGCCAGGACAATGGATGAATTCGGGCAGATCAACGTGCTCGTCAACAACGCGGGCGGCCTGATCGCGCGGGTCAAGATCGCCGAGATGACGGATGCGCATTGGAACGCGGTGATGGATCTGAACCTGACCAGCACCTTCATGATGACCCGCGCCTGCCTTGCCCATATGACCAGCGGCGCAATCGTCAACTTGGCCAGTCAAGCGGGCCGTGATGGCGGCGGTATGGGTGCGGTGGCCTATGCCACATCCAAGGGGGCGGTGATGTCGATGACCCGCGGATTGGCCAAGGAACTTGGCCCCGACATTCGGGTGAATGCCCTGTGCCCCGGAATGATCGACACGGATTTCCACAACATCCACACTCCGGATGCCGCACGACGCGGATTGGAGGCGACGGCCCCCGCAAGGCGTCAGGGCACGCCCGAGGACACTGCCAACCTGATCCTGTTCCTGGCCTGTTCGGACTCCGGCTTCGTGACGGGTACGAACATTGATATCAATGGCGGTATGCTTTTCTCCTGATACGTCCCAAGAGGTTTCACCATGTCCAAGTTCCCCATCGTTGCAACGGCAGACAACGTGACCCGGCAAGTTCTTTCGGATCACCCTGACCTGATGGTCGTCGCATTTCGTTTCGACGCCGAAGGGGCGGTCGGCGCGCTCCACAATCATCCGCACGTGCAATCCACCTATGTCGAAAGCGGGCGCTTTCGCTTCACGTTGGGGGATGAGGATCGTGAGGTGACGCAAGGCGACAGCTTTGTCATCCCCTCGGACCTCGTTCATGGCTGTGTGTGCCTAGAACCCGGTACGTTGGTTGACTGCTTCACACCCCGCCGCGACGATTTCCTTTAGGCTCAAGCCGGTGTGCCGATCTCAGCTGCAATCTTGCTCACTGGCACCTTTGCGAGCCACCAGTCTTCGATCCTACGGCGTTCTTGTAAGCTCAGTTGCGTGTAAACCGTTCCCATGCAATATTTCTCCTATTAGATAACTCATTGTTTTCTAATAGGAGTCGCACTTCAAAGTAGCGCGCACCCAAACAAAAGCGCAAACGGCATAATCAGGGTTATGTTAAAAGTAAGGGCCTTCTGCGACCGCCTTGACCACAGACGCGGGTCAACTGTCGCTTGGATGAAACAGGATCTGTGTTTTCATCGCGCGGGTGCGGTCTCCAGCAAGGTCGAAGGCGTCCTGAGCCTCGGCCAGCGGCAATGTGTGCGTGATCAGGGGGCGCACATCGATCAACCGCTTCTGCATCATGTCCACTGCTGTCGCAAACTCGGGATGGAACCGGAATGACCCGCGCAGGGTGATTTCCTTGGCGGTGATGGCTTGCATCGGGATCGTCATGTCGCCGCCCATGCCCAGCTGGACCAAGGTGCCGCGCGGGGCCAGTGCGGCGACACCTGCCGCCAGTGCGGGGGCAGCGCCGGAGCATTCCAGATGCACATCAAAGTGACCCTTGCCGACTTGGTAAGGCGTCAGAGCATCGGGGCTTTCTGCCACGTTCAAAACCGCATCCGCGCCGCAGGCCTTGGCCACGGACAAGGTGAAATCCGAAAGATCGGTGACCACGATTTCGGCCGCCCCGGCCCGGCGCGCCGCCAGCACTGAAAGCGCGCCGATAGGGCCGCAGCCCGTGATCAGGACAGACTTGCCCATCAGGGCCCCCGCCTGTCCCAGTCCATGCAGGCACACGGCAAGGGGTTCGGCCATGGCCGCTTCGCCCGGGCTTAACCCATCCGCCGGAACGCATTGCGCGGCGTCGGCCACAAGGCTTTGGCGAAAGGCGCCCTGAATATGGGGAAACGGCATGGCCGAGCCATAGAACCGCATGTTTTCGCAGTGATTCAATTGCCCTTTTCGGCAATAGGCACAGTCGCTGCACGGCCGCGATGGCGACACGGCAACCAACCCGCCTACGCGCAGATTGCTCACCCCTTCGCCCAACTCGGACACCACGCCCGACACCTCGTGGCCCAGAACCATCGGTTCGCGCAACCGCACGGTGCCAAATCCGCCCTGATGGTAATAGTGCAGGTCAGAGCCGCAGATCCCGCCCGTGTGCAAGGCAATGCGCACCTGGCCTGCCCCCAAGGGGTCGGGTGCGTGATCTTCGATCCGCAGGTCGTGCGCGGCGTGGATGACGATGGCCTGCATGGTGTTCTTCCGGCTGTGCTGTAAAAGGGTATCAAGGCCTACTGCTAGCACGTTTTTCGAAGGGGATATAACCATGACATTGCAGATGTTCGACCTGAGCGGCAAACGCGCGTTGATCACCGGATCAAGCCAAGGCATCGGGTTGGCGCTGGCCAAAGGGCTGGCAGGGGCCGGGGCGCAGGTGGTTCTGAACGGGCGCGATGTGGGCAAGTTGGAAAAGGCCGCGGCCCAGATCGATGGGGCCGAGGTGCTGGCTTTCGATGCCACTGACCACGACGCGGTGCGCGCGGCCATCGACGGGTTCGAGGCGGATACCGGTCCCATCGATATCCTGATCAACAACGCAGGAATGCAGCACCGCACCCCGCTTGAGGATTTCCCCGCAGATGCATTCGAGCGGTTGTTGCAGACGAACGTCGCCTCGGTCTTTCACGTTGGTCAAGCGGTGGCACGTCACATGATTGCGCGCGGTGCGGGCAAGATCATCAACATCGCATCGGTGCAAACTGCCCTCGCCCGTCCCGGCATCGCCCCCTACACGGCGACCAAGGGGGCCGTGGCCAACCTGACCAAGGGCATGGCCACCGATTGGGCGCGGCACGGGCTGCAGTGTAATGCCATTGCGCCGGGGTATTTCGACACGCCCTTGAATGCCGCGCTGGTGGCGGACCCGGAGTTCACCGCGTGGCTTGAAAAACGCACCCCTGCGGGCCGATGGGGCAATGTGGATGAATTGGTGGGGGCGGCGGTGTTCCTGTCTTCAGCGGCGTCCAGCTTTGTCAATGGGCACACGCTTTTCGTGGACGGCGGCATCACCGCTTCGCTTTAACGTGTCGCGCTGAACAGCGCGAGACCGACAACAATCAGCATCGACAGGGCCATGGCAATGTTGATCGCGCGTTGCGTGCGATGTGGCAGGTCCAGCCGGTGCAAGGTCACCCCGGCCCAAAGCCAGCCCACGTGCAACGGGACCCAGATCGCATTGTAGATCAGCAGTTTGACCACGGCTTCAAGCACCAGTTGATCGGGAAAGATCACAAAGCCGGAAAAGAGCGTGGTGGTGACCACATAAGCCTTGGGGTTGATCGGTTGCAGGGCCAGCCCGTTCCAGAAACCCAAGGGCTTGCCGGGGTTGATAAAGCCGATGCGGCTGCCTGCGGTGGCCACACGCCATGCCAGATAGATCAGATAGCCGACCGACAGCACCAACAGCCCGACCCGAAGCCAGGGGACTGCCAGTCCGGCGGCGGCGATGCCCGACACCACCAGCACCATCACGATATGCCCGCCCACGAACAGTCCCGCGATAAAGGCCAGGCCCGATCGATAGCCATAGGCAGCACCTATGCCGGCCGTCGTCAGAACGCCGGGACCGGGCGTTATGATCAGGAACAAAACAGCGAGGGCAAATTCGATCATGGAAGGACTTCGAAAGCTTCCAGCCGCACCCAGTCAAACGTGACACCGGTGCCCGGGGTGTCGGGGGCCACGGCCTGCGCGTTCTCGATCACCAGAGGGCGGGTCGTATAGCGGTCGATTGGAAAACTGTGCACTTCCAACCAGCCACCCCTGCCCTGTCCCGCCAGAAGCGACACATGCAATTCCTGCATCCCGTGGCTGCACACGACCGTGTCGGTGTCGCCGAACAACTCCGCCACGTGCAACCAGCCGGTGATTCCGCCGCAGTTTGATGCATCGGGCTGCACGAAGGCGAGGTCGCTGTGCGCCTTGGCATGTTCGAATTCGTGGACGATGTGCAGGTTCTCGCCCTGTGCCACGGGCATTCCGGTGGCTGCAGTGATCTCGGCATAACCTGTGTAGTGGTCAGGGATGATCGGTTCTTCGAACCACTGGATGTTCTGATCCTTGACCGCATTGGCGAGGCTGATCGCCTGCGGCACGGTCATCGAATAATTGGCATCGATCATAAAGGCGGCGTCGGGGCCGATCTGACCGCGCACGGCGCGGATGCGCTCAATATCCTCGGCCTCGGTCGGCTGACCGATCTTGATCTTGACCGCGTTCAACCCGGCATCAAGGTAGCCTTGCACGTGGTTCAGCAGCTTGGGCAAGGGAAAGGCCAGATCGATGCCCCCGCCATAGGCCTTGCAGGTGCGTCCGGCCCCGCCTGCCATCTGCCAAAGCGGTTTGCCTTCGGCCTGTCCGCGCAGGTCCCACAGGGCGATGTCCACCGCCGAGATCGCAAAGCTGAGGATGCCCCCGCGCCCCACGTAATGCATGTGCCACTGCATCGCATCATAAAGCGCTGCGATGTCTTCAGCATCTTTGCCAATGAGAAAGGGTGCCAGATCGTGCCTGATCATGGCCGCCGTGGCCTGCCCCCCGCGTCCGCCGTTGTAGGTATAGCCGGTGCCGCTGCGCCCATCCTCAAGCGTCACCGTGGCGGTGATCAGATGAAAGTGGCTGTGATCGCCGTGCTTGGCGTCCACCAGAACCTCGTCCAGCGGCACGGCAAACAGACGCGCAGTAACCGAAGCAATGGTGGCCATGTCAGAGGCCCGCGCATTCCGGTACGGGGGTTTGCACGGTGCCGTCCGCCAGATGCTGCAACAGGTTGTCCACGGTCAGCGCGCCCATGGCGGCGCGGGTTTCCACCGTCGCACTGCCCACATGTGGCAACAGCACCGTGTTGGGCATATCGCGCAGGGCCTGCGGCACCTTCGGTTCGGCCTCGAACACGTCAAGCCCGGCCCACCCCAGCTTGCCGCTTTGCAGGGCGTCGATCAGGGCGGCCTCATCCACCACGGACCCGCGCGCGACATTGATCAGCGTCCCTTGCGGGCCAAGGGCGGCCATCACATCGGCGTTGACGATCTTGTTGGTCGATGCCCCGCCCGGTGTGATGCAGATCAGCGTGTCCACATCGGCGGCCATCTTGGTGAGGTCATCGTAATACGTGTAAGGCACGTCTTTCTGCGTTCGAGAATGATAGACGATGGTGGCGCCCCAGGGCGCCAGCTTGTCTGCAATGGCTTGCCCGATGCGGCCCAGCCCCAGAATACCCACCATCTGATTGTCCGCCGACCGGGTCAGGGGAGCGTTGCCATTGGCCTCCCATCCGCCGGACCGGACATAGGCATCGTCGCGCAGCAGTTCCCGGTAGCAGGCCAGCCACAGTAGAACGGCGGTGGTGGCGACCTCGGCATTCAGGACGTTGGGTGTATGGGTGACCATGATCTCGCGGCGTTGTGCCTCGGTGGTGTCGATGGCGTCATAACCGACACCGTAACACGAGATCATCTGAAGGTTGGGACATGCGGCCATCACATCGGCGGGCACGCCATCGTGCCCATTGGTGGCGATGTGGGTGATCGCGTCGGCCGGGTAATCGCCATCGCTCAGCTTGTGAATGGTGAACTTGGGCGCAAGCCTGTCATGCATCTCTTGGGTGATGCCCCCGATTTGCAAAAGATCAGGCATCTTGCTTGACCTCCTGGCGTTGCTGGCCCAGCCCTTCGATGGTGAGCTCCATCACGTCACCCACCTTGAGGAACACAGGCTCGGGTTTGATGCCGAGCCCGACGCCGGGCGGTGTGCCGGTCGTGATCACGTCGCCGGGGTGCAGGGTGAAAAGCTGGCTGAGATGTTCGATGATCTCGGCCACGGTAAAGATCATGGTGGCGGTGTTGCCGGTCTGCATCCGCTTGCCGTTCACATCAAGGCTCATGGCAAGGTTCTGCGGGTCGGTCACCTCATCGCGCGTCACCAGCCATGGCCCGGTGGGGCCAAAGGTGTCGCAGGATTTGCCCTTGGTCCATTGGCCGGTCAGGTTTGCCTGAAAGTGGCGTTCCGACACATCATTGACCACGCAATAACCGGCCACATAATCCAGCGCGTCGTCTTTGCTGACGTATTTCGCTTCCTTGCCGATCACCACGCCCAGTTCGACCTCCCAATCGGTCTTTTCCGAACCGCGCGGCATCACGACGTCATCGTTGGGGCCGACAATTGCCGAGTTCGCCTTGAAGAACAGAATGGGGTGTTCGGGGATCGCGGCCCCCGTTTCGGCGGCATGGTCTGAATAGTTCAGTCCGATGCACAGGAACTTGCCGATGTTGCCGACACAGGCCCCGATGCGGGGGTTGCCCGTGACCTCTGGCAGGGTCGTGGGGTCGATGGCGCGCAGCCGATCAAGGGTGGCATCATCTACCGTGGCACCCGTCACATCATCGATTTGACCGGACAGATCGCGCAGCGTGTCGCCATCCATGAGGCCGGGTTTCTCTGCGCCGGGTGCGCCGTAGCGGACAAGTTTCATGTGTCTTTTCCTTCTTAATGATTGTCGCGCGGCATGTGCTTGCGGGCAATGTCGCGGTATTGGTCGGCCCCTTTCAGGGTCATGCCCTGATCGAAACGCCCCACCTTTTCGCGGAAGAGTTCCTGCCAGGGCGATTGATTGGCGGGCATGTCATAGCCACCTGCCTCGGCCAGAGCGCGGGCGCGGTCGGCCAGTTCATCCAGCGGCACCAGCATGTCGGCGGTGCACTTCTTCAGGTCGATCCGCACCCGGTCGCCGTTTCTCAGAAGCGCAAGGCCACCGCCATCCGCCGCCTCAGGCGATGCATTCAGGATCGATGGGCTGCCGGAAGTGCCCGACTGACGGCCATCGCCGATACAGGGCAATGCCTCGACACCCTTTTTCAAAAGGTAGGAGGGTGGGCGCATGTTCACCACTTCGGCCCCGCCGGGATAGCCCTTTGGCCCTGCCCCGCGCATGAACAGAACGCAGGTTTCGTCGATATTTTCTGCGGGATCGTCGATGCGGTGGTGGAAATCTTCTGGTCCGTCAAAGACCACCGCACGCCCTTCGAAGGCCATGGGGTCGTCGGGGTTGCTGAGATAGGTGTCGCGAAAGGCGGGTGAGATCACGGATGTCTTCATGATCGCGCTTTCAAAGAGATTGCCACTGAGGTTGATGAACCCTGCCTGCTCTTTCATCGGCGCGGAAGCGGGCTTGATCACGCGGGTGTCCTCGGACCGCCGGGCGTTGCAATTGTCGCCCATGGTCTTGCCGTTGGCCGTGATCGCACCGGGATGCGGCAGCAGATCCGCCGCCATCAGTTCACCCACCACGGCAGGCACACCGCCCGCATGTTGGTAATCCTCGCCCAGGTATTCGCCTGCGGGCTGCATGTTGACGAGCAGGGGGATGTGGTGGCCGATTTTCTGCCAATCATCATTGTCCAGTGCTACGCCAAGGTGGCGCGCAATGCCGTTGAGGTGGATGGGTGCATTGGTCGACCCACCAATGGCCGAGTTGATGACGATCGCATTCTCGAAGGCCTCGCGCGTCATGATGTCGGACGGGCGCAGGTCTTCCCACACCATGTCGACGATGCGCTTGCCTGTCTCATAGCTGATCTGTCCACGCTCACGATAGGGCGCAGGAATTGCTGCCGATCCGGGCAACTGCATCCCCAACGCTTCGGCCAGAGAGTTCATCGTCGTGGCGGTGCCCATTGTATTGCAATACCCCACCGACGGGGCGGAGGAGGCGACAAGTTCCATGAACCCATCGTTGTCGATCTCGCCTGCGGCCAGCATCTCGCGGGCTTTCCAGACGATGGTGCCTGACCCTGTACGCTCCCCCTGGAACCAGCCGTTCAGCATCGGGCCGACCGACAGCGCAATCGCGGGGATGTTCACCGTGGCGGCGGCCATAAGCAGCGCTGGCGTGGTCTTGTCACACCCGATGTTCAGCACAACACCGTCCAACGGGTAGCCGTAAAGCGTTTCGACCAGAGACAAATACGCCAGGTTGCGATCCAGCATCGCGGTGGGCCGCTTGCCTGTTTCCTGAATGGGATGCACGGGCACCTCGATACAGGTGCCGCCGGCTGCAATGATCCCGTCCCGCACCCGTTTGGTCAGCTCAAGATGATGCCGGTTGCAGGGCGACAGATCGCTGCCCGTTTGGGCAATGCCGATGATCGGCTTGCCCGATTGCAGTTCGGCACGTGTCAGCCCGTAGTTGAGATAGCGTTCCAGATAAAGTGCGGTCATTTCCGGATTGTCCGGGTTCATGAACCACTTGCGCGACCGCAGGTCGTCTATGGTGATTTTCTTGGTCATTGGCCTGACCAGCCTCCGTCGATGATATGGGGATGTCCGGTGGTAAAGGCGCTTTCGTCGCTGGCAAGGTACACCACCAACGCGGCGATTTCCTCGGCCGTGGCGACGCGGCCCATGGGCTGACGCGACACGAATTGCTCAAGCGCCTTGTCATAGCTGCCCAGCTGATCGCCAAGCGCTTTTACGCGATCATGCCAGCTTGGGCTTTCCACGGTGCCGGGGCAAATACAGTTGCAGCGGATGCCCTTGTCCACGAAATCGACGGCGACGGATTTGGTCAGCCCGATCACCGCGGCCTTGGTCGTGCCATAGATGAAACGGTTGGGTGCACCGATGACCGAGGAACAGGCCGACGACATGTTGATGATCGACCCCGAACCGCGCTCCAACATGCCCGGCAATGCGGCCTTGATCGTGCGCACCATCGACCGCACATTGAGGTCAAAGGCAAAGTCCCACTCATCGGCCGTCGCGTCCAGCACGGAGCCGTGATGCACAAAACCCGCACAGTTGAACAGCACGTCGGGATCGGCGCGGTTCACGCCCTCTTTGATGCTGGTTTCATCGCGGGCATCAAGTTCGAAAATTTCGATATTTTCGTGATTCGCCTCCCGAATCGAAGATAAGGCATCAAGGTTGATATCCGTTGCGAAGACTTTGGCGCCTGCCTCGGCAAGTGCAATTGCACTGGCTCTGCCAATGCCCTGCCCCGCCGCTGTGACAAGCGCGCGTTTTCCGCCAAGGCGTTCTTTTCCCATAGTATTTCCCCCCAAGCGGCGCATCCTTTGATCATGGCATGCCATGGTCCTGCGCTGCGGACTTCTTGGTGTTTTGTCAAAAAATCCATGCGGTGGGATGGCCCCACCGATGGTTTCCGTTAGCGTATGGCAGGTTGTCGATTTTGACCACCGCTTTGAAATGGAAACCGATTGTGGGGCAATTTGGAATGAGTGATGGGCGAAAAATTGCGTTGATCGGAACCGGTTTGATGGGCACGCCGATGGGTCTGAACCTGATGGCCGCGGGCTACGATCTGACGGTCTGGAACCGCAGCGCTGAACGTGCGCAAGCCGTGGTGGCAGGCGGGGCGTATCAGGCGGCCACAGCGGCCGAGGCCATTGCCGGGGCGGAGGTCATCATCACCATGGTGTCCGATGGTTTTGCGACCGCGGCCTTGCTCGCCGATGAGGCAGTGCGTGGGGCGGTGCGGGATGGTCAGATATGGCTGGATATGTCCAGCGCCAAGCCTGAACACGCCCGGGCGCAATCGGCGGATCTGGCGACATTGGGGGTGGTCCATCTGGACGCGCCGGTGTCAGGCGGCACCAAGGGGGCGGAGGCCGCAACACTCGCGATCATGGTCGGTGGTGATGCTGCCGTGTTCGAGGCCGCGCGCCCGGTGTTCGAGGCGATGGGCCGCCCTGTGCACGTCGGTCCAAGCGGGTCGGGGCAATTGTCGAAACTTGCCAACCAGACCATCGTTGCGGTCACCATCGGGGCCGTGGCCGAAGCGATGCTGCTGGTCGAACAGGGCGGGGCAGACCCTGCAGCGGTGCGTGCAGCGCTGAAGGGTGGCTTTGCCGACAGTGTGATCCTGCAACAGCATGGCGCGCGGATGACTGAAGGAAATTTTGAACCCGGAGGGCTGTCCAGGTTTCAGTTGAAAGACCTCGATAATACCTTGGCCGAGGCCGCAGCGCTGGGTCTGGAGTTGCCATCGACACAGGCGGTGCGTGACCGGTTTGAACACTTCTGCACCAAAATGAATGGCGCCGACCGTGACCATTCGGGCATCTACCTGGAACTCAAGGCACGCAATGGAGTGACCACATGACTGTTTTGATCCTCGGTGGCGGCGGCATGGTGGGCCAGAAGCTGGCAGCACGGTTGCTGGCGCAGGGGTCGAATGATCTGCACCTGTTCGACGTGGCCTTTCCGCACGGTGGTGGCGTGGGAGGCACCTGCGAGGTCGGCAACGTGGCTGACCCCGTCACCGCACAACGTCTGGCCGCTACCCGCCCCGATACCGTCTATCACCTTGCGGCCATCGTCTCGGGCGAGGCCGAGGCCGATTTCGACAAGGGCTGGCAGATCAACATGATGTCGATGTGGCATCTTCTGGAGGCCTTGCGGGCGGAACATGTGGCCTCGGGTGGTTCGTATGTGCCGCGGGTCGTGTTCACGTCATCCATTGCGGTGTTCGGTGGACCCTACCCTGACAAGATCGACGATGAATTCCTGAGCGCGCCGCAAACCAGCTATGGCGCGCAAAAGGCGATCTGCGAATTGATGCTGTCGGACTTCAGCCGCAAGGGCTTTGTCGATGGTTTGTCGCTGCGCCTGCCCACGATCTGCGTGCGGCCGGGCAAACCGAACCTTGCGGCCTCGTCTTTCTTTTCCGGCATCATCCGTGAGCCGCTGAATGGGCAGGAGGCGATTTTGCCGGTGCCGGACACGGTGCGGCATTGGCATGCAAGCCCCCGGGCCGCGGCCCGGTTCCTGACCCATGCGGGCACGCTGGATACGGCACGATTGGAAGGGCGGCGCGCGCTCAATCTGCCGGGGGTCAGCTGCACGGTGGCTGAACAGATCGAGGCCCTGCGCCGGGCGGCGGGACAGGCGGCGGTTGACCTGATCAAACCGGTGCCGGATGCCACGATCATGGGGATGGTCGGGGCATGGCCACGTGATTTCGATCCGCAGCGCGCAATCGCGCTGGGGTTCGAGGCCGAACACAGCTTTGACGAGATCGTGCAGGTATACCTTGAGGATGACCTTCCGTCAGCTGGCCTCTGACAGCGCAGGCGACAGGCGCAGGTGCCGCGCCAGATGGTCATGGATCTTCTGGCGTGTCAGCGCCTCGTCTCCGGCAAGCGCTGCCATCAGGATTTCCGAATGGTGCTGGATGTTGTCCGAGATGAAATCAAAGCTGCGGTCTTCGACCATCAGCTGCTGGCGGAAGCGGGCATATATCTGCAAATGGGTGGCCTTCAGGGTTTCCGAACCACAGGCAGAAATCAGCGTTTCGTGAAATTCCTGTTCGGCCTTGAACCACAAGGGCACGAGCGGCGTGGTGTCCTCCGCCGCATGGATGCGCGTTTCGATGTGGCTGAGTTGGTGGTGGGCGGCAGACAGGCGCGCCTCCCATGCCACGCCGCCGTGACGAATGGACATGGCAGAGCCTTCAGCCTCCAGCAGAACACGGATATGGGTGAGTTCGTGGATCGTTCTGTCGCTCTTTTCAGGAACGCGAAAGCCCCGCTGTTCCTGAAAGGTCACCAATCCTTCTGTGGACAGGCGAAACAGGATTTCACGTACTGTGCTGGCCGAACATCCCAGTTCATCGCGCAGGTGTTCCGCCCGCAATTTCGCGCCATGCTCGAACCCGCCGGTGATCAGGCGATACCGCAGGTCTTCGTAAATGTCTTTGTCCTGAGCCATATTTTCCAGCATATTGCGCGTTGTGTCGGGCACATTGATATACTAGAAAATCTCGAAATTCTAGTATAATCTCGAAATTATCGAGAATTTCAGTTTAGTGTTGTGAGACTCGCAATCCCGTTCTAACGTTAAGTCAGCGTGAAACGATAGGGCGCGATCCCTGCGAAACGCAACGCTGCTAACGTCTGGGAGGACACTATGAAAATCATGAAAAAGGCGACATCGATCGCCGCATTGGCTGCATTGGCGGCTTCTACGGCCTTCACTGCAATGGCCGACGGCCACGCCACAACCAAGCTGCGCATTCAAACGCACTACGCGCCTGAAACCGTGTCCGGCAAGCTGGCGGCGCAGTATATCGACGACATTCAGACGATGTCTGGTGGCGGCATTCAGGTCGAGATGTTCTATTCCTCGTCCGTTGTGAAATCGGTGGAAACATTCGACGCCGCGGCCACGGGCATCCTCGATTGCGACATGACCGGCGGTGGATACCAGACCGGCAAGAACAGCGCGTTCCAGTTCGTCGGCGACATCATGGGCGGCTATGAGACCCCCTATCAGCAGCTGTCGTGGCTGTATTTCGGTGGCGGTCGTGAAGCGGCGGCTCCGCTTTACAACAAGTACGGCATGGAGCTGATCGGCTGGTGGGTCTACGGTCAGGAATCCTTTGCTTCGGGCAAGCCGATCGAGAAGGTCGAAGACTTCAAGGACTGGAAATTCCGGTCGCCCCCCGGCATGGAAACCAAGATCTTTGAAAAGCTGGGCGCCAAGCCGATCGTGATGGATTTCACCGAAATCTTCACCGCGCTTGAAACCGGCATCATCGACGGGGCGGATGCCTCGGGTCTGGCCAACAACGTGGGCCTGGGTCTCTATGATATCGTGAAATACGCCAACTTCCCCGGCTTCCACTCGATGCCTTCGGATCACCTGGCGTGCAACAAGGCCGTGTTCGATGCGATGCCCGAGGCGCACCAGACCATCATGAAGGTTGCCATGGAAGCGCTGGCGTTGCGCACGGCCCTGACGTTCGAGAAAAAGAACGCCGAAGCCGCCGCACAGCTGCGTGAGCAGGGTGTGACGCTGTCGCAGTGGGCCCCTGAAGAGCTGCAGAAGTTCCGTGATGCGGCACAGGCCACATGGCCCGAGTTCGCCGATACACCAGAAGCCAAGGCGCTGGTTGAGGCGCACCTGAGCTATCTGCAGCAGCTGGGCCTCGTCTCCGAATAAGCTGTTCTGAAAACCAAGGGGTTCTGCGCATCGCGTGGGGCCCCTTTTGACCTTCGGACCACCGAAGCACCGCCTACAAACACGAAAACGGAGAGGGATATGGAGCCGAAATCTGGCAGCCTCGTTGAATGGCTCGTGCCTATGGGGTTCATCCTGTGCGCAGGCTGGCTGGTCTGGCATCTGCCGGCTTTCACGCTTGATTGGGTGCCGCCCGAAGATCCCTCGCAATTTGACAAACTGTCCTCGCAGTTCATCCGCAACGATGTCACGCCCGGTCTCGGGGGGCTTTTCGGTGGCTTTGCCGACATCATCGACTGGACCGCGCTGATCGGTTTGGGCGTATTTCTGTGGCTGGGCGTACGCACCGTCCGTCGGGCCCCCATCGAGTTCGAAAGCTGGCGCACCGCTGACCGTCTGGCTGTTTTCATCGGCCGCGTGACCATGATGCTGATCGCGGTTCTGTGCTGCGTGATGCTCTACGAAGTGTTTGTTCGCTATGTTCTCAGCGCCGCCACGCTCTGGGCCAACGAATTGTCGCTGTGGCTGGCAGGCTTCATCTTTCTGTGTGCCGGCCTTTATGCCATGCAACAGCGCAGCCACATCCGCATATTCCTGCTCTACGATATCTGCCCGCGCTGGCTGCAGCGGGTGTTCGACACGATTTCGGTGATCCTGATCGTTACCTTCGCCTTCTTTCTGGTCTACGGCGGCTATGGTGAAGCCTTTGACAAATTCTACCGTTGGGAAACCTTCGGTACTGCCTTTGATCCGCCTATTCCCGCGACGATCAAACCGATGGTGCTGCTGGTTGTGACGCTGGTGGCCATACAGGCGATCGTGAACCTGATTTCCGACTGGAACGCCGAACCCGTCATCCACAGTGCGGCCGATGACATCGACGAAGCGGAGCTGGCCATGCTGCGCGCGCAGGTTGGCGACGAAGGTGTGGGCGGTCTCGATGTGACACGCACCGCTCATCAGACAAGCAAGGACTGACACCATGGATATCGGAACAATCTCTATGGTGCTGATGCTGGGGCTGATCGTGCTCCTTGCCATTGGTATGCCGCTGGGCCTGGCCTCGGCCATCCTGGCGGTGCTGGTTCTGGTGATGAAGTTCGAACCGGCCCTTCTGATGAACCCCTTTGCCTTTGGCGATGGCATATTGACCGGCAGGCCGGGATCGGGGCCGCTCAATATCCTTGCGCAAAAGATATACGGGCTCTTAACGGACTATGTTCTCATATCCATTCCGCTCTTCATCTTCATGGCTTCGCTGCTGGAACGCTCCGGCATCGCCAAGGACATGTATTCATCGCTCAATGTCTGGCTGAACCGGACGCGGGGCGGCATTGCCATCGTAACCTCGATCATGGCGGTGATCATGGCGGCGATGTCCGGGATCATCGGGGGCGAGGTGGTTTTGCTCGGCCTTATCGCCCTGCCCCAGATGCTGCGGCTGGGATACAATCAGAACCTTGCCATCGGCACGATCTGCGCCTCGGGCAGCCTTGGCACCATGATCCCACCCTCCATCGTTCTGATCATCTACGGGCTGATCACTGAAACCTCGATCAAGGCGCTGTTCACCGCGTCCTTCATTCCGGGCTTTATGCTGGCGTCGTTCTTCATCCTCTACATTATTATACGGACCCGCCTGCGCCCCGAAGATGCCCCCCTGCCCGCCCCCATCGAGGGCGAGCCACAGGGCGCTGAAAAGCGGCTGTTGTTCCTGTCCTTCCTCTCGATCCTTGTTGCGGGCTTCAGCCTTGCGCTGTTCCTGCGCGCCGCGTTCTTCGAGATCACGGGCCAGAACGCGGCGCAAACGGGGGATGCCATCGCCTATGGCACCGCCGACTACCTGCCGTGGTTTGGCGGCACCGTTGTTCTGATGCTGGTGCTCATGCAATTCGTCTTTGGCCGTGACCGCGTGGCGCTGGGGTGGAAAATGGGTAAGGGCCTCGTGGCGCCCATCGTCGTGATCGGCGTGGTTCTGGGGTCGATCTATGGGGGCATCACAGGCATCACCGAAGCGGCGGGCATGGGCGCGCTGGCGGTTCTGGTGCTGGCGATCTTCCGGGGCGAGGCGTCCTTTGACCTTGTGTGGGACAGCCTGCTGCGCACGCTGAAATCCACCGGCACGATCATCTGGGTCACCATCGGGGCCGCGGCCCTGGCCGGGGCCTATACCATCGCAGGTGGACCCACATATGTGGCCGACTTCATCGTCGGATCGGAATTGCCGACAATGCTGGTGATCCTGATGATGATGCTGATCCTTCTGTTCATGGGTGCGTTCATGGACTGGGTGGGCATCGTGCTGCTGATCATTCCGGTTTTCCTGCCCATCGTGCAACGCCTGCCCATCGAAGAGATCGGCATGTTCGGCGAATTGAACCCCCGCCACGTGGCGATCTGGTTCGGGGTGGTCTTCTGCATGAACATGCAGGTCAGCTTCCTGTCGCCACCCTTCGGGCCTGCTGCGTTCTACCTGAAGTCGGTGGCGCCCGCGCACATCTCTCTCACGGATATCTTCAAGGGGTTCCTGCCCTTTATCGCGATCCAGCTGTGCGCGCTGTCGGTCCTGCTGATCTGGCCACCGATCGTGTCGATCCTGCTGTAACACTGGCGGCGTCCTTCGGGCGCTGCCGTTTCAACGCTGCTTGAGGTCTGTCATGGACACTGTTCGTCTTGATCCATCAGATAATGTGGTCACGGCCACCCGCCCGCTCGAAGTCGGCGCAAAGGTCGAAGGGATTGCCACCCGTGCGTTGATCCCGTCAGGGCACAAGATTGCCACCGCCCGGATCGCCAAGGGCGACGCGGTGCGCAAATACGCCCAGCTGATCGGTTATGCAGCCCAAGACATAGTTGCAGGCGACCACGTCCACACCCACAACGTCGCCTTTCGCAACACCGAAGCGGACTATGAATTCGGCACCGACCTGCGCCCCGTTGCCATGGTCCCCGAGGATCAGCGGGACACCTTCATGGGCTACCGGCGGGAAAACGGCACGGTGGGCACCCGCAACTACATCGCAATCGTGACGTCGGTGAACTGTTCGGCCACCGCCGCGCGGATGATTGCGGATCACTTCACACCCGATGTTCTGGCCGCCTATCCCAATGTCGACGGTGTTGCGGCCTTTGTGCATGGCACAGGCTGCGGCATGGCGGGCGATGGGGATGGGTTCGAAGCGCTGCAACGGGTGATGTGGGGATACGCCAAGCACCCCAACCACGCGGGCGTCCTGATGGTCGGCCTGGGGTGCGAGATGAACCAGATCGATTGGTTGCTCGATGCCTATGGATTGAAACAGGGTCCGCTGTTTCAAACGATGAACATTCAGAACGTGGCGGGCCTGCGCCGCACTGTCGAAAAGGGCATTGCCAAGGTTGCCGCGATGTTGCCCATCGCCAACCAGGCCATCCGCACCCCCTGCCCGGCGTCCGAATTGATGGTGGCGCTGCAATGCGGGGGGTCGGACGCATGGTCAGGCATCACGGCGAACCCCGCACTGGGCTACGCCTGTGACCTGTTGGTGGCGCAAGGCGGCACTGGCGTTCTGGCCGAAACGCCGGAAATCTACGGGGCCGAACACCTGCTGACCCGTCGCGCCGTGGACGCGGCCACGGGCGCACGGCTGGTGGATTTGATCCGCTGGTGGGAGGACTACACCGCCCGAAACCGCGGCAGCATGGACAACAACCCAAGCCCGGGAAACAAGGCCGGGGGACTGACCACGATCCTTGAAAAATCACTGGGGGCCGCGGCCAAGGGCGGCACCTCGCCCCTGACCGGCGTGTACAAATACGCCGAACCCGTTCGAGCGCGTGGGTTCACCTTCATGGACAGCCCCGGATACGACCCGGCCTCTGTCACGGGCCAGATCGCGGGCGGTTGCAATCTGGTGTGCTTTACCACCGGGCGCGGGTCTGCCTTCGGGTCCAAGCCTGCCCCGACCATCAAGGTCGCCACCAATTCCGAGATGGCTGCGCGCATGATCGAGGACATGGACGTCGACGCAGGCAGCATCCTGTCGCAAGGGGTCAGTGTCGAAGAGAAGGGCCGCGAGATTTACGTGCAGTTCCTGCGCGTGGCCAGCGGCGAGGCCAGCAAATCCGAGGCGCAGGGCCTTGGTGACTACGAATTCGTACCCTGGCAAATCGGGGCAGTGATGTGAAGCGGATTGCTGTTGTCGGAGGCGGTCTGATCGGGGTGCGCCATGTGGCCGCCATCAAGGCCAACGCCCGGTGCGCTTTTGCCGGACTGGTGGACCCGGATCCGCAGCGCGGTGCGGACTACGCCGATATGTCCGAGATCACAGAGGGCGTAGACGGTGTCATCATCGCCACGCCCACGCACCTGCATGCATCGGGCGGTGTCTATGCGGCGCAGCGCGGATGGCACGTTCTGATCGAAAAGCCGGTGGCGCAGACGCTGGACGATGCTCAGGCTTTGGCGGCGGCGGTGAATGCAAACGGCGTCGGTTCTCTGGTCGGGCACCACCGCCGCTATCACGCACGCATCGCAGCGCTGAAAGAGATGATTTCTGGCGGCGAGATCGGGCGCGTGGTCACCGCCAGCCTGATCTGGGCCATGCGCAAGCCGGACGACTATTTCGAGGGCAACTGGCGGACAGCAGGCGGCAGCCCGGTGATGATCAACCTGGTGCATGATGTGGATATCCTGCGCCACGTAATCGGCGAAATCGCACAGGTTTCGGCGCTGCGCGGGACTGACCTGCGCGGCAGCGGACGCATTGAAAGCGGTGCGGTTGCAATGGTCTTTGAAAACGGGGCCACAGGCACCATCAGCTTTGCCGACACCACGCCAAGCCCCTGGGGGTTCGAGGCGGGCACGGGCGAAAACCCCAACATCGGCACCACCGGGCAGGATATGCTGTGGATCACCGGCACCAAGGGGGCTGTATCCTTTCCGTCCATGACACTCTGGCGCGGTACGGATTGGGGCCGCCCCGCCACTGCACAACAGTTTGATGTTCCCACCGACACGCAGCCCCCCCTCGCGGCGCAGTTGGATCATTTCATCGACGTGATGGACGGTGCCACACCCCGCATTGATGTGGTTGACGGCAAGCGCACATTGGCCGTGGCCCTCGACATAGAAACCCAGCTGGCCGCGGCCAGCCCACACACAGATCGGAAAAGGAAAGCATATGAGCAAACCTGAGATTGGATTTATCGGCCTGGGCCTGATGGGCGCGGCCATGGTGGGGCGGCTTCAGGACAAGGGCTATGATGTGACGATCACAGCCAACCGGTCGCGGCCCAACATCGACGCAGCCGTGGCGCGCGGTGCCACCGAGGTGCAGAGCGCCCGCGCCGTCGCCGAGGCCAGTGATATCGTGATGTTGTGCATGGACACCAGCGCCAGCGTCGAAGGGCGCATGCGCGGGGCCGACGGCGTCATTGCAGGGCTGCGGCCCGGCGCGGTCGTGATCGACTTCGGCACATCCCTGCCCGGCAGCACCCGCACCCTGGGCAACGAGGTCGCAGCGGCCGGAGGCACCTATCTTGATGCACCCTTGGGGCGGACACCGGCCCATGCCAAGGATGGATTGCTGAACATCATGTGCGCAGGCGACAAGGATGCCTTTTCCAAAGTGGAACCCGTGTTGCAGGATCTGGGCGAGAACGTCTTTCACCTTGGTGATCTGGGGTCGGGACACACGATCAAACTGATCAACAATTTCTTCGGCATGACCGTGGCCAATGCCATGGCCGAAGCCTTTGCCATGGCCGATATCGCGGGCGTGGACCGCACACAGCTTTACAATGTGATGTCAGCGGGGCCGCTGCATTCGGGCATGATGGATTTCGTCAAGGCTTACGGCGTCGATGGCGATCCTTCGATGCTGGCCTTTGCGGTCAAGAACGCGGCCAAGGATGTGGGGTATTATGCCCAGATGGCCGAAGACGCGGGCGTTGCATCCGTGATCGCCCCTGCCCCGCTGGGTGCGATGCAGGCGGCCATGCAAGAGGGTCAGGGCGACGACATGGTCAGCCAGATGGTCGATTTCTACGCCCGTCGCTTCAAGGGCTGACATGGCCGTCGCCGCCCGCGCCACCGAGGACCGTCCGCAGCTTGGCATCATGATGATGCTGGGCGCGTGGTTCATGTTCTCGCTGGTGGATTCCAGTGCGAAGTGGATGGCGCTTGCAGGGTTTCCGGCCTTTCAGCTGGCATTCATGCGATATGCACCGCATTTCGCCATTTCGCTGGTGGTGATCGCGCAGGGCGGTGTCGGGCGCGCCCGGTTTCAGACCAGCCACCCCTGGCAGGTGATCAGCCGGTCGATGTTGCTGATCATCGCCACGCTCTTCAACTTCATTGCGGTGAAATACCTGCCGCTGACTGTGACATCGGCGATCATCTTCTCCAGCCCCGTAATCGTGTGCTTTCTGTCCTATTTCCTGTTGGGCGAACGTGTTGGCCCATGGCGGTGGTTCGCCATCATGCTGGGGTTCGCCGGGGTTCTGGTGGTGATCCGGCCCTTTGATGCCGGTTTTCACTGGGCAATGCTGCTGATGGTGTTCAATGCGTTCAGCATTTCCTTCTATTCCATCATGACCCGCAGGCTGGCAGGTGTGGTTGCGACCGAGACGATGCAGTTCTACACCGGGGCCTTGGGCATGGTGGTAATGGCACCTTTCGCGCTCTGGGCGTGGCAATGGCCCGAAACAGGGGGCGATTGGGTGCTCTTGTTCGCCATCGGCACATTCGGCTGGGCCGGCCACCAACTGTTGACGAACGCGCACCGCTTCGGGTCCGCAAACACCCTGATGCCCTATACCTATTCGTTCATGATCTACCTCACGATCCTGAGCTATTTCATCTTTGATCACGTGCCCGACCTTTGGACGATCACCGGGGCCGCGATCATCATCGCCTCGGGCCTCATCATCTGGAAAAGGGAACAGCAATAATGCGCGTTGCATGTGTAGGGGAAGCCATGATCGAGCTGTCGATGAACGACAGCGCCGCTCAGGTTGGTGTGGCAGGCGATACGCTGAACACTGCGATCTATATGCACCGCGCAGCGCCGGATCTGGCGGTGGATTACGTGACCCGCCTTGGCGATGATCCGTTTTCCGACCGGATCGCTGCGTTTATCGCGCAGCAGGGTATTGGCTGCGATGCCATCGCGCGTGGGAAAGGGCAGTCGCCGGGCCTTTATGCGATCACAGTGGCCGAGGATGGCGAACGGTCCTTCACATATTGGCGCGACAGCGCTGCCGCGCGGGATTTGTTCGCCGGGGACGATTTCGCGGTGCTGGAGGGGTACGACGTGATCTACCTGTCCGGGATCAGCCTCGCGATCCTGCCCCAGGCAGTGCGCCGCGCGCTCGTGGACTGGCTCCAAACGTCGAAAGCCACGGTGGTTTATGACAGCAATTATCGCCCCCGCCTTTGGGACAGCGTCGATCATGCACGCAGCATCACCCGCGCGATGTGGGCGCGGGCGGACATTGCCCTGCCCTCGATCGACGATGAAATGGCGCTTTTCGATGAAACCGCACAGCAGGTCGAAAACCGCTTTGCCGGGTTCCAGGGGCGCGGGGCGCTCAAGCGTGGGGCTGCGGGGCCGATGTCCATAGGGTCCGATGTCCGGCAATCCTATTCGCCGGCGCCTTCCGTCATCGACAGTACGGCAGCGGGCGACAGTTTCAACGGTGCCTATCTGGCCAGTGTGCTGTCTGGGGCGGATCAGGCCACGGCGCTGATGGCGGGGCACTGCATGGCTGCGCGCGTGGTCGGGCATCGCGGTGCGATCATCCCGTGATGAGGGGGCGGCCATGAATATCGCGCTGATCGGGCTCGGCATGGTTGCATCCACCCATGTGGCGGCCATCGCCGATGCACGCGGGCTAAGCCTGCGCGGCGTTCTGGGCCGCGATCCTGACAAGGCGGCAGCCTTTGCGCAGAAGGTCGGATGCGACAGGGTTTACAGGAACGTGCAGGAGATATGCGCGGACCCAAAGGTTGATTTCGCACTCATCGCCACGCCACCCGACGCACGGCAGGACCTCGTGCAGGCCTTGGCAACGGCAGGCAAACCGATCCTGATGGAAAAACCGGTTGAACGGACGCTGGCAGCGGCCACAGACATCGTAAAGACATGCGAAAAGGCCAATGTGCCCTTGGGCATTGTCTTTCAACACCGTGCGCGTGCCGTATCGCAGGCCTTGAAGGACCGCTTGGATCAGGGCGATCTGGGTCAGATCGAAACAGTGGAATTGCGCGTGCCATGGTGGCGCGATCAGACCTACTATGATGCACCCGGCCGCGGCAGTTTTGCCCGCGATGGCGGTGGCGCGATGATCAATCAGGCGATCCATACGCTTGATCTGGCGCTGTGGCTCTTGGGGCCGATGACGACGGTTCAGGCCTTGATGCACACAACCACCCTGCACCAGATGGAAGCCGAAGACTGGGCCGGTGCGCTCTTTACCCTGGAAAGCGGAGCGGTTGGCACTCTGATGGCCACCACGACATCCTTTCCGGGTGGGGCGGAAAGCATCCACATCATGGGCACCAAGGGCGCGGCCCGGCTGGAGGCCGGTGCGTTGCATCTGACCTTTCTGGACGGACGCACGGAAACCTTGGGGGCGACCTCCGGAACCGGGGGCGGCGCCGACCCGATGGCCTTTACGCATGCCTGGCATCAAAGCGTGATCGAGGATTTCGCACGCGCCCTGCGCGCCGGACGGACTCCACTGGCATCGGGACGGGACGCACTGGCGGCCCATGCGGTGATCGACGCCATGGAACGCGCCAGCAAAAGCGGGCATCGCACCGAGGTGCCGTTGACATGACCCGTACCTGCGTCGCCCTTGGTCTGGATCACCGGCATATCTACGGGATGGTCGAAAACATGGCACGTGTCGGTGTGCGCTGCGTCGGCTACTGGACGCAAGGTGCGCCCGAAACCCTTGCGGGCTTTGTAAAACGGTTTCCGGATTTGCCCCGCATCGACACGCTGGACGCGGCCCTTGATACCGGGGCTGATCTTGCGCTGATATCGGCCATTCCGGCGGACCGGGCCGACCTTGCCGTGCGCGCGATGACTGCGGGCATGGATGTGATGACAGACAAGCCCGGGTGCACCACCTTCGACCAACTGGACCAGATCAAGGCCTGCGTGGCCGCAACCGGGCGCATCTGGTCGATCAATTTCTCGGAACGGTTCGAAGTGCCTTGCGTCACGCTGGCAGACAAGTTGGTGCGAGAGGGGGCGATTGGCCGGGTGGTGCAGACCGTCGGCTTGGGGCCGCACCGGCTGAACCGCGCCACCCGGCCCCCATGGTTTTTCCAACGGGCGCGATACGGCGGCATTCTGACCGACATCGCATCGCACCAGATCGATCAATTCCTGCATTTCACCGGGTCCACCGACGCCGAAATACCCCATGCCTTTGTCGCCAATCACGCAAATCCCGACGATCCGGAGTTGCAGGATTTTGGCGAGCTGTCCCTGCGCAGTGACACAGGCTCAGGATACATTCGCGTGGATTGGTTCACGCCTGACGGTTTGCCCACATGGGGCGACGGGCGGCTGACGTTGTTGGGCACGGACGGCTATATCGAGATGCGCAAATACGTGGATGTGGGCGGCGCGCCCGGGGGCGATCACCTGATCCTTGCCAACGGAACGCGCGCGGAACGCATTGACGCTTCGGGCGCGGGCTTGCCTTATTTCGAACGGCTCGCCTCTGACATGGATGCACGCACGGAAACGGCAATGACGCAGGCGCATTGTTTCAAGGTGATGGAACTGGCCCTGACCGCACAGGCAATGGCCGAAGGACGTGCCCCATGATCCGGGTGGCGATCCTTGGTGCGGGCATCGGCGCGCAGCATCTCGCGGCCTTCCGCGCCCTGCCCGGTTTCGAGGTCGCGATGATCGTGGATCAGGACACGGACCGGGCCGAGACGCTGCGGCAGGGCGATGGGTTTTCAGTGCATGCCGACACCGCCGCGGCCCTCGCGGACCCTAGTATCGATTTGGTGGATGTGTGCCTGCCGCCGCATCTGCACATTCCCACAACGCTGGACGCGTTGGCCGCGGGAAAGCACGTGATCTGTGAAAAGCCGATTGCCACATCGCTGGCGGACGTCGACCGGATACGTAGCGCTTGCGACGCGACCGGGCGGCGGGTTTTTCCTGTCTTCCAATACCGCTGGGGGCCGGCGCTGGCGCAGCTGCGGATGCTGGTCAACGCGGGTCTGACAGGTCAGCCGCAGGTCGCCTCGATCGAGACACATTGGTCGCGCGGTGCTGACTACTATGCCGTGCCGTGGCGGGGTACATGGGCCGGAGAACAGGGCGGCGCCGTTTTGGGCCACGCGATCCACAATCACGACCTGATGTGTCATTTCATGGGACCCGTGGCGTCGGTCTCGGCGATGGTCGCCACACGCGTCAATCCCATCGAGACCGAAGATTGCGCCGCGATTTCCATGCAGATGCAGAACGGTGCGCTGTGCACCAGTTCCATCACGTTGGGGGCCGCCACGGATGAAACCCGCCTGCGGCTGGTGTTCGAACATCTGACCGCAACGTCCGGCACTGAACCCTATGCCCCCGGCGCCGATGACTGGTCCTTTGTTGCACGCGACCCGGCGCGACAGGCGCAGGTTGATGCGGTGGTAAAGGCCACGGCACCTGAACCCGTGGGGTTCGAGGGGTTCTTTGCGCAAGTGGAACATGCGTTGAAGAACAAGCCGAATACAGCCGTGACATTGGACGATGGGGCGGCATCCGTGGCATTGGTCACCGCGATCTACCACGCTGCGCGCAGCGGCGCGTCTGTGCACTTGCCCCTGACCCCGGAACACCCGCTTTACCAAGGATGGACACCATGACGATCGACCACACCACCCCGCTGGACCAGATGCTTGACGGGACACACGTTATCCCCGTCATGGCCTTTTCCGAGGTCGATGCCACGCTGGATACCATCGGCAACATGATCGACGCAGGGCTTCGGGTGATTGAATTGACCCTGCGCAGCCCCGTCGCGCGCGAGACATTGCGCGCGGCCAAGGACCGGTTCGGCGACCGGGCTGCCATCGGCATGGGCACGATCCTTACACCCGCCCAATTGCACGACGTGGTGGCGGATGGTGCGGATTTTGGCGTCAGCCCCGGCACGGCGCCCCGCCTGCTGGATGCGATTTGCGAAGGGCCCCTGCCCTTCCTGCCCGGTGTTGCCACGGTGAGCGAAGCGATGGCCCTGCAAGAGCGGGGCCTTGACCGGCTCAAGTTCTTTCCCGCCGAACAATCGGGGGGTGCGGCGGCGCTGAAAGGCATGGGAGCGGTGTTGCCGGATGTCCGGTTTTGCCCCACCGGGGGCGTGATCCCTGCCAATGCCCCGAGGTATCTGGCCCTTTCCAATGTCATGTGCGTCGGCAGTTCCGGCCTCAGCGCGCCTGCCGCTCCGGGCACCTATGACCGCGCGGCCTTTGCAAGGCTCATCGACGAATACCAAGGCTAACCCCGAAATTGCGGTTGTCATGCGCGCCGCACGCGCCAAGATGGCGGCACGTTGACAGGTGAAAGAAACTCCATGACTTCCCCCCTTGCCCCGATGCTTGATGAGATCCGCGCCCGGTTCGCCCATGTGGACACCTGCCCATTTGCCGGGCCCCGGGTCTTTTTCGAGAATGCGGGCGGCGCGCTGACCCTCAACAGCGTGGTCGACACCTCGGCGCGGTTTGCCGCGATCCCCGACAATCAGGGACGCGACAACCCCGCGGCGCAGGCCTTGGGCGAGATGATCGCGCGGACCAAGGCGGACATGGCGGTCCTGTTCAATGCGCCGAAGGGACAGTTCTTTGTCGGCGAAAGCGGCACCGAACTGCTGTTTCGGCTGATCCGGACCGCCGTCATGGGCACCAAAGGGGCCGTGATCGGCAGCACCGTGGAACATCCGGCCTCGCGCAGCGCGGCCCGGCATTGGGCGCAGGCGGCAGAGGTCAACTATATCAGTGTTGCCCACGACAATGCCTTGGGATTGGTCACGCCCGAAGCCTATCTGGCCCGGATGACACCCCATGTGACGGTGGCCACGATCCTTCACACATCGCCCGTGACCGGGATGCGCAACGACGTGGCCGGGATTGCACGCGCAATCCGGTCAGTATCGCCTGCGTGTTTCATCATCGTGGACGGGATACAGCATGCAAGCCACGGCCACATCGATCTGGCCGCCTGCGAGATCGATGGATATGTGGTGTCCCCTTACAAGGTGTTCTCGCGGCACGGCTATGGAGTCGCTTGGGCATCGGACCGGCTGAGCCAACTGCCGCTTGAGGCGCTGATCGACGGGCCAGCGGAGAATTGGGAACTGGGCACGCGCGACACCGGGGCCTATGCCACATTCTCCGATGTCGTGGCGTACTTCGAATGGCTGGGCAGCACACAGTCACAGTCCATTGACCGGCGCGCCCGGATCGAAGCGGCGGCGCAGGCCATTCACGCCCACGAAAAAACCCTGACCGATGCGATGCTGCACGGCACCGGCAACCTGCCGGGGATCGCAGACTTACCGGGGGTGACGGTGATCGGCGGGACAGACAACCCCGCGCGTGAAGGATTGGTGTGTTTCGCGCTGGATCACGTGCCAGCGGCCCAGATCGTTTCGCGGCTGAATGCCCAGGGCATCCGCACCCACATTCGCAAGGCCGATCACTACTCCGGCAACGTTCTGACACCCCTCGCGCTGGAGGCGGCGGTGCGGGTGTCGATGTGCCACTACAATTCCATGGCAGAGGTCACCGCCTTCCTGACCGCGATGAAAGAGATTGCTGGCGATGCTTGACCGCAGCGGCCCCTTGCGCGGTCTGCGCGTGGTCGAGATGGCCGGGCTTGGCCCTGCGCCTTTCGCCTGCATGATGCTGGCCGATATGGGGGCCGAAGTGGTGCGCATCGCGCGGCCCGGCCAAAAGCCACTGTTCGGTCTGGCGCAGAAGCACAACCTCTATGACCGCTCGCGCCCGTCCCTGACGCTTGATTTGCGGGATACGGATGATCTGGACCGGGCCAGGGCGCTGATCGCGCGGGCCGAAGTGGTGATCGAAGGGTTTCGCCCCGGCGTGATGGAGCGCTTGGGCCTGGGTCCTGCGGACGTGATGGCGGATCATCCCGCACTCGTCTACGGGCGCATGACAGGCTGGGGGCAGGACGGCCCGTTGAAAGACCGCGCGGGCCACGACCTGAATTACATGGCCATTTCGGGCGCACTGTGGTCCATCGGTCCGCCGGACACGCCGCCGCCCCCACCCCAGAACATCATCGCCGATCTGGCCGGGGGCGGCATGATGCTTTTGGCCGGGGTGTTGGCGGCTGTGCTGCACGCACGCGGATCGGGGCAAGGTCAGGTGATCGACACCTGCATGTCAGACGGTGCGGCGCTGATGATGGTCCTGCAATATGGACTGAAAGCGGGCGGGGCTTGGAACGATACCGCGCGTGGGGGCAATGTGCTGAACGGCGGTGCTGCGTATTATCGGTGTTATACGACGGCCTGCGGCGGCTATGTCGCACTGGGGCCGATCGAGCCGCAGTTCTTTGCCGCGATGCTTGAGGCAATCGGGCTGGACGGCGATCCGCGCTTTGCCCGGCAATACGGCGATCAGGCCGAAATGCACGCCGCACTTGAGGCCCTTTTTGCCACCCGATCCCGCGAGGACTGGCGCGTCATACTGGAGGAGGTCGACGCCTGTTTCGCCCCGGTTCTGAGCATGGAGGAAGCCCCCGACCATCCCCACAATGTCGCGCGCGGCACTTTCGTGACCACCGATGGCATCGTACAACCCGCCCCAGCCCCGAGATTCACCGCCACGCCTTCCGATCCGCCCACCCACGGCGATGCGGGTCAGGTCAGCTTTGACGAGATTATGGACCGGTGGGTCTGACCCCTTGCCATTCCAAGGGCAAGGGCCAAGGATACACACATGACACTTGCAACCCGCATTGACGACAAACGCGACGACCTGATTGCGCTGACCCGGGACCTGATCCGCATCCCCACGCTGAACCCACCGGGCGAGAATTATGGCGCGATCTGCGACTACCTCGACAAACGGCTGGCCGCACACGGGTTTGCCACCCAACTGATCCGCGCCGAAGGTACACCGGGCGACAGCACACGGTATCCACGCTGGAACATCGTGGCCCGGCGCGACGGGGCACAGCCCGGCGATTGCGTGCATTTCAACAGCCATACGGATGTCGTCGAAGTCGGTCAGGGGTGGACGTTTGACCCCTTTGGCGGAGACATCTCCGAAGGGCGCATTTACGGGCGTGGCGCCTGCGATATGAAAGGTGGGCTTGCCGCATCGATCATCGCCGCCGAAGCCTTCATCGAAGAACATCCCGATTTCACCGGGGCCATCGAAATCTCCGGTACGGCGGATGAGGAATCCGGCGGCTACGGCGGCGTTGCCTATCTGGCCGAACAGGGGTTTTTCGACCCCACCCGCGTCCAACACGTGATCATCCCCGAACCGCTGAACAAGGACCGCATCTGCCTTGGCCACCGGGGCGGATGGTGGGCCGAGATCGAAACCCATGGTGAAATTGCGCACGGTTCGATGCCATTTCTTGGCGACTGTGCGGTCAGGCACATGGGTGCGGTGCTTTCCGCCTTCGAGGAGACGCTGTTTCCCGCCATGGCGGCACGGTACACTGACATGCCGGTGGTGCCCGAAGGCGCGCGCCAATCAACCATGAACATCAACTCCATTCACGGTGGACAAAAGGAACAGGATGACGATTTCACAGGCCTGCCCGCGCACTGCGTACCGGACAGTTGCCGGATCGTGATCGACAGACGTTTTCTGGTCGAAGAGCCGCTGGATCAGGTGCGCGGCGAGGTGACCGCCCTGCTTGAGGAGTTGCGCGCGCAACGGCCTGATTTCGACTATACGCTCACCGAGTTGAACAGTGTTCTGCCCTCAATGACCGACAAAACCGCGCCCGTGGTGGAAACAGTGGCCCGCGCGATCGAAGACGTGATGGGACACGCGCCCGAATACGTGGCCAGCCCCGGAACCTACGACCAAAAGCACATCGACCGCATCGGCAAGTTGAAGAACTGCATTGCCTACGGCCCCGGCGTTCTGGAACTGGCGCACAAGCCCGACGAATGGATCGGAATCGACGACATGATCGACAGCGCCAAGGTGATGGGCGCATCGTTGGAGACGCTGTTGTTGCCGAAACCCTAAGGCGCTGTTGCCAAGGCCAACCCTTCCACAATCCCGGTCAACGCCGCACCTTTGTGAGTGTGCGCACGGGGAAATGTGTTGGTCATGGCGGTTTGCACGACGCTCATCAGGCTCGAACCTCCAACGAAGATCAGCCTGTCGATCTGCTCCGGGGCAAGGCCCGCATCCGCAACGGCCTTGGCGCCGGTCTCCGCGATGCGGTTTGCCATGTCGGACAGTCCAGCCCACATCATCGCAGCGGGCAAAGACAGGTGAAGGCCCTTTTCAATGATGTCCAGGTTGATCTGCGGTGGCGCGATGGCGCCGGGATCATTCGCTGCAATCTTGCCGGCCTCGACCGCGAAGGCAAGATCGTGGCCCAATTCATCCTCCAACACCTGCACCAACCTGTTCAAGAGGTCCGGCGCAACTGCGTATTTCGCCAGCTCGCGCGCGGCGCGGCGGGTGTCGGCCCCGTAAAGGAACGGTATTTTCTGCCACGTGGCCAGATCGGCAAAGATGGCGCGCGGTGCCGTGTGCGTTTCAGACCCAAAGGCATGGCGTATCTGGCTGCCCTGCCCCAAAAGCGGCATCACGTGATCGATGCTGAGCTTGCGATCAAAGTCCGTACCCCCCAGGCGCACGCCATGGCTGTGCAGAATATCGATGCCATGGCCCTGTCCATGCCGAAACACGGTGAAATCCGATGTGCCGCCACCGATGTCCACCACCAGCCCCAGATCACCGGGCTGCAAGGCGGCGCGACTGGCAAGGGCCGCGGCCTCGGGTTCGGGCATGAAGGTCACACTTTCAAATCCCGCAGCCGCATAACAGTCGGTCAGATCAACCAAAGCCTGCGCATTTCGGGCCGTGTCTTCGCTGTGAAACAGAACCGGGCGTCCCGACAGCGCCGTTTCAAAACGCTGCCCGGTTTGCGCCTCGGCACGCGCCTTGATCGTGGCAAGAAACCGGCCGACAATCGTGATGAAGTCCTGCCGCTCGTTCAGCAGCATCCGACTTTCGCGCATCAGCGACGTTCCCAGCAGACTTTTGAGCGCCCGCATGTACCGCCCTTCAACCCCGTCAATCAGCGCGTCATTGGCGGGGCTGCCATAAAGGGTGGCGCGGCTGTCGAAATCAAAGAACACCGAAGTGGGCAGCGTCTGCGCGCCCGGCTCCAGTGCGACAAGCTGGGCGTTGCCCTGCACCGCAAAGCCCGCGGCGGAATTGGAGGTGCCAAAATCGATCCCAAGCGTCGCCATATCCGAACACCTCAGCCGTATAACAAAGCCGCCGCTTTACGCTTGGAGAGGCTTGGACGCAATACGCCAGTCTGGTCAAAGCTGGCTGAACTGGGTAGCTTTCCAGCAACGACAAACCTTGGAGGCCATGACATGGACCATATCCGAACACTCTTTTTGGGCGCCGCCACAGCGGCCTTGATCGCGGGCGCAGCCCTTGCCAAGGACGATATCACCGTCGCTTTGCAGCTCGAACCGCCGCATCTTGATCCCACAAGCGCAGCGGCCGGAGCCATTGATTCCGTACTCTATTCGAACGTGTTCGAGGGTCTGACGCGGTTCATGGGCGACGGATCGATCGTGCCGGGTCTGGCCGAAAGCTGGGAAATCTCCGACGATGGTCTGGTCTATACCTTCAAACTGCACGGCGGCGTGACGTTCCACGACGGCACCACGATGGATGCAGAAGATGTGAAATTCTCGCTCGACCGGGCCCGTGCCGAAGACAGCACAAACGCGCAAAAGGGTCTGTTTGCAGGCATCACCGATGTCACCGTTGTCGATCCCGGCACCGTGCAAGTGACATTGGGTGAACCCAACGGCAATTTCCTCTTCAACATGGCATGGGGTGACGCGGTCATCGTGGCCCCGGAAAGCATCGAAGGCATCAAGCAGATGCCGATTGGCACCGGCGCGTTCAAGTTCGTGAACTGGGTGCAGGGTGACAAGATCGAGCTGGCCCGCAACGACGCCTATTGGGGCGATGCACCTGCGTTGGCCAGTGCGACATTCAAGTTCATTTCCGATCCCACAGCGGCCTTTGCCGCGGTGATGGCCGAAGACGTGGATGTGTTCAGCGGCTTTCCCGCGCCCGAAAACCTGCCGCAGTTCGACGCCGATCCGCGCTTTCAGGTGCTTGTCGGCTCGACCGAGGGTGAAACCATCCTGTCGACCAACAACAAGATGCCGCCATTCGACAATCCCAAGGTGCGTGCGGCCATGGCCCATGCCATCGACCGTCAGGCCATTATTGATGGCGCGATGTTCGGTTACGGCACGCCCATCGGTACGCATTTCGCGCCGCACAATCCGGCCTATGTCGATCTGACCGGCAACAGCGCATATGACCCCGAAAAGGCCCGCGCGATGCTGGCCGAAGCAGGCTTTGCCGATGGGTTCGAAACCACCCTGCACCTGCCCCCACCCTCCTACGCACGGCGCGGCGGCGAGATCATCGCGGCCCAGCTGGCCGAGGTGGGCATCAAGGCCGAGATTACCAATGTCGAGTGGGCGCAGTGGCTCGAAACCGTGTTCCGGGGCAAGAACTTTGGCCTGACCATCGTCAGCCACACCGAACCCATGGACATCGGCATCTATGCCAATCCCGATTACTACTTCCAGTATGACAACCCGGACTTCCAGGCGCTGATGACCAAGCTCAACAGCACCACGGACCCGGCCATGCGCACCCAGATGATGGGTGATGCGCAGCGGATGATCGCCGAGGATTATGTGAACGGCTATCTCTTCCAATTGGCGGCCCTTGGTGTGGCCAAGGCGGGCGTGCAGGGTTTGTGGGTTAACGCGCCGACACAGGCCACAGACCTCACCGGGGTCAGCTGGGCCGAGTAAGCATCGGCAACAGGATCAGGTAAGGCGGGGATCATCCCCGCCTTTCTTTTTCAATCAGGGAGACTCCGCATGGACATTTTTCGCGCAGGCAGCCGCCCCACGGTCGCGGCCAATCCAGAGTACTTTACCGGCGATGTGCGACAGGACCCCGTGATCGGCTCGAACCCGCCCGCGCGCATCAATGCATTGATCGTGACCTTTGCCCCCGGTGCGCGCACGGCGTGGCACACACATCCACTGGGCCAGACGTTGCACGTGATGTCAGGCGTGGGCCGGGTGGCCCTGCGGGGTGAAGCGCCGCAGGTGATCCGCCCGGGCGATACAGTCTGGATACCGCCCGGTGTCGAACACTGGCATGGTGCTGGCCCCGACACTCAAATGATCCATATGGCCATGCAAGAGGCGCAGGATGGGAAAGCCGCGGACTGGCTCGAACAGGTCAGCGATGCCGACTATGGGCTTGATCCGGCCTGAGTAAGGCGGGGCTCAGGCCCGCCACGCCGCAAGCCGGTCCGTCAGCACATCAAGATCAGCACGCAAGCTGTCGCGGACGGCACCGGGCCTTGGATCATCGGCCAAAGTCTCGAACCAATGCGCAGGCGGGTTGCGTCCCCGCGCATTGCCCTTGAACTCCAGTCCGCCCAGCACCGCCTGCGCGGCTTCAGGCAACACTTCTGGAACTTCAAACCCGTTCAACGTGGCCCAGACACCCGTCCACAGCCGCCCGACGGACCACGGGTTATAGCCGCCACCGCCTAGAACCAACAAACGCGGCGCCATTCCTGTCAACGCCCTGACGATGGACCAATGCGCCTGGTTGGACAGGCTCAAATGCGACAGGGGGTCTTCCTCCACCGCGTCGGCACCACATTGCAGGACAATGGCATCGGGGCGAAAGGCCGAAATCGCAGGCAGGATCAGATCATCCCGCACCTGCGCCATTTCACTGTCGTTGATCCCGCGCGGCACCGGCAGATTGAACACATTGCCCACGCCGCCGTCCCCCACCAACCCGGTGCGTGGCCACAGCCCCGCCTCGTGCACCGACATGACCAGCGTATCGGGATCGCGGGCAAAGGCATTTTCGACCCCATCGCCGTGATGGGCATCGATGTCCACATAGGCCACCCGGCCCGCCCCATTGGCCCGCAAGGACCGGATGGCAAGAACCGGATCGTTGAGATAGCAAAAGCCGCTGGCCCGGTCCGGCATCGCGTGATGCGTGCCGCCTGCCGGGTGATAGACAATGCCGCCGTCGCGCAACAACTCCCCCGCCAACAGCGACCCGCCCGCCGCCGTGGCCGGGCGGCGATACATTTCGGCAAAGACCGGGTTGGACGGCGTGCCAAGGTGATGTCGCGCGCGCACGGCGTCGGTGACCGCCTGATCCTCTTCGGCACGGGCAAGGGCACGCACGTAATCCTCGGTATGCCAGCCGACCAACGTATCCGGCTTCGCCCGTGGGCTGGACACATAGGATGCGTGCGGCAACCAATCCAAGGCGCGCGCCAGGTCGATCACCGTGGACACCCGTGGAATGCGCAGCGGATGCGCCTTGCCATAGGTGGACATGCGGTAAATCTCGGAACCGATAAAGAGCGGACGGGCCAGCATCCCCCATAGCTAACACGCAAGGCCCCGCTGCCAAGACGTAGCGCCTTGCCTGTTGCGACACCCCCGCCTAACGTGATGCAAATGCTGCGCTATACCCTCAAACGCCTGTTGTCTCTGGCCATCAGCCTTGCCATCGCATCGCTGGTGATTTTCTTCGTGATCGAAGTGGCCCCCGGCGATCCGGCGTCGTTCATGCTGGGCATTAACGCACAACCCGACACCGTGGCCGCCTTGCGCGCGGAACTGGGCCTCGATGTGCCCAAGTGGCAGCGGTATCTGGCATGGGTGGGTGGCCTCGTCACCGGCGATTTCGGCACATCCTACACGTACCGTACGCCTGTGGCCCAGATGATCGCGGACAGGCTTTGGGTGTCGCTGCCGCTTGCGATTTATGCGCTGGTGCTCAGCACGGCCATTGCCTTTCCCGCGGGCATCTACGCCGCGTCGCGCCGGGGCCGCGCCGGTGATGTGGCGGTGATGGGGGCCACACAGCTGGGCGTCGCCGTCCCAAATTTCTGGTTTGCGATGATGATGGTCCTGATCTTTGCCATCAACCTGCGCTGGTTCAGCGCAGGGGGATTTGCCGGTTGGGACAAGGGCCTTGGCGCCGGGCTGTGGTCGCTGACCTTGCCCGCCATATCGCTGGCCTTGCCGCAGGCCGCGATCCTCGCGCGGGTCATGCGCAGTGCGCTTCTGGATGTGCTGGGCGAGGATTTCATGCGCACGGCGCGGGCCAAGGGGCTCAGCCGCGGGCAAACCCTGTGGCGGCATGGGTTGCGCAATGCGCTGATCCCGGTGCTGACCATCATCGGGTTGCAGTTTTCCTTCCTTCTGGCCGGGTCGATCATCATTGAACAGGTGTTCTACCTCCCCGGACTGGGCCGCCTTGTGTTTCAGGCGATCAGCGCGCGAGACCTGATCGTGGTGGAAAGCGTGGTGATGCTGTTGGTCTTCGCCGTCATCGTGGTCAACTTCGCCGTCGATCTGGCCTATGCCGCCGTGGACCCCCGGCTGAGGCTCAGAACATGAGCCGCAACCTGATCATAGGGGGGCTTCTGTCGTCGCTGATGGTGCTGGCAGCATTGATCAGTTTCATCTGGACACCCTTCGACCACACGGCGCTGAATATCCCCGCCAAGTTGCAAACCCCGGGCGGCACTCACTGGTTGGGTACGGACCATTTCGGCAGGGATATCGCGTCGATGATCATGGTAGGCGCGCGCACCTCCATCGCCGTGGCGATCGTAGCGGTGGGCATCGGCATGGGGCTGGGTGTTCCCCTTGGCCTGTGGGCCGCCGCGCGCAAAGGCGGATGGGCGGATGAGATCATCATGCGGGGCAATGATCTGATCTTTGCCTTCCCATCGCTGGTCATCGCCATCCTGATCACCGCGATCTTTGGTGCGGGGGCAATCAATGCGATCATCGCCATCGGCATCTTCAACATCCCCGTTTTCGCGCGGGTCACGCGCGGCGGTGCCCTTCCGTTCTGGGCGCGGGACTTCATCCTCGCCGCGCGGGTCGCGGGCAAGGGGGCCGCGCGCATCTCGGTTGAGCATGTGCTGCCCAACATCACCAACCTTCTGATCGTGCAGGCCACCATCCAGTTCAGCCTTGGCATTTTGGCCGAGGCCGCGCTCAGTTATGTGGGTCTGGGCGCGCAACCGCCAACGCCCAGCTGGGGCCGGATGCTGGCCGATGCGCAAACGCTGGTCAGCATCGCGCCGCACATAGCGCTGATCCCCGGCACCGCGATCATCCTGACAGTGCTGGGCCTGAACCTTCTGGGCGACGGATTGCGCGACTGGCTGGACCCAAGGCTGCGGGTGGCGCGGGTATGAGCTTGCTTGAGATCAAGCGCCTCTCGATGGCCATTCACGGCTTTCACGTCCTGCACGACGTCAGCCTGACCGTCGCCCCCGGCGAGATCGTGGCCGTGACCGGCGAAAGCGGGTCGGGCAAGTCGATGACCGCGCTGTCAGTGATGCAGCTGTTGCCCGATGGCGCGCGGACCAAGGGCCAGATCAACCTGCAGGCTCAGGACATCAACACCCTGACTGAGGCCGAACTGTGTGACCTGCGCGGCAACGCCGTGGGCATGGTCTTTCAGGAGCCGATGACCGCCTTGAACCCGGTCAAGACCATCGGCGATCAGGTGGCCGAGACCGTCTTGGTGCACGGGGCCGCCACACGGTCCGCGGCCCTTGCTCGCGCGGCCGAGACGCTTGAACGTGTGGGCTTGCCCGCGGACCAGTTCCCCTTGTCACGGTTTCCGCATGAGCTGTCCGGCGGCCAGCGGCAGCGCGTCGTCATCGCCATGGCCATCGCCCTGCGCCCGGCGCTTTTGATTGCGGATGAACCCACAACCGCGCTGGACGTGACCACGCAGGCGCAAATCCTCGACCTGCTGACGCGGCTCGCGCGTGAAGATGGTATGGGCCTGTTGATGATCACCCATGATCTGGCCGTGGTCGCCGACATGGCGGATCGCATCGTGATCATGCAGAACGGCCATGTGGTCGAACAGGGACCAACCCAAGAGCTGCTGCAAGAGATGCAGCACCCCTATACCCGCATGTTGTTCGCAGCCTCCGGCCATGCGGTCACCTTGCCCCCCCGCCCCGCATCCGCACCCCTGTTGCAAGTGCAAGGCGTGCACCGCGACTACCGATTGCCCCGGCGCAAACTTTTTGCCGCCCCGGGCCACTTCCGCGCGGTGAACAACGTCAGCTTTGACATCGCCAAAGGTGAACGTGTGGGGCTGGTGGGCGAAAGCGGCTGTGGCAAGTCCACCCTGACCCGCGCCATTCTGGGGCTGGACGATGTGCAAGCGGGCGCGATCACACTGGGCGGTGATCCGGTCTTTTCCGCAGGCCGCCCCAACCTTGATGTGCGCCGCAAGATGCAGGTGGTCTTTCAGGACCCCTTCGGCAGCTTCAACCCGCGTCATCGGGTTGCCCGGCTGATCACCGAACCGTTCCACTTGCTGGTTGATCCACCACAGGGCGCGGACCGTGACAGGCTGATTGCTGAGACACTTGAGGCCGTAGGGCTGAGCGCCGGCGACGCGGGCAAGTACCCGCACCAGTTTTCCGGCGGCCAACGCCAGCGCATCGCCATCGCACGCGCTTTGATCATCCGGCCAGAGTTGATCGTCTTTGACGAGGCGGTCAGCGCGCTGGATGTATCCGTGCGGGCGCAAATTCTCGATCTGCTGGCCGATCTTTGCGGTCAATACGATCTGACCTACCTGTTCATCAGCCATGATCTGAGCGTGGTCCGCACCGTCACTGACCGGGTAATGGTGATGCGCGCGGGGCAGATCGTGGAACAAGGCGCCACCGAGGGCGTGTTCACCAACCCCGCGCACGCCTATACCAAATCGCTGATCGACGCCGCCCCGGTGCTGCCCGATCTCAGCCACCTCGAAGGGAGCCTGCCCCATGACACTGCCTCTTTGGTTTGACCCCGGCCAAGTGCTGATCGCGGGCAAATGGCGCGCACCTGCGGCGGGCCAGACGCTGGACCTGATAAACCCGTCGGACGGATCGCCCCTTGCCCGGATCGCACGTGGACAGGCCGAGGACATCGATGCGGCCGTCACCGCGGCCCATGCCGCCCGCGCCGGTGATTGGGGACGGATGTCCGCGCTGGAACGGGGCCGTATCCTGACCCGTATCGGGCAGATGGTTCTGGACCGGGTCGATGATCTGGCAGTGATCGAAGCGCATGACGTGGGCAAGCCCCTGACACAGGCGCGCGCCGATGCCGTGGCGCTGGCGCGCTACATGGAATTCTACGGCGGTGCGGCGGACAAGGTGCATGGGCAGACCATCCCCTATCTGGACGGCTACACCGTCTATACCCTGCGCGAACCGCATGGGGTCACAGGCCATATCGTGCCGTGGAACTATCCGATGCAGATCATCGGACGCAGTGTCGGTGCGGCGCTGGCGATGGGCAACGCGTGCGTGCTCAAACCCGCAGAAGAGGCATGTCTGACAGCGCTCGCTTTTGCCCATATCTGTGCCGAGGCGGGGCTGCCCGATGGGGCGTTGAATGTCGTACCCGGCCTCGGGGCCGAAGCGGGCGCAGCGCTGGCCGCGCATCCCGGCGTGCACCACATCAGCTTTACCGGATCCGTGCGCACCGGCGCGCTGGTGCAACAGGCCGCTGGTGCGAATGTGGTGCCCGTGACGCTTGAACTGGGGGGCAAATCCCCGCAACTGGTGTTCGAGGATGCCGATATCGATGCAGCCCTGCCGTTTCTTGTCAATGCGGGCATCCAGAACGCGGGCCAGACCTGTTCGGCGTCCTCGCGCATACTGGTACAGCGCGGTATCTACGACACGGTGCAGGCGCGCATGGCCGAAGCCTATGGCGATCTGACCGTGGGGCCAGCGATGAGTGACCTGCGCGTGGGGCCGTTGATCTCGGCCCGCCAAAAGCAAATCGTCGAAGGGTTTCTGGATCAGGGCGCGGGCTTGACCATCGCCGCGCAGGGCCGGTTGCAGGATGCCCCCGAAACCGGAGCCTACGTGCTGCCCACGCTTTTTGCCGACGTACCGCCCGCTCACAGCCTTGCGCGCGATGAAATCTTTGGCCCGGTGCAGGTCCTGATCCCCTTCGACACCGAAGACGAGGCCCGCCAGATTGCCAACAGCACCGATTACGGGCTGGTCGCCAGCGTCTGGACGGCCGATGGCGCACGGCAGATGCGATTGGCGCGCGCGTTGCATGCAGGGCAAGTGTTCATCAACAACTATGGTGCTGGTGGCGGGGTCGAACTGCCCTTTGGCGGCGTCGGCAAGTCGGGCCACGGGCGCGAAAAAGGGTTCGAGGCACTTTACGGGTTTTCACAGCTGAAGACCGTGGCGGCCTTTCACGGATAGGAGGATATGCGATGGTTTTCGAAGGCAGGTTCAAGGACCGCGTGGCGGTGATCACGGGCGGCGCCGCCGGGCTGGGCCGGGGCATCGCCCAGAGGATCGTGACCGAAGGCGGCACGGTCGAGATCTGGGATATCGACGCCCAAGCCCTTGCCGCGCTCAAGGGGCCATCCATCCGCACCCGGCAAATCGACGTGACGGACGCCGCGGCCGTGACCGCCGCGATGCAAGAAGCCGAACCCGACATACTGGTCTGTTCCGCCGGGATCACCGGGCCGAACACGACCACCTGGGATTATACGGTCGACGACTGGCTGGCGGTGCACAATCTCAACCTCAACGCGGTGTTCTACTGCTGCCGCGCCGCGGCCCCGATCATGCGCTCCAAAGGGTGGGGCCGGATCATCAACATCGCGTCCATCGCAGGCAAGGAAGGCAACCCCAACGCCCCCGCCTATTCCGCATCCAAGGCGGGCGTGATCGGCCTGACAAAGTCACTGGGCAAAGAGCTGGCGACATCGGGCGTAACCGCCAACGCCATCGCCCCTGCTGCAGTGCACACCGCCATCTTTGACCAGATGACAGCCGAACACATCGCCTTCATGAAATCCAAGATCCCGATGGACCGGTTTGGCACCATCGACGAGATCGCCGCACTGGCCTGTTTTCTGGCGTCGGACGAGGCCGCCTTTTCCACCGGGGCGGTATTTGACGCCTCGGGCGGACGGGCGACCTACTGATGCGCGTCGCGGTCAACGGGGTACGCCTTTTCGTGGACGTGGACGGATCGAGCCTTGTCGCTGACGGGCCAAGGATGCGCGAAAAACCCACGCTCGTTCTGCTGCATGGCGGCCCCGGGGCCGATCATGCGATCTATAAACCCGCCTTTGCACAGCTCAGCGATCTGGCGCAGATCATCTATTATGACCATCGCGGCAACGGCCGATCAGACGACGGGCCGCCCGAGCAGTGGACGCTTGACCAATGGGCGGATGATCTGGCGGGGCTTCTGGATGTGCTGGGCATCGAACGGCCCATCATCTACGGCGCATCCTTTGGCGGTTTCGTAGCGCAGGCCTTTGCGGCACGGCATGGCCACCGGATGGGCGGTCTGGTGCTGGCCAACACTTCAGCCAAGGTAGATTTCGAGGTGATCTATGCCGCATTCGAAAGCATCGGCGGGCCAAAGGCAGGCGCAGTTGCACGCACCTATTGGTCCGACCCGACACCCGAACGGCGACAAGCCTATTTCGAAACCTGTTTGCCGCTCTACGCGGTGCGTGGCATGGACCCGGATGTGGTTGCACGGATGACCGTCAAGGGCCCCGTGGCCATGCACTTCAACGGCCCGAACAATGAACATGGTCAGTTTGACTATCGCGCGGCCCTTTCAACTGTCACTTGCCCCACACTCGTGCTGGCTGGCGCACGTGATCCCATCATGCCCGCCGCGTTTTCAGAAGTCATCCGCGACAGCCTGACCAACTGTGACGTGACCTACCATTGCCTTGAAAACGCGGGCCATTTGTTGGAGCGTGACACGTCCGAGACATTCTTTGGCCTTCTGCGCCACTTCATCAAGGAGACCGCCCCATGCGACTAACCGGAAAAACCGCGATCGTGACCGGAGGCGCTTCCGGCTTTGGTGAAGGGATCGTACGGAAATTCGCCGCCGAGGGCGCGCGGGTCATGGTGGCCGACATCAATGGCAAAGGTGCGCAGGCAATAGCCAGCGATATGGGCGGCACCGCCTGTCAGGTGGACGTTGCCGACGGTGTGTCCGTGCAAGCCATGGCAGATGCGGCGATCAATGCCTTTGGCCATGTCGACATCCTGATCAATAACGCAGGTATTACCCATCTGCCCGCCCCCATGGAAACCGTGACCGAAGAGGATTTCGACCGCGTGGTGGCCGTGAACATGAAATCCGTCTACCTCACCGCGCGCAGCCTCGTACCGCATATGAAATCCCGCGGCACCGGCGCAATCCTGAACGTGGCCTCGACCGCCGGCGTGTCGCCGCGCCCCCGGCTGAACTGGTACAACGCCTCGAAGGGCTGGATGATCACCGCGACCAAGGCCATGGCCGTTGAACTGGCCCCCGACGGCATCCGCGTCAATGCCTTGAACCCGGTGGCGGGGGAAACGCCCCTGCTGAAATCCTTCATGGGCCAGGACACCCCGGAAATGCGTGCCAAATTCCTGTCGACCATCCCGCTGGGCCGCTTTTCAACACCGCAGGACATGGGCAATGCCGCGTGCTACCTGTGCTCGGACGAGGCCAGCATGATCACCGGCGTGGCCATGGAAGTCGATGGAGGACGCTGCATATGAAACCCATCAATCTGAATGAAAAACTGGCACAGTTTTCGACCCATTGGGACCCGCATGTGATCGCTGACTACAATGACAACGAAGTCATGGTGGTCAAATTTCAGGGCGAATTTCCGTTTCACCTGCACGAGGAGACCGATGATTTCTTTCTGGTGCTTGAGGGAGAGATGGAGATGGACCTTGAAACTTCCAGCCACGCGGTCGCCGCAGGAGAGTTGTTCATTGTGCCGAAGGGTGTGACGCATCGCCCTCGTGCAGCGACAGAATGCAAGGTGCTGTTGATCGAGCCCAAGGGCGAACCGAACACCGGCGATCCAGCCACTGCAGCGTCCAAACCACGCATCTAAGCGCCTGATTATCATGCCATTTTTCCTAGGTTGCAAAACGATATGACCCCCGGACCCCGAAATCTGATCACCGACGTGCCGGGCCTGCGTGTGGGCAACGCGCAGGACGAAACGCTGAAATCCGGCAGCACGGTTTTGACAGGCGATGCGCCGCTGACCGCCTCGGTGGCGGTGATGGGCGGTGCCCCCGGCACCCGCGAAACCGATCTTCTGGCCCCTGACAAATCCGTGGCGGGGGTTGATGCGCTGGTGCTGTCTGGGGGGTCGGCCTTTGGTCTGGACGCCTGTTCGGGCGTGTCGGACGGCTTGCGTGCCCAAGGCCGCGGATTCCGGGTGCGAGACGCGGTCATTCCCATTGTTCCCGGTGCGATCATCTTCGATCTTCTGTCCGGTGGCGATCAGGGTTGGACCGAAAACCCCTACCGCGCGCTGGGGCGCGCAGCGTTCGAGGCCGCGTCAGACGACTTCACGCTTGGATCCGTGGGGGCAGGCACGGGGGCCATGACCGCGATGGTCAAAGGGGGCCTTGGATCTGCATCGCTGCAATTGCCCGATGGTTCCACCGTCGGCGCATTGGTCGCGGCGAACCCGATGGGGGCTGTGACTACGCCCGGTGATCGCCACTTCTGGGCCGCGCCCTTCGAGATAGATGGCGAATTTGGCGGCCTTGGGCCTGACCCGGCCTCGGGCCTCGGGCGCACTTTGGACAGCCGAAAACTCACCGCCATGATCGAACGCGCCAACACCACCATCGCGATCGTCGCCACCGATGCGGCACTGGACAAGGCACAGTGCCAGCGCGTCGCCTGGGCCGCACACGACGGGATCGGACGCGCCTGCGTTCCTGCGCACAGCCCCGGCGATGGCGATCTGGTCTTTGCACTGTCCACCGGCGCGCGGCCCATGGCCCTGCCCGAGCGTGATCTTGCCATCATCGGCCATGCCGCATCGCTCTGCCTTGCGCGGGCCATTGCGCGTGCGGTTTATCTGGCGCGACCCGCCCCCGGCGATATCCTGCCCTGCTGGAGTGACCTGAATGCCTGACCTCGCCCTCGATGACATATCCCTGCACTATGAAATCGACGGGAAAGGGCCTCCTGTCCTTCTGTTGGCCGGGATGTTGTCAGACAGTGCCAGCTGGGGGCCACTGGTGCCTTTGCTGGCTGCCAACTACAGCGTGATCCGCCCCGACAACCGCACCACAGGCCGCACAACGCCATGGGATGCGGACATCAGCGTGGGTCGCATGGCACAGGACGCAGCCACCCTGATGGCGCATCTGGGCCACGACGCCTATCACGTTGTTGGTCACTCCATGGGCGGCCTGATGGCGCTGGAACTGGCCGGGCTGGCCCCGGATGCGGTGCAAAGCCTGAACATCCTTGCCTCGGCCCCCGTGCGGGTGCCACGCACAATGGCCATGTTCGAAACCCTCTGCGATATCCGCGCTCTGGACGGCGGCGAAGCACTGTGGCTGCGGGCCTTGTACCCGTGGGCCTTCCGTCCTGCGTTCTTTGAAGATCCCGGAAACGTGGATATCGCGCTCACCGCTGCTCTGGCCTATCCCCATGCGCAGTCTCTGCCCGCCATGCGCCACCAGATCGAAGCCTTGCGCACGTTCCGGCCCGCCACCGCACTCGAAGATATCGCACCCCCTGCGCAGGTTCTATTTGCCGAGCATGATCTGATGATCCCTGAAGCAGACGGTCGTACAGCCTTTGCACGGATGCCCAATGTGCGGCAGATTACAGTGCCGGATGCTGGCCACTCCATCCATTGGGACGCGCCCCAGGCCACGGCCGATCTGGTCCTTTCCTTCCTTGCGGAGCACATAACATGACAACCGATCTTTACGGCCTGCCCATAACACGTGCGGACGACGGCGCACGGCAAGGCATTGACGACTTCGTGCACGGCTTCATCAGCTTTCACCCGAAGGCCGCGAATGTGTTGGCCGCTGCCAAGGCAAACCCGGACTGCGCGTTGGTCAATGCCTATGCCGCCATCCTTTACATGCTGCTCGAAGCGCCGGTCGCCCCCAAGCTCGCAGCGCCCTTCCTTGCTGCCGCAGAAGCAGCGACCGATGGGATCACCCCGCGCGAAGCCGCTGCCGTGCACGCCGCGCGCCTGTTCCATGATGGCGACATCCCAGCGCTGATTGCCCTGTGCGAAGACACGGTGCGCAGTCACCCACGCGACATGATGATGCTGAAACTGGGCCAGTACCACACATTCAACATCGGTGACTTCCCCGCCATGTTGCGCATCGCCACCCACGCATTTCCGCGGGCCGACGACATTGCCTATGCCCACGGCATGCTCGCCTTCGGCTTTGAGGAATGTCACCTTCTGGATCAGGCAGAAACCGCCGCCCGCGCGGCACTGGCCATTCGTTCAGACGAGGCATGGGCCCATCACGCGCTGGCGCATATCTATCTCACCCGCGGTCAGGTCACAGAAGGCACTGCATTTCTGGAAAGCGTGGCCGACACATGGGCCGGTCTCAACAGCTTCATGCATTCACACAACTGGTGGCATCTGGCGCTGTTCTACATAAGCGCGGGCCGCCACGACGATGTGCGTGCGGCCTACGACAGCCATGTCTGGGGACTTAGCAAGGACTACAGCCAGGATCAGGTGGGCGCGGTTTCACTGCTCGCACGGATGGAGTTTGCGGGCGTCGATGTGGGCGACAGGTGGGCGGATGTCACAGCCCATATCGCCAAGCGCGGGGCGGACACGGTCAGCCCGTTCCTGACCCTGCAATACCTCTATGCGCTGGTACGGTCTGGCGATCCGGGACAGGAAACACTGATGACCGCGATCGCGGCCCGTGCAAACGACACAGCCCGCCACGACGCCCCGGTCTGGGCGCAGGTCGCCTTGCCGGCAGCACGCGGTATCGTGGCCCATGGTGCACAGGATTGGGCCGGGGTAATCACCCATCTGGGCGGCGTCCTGCCCCGAATGGCCGAATGCGGCGGCAGCCACGCACAGCGGGACCTTTTCGAACAGATCCACCTTGATGCCCTGATCCAAAGCGGTCAGGCCGCCCGCGCGCAACAGGTTCTGGAAATGCGCCGCACGTTCGACCCTGACGGTGTACCGCTCAACCTGATGCTGGCCGACGCCTACGACCAAAACGGCCTGCCGGACCAAGCCGCCGATGCACGCGCGCGTGTCCATCTTCATCTTGCGGAATAAACTCCGGGGTTTGGGGCAGAGCCCCGATAAAGCATCTAGTCGCGCGCGCCGCGCGCGGCTTTCAGATCAACCACCGCTGCCCCCTGCCCCATGGCCTGCCGCGCCGTGGCGGCAATATCCTCGGCAGTAAGGCCTGCATCGGCGTACATCTCATCCGGGCTGCCCTGATCGATGAACCGATCCGGCAAACACATGGTCCGCATTTTCAACCCGCTGTCCAAAAGCCCTTGCGCCGCCATCGCCTGCAGAACCATGGCACCGAACCCGCCCATGGCGCCTTCTTCGACGGTGATCAGCACGTCGTGCGACGCCGCCAGATCCGCGATCAACTCCATGTCCAGGGGCTTGGCAAAGCGCGCATCGGCAACAGAGGCTGTGATGCCTTCACGCTCCAGCGCCGCCGCCGCGGCCTCGCATTCCGCCAGATGGGTGCCAAAGGACAGGAATGCGACATCACCTGTCCCGCCGCTGATCATGCGGCCCTTGCCGATCTCCAGAGGCACGCCTTGCGCGGGCAATTCAACGCCGCGCCCTGCCCCGCGTGGATAGCGGAAGGCAATTGGCCCTGCGTCATGCGCCACGGCAGTGGCAACCATATGCACCAAATCTGCCTCGTCCGAGGCTGCCATGACCACCATCCCCGGCAATGCGCCCAGATACCCGATGTCGAAAGCACCGGCATGGGTCGCACCATCCGCGCCCACCAGCCCGGCCCGGTCCAGCGCAAAGCGCACAGGCAGCCCCTGCAGCGCCACGTCATGCACCACCTGATCATACCCGCGCTGCAGAAACGTCGAATAGATCGCGCAAAACGGCTTCAACCCCGAGGCCGCCATGCCTGCGGCAAAGGTTACGCCATGCTGTTCGGCAATGCCCACGTCAAAGACCCGCGCGGGGAACTCGGCCGCCATCTTATCCACGCCGGTGCCTGACGGCATGGCCGCCGTCACCGCCACCACATTCGGATCACGCCGCGCCTCGTCCAAAAGAGCGGCCCTGAAGACAGAGGTGTAGGAGGGCACATTGCCGCCCGATTTTGCCTGCGCTCCGGTGGCCACGTCGAATTTGGAAACGCCATGATACTTGTCTGCCGATCCTTCGGCCGGGGCATAGCCCTTACCCTTGACCGTGCAAGCATGGATCAGAACCGGACCCGTCGCGCGCATCCGTGCCGCGCGCAGGACCGTCAAAAGCTGGTCCATGTCGTGGCCATCGATGGGACCTACATAATCAAACCCCAACTCTTCAAAGAACGTGCCCCGGCTTTCCAGCCCCGTCACCATCTCGCGGGCACGCCGCGCGCCATCGCGCACCGGCTTGGGCAACGCGGCCTCCACCCCTTCGGCCACCGCGCGCAGACTGGCCAGCGGACCGCGTTGCGACAAGCTGCTGAGATAGTCGCTCATGGCGCCCACGGGCGGGGCAATCGACATCTCGTTGTCATTGAGGATCACGAACAGACGGCGGCCTTCGGCGCCCGCGTTGTTCAGCGCCTCGTAGGCCATGCCCGCACTGATCGATCCATCGCCGATTACCGCCACCGCATCACCCGTCGGTCGCCCCATGTCGCGCCCGACGGCAAAGCCGAGCGCGGCCGAGATGGACGTGCTGGAATGGGCCGCGCCAAAGGGGTCGAACTCGGATTCCGAGCGTTTGGTAAACCCGCTCAGACCATCCTTCTGACGCAGGCCTGGCATGCGCGCACGGCGACCTGTCAGGATCTTGTGCGGATAACACTGGTGACCCACATCCCAGATCACCTTGTCGCGCGGCGTGTCGAACACCGCGTGCAGGGCCACGGTCATTTCCACCACACCCAGAGATGATCCCAAATGCCCGCCGGTCTGGGCCACGGCTTCGATCACATCGCGCCGCAACTCGTTTGCCAGCTGGGAAAGTTCGCCATCGTCGAGGGATTTGAGGTCCGAGGGTCCGGCCACGCGGTCCAAAAGCGGTGTATCGGTCATTGCGCACATCCTTGTCTGTTGAACCGCACCTTGCCCGTGCCCGTGGTTCAGAGGTAAAAAGGCGCCGCACGCGGGAAAACCATCATGCGGCGCCAGGTTCCTGTAGCCAACAGGAAGGGAACCGGGGTGTTGAGACCCCGCGCCCGGACCAAGGAAGCCGATGGTCCGTGCCTGGCGATGTCCGGGCGGCGGCGTTGCACCGCCCGGACGTCATCTCAGTCGTAAACAGGCGCCTCGGTGCTGGCCAATTCGGGCCAATCCGCGGTCATGTTCATACCCTGCAAGGGGCGTTGGTATCCCTTGTGACAGGTCTTGCACGCTGCCTTGGGCGCATCCGCATAGATCGGACCCAGGCGTTCGGCCGGATAGGTATCCTTGAGCGGCACCAGATATTCCTGGTTCAGCTCGATCACCATCTGCCGTCCCAGAAGGGCGGTGGACCACTGTGGCGTGACCTGTTCGGGGTCATAGAACGCGCGGCTGTTGTGACAGAACACACAGTTCACCCCCAGCGAGTTGGAGAAGTAGTTCATCAGCGAATAGGTCATCTCGGTCTTCTGGATGGACGCATAGTCGCCGTCGCCCGGCACACCGGCTTCGCGGCTTTCAAGGCTGTGAACATTCACCGGCTCGTAGTCGTTGAGATACACTTCGATCGCATTCGATGGCAGCGACGTGGACTGCGACAGCGACGTGGCGCGGTTTTGCACCGATGCCCAACCGCCTGCGGCCTCGTTCACCGGCGAAATGCGGAACCAGATGTCGCTTGGCACGTTCTCGCCGCGGTGACAGGTGTAGCAGTTTACGCCCACCTCGGCCTCGGCATTCACGTGACCATCCCAGTTTTCATTGATGTTCTGGGTCATCTGGATCATGCGCCGCGACACGACCTTGGTGTAAAGGTCATCCGACCCATACGCCTCGATCTCCACGTCTCCGTGGCAATAGGCACAGCCCTCTTCGGGCGAAACCCACTGCGTCATGGCGTTCATCACGCGGTTGAAGTTGTCCTCGGTCAAATCACCAAGCACCTGCACGTTCTCATAGATGTCACGTGCAAGGGCCTCTCCACCTTCTGGCTTGTACGGCTCTTCGGTGTAGTAGTCTTCGAGCGTTGGATCCGCGGCCACGCGGGCCACGTTGAACTCGGGCACCGACATGCCGGTGCCGCGCGGCCCCGTCTGCAGGCTGGAGGTGGCAAAGGGCTGGCCCCATGTCACCACCAGGACCGCGGCAAAGACCGCACCGCCCAGAACACCGATCAGGATGGCCGGACCAAAGATATTGGTCGGATTGGCCTTGTTCCAGTCATTGAACCACTTGGGTAGCATGATCAGTTCTCCTTCCCGATGAAGGCTTCGTAAGAGCCATAGTCCGAATAGCCGTATGACCCGTCATACATCGGCGCAAAGTTGTGTTCCTGCGCCCAGATGAACCAGTTGTCGACAACAGTGCCCGTGAGCAGGATGCCGATACCGCCAGTGATCGGGGTCAGCACAGCGAACCACCACGCCCAGCGGTGAATGCCTTCCATCGTGGCGTTGAAGCCCATGGTCCAGCGCCAGAACAGGGCCGCACGTTCGGTGGCCGTGCCCCGGTCATAGATTTGCTCCAGCTCACGGTCGCCGCCATAGCGGGTCACGGCCAGAATGGTGCCGCCGTGCATGCAGAACAGCAGAACCGATCCATAAAGGAACACGATGCTCAATGCGTGGAACGGGTTGTAGTAGAGGTTGCCGTAGCGGATCGAGAACGCCGTGGTCCAGTCGAGGTGCGGGAAGATCCCGTAAGGCACCGCTTCGGACCATGCGCCCATCAGCACCGGCCGGAACAGGCCCAGCACAAGGAACAACCACACGGCAGACGCAAAGGCCCAGAAGACATGCTTGCCCATCTTGTGCTGTTCGGCCAGCAGATAGGTCCGCAACAGCCATGTCATCACCGACACCAGCAAGAAGAAGCTGGCGATGATGTACCAGCCGCCTTCGTCCAGCGGTGGCATCGAAAGCCCATATTCGGGTGATGGCGGTTCAAGCGCCAGCCAGAACAGTTGCCGGATGAATTCAGGGATCGAATAGCCGACCTGCGCCAGCATGTTGAACCCCACGATCACGAACCAGATCAGGCCCGTGGCCAAGGACACCATGCCCGTCCAACCCAGGTAGATCGGCCCAAGCTGTGCATTGCCGAACAGGCCCGCCAGCGTACTGAACGTCGGCTTGCCGATGCGTTCGGCGGTCATGGTGCCGTTGTCGTCCATCCCCCATTCAGGGTTTCCCTGGACCTGCACCTGCGTGAATATGTTTTGATACTCGGGCATTAGTTCATCCCTCCGACAGGCATTGGGTTGTCACCCCAGATCGGCAGCTCGAGCCACCAGTTCCACCATTCGGGCCAGCCGGACGTCCAGACAGGGCCGGAAATGATGATGCAGACCGCGGAAAAGAACACCGCGTTGATCGCCAGCAGGTAGCCAAGGCGGTGAATGCCCAGCGTCCCGATGGAGTAGCCGATGAAGTCGCGGAAGAACGTGTCCTCGTGATCAGGTGTCTTTGCCTCTTCGCCCTCTTCGGGGTTGGCCGCCGACAGGATCAACGCCCCGTGCAGCGCCAGCGCCAGCGTGGTGGTAAAGAACAAGGTCACCGCCAGCATGTGCGCCGGGTTGTAGTGGAAATGCAGATAGGCGTAGCCCGTGTTGCTGACCCAATCGAGGTGGCTGAAGATCCCGTATGGGAAACCATGCCCCCATGCCCCCATCAGGAGCGGGCGGAAGATAACCAGCGTCATATAAGCCAGGATCGCAAAGCTGAAGCCGACGGGCACGTGATAACCCATGCCGAGCTTGCGGCAAATCTCGACCTCGCGCAGCGCCCAGCTGATGAAGGCGCCGGTGGCACAGAAGGTGATGATCTGCCAAAGCCCCCCTTCAAGAAGCGGCGCCATGCCCAGACCGTAACTGAGGTCGGGAGGTGCGATGTTGATAAGCCAGGGATTGAATGTTCCCTGCTGGGATGCGCCCCAGAAAATCAGAACCGTGCCCAGAAGGGCAAAAAAGGCAGTCGTGACCCCGAAGAAGCCCACGTAGAAGGGCCCCACCCAGAAGTCGAACAGATCGCCGCCGATCAGCGTCCCTCCGCGGACGCGATACTTTCTTTCGAAGCTGAGCAAAGCCATCTTCTTGATCTCCGCGTTTGGCGGCGTGCCCGATCAGGGCGCGGCCGTCTTGAATTAAGGTGGTTTGCTGCGGGCAGGCGGGGGCGCACTGTTAGCCCCGCCCGCAGCTTTGGTTTTGATCCGCTTCAGCGGGCTCTTACTGGGCGCTTTGCGCGGCCAGCTCGAACCAGTTGAAGTGGTCCGTGCTCAGCAGGACGAGGTGAATCATCGCTGCCAGCAGGAACAGGAAAACGCCTTGTGCGACAAACACACGACGGGGATCAAAGATGAGCCAGATCTTGTAGAACTTTGCCATATTTCAATCCCTCCTCAGAACCACGGACGCCAAATGAACGTTGCCAAATGAGCGACAACGGCAACGGCTACGAAAAGCCAGAGCCCGCTCATATAGACAGAGTGCAATTCCTGCGCCTGCTCGTCTGTAAGACCTGTGAAAGACAGGTTTGTATTATCAGCCATAAGTATTCCTCCGGAACGCTATGCTGACGCCGCGCTCCCCGCGGCCGGGTCCTTTGGGGTTACCCCCTCCGGGCTCTGTCCACCTGTTTCCAGGCGTCCAGTCTCAGATCTCAACAGGCGCACACAAGTTGAGAATTCGGGTGATCCTCGGGCCGTCAGGCCGCAAAGATCATGGGCGTGATGATCCGCGCCTGTGTCCAGGCACGGGCCATCGGCCCCTTGTCGGTGAAACTGCGCGAGCGGATCGCGGCCAGCGCCCAGGTCAGGCAGGCCAGCGGCAGCGTCGCCAGAAAGATGATCGCGAAATAGACCATGAATTCGGTCTTGTTCGTGCGGCGGCGGGTCGATTGATCAACCCCTGCCTCAATCGGTGAATTGGACGTCATGTCAGTCATGTTGGTCCTCCCTTTTGGTCAGGCCCGGCCAATGCCGGGTCCAATGCGCGCACGGTTTCGATCACGACCCGTTCCGCCCCTTGTGCGAGCGCTGCTTGCTCAGCGGCATCGCGCAAGGTTTTGGCGGCGGAAATACGGGTCAGGATGGGGTGCCGGGCCACAAGCCGGTCCAGCATGGCCTGCGCGTCGGCATCCCAGGGGAAGTCGCGGCGCAGGGTCGTTGGTGTTGCCTCGGCGGCATCCATATCGGTGCCAAGGGGCAGAATGTGGAACAGGGCGTCGAAAAGGCCATTGCAGACCTCTTGGATCAGATAGGTGGCCCCGGCGTAGCCCATCATCGGGGTGCCGGTGGCGCGCCGGATGGCAGCGCCCGGAAAACTGGCGGGAATAAAGGCGGGCGACGGTCCATGCCCGGCCTTGAGTTCGGCCAGATACATCTTTTCGTTGATGCTGCCCATGACGATCAACGGCCGCTTTTGCCCCATCAGGGCGCGCACTTCTTCGTTGTTTGTCTTCTTGCCCGCCACGCGGGCCACGGCGAAGGCACAGGGCAGGCCCATGTCTTCTTCGAGAAACAGGCGAATGCCGCGCGCGTAGGTTTCGTTGGCCACGATGGCAAAGGATGCGGTGGCAAAGAAATCCTGCGTCACCGACCGCCACAAATCCCACACGGGTTTGAGGGTCGAGTGCTTCTCTTGTTGGATAAAAGGTTCGGGGTCGAGGCCTACGAGGTTCCCCAGTGCGCGCAGGAACTTCGTTGTGCTCTCGACCCCTATCGGGGCTTGCAAGTATGGCTTGGCAAGAAGCTCACACAATCCACGCCCGAACTCGCGGTACATGCAGATGTTCACATCCGCATTTACCAGATCTCTCATTTCGGCCACATGCGCGCCCAGGGGCATCACCATGTTGACCTCGCAGCCGATGCCTTCGACCAGCCTGCGGATCTCGGCCAGATCGGACGGCATGTTGAACGTGCCGTACATCGGACCGAGGATGTTCACGCGAGGACGCGCACCTTCCTCGCGTTTCTTCTCGGGCGGCATGCGCCCTTTCGTCATGCCGAACTCGGTAAAGATCCAGGTCATGGCACGATCCGCCGCCTCCCACTGATCCTCATCAATGGTGCGCGGCAGGAATCTTTGAATGTTGGTGCCCATGGGGGTCACGCCCCCGCCGATCATCTCGGCGATGGACCCGGTCACGACCACGGCAGGCAGCGCAGGGTCCAGTGTCCCCCAGGCGCGTTTCATCGCACCTTCGGTGCCGTCGCGGCCCAGTTCTTCTTCGCCCAGACCCGTGGTCACGATCGGCAATTCATGTGGCGGCAGCGCGTCGGTGTAGTGCAGAACAGATGTCACCGGCAGGTTCTCGCAGCCCACGGGGCCATCGATCACGCACTGCAGCCCTTTGACGGCACAGAAGGCGTAAACGGCACCCCAGTATCCGCCCGCGCGATCATGGTCCTGCACTAGCATCGCGCACCCCCGATCCGGGTCAGGCGCCATACCAAAACCATATCAGAACCATATCCGGCCCATATCGACATTTTCTGGGTACGGCGGCGCATCAAATCATCTCCGCCGCTTTCGCGGCCTTGGCTTGCCGCTCGAGTTTTTTCAGATTCTGCGCCCGGAAATCGGGCCGTGTATTCGGCGCGCCTTCCCAGACACCTGCCGTATCCCCTGCCCCGACGCCTTCAAAGAAATCGCGCATGTGATCCATGCGGTCCTTGTTGGCGATGGCGGCATTCACGACCTGCGCCAGACTGCCCGCACCCGCCGGACCCATCAGGGGCCGGGCCGAAATCAGGTTGGTGAAATAGAGGCCGGGCATGCCCAGCTCCTTGGCTTTTTGCACGACGGGCGTGGTACCAATGGCAAGATCAGGTTTGACCGCTTCCATCGCCGCGCAGTCGTCTTCGAGCGATGCACGGAACTGAACCTTGACGCCCTTGGCCTCAAGCCACGCGCAGTCTTCGGCGTTCCAAGGTGTCTTGGGACAAGCCGTGCCGACATAGGGCACATCCGCACCACTTTCGATCAGCAACCGCGCCACGATCAATTCGCTGCCCTCATAACCGCTGAGGGTTACCGTGCCGTTGATCCGCGCGCCTTCAAGGGCCTCTTTGATCGCGGGCAGGAAAGCGTTTTGCGCCGCCGCAATCTGCTCCGACGCCACTCCTTGTGCCTCGCCAATGCCCTTGAGCCACGCAGCCGTGCCGTCCAGACCCACAGGCGCCGACCCGACGACGGGACGCCCCGCCGCCTGAAATTCCCGCACAGCAGCGGTATAGAAAGGATGCACCGCCGCCACGACCGAACTGTCGAGCGCCGCATAAAGTTCACGCCATTCACGGCAGGGCACCACCGGCCCCGCAGCCAAACCCATGGGCGCCAGCATCGCACCGATCATCATCGGATCGGCGGGGAACATCTCACCCAGAAGTGCCACGGTGGGACGATCCGACTTGCCTGATGCAGGAGCCGCGACCGGACCTGCCTCGATCTCTTCACGGGCGTATTTCAGCATGGCACCGGCCAGCACGTCCTTGGCCTCGGCATGGGTGGGGATGCCAAAGCCCGGCACGTCGATGCCAACGATGCGCACGCCATTGATCTCGGACGGCAGCAGCCGCAGCGGCACACCGGATGCGGTCGGCACACACAGGTTCGTCACCACGATCGCGTCATAGCGGTCGGGATCCGCCAGATCGTGCACACTTTCGCGGATGTCCTCGAAGAGTTTGCCCGTCACCAGTGTTTCGGAATTGAACGGCACATAGCCCACGGACCGACGCGCCCCATAGAAATGCGACACGAAGGTCAGACCATAGACGCAGCAGGCCGACCCACTAAGAACGGTGGCCACGCGGCGCATCCGCAGGCCCACGCGAAGGGACCCAAAGGCCGGGCACATCGATTGCGGTTTGTCATGCGGGCCTTGCGGGTAGTCCTTGGCAAACTGTTCGATCAGTTCGGGGTTTGCCGCCTGCGCCGCCGCTTTCATTTCTGATCCGGAATGACAGCCAAGCCCGTCTACTGGCGCACCTGCGGGCGCGGGCATCTCTGCTTCGCGCGGGTGGCCCTTGGTCACCTCCACCTCATCGGCGGTGTCATATGTGACCTTGGTGCTCATGCGTCGTCATAAACCACTTCGAGGGATGGCTTCGGCTCGGCGTTCTTGCCGCGCATGTCCATGTCGGTTGCAGGCTCCAACACAACGTCGCCGCCTGTTTCCTTGCTGTCGAAAAGGTTCAGCAACCCATCCTGATCCAAGGGAGTCGGACGCACGGGTGGCGCTTCGGCCACGTTCTCGCCCAAGGCGGCAAAGAGCGCGCCCCATTCGGATTCAGCGGTGCCGACAATCTGGTAGTTGGCAGACTTCTTGCGCAGGTCGTCGTTCTGCGGGATCGCGGCCAGGATCGGGATCTCGACCTCCTTGGCAAAGGCCGCCGCCTCGCCCGTACCATCATCCTTGTTGATGACCAGCCCGGCCACGCCGACATTGCCACCCAGCTTGCGGAAGTATTCAACCGCCGAACAGACATTGTTGGCCACGTAAAGCGATTGCAGATCATTCGACGCAACCAGAATGACCTTTTGCGCCATGTCCCGCGCGATGGGCAGGCCAAAGCCACCACAGACGACATCGCCCAGGAAATCGAGCAGGACATAGTCAAAGTCCCAATCGTGAAAGCCCAGCTTTTCCAGCAGCTCGAAGCCGTGGATAATCCCGCGGCCGCCACAGCCGCGACCGACCTCGGGGCCGCCCAATTCCATGGCGAAGACACCGCCGCGCTTGAAGCAGACGTCGCCAATGGCCACCTCTTCGCCCGCCAGTTTCTTGCGGGTCGAGGTTTCGATGATCGTGGGGCACGCCTTGCCGCCAAACAGCAACGACGTGGTATCGGATTTCGGATCACACCCGATCAGCAACACACGCTTGCCCTGTTCGGCCATCATGTGGCTGAGGTTGGCGAGCGTGAAGGATTTGCCGATACCGCCCTTGCCATAGATGGCGATGATCTGGGTCTTGCTCGTGGGCTCATCGGCCACGATGTCGGCGAGGTCCTCATGGGCTTCGTCGCGCAGACGTTGGTCGAAATCTTTCAGATTTGGCACTTCATCTTTCACGAGGGACGCTCCCAGTTGAGGATCATTTTCAAACAGGCCGGATCGGTGAAGGCCTGTTCATAGGCCGCCCGCGCAGTGGTGGCAGGGGCAGTATGTGTGATCAGGTCCGCGAGGCTGAGGGCGCCGCTTTCCACAAGAGACCGCGTGGCGATCAGGTCATCGCGTGTCCATTCCGCGGCGACGCGGAACCGGGCCTCTTTCATGAAGGCAGGCGGAAAGGCAAAGCTGAGCGGTTCGGCATAAAAGCCTGCCAGCACGATCTCGCCTCCTTTGGCGATGCGGCCCACCAGATCATTCAACAAGCGGCCGTTGCCGGATGCGTCGTAGATCGATGAGTAGTCGCGCTTGGCGTCATCCTCGGGTGCGATGACGTTGTAACCCTTGGCACCCGCGCGGCGCGCCGGATCAATTTCCCAGACCTTGGGCGCAGGACCCCCTGCGGCAACCGTCAGCCGCGCCAGCAGTCGGCCCAGAACACCGTGCCCCACGATGAGGTCGGGCAAGGATTTGTTGAGACCGGCCATCGCATGGCGCGCAGTCGCGGCCAAGGCCAGCAGCGCACCGGACGCCCCCAGCTCTGGATCGATTCGTGTCACGCGGTCCGAATCGGACACCACGCGGGACGACGCCCCACCGAAGAGGCCAAAGGCCCCGTCATAGCAATTGGCCCCCGGCACAAAGACGTGATCGCCGGGTTTGAACCCGCTCAGCGCTCCGGCCTCGACCACTTCTCCCGCGGCCTCGTAGCCCGGCACCAGCGGATAGCCCATGCCGGGAAAAGGCGGCATTTCCCCTGTCCAGAAGAGTTTTTCAGTCCCGGTCGAGATTCCTGAGTGCTTGATATCCACAACAACATCACAGGCCCCCGGCGGTGTCAGCGCCAGCGTATCAACGTCAAGATCGCGAGGACCTTTCAGGAGAACGGCCGTGGTTTCCAATGGAACCTCCAGGTTGTGTTGCGCCGGTTGTCACAGTCTTCGAGAGACTCGCACTGGCGTCAGTTGTTAAGGTGTCATTTTAATTAGACATACCAATGTGTCAATCTGTTTGGACACTTTTGATTGTCTAATCCGGTTTACGCGCTGTCAGGACACGGGTGACAAAGGGGCGTTCGGGCCGTGGGCTCTGCACGTCGACAAAGCCCGCGGCTTCGCACATTGCACCAATCGTATCGGCAGACCGCGCACGGCCCGTTTGCATGGCCATTGTATAGAAGGCGAAATAAACGTCGCCCGCTGCATCGGGCTGTGCACCGCCGGACATCGGTTCGGAGATGATCAGCCGCCCACCCGGCGGCAGCGCGTCAAAGACCGTCGCCAGCAGGTTAATCACGGTGTCGTCCGCATGATCGTAAAGCACTCGGATCAACGACACCGCATCGATGCCTGCGCCGGGCAACGGATCGTCCCGGAATGATCCCGCATGAATGGTTGTACGGGCCGCGAGGCCCGCCGCCTCGAACCGGGCCTGTGCCTGCGACACAACTGCGGGCAAGTCAAAAAGGCTGAGGGAAAGATGCGGGGCCGCTTTGCCGACCTCGGCCAGAAAGGCCCCCGTGCCCCCGCCAACATCCAGAAGGTGCGTGACATCCTTGAAAGACACGGCGCGCAACGTGTCCTGCGCCACCAGCAATTGCGATTGCGCCATCAGGTCTGAATAGGTCTCGGCCACATATGGATCGGACGCGCCTTCGGCCCCGAAAACATAGGGCCAGAACTGTGACAGCTGCGTGGTTTCCGGCCCTCGCAACAAGGCGACCGGATCGGACAGGTCCGCATAGAAGGCCCGGTGGTGACGGATCATCGCCTCAAGACCGGGAACGCCCATCAACGCGGCGCCCTTGCGCGCAAGACCAAACCTGTCACCCTTGTGCCGCTTCAAAAGGCCAAGTGCGGCACCCGCCTGCAACAGGATGTGCAACCGCTCCGGCGGCACATCCACGGTCTGCGCAAGATCCGCGGCCGTCATGGCCCCCCCACGCAAACGCTGGAACATCTGCAACTCGACCAGAACCATCAGAACCTGCGAGGACACAAACCCCTGAACAAGGTCGAACATGTCGCGCGCGTCACGGCGTGCGCGCCTGCGTGTCAGGAAGAACCGGCTCGCCCAGCTTTGAAAACCGGGGCGCGCGATCCACTTGTTGAGATCGGCGCGGCGCCAGCCGGGCAGATCGCCAGCCGTCTCAGACATTGGTTCGGGTCGGTGCCACGGGTGTCAACCGTTCGGCGTACATGCGCACCATTTCGGCAAGCTGCGCCTCGCCCGGACAAGATGGGATCGAAGAAATCGCGCCGCCCAGAATATCCTTGAGCCGCTGGATCGCGCCCTGCACGCCCAATTCGGTCACGGCATTTGGCCGCCCGTGCAGATCATCCTGCCCCACAGGTTTGCCAAGGGTCGCCTCATCATAGAGCGCGTCACGCAGATCATCGGCAACCTGAAACGCCTCGCCGATGCGCGCGCCCAGTTCGAACCACGGTTCAGCTTCTTGCCCTGCGGCAACAGCGCCCATCTGCGTGGCAGCAATGAACAGCGCGCCGGTCTTGGCCTGGTGATAGGCCGACAGGTCCACCTTGGCCTCGCTTTCCCACCCCTGGCCTGCACAGATACCGCCGGGCATGCCCGTGCGTTGCGCGAGGCTGAGGATCAATTGCGCACAACGGTCCGGGGCGAGATGCGACTGTCGCGCCAGAACTTCGAAGGCCAGCACGATCAAACTGTCGCCCGCCAGCACGGCCAGCGGTTCCGAAAAGGCACGATGCACCGACGGCTTGCCCCGGCGCACATCGGCATCATCAAAACACGGCAGGTCATCATGCACGAGGCTGGCACAGTGGATCAGTTCAAGCGCAGAGGCCGCCGCGTCGGACACCTGTGGGATGTCATCCCCGCAGGCCATGGCCACCGACATGCAGATCGTTGGACGAATACGCGCGCCCCCCGGTGCGGTGGCATAGTGCAACGCCGAGGACAGCCTGGCAGGTGTCGCCCCGCGTCCCTGCCCGATTCGGACTGCTTCGGCGACGGCGGCTTCGATCCGGGTGCTGAGGCCCATGGGCTGTCCTTTCAGGCGGTATGTAACACTAGAATTACATCAATGTGTAAATCATACTGGACACTTTGAATTGACGAGTCAACAATCGCACCAACGCAGACATGAGTAACCCAATGACACAACAGCCTCTTCTTGCGGGCCGGAAGGTGGTCGTGATCGGTGCCGGAATTGCCGGGCTGGCAGCGGCACTGCGGCTGAGCGTGTCAGGCGCGCAAGTGACGCTGTTGGAACGCCACGGGCATGTGGGCGGCAAGATCCGCACCCTGCCCAGCGATGCCGGCCCCATTGATGCAGGTCCAACCGTTCTGACCATGCGCCATGTCTTTGACGACCTCTTTGCCATGGCGGGCACACGCCTCGAAGACCACGTGACCCTGCATCCACAGGAAGTGATCGCGCGGCATTTCTGGCCCGATGGCAGCCGTCTTGACTTAAGCCATGACCACCGCCGCAATCTTGATGCCGTGGGCGCTTTCGCCGGGCGCAAGGGCGCAGCCGATTTCGCAAAGTTCCATGCCCGCGCCAAGGCCCTCTTTGCCGCATTCGATGAGCCGATGATGCAAAACGCGACGCCGAACCCGGCGGCGCTGACCCGGAAGGTCATGGCGCAGCCTGCGCTGATCCCGGCCATGGCCCCCTGGGCCACACTGGCCCAGAGCCTGCGGCGCGGCTTTGCCGATCCAAGGCTCGCACAGCTCTTTGGACGCTATGCAACATATGTGGGCGGCTCACCCACGAAGGCCCCTGCGATCCTGTCCCTGATCTGGGAAGCCGAAGCGCAGGGCGTTTGGGTTGTCGAAGGCGGTATGCACAAGCTGGCCCAGGCCGTTGCGACCTGTGCGCTTACCCATGGCGCCACGATACTTTGTGATGCGCATGTGGCAGATATTGAAACGAACGGAGAAAAGGTCGATGGGATTACGCTTGATACTGGACGCAAGATTTCCTGTGACGACGTGGTTTTTGCGGGTGACCCGCGCGCACTCGCAACAGGTGCACTTGGCCCGGGTGTCCAATCCGTCGCACCACAAACCCTGAAGGCCGCGCGCAGTCATTCGGCGCGCGTCTACAGCTTTGCCGCGACCCCTGAAGGGCCGGAGCTGGCCCATCACAATGTCTTTTTCGGCGATGATCCGCTGGCAGAGTTCCACGATCTCGACGCAGGGCGCATCCCCGGTGATCCAACCCTATACCTTTGTGCACTGGACCGAGGCCAACGCGCCCCGCCGCCAGAACTTGAACGGTTCGAAATCATCGCAAACGCCCCTCCGACCACCACACTACATGACCCCGAGGACCTGGACAGATGGCACCAACAGATCATGCAGAGGATGGCGCGGAACGGGGTTCGTTTGAACCCGACCCCATCCAGCAAGGCGATTACGACACCGCAGATGTTCAACGATCTGTTCCCGCAAAGCATGGGCGCTCTTTACGGGCAAAGCCCGCACGGGCTGATGGCTGCCTTCAGTCGCCCGCAAGCCCGAACTTCGATCAAGGGCCTTTATCTGGCCGGGGGCGGGACGCACCCGGGGGCGGGTGTGCCGATGGCGACCCTCTCCGCGCGGCACGCGGTCGAGGCGATCTTGAGCGACCGAACTTCAATGTCGCCGTTGGGCCAAACGGCTATGCGTGGTGGTATGTCGACGGCCTGAGCGATTGCGGCGCCCGTGCCGTGTCGGTGATCGGGTTTATCGGGTCCGTCTTTTCGCCTTGGTATCGCTGGTCCGGGCGCAAATCGCCCCAGAACCACGTGTGCATCAACGTGGCCACCTACGGGCCGGGCGGTCGCTTTACCATGACCGACCGTGGTGCCAGCGCACTGCGCCAAACAGCTTCCCGGCTTGAGGTCGGCCCGTCGATGATGCGCTGGCAGGGCGATGAGCTGATCATCGAGATCGACGAGGTGTCCTCACCCCCGCTGGTCAACCGCATCCGGGGGCAAATCCGCATCACGCCTTCGGCCATCACAGGCGTCGAGTTGCCGCTCACGGACGACGGCGCGCACGTATGGCGGCCCTTTGCGCCACGGTCGCGGATTTCTGTCGATATCGACCGACCGGGCTGGCAATGGCAGGGCGAAGGGTATTTCGATGCCAACTTTGGCACGCGGGCACTGGAAGAGGACTTTGGCTATTGGACTTGGGGGCGTTTCCCCACCGCGGCCGGGGCCACCTGCTTTTATGATGCCACGCGGTTGGACGGCTCAGAGCTTGCCGCGGCCTACGCGTTCGACGAGACGGGGCAAGCACGTGCGATCCCCCTGCCCCCGAAAACGCCAATGCGCCGCAGCCTTTGGGCCGTGCGCCGTGAAACCCGCGCGGACGCCGGGTATCAACCGAAGCAGGTGCAAAACATGCTGGATGCGCCGTTCTATTCCCGCAGCGCCGTGCGCACGAAGCTGGATGGCGAAGAGGTGACAGGCGTGCACGAAGCGCTGGATTTGCGCCGTTTTCGCAGCCCGTTAATCAAGCCGATGCTGGCCGTCCGGGTGCCGCGCCGCGCGCACTGGACGTTTACTGAGGTTTGATCGACCCGCGCGCCGCCGCGTCGGGGTTCAGCCGCCAGACAGACGCGTTCAGTGCCGCCGCGATCGTGACCCAGACGAGGTAAGGCGCAAACAACAGACCGGCCCAGGTATCCACCTGCCAAAGTGCCATCATACCGGCCAGGACCGTAACCCATAGAACGACGATCACAGCCATGCCCAGCCGGATGTTGCGCAAGCCGAAAAAGACCGGCGTCCAAAGGGCATTAAACGCGATCTGCACGGCCCAAAGCGCCATGGCGATCCCGTTTTCCGGTGCAAGCGCCGCACGTGCACCCGCAACCGCCATACAAATGTAAAGCGCAGTCCACGTTACCGGGAAGACCCAATCGGGCGGTGTCCATGTCGGTTTGTTCAAAGAACGGTACCATGGACCCGGCGGGAACAATCCCCCGGTGGCCCCCGCCCCAAGGCAGGCGGCAAAGAAAAGGCCGAACAAAATCCAGAACATGACGCTCAGGTTAACGAAGCCCGGTTCTGAATGATAGCCGTCCTGTCCGCCATGCGCCGTTGTTCCAGCGCGGCCAGCGCTTCGAACAGGCTGTCACTGCGCGAAGGTGCCGCTCCGACTGCTGTCGCATCGACAAGGAACTGCACTTCTGCCAGCGGCTTGGCATAGAGCACGGCTGAGCGGGGCATGACGGTGGTCAATCCCGCCCGCAGCACGGATTGGCCCAGCCAGCCGATCTTTTGCCCCTTGGTGGTCCGCGCCCGCGCCGAGATCGAATCGTATCCCGTCGCCGTCAGCTTGCCCCCGATCCCGGCATAGATGTGTCGGGCGGCAAAGATGCCTGGCCGGCACGCCAGCGGCAATGCGCCCACCCCCGCCTCCGAGCGGTAGTAGAGGCGGTTCGCTTCCATGATCAGGCTACGCACCATGGCGCGAATGGCCTTGGTCGGTTTTGGATCAGCCATGAAGGCATCGCGGTCAATGCCTGCGTCCTCCAGCCATTCGGTTGGCAGATACAGTCGCTGCTCAAGCGCATCCTCGCCCACGTCGCGGGCGATGTTCGTCAGCTGCATCGCCACGCCCAGATCGCAGGCCCGCGCCAGCGCATCGGCATCACGCACCCGCATCAAAACACACATCATCGCCCCTACGGCTGAGGCCACGCGCGCCGAATAATCGCGGACATCGCTGAGGGTCGCATAGGTACGCGCCTCGGCGTCCCAGGCCAGCCCTTCCAACAGCGCATCAGGCAGGGCGCGGGGCATGTCAAAATCTTCGACGACCGCGGCAAAGGCCCGGTCGGGTGCCGCGTTTTCGGGGCGCCCCTCGTACACGCGGTCCAGACGGTCTCGCAGGCGCAGAACGGCTTCGACCTTTTCGGCTTTCAGATCGACTTCATCATCGGCCAGCCGGCAAAAGGCATAAAGGGCCAACGCAGGATCACGCACCGTCGGCGGCAGCAGGTGCGAGGCAGCATGAAAGGACAAGGACCCGTGGCGTATCGCATCGCGGCAATGTGCAAGGTCGGCAGGATCAATCATGGCACGGCCTTTTCTGGGTCGGGGACAAGCTGCGACAGAACCTCAGCCGTGGAGATGACGCCCGGCACACCGGCGCCGGGATGGGTCCCTGCCCCGACCAGATACAGGCCCTTGGCCTCTTCACTGATGTTGTGGGGCCTGAACCACGCGCTTTGCAAAATCCGTGGCTCGATCGAGAACCCGGCACCGTGCGGCGACAGGTATCTGTCCCGGAAGGTTTCGGGGGTAAAGACAACCTCGGTGCTGATCTTGTCCGCAAGACCCGGCAACAGCTGCTTTTCCAGAATCGCCAGCATCTTCGCCTTGTACTTCGGCTCTTCGGTGGCCCAATCGACACCGCCGTGACCAAGGTGCGGCACAGGGCTCAGCACATAGAAGGAATCGTCGCCTTCGGGCGCAACGGTTGGATCGGTGACACTGGGCCTGTGGACATAAAGGCTCATGTCATCGCTCAGATGGCCACGCATGAAAATGTCGTGCAGCAGGCCGGTGTATCGTGGCCCGTTGAGGATGGTGTGGTGACCCACATCCTTCCAATCCTGCCGCGTGCCCTTGGTCCCGAAATACCAGACAAACAGGCTCATCGAATAGCGGGTGCGCGCCAGCTTGCGCGGGGTCCAGCGTCGTTTGGTATGGTTTCGCAAAAGCGTGTCGTAGGTGTGCCCCGAATCGGCGTTGGACACGACGACATCCGCGCCCAGTTCCAAGCCACCCTTCAGTTTGACACCACGCGCGCGCCCCTCGCGGACAACGATTTCGTCCACCTCGGTGTTCATGAGCAGGGTGCCGCCCTGCTCCTTGATAATCTCGGCCATCTTTGCGGCCATGCCGGCCACACCCCCGTGGGCATAGTGCACGCCAAATTCTTTTTCGAGAAAGCTGACGAGGATATACATCGACGTCACATGCGTGGGATCACCGCCGATAAAGAGGGGGTGAAAGCTGAAGGCCATGCGCAGTTTCTCACTGCGAAAGCGCCGCTTGGCATGTGCATATACGGACCGGTCCGCGCGCAACATGCCAAAGGTCGGCAACACCTTGATCAGGTCCCACAGCCGGTGCATGGACCGCCGCCCCAGATCCTCGAACCCGAACCAATAGCGTTTCTCGCTGTCCTTCAGGAATTTGCGGAATCCGGCGACATCACGTGGTTCGATGCGGGCCACTTCATCCTGCATTTTCGTGGTGTCATGCTGTGCGGTAAAGCGCGTGCCGTCCGGCCAGCGTATTTCATAAAACGGGTCCAGCGACTGAAGGCGCACGTCCTTGTCGAAATTCCGACCACAGGCGGCCCAAAGTTCCCGGTAAAGCTGCGGCACGGTCACGATGGTCGGGCCCAGATCAAACCGGTGACCATCCTGCCAAATGGCGCTGCCCCGTCCGCCCGGCACATCCAGACGGTCGACCACGGTGACGCGGTACCCGCGCGCGCCCAACCGCATCGCGGCGGCCAGACCACCGAGCCCGGAGCCGACCACTATGGCCTGCGCGCCGCTGTCGTGCAGGCTTTGTGTTGATTCGATGGGATCAAGACGTGTCATTTGTGATCGACACTAGTACTGTCTAGTTTGGTTGACAATTTATTCCTTGTCGGTACGCTTTGGGATGTGCGCCCAAATGGCGTGCAAACAGTGCCTTATGACCCAAACCGTCAGTCTTTCCTTTTTTCGCTTCGCGCGTCTGCGTGACAAGCTTTGGGCGTTTGCCATGATGGGCATGGCGCGGCCTCAGCTTGCGCGGGTGCCGGATATCGGATTCTGGAAACTGTGTGGCTCGGGCACTGGCGAAGGGTTTACTCCCATTCCCAACACCGGCGTTTATGCGGTTCTGGCCACTTGGCCAGATCTGGACACAGCCCGGAACCGCGTTGAAAATCACGCGCTTTACCAAAAATATCGCGCCCGATCGGAAGAAGCCTGGACCGTTTTCCTGCACACCACGTCCGCACGCGGAGCGTGGTCTGGCAGAGAGCCGTTTGAAGTGAACGCACAGGCACAGCCCGGAACGCTTGCCGCGCTCACCCGCGCATCGCTGCGCCCCCGGATCGCCATGCGATTCTGGCGGCGCGTGCCAGCCATCAGCGACGTCATCGGCACTGACCCCAACGTGATCTTCAAGATCGGCATTGGCGAGGTGCCTTTGACCAGCCAAATCACCTTTTCCATATGGCCCGGAACGGACGCCATGACCCGCTTTGCCCGCACCAGCGCCCCACATGCCACGGCGATCAAGGCCGTGCGCGCCGAAAACTGGTTCAAGGAAGAGCTTTACGCCCGGTTTTCCATCGTTGGCGATCTTGGCACATGGGGTGGTCACAGCCCCTTGCGGCATCTGGAGACAGCGCAATGAACACCCCCTTCCCTTTCACGGCCATCGTTGGTCAGGAAGATATGAAACGGGCCATGATCCTGACAGCAATTGACCCCGGAATCGGCGGTGTGCTGGTCTTTGGCGACCGGGGAACAGGCAAATCCACGGCCGTGCGCGCACTCTCCACCTTGTTGCCGCCGATTTCGGTGGTTGAACGATGCCCGGTAAACTCGGAAAAGCCCGATCAAGTGCCGGATTGGGCCACCAACCCGGGCAAGAAGAAAATCTCTGTGCCAACCCCGGTGATCGATTTGCCGCTTGGCGTGACCGAAGACCGCGTGTTGGGTGCCCTCGACATCGAACGCGCCCTGACCAAAGGGGAAAAGGCCTTTGAACCGGGCCTTCTGGCCAAGGCGAACAGGGGATTTCTCTACATCGACGAGGTCAACCTGCTGGAAGACCACATTGTCGATCTTTTGCTTGATGCTGCCCAATCCGGTGAAAACGTGGTTGAGCGCGAAGGCCTGTCGATCCGCCACCCTGCCCGCTTTGTACTTGTCGGCTCAGGAAACCCCGAGGAAGGCGAATTGCGGCCCCAATTGCTCGACCGGTTCGGCCTGTCGGTTGAAGTCCGCTCGCCCGGGTCCGCCGACGAACGCATCGCGGTGATCAAGCGCCGCGACGCCTTCGAGATGGACCGCAGCGGCTTTGTGGACGCCTGCGCCGATGATGAGGCCGCTTTACGCGCCAAGATCGTCAAGGCGCGCAAGGCTTTGGCAAGGGTCAAGACATCCGACGCGGTCCTGCGCGATTGCGCAGACCTGTGTATCGCCCTCGGGTCCGACGGATTGCGCGGCGAACTGACTTTGCTGCGCGCCGGTCGTGCACTGGCCGCTTTCGAAGGCGCGCGCACCCTGAAGCGCGCCCATGTGCGCGCCATTGCCCCAATCGCCCTGTCCCACCGTTTGCGCCGCGATCCACTGGACGAGGCGGGATCGACCGCGCGCGTGTTGCGCACGGTCGACACCGTGTTGGGATGACCGCGCCGATGGACAGCTGGGCCTTGGCGCGGCTTGCCATTCAGGTGATGCAAATCGATCCTTTCGGCTCAGGCGGTGTTTGTGTTCGGATGCGGGCCAGCCCAGACCGGGATGATATCCTGAGCGTCCTGCAAAACGCCCTGCCGCAGACGATGCGCTTGCATCCGTCTATGTCTGACGATGAATTGCTGGGGGGGATAGACCTTGGCGCAACGCTTCAATCAAAGCAAGTCATTGTAAAAAAAGGATTATTGCAAGGCTATCGTGGTTTCATTCTGTCCATGGCAGAGCGGTGCACGCCCGATTTCGCAGCACGGGTATGCGCCCGTATAGACACAGGCACGCCCGTTTTCCTGATCGCACTGGACGAAGGCGCGGAAGACAGCGAACGCTTGCCCCCTGCCCTGCTTGATCGGCTCGCCTTTCAGATCGCGCCCGAGGGACGAAAGCCCGAAGGATGGAGCGTGCCGCACCGCAAGGCCCGCGATGTCACACGAGTGCGGGTAAGCGATGCAGCCCTTGGCGACCTGGTGCACCTCGCAAACGCCTTCGGGATCGACAGCCTGCGCGCGCCTTTGCTGGCGTTGCGCACGGCACGGGCCGTTGCCGCCGTCCGAGGCAGCCCCACGGCCGAACACGAAGACATTCTGTCAGCCGCCGCCCTTGTCTATGGCCACTGCGCGACACGTGTCCCCGAAACCGAGAGGCGGAATGAAGCGCGTGAAGACACCGCGCCTCCCGATCAAGATCAACCTGAAGCCACCGGATCTTCTGACACATTGCCAGAGGGCGATATGCTGATCGAAGCGGTCAAGGCGCTCTTGCCGCCAAACCTGCTGGATACGCTTGTCCCCGCGGGGACACAGCGCAGTGCGGCGGGGTCAGGTGCAGGCGCGCAGCGGACCAGCAACCGCAAGGGGCGCCCCCTGCCCTCGCGCCCCGGGCGCATGGACGGGCGCACGCGAATAGATCTGGTGGCAACGCTGCGCGCTGCGGTGCCGTGGCAACCTCTGCGCAAAGCCGCAACACCTTCGCGCGAAGGTGTCGTTGTGCAAATGTCCGATCTGCGCCTCAAACGATTTGCGCAGCACTCGGACCGCGTTTTGATCTTTTGCGTTGATGCGTCCGGCTCTGCCGCGATGTCCCGTCTGAACGAGGCAAAGGGGGCTATCGAAATGCTGCTGGCCGATGCCTATGCCAAACGGGACCACGTGGCCCTGATCGCCTTTCGGGGCGAAGGGGCGGATCAACTTCTGGCCCCGACCCGGTCTCTGGTGCAGACCAAGCGCCAGCTTGCGGATCTGCCGGGCGGCGGCGCTACACCTTTGGCCTCGGGGCTGATGGCAGCACTGCAAACGGCACTGCGCGGCAAGACAAAGGGGCTGACGCCCTCACTGATCCTGCTGACCGACGGGCGTGCGAACATCGCGCTTGATGGTTCAGTGGACCGCACAGCCGCACAGACCGACGCAGAGGGCCTTTGCAAGCGCATTGAGGCCGAAGGGGTGCAGTCAGTGGTCATCGACACCTCAAAGCGCCCAAATGGCGCGCCACAGGCGCTCTCAGCGCACCTTGGGGCCCGGTGCGTCGCGATGCCACGTGCCAACGCCACAGGGCTTGCAGAGGCCGTCACAGGCGCCCTGAGCGGGTGAGGCATGGAGCGGTCCACGCATAACAGCTGGCCGAACGCAGAGCTGTCGCGGCAGGTGCGCGGCCCCGTGCATCTTTGGCATGTTCAGGAAAGCGGGAAAGGACCACTGGTCCTGCTGCTGCACGGCGCGGGCGGCAGCGTGCACAGCTATGCAGGATTGATCCCCCTGATGGCAGAACACTTTCACGTCGTGGCAATTGATCTGCCCGGGCACGGATTTACACGATTGGGCGCGCGCAACAGGTCCGGCCTGCCGCAGATGGCCGAAGACATCTGGGCCCTCTGCCAAAATCAGGGCTGGATACCGGATACAATCGTCGGCCATTCGGCCGGTGGTGCAATCGCGCTTGAGATCTCGCGTCGCTATCTGTCCCCGCGGGGACATCTCCACGGTGTCGTGGGCATCAACGCTGCACTGGGCGCGTTCAAAGGCGTGGCCGGGGTTCTTTTTCCGGCGCTGGCAAAACTGCTGACGGTTCTGCCTTTCAGCGCACGGCTGTTCGCCTCTGCGTCTCAATCAGAGGATCGAATTCAGAGCCTAATAAGCTCAACAGGCTCTGAATTAGACACTCAGCAGATCGCACTTTATCGTCAACTGGTCTCTGATTCCGATCATGTGAAAGGTGCGATGCAGATGATGGCTCAATGGCAACTGGATGCGCTATTGTCCGCGCTTCCAGACTTGCCAACCCCATGTCTGTTGATTGCATCCAGCGGAGACAAAACGGTGCCTGCCTCTGTGTCCAAGGAGGCGGCAGAGCATTTGCCGAATGCCCAACTGATCACCATTCCCGATCTTGGGCACCTCGTGCACGAAGAAGACCCGGACCAGATCGCAGAGATGATCCGCGACTTTGCAGATCATTTGCTGCTGAGTTGATCCAAGAAACTTCGCAGCGCGCTTTCCAGGCGACGCGCGTCCATTGATCCGAAATCACGGTCCAACTGCACCTCGATACGGCCCTGTGACGCCGTGCATTTGGCAACGCCTTCGGGCCGGTTCAGACGGATCGTCGTTTTGGCGCTTGCGCGCGGTGCCGGGGCTGGGGCAGGGGCTGCCTTTGCTGGCGTTGCCGCAGCAAGCGAGGCGGCCAGAACCTGTAATTCGACCTCTGCCGTTCTGGCCACGGTCTGGGATAGAACCGCCTTGATCTGTGCGGCAAGTCTTGGAGTTTCATCCAAAGCCTTGACCAACTTCAGGCCCAGCGACCGGGGGATCGCCTCTGCATGCTCCAGCGAATCTCCAAGCTGATGCAGCAGAACAGTAAAATGACGAATGTAGCTGCGCTTTTGCCGCCCTGAAGACGCGAACAGAACATCCACGGCATCACGTGGGGTCATACTGGTCTTGGCCGCATAAGACAGGGCCAGTTGGGCCATTTCGGCAAAGGAAATATCCCGACGCACGAGGTTCTCGTCGACCATCCGCCGATAGAGCAAATCAAGCTCTGCGCCCTTGGCCTGAAGGGTCGCCGGAATGCGCGCAAAGCTGTCGTCGCCCGTTTCCTCGAACAGTTCGCGATAGGCTGACAGGCGCCGAAACCCCTGCACAAGCTCATAGCCCGATCCGGTATCTTCGACGTGGATCGGGTTGCTTAGTCCGATGGCCCGGATCGAGGCCTTGAGCTCATCCAGTTCGGGATCGCGCGTGGCTGATCGGTCACGGATCAGCTTGCTTGTTCGAACCTCCGACAAGGGGACGCGGGCCACGATCGCGCCGTCCTTTTTCAGACTGACGTATTCATGTGCGAGCCTGTCATTCTCGGCCCGAATGGCGGCCTCGGCCTGTTGCCGTTCGGTAAGGGCAGAGGCGTTTTCGCTGATCGCGGCGGCCATGGGACCACGGCGGCCATCACCCTCTGTCCCCGCGGGGACAGATGACTCGTCAACGTCGAAGTCGATGTCGAAAACCCGGCGCTTGCTCATTGTGTGTCCTCCAGCTGATCCCATGCGGTGACAAGGTTGTCCTTGAATTCCTCGTAGGCCTGATCGAATGACGCGCGCGCGCGGCGCCACGTTTCACGTGTCATGTCGCGGTAATCGATCTCGTATATCGACGACAGGAACCGCCCGGACTGTTCGACCGCGCGCGTCATCTCGATCGGGTGTTCCGCCATGCGGTCGCCGAACACCTTTTCAAAGGCGGCCTGCATCGCCTTGTGCAGGTCGTTGTTCGGCTCGAAGCGGGTCAAGAGGAAGCGCAGGTCCAGAAACGCCTTGGGCAGCTTCATCGTGCCCTCCGGCACCAGCCCGGAAAACCGGCCCAGATCCTCCAGCGCTTCGGCCAATTGCCCGATGAAGGATGTGGTGCTGTCGTATTCCCAATAGCCGGGGCCGGACGGGATATAGAGCATGTCCGCCGCAAAAACGGCGTTCATCGATTGGTAGCCAATGGCCGGTGGACAGTCGAACAGGATCAGATCGTAAGCATCCGGTGGCAGTTGATCGAGGAAGCGTGAGACCGCGGCAAAGAAGGACCATTCGGGGTTCATATGCCGGTATTGCGCGCTGGCAAATTCGACAAAGGCCGCGTTGGCGCAACTGGGCACGATATCGATCGTTGGCCAATTAGTGGGCTTGATGAAGTCCGAGGCGCGCAGACCGCTCAATCCCATTTCGGTTATCGCCACAGGCAGCCGCCGCTGGGGCAGGGTGGCACCCGATTCCGCGCCGCGGGCGGCACTGTTCATGCGCTCTGTTTCGACCGCCAGGTCGCGTGCCATGATGCCCCAGACGGTATATTCCTCGGCCACATCACTCAGACCCATCGAATGGCTCAACGTTGCCTGCGGGTCAAAGTCCACGCACAGAACCCGGTATCCATCCAGCGCGGCAGCATGGGCAAAATGAAGCGCGACAGTCGACTTGCCTGCGCCACCCTTGAAGTTGGCCACAGCGGCCCTCATGGCACGCTTGCCCGCAGGGCGCGGGGGCATCAGCGATTTGCGATTGACCTTGAGCCTACGGCGCAGGGTGTTGATTTCGTCCAGGCTGTACCAACGCTGGCGGCCGTCCTCCTCGACCACCCCCTGAGGCAGCGAGGGATCGGCGGCCAACCGGCCCCGCAAAGTCGATTGGTTGACCTTGAAGATCAGCTCGGCCACCTCCCAGCTGGAAAAACGGCGCAGTGTTTTTTCGTTCTGCGGTGAATAGGTCTGCTGCCGGATGAACCCCTGCATTTTCAGGGATTGCGCCTGCAGTTTTGCCAGATCGGTGTGAGTGAACATGAGGGCCTGTCTTTTCTGCTGTCCCCGCCGGGACGCTTTTTCGCTGTTTTCCCGGTTTTACGCTGATTTGCCGAAAAACGCAAAAGCGAATATGCTCACTCAAGCAGTCAGATGAACAGGTTTACACACGCATCTTGCCCAGAAGGCGTGATTCGAAGACCGCTCATAGCTTGATCCGTACCCCTACAAGATTTTGGGGACAGTATTTGCCCAGCCACAGCCAATAGGGTGACAGAACTGGCCGAATAGGGGACGCCTTTGATGTCACCCTATACCAGAGAACCAATATTTCTTTTTGATTTTGAAAGGATTTGGCGGCCAAACACACAGAGTTCTTGACAGAATCGCAAGAACGGACGCAAATCAGGACATACAAACGAAAAGCGGCCAGAACCGCTGTGGCATCGCACAGATGCATCCGAGGCAATGACGCCGGACAGGCGACTACAACACAATGAGGGCAGCCATGCTTTCCACGAAACCGGTGGGTCGTGGGGCTTCTGCGCGCAAGTATGATTTGCTGACGGCATTGGGCACACATGCTCTTGCACAAGGCAAACATGATCAGCGCCGAATTCTACGACTGATGACTTTGATAACCGCACGCTACAATTGGGCGCGTGACGAGCTGACCATAGGGCAGGCCGAGATCGCTCGGCTTTGGTCCGTCGACGCGCGGACGGTGAAACGAGAGATTGCCACGCTTCGAGGCAAAGGGTGGCTGGTCATAAAACGTGCAGGCGCACGGGGCAGGGTGGCCACTTACGGTCTGGCCCTTGACTTGATGTGGCGCGACACGGCGGCGGAGTGGGCAAATGTGGGTCCGGATTTCGAGGTCCGCGTCGCGCTGTCTGATCCTCAACAGGATGCGACTGTGGTTCCCTTGCGCGGTAACAGCCATGTCCCGCCGCCTGAGCCTTCTGATGGCTCAGAGTGGTCTGTGGCACGTTCCTTGCTGCACAGTGACGACGCGGGCCTTTACGCCTCGTGGATTGCCGGGTTGGAGCGTGCGGAAAGGGTAGGGGGCATTCTGACGCTCAGAGCACCCTCACGCTTTCACGCGGCCTACATCCAGACTCATTTGGAACGGCGGGTTCTGGCGGCATGTCAGGACGTGGACGCGGATGTATCAGAATTGCGCATCATCACATGAAAAAAGGCCGTCGCGATCAATTGCAACGGCCTTTCCAAGTAAAACATAAGGCGGATCAGCTGTCGGAGCTGGTTTCCGTCGCTTCGGTTTCTTCTTCTGCCATCTCCGGGCCAACGGACTTCAGATAGGCCGCGACGTCCTCGCCACCTTTCTTCAGTTTGAAGGCCATCTTCGACTTCGCCTTGCTGTCATCAAGATAGGCGCGCAGGAAGGCACGCGGATCGGCTGTGTACTCGGCCAGGTTCGCTTCGTCCCAGACCAAACCGGCTTCGCCTGCGGCCACGAGGTCAGCACCATAGCGGAAGCCTTCGACCATACCCGCCTGACGGCCGATAACGCCGTAAAGGTTCGGACCGCTTTTCCCGCCTTTGACGATGACATTGTCGCCATCCACGATCATGTGACAGGCTTTGCATTTGTTGAAAGTCTTTTCGCCAGCCTCAGCGTCACCGGTGGCATGGCCATCGGCAAAAGCAGGGGCTGCAAAGGACAACGCCACGAGGGCAGCGAATATACGGGTCATATTTGGTCTCCGTTGAAGTTGCTGGTTCCATACTTAGCACCCCAACGGGAGTGTCAACCGAAGGTTTTTCACATTTACGCCACAGCGTGGGAAATCGCGCATTGTTTCCACAGCTCTTTCAGCGCCAGAACGAGGTGTTCGATGTCATCGATGCTGTGCATGGGCGATGGCGTAAAGCGCAGCCGCTCCGTGCCCTTGGGCACCGTGGGGTAGTTGATAGGCTGCACGTAGACGCCATATCGCTGCATCAGGTAATCGGCGATCATCCGGCATTTGACCGGATCCTTGATCATCACGGGGATGATGTGGCTGTCGTTCTTCAGATGCGGGATGCCCTCCTGATCCAGCCGCTTGCGCAGATAGGCGACGCGCTCGCGTTGCAGCGTGCGTTCGGTGTTGGACGTCTTGAGGTGCCGGATCGATGTCTGCGCCGCGGCCGCCACGGCTGGGGGCAGGGCGGTGGTGAATATGAAACCGGATGCGAACGACCGGACAAAGTCACACAGCGCCTCAGAGCCGGTGACATAGCCGCCTACAACACCGTAGGCCTTGCCCAGGGTGCCTTCGATCAGGGTGATGCGGTCGGCCAGCCCTTCGCGCTCCGACACGCCTCCGCCGCGCGGGCCGTAGAGGCCCACGGCGTGCACTTCGTCCAGGTAGGTCATGGCTCCGTGCTTCTCGGCCACTTCGACGATTTCCTGCATCGGGCAAATGTCGCCATCCATCGAATAGACTGATTCAAATGCCACGATCTTGGGCGCGTTGGCAGGCAGGGCGGACAGCTTGCGATCCAGGTCTTCGGGGTCGTTGTGCTTCCAGATCACCTTGGACGCACGCGAGTGGCGTATGCCTTCGATCATCGAAGCATGGTTTTGTTCGTCACTCAGGATCACCGCATCAGGCAGGCGCGATCCCAGCGTGCTGAGTGCGGCCCAGTTCGACACGTACCCGGACGTGAACAGCAGGGCGCTTTCTTTGCCGTGCAGGTCGGCCAATTCGGCCTCAAGCTGCTTGTGAGCGTGGTTGGTGCCCGAAATGTTGCGCGTGCCGCCCGCACCTGCGCCACAGGCGTCAATCGCCGTTTTCATCGCGGCGGTTACATCCGGATGCTGACCCATGCCGAGGTAGTCGTTGGAACACCACACGGTCACTTGGTCGGGGGCGTCCTCGTCATGGCATCGCGCCTTCGGAAAGGCCCCGGCCTTGCGCTCCAGTTCGGCGAAGATGCGATAGTTGCCTTCGTCCTTGAGTGTGTCGATCTGTGTTTGGAACAGCGCATCAAAGTCCATGATGTCCCCCCTGTTGAGTGTTTTGGTTGTTTTGGTTTTGTGTTGGCCGGTCGGCCGGAAGCATCCAGCGCCACAGGCGTTCGTCGGGAATGGGCAAGACCATCACCCAATGTTCAAGCAGTGCCAGTGCAGTGATTGCAGTCAGCAGGGCAAAGCCTGCGAGCGATCCAGACGTGGGTGCTGCGTATAGCCGTTCGAGCCAACAGGCGACGGCAAAGGTCAGTGCAGTGACAGAGATCGGAAAGACAAAGTTCATGCGCCGCTCGCGGAAATGGCTGGGCAGATGTGACAGCGCGCGCGGAAGGAATTCGACGTGAATGCGCGGTACGCCAAAGAACAGGTTCAGCTTGGCGCTGATGCGTGCAAAGAACAGAACTGCGAAGGTCCAGACACCAAAGGCGTTGGCGGCATCTGCACCGATCAGGAACAGCACAACAAAGGCGCTGGCCAGCAGCATCTCGTGATAGGCCAGCGTACCCCATGCCCGGATGAACCGTTCCCATTCGGGCGTATTCGGGGGCAGGGGGGACAAGTTCGGGCCAGTGATGATGCCCGTCAGAAACGCCAGTTCGATCCACCCCCAGATTGCCAGCGCTGACAGGAAGGCGACATAGACCCCGAGGATGGTTTCGTTGGGCAAGGACCACCAGAACCCGTAACCGCCCAGAACCAACACAGGCAGCCCCAAAATCACAGTCATGCGCCGTGCCATCAGCCCGGACCTGTCGGCGTATTTCACAGCCATGAGGATCGTCCCGGTGGAAAACCACCAGACGAACAGGGCAATCATGGCTGCGATCCAGGGGCTCATCAGTAGGCGGGCTCCAACCGGACAGACGCGGGCGTCTGATGTTTGTTGGCGGGAATGGTGAAAAGACCCACAAAGGCCGCCGCCGCACGCATCTGCGCGCCCAGCTTGCGCAGGGGTTGCTTGTTCTGTGCAGCCTCGGCCAGGTCGACGTTGGCCTTTTGCAACCGCTCAAGCCCCCGCTGCCAGCGTGGGTTTTCGATGTCGAGCGTGATCGGGAAAATCTGCTCGGTCAGCTTGGAGGTCTTGGTGAATACCTCGTGGGCATACCAATCGGGATCCACGCCAAGCGCCTTGTGAAAGGCCGGGCGCTGGTGGTCGCGCACGTACATCGTCGCATAGACCGCCGTGAGAAAGAACTTGATCCACAGCACGTTGATGCCGCTTGTCAGCTTGGGATCGGTCTTCATCAGCAGGGCAAAGGCTTCGCCGTGGCTGAACTCGTCGTTGCACCATTCCTCGAACCACTTGAAAATCGGGTGGAACCGGTGCTGCGGGTTCGCCTCGAGGTGGCGAAAGATCGTGATATAGCGCGCATAGCCGATCTTTTCGCTGAGGTAGGTAGCGTAGTAGATGAACTTGGGCCGGAAGTAGGTGTATTTCTTTTTCTGGGTCAGAAAGCCAAGGTTCACCCGCAGACCCGCCTCGCGCAGGGCGTCGTTGATGAACCCCGCGTGGCGTGCCTCGTCGCGTGCCATCAGCTGGAACAGTTGGGTGATGTCCTTGTTGTTGCCGCGGCGCTTCATCTCTTTGTACAGAACGCAGCCCGAAAACTCGGCCGTGCAGGATGAGATCAGGAAGTCGATGAACTCCTTCTTCAGTTCCGGTTCCATCCCGTCCCAATCGACGTGGTCCCAATCGTCGTTCTTCTTGAAATGACCCTTGTTCGGGTCGCTTTCCATCTGCGCGATAAGGTTGTCCCAGTCTTCGCGGACGGATGACACGTCGATGGCATCCAGCTCATCGAAATCAGTGGTGTAGAACCGTGGCGTGAGCAATGTGTTCTGCATCGCTGTTTCGGTCGCAAATTCGGAGTTGAACTTCTTGTCATTCGCCTCGGCGATGGCAAGGCCCTCTTCGACTGTGGTGGCGTCGGCGGTGTGCTTGTTTTGCATGTTCATAGCGTGACCTCCTCCGAAAACGAAAACTCACAAAGCTCCATGACTTCGAAATCGCCGGTCAGGCGGGTCCAGAGCTGTTCGAGTTTGCTGGCGCGGATGATCTTTGCCTGCCGGTCTTCGCTGACGATTTCACCGAAGGGGGCCATGATTTCGGGCCCCTCGACCTGAACTTCGTCACCGGGATAGATCACGGCGCCGTTGTTGAACCGCACATGCGCGTGCAGGCTTTCGAACTTGTGGCTGATCTCGATCGTGCAGGGCGCGATCTCGATATCTTTGGTCAGTAGTCCCATGGGTGGCTTCCTCCTCTTGGGTCTCAGTTGCCCAGCAACCTGGCGAAGGTGCGGGTATTGTCGGCGCCAAAGCCCATCAGCTCTGCCGACCATCCGGTGGATGGATCGAACAGGGACAGACGGTTGCCCTGACGCAGTTGCAGTTGAACAGCGCCTTGCGGGTCGGCCCCGATCTTGGCGCGTTCGCGGATCAGGACGCGTTCGATGCCGGCGACAAAGCCGCCCTTGTCGGCGGCAAAGCTGGCGATCAGCGCGCCGTTGGCGTCCAGCACGCGGGCCGCGCCCGATGTGTCGCCTGACAGGAAAATCGTACGCTCCGCGATCACCGGAAGGTCCGCAGGCACACTGCGCAGCGGTGCGTCCGTCAGACGTGCGATGGTCACAAGGGCCAGCACGCAAACGATCAGGGCCAGAACCAGCCGGACCAGCACGCGCGGGGCCAGCTCTTCTTCCTTGGCGTGGATACGGGGTGGGGAGATGTGGGTATCAGACATGGCCGTCACTCCGCCGCCACGGTGGCTGTGCCGGCATGGCGCACCACCTGCGGTTCATTGATCCGCGCATCCGCCGCTTCGGCCAGAATCTCGGCGACCTTGCCGGCCTCCCTGATGCTGCGCAAAGCGGGTTGCGGTTTTGAAAACTGCCAAGGCCGGGCATGGGGCCACAACACCAGAAATCCCAGCTTGGTTGGTCCCGAGGTTTCCAGCGCGATGGTGCCGCTTCCATCCTTCTTGAGGTCCAGCGACGCGTTGCGCACGTGGCTGAACGGCAGGTTCAGCGTCAGGGTCAACGCGGCCCCGATGCGCATCACGACCCGCGCATCGGTGATGGTGTAAACGGTGGCGCGGGCCTGAACCCAGGCCACGCCGATCAGAAGACCACAAACGACCAGCCCAAGGATGACAAGGGGCAGGGTGGCCCCGATCGCGTGACCCAGAGGCATCAGGTCGATCACCGTTACCAGCCGCCAAAGGGCCAGCACCACGAAATACCCCGCAACCCAACGCAGGTTCAGCGCATCGCGCGCCAACCCCCACGTATCAGGCCGTCCCTGCCAAAGAATGTCTTCTCCGGCAGGTGGGCGTTCGGGAAGCCCCTCAACGGGCTCGATTTCAAAGTCATCATGAGACATGGCGAGTATCCCCCTGGTTTACGGTTTCACGATCAGATCTGCGGTTCCTGACGGGAGGCATCGGCATAAAGGGTGCCGCCGCCGTAGTAGCCGCTGATCTTCTCCTCTTCGAGCATCGTGACCTGACGCGGGCTTGCGATTGTAGGCACGGTTGCGAAATGCTTGCCAAAGATCGACTTGATCTTGACCCGGTCGGACCCGATGCGTGCAAAGGTCATGGGGACAAGGCGGCTGCCTTTGCCCCACTTGGCATCAAGCTCGATTTCAAGGTAGCGCACCAACTGCTCCGGCTCGTCGATCCACATGTCGCTGATGCGGCCCACGATTTCACCGTCACCGGCCTGCACGGGCAATCCACGTGGATCCCGGCCTGCGGCAAAGCGGAAGGCGTCGTTGGCGGACATCGGGATGATCTTGGGATGGCCATGGCCGTCAAGTTCGGGCGCGTCGCGTCGCGGTGCCCAGGATGCGGGGCCAACACCGTCCAGCATCGGATCACCCGTGGGTTCCAGTGGATAACCGTTGCCTGGGCCAGCCTTGCGCAGGGCAATGTCGCTGCGTTCGGGGTTTTGGCCGGATGGAACGGTTACTTCACCGCGTCCATGCGGGAGTTTGAAGGTCTTGTCCGAGGGAACGGGAAACGGCCCTTGGTTGGCGGCGGGGTTGCCCTCGTCGTCTTCCATTGGATAGCCCTCGCGCATGTTTTCGCGCTGGATGTAGAAGATCAGAACCGCGAAGAACGCCCAGAAGAGCCAGAGCGTCAGGCTCGCCAGATCGAATTCGCCGAAGAATGTCCCAGTCATGTCAATTTCCTCCTGTGGACGGTATCACGTTGGAAAGTCCGCCAGCCCCAAGGGGGTTGGTTGATCTTTCGGTTGGGTGAGCGGACCTGCTCGGCGCACTAGCGGGCCCAGGATCACGAGAGTGACGAAAAGCAAGCCAATCTCGGTATGGTAAACGAACGAATAGCCGGTCGCGGGTGAAGCCAGTGCTTCGCCCCATGCGCCAGATTGTGCAGCGGCATCGACCCAGTCGCGCAGGGTGCCGCCCAAGGCGATTGAAACCCCTGCAGCGGTCGCCTGTGCCGCGCCCCACGCGCCAAGCGCAAGGCCCCGGCCCGCGGTGCCGCCTGCTGGCATCGTCATCGCGGCGGTCAGCGTGGACACGGCAAAAAGGCCCCCGCCAAAGCCGATCAGGGCAGCGCCTGCGTAAAACAATACGTTGGCCTGCATGGGGGCTGCGAAGATCACCAGCGAAAAGGCCCAGACCCCGGCGAGGACGCCAGCCCCGGCAAGGCGGTAGGGGTTCGACCCCCGTGCCAGCCGCGCGCCCGCCCAGACAAAGCCCAAAAGCGCACCAGACGCCCAAAGGGCCGTCAGAAGCGTGGTTGCTGCCACTGACAGACCGAGGATTTGCCCGCCGTAAGGTTCCAGCAGCACGTCTTGCATGTTGAAAGCCATGGTGCCGACAAAGACGCAGGCCAAAAGCCGCCCGGCCTGACCGCCTGACATGAAATCCGACCACGCATCGCGAAACAGCGGACGCGGGGCGGCGCGTTCTTCGGCGCTCATCGGTTTGACGGATTCTTGTTTCCACAACGCGATCAGGTTTAGCGAGATCCCGACAACAGCAGCGCCCTGAACCACACGGATCAGGCGCAAACTGCTGAAATCACTTAGCAAAGTACCAATGATGACTGCGGAAAGGCCCATACCGACCAGGAACATGACATACAAAAGCGCCACGACACGTGGCCGCGTTTCGTCCGTTGCGCGGTCACTGGCAAGCGCGAGTCCCGCCGTCTGCGTCATGTGCAGACCAAGGCCGGTCATGAGGAAAGCGAGTGCGGCCAAGACTTCGCCCGCGAACGGGATCTGGTGCACCACGTCGCCACCCAGAACCAACAGGGCCATTGGCATCACGGCCAGCCCGCCGAACTGCCACAGCGAGCCGAACCAGATGTAGGGCACCCGTTTCCAGCCGATGGCGGATTTGTGGGTGTCTGACCGGAACCCCAGCAGCGCGCGGAATGGGGCAATCAGAACCGGCAAGGCGATCATCAAGGCCACGATCATCGCAGGCACCGAAAGCTCGACGATCATCACCCGGTTCAACGTCCCAAGCAGCATCACGGACGCCATGCCGACTGACACTTGGAACAGGGACAGCCGCAACAGCTGCGACATCGGCAGATCAACGCTCGCCGCATCGGCGAAGGGCATCATCCGGGCCGACATATGACGCAGGCGCTGGCTCATCCGCGCACCTCCATCGCGTGGCTGATGTAGAACCCCGAGGACACCCGATCAACCGGGCGGACCATGTTGCGCAGGCCCTTGGCCTTGGCCGCCTGCGCCAGATCGGTGTGGGTGTGCGGCACCATTACAGGGCTGCGATCCGAGCGCGGGAAAAGCTTGCCCGCGTACCACATCGCCATCAGCGCGCGGGTTCGGGGGGCCACGGTAAAGACAATCGCACCGCCTGTGCGCTGTTCAAGCGTGGTGAGGGCCGCGCCGATGTCCTCGGCGCTGTAGTAGATCAGGCTGTCCATCGCCACGACGTGATCGAACAGGCCCAGATCGTCCGACAGCATGTCGCCCGACAGGAACGTGACCTGATCGCGATGTTCAGGGCACAAACGCAGTTCGGCGATGTTCACCAGCGAGGGCGATATGTCGATGGCCACTACTCTGGCCCCACGCGCCGCCAATTCGGCCGTCATCTGCCCCGCGCCACACCCGGCATCCAGCACCCGCGCGCCGCGCAGGTCGTCGGGCAGACGGCTCAGCATCAAGTCCCGCATCCTGTCCCGACCCGCGCGCACGGTTTCACGGACCTTCGACACCGGCGCGTCCGAGGTCAGACGCTCCCATGTCTTGGTCGCGGTCTTGTCGAAATAGGTTTCAACGCGCGAGAGGGTGCGGGCATAAGTCATCAATCGAACCCCAGCAGCTCAAAGATATCGCGGTCTTCCATGGGCGCAGGGGCCAAGGGCTCCGTGCCATTCCACAGGGTTTCCGCGAGACGGATGTATTCCTTGCGCACCTGCACGATCTCTTCATCGTCAGGCATCTCGAACAGGGTCTTTTTCTTCAGGCGCGACCGGCGGATGGCGTCCAGATCGGGCATATGCGCGATGCGGTTGAACCCCACGGTCTTGCAGTAACGGTCCACCTCGTCTGTTTCGCGGCTGCGGTTGGCCACACACCCGGCAAGGCGCACCTTGTAGTTGTTCGATTTGGCCTGAACGGCGGCGATGATCCGGTTCATCGCATAGATGCTGTCGAAATCATTCGCCGTCACGATCAGCGCGCGGTCAGCATGCTGCAAGGGGGCGGCAAAGCCGCCACACACGACGTCGCCAAGCACGTCAAAGATCACCACGTCAGTGTCTTCCAGCAGGTGATGCTGTTTCAACAACTTCACCGTCTGCCCGACCACGTAACCGCCACAGCCTGTGCCCGCAGGCGGGCCACCGGCTTCAACGCATTTCACGCCGTTGAAACCGTCGAAGACGAAATCTTCGGGGCGCAGTTCCTCGGGGTGGAAATCAACCTCCTTGAGGATATCGATCACTGTCGGCACCAGCGATCCGGTCAGGGTAAAGGTGCTGTCGTGCTTGGGGTCGCATCCGATCTGCAGGACCCGCTTGCCCAGCATCGAAAACGCGGCTGACAGGTTCGAAGAGGTCGTCGATTTGCCGATCCCGCCCTTGCCGTAAACTGAAAACACCTTGGCGCCTTCGATCTTCAATGCGTCGTCCTGGTGGACCTGAACCGATCCTTCACCGTCCTGCCCGCGCAGGCTTGGTGGATTTCTGTCGAGTGGGCTCATTTGGCCCTCCTTTCAAAGGGGCGCGCATGCCCTGCTTCATCTTGCAAAATAAACTCCCGCCGGAGGCTCCCGCAGTTCAAGGTCATGCAACGGTTCATTGTGCAGCAATCCCTTCCATCTGATCCTCAAGCGCATCTGCCGCGTCCTGCAACGCGGCCAGCGTGTCTGCGTCCGGCGCCCAATAGTTGCGGTCGGATGCTTCCAGCAAACGGTTGGCCAGACGGCTGGACGCGGTGGGGTTCAAATCCGCCAGACGCTGGCGCATCGCGTCATCCAGAACAAAGGTTTCGCTGATACGCTGGTACACCCAGTCATCCACCTGGCCGGTGGTCGCGGACCAGCCCAGCGTGTTGGTCACATGCGCCTCGATCTGGCGCACACCTTCGGGGCCGTGTTTCAGCAAGCCTTCGAAAAACTTCGGGTTAATCGCACGGCTACGCGTTTCCAGGGCCACCTGATCCTTTAACGTCCGGACCTTGCCGGTGCCGCGCGTCTGATCACCGATATAGACCGCCGCATCGCTGCCCTTGGCGCGTTTCACCGCGCGGGCGATGCCGCCCAGCGTGTCGAAATAGTGATCCACGGTTGTCACACCCAGTTCAACCGATTCAAGGTTCTGATAGGCCAGTTCGACATCGGCCAGCGCCTGCTGCAACAGCTTGGGATTGGCGGCGGCCTTGCCATCAACACCGTAAGCAAAGCTTTTGCGCGCCTCGTAGGCGTCGGCCAATTCGTCCTCTTCGCCGAATGCGCTGCTGTCGACCAAGGCGTTGACGTTGGACCCATATGCACCCTCAGCATTCGAAAAGACCCGCAGGGCCGCAGTGGCCAGATCGACATCCATCTTTTCGGCATAGGCCAGCGCATGGGCGCGGATGAAGTTCTGCTCCAGCGGTTCATCCGCTTGGGCGCATTTCAGGGCGGCCTCGGCCAGCATCCGGGTTTGCAACGGCAGCAGATCGCGGAAAATGCCGCTCAGCGTCATGATCACGTCGATGCGGGGGCGGCCCAGGTCCGTCAGCGGGATCAGATCGGCCCCACACAACCGGCCAAAGCTGTCGAAACGCGGGGTGCAGCCCATGAGCGCAAGCGCCTGCGCGATCGGGCCGCCATCGGATTTGATGTTGTCACTGCCCCACAGCACCAAGGCCACGGACCGGGGCAGGGTGGGGTGCGTGTCCAACAAAAGCTGCGCCTGCTGTGCGCCATCGCGGCAGGCAAAGGCCGTGGGCATACGGAAGGGATCAAAGGCGTGAATGTTGCGCCCTGTTGGCAGGATTTCCTGACTGCGCAACAAGTCACCCCCGGCAACGGGCGGGGTGTAATGCCCTTCCAAGGCCTGCATCAATGACGTGAGTTCGGTTTCCTGCTGCAACATCAGATCGACCGAGGCGCGTGCCTCCGGATCGCTCAATTGCATCAGCTCGAGGTATTCGCGTCGCGCATCATCGGACAACGGCGCACCAACAACATGCAAACCGTCAGGGATAAGCGCATCCTCGGTCTCCAGAAGCTTCAGCCATAGCGCATCTGGCGATTGACCGCCCAGATCGACGGCTTCGGCCTGTTCCGAAATCAGCACCTCAAGTTCGGGTCGGTTTGTATCGTCCGGGGACATCCCACGCCACCGCGTCAGGCTGTCCTTCAACTCACCCAGTCCTTTGTACAGGCCTGCAGCCGCCAGCGGGGGCGTCAGGTGGGTGATCGTTACCGCGTTGCTGCGCCGTTTGGCCAACGTCGCCTCGGACGGGTTGTTGGCCGCATAGAGATAGACGTTGGGCAAATCCCCGATCAGCCGGTCCGGCCAATCGTTGCCCGAAGGGCCGGCCTGCTTGCCCGGCATGAATTCCAGCGCGCCGTGCATCCCGAAATGCAGCAGGACATCGGCCTGCCACGTCTGTTTCAGCCACAGATAGAATGCACTGAACGCGTGTGTAGGCGCAAAGCCGCGCTCAAAAAGCAGCCGCATTGGGTCGCCTTCATAACCGAACCCCGGCTGCAACCCGACAAAGACGTTGCCGAATTCGCGGCCCAGCACAAAGACGCCGCGCCCATCCGCTTGCACCCGACCCGGCGCCGGGCCCCATTGTGCCTCGATATCGTCCAGCCAGGGCGTGTTCTGCACGATTGTATCGGCACTGACATGCGCCGCCACGTTGGCCTCTTGTCCGAACCGCGCGGCGGTGCCTTGCAGGACCAGTTCGCGCAGTTCGTCGACGGTGGCCGGGGGCTCAAGGGTATATCCTTGTTCCTTCAAGCGGTGCAACGTGTTGAAAAGGCTTTCAAAAACACTAAGGTACGCAGCGGTTCCTGCGGCCCCGGCATTGGGCGGGAAACCAAAGAGAACGACACCCACCTTGCGATCCCGTGCCTGACTGCGGCGCAGCGCGGCCATCTTTTCGGTGCGGGCCACCAGCGCATCGATCCGCTCGTGACAGGGGGCCATGGCCTTTTGCTCGGTCCCCGCCTTGCAGGCGTGTTTGCATCCCAGGCATCCATCCGCTCCATGCCGTCCGGCAAAGACAGTGGGGTTGGTTGCGCCGTCCAGTTCGGGCAAGGCGATCAGCATCGTCGTTTCGATCGGTCCCAGCCCGGATGCGCTTGCCGCCCATTGGCCCAATGTCTGGAATTCCAGCGGATGCGCCGCGACATAGGGCACATCGAGGTCTTTCAGAACCTCGATGGCCGAGGTGTTGTCGTTGTAAGCAGGGCCGCCCACCAGCGAAAAGCCCGTGAGGCTGACCATCGCGTCGATCTTGGCACCATCGGCATCGCGGAAATAGCCATCAATCGCGGGCCGCCCGTCCAGCCCGCCGGCAAAAGCGGGCAAAACGCGGATGCCGCGCGCCTCGAACGCCCGAATGACCCCATCGTAGTGGGCGGTGTCCGAGCTGAGCACGTAAGACCGCATCATCAGCAGTCCCACGGTCAATCTCGCGCCCGGCACTGGTGGCAAGTCCGCGACGTCTGTGGTGATACGGCCGCGAATATCGGGGTGGTACAGGCCGGTTTCGGGGTATTCGATAGGAGCGGACGCTTCGGGGGCCGCGTTCCAACCGGTGTCCTTTGCGTAGCGGTTGATCAGAAACCGGATCATCGCCTCGACATTGTCATCCGATCCGCCCAGCCAGTATTGCATGACCAGAAACCACGCGCGCAGGTCCTGCGCCTTGCCGGGAATGAACTTCAGTATCTTGGGCAACCGGCGCAGCATCGCCATCTTCTTGGCCCCGTCCGAGGACGAAGGCTTGGACGAGCCGCGCAGCCGCTTCATCAGCTTCACGGCACCTGAAGTGGGGGCCGTCATGTCGAGCGTTCCCATGCGCGTCAGCTTGACGATGCTCGCATCGGCCACCACGCCGATCATGGCATCACAGTGATCGCGCCGCGCCTGCAAGGCCGGCAGGATGCGGGCCACATGTTCTTCGAGAAACAGCAGGTTCGAGATGATGATGTCGCCACGACGTACCGCTTCCTCGGCGGCTTCGAAGGCGCCGGGGGTTTCACCCCATTCGGCCGCGGCATGCACCGACACGTCGAGGCCGGGATAGTCGCGGCCCAGGGCATCCATGGCGCGCAGGGCAGGGCCAGCCGCGTGGCTGTCCAGCGTGATGATCACCACGCGGTACCCGGGCATGCGCCCCATTATGCCGGTGTCATCGCGCATAGTGGGCCTTGGCCTCGTAAAGGGTGTCGACGTTGATCTGGGACACACCACGCTCAGCGGCGAAAATTTCGGTGTTGCGCCGTGCCTTTCCGCGCACGAAGAAGGGAATTTTCTTCAGCTCACGTTCTGCATCGTCCAGCCAGATCACGTTGTCGGTTGTCGGCGCAGGCGTTGGCGTCGGGGCGGCATCCGCCTGTGGTTTGGGGGTATGGCCGCCGTGATGCGATGGCCCCGCCGCATCGTGGAACTCGAAATCATCGCGGAACATGTGCAAAAGGTGTTCTTCCAGGCCCATGACCAGCGGATGCACCCATGTGTCGAAAATCACATTGGCCCCTTCGATGCCCATTTGCGGGGAATAGCGGGCCGGGAAGTCCTGAACATGCACAGGGGCCGAGATCACGGCACAGGGAATGCCCAGGCGTTTGCCGATATGGCGCTCCATCTGGGTGCCAAGGATCATTTCAGGTTGCAGCGCCTCGATCACGCGCTCGACTTCGAGGTAGTCGTCGGTAATCGTGGGTTCGATGCCGAATTCGCGGGCCAATCCACGAATGTCGCGGGCCATTTCGCGGTTGTAGCAGCCCATGCCGACCACTTCGAACCCCATCTCGTCGCGCGCAATCCGTGCTGCGGCGCGCACGTGGGTGCCATCACCAAAGACAAAGACGCGCTTGCCCGTCAGGTACGTGCTGTCGACCGACTTTGAATACCAAGGCAGGCGCAGGCGGGTGTCATCCAGATAGGGCGCAACGCCTGCGATCCGGGCAACCTCGGCCACGAAATCGCGTGTGGCACCAACACCGATGGGCACGACCTTGGTAAAGGGCTGATCCAGCTCCCGCTCCAACCAGCGCGCGGCGCTTTCGGCTGTTTCGGGATACATCAGCACGTTGAAATGCGCAGCCCCCATCCGGGCAATGTCGCTGGGCGACGATGTCATGGGGGCCACGACATTCACGCTGATCCCCATGTCGGACAACAGTGTGGTGACTTCCTGAATGTCGTCACGGTGCCGGAACCCCAAGGCGGTAGGGCCAATCAGGTTGGCGGTGATCTGTGTCGTGCGTTCCATAGGCTTGGCCAGCGTGCGCACGATTTGAAAGAACGTCTCGTCCGCCCCGAAGTTTTCCTTGCGCTGGTAGCTGGGCAGCTCAAGCGGAATGGTCGGAACGGGCAGGCCCATGGTTTCGGACATGCCGCCGGGGTCATCCTGAATCAGTTCGGCGGTGCAGGACGCGCCGACGATCAACGCCTCGGGCTTGAAGCGGTCATAGGCATCCTGAAGCGCCGTCTTGAACAGGTTGGCGGTGTCACTGCCCAGATCGCGCGCTTGAAAGGTGGTGTAGGTGACGGGCGGTCGATGATCGCGCCGTTCGATCATGGTAAAGAGCAGATCGGCATAGGTGTCGCCCTGCGGCGCGTGCAGCACGTAGTGCAGGCCTTTCATGCCAGTGGCGACGCGCATGGCACCCACATGGGGCGGGCCTTCGTATGTCCAGACGGTCAGCTTCATTCGGCGGCCTCCAGACGCAAGGTCTGTGCTCGCCGTACCGGCCGCGAAAAGAGGCCGGCCAGATCGCCCGCCTGTTCGTAGAAATGCACCGGGGTAAAGACCAGTTCGATGGCCCACTTGGTGGCCAGCCCTTCGGCCTCCAACGGATTGGCAAGGCCAAGCCCGCAGACCGTCAAATCAGGCCGGGCTTCGCGGCAGCGGGCCAGTTGCAGATCGACATCCTGCCCTTCGCTGAGCGTGGGGCCTTGGGCCAGCATGTCCAGATCGGGGCCAACGATGCCCTTATGGATGAAGGGCGCGCCAACCTCGATTGCTTCCATGCCACATTCGCGGGTCAGGAAACGTGCCAGCGGGATTTCAAGCTGGCTGTCGGGAAAGAAAAAGATGCTTTTGCCGTTCAGAACCTCTGCCGCCTGCGCAATGGCCTTGCGGGCGCGGGCGCGCGGGGCCGCAGTCACCCGGTCGAAGGTTTCTGCGCTGACCCCGAATTCGGTGGCCACCGCGCGCAGCCAGCCTGTCGTGCCTTCCTCGCCAAAGGGGAAGGGGGCCTCGATATGGCGCGCACCACGTCGGATCAATTCGGCATGGGTGTCACCCAAAAAGGGTTGTGTCAGGGCAAACACGGTGCCGGGGCCGACGCCAAGATCGCTGTCGGCACGCGGTGCAGGCAGAACCTTGATGCCGTCGATGCCCATCTGGTTGAGCAGCGAAACCGCCTGTTCCTCAACCACGTCGGGCAATGCACCAACCAGCAGCAGTTGCCGCGCGTCGGTCTTGGGCAGGACCGGCACCATTGATGCGAGGCAGGCGTCTTCGCCTTGGGTGAACGTGGTTTCAATGCCTGAGCCTGAGAAATTCAGCACCCGCACTGACGGCGCATGGCGTTCGGTCATACGTTCAGCCGCGCGTGCCAGATCCAGCTTGATCACTTCCGAAGGGCAGGAGCCCACAAGGAAAAGCTGCTTGATGTCACCACGGCGGGCCAGAAGCTCGTCCACGACCTTGTCCAGCTCGTCTTGCGCATCGGCAAGCCCGGCAAGATCGGTCTCTTCGAGAATTGCAGTCCCGAAACGCGGTTCGGCAAAGATCATCACGCCAGCGGCCGATTGAAGAAGATGCGCGCAGGTGCGGCTGCCAATCACGAGGAAAAACGCATCCTGCATCTTGCGATGCAGCCAGATGATTCCCGTCAGGCCGCAAAACACCTCGCGCTGGCCGCGCTGCTTTAGAATCGGCTCGTCGCGGCATCCGCCGGTCTCAGCGATGCGTGGAACCTCGGTCATGCTGCGGCCTCCGATCCCGAAGGCGCAGGCTTGGCCTCCCCTTCGGATTGCAGGCGCGCAGCCCTGAGTTTCAGGACGAACTGAACCGCGTTGATGACGTAGGCGGCATAGGCCGCAAGCGCGAGAAGCATCAAGTTGAGCGGATCAAGGGCAGCGGTCCACAGCGCCCAGAGATAGGCCGTGTGCAGGGCAATGACGGCAAAGGAAAACACGTCCTCCCAAAAGAAGGCGGGAGCGAAAAGGTATTGACCAAAAACGATTTTTTCCCAGATCGCGCCGGTGATCATGATCAGGTAAAGCACCCCGGTCTTGATCACGATTGACCAGGTTGCAACCTCATAACCGAACCCGGATGCCAGATAGCGCAGAACCAGCACGAGTGAGACCAGAAAGACCACGAATTGAAGCGGAGCGAGCACGCCTTGAACGGTGGTCCAGACTGTCGCATCACGGCGGGCACGCTGGTCTGGCGTGTAAAGCCCGCGGATGCGGTCAGCGGTGGCGGCCCCATGGGACATGAACAGTACCTTTTTGAGTGTCTCGCAGGTTGAAAGTACCGGGAGCATTCAAAAAGTGTCAATTGAAAGTTACACTTGCCAATCGCTTGTGTGTCTCAGAAGTTTTACACTCGGACGGCCTGATACCCTTATTTTATTGAGAGAGCGCCTGTTTTTTGACAATAATTCGGTCGATGTATGCGCCTGATGTCAAATTGAATTGACATTCGGCACCCTGCGATGGACACTTTTGACACTTGCGCGACTCTCTGCGTGCCGCGTTGATAGGACTTTCGCCAA
>CBFHND010000013.1:0-94342 GCA_965657085.1 uncultured Paracoccaceae bacterium
GGTGGGTCCCTACACCGTCACCATCGCGGACAGCACGCAGATTTTCGTGCAGGGCCTGTCTTCTTTTTCAAGCGATGTGACCATCGCAGGCGGGACCGGGTCGGCGATCGGCTTTCTGGGCCCTCTAATGCAGATCGAAGGCACGGCGACCATTTCCGCAACCGTGAATTCCGGATCGATCAACCAGATCGGCAGCGGCAACCTGATCCTGTCGGGTCTGGTGACAACGAATGGCAGCATCACCGTAGGGGCAGGTACGGTGACGGTGAACGGGGCCGCAACACAGCTGAGCGAGGTCAGCGTTGCATTGGGCGCCACATTGGCAGGCAACGGCGTGATCACGACCTCGGGCACCGTCCTGATCAATGGCGACATGAATTTCACGGGCACCCTGCAAAGCGATGTGACGATCAACAATACCGTGTCCAGCGTTCTGCGCACCGGTTCCGATGCAGATATGATTGCCGTCAACGTCAATGGGGTCGTGGCCGGGAACATCCTTTCGGGCAAGGGCGGCGACAACATTAGCCTATTCGGCATCGCGTCCAGCGATATCCTGTCCGGCGCAGGAAAAGACGTCATCATTGTGAACGGCACGGTTACGGGCAAGATCAACGGAGGCAAGGGCAACGACCTGATCGACGCTGACTTCGGATCCGTGTCGGGGCCTCTGTCCGGGGGGCGCGGCAGTGATATGATCATTGGCACGGTGCAATCCGACCTGATCCGGGGCGACGAAGGCAAGGACATCCTTAACGGCGGCGAAGGCGGCGACCGCATTGAAGGCGGCGCGGATCGCGACGTGATCATTGGCGGCGGTGGGGCCGACCTGATCATCGGCGGCGCGGGGCGCGACGAAATGACGGGCGGTTCGGATGCAGATACGTTTATCTTCCGCGACATCGACGATTTTGCGGGCGGTGGCGCGACCGAACGGATCACCGACTTCACCCAGGGCGAAGACATCATCCGCCTGCGCAGCATCGACGCGGACACGACCTCTTTGGGCGACCAGAACTTTACCTTCATCGGTGGCGCAGGCTTTTCCGGCACCGCCGGAGAACTGCGGGCGACGGTCGGCACTGGCCAAACCGTCATTCGTGGTGACGTGAACGGGGACGGACAAACCGATTTCGCCCTTGTCCTGACAGGCGAGATGACCCTGACCGGCGCGGATTTCGTGTTCTGAACCCAGCCCGCCGTTACGGCCCTGCCAAGGCGATGCGTTTGACAGTCCAAGGCATTGCGCCCATGGTTGTGCCCAATTGATTTATTTTTTGATTTCAAGGGGCTCACATGGCCACGGTTTTTTGGGACACGTATACTTCGGCAAGTATTTTTGGTGGTGATGGCGACTGGAACACGCTTGACCAGAATTTTTCGGAAGATCCGGATCATTTCAGAACGCGGTTCACTCAGGGCGATGATGTCATTTTTCAAGGCATACCAGGTGACGTTGACCTGACGATTGACCTTACCGTCGCCAGCATGACCATTTATTCCGACAACTACGCATTTTACGGCCCCGGCAGCCTTAGCGTGATGGACGGTGGATCGATCACGGTCAGCGATGGGAAAACGGCATCAATTCGTACAGCGCTTGCCGGCACGGGCGATTTCACCGTCGATGGCGATCAGGGCAATGACATCCTGACCGGGGGCGCGGACGCAGACGTTTTCATGTACCGCGACCTTGCCGATCTGACGGGCGGCGGCGACTTTGAACGGATCACCGATTTCACACAGGGCGAAGACCGCATCCGCCTCAAACCCGTCGATGCAAACCTGCTGAAAGACGACAGGCAGGAATTTGGCTTTATCGGTGAAAACGGCTTTGACGGAGAGCCCGGACAGCTGCGTTTTGAGCTATTGGACACTACCACCTTGATCATGGCGGACCTCGACGGGGACGAGATCGCGGATTTCACTATCGTTTTGGATGGGCAGATCGGATTGGAATTAAACGATTTTCTGCTCTGACACCGCTTCTCCCGACGCTGCGTCACATTGGCTCTCGCCTGCTGGATGCGAATCCTGTAATAAATAGTTTAACGCTAAACTATCTATTCCAGACGGATTATCCACGGAGGAGAGCCGCATGGCCGCGCGCAAGGCAACCAAGAAACCCAACGTGTCAGCCGATGAGCTGAAAGCCTACTACAAGGACATGCTGCTGATCCGGCGGTTCGAGGAAAAGGCGGGACAGCTCTATGGCATGGGACTGATTGGCGGTTTCTGCCACCTCTACATCGGGCAAGAGGCCGTTGTTGTGGGGCTCGAAGCTGCGGCGGAAGACGGCGACAAGCGCATCACCTCCTACCGTGATCACGGCCACATGCTGGCCTGCGGGATGGACCCCAACGGCGTGATGGCCGAACTGACCGGGCGCGAGGGCGGCTATTCCAAGGGGAAAGGCGGCTCGATGCACATGTTCTCCAAGGAGAAGCATTTTTATGGCGGTCACGGCATCGTGGCGGCACAGGTGCCTCTGGGTGCAGGCCTCGCCTTTGCGGACAAGTACAAGGACAACGGGCGTGTGACCTTTACCTATTTCGGGGATGGCGCCGCGAACCAGGGCCAGGTCTATGAGACCTTCAATATGGCCGCTTTGTGGGGGCTGCCCTGCATCTTCGTGATCGAGAACAACCAATACGCCATGGGCACATCACAACAACGTTCGACGTCGAGCGCGGAAATCTGGGAACGCGGCAAGGCCTTTGGCATCCCCGGCGAGGCCGTGGACGGCATGGACGTTCTGGCGGTGAAGACCGCGGGCGAGACCGCCGTGGCCCACTGCCGCGCGGGCAAGGGCCCCTACATCCTTGAAATCAAGACCTACCGCTATCGCGGCCACTCCATGTCGGACCCTGCAAAGTACCGGACCCGCGAGGAAGTGCAGAAGATGCGCGATGAGCGTGATCCGATCGAGGCTGTCCGCTCCATGCTGCTGCAGGGTGATCATGCGTCCGAAGAAGATCTCAAGGCCATCGACAAGGAGATCAAGGACATCGTCAACCAAAGCGCAGAGTTCGCCAAGACCAGCCCGGAACCGGCGCTGGATGAACTCTGGACAGATATCTACGCGTAAGGGAGAGACAGACAATGGCAACCGAAATTCTCATGCCCGCCCTGTCCCCCACGATGGAGGAAGGCACGCTGGCCAAGTGGCTGGTCAAGGAAGGCGACACGGTCACGTCCGGTGACATCATCGCCGAGATCGAAACCGACAAGGCCACGATGGAATTCGAGGCGGTGGACGAAGGCATCATGGGCAAGATCCTGATCGCGGAAGGCACCGAAGGCGTGAAAGTGAACACGCCCATCGCGGTCATGGTCGATGAAGGCGAAAGCGCCGATGACATCGCGGTCAGCGCACCGGCCACGGCGCCTGCTGCGGCAGAGGCCCCTGCCCCCGCGGCAGCACCTGCAGCAGCGGCCCCGGCGGCCCCGTCTGTCGATCAAAGCCCCGACTGGCCCGAAGGCACCAAGATGAAGCAACAGACCGTGCGCGAAGCCATCCGCGACGCCATGGCCGAAGAAATGCGCGCCGACGAGGCCGTGTTCCTGATGGGCGAGGAAGTCGCCGAATACCAAGGCGCCTACAAGGTCAGCCAGGGGTTGCTGGACGAATTTGGATCAAAGCGGGTGATCGACACGCCCATCACCGAACACGGCTTTGCCGGGATCGGTGTCGGATCGGCCTTTGGCGGCTTGCGCCCCATCGTCGAATTCATGACCTTCAACTTCGCCATGCAGGCGATTGACCAGATCATCAACTCCGCCGCCAAGACGCTTTACATGTCCGGCGGCCAGATGGGTGCGCCCATGGTGTTCCGTGGGCCAAATGGGGCCGCCGCACGCGTCGGCGCTCAGCACAGCCAGGATTACGCCGCGTGGTACATGCAGATCCCCGGTCTCAAGGTGGTCATGCCCTATTCGGCCTCCGACGCCAAAGGGTTGATGAAGACCGCCATCCGCGACGACAATCCGGTGATCTTCCTTGAAAACGAAATCCTTTATGGGCGGTCTTTTGATGTGCCGGACATGGATGATTTCACCGTGCCCTTCGGCAAGGCCCGCATCTGGCGGACCGGCTCCGATGTGACCCTCGTCAGCTTTGGGATTGGCATGACCTATGCTCTTGAAGCTGCCGAGAAACTGGCCGAAGAGGGCATCAGCGCCGAGGTCATCGACCTGCGCACCCTGCGCCCCATGGACACCGGCACCATCATCAAATCGGTGATGAAGACCAACCGCTGCGTCACCATCGAAGAAGGCTGGCCGCAGGGGTCGGTCGGCAACTACATCAGCTCGGTTCTGATGCAGGAGGCCTTTGACTACCTCGATGCGCCGGTGATCAACTGCACGGGCAAGGATGTGCCCATGCCCTATGCCGCGAACCTCGAAAAACACGCGCTGGTCACCGCCGCCGAGGTGATCGAGGCCGTCAAATCCGTCACCTACCGCTAAGGAGCGCATGATGCCTACAGAAATTCTCATGCCTGCCCTGTCGCCCACCATGGAAGAGGGCACACTGGCCAAATGGCTGGTCAAGGAAGGCGACACCGTGGTCTCGGGCGATCTGCTGGCCGAGATCGAAACCGACAAGGCGACGATGGAATTCGAAGCCGTGGACGAAGGGGTGATCGGAAAGATCCTCGTGGCTGAAGGCACCGAAGCGGTCAAAGTGAATACCGCCATCGCCGTGCTTCTGGAGGAGGGCGAAAGCGCCGATGACATCGGGCAGGCCGCCGCGGCAGCACCCGCAGCGCAAGCCGAAGCCCCTGCCACCGCGCCCCAAGCGCCCGCTCCTGCGGCCCCTGCCCCGGCGGCCCCGGCTGCCTCTGACGGATCGCGTATCTTTGCCTCACCGCTGGCGCGCCGCATGGCGGGGCAAGAGGGCCTTGACCTGTCCGCCATCACCGGAACCGGCCCGCATGGTCGCATTGTGAAGGCGGATATCCTGGCTGCCAAGGACAGTGGAACGGCCAGGGCCGCCGCAACAGCGGCCCCTGCCCCTGCCGCAGCAACAGCTGCGCCAATGCCCGCCGGTCCTTCTGCCGATGCCGTGACCCGGATGTACGAGGACCGCGATTACGAGGAAGTCACTCTCAACGGCATGCGCAAAACCATCGCCGCGCGCCTGACCGAGGCCAAGCAGACGGTCCCGCATTTCTACCTGCGCCGCGACATCCGCCTTGATGCGCTGCTCGATTTCCGCGCGACGCTGAACAAACAGCTTGAAGCACGCGGTGTGAAACTGTCGGTCAATGACTTCATCATCAAGGCCTGCGCCATCGCTCTGCAAGAGGTCCCCGACGCCAACGCCGTCTGGGCGGGTGACCGTATCCTGAAGCTTACCCCATCAGACGTGGCCGTGGCCGTGGCCATCGATGGCGGCCTTTTTACCCCGGTGCTGCAGGATGCCCACCAAAAATCCCTGTCGGCTCTCTCGGCGGAAATGAAAGACCTCGCGACACGCGCCCGCGACCGCAAGCTTGCCCCGCACGAATACCAGGGTGGCAGCTTTGCGATTTCCAACCTGGGCATGTTCGGCATCGACAACTTCGACGCGGTGATCAATCCGCCCCATGGCGCGATTTTGGCCGTGGGTGCGGGCGTGAAGAAACCCGTGGTCGGCCCTGATGGCGACCTGACTGCCGCCACTGTGATGTCGGTCACGCTTTCAGTTGATCACCGTGTGATCGATGGCGCGCTGGGTGCGCAATTGCTGCAATCCATCGTCGACAACCTCGAAAACCCGATGTCGATGCTCGCCTGATCTTCTTTGGGTCGAAAATACTTCGGGGGAGTCCGCAGGACGGGGGCAGAGCCCCCTGATAAACAAGCAAAAGCCGGGGCGGCAGCCCCGGCTTTTTCATTTTGAAACAGTTGCTTCAGAACGCTTCGTTCTTGCCCAGCATGTGGTTCATCGAAATCGCTGGTTGATCACAGCCCGCCTCGCCCACGATCTTGGCCGGAATACCCGCAACTGTCTTGCACGGTGGCACATCCTGCAACACAACGGACCCTGCGGCGATACGGCTGCAGTTGCCCACGGCGATATTGCCCAGAACCTTTGCACCGGCGCCGATCAGAACCCCGTCGCCGATCTTGGGGTGGCGGTCTTCTTCTTCCTTGCCGGTCCCGCCCAGCGTCACGGAATGCAGCATCGACACGTTGTCGCCCACCACAGCCGTTTCCCCAATCACGATGGAATGGGCATGGTCGATCATGATTCCCTTTCCGATCCGCGCGGCCGGGTGAATGTCCACGCCGAAAATCTCCGACACCCGCATCTGAACGAAATAGGCCAGGTCATGCTGGCCCCGCGCCCACAGGTAATGGCCCACGCGATAGGCCTGCATCGCCTGGTAGCCCTTGAAATACAGGATCGGCTGCACCAGCCGGTGGCAGGCCGGATCACGCTCGTAGATCGCAACCAGATCGGCGCGCGCCGCCTCGACCAGCTCTGGTGACGAGGCATAGGCTTCGTCCACGATCTCGCGCACCACGACCATCGACATCTCGTTCGAGGCCAGCTTGGCCGCGATCCGGTAGGACAGCGCCTTGTCGATGGATTTGTGGTGCAGGATACAGGCATGCACGAATCCGCCGATCAACGGCTCATCATGCACCGCTGCGCGGGCTTCGTCGGTAATCCGGTCCCAAACGGGATCGATCGCGGCGATTTGTCTTTTTGCTTCGGCCATGGTCACCTGTCCTCTCACCTGCCTAGATACCGTATTTAGGTGCGAATGACCAAATGCAAAGCTGTGATGAGGATCATTTCAACCATGAATGACCGCGACAGGGCTGACTTCAAGGATCGTATTCTGGCGCGTTTGGCCGACTTGGAACAGGATTTGGCACGCGGCAAGGATGGCGAAGCCGTTGTCACACTCGACCAGCAATCGGTGGGACGGCTCAGCCGGATGGACGCGTTGCAATATCAGGCCATGTCCAAGGCACAGCAACAAAGGCGCCAAGCCGAAGTCACGCGCCTGCGCCTTGCACTGCACCGTGTGGACGAAGATGAATACGGATACTGCGAAGACTGCGGCGAAGCGATCGCGCCGGGTCGGCTCGACCTTGATCTTGCTGCGACCCGTTGTGTCAGTTGCGCATCCGGCTAGACCTGTGCCGGGCTGTAAGCCCATGCAGAACCAGCTCCAGACAGGTGCAATACTCCGTGTCATCCAGCGTTGGCTCGCGCGCCAGAACCCGCTTGCGCGCAGCATCCGACAAGGTCCCGTTGCCCCACAGCGGATGATCCTGCCCAGTGCGGCGGGCAAAGACATCTGCCCATTCCGCTTCTTCAATCATGCGCGTGCAGGCCCTTTGCCGCAAAGGCTGCGGCATGCCCAGCAACGCGCGCGCCGCATCCGTCAGATCGATGTGCAAAACCGGTCGCATCACGCGGCAACATCCACACGACTGGCAAGCCCCGCACCGAACCGCACGGACATCTGCGCGACCTCGACGCTGATCGCGCCCAGCGCGCCATCGGCCACCCGATCTGCCGCCGGATAGATCCAGGCAGGCGTGCTGACATAGTCCTGACGCACGACCTGCCCGTCCTTGAGAACCCGCACCTCGTAGTTTTCGACATCCTCGCCCAGCGGCACTTCGACTGTATCCCAGCTGTCGCCGTCAATCCGCGTCCGCCGGATCCATGACACCTGCAAATCACCCCCGGCATCTGTCGCCCGCAGGTGCACCGGTGCATAGGGCCGCAAGCCATTGCCGTCGAAGGCATGGACCTGATGCAGGTAGGACGGATCATCATATCCCCGCCGTGCCGGCCCCACCCGGTAGTTCTGGGCCACCCGGCGCAGACTGGCCGGCAGGTCGATCTGGCTTGGGGTGCCATCCAGCAGAACAAACCACGACCCGACGGGCCAGGCGTCCGGCTGCAACCCATCCGACCCGACCTGCCCGCGCAAACGCTCGGACAGCAGGTACGTGTTTGGCCCGATCAACTCGGCAGTTTTGAACTGAAACAGCTCCCAGTTCCCGGTGCTGCCATCGCCGATAGCGGCCAGATTGCCCCCGTTCAACACCGACGTCCGAGACGCCGACGACAAGGCGCCATGCACCAGCTTCACCTCCAGCGCCGAACCACGATCCCAAAGTCCGGCAGGCGCCGCTTGCAGAACCGACTGCGTTTGCCCAATCACCGACCGGGCGGCGAGGATGGAATTCAAGGTATAATCATCGTCCGTGGCAGAACTGTAAACGGCCACGGACCCCGGCCAAGGCGTGCCCGTCACTGCGATGTGGGGGCTTTGTTCAACCTCGTCGCCGGTCATCAGGGGCAGGTCCATGAAGAACGGCAACACCGGAACCGGTGGAACGAATTCCTTCACGGTTGCCAATTCATCCACCATCTCGCTGGGCACATATACACCGGGTTCGATGCGCACTGCATCCAAGATTTGCACCGGCCCCTGTTCCACCCGGTCCACCCGGTACAGACCATCGGTTTCGCCCCCGTCCGCAGCCACCCGCACCACGTCGCCTGCACCCACGTCCATACGCGACGGCGGCAAAGCCAATCGTACGGTATCGCGCGCCACACGCGCCTCGGTCAGCCACCGTTCCGCCACTTGCCGCCCTTCGGCCCGCGTCAGCGACAGGGGAAGTTCCGTTTGGGACACCGCATGGGTCGCCTCATCCGCAAGGATCGCCTCTTCGGACAAGTTTTCAAAGCTGCCGTCGGCCTGCACGAACCTCAATCGCACACGGCCGGCCATTTCGGCCTCGGCCTCGCGCGCTTGTTCAAGGCTGCCGTCCACATCGTCGGACAAGGCGAACTCGGCATTCACCAGCGCCTCGGCGCCCTGCCCGTCCCGCATCACGAACTTCAGAACCCCGTCCCGCTCGATCGCATCAAAGGCATAGCGCAGCATCAGCGGTTGTAGCGCCGCACGCGCGTCGCCGACCTCGGCGATGGAATAGCCACGCACATAGCCATGCAGGCCATTCGTGTCATAGGCGCTCAATCCCGCGCGCTCACATATCTCACCGACAACAGACGCCAGCGTACGGGATCCGGTGCGGCCATTGATCCAGTGCCCCCGCGTATAGTTTTCGCCATCACTCCAAAGCGACAGATTGTTCGGGAAAAACGGATAGGGCCGCGTATCCCAGGCCCAGACAAAGGCCCGCGACATGTCGATCATGGCCTCACCATATTCCAGCGACACCGGGTTGTTCGACGGATCGCTCCAATACGAAAACATCGCACGCAAATACTGCTTCTGGATCAGGTCATCGCGCGCGCCTGTCGAATACTTGGGCAGGCTGCTTTCCGACGACTTTGAGTCCAGGAACTTGTTCGGCTCGTTCGTGCCCTTATCCACCGCAGCACAGCCCAACTCGGTGAACCATATGGGCTTGCTCTGCGGTTCCCAATCCGTTGCCGTCTCAAGCCTCACGCCACCAATCCGCTCGTGGTGCGCATTGCTCCACCAGCCCCGCACATCCTTGTAGCGGTAGATCCACGGCTCATCATGCGCCCCATCGGTGATGGGTGTGCGGATCTGGGCCTCTTGCGCATCGATGGAATGGTAATACCACGCGTACCCTTCACCGCCTTCGATATTGGCGCGCAAATAGTCGAGCTCGTAAATAGCACCCCACGCGGCATCCAGATGGTCCGTGCCTTCGCGCCAATCCGACAGCGGCATGTAGTTATCGATGCCCACGAAATCGATCTCGTCGTCGGCCCACAAGGGATCAAGATGAAAGAACCGGTCACCGCTGCCATCCTGAGGCTGATAGCCAAAGTATTCGGTCCAATCGGCCGCATAGCCGATCCTGGTTTCCGGCCCGACAAGCGTGCGCACTTCACCAGCCAGTGTTCTCAGCAATGCAACAAATGGAAAGCTGTTGTTCTCGCCCCGGATCTGGGTCAACCCGCGCAGCTCCGACCCGATACAAAAAGAGTCCACCCCGCCCGCAGCCGCACAGAGTGCGGCATAGTGCAGGATGAAGCGCGACAGGCTCCATTCTTGCGGCCCGGTGTATGTCACGGCGCCTGCGCCAATCTGAAAATCCGACGCCGTGGCAGTGCCCATGAATGCGGCAACCTCGGCATCCGCCATGGACGTGCCATCAGGGGATGCATCCTGCCCCGGCGCTTTTGAAAGGGTAATGCGCCCCCGCCATGGCAGGTTCGCTTGTGTCTCTGCATCGCTATACGGGTCAGGCAGCGTGTTGCCCGTCATTTGGTCCATCAGGATGAACGGATAGAACATGACCGCTTTGCCGGCCGCGTTCATCGCCTCGATCGCCTCGACCACAGACGCGTCCGATGGCGTGCCGCCATAAACCGGACGCTCATCCAGAACGGCAATCTCATCCGCTGTGGCGCGCGTTTCCCCGGCCACCTGCCAGGGCATATTCTGCCCTTCGATGTCCTTGCGCTCGACCTTGGGGCGCACGGTACAAGATCCCGCGCGCAAATCATCGCCAAACCACGACACGACCAATGAAGCCGCGGCGCAATTGGCCAATTCATCCTCAAGTATTTCCAGCGACTGCGAGAAATCGGATTTGCCCGCGGGCGTGTTTACATTCGCGCTCCAGCGCCCAGCCGCCTGATCAGTGTAATAAACCGGTGTCGTGGCCAGCGCGTATTCCCCGGTTCCAGGCATCAGGGCGACCGCCTTAACCGCTTGTGCGATCTGGTGTTCTGCGCCCTCTTCGCCCGATTGCTCGGCGCGCACCACTTCAAAGGAAAACTGTGGCAGCCGGTTGCCGAAGGGTTGCAAGGTCAGGTTGTCCATCACCACATAGGCCGTGCCGCGGTAGGCTGGCACATTGCCCGCCCCTTCGATGGCTTCGATGACGGGATCCGGCAACTGGTCTCGCGTGCCCTTGTAGACGCGCATGTTCAGATCATCGGCTGCGATCTCTTCCCCATCAGCCCAGACCCGGCCAACCCGCAGAATTTCACCCTCGCACAGTGCAATCGCAAGGCTCACCGAATAACTGTATTCGCGCGTCTGAGGCTGGCTTGGCGCGCCCTTGCCGCCGCCTGAAACGGTGGTTGTCTCCGCGAAATCCGAGGCCCAGATCACTTGGCCGCCCAGACGCATGCGCCCATAAAGCTGCGCAATCGGTGCTCCTTCGCCCGATCCGGTCAGGCGAAAGCGGTCGATCTTGCCCTGCTCGACCACATCGGACCCTTGGCCCATCACGCGCTGGTCGATCACCTTACCCAGAGTGGCACCCACGGCGCGGCCGATGGCAACAGACGACAGACCGGCCAGCGTCCCGCCAACCGATCCACCAATTGCGGCACCTGCCGCTGAAAAAAGAACCGTGGCCATCAGAAACCCTCCTCAGGAAATTCGAAACGCGCCACGACACGGCGACGCCAAGGCGCACTGAGCGGGCTTTCAACCACGCCGTGCCCCGAATACGCATGTATGAAACTGGCCTGCCGTCCGACCCGCGCCACGATGCCCAAATGTTTGGCCACCGCCCCGGCCCGCATCCGGAACAGCAAGACATCGCCTGCCGCCTCCTGATCCAACGGCTTGGTGCGCAAATGCCGCGCAGCCGCGCGCCAGAGCCGCTCGTCACCCTGAGGCTCCGACCAATCCATCGAATAGGCGGGCATGGCCTCGGGCTCTGCACCGCACAAAGACCGCCAGACGCCCCGTAAAAGACCAAGGCAGTCCGTGCCTGCCCCCTTGCAGGACGCCTGGTGCACATAAGGCGTGCCGATCCACGATCTGGCCGTGGCGACCACCGCATCCGAGGTGCGTATCATCTCAGGCTGCCCCCGGTATTGGCACCGGCAGCGCGGGGATAAGCCATCACCCAGTCCTCACCGGGCAAGTCAGGAAACCCCTGATAGTTCAGGATGTTGTCGAATTTCAGGCGGCAAGTCTCCAGGCGCTTGTCACAACCGGCGCTCAACCGCACGACGTCCCCTGCCAGAAGGGCACCGCGCACAGGCTGCCACAGCTCGACTACGCGTGCACCATCCACGATCCGGTCTTCCTTGATCATCGCCCAAAGGCCCTGTGCCGCACCATCCAGAACGTCCAGACGACCCCGCTTGAACCAATCTGCTTCAAACGACCCGCTGTCCGGGAATTGCACGACCGCACCTTCGACATCAGACTCAAGGGTAATATCCACCGAATAGCCGGGCGTGGTCATGTCGAACCCGCATTGCTCATCGCCCAGAACGGCAGAGCACGGTTTCTGATAAATCCGCCCGATCGGGCGATTCAACGCCTCGGTCAATCCACGCAGCTCGGCATGAAACGCCCCGCCCGCGCGGCGCATCTCGCCGATGCTGCCACGGAACTGAAGCCAACGTTCTTCGACGTCTTTCCAGTTCACCAACCAAGACCGCACTTCCGCCCCGTCAAACCGGCCGGCCTCGATATCCTCTTCGGTTATGGACGCATCCGACAAAGCGCCCAGCGCCTCGGAGTTGTCCACCGAAAGGCCCGTGCTTTGCGCCAGGGCCGCAGCACTCAGACCCGTATCCGCCTTGAAGGTGACACCTTCAAATGTCAGGCTCAGATCATGGTCCGTAAATCCATAAACAGTGCCATCCTTGCGTGTGACCGCCCAGGCCCGGCACAGGGTCGTCAGGCCTGATTTCACATGCGTCAGAAACGCCTCGCTCTGCCCGCTCATTGGACCCGCACCTCGATGATCGGCACATTGGGCACGTCACCCGCCTGAAAACTGGCAATGCTGGTCTGAATGTGATCGGTGTCGAATCGCACCGGCACGTCGAACTCAAACCCTGCGGTTATCTGCATGGCCGGGTCCGGCGGATGGGCAAAGGTCACCAAACCGCTGGTTACATCGATCTCGTAATCGATGCCCTCCTGCAACTCGTCTTGCTCTATGCCTATGCGCACCGTGCCTTTGACTGGCTTGGTGATCGGTCGCGTATAGCTGTGGATTCCAGAACGATACGTCTTGACCAACGGGAAAATCGCCGTCTCGCCATCACCCAACGCCAGTTCCTGATCATCAAATGCCGGTGTGCCAGAGGCGCGCGAAGATTTGAAATCCGACCAATCCTTCCAGCGAAACCCGTACATCTGCCCCATACGCGCCTCGAAAAACGCGATCAGCGTTTCAACATCGTCCAGCGACCGCATGCCAAGCCCGGCATCATAGCGCCGCTTGGAATGCGCCCAGGGCGTGTTGCGTTCCTCGAACCCGTTAGCCAGCGTGACAACATCCGTGCGCCGCTCAGGCCCACCCACGGAGCCAAAGCTCAGCGATGCCGGAAAACGTACCTCGTGAAATCCCATAACGGTGCTCCCTTGTTCTTAACGGTTGCGGTTGCCGCGGCCCAAGGCCCGGTTCATCTGTGCGGCGATCTGGTTCTGACTGCGCCGGAAACTCTGAGCATCGGGGGTCGAGATGTTCATCACCACCGTGTTGCCTCCGCCGCCGCCTGCCTTGACGCCCAGTTTGCCGTCGGCACCGCGTGCAAGTGGCATGATCGCCTCTGGTCCAGCCTCGCCCATCAGGCCCATGCCACCACGCATCCCGAAAGGGGTTGCGGCACTGACGATACCGCCATTGGCAAAAGGCATGACGCGCCCCTGGCTGAATGGCGCGCCATCTGCAAAAGGCAGGATGGTGTTGACCAGCCCGTTAACACCCTGCGCCAGCAATCCACCGAATTGGTTGGTTACAGGCTTCATCGCCGCGTTGTAGGTGGCGTTGATCATCGACTGCGCAACGGTACGCAGCGCATCCGACAACTTCATGCCATCAAAGACCACGCCATCGAACGCCTTGCGCAACCCTCGGCTGAGCCCACGTTCAAGCGTCGCCACATCCTTGCCTGTGGCCGCCAGCGACTCGCGCATCCGGCGCAATTCACTGTCAAATCCGGTGACCATGACCGACGCTTGGCTCAGACTTTCGGACAACCCGTCGGCATTGGAGTCCAGGTTCTCGATCTCTTCGTTATACTCGCTCATTGTCATTCCTCGGTTTCATGGTCGGGATAGGCCGCCATCAGCGCCTCCAGCCCTTCATTCAACAGCGGGGCCTTTGCCCCCGGATCGCCCATCATCAGCGACAATTCAGCAGGCGTCAGCGCCCAGAAGGCATCAGGCTGCAATCCCAATCCCTGAAACCCCGCGCGCATCAGCGCAGGCCAATCCAGCCCCTTGCTCATGTCGGATCCGGCACCACGAAGGCCCGCGCCAGCAACTCAGCCGCCGCGCGAGCCGCCCCCAGCGGCCCACCTTCGATCTCCGCATGGATCAGGCGTGCCGGATCCGCGTCACAACCGCCCCCAGCCAAACCGGCCCTGAGCAGCGCCAGCACATCCGCGCTGGAAAAGGCACCGCTCTCGAACCGCTCCACCAGAGCGACAAGCGATCCAACCGCCAACTCGGCCTCCAGCGCCGCCAACGCACCCAGCGTCAGTCGCATCACCTGACGCTCGCCATCGATGACAAGCGCCACATCTCCCCTCCACGGATTGGCCATCTCAGATCACAACGCCGTAAAGGTCAGCGCGCCGGCAGACGCCATCGACAACTCATAGGTCGCCTCGCCGTTGTGGCTGCCGCTGTATTCGATGGCCGTGACCTGAAACGGGCCTTCCACGATACCGAAATCGGGGATGATCACCTGAAAATCAGGCGTCTCGCCGTCAAAGAACAACTGGCGCGCGCGCTCGTCGGTGCCTTCATCCTTGAACACGCCCGACCCCGAGATTGCCGCCGACCGCACACCTGCGCCCGACAACAGCTCGCGCCAGCCGCCCTGGCTCTCAAGGCTGGTGACATCCACCGTTTCCGCGTTAAAACTCACGCGCGTGGCGCGCAGGCCCGCGATGGTTTCGAACTGACCATCCGAGGTCATGTCCACTTTGACCAACAGGTCTTTCCCGCTCTGTGCAGCCATTGGCTTTCTCCAATCAAGATAAAGGGTTATTCGTCCTCGACCCGCGCCCTGAAGCGCAGGTTGATCGTGCGTCCGGTCGCGCCCTTGGGCCTGCTGGCCGTGGCGCGATCAAAGTTGAGATAGACCAGCCGACCCCGCGCAAGCGTCAGGTCGTTGCCGTGCAACACGTCGCATACAGCACCCGCGACCTGCTTGGCCGCGGCAAAGCCAGGCACATCCGTGACCACCGCGACCGTGATGTCGTGCAAGGCCCCGTTGCCGGTCTTGTCATTGGCCTGTCGCACCGTTTCGGCGCCCAGGCTGACATAAAGCGACGGCACTGTGCCTGCGGGCACCGCGTCATAGATGTCGCTGCCCACCAGTCCGGCCAGCGTCGCATCCGCGCTCAATGCGTCATAGATCGCGCCCTGCAAGGCCGCTGAAACGCCATAGCTCATGACACCACCTCTTCATTGGCAAAGCACGTCAGGAAGCGGCCTTCCGCGTCATGTTCGGCCACCGCCTGAATGCGGAAAATGCGCTGCCCGTCACGGAACCGCTGTTCCGGCAAGGGGCGCTCGGGATGCCCTATGGGTGCACCGCGCACGATGATCTTGTAGGCGACCGCCGATACCGGAGCCGCACCCAATGCCGTCTCACGACCGGTGCGCGCGATCAATTGCGCCCACAGCACGCCCAGCGGCGTCCAGCTCTCGGTGAACCCACCCGCGCCATCAGACAGGCGCGCCGGTGCTTCCAGCGTCAGACGATGGCTCAGACGGGGCTGCCTCATTGGCCACCCCCCGACCACATGCGCAGGGTCTTGTAACGCTCAATCAGGCTGCTGACCCCAAAGGGCATGCAGCCGTCGCTCAGCGATGTCTCGTTGCGGAACTCGTAATAATGCGCGGCCAGCAGCATCACCGCCTGCCGAAGATCCGCAGGCAAATCCGCCCATGCATCGCCGTAACCGGCGACAAAATGCACCACTGCAGATCCGGCTTGCGGAATAACAGGCAGCACCGATCCGGTTGAGCGCAGCGTTGGGCTGTGCCCGTCCTGCTCCAGCCAATAGGCATTGCTCGCCACGCTGGTACGCGCTCCGGTGCGGTCCACAATCTCAAGATCGCTCACCGCCTGCACCGGGGCCACGGGCAAACCCTGCCCCTGCGCACCACGCCACCGGGTCAGTGCCCAGGTGAACGCGCGTTCAAGCAACACCTTGCCCGTGCGCGCCTCGATGGCCGCCATCGCTGCCCGCAGAAAGCTCACCAAAACCTCGTCTTGCACATGGCCCTCACCGAAACCGGTGCCAAGGCGCAGATGCGCTTTGAATTCCTCAACCGGCAGTGCCGCATCCGGCACCGAGGTTTCTTCGATCAACATCATGGAACATCTCCAAAATTCCGGCCCCTCGGGCATCAGTTCCGGACGCGCACCAGCCTGCATTGCTCGAACGGAGGGGAGCAGCTAGACAACACCGGCCTTGAGGGCACGCGCCCGGTTGGAGCGACGCGATTGACATCGCCCCGCCCCTTCACACCAACCCTTAGGCTGTTGCGAATTTCAGCAGCTTGATCGCGGCAAAGTCGCTCACATCCCCGCCCACGCGCTTGGTCGCATAGAACAGGACGTGCGGCTTGGCGCTGAAGGGGTCACGCAGAACGCGCAGATCGGGGCGCTCGGCCACGGTGTAGCCCGCTGCGAAATCACCAAAGGCGATCGCGTCAGCACCAGCTGCCGCATCAGGCATGTCCTCGGCAACCAGCACAGGATAACCCATCAGCGTCGCAGGCTGACCCGCCGTCAGACCGTCCGACCACAAGAAACGGCCATCGTTGTCCTTGAGCTTGCGCACCAGACCGGCGGTCTTGGAGTTCATGACGAAGGTCGCGTTGGCGCGGTATTCCGCACCCAGCGCATAAACCACGTCGATGATCGCATCGGCCGTCACGTCGCCGTCGATGCCTGTGGGCACGTAACCCAGGTTGCCCCAGGCCCAGACGTCATTGTCGACCGATGTGTGCGTCAGGAAACCCTTGGGCTTGTCGATGCCGTCACCGTTGACGAAAGCCGCGGCTTCAGCGCGCGAGAACTTGTCGGCAATGCGACCGGCCAGCCAGCCTTCGATGTCGAACGCGCTGTCATCCAGCAGACGCTGCGACGCCTTGGGCAAAGCCGACAGCTCGTGCAGGGGAATGGTGATGCGGTCGATCTGCGGTGTGTCCGTTTCTGCGACAGAACCGGTTTCGGTGGCCCAACCGGCACCCACATCGGTGTGGTCGACCAGCACGTCATAGGTGGTCGCCTCGACGTTGACCACGGATGCGATGGACCGCACCGACGCGGTGGCGTTCAGCACCGATTTCACGGTTTCCGATGTCTGCGGATCCACAAGGTAGCCGCCGTCGCTGTTCACGGCTGTCGACATCGACTTTCCGTCCAGTTCCAGACCGCGCAGGCCATCATCATCGCCCGAACGCAGATAGGCGTTAAACGCCTTGCCGTGGGGGGCTTCCATTTCAACAGCACCTGCCAGAGGCGGGCGTGCAGCAGTCATTTGTTTCCGATCCAGCATGGTCAGTCGCTCTTCCGTTTGTTGCAATTTGGTTTGAATGTCGGCCTGAAAGCCTTTGAAGTCGGCCACGAAACCGTTGACGGCTTGGGTGACTTCCTGAACCGGAGACAAACCTTCCCCGGCCCGAGCCTTGATCTCGGTCTTGCTCATGAGCATTCCTCGATGGTTGAAGTGAAGGCGCGCTAGTCGCGCACCAGCCTCGCGCGCGCGCCGTCAAAGGCCGCCGCCATTTCACGCAATGCCTCTGCCTCGTCGAACATCTCGTCCGACTTGGCCGCGACACGCGCACTGGGCAGCATCGGGAAGGTCACCAGTGACACCTCCCAAAGCTCCAGTTCCGTCAAGAGCCGCTGGCCCTTGTCATTCTTTGTGGCCCGCACCGTGCGGTAGCCGATGCTCAGCCCGTCAATGGCCCCCGCCTCGATCAGCGCCGCCGCCTCGCGGCCCTTGGCGATACTGTCGAGCAGACGGCCCTTGACCCACAGGCCCTGCCCGTCCTCGCGCACCTCATCCCAGATGCCGATGGGCTGGGCGGGGTCATGCTGCCACAGCATCTTGACCGTCCGATCCCCTGCGGCCAACGCCTTCAAAGACTTGGTATAGGCCCCCTTGGTGACAATATCGCCGCCCTGATCACAATCCCCGAAACGGCTGGCATAGCCCTCGATGACCGCGCCATCCTGTACGCTCAGTCCTTCGCCAAAACGGGCAAACTTGTGCTCCAGTCCAGTGTCCATATCCATGGTCCACTCCTTTTCTGCATTGCTCATGGCGCCACCGCCAAAACCGATTGAAAGGCTTGCGCCAGGATCACCGCAACCACCCCGTAAACGGTCAGCCACAAACGTTTTTCCAGCCGTTCCATCATCTCTTCCAAACGGTCCAGCCGCCGGTTGATGTTGTCATAGTGGATCTGGCTGACCTTCTCGTGCGCCTGCAATTGCAGCCCCGGCGCGCACTCGAATTTCTCAAAGACCCGGCTCTCAGCCATCCACCTCATCCTCCGACACCGCAGGAAGGCCCAGCAGGCTGCGCTTTTCCGCATCACTCAGGAAATCCGCCTGCGCCACCCGCGCCCACTGCGCATCCCGCTCGGCAGACAGCGCCGACACCTGATCAAGGTCCGGCTTCAGCTCGACCGCCTCGCCGGTGAACTGGCCCAGCCAATCCGCCAATGCCGCCGCAACCCGCGTCGCCAAGGGCAGAACCGTCAAGCGATAGAAGGCACGGTTGGCCTCCTGGTAATTTGCATAGGTCGCGTCGCCCTGAATGCCGATCAACATCGGCGGCACCCCAAAGGCCAGCGCGATCTCGCGCGCCGCGGCTTCCTTGGTCTTCTGGAATTCCATGTCCGACGGGCTGAACCCCATCGGCTTCCAATCCAGACCACCTTCCAACAACATCGGCCGGCCCGCATTGCGCGCACCTTGGTGATGGCTTTCCATTTCGCTGACCAGACGGTCGTACTGGTCACTGCTCAGGCTGCCTTGCCCCTCGGCACCGCGGTATACGATGGCCCCGCTGGGGCGCGCCGCATTGTCCAACAGCGATTTCGACCAACGGCTGGCGCTGTTGTGCACGTCCAGCGCCATGGCCGCGGCCTGCATCGGGCTGAACCCATAGTGATCATCCTGCGGATGAAAGCTCTTGATGTGGCAGATCGGGCTCGGCTCGCCACTGGCATCAAACCGATGCTTGCGCCCGCCAACCGCGTATTCATAGGCCACAGGCCAGCCATCTGCACCGGGCACCACACTCATCCGGTCACTGCGCAGCACGTGCAATTCCAAGGGGACACCGTCTTCGCCCGCAACCGCTTCGATATATCCGTTGCCCGACAACAAAAGCTGCCCATAGAGCGCTTCCAGCAATTCTGCCTTGCCCTGCGCGCCATTGGGGCTGTTGACCAGCTGCAGCAGCGGATGCACGTCATAGCGGCGCTCGCGGTCCTGCAGCACCAGCGGCAAAGCCGCCGCAGCCTCGGCAATCAGCTTGACCGACCGGAACCCGACAGGGTTGCCCGAAAAGCCTGTGCGCGTCAGAGAAACCGTGTCACGCGGGCTCCAGGCCACGCGACCCGATGTCTGATAGGCCACAACAGGACCCGTGGCACTGGCCTTCTGCTCTGGTGCATCCACAACACCGCCGCCCCGCCGAAAGAAATCAAAGACCATGAAGTTCGCTCCTCAAGTGACCCATGGGTGCCGCGCCTCATGCGCCGAACCCGTCCGCACCCCATCTGCCCGGCCCCGTGCCGGGGCCAGTCAAAAGGCTGCTCGATTGTGTGTTGTCGTCCCGTGGCCCCGAACTTCTCTCGAAGACCTCAGCGCCGTTGAAAGCAATTTGCCAACAAATGATTAACGGGCGTTAAAGTGACCGTACGCCGACCTTGCGATAGCTGCGCGCGGGCTCGATCATCAGCTCGTGAATGGCCCAGACCAACGCATCCACACGGTCCGGGCTGCCTTGCCCTTCGAACCCGCGCGGCGTCATCTTGACCATCTGATCTTCCAAAGCGTCCAGCGCACCCACATGGCGCACACGGTCCTGTTCATAAAGCGCCGCCACCGGCTCGGCCCGTGCGACCTTGCCCCGGCTGGCGTGTACGCCCTTGTAAGGCACCAATGGGTCGACCTGCCGGATGACCTCGGCGACCATCTGCCCGCCCTGATTGGTTTCCGCCACGATCCGGTCCGCGCCGAATTCCTCGCGCGCGTTGATCGCGGCGCGCGCCCATTCCGCGGGGCTGGCACCGGTAACGGTACGGTCGGCCAGAACATAGGCCTTCCAGTCCTGTGGCGGCCCTTGCGTCTCGGCCCCCACCACCACGATGCCACATTCGTCTGCACCTGCACCGCTGGTCGTGGCCGGGTCTACCGCCACCACGATCCGGTCCAGCCGGTCCGGTCCTGCACAGCGCACCCCCTCCAGCTTGTCCGTGGTCCACATCGCGCCCTCGGCATCGGCCAGCAACACGCCATCAAGCTCCTGCCGCCCCAGCCGTGTCCCCGCATAGCGCGCCCTGACCTCCTCAAGGAAACTCTCGGCCAGATTGGCGCGATTGGCCTCGGTGCTGGCATGGGTGCTCACCGTCGATGGCAACTCCAGCACCCGCTTCAATACACCAACATTGCGCGGCGTCGTGGTCACGCAAACCTGCGGATGATCGCCCAGCCGCAGCGCAAACTGCAACTGGTCCCAGGTCGCTTCTGCCTTCTTCCACTTGGCCAACTCGTCCACCCAGGCCGCATCGAACTGCGGACCCCGCAACCCCTCGGGGTCATGCGCCGAATGCACGGTCGCCACGGCCCCGTTGGGCCACTCCAAACGCTTGCGCGATGCCTGATAGGTCGGCCGCCGGTCGGGGGGCGAACAGGCCATGATGCCACTGTCGCCAAAAATCATCACTTCCCGCACCTGATCAACGGTTTCGCCCACCAGCGCCACGCGCCGACAGGCCCCCGCCGCCAACGGCAGTCCACCTTCAACCCTGCTGCGCACCCACTCGGCACCGGCGCGCGTCTTACCCGCACCGCGACCGCCCAGTATGACCCAAGCGCGCCAGTCTCCCTCCGGCGGCAGCTGATGCGGCATCGCCCAGAATTCGAAAAGAAAAGGGAGGGCACACAGCCCTCCCTCCCCAATATCATTCAGAAACGCCGCTCTGACAGCCTCGGATTCTGAGGCGATCAAGGCGGCACCCGATCTCAGCCCGTGCAGCATCGAGGTCGAGGGCGTACCCTCCTCCCGCGCTCCCACTGCGTTTGTTTCTGCATTCGACAAGGCTCGTCTCCACTTTATGGCATGTCGTCAAAAGCCCACTCAGCGCCGCCACCTTCGACTTTGCATCCTTGGCTTCCGTATCCTCCCCGGCCCTGAGCTTCTTGGTGAGCTCCTCGACTTCGTTTCTAAGGTTGGCGATTTCACGCTGGACAGAAGCAAAAAGCTCCTCGACCTCGCGGTCTGTCGCCTCCGGGGTAATCATGATCATGAGTGCGTGTGACCTTTCGGCTTGAATGATCCCCGCACGAGCGCAAATGAAAAAGCGACCAACGGGAATGAACCCGTGGCCGCTTGCCCACTACTTCTAGCTTGTCACAATGTGTACATCAGACCGTGCGCAGAGTCAAGCCAATTCACTTTTACAGCGCCGCCTAAGCGTACGGTATCATTAACAAATAGTTAAAATCAGGATGCCAAATAACGCCCGCAGATCGGTGTCTTGCGCCGACTTTACGCGCGGCTTCAGTTGTCCTGACCCGCCCGTTCCGCCTCGATCTCACGCCATTTGGCCACGTTGCGATTGTGCTCGTCCAACGTTTCGGCAAAGGCGTGCCCGCCCGTCCCATCGGCAACGAAAAAGACATAAGGCGTGGCGTCGGGACGTGCTGCCGCTTCAAGGCTCGCGCGTCCGGGGTTGGCAATCGGGGTCGGAGGCAACGCCGGAATAACATAAGTATTCCAAGGGGTTTCCTTGCGAAGCTCACTCCGTCGCAAGCCCCGCCCCAACACGCCTTCACCCTTGGTGATACCATAAATCACCGTTGGATCCGTCTGCAACTTCATACCCCGGTTCAGCCGGTTCACGAACACGCTGGCCACCTGCCGCCGTTCTTCGGCCACACCGGTTTCCTTCTCGATAATCGACGCGAGGATCAACAATTCCTCGGGGCTTTGCAGCGGCAAATCCGCGTCGCGCCCTTCCCAGGCCGCAGCCACCAAAACTTCCTGCGCTGTCTGCATCCGCGTCAGAACATCCCCCCGCTTGTCGCCGGGGCTGACTTCGTAGCTGTCCGGTGCCAGCGCGCCCTCGGGTGGCACCTCCGTGACCTCGCCGTCCAGAACGTCCATGCCACGCAATGCGTTGGTGACTTGCCAGCTGGTGACGCCCTCGGCCAACGCGATACGATACCGCGTGTCTGCGGCCGCCTTGACCTGCGCATAGACCTCGGGGGCCTCTTCCTCGGCGGGCTGGAACTCTGCCTTTTCGACAAAACGGTTGGTCGCGGGGTCAAGCTCGCGCACCTGCACGGCCATGCGGTTCACTCCGATCCGGTACACCACTTCCGTGCCACAGGTACTGGCCCCGCCACGGGTGATGACATCGACGATATCCTCCATCGACATGCCCGGTTTCACAAGGTAGCTGCCCGCTTTCAAGGCCTGCGTCTTGTCTGTGTAATCCGCCCCGATCCGAAAGATCGACCCGCTGCTCACCGCACCCTGATCTTCCAACTTGCGGCTCACCCGGCGCATGTTGGTGCCGCGTTCAACCTGCAAACAAATGGCCTGATCAAGTGGCCCTGCGGTCTCGTATTGCGATTTGCCCCACAGGATCACCCCCCCCAGCAGAAACAATGCCACGGCCAGAAAGGTAATCGCGTTCGAGGCGATGTGACGCCACATCAATCGACCTTTCCGAAGATCACGCTCGCATTGGTGCCGCCAAAGCCAAAGGAATTGCTCAGCGCCACTTTCACTTCACGCTCGACCTTCTTGTTGGCGGCCAGATCAACGGGCGTCTCCACCGCAGGGTTGTCGAGGTTGATCGTGGGCGGACAGACCTGATCGCGAATGGCCAGAATGCTGAAAATCGCCTCGATTGCGCCTGCAGCCCCCAAAAGGTGGCCCGTGGCGGATTTGGTCGATGACATGGTCACCTTGTCCGCCGCATCCCCCAACAAACGCTCGACCGCGCCCAATTCGATGGTGTCGGCCATGGTGCTGGTGCCATGAGCGTTGATGTAATCGATGTCCGAAGGCTCAAGCCCCGCGTTGCGCAAGGCCGCGCGCATGGACCGCTCGCCGCCCTCACCGTCCTCACTGGGGGCAGTGATGTGGTAGGCGTCGCCCGACAGGCCATAGCCCTTCACTTCGGCATAGATTTTCGCACCACGCGCAACGGCATGCTCGTACTCTTCCAGAACCACGATGCCCGCGCCCTCGCCCATCACGAAACCGTCGCGGTCCGCGTCATAGGGGCGGCTGGCCTTCTTGGGATCGTCCGCACCCTTGGTCGACAACGCCTTGCACGCATTGAACCCGGCAATGCCAATTTTGCAGATCGCGGCTTCGGCCCCGCCTGCCACCATCACGTCAGCATCGCCATGCTGGATCAGGCGGCTTGCATCGCCAATGGCGTGCGCGCCGGTGGAACAGGCCGTCACAACCGAATGGTTGGGGCCCTTGAACCCGTATTTGATGCTGACCTGACCGGAAATCAGGTTGATCAACGCGCCCGGCACAAAGAAAGGACTCACGCGGCGCGGGCCTTTTTCTTCCATCATCACGGCCGTGTTGGCGATGCTGTTCAACCCGCCAATGCCCGACCCGATCAGAACCCCGGTGCGCTCCAGCGCCTCACGGTCTTCCGGCATCCACCCTGCGTCTTCCACCGCCTGCTGTGCCGCGGCCAGACCGAACATGATGAACGTATCGACTTTGCGCTGTTCCTTGGGGGCCATATAGGCATCCGCGTTGAACGTGCCGTCACTGCCGTCACCCAAAGGCACTTCACAGGCATAGGTGGTTGCCAATCCTTCAGGATCAAAGCCGGTGATCGGACCGGCCCCCGACTGCCCATCCAGAATTCGGCTCCAGCTTGCATCGACCCCATCGGCCAACGGCGTCACCAGACCAAGGCCTGTTACAACAACTCTGCGCATCGATATGCCCCCATCGTTTGTTATGCGCCTCTTAGCGCGCCACAGCCGCCGGGTTCAAGTCCCGCGCGTGCTGCATACATGTTTGACCTTATACACGCTTTTGCGGCGGTGAACGGCGGATCATCAAGATAACGTCACGCCCATCCGATACCGCATCGCGCAGCGGCACATATCCCAACTGCTCGGCCAACCGCACCGAGGGTGCATTCGCAGGCGCCACGCGCGCCACCAAAGGCCCCGTCACCACACGGTCAAACCACTCATGCGCTGCCTGTGCGGCCTCCCGGCCCAGACCCTGCCCATGCGCTTGCGGCACCAAGATCCAACCTGCTTCGGGGTATTGGTCGAAATCCTCGCCCAGATCACGCGATCCATAGAAAAACCCGGTCTGGCCAATCACTGCCTTGCTGTGATGATCCTCGATGGCCCATTGACCGAATCCGGTGATCTGCCAATGGCCTGCATTGCGCAGAAATGAGTTCCACGCGACGCTGCGCGTCCACGGCACCCCGCCCACATGTTCCACAACCTCCGGCACGGTCCATATTTCGGCAAAACGGTCAAAATCCTGAGGCCGCATGGCCCGCAGGGTCAACCGGGCGGTGTTGATGGTGGGAATGACGCGCGACATGGGCTGGCTCTGACCTCTGGGGGGCTGTTTTTTCTCAGCCTTGCCCCGATGCGCGCGCGGACGCAATCACTTGCCAGAGTCCAGATGCAAAAGCGGCGCCTTTCCGCAAGGAAAGACGCCGCCAGATCAGGCACATGCCTGAAAAATCAGGACGCTTCGTTGATGAACTTCACCGCGTCGCCAAATGTCTGGATCGTTTCCGCCGCGTCGTCGGGGATTTCGATGCCGAACTCTTCTTCGAACGCCATCACCAGCTCAACGGTGTCCAGGCTGTCTGCGCCCAGATCGTCGATGAACGAAGCGTTCTCTGTCACTTTGTCCTCTTCAACACCCAGGTGTTCCACAACAATCTTTTTCACGCGGTCTGCGACGTCGCTCATTTCCAAGTCCTCATTCCAATGGGCTTTTAGCGCCCTCAGTTTGCGCCTTTGCCCACATTGGGCTCCGGCCATGGTCGTGCCCCTGAGGGCGGCTACTTAGGGGGCACAATCCATGCCCCCGCGTCAAATCTGCGCCGCCTATAGCATATCTCGGAAAGATGGCAAGGCTTGTGGCGCAGCCCCTACAACATGGCCATGCCACCGTTAACGTGCAAGGTGGTTCCGGTGACATAGCCTGCCTCGGGGCTGGCAAGATACAGCACAGCAGCTGCGATCTCACCCGGTTCTCCCATACGGCCAGCAGGAATTTGCCCCATGATTCCAGACTTTTGTTCGTCAGTCAGCTTGTCCGTCATGGCAGTGGCGATAAACCCCGGCGCCACGGCATTCACCGTGATCCCCCGGCTTGCCACCTCATAGGCAAGACTTTTTGACATGCCCACCATGCCCGCCTTGGACGCGGCATAGTTTGCCTGACCGGGATTCCCCGTGGCCCCCACGATGCTCGAGATGTTGATGATCCGGCCCCAACGGGACTTCATCATGCCGCGCATCACGCCTTTGCACAGCTTCATCGTGGCCGTCAGGTTCACGTCCAGCACGCTTTGCCATTCGTCATCGGACATGCGCATGAACAGGTTGTCACGGGTGATGCCCGCATTGTTGACCAGAATGTCCACCGACCCCATGGCCTCGATCGCCTGCTTGGGCAGGGCATCCACGGCCTCCATGTCGCTCAGGTTGCAAGGCAGCACATGCGCGCGCGCGCCCAGTTCAGCGGCCAGCGCCTCCAACGGCTCAACCCGTGTGCCCGAAAGGCCCACGGTGGCCCCTGCGGCGTGCAACTGGCGCGCAATATCGGCGCCGATGCCACCCGATGCGCCGGTGACCAGCGCGGTTTTTCCTGTCAGATCGAACATGCTCATGCCCCTGCTTCCTTGAGTGCTGTGATATCGCCCGGCGCGCCGATGTTGCGCGTGGCGATGGACCGGTCGATGCGCCGGATCATACCCGACAGCGCCTTGCCTGCGCCGATCTCCCAGATATCCGTAACGCCTTGAGCGGCCATGTAGGCCACGCTTTCGCGCCAGCGTACCGATCCCGTGACCTGTTCGACCAGCAGATCGCGAATGGCGGCCGGATCGCGCACCGCTTCGGCGCGCACATTGGCCACCACCGGAACGGCGGGCGCCTTGATATCGACCGCGGCCAGCGCCTCGGCCATGACCTGAGCCGCAGGTTCCATCAACGCACAGTGAAACGGGGCGCTGACAGGCAGGATCACGGCCCGCTTGGCGCCTTTTTCCTTGGCAATTTCAACCGCACGTTCCACGGCGGCTGTGTGACCTGAAACGACCACCTGACCGGGATCGTTGTCATTGGCCGCCTGACAGACCTCGCCCTGTGCCGCCGCATCAGCCACAGCCTTGGCCGCTTCGAAATCCAGCCCCAGCAAGGCCGCCATGGCGCCCACGCCAACCGGCACGGCCTCTTGCATGGCCTGCCCGCGCGTGCGCAACAGCCGCGCGGTGTCGGCCACGCTGATCGCTCCAGCAGCGGCAAGGGCCGAATATTCACCCAGCGAATGACCCGCGACATAGGCCGCCTGATCGATACCAAAACCTTCAGCCTCCAGCGCACGCATCGCCGCCAGCGACGTGGCCATCAACGCAGGCTGCGCATTTTGAGTGAGGGTCAGGGCGTCCTGATCGCCGTCCCAGATCAACGCACTCAGCTTTTCGCCCAATGCCTCGTCCACTTCCTCGAAGATCGCGCGCGCGTCTGCGTAGGTGTCTGCCAGATCACGACCCATGCCGATGGTCTGCGCCCCCTGTCCGGGAAATACGAATCCGATACTCATGCCTGCCCCTCCTTCATGATCCCTTCAGGCGGTGTAATCGCCCCCGCGCACTGGCACAAGTCACCCGCACGGCCTGTGTGCAGCAATCTGCAATTGCACAGACCCCTTGCCGCATAACATTAAAGGGACAAGTGTTACCTATGAAATACCCAATGGCCAAAGGACTACCAATATGCCCCTTGCCAACACCATCGACACCTACGGCGGCGTCGCAAAGACCTTTCACTGGCTGACGGCGCTGCTGGTCATCACGCTTATTCCGCTGGGGCTGATTGCATACCAGATGCCCTACGATACGTCTGAACAGCTGGCCCAGAAGGCGTGGCTGTTTTCTTTGCACAAGACGCTGGGGGTCGCCGTGTTCTTCGTGGCACTGGCCCGGATTGCATGGGCCTTGTCGCAGCCGAAACCAAACGGTCTGCATCCCGAACGACGCCTGGAAACCTTCGCCGCGGAAACCGTGCATTGGCTGCTCTATTCCAGCCTTGTGATCGCGCCCCTCTCCGGATGGATCCACCACGCGGCCAGCACCGGTTTTGCGCCGATCTGGTGGCCCTTGGGCCAATCGTTGCCACTGGTGCCCAAATCCGAAGCGGTCTCGGGCTTTTTCGGAGCCACGCATATCGTGGTGACCAAGGTGCTGGGGGTGTCTTTGGTGCTGCATGTGGCGGGCGCGCTCAAGCACCACGTGGTGGACAAGGACGCAACCCTGCGGCGGATGTGGTTTGGCAAGGCCGATGTGGTCAGCCCGGCCAATGCGCATCGCCCGGCCGCGCCGATCATCGCGGCTGTGGTGGCTTGGGTTGCGGCCCTCGGTATCGGTGCGGGCATCGGCGTTTTCGACGCCAGGGCTGGCCTGCCCGCACCCGCCGAACTGGCAGAGGTGCAATCGGACTGGCAAGTCCAGGACGGCACGCTGGGCATCACCGTCACACAATTCGGCTCCGACGTGACAGGCAGCTTTGCCGACTGGACCGCCGCGATCAGCTTTGATGAAAGCCAACAGAACGGCAAAGCGGGCACCGTGGATGTGACCGTGGCCATCGGGTCGCTGCAACTGGGGTCGGTGACAGATCAGGCGATGGGCCCCGACTTTTTCGATGTGCAGACCTATCCCACCGCACGCTTTCAAGCCGACCTTTTCACCACCGGCGAAGTCAATCTGGCCCGCGGCACAGTGACGATCCGGGACACATCAGTTCCGGTGGAGATGTACTTTTCCCTGAACATCGACGGTGACACGGCGACGGTCTCGGCCGACCTCGACCTGAACCGGCTGGATTTCAACATCGGGGCCAACATGGCCGACGAAACCAGCCTTCTGTTCGGTGTCGCTGTGAACGTGGCGCTGACTGCAACGCGCAACTGATGCCGAAACGAAAAAAGGCCGCCGGATCACCTGGCGGCCTTTCGGTTCCAAGCTGTGAAAAGGTTACTCAGCGGCCTTCATCGCCTCGATCGAGATTTTCACCTCAACCTCGTCGCTGATGAAAGGCGCAAATTTGCCGACACCAAATTCCGACCGCAGCAGCGTAGTTGTCGCATCGAACCCGGCCCAGGGCTGTTTTGCCATGGGATGTTCGGCCACCTGGTTCAACTTGGCGTCCAGAACAACCGTCTTGGTAATATCGTTCATGGTCAGATCACCGGTGATCATGGCGGTATCCTCGCCAGTGGTCTCGATGCTGGTCGAGGTAAAGGTGATCATGTCGCCCTCTTCCGCACCAAAAAAGTCACCCGACATGAAGTGCGCTTCGCGCTTTTCCCAGCCCGTGAACATGCTCATCACCGGCATTGATACGGAAACAGATGAATTTGCAGGGTTTTCCTGATCAAACATGATCTCGCCCTCAAAGCCCGAAAACATGCCGTAGGTGGTCGAAAATCCAAGGTGGTTGTAGGAAAACAGAACTTAGCTGTGGCTGGAATCAAGCGTGTACTTGTCGGCAGCCATGGCCATCGTGGACGCACCTGCGAATGCAGCAGCAAGGATCAGGGATTTCATCGGTCAGTCTCCGGTTTGTGATGGGGTACCCCGATACTTGGTGCAAAAAAGCATTTCGGCAATTGAACACCGTTCAACAGGTTGTGCGCGCCCCTGAACAGGACGCGCACAAAATAAAGCTTGATTGTGAGGTGTTACCTTTAGATGCCCGGTCGGGATCAGAGCTTGCCCGCGTCCCGCAAACCAGACGTCAAAGAGGCCAGAACCTTGCGATCCGTGGGGGCCGCTTCGGCAATCAGATCTCCGCGCGCATCCCACAGCGACACAGTGGCGCCATTGGTTTTGGCGTGGCCCAGATCGGCGAACTTGATCTCTTCGAGAACCTCATCACCCTGTGCCATGCGGCGTACAAGGCGCAGCTCGCGACGGATCACGTCGATTTCAACTTCGGGGGGGGAATTCGGCATGTCCCAGTTCTGAACAAGGGCCAGACCGCCAAATCCGCTCATCAGCGCCAGCACCAGCTTGATCAGCAGCAGGTCGCTGTCAACTGCGCTGCCCGGCATGATCCAAAGGCCGATTGCGGACAGGATCAGTGCCCCCCCCACAACCTTGCTGAGAACCCGCGCTACGGCGCGGTGACCGCCCCGCGACGTGATGGGTGCGGTAACGGCGGAGTCTTGGTCCATGAAGTCGATGATGGCAGTCATTGTCTTGTCCCTCTTGTTTTCGTGTTGAGGACGTTATTGGTTAACAACTTGACCGAAATGGGGCGCGTCCCGGACCATCACGGGGCAATGTCGGGGCAAGGACGGGACCATGCCTGCACCGACGCTTGCGCAGGGTTTCAAACCGTGTATATGGGGCATTCCTTTTGCATCTAACTGAACCGCGCAGTCTCTCGTGCCGGGGCCGCAAAAGGACCAGATGGCCCCGTCTTTGAAATGCGCCTTGATATAAGTGGAGTAAACATGCCCCTTTATGAGCATGTGATGATCGCCCGCCAGGACTTGTCGAATACGCAAGCCGAGGGCCTGATCGAACATTTTGGCACCGTGCTGTCCGACAACGGCGGCAAACTCGTGGACAACGAGTACTGGGGTGTCAAGACAATGGCATACAAGATCAACAAGAACCGCAAGGGCCACTATGCCTTCCTGCGGACCGACGCACCCGCGTCCGCCGTGCAGGAAATGGAACGCCTGATGCGCCTGCATGACGATGTCATGCGCGTTCTGACGATCAAGGTCGATGAACACGCCGAAGGTCCTTCGGTGCAAATGCAAAAACGTGACGAACGCGGCGAACGCCGTGAACGCCGCTAACAGCCCAAGGAGCTAACTCATGGCCGCAAAACCATTTTTCCGCCGCCGCAAGGTCTGCCCCTTCTCGGGCGACAATGCACCCAAGATCGACTACAAGGACACGCGCCTGCTGCAACGCTACATCTCTGAGCGTGGCAAGATCGTGCCCAGCCGTATCACCGCCGTATCGGCCAAGAAGCAACGCGAACTGGCCCGTGCCATCAAACGCGCCCGCTTCCTCGCCCTGCTGCCCTACGCCGTGAAATAAGGAGCGACTGACATGCAAGTTATCCTTCTCGAACGTGTGGCCAAGTTGGGCCAGATGGGCGACGTCGTCGATGTCAAACCCGGCTATGCCCGCAACTTTCTGTTGCCCCAGAAGAAAGCGCTGACCGCCTCCGAGGCGAACATCGCGGACTTCGAAGCGCGCAAGGTTCAACTCGAGGCGCAAAACCTCGAAACCAAGAAAGAAGCGCAGGATCTGGGCGACAAGCTTGATGGGCAGCAGTTCATCGTGATTCGTCAGGCTTCCGATGGTGGCAACCTTTATGGCTCCGTCACCACCCGCGATGCCGCCGAGGCCGCAACCGAAGCCGGATTCACCGTGGACCGCAAACAGGTTGTTATCGTTGACCCGATCAAACAGCTGGGCCTGCACGCCGTGACCATCGCGCTGCACCCAGAGGTCGAAGCGACGATCAACCTCAACGTGGCGCGTTCCGCGGAAGAAGCCGAACTGCAAGCTTCCGGCAAATCGATCCAGGAACTGGCCGCGGAAGAAGAAGCCGCCGCCGATTTCGAGATCGCCGAGCTCTTCGAAGACATCGGCGCTGCGGCATCCGAGGACGAAGACCTGGCCGAAACCGTCGAAGAGGTCCTGCCGGCCTCCGACGACGAAGCGGAAGAAACGCCCAACACCTGATCCTTTTTCAGGTTCCAAATCATCAGGCCGTGCCCCACCGGGCGCGGCCTTTTTCTTTGGTCTGCCACGGCATTGGCAAATTGCCGCATATTCTTGGCCCGCGCCTTTTCACCACCCATATCCGGAAGGTGAAAGGAGACTTCGATGTTTGACACGACCTACCGACACGATGGTGACCTGACCAAACATGCCGAACCCAAGGACGTGCACGACCGGATCGCGCTGCGCACCGTCAAATTCATGCGCTTTTTTGCGGACAGATTCTTTGCCAAACGCTACGGGCACCGCGCCGTTGTTCTTGAAACAGTGGCGGCCGTACCGGGCATGGTGGGTGGCTTGTTGCAGCACCTCAAGGCCCTGCGTTACATCCGCGACGACGAAGGATGGGTGCGCGAACTGCTGGACGAGGCGGAAAACGAGCGCATGCACCTGATGACTTTCATCAAGGTGGCAGACCCCAGCCGTTTCGAACGCTACCTGATCATGTTCGGTCAGGCGGTGTTTTATAACTTCTACTTCTTTCTCTACCTCTTTGCCCCGCGCACGGCACACCGTGTTGTCGGCTATCTCGAGGAAGAGGCGGTGATCAGCTATACCCAATACCTGGCCGAGATTGATGCGGGCCGGGTCGAAAACGTGCCAGCCCCGGACCTTGCCATCGACTATTGGGAACTGGGCAAGGATGCGACCCTGCGCGATGTAGTCATCGCCGTGCGTGCCGACGAGGCAGGCCACCGAGACCGCAACCACGAAATGGCGGACGAATTGGCCTTATGAAAGCCCAGAGGGCGCGCGCTGGTGCGCCCTTTACCCCAAACGCCGCAGCAGGGCCTGAGACGGCACGCCCGTCGCCTCCAGCCCCACGCTGCTTTGATAGGCGCTGATCGCCGCTTGGCTCTTGGGCCCCAGAACACCGTCGGCCCCGCCCGTGTCAAATCCCGCTGCCGTCAAACGCCGCTGCAACAGCACGCGGTCGTCCTTGGTCAGCCCGTTGGCATCAGGCGGGAACGTGCCACGCAGCGGACCACCACCGGCGATCCGGTCGGCCAGATGCCCCACGCCAATCGCGTAGCTGTCGGAGTTGTTGTACCGTTTGATCGCGCGGAAATTGCTGGTAACAGAAAACTTCGGCCCGCCAGCCTGCGGTTGAATGATGCTGCCCGCGGGCGCACCCGGGCCCGCCTCCGCGCCCCATTTCGTGCCACGCGACCAACCGTTGCGCTGCAAATAGGCCGCGGTAGAGGCCAGTGCGTCGCTGGGGTCCTCCGACCAGATATCGCGGCGCCCGTCCCCTGTAAAATCCACCGCAAAGGCTTGATAAGACGTGGGAATAAACTGCGTATGCCCCATGGCACCCGCCCAGCTGCCTGTCATGCGCGCGGCCGAAATATCACCGTTCTGGATAATCTTCAGCGCCGCCACCAACTGCTTTTCAAAGAACGATCCACGCCGTCCGTCATAGGCCAGCGTCGACGTTGCAGACACCACCGGGACATCCCCCTTTCGCTCTCCAAAGTAGCTTTCAAGCCCCCAGATCGCGGCGATGATCTCGGCGTCCACGCCGTATTTGGCCTCCAATGCCGATAACGTGCCACGGTGCCGTGCAAAGGCCGCCCGCCCCTTCGACACACGTTCGTCCGAGGCGGCAATCGACAGGTAATCTTCGAGCGTGCGCTTGAATTCAACCTGGTTGCGGTCGCGTTTGACCACGCCCGGCAGATATCCTGCCCCGCGAAACCCGGCCCGCACCGTCGCATCGCTCAGCCCATACCCCCCGGCCCGGGCCTTGAACCCGGCCACCCAGGCATCATAGCCCGCATTGGGTTGCGGCCGCAGGTCCGCTGGCAAGCCGGTTGACGTTGAAACCGCGCCCTGTCCCGGTCCGGTGATGCGCGCATCAGTGCAGCCCAGAAGGCCCATTGCACCCAAGCTTGCCGTGAATGACCGCCGTGTCATGCCCATTGTCTGCTCCTTTTTTGTTTACCTTATCCAATGCCATCAAACGGGCAAACACTCATCTCGAAAGCGCGGCGCAGGTCAGCGACATGCCGCGCTTGGTTTGCCGCACCCAAAAGAAAAGGGCCGCCCCAACCGGAGCGGCCCCACCAAACCCGAATAAGGGTGCGGTTTATTCGTCTTCCAGGGCTTCGACCGCTTTTTGCAGGTCTTCCTTGGACACTTCCTTGTCTTTCACAGCCGCTTGTTCGAACACGTGGTCCACCACCTTGTCTTCGAAAAGAGGTGCGCGCAGTTGCTGCTGCATCTGGGCGTTTTGTTGTACGAATTCAAAGAATTGACGTTCCTGACCGGGATACTGACGCGCCTGGTTCATGATCGCCTGGCTCATCTCGGCGTCGGTCACTTCAACCTCGGCCTTCTGGCCCAGTTCAGCCAGCAGCAGGCCCAGACGCACGCGGCGCTCGGCCAGTTGCTTGTGCTCGTCTGTGGGTTCGATTTCACCGTGGTCGTGGCCCGTGTCTTCGGGATTCTCTTCGTGGTAAAGCTGGTGCGCGATCTGACCGGCTTCTGCCTCGACGAGGCTCGGGGGCAGATCAAAGTTCACGGCCTTGTCCAACGCATCCAGCAGGCCACGCTTCATCACCGCGCGCGCCGCACCGGCGTATTCGGCTTCCAGACGCTCGGAAATCTGACCTTTCAGCGCGGCGAGGTCCTCCGCACCGAATTTCTTGGCCAACTCGTCGTCGATCTCGGCGGCAACGGGTTCCTTGACCTCTTTGATGGTGCAGTCGAACACGGCTTCCTTGCCGGCCAGATGCTCGGCCTGGTATTCGTCGGGGAAGCTGACCGTCACGGCCTTTTCTTCCTCTGCTTTGACGCCGACCAGCTGCTCTTCGAAGCCGGGGATGAAGCTGTTGGACCCCAGAACCAGCGGGTAATCTTCCGCCGATCCGCCTTCGAACGCTTCACCGTCGACCTTGCCGACAAAATCCATCACGACCTGATCGCCGTCCTTGGCTTTGGAGCCTTTCTTGCGGGCTTTGAAGTCCTGCGCGGTTTCGGCCAGATTGCCCAGCGCTTCTTCGACGGCGGCGTCGTCGGCTTTGACAACCATTTTCTCCAGCTTGATCTTGCCCAGATCAACCTCGGGGATTTCAGGCAGCGCCTCGTAGGACATCTCGACCTCGACGTCGTCGCCTTCTTTCCAGTCCTCGTTGGTCATCTTGACCTCGGGCTGCATCGCGGGACGGTCGCCGCTGTCTTCAAAGTGCTTGGACATGGCGCCATCGATGCTTTCCTGCATCGCTTCGCCAATCAGGCGGGGGCCAAACTGCTTTTTCAGCAGCGCCATGGGCACCTTGCCCTTGCGAAAGCCTTTCATCTCGACCTCGGGCTGCGCCTCGACCAGCTTTTCGTTGACCTTGGCGTCCAATTCATCAGCGGTGACAGTGATGGCGTAGCCGCGTTTCAGACCGTCGTTCAGCGTCTCGGTGACCTGCATGTGTGCTCCATAGCGTAATCGCGCTCCGGTGCGGAACGCCTGCAAAATTTGCGCTGTTCTATTGGGCGATGCGTCCGGGCGCAAGGGGCTGCACGTGCAATTTGCAACGGTTTGCCACGACGTTCCAACGGCTGGATTTGATATGGCCAGCCCAGCGCGCGCAGCAGGTGCCAGATATGGCTGAGCCAAGACTGTTTCGATCCCGGGCGAATCTGCCAAGGTTCACTGCAAAGGGATGTCGCTTTCGACGGCCACGTTCATCTCGCGCAACATCACGTCGCTGACCTTCGCCAGCATCAACACCTCTTCGGCGGAGGCCAATTCCCCGCCCGCGGCCGACTTCAAAACCGGCGCGATTTCAGTCCAATGCGCACGCACCCGGTCCAGTCGCGCAATGGTGACCGTACCGGGCGTTGGCAGCACACCCTGCGACGGATCGCCACTTTGCAGGGCGCTCAACGCCGCCTCGAACGCATCGACCGTGGCGGCCAACTCGTCTGACTTGCGTTGCGCATCCGCACCAACCTGCACAAGGCAGAACTGCAAGGCAGCGCGTTGGCTCAGCACGCGCAGGCGCCCGGCATTGTTGACACGCGCGGCCGTGTCCAGCGCCCGCAAAACTGCATCACCTGCGCGCGCTGGATCACCTGCACCCGTGTTCAGAAGACTCGCAAGAATAACAACGATGAACAGCCGCGCGGGCAAATCTCCTGAAAGGTATCACTGGTCAGGACATAGCGCAGACAGGTTTCCCGTTCGCCAACGACGCCGTCCGCAATTACCAAACAGACCCGCCTGCCCGGTCACGGCGGCGGCCAATGCTGCGTCATGCCCGTGGATTTCAACACCCTTCAAACGGACAGAAAGCCCTGAACCATAGCATTGAAAAGGCTTGGTTTTTCCAGGTGGGCGGCGTGGGCACACCCCGGAATGACGCCAAGGCTGGCCCCGGCAACCGATTGCCAAAGATGCTCAGTCTGGCTCCAGCAATAGGTGCGGTCATGATCGCCCCACAGGACAAGCGTGGGCACGTCAATCGACCGGAGATGATCGGTTCCGGTCCACCTCTGCATCGCTTCCAGCCCCGCCAGAATGGCTTGGATGCCGCTGCGCTCGGCGATTGCGGCGCAGTCGTCGTAAGCTGCGGCGTTCTCTCGTTCCAGAAACCACGTCGCCGCGATGCGCCGGGCCGTTGCACAGGCGCCATCGGCCAGCGCGCGCTCCTTTGAGGTTTCGATGGTCTCGAAGCGGCCGGGCAAAACCCCTTCCGCACCCGTGCCATAAAGCACCAGACGTTCAATCCGGCCCGGCGCGCGCGCGGCCATCTCCTGCGCGACCATGCCCCCCATGGAATGACCCGCCAGATGAAACCGCGCAATGCCCTGCGCACTCAGCGTGTCCAGAACCCAATCGGCATAATCTGCAATGGTGGCCAAGGCCTCCAGATGGGCGTTTGCGCCAAAGCCCGGCAAATCGACCGCAACCATACCCGCGCCAAAGGTGCCGCGCTGTGCGTCCCACTGTTTGCTTCCCCCCATGAACCCATGGACAAAAACGACCGGGATCATTTGCGCGCGCCTTGCACGATGCGATCAAGGATCATGGCGCAGAACAGGATGGAAAAGCCTGCAAGGATGCCTTGGCCCACATTGGCGTATTGCAGCGCTTCCAGCACGTCTTCGCCCAGACCCTTCGCACCGATCAGCGACGCGACCACAACCATGGCCAGAGACAGCATGATCGTCTGGTTGATCCCTGCCCGGATCGAGGGGCTGGCCAATGGCAGGTCCACCTTGGTCAGCAAATACCATTTGTTGGCACCAAAGCTGATCGCCGCCTCACGCACAGATTCCGGCACGCCGCGCAGGCCCAGTACCGTAAGCCGCACCACCGGCGTGCCGCCAAAGATCATGGTGGTCACTACGGCCGCGGGCTTGCCCGTGCCGAAAAAGGCAATGACCGGGATCATGAAGACAAAGGCCGGCATGGTCTGCATGAAATCCATGATCGGCTGGATAAAGGAATAAAAGCGCGGTCGGCGCGCCGCGAACATGCCCAGCGGAATGCCGATCAGGATCGACAGGCAAGCCGCCGTACCCAGCAGGGCCAGCGTAGTCATCGCCTTTTCCCAAAAGCCCAGAAGGCCCATGTAGGCGAGGAAAGCGCCGGAATAGATGGCCATGCGCACCCCCGCCGTCAACCACGTCAGAAGGATGATCAAGGCCGCGATCACGATCCATGGCGTGCTGACAAACACCAGTTCCAGCGCATCCAGCACAAGACGAATGAAATAGGTGATAGCATCGAACAGAACCTCTCCGTTCAGAACCGCCCAGTTAAAGAACGCCTCCACCCCATCGATGCTGACCAGTCGGATGTCCGGATCCGTCGGGAAATCGCTCAGAAGCGTGAACCGCCCGGGAAAGCTGTAGTGCAGCATGGCGGCGGCCACGATCAGCACCATGAAGATGGCGCTGAACACGATCTGCGACACCGGCAGGCCCGAACGCACCGAAGGATCGGAAAGCCAATCGGAAAACCGGGCCTCAAGCGCCCAATTGGCCACCAGAGACTGTGCGATCTTGACCACGATCAGGATCGCGAGCCCCGTCAGGACGATGGTCGGGCCTTCGGCCGCAATCGCCTCGGCCTCGGCACGGATGCCGCCGATGTTGGCTTCGAGTGAATCCACTGTGCGCTGATAGACATCCACCTTGTCGGACCCGCTTTCGATGGCCGAGGCCAATTGCTGACGACGCAATTCCAGCGTGCCTTCGATCGAGGCAATGCGCGCCAGCGCGTCCGCCGCGAGATCGCCAAAGAGCCCGCGCGCAATCTGCACAAAAGCCAGCGCTTCGATGATCAGAAAGGGCAGCGCCCAGCTCCATAACCCACGCGCGCCGAACCAGATGGGACCAAAAAGCCCGGCCATGGCATTGAACGTGGCGGTAAAACTGGCCGACGCGCCGATCTTGTCGAACATACGGATGTAGTAATCCGGGCTGGTGCGCACGAAGGTGCGAATGTTCTCGCGCCGCTCCTCGGCATAGGCAAGTGCGGCATCGGAGGATGTATCTTCCAGCGGGTTCACGCCCAGATCGGTGTGCACATCGTTCATGATACTTCTGTCCCTTCAATCACGGTGCGCAACAGATCGGCACGGGTGATAACGCCCTGATCCTTGCCACCTGTGGCCACGATGATGGGGTTGTCATCGTCAATGGCCATGGTGATCAGCGTACTGAGTGTTTCATCGGCGCCCACGCGCATGGCATCGGCGGCAATGGTCCCGTGTGCTGCGATATGCGCTGCGATCGGTTGCATGACCGCATGGGCATGAACGACCTTCAGTCGTGAGATCCCCGCGACAAAGTCGGCCACGTAATCGTCGGCCGGGTCCATCACGATGTCCTCGGCGGTGCCGATCTGAACCATCTTGCCGTCCCGCATGATGGCGATGCGGTCACCGATCCGCACGGCCTCGTCCAGATCGTGGGTGATGAAAATCGTGGTCTTCTTGAGGATCTTGCTCAGGCGGATGAACTCATCCTGCAATTGCCGCCGGATCAGCGGATCAAGCGCCGAAAACGGCTCGTCCATCAACAGAACATCCGGGTTCGCCGCCAGGGCGCGCGCCAGTCCGACACGCTGCTGCATCCCGCCCGACAGCTCGTGGGCAAACTTGGCCCCCCATGCGCCCAGCTCGACGATATCAAGGATCGCCGCGGCCTGGCGCATCCGCTCGTTCTTGGCCACGTTGCGGATTTCCAGGGGCATCGCGACATTGTCCAGCACGGACCGGTGCGGCATCAGCGCAAAGTTCTGAAAGACCATGCCGATCTTCTGGTTGCGGAACTGCTGCAAACTGCGCGGACCCAGCGCCATGACATCCGTGCCCTCGATCTCGATCTTTCCGGCCGTCGGCTCAAGCAGGCGGTTGAAATGGCGCACAAGGGTCGATTTGCCACTGCCCGACAGCCCCATGATGCAGAAAATTTCACCCCGGTTCACGGACAGGCTGACATCGGCCACGCCCACCACCGCGTTGAATTCTGCCAGAACCTCGGCCTTGCTCAGGCCGCGCTCGCGCACCGCGCGCAGGGCGTCTTCGGCCCGGGCGCCGAATATCTTCCAGACGTTGGAAATCTCAACAACGGTCTCAGGGGCCATGTCGCGTCTCATTTTGTCAGGGAAAGGAACGGCGGCACCAACCCCGAAAGAAAGGCCGGTGCCGCCTAAGTCAGGTCGGATTACAGACCCAGCATCGCATCGACGCGATCGGAGTTCGCCTCGACCCATGCCTTGGCTGCATCGGCCGGGTCCATGCCATTGGCCGAAATCTCAAAGGCCAGCCCGCTGACATCATCCGCTGTCACCGAGAAGTTGGCAAAGAACTCGGCAATCGCAGGCGACCGCCCTTCCAGCGAATTGGACCATGCGATCTGCACGTTCTTCAGCGCGTCCTTGGTGGCCACCGACGATTTCTCGTACCAGTCGGCATCGTCCGAGGGCTGCACCATGACGTATTTGGCAGGGTCAAATGTCGGCTCGCTCAGCATTTCGACGTCGAACATGAACCAGACGGCGTGCGGCTTGTAGCAATAGAACGCATAGCCTTCGCCCTTGGCGATACTGTCCTTGATGCGTGCTGTTTTCACGCTTTCCTCGGCGCGAATGGGTTCGATGAAATCAAGCAACCCATAGTCGCGGGTCTTGACCTCGTTCACGTTGGCAGAGGCCCAGCCGGGTGCCCCGATCCACATCTCGCCCTTGCCGTTGCCGTCGCTGTCCATCAGCGCCGCGACATCCGGACGGCCCAGATCAGCGATATCGGTGATCTGGTTGGCCTCAGCAAAGTCCTTGGTGACGCAAAAACCCTGGTTGCCTTCGTAGGGGTTGGACGACAGCGTGACAGTACCTGCGCCGTCCACGTATTTCTTGGTAAAGCTTTCCTGGTTCGGCAACCACACATCGGGGTGCACATCGATGTCGCCTTTGCCCTGGTCCATCGCCTGGAAGATCGTGGCGTTGTTGCCGGGCACATATTCAACCGTGCCGCCAATGCGCGAGGTGACAATTTCGCCCAGAAGGTGGCCGATAGCCTGCGCACCCGTCCAGGATGGCAATCCGATTTTGACCTCTTCCGACGCAAATGCCGGTACGGCAAGAACGCTCACCGCTGCCGCAAGGACATGTGTTTTCAAGTTGGTTTTCACGTTGATCTCCTCTGATGGATCGCGCCGATTTTCGGCGTCTGTAATGTTCGTGTCGTTCAAGATGCGCCGCAGGCCGCGGACTCTTGTGCCGTCATGCATGGCAGCGGGCGCAAGGTGTGATGCGCCCGTACCGCCACAGATCAACTCTAGAGGCCGAAGTTCAGCCAGAGCCAATTCGAACATCTCATCAAACCATTCGTATTTTGCATAGTTTTGGTTTATCCCTCCTGTTCTGCTGTTTCGTTCAGAGGTGATTCCAAGGTGGACCTGAACTGGTTGCGCGATTTCGAGTGCCTCGCACGCACGCTGAACTTCACCCGCGCAGCGGAAGAGCGGAACATTACCCAATCCGCATTCAGTCGCAGAATCAAAGCCTTGGAAAGCTGGGTTGGCCTGCCTTTGGTCAATCGCGCAACCTATCCGATCCAGATCACGGAAGCGGGAAAGCAATTTTTGCCGGTCGCCCTTGGCGCCGTTTCGCAACTTGCTGATAGCCGGCAGGCGATCCGGGACGCCGGCGTCGGCGACAGCCGCTTTGTCAGATTTTCCGTCCTGCACACAATTTCGGTTAATTATTTGGCAAACCGGATCGAAAACCTTCAGGAAATCCTGCCCGACTTGCGCACGCGGGTGATCTCCGATTCCCTCAGTTCGTGTTGCGAGTTGCTGATCGAGGGCGCGGTGGACATCATGCTGTGTTACTATCACCCTTCAGTCTCCCCACGCATCGACGACGCGGCCTTTGCCCGCAAGGATTTGCTGACAGACCGCATGATCCCGGTCATGGCCACAGCCCAAGCCCGCCAACATGGCTGGAACCTGGCAAAGCCCGATGGCCCGCCGATCCCCTACCTGGCCTACGAGCAGTCATCGTTTCTGGGCATGGTGGTAGAAAGCACTATCGGGCAAAAGCCGTTGAACGTGGAAACCATCTATGTTGACGGGCTGGTCGAAACGATCAAGCGCAGGCTGCTCAACGGCGGTGGATTTGCGTGGATGCCGGAAACGGCGATCGGGTCCGAGCTGGCCTCGGGCGCGGTTGTGCCGATCGCGGACGAGGCATGGTACGCACGCCTCACGATTGCAGCGCTGGCCAACCCCGCGACGTTCAACCCCCAGACGAAGGAGCTATGGGACCTGCTTTAGAGGTGCGGCCTGTCGCGCTTAAAGGTCAACCCACCGCTGCGCGTGGTCGAAGGCAAAGTCATAGCCCCCCAGCGCCGCTGCCCCGCCGGTATGAAGAAACACCACGCGCTCGCCTTCAAAAACGCCCTTGCGCGCCAGATCGATCAGCCCCGCGGCCCCCTTGGCGGAATAGCACGGGTCCAGCAAAATCCCTTCCAGTTCCGCGAACATCGCAATGGCATCGATGCCGCTTTGCGTGGGCAGGCCATAGCCTTCGCCGACATAATCGGTGTTCGCCATGACATCTTCGCGGCGCACCACGCCTGCACAGCCCAGCTTGTCGGCGGTCTTGCATGCCAGATCATAGACCATTTGTTCCTGCTTTGGCTGTGGCGCGCGGGTGCCGATGCCCAGAACGGGGATCTGCGCATTCATGGCGCACATACCCGTCACAAGCCCCGCCTGTGTCCCGGAAGACCCCGTGGCATGCACAAGCCGGTCGATCTTCAGGTTCCGGTCGTTGGCCTGCGACACCAGCTCGAAAGCCGCATTCACATAGCCAAGCGCGCCGGTGGGGTTCGATCCGCCGCCGGGAATGACATAGACCTTGTGCCCTGCGGCCCGCATTTTTTCGGCGGCCTTCTCCATCTCTGCGGGCATATCGTGACCGCCGGGGAACTTTTGCGTCGTGGCGCCATGCAGGTGATCCAGCAGCACGTTGCCGTTGGTGTTGTAGTTGCCATCCTGATAGCCTGTGCGGTCTTCCAGCAGGATATGGCACTTGAGGCCCAGTTTGGCCGCAAAAGCCGCGGTTTGACGGCCATGGTTGGTTTGCGTTGCACCTTGGGTCATGACCATATCGGCCCCCTCCTCCAGCGCTTCGGCCATCAGGAACTCGAGCTTGCGGGTCTTGTTGCCGCCCGTGGACATGCCCGTGCAATCGTCCCGCTTGATCCAAAGCTCCACGCCAAGCTCCTTTGACAACCGCTCCATCGGTTCGAGCGGCGTTGCAAGGTGGGCAAGATGAACGCGTGGAAAACGGGCGAGATGCATGGTGAGGCTCCTTCGGCTCTTTGCCCTAAGGTATCCATGACGCCGCACCAATCCCAATGCAAATTTCGCATCACCGCCCGGCAGAATAGGCGCATTGGTGGGAGGCGAAGAGCGTGAGCAAAAGGGAGAACCTGGAACCCGATGCTCTCATCGCTCCTGCAGAGCGACTGCCGCATTCTGGTGTCTCGCATGTTTCGGCATCTTCCTGCGGAAGAGCCTGTGGTGCGGGTGAAGGGACTCGAACCCCCACGCCAAAGGCGCCAGAACCTAAATCTGGTGCGTCTACCAATTCCGCCACACCCGCACTGCGCTTGGGGATCACAGCCCCAAAGGCCCGGCCCGATTACCAAAGCTGCGCGCCGGATGCGAGCGTTAATAACGGCACCGCCGCCACAATTTTTGCACGACATTAACCAAAATTTGGCGTATGGTGGAAATAACCTAGAGGCAGGTTACAGAAAGAAGACGCCCATGAAACCGAAAACGGTCGGGCGCGTCGATGGCGGACAGGATCCGCTGATGCGCGCAGAATTCACGCATGCTGGATTGGCTGCCGGGACGATTGTCCTGACGTCGGATGGCGAAATTCCGGTGGAGTATCTCTCTCCCGGCGACAAGATCATCACCCGCAATGCTGGCATGGTCACGCTGACAGCCGTGAAAAGGCAGAACGCCCGCGTGGCGTCCGTCGCCATCGCGGCAGGGTCATTGGGGGATACGCGGCCTGAAACCAATGTCATCCTTCCTGCCGCCCAGCATGTGCTGGTGCGCGACTGGCGTGCCAAGGCGCTGGCCGGTGCGACGCAGGCGGTCCTGCCTGCAGGGTGTCTGGTGGATGGCGAATACATCACCGATCTGGGCGAACGGCGCATGTCGCTGGTGCAGCTTGGCTTCGATGCACCGCACGTGATCTACGCGGATGGGCTGGAACTGTCGGTGCCTGCGCTGTCCTACACGGAAGCGGTCGCGGCCTAAGCGCCCAAATCCCGCAGAACCCGCGGCAGGTTTTCCGGCAAATCCTCGGCAACAAGGCCCGGTCCAAAGGCGCGGGCGCTTTCCACGTGCAACCAAGCGGCGGTTTCGCAGGCCTGCATGGGATCGACCCCGCGCGCCAAAAGGCCGGTGATGAACCCCGCCAGCACGTCCCCTGCGCCGGCTGTCGCCAGCCACGGCGCCGCTCTGTCATAGGCCGCGGCATGCACGGAACAGCGCCCATCCGGGTACGCGATCACGGTATCCGGCCCCTTGAACAGAACCACCGCCCCACAGCGCGCCGCCGCATCGCGGGTGGCCTCGACCTTGCTGTAAGCCGGACCCCGGTCCGGCTCTGCCGCCAGCCTTTCGGCGATATCCGGGAACAGTCGCGCAAATTCGCCGCCATGTGGTGTCAGAACACAGTGGTCGTTCAGGGCCTGCGTCCGCCCTGCGTCCTGCGCGATCAGCGTCAGCGCATCCGCATCAAAGACCGCCCGCCGTGTAAGGTGGAGGTGTCCTCCACCCAACGCCTCGTCCACCAGCGCGCCCGCCCGATCCCCAAGGCCCAAGCCCGGCCCAATGCAGAACGCCGTGACCCGCTTGTCGTCCAATGCAGCGGCAAGGGCCTCGGCATTCTCGATCCGGCGCAGCATCAGCGCGGTGATCTGCGATGCCACCTCCATCTGGGCCGATGGCGGCACACCCAGTGTCACCAACCCCGCCCCGATCCGCAACGCCCCACGGGCCGCCAGACGCGCAGCGCCCGTTCGCCCGGCCCCGCCCGTCAGGACAAGGGCGTGGCCGTGGTTGAACTTGTTGCCTGACGGTTTGGTCAGATTTGCAGGCGCACATACCAACCGAACCGGCTCAGAACCGAGGATCGCGCCCGACCCGAGGGGGGGGCGCATCGCGCCCGCCCTGGGGGGCGGGTCGGGCGCGATCCGGGGCTATCGCCCCGGGCAAAGGCTTGTCTGACGCGCCATTATTTAATCCGATATCCTTAGTTATGACCCTGCCGCAGCTTTCCAGCCCCCTGGCCAGGTAGTGGCCCACTTTTGCACGGTGGAACGTCACTGTCAGGTCAGCAGGAATGACGCAGCCCAAAATGCGGCCGCTGTCCGAGCACAAGCCCGTCGGTATATCAACGGCGACAGTGCGAACGCCTTTGTCCCGCAGGAATTCGCCCGTTTGCGCAAACATCGAAAACACACCGCCGAAATGTCGCGTCAAACCGGTTCCGAAAAGCCCGTCGACCAATAGATCGAAGGTATCCTCTATTGTAAGGCTGTCGTCGACCAAGGGCGGTGGGTCAATCCGTCGAGTTGTGACTTCCCCCACCTCACACCACCGCTCGTAATTCGCCTTCGCATCGGGCGGCAGTTTGCCCGTATCGCCATATAGAAACACCTCGACCGTCCACCCGACCGCTTTCAGCAACCGCGCGACCACGAACCCATCGCCGCCGTTGTTGCCCGGCCCGCACAGGACTACCGCCCGGTGCGCGCCCTTCGCCATCTCCGGCCATTGCTCAAAGATCGCCTCGACAACGCCCTGCCCCGCGCGCTCCATTAGCTCCAGTCCGGTTACCGATCCCGACTCGATTGCGGCCCCTTCGATGGCCCGCATCTGGGCCGCTGTCAGCAGTTCGGTCATGGCACTCGGGCCTCCGCGATTCACTTTTGCTTACTTTTTGTGCATATCGCACATATTTTGCGCACCACAGGTCCAAAACCCCACCGTGCACCCCCAATCCTACCGCACGCGATGGACGCCCTAAACCCGAAATGGTCTGCACCTCCTGAAGACACGCCAAGGGAGGCTCCCATGAAAAAGATCGAAGCAATCATCAAGCCGTTCAAGCTGGATGAAGTCAAAGAGGCGCTGCAAGACGTTGGCGTGCAGGGTCTGTCCGTTATCGAGGTCAAGGGTTTCGGCCGCCAGAAAGGCCATACTGAGCTCTACCGTGGCGCGGAATACGTGGTGGATTTCCTGCCCAAGGTCAAAGTCGAGGTCGTGCTTGACGACGATCAGGTCGACGCGGCCATCGCGGCCATCGTGGACGCGGCAAAAACCGAAAAGATTGGTGACGGCAAGATTTTCGTCACCCCCGTTGAACAAACTATCCGCATCCGCACCGGTGAAACCGGCTCGGACGCGCTTTAATCCCGAATTCCGAAGACAGCGAAGGACCCATAGACATGGCAAACAAAGTTCTGGACATGATCAAGGATGAAGACGCCGATTACGTCGACATCCGCTTTACCGATCCGCGTGGCAAGTTGCAGCACGTGACAATCATGGCCGATCAGGTTGACGAAGATTTCCTCGAAGAAGGCTTCATGTTCGACGGATCGTCGATCGCGGGCTGGAAATCCATCGAAGCCTCCGACATGAAGCTGATGCCAGACAGTGACAGCGCCTATGTCGATCCCTTCTACGCCGAAAAGACCGTGTGCATCCACTGCTCGGTGGTCGAACCTGACACAGGCGAAGCCTATGAGCGCGACCCCCGCGGCACCGCACAAAAGGCCGAAGCCTACCTGAAGTCGTCCGGCATCGGCGATGTGGCCTACATGGGTCCGGAGGCCGAATTCTTCCTCTTTGACGATGTGCGTTTTTCCAACTCGATCAACAAGGTATCCTACGAAGTTGATGCGACGGATGCATCGTGGAACACGGACACCGAATACGAGATGGGCAACATGGGCCACCGCCCCGGCGTCAAGGGCGGCTACTTCCCCGTAAACCCCATCGACGAAAGCCAGGACCTGCGCTCGGAAATGCTGTCCACGATGAAGCGTCTGGGCATGAAGGTCGACAAGCACCACCACGAAGTGGCGTCCTGCCAGCACGAACTGGGCCTGATCTTTGACAGCCTGACCAAACAGGCGGACGAGCTGCAGAAATACAAATACGTGATCCACAACGTGGCCCACGCCTATGGCAAATCGGCCACCTTCATGCCCAAGCCCATCGCGGGCGACAACGGCACCGGCATGCACGTGAACATGTCGATCTGGAAAGACGGCAAGCCTCTGTTCGCAGGCGACAAATACGCCGACCTGAGCCAGGAAGCGCTGTATTTCATCGGCGGCATTCTCAAGCACGCCAAGGCGCTGAACGCGTTCACCAACCCCGCGACCAACAGCTACAAGCGTCTGATTCCGGGCTTTGAAGCCCCCGTTCTGCGCGCCTATTCCGCGCGCAACCGCTCGGGCTGTGTGCGGATCCCGTGGACCGAAAGCCCCAAGGCCAAGCGCGTCGAAGCCCGTTTCCCCGATCCCGCGGCCAACCCGTACCTGTGCTTTGCAGCACTGTTGATGGCTGGCCTTGACGGCATCATGAACAAGATCGACCCCGGCGAGGCGATGGACAAGAACCTCTATGATCTGCCCGCAGAAGAGCTGGCCGATATCCCCACCGTCTGCGGCTCCCTGCGCGAAGCGATGGAAGAGCTGCGCGCCGACATGGACTTCCTGCTGGCTGGTGACGTGTTCACCCGCGATCAGATCGAAGGCTATATCGACCTGAAGATGGAAGAGATCGAAACATACGAACACACGCCCCACCCGGTCGAGTTCGGCATGTATTACTCCTGCTGATCGGTTTCCAAAACCGGTTTCAAAGGGCGTCCCTCGGGGCGCCCTTTTTGCTGCCCGTCGCGATTGGGGTCCCTTCGGCATCGCCACGCCGCATTGCCCTGCCTGTTCAGCCGTTGAAAACGGCGGCCTGATCGAAGGCACGATGACTGAAGACCTGGTTGCCGGAACAAGAAATGATGAGATCACAAAGGGCGGTGATGGCAACGCCGACATGCGCGTGGACATGGGCAGCATCGGCGGGCTGAGCGCGGCGGATTTCATCCTGTAAGCAACGCGCGCGGCAGGATTGCGTTCGATCCTCGGACCAATTCCTGCCGCTGCTGAGCCGCCACCCTGATCACGCGAAAGGCGCCTCTTGGTGGCGCATTGCTTGCTGACCTGACCTTTTAAAAATCTTGCGACTTGTATGCGCGCTGGAACCAGTGCTAGTTTTTGATCAATAGTTCAATTTTTCTACTCATTTCACGTCACCGACTTCAGATCAGTAAAAGAGGTACCTACAATGACCACAACCTTTATCACCACATCCAACATTGTCACCGGCACTGCCCATGATTTTCTGGCATCCGGCGACGAACTCTACGTCGCGCGCGACGTCTTTTGGGGGTCCGAGAACGGCTCGCTGTTTTTTGAAACAAGCAATTCGCTCACCGACCTCAGGGTACATATCGCGGGCGAAACCGTTCAAAACTTGCAATCATTTATCTCAGGCGATCGCGCTCAGATCGTTATCGCCGCAACGGCGTCTTTGACAAGTTTCCTTGACGCCTCAAGCAATGTTACCATTCAAACATCGGGTGCCGACAGTACGATAATCAATCACGGTGTGGTTTCATCACTGAACAGCATTGGGCTGTTTTCAGCCGGCGGCACATCCACGATCACCAACACAGGCAGCATCGAAGCATCCAGCGCAGTTTTCATCGGCTTTGTCGGCGCCGGAGACGCCTTCTTCAATTCCGGCAGTGTCCTGTCGAACAACTATGATGACGATGTGCGCGACAACCGCCACAACAATGGCGTCTATGCGGGTTCGGCGAACAACGTCATCGTCAACTATGCCGAAGGCACAATCACCGCCACCTCCAGCGAAGGTGCGGGGATCAAATTCCTCTTTGGTGCCGGAGGGTCCAGCCTGACCAACGCGGGCACCATCACCTCGGTGCAGGCCTGGGGCGTTGATCTGGCCGAGGTCAATTCTTTCCAGGGCGTCATCACCACCGTCAACACCGGAACGATCCAAGGTGGTACAGGGTCCTATTTGGGATCAGTCAATGACGACGATTTGGTCAACTTCGGACTGATGATCGGAGATGTGGATATGGGCGATGGCGCAGATATCTACGATGCGCGTACCACGGGTGAAGTTTTGGGCGAAATCAATGGCGGCGCAGGCAATGACACCATCACCGGTGGGGTCGAGGCCGACATCATCGATGGTGGCACCGACAACGACCGGATCAAGGCGATGGGCGGCGATGACATCATCAAGGGCGGCGATGGGGTCGACAACATTTTTGCAGGTGAAGGCAATGACGAGATCATCGCGGGCAAAGGCGACGACATGATGCGCGGCGGTCTGGGCGATGACACTCTGACAGGTGGCGCGGGCAAGGATGTCCTGCGTGGCGGGTCGGGCGACGATGTTCTGGAAGGCGGCAAAGACGAGGACGTTCTGACCGGTGGGGCTGGTGCCGATATCTTCCTGTTCAAGGTCGCCACCCACTCAACCTCGACCAAAACGGACGACATCACAGACTTCGTTCAAGGCACAGACCTGATCGATATCTCGGCCTTCGGGGCCACGTTCATCTCCAATTCCGGCTTCTCCGGCACGGGCGGGGCCGAGGTGCGTTTTGGCACCGGCGGCGGGCTGACCCGGTTCGAGGTGGACACCGATGGCGACGGCAACGCCGACATGCGCGTGGACATGGGCAGCATCGGCGGGCTGAGCGAGGCGGATTTCATCCTCTGAGGAGTGTCTCAGCGACACGGCGCGCCATCTGAATGCCGCAAAACCATCGTGAACCGGCCCTTCTTTGCCGCAAAATGGCCGGTTTGCGCCTGTATGCGCTTTGGCAAAGTAGCAAAAACAGGCCCTTGCATGGCACATATGGCACAAAGCGTTCCGACGGACGCGATCTTGATGATGGCGCGCGCGCCACGGCTCGATTTTGATCAGCTGTGCGCACAGATCAACGCGCGGCTGGACGATCCAGAGCACGTGTTGGGCGTGGGCAATGCGCGGGGCAAGGATTTTGCCCTGCTCACACATCCGGATTTTCACGTGCTGATCTCGGCCAATCGCAAGCGGGTCGCGCGGGCCAGCGTGGTACAGGCCCTGTCCGCCCCGATTTCCAAGCTGCGCAGCCCCGATTATGACCGGCTCTTTGCCCGCCACTGCGCCCACGTTGCCATCACCGTGGGCGAAGGCCCCATGCACTATCCCGACGGCACCGAGGAAGTCTTTGCCGAAGCCGGGATCGATACGCGGGTCTCAGGTGTCTCGATGGCCTTTCGGCTGCGTGTGCTCAAGGCTGCCATGGATACCATGCGCGCGCGCCACGCGCCGATCCTTGTGCATTGGACACAATCCGACATGCTCTATTCCGCGCAAGAGCTCGACTTTGCGCCTGATTTCGACCTGCCGGTCGCATTGGCAACGCATCCACTGCCCACGGCGGGTTTGGCCGACGATGGCGGCACGCCCCCGCTGGGTGTGATCGCGCTGCACTCAGATGCTTTGGCGGGACAAACGATCACGGTCGATCCAAACCCCCGCGATTTCGCCGACAGCCTGAACATGGCCGTGTCGATGATGATCGAAAAGCACGCAGGGCGCCTGACGCTGGCGCATGGGGACCAATTGACAACCGAAGCGGGCGACACGTTCTTTGTGCGCCATGAGGCGCCAGATGCCCTGACGCCCGCCGGGCGCATCTGCCTGTCGATGACCAAGCCCGATGGCCCCGCCCCCACGATCCCGGTACCGCAGACCCCTGCCCCGATGGCGGGCGATGCCGATCAGGCAGAGACGTCCGCGTTCGATCCCGCGCCTGTGGCATCGGGTGACAAAAGCTTTCAGGACCGCATCAACCGATTGCGCGCCAAGGCTGCACCAGCACCGGCACCTGCCTCGAACCCCGATGACCCCTACGACGGTTTGCCCGCGCCCAGCCTGAACGGGCTGGACACGCTGCGCGATAAACCGCTGGAAAGCTCGGGATTTTCGCTGCCGCCCATACATGTCATCGTACCCGTCCTCGGCTTTGCCATTTTCCTCGGATACTCCATGTTTGTGGACGATTTGGCCAAAACCATCGGGTCCGAGCACATCTCGTTTGACGTCCAAGGCCCGGCAACCGGCGACTTTGCACTGCAACCGGACGAAAACTAGGGCCAACAGCTTTACCGAAGCGGCCCGCAAAGGTCATAGTGATGATGTCAGTTGCGTCATCAGGATCCTTTTGCCATGTTTTTTTCCATCTCCACGCCCTTTTCCCTTCGCCTTGCCCTTTCTTCGCTTGTCCTTTGTGCGGGCCTGGTCGGCGGAGCCAGTGCCGCGCCCTGTGGCAACAGCGGTGCCGGGTTCAATGCCTGGAAAGGCGCATTTGCGGCAGAGGCCAAGAAGGCCGGTGTCAAGAAGCGCGGGTTGGAGGCGCTGGCAGGCGCGCGCTATGCCACGCGCACCATTGCAGCGGATCGCAATCAGAAATCGTTCAAGTACTCGTTGTCCAAGTTCATGCAGGTGCGCGGGGCCGACACGATCGTGGCGCAGGGGCGCAAGCGCAAGGCGCGCAACCCCGGCTTCTATGCAGCCCTTGAACAACAGTACGGTGTACCTGCCGGTGTCATCATCGCCATTCACGGGATGGAAACCGCCTTTGGCGGGTTCATGGGGGACACGTCGGTGGTGTCGGCGATCACCACGCTGACCTATGACTGCCGCCGATCCGATTTTTTCAAACCACATGCCATCGGCGCGCTGAAACTGGTGGACCAGGGGGCCATAACCGGGGCCACCAAGGGCGCCAAACATGGCGAATTGGGGCATACGCAGTTCCTGCCGGGCAACGCGTTGAAATACGGTGTGGATGCCAATGGTGACGGGCGTGTGGATTTCTACAACCAGACCGACGCATTGGCCTCTACCGCGAATTTCCTGCGCCAGAAAGGGTGGAAGCCCGGCCAGGGGTATCAGGAGGGTCAGGCGAATTTCGCGGTAATCAAGCAATGGAATGCGGCGGGTGTCTATCAAAAGGCCATTGCCATCATGGGCGCACGCATCGATGGCTGAGGCCGCACGCCCCCCCGGCCACGGCGGTGCAACTGGTGGATGATGCGCAGGTGCGCGTGACCCGGTTCGAATTCGCGCCCGGTGCAGAAACCGGCTGGCACGTGCACGAGATGGACTATGTGTTCACCGCGCTGACCGATTGCGAGAGGCTGCTGGAGGATCCCGATGGCACCCGCAGTGCAGCACAGATCGCGGCGGGCGACGTGTACCGGCGTGATGCAGGGACCCGCCACAACGTGATCAACGCAGGTGCCGCGCCGATGTCCTTTGTGGAGCTTGAGCTGAAATAGGGGTGGTGCGTCTTTGCCGCACCTTACAGCGCGTAAGGCGGTGCCCTGCGCCGCCGGGGTTGAAACGGCGGACCGGCGGGGCCATATCCACGCCTCAAGGGGTCGACGCCCCTGCCGCCTGCACCTGGTGAAGCGTCGAGACAATGCCTTTCCCTTGACCTGACATGGGTCACAGCGGACCCGGCAATGCAGGCACCCGGCCACGTGCTGTGACGATCATAGGAACAGGACAATGGACATTTCCCTTCCCTCCCGCGATGCGCTCAAGGCGCAGGCAAAACGGTTGCGCGCAGGCCTTGAGACCCAGGGCCAGCCCATCACTCACGCACAGGCGCTCGAGGCCGTGGCGCACCAATGGGGCGCGCGCGACTGGAACACGCTTGCGGCCCGTGCGGGTCAAGCACCGCAACCCCGCTATGCGCCCGATGCGCGCGTCTCGGGACGCTACCTTGGCCATCGGTTCACCGGGCGGATCAAATCCGCGCGGCACAACACCGATGATACGTGGTCGCTGACCCTGCGGTTCGACGCGCCCATCGACGTTGTCGCATCGGCGCATTTCTCGAGCTATCGGCGGCAAGTGAATTGCGTGGTCGATGGCGCGGGGCGCACGGCGCGCAAAACCTCCGACGGTCAGCCCCACGTGGTGCTGGACGATCATTGGAGTGCTTGAGACCGTAAGGCGGGGCCAGCCCCGCCTTACCCTGCCTACCCCATGAAGGTGCAGTACCGATCGCGGTATGTGCGATAAGCGGCGACGAAGGACTTGGCTTTTTCGACTACGCCCGGCCATTGTTGCATAATGATGACGCTGGTTTGGTCATGGTAGTAACGGGTGGTCCAATCCCCGCGCGGGGACATCTCGAATGCACCCTTGGGCGGTCTGTGCGCCAAAGGCTTTTCATGTCGAATGGTCTGGCCCGGCTTGGCCGAAATGGCGATGACCATCAGATCGCTTGTTCCGTTGTCGGTGTTATCCGGCATCGCGAACACCCCGGTTTCATCGCCCTGGCGTTTGTCATTCGCAAATGTGACCGTCCCCATGTGAAACCGAAATGAGGTCCACAGAGTCTCGGTGCCGTCTTCAACCGGCTTCCAGCGCTAGGTGATCAAGTCGCACCCGTCCACGTCCACTGCGTGACGTTCATCCGTGTGCGCGCTCGCGTTCTGCCCGTGGGCGCGGATGAAATCGGCCAGCGCGGCCCGGTCCATCTCCTCCAGCTTGTCCTGCGCAAAGCCCGGTATCGCCGCGCCGCGCCCGATCACCGCCGCCAGTGCCACGCACCTCAAAAGCCCGCCTCGCATCACCGCACATTTTCTCCTGCCAGCACATAGGTGTGAATGACAAACACCACCGCGTCGCTCTCGGGCAGACGCAGCAGGGTTTGCCGCTCGGAGCGATAATACTCCGCAGCAGCCGCATAGCGTTCGGGCCTGCGGGCATGGGCGCTGCGGGGCTGGTGCAATTCGGCATCGGCATACCACAGCGCGTTGAACCGCCAGATCGGGCGCCCCACCCGCACCCCGTCGAACAGCCGCTGCACCCGGCGCGCGATGTTGTCGTCGTATTCCTCGACCGGATCGTGGATCGCACCAAGGGGCCGCCCCGCCTTTTCCGACAGCATCCAGCTGGCGGGGAAGCACAGCACCGCCCCGGTCAGCACATGTTCGTGCCCGCGCTTTTGCAGGACGCAGAAATCGGCCTGCACCAGCGCGCCCAAAGTTCCCAGCGGATCGGTGGCCGACACGACCACCTTACGCCCATCCGGGCAAAGCACCGCGTCGGGCCCAACCTCGAACCCCAGCGACGGCAACCTGTCCAGAACCAGCGCGAGCAACTCTTGCGCAGCCCCACGCGCTCCTTCCTCCAGATACAGCACATCATCGCGCCGCGTGTCCAGAAGCGCCCGTCGCCGCGCCATTTGCCCGCCATAGGCTTCGTCCACGCGCAACCATGGCCCGGTCTCAGGCGCGATGCCGGGCAAGGCGCGCTTCTGGCGCATGTCGTCGGGCAAATGTCTTTGCAGGATAGTGTCGCTCATGGTGACATGATTTTCACGATGCCGCCCCAAGGGCCAGCCCGGAAATCTTCAATACACGCCCGATTTTCGACGCCACGCTGCGCCGCACTGCGCTAGAGAAGGGCATGTTCTTTGATCTGCCCGACACCGACACGCTTTATGCCGCTCTTCTGGCACGCGATGACCGCTTTGACGGGCGGGCCTTTGTGGGCGTGTCCTCCACGGGTGTCTTTTGCCGTCTCACCTGCCCCGCCCGCAAACCCAAGGCCGAAAACTGCACCTTCTACGCGTCGCCCGGTGCATGCATCGCTGCGGGTTTTCGCCCGTGCAAGCGCTGCCACCCGCTTGGCCCTGCCGCCCAGAGCGACCCGGTCGTGGCCACCCTTGTCGCAGCCCTCGACGCACGCCCTGACCTGAGGTGGTCCGAAAGCGATGTGCAGGCCATGGGGCATGACCCGTCGACCGTGCGCCGCGCGTTCAAGCGGCATTTCGGCATGACTTTCCTACAGATGGCCCGGCATCGGCGTTTGGCGGATGGGTTCGATGCGCTGTCCAAGGGCGACAGCGTGACCCTTGCACAGATCGATGCGGGCTTTTCCTCGGCCTCGGGGTTTCGCACTGCCTTTGCGCGGCTTCTGGGCCGTGCGCCCGGCAGTTTCGCCAAGTCCGCCCTGCTGCGCGCCGACTGGATCGACACGCCGCTGGGGCCGATGATCGCCATTGCCAGCGCCAACCACCTGCACCTGCTGGAATTCACCAACCGCCGCGCGCTTGGCCGCGAGGTCCGCGCGCTTGAGGCCCAGAACGGTACGCTGGGGCTGGGATCTTTCGCGCCCACCGATCAGATCCGCACCGAGCTTGATGGCTTTTTCGCGGGGCGCTGCGCGCGGTTCGACACGCCCATTGCCCCGCTGGGTGGCCCCTTTGCCCAAGAGGTCTGGACCCATCTGCGCCGCATCCCCGCAGGACAAACCCGCAGCTACAGCCAGATCGCCCATGCCATGAACCGCCCCACGGCCACCCGTGCGGTGGCGCGCGCAAATGGGGCCAATCCCATCGCGCTGGTCATCCCCTGCCACCGGGTGCTTGGGGCCGACGGGTCGCTGACCGGGTATGGCGGCGGGCTTTGGCGCAAGCAGCGGCTGATCGAAATCGAAAGCGCCTTTCGCGCTGCCCCTCATGACCCGAAGGCCGGAGGCCCCGCATGACATCCGAGACCCAAGACACCGCAGCATCTTTTGCAAGCCTGCACAGGGCGGGTACACCACTCGTTCTATACAACATCTGGGACGCGGGCAGCGTCAAGGCCGCGGCCAAGGGTGGTGCACCGGCGCTTGGCACCAGCAGCTTGGGCACCAGCAGCTGGGCAGTGGCGGCCGCGCAGGGCTAGGATGACGGCCAACAGATGCCCTTTGACATGCTTTTCTGCAGATCGTGCGCAGGATCGCCAGTACCACGTCCCTGCCCTGAGCGTGGACATCGAAGGCGGCTATGCCAGCGATCTGGACACACTGGCCGCCAATGCGCACAGTCTGGCCGCCGCGGGCGCCGTGGGCCTGAATATCGAGGACGCGGACATGACCCAAGGCGGCCTTCTGGACCCTGAAGATCAGGCCGCGCGTATTGCTGCCCTGCGCGCCGCCCTGCCGCCGCCATTTTTCATCAATGCACGCACGGACGTGTTTTTCGTCAGTGCCGACACATCCGATCATGCCACGCGGATGGGCGCAGTCCTTGCGCGCACCGAACGCTATGCTGCGGCGGGCACGGACGGAATTTTCGTACCGGGTCTGAACGATCCCGACCTGATCACGCGCCTGTGCCGCGACTGCCCCTTGCCCATCAACGTGATGATCCAAAGCGCGGACGACATCGCGGCCATGGCAACCTGCGGCGTTGCGCGGGTCAGTTTCGGCCCCGCACCCTATATTGCAGCGATGCAGGATTTTCGCGCCAAAGTGGCCGAAATCACGGGATGATCCCCAAAAACGACGCACTCTTGCGTCGGAAACTGGCAATCACCACGCATTTTTCCGGGCCAACCTTGACGCAAGGGAGGCCCAAGATGAACCAGCATTACCGCGACACCCGCAAGATCGACCCCAACCGGGGCGCCACCCTTGGCGATGGCACACCCAACGACGCCAACCGGATCGAGATTGGCCCCACGCAACTGGCCTTTGACGAATGGGCCGCTGCGGGGTTGGAGTTGCCCAACCTCGAAGCGATGCGGCGCCACCGCTGGACGCGCCTGACACAACACATCGTGGACCGCGATTACGCGGGGCTGTTGATGTTCGACCCGTTGAATATCCGCTATGCCACCGACAGCACCAACATGCAGCTTTGGAACACCCACAATCCGTTCCGGGCCGTGTTGCTGTGCGCCGATGGTTACATGGTGATCTGGGACTACAAGAACGCGCCCTTTCTCAGTTCCTTCAACCCGCTGGTGCGCGAAGTCCGTGCGGGCGCGGATTTGTTCTATTTCGATCGAGGCGACAAGATTGATGTGGCCGCCGATGTCTTTGCCAACGACGTGCGCCAGCTTTTGGCCGAACATGCCCCTGGCAACATGCGACTGGCCGTGGACAAACCCATGGTGCATGGGCTGCGCGCGCTTGAGGCGCAGGGGTTCGAGGTGCGCGACGGCGAAGAGGTCACAGAAAAATCACGTTCGATCAAAGGCCCCGACGAGATCAAGGCGATGCGTTGCGCCAGCCATGCGTGCGAGGCGGCAGTCCTTGCGATGGAGGAGTTCGCCCGCGCCAACGTGGGCGATGGCGTGACCTGCGAAGATGACGTCTGGGCGGTCCTGCACGCCGAAAACATCAAGCGCGGCGGTGAATGGATCGAAACGCGGCTTCTGGCCTCTGGCCCACGGTCGAACCCGTGGTTTCAGGAATGTGGCCCCCGCGTGTGTCAGCAGAACGAAATCATATCCTTCGATACGGACCTCGTGGGCAGCTATGGCATCTGCGTGGATATCTCGCGCAGTTGGTGGATCGGTGATCAGAAACCGCGCCCCGACATGGTCTATGCCATGCAGCACGCGCACGAACACATCATGACCAACATGCAGATGCTGAAACCCGGCGTGATGATCCCCGACCTGACCGCGAATTGCCATCGTCTTGACGACAAGTATCAGGCGCAGAAATACGGCTGTCTGATGCATGGCGTTGGCCTGTGCGATGAATGGCCTCTGGTCGCCTACCCGGACAAGGCGGTGCCGGGGGCTTTCGATTATGCGCTGGAACCGGGCATGGTCCTCTGTGTCGAGGCAGCTGTTGGCGAGGTCGGCGGCGATTTCACCATCAAGCTTGAGGATCAGGTGCTGATCACAGAAGATGGGTTTGAGAACCTCACGCGCTATCCCTTCGATGCGGCGCTGATGGGCGGGTGATCGACCTGCGCCATGGGCAAGCGGCGCGATCCCTTTCAAGCCACGGGCAGTAAACCCATGCGCGCCGGATGTTGACTGACGAATCAATCAACCTTGTCGTGAACCCGTCTGCGTGAACCATTCCTTAGGTCCAGAATGGCAGGTGCGGCGGGCAATCTGGGTCTATGATTATCCCGGCAAATGGCCCTGCCCCAAGCTGGATGCCAACTTCCTGCAATCCGCCTGTGCTGCGCACCCCAGAAAATCAAACTTATCTGTGTCAATTGGGCGCAAAAGGCGGCGCATGTCGCTTTTAGGGCATCGGTGTCGCTTTCCGCTCGTATTCGCGGAAATTTCGTGTTTTCTTTTGCGGGCAAATCCCCCGAACCAGTCAATACGGGGGGAAAAACAGGGAGACTAGAACGTGAAAACATATCTGACGGGCGCCGCGACGGCCGCCGCTTTGACCTTTGGCGCCAATGCCGCCTACGCCGACTGCGGCGAAGTTTCGATCACCGAAATGGATTGGGCATCCTCGGCCGTTGTGACGGCTGTTGCGACCTTCTTGATGGAACAAGGCTACGGCTGCTCGGTGCAAAAAGTGCCAAGCTCCACAGTGCCTGCGCTGACATCGCTGGCCGAAACCGGCGAGCCGGACATCCTGACCGAGGTCTGGGCCAACTCCACGCCGTCCTACGAGCCACTGCTGGCTGACGGCAAGCTGGTCGAGCTGGGCAACGTGCTGTCCGATGGCGGCGTCGAAGCATGGTGGATCCCCGCCTACCTCGCAGAAAGCAACCCGGAGCTGACCACATGGGAAGGCATCATGGCCAACCCCGCAGCCGTTGGTGGCAAATTCCACGACTGCCCATCGGGCTGGGCGTGCGACATCATCAACAACAACAACCTCAAGGCGCTCGACATTGAAGGCAGCGGGCTTGAGCGGTTCCAGCACGGATCCGGCGAAACGCTGCAAACGTCGATCGCTGCCGCTTACGATGAAAAGGCCCCTTGGTTCGGCTACTACTGGGCGCCAACGGCCGTTCTGGGCAAATACCCGATGGTTCAGGTCACGGTCGCCGACTATGACGCGGACGCACACGCCTGCAACGGCGACGTGGATTGCGCCGATCCGAAGGTCTCGGCCTACCCTGCGTCCAAGGTTGTGACCGCGGCATCGGCAGCCTTTGTCGAAGGCAACCCGGAGATCGCCGAACTGATGTCGAAGGTGTCGTTCACCAACGCGCAGATGGGTGAAGTTCTGGCATGGCGCCTGGACAACAACGCCTCCTACGACGAGGCTGCGGTGTACTTCCTGACCAACTACAAGGACACATGGTCCGGTTGGTTGAGCGACGACGCCAAGGGCAGACTGTCCGCACTTCTGCAATAATAAAAACCAAAAAAAGCCCCTCCGACCGCAAGGCCGGAGGGGTTCTTGCGACGGGGGATCGGGGCGATGGCCTTTTACGATGGATTGTTCAAGGCCTTGGGCCTGAGCGAGTGGTGTGAGGGCGGATCATCCAGCGCGCCCATGTCGATGGCCGACCTTCTGGCCCAAAGCAGTGGCCAGGAGAAAAGCGGGGCATTCTTTCCGTTCCCGTCGCTCGACAATCTCAACGAAAGCTGCTCGGGCATCATCCAGTCCCGCGATGTGACCAAGGGCATCGAAGACGGATTTCTCGCGGCCAAGCCTGCGCTCAAATCCGTGCTCGATCCCATCACCCAACCGCTCAGCTGGTTGCTGGACGGGGCGCTCTGGACCTTCAGCGCGGTGCCGTGGTTCGTGATGATCCCCATTCTGGTGGCCATTGCATGGTATGCGTCGCGTTCTGTCGGGGTGACGGTGTTCGTCTTCGGCTCGATCATGCTCTTGGGGCTGGTCGATCACTATGATGTGGCCATGCAGACGCTGTCGATCATCTTTGTCTGTACCGGCATATCCGTGGCCCTTGGGGTGCCCATCGGCATCGCCATGTCGAAATCCGACCGCTTGCAGAAAAGCGTGGTGCCGATTCTGGACCTGCTGCAAACGCTGCCGACCTTTGTTTACCTGATCCCGCTGATCTTCCTGTTCTCGGTCACGGAATCCAAACTCTATGGCATTGCCATCATCCTTTACGCCATCGTGCCGGTGATCCGCCTGACCGATCTCGGTATCCGCCTCGTGGATCAGGACGTGATCGAGGCGGCCAATGCCTTTGGCATGAACGGGCGGCAAAAGCTGGTGGGTGTCGAACTGCCCCTGGCCCTGCCCAACATCATGGCGGGCATCAACCAGACCATCATGATGTCGCTGGCCATGGTGGTCATCGCCTCGCTGGTCTCGGCACCGGGCCTCGGCGTCAACGTGCTGCGCGGCATCCGCAATCTTGAACTGGGCGTGGGCATCGTGGCGGGCATCGGCATCGTGCTGCTGGCCGTGATCCTTGACCGTGTGTCCAAGGCCGCACTTTCCCGGGTCGACATGACCCGCGTCAAACACTGAGAGACCGGATATGACACAAGACCCCAAAGTCAGCCTGCGCGGCCTCTACAAGATCTTCGGTGCGCGCGACAAGGAAGTGCTCAAACACGTGAAGGGTGGCATTGGCAAGGAAGAGCTGTTGGTCCATCACAAGCATGTTTTGGGCCTGCAGGACATCAACGTCGACATGCAGGCAGGCGAGATCACCGTGGTCATGGGCCTGTCGGGCTCGGGCAAATCCACGCTGATCCGCCACCTCAATCGCCTGATCGAACCCACCGCGGGCGAAATTCTGGTCGATGGCGAGGACGTGATGCAGCTGTCGGAAACCGGGCTGCGCGGCCTGCGGCAGAACAAGATGTCGATGGTGTTTCAGAAGTTCGCACTGCTGCCCCATCGCACCGTTCTGCAAAACGCCGGCATGTCACTGGCGGTGCGGGGTGAGACCCAGGAAACCTACGAAGCAGAAGCCCGCAAGTGGCTGGACCGCGTGGGCCTTCAGGGCTTTGAAAACCATTATCCCGCACAGCTGTCGGGCGGTATGCAGCAACGTGTGGGCATCGCCCGCGCGCTGACGGCCAACACCGACATCATGCTCATGGACGAGGCGTTCTCGGCCCTTGATCCGCTCATTCGCACCGACATGCAGAACCTGCTGCTGGAGCTGCAGGAAGAGCTGCACAAGACCATCGTGTTCATCACCCACGACCTCGACGAGGCGCTCAAACTGGCCGATCACCTTGTGATCCTCAAGGACGGCGCAGTCGTCCAGCAAGGCGAGCCACAGGGCATCCTGATGAACCCGTCCGATCCCTACATCGAGGACTTTGTCAGCGACATCAACCGCGCCCGCGTGTTGCGGGTGAAATCGGTGATGATGCCGCTGACCGGGACGGAATTCGCAGGCGACGTGGACATCCGAGACAACCTTGAATCGATGATCGCACGCTCGGGTGGGGACACCACCCGTCACTACCGGGTCATGGACGACGGCGAGGCAGTGGGCGAATTGCACATGCGCGATCTGGTCAAGGCTTTGGTGCCGCGCCTGTCCTCGGGCCAGGACGCGGATATGCCGCCACAATAAAACGCTGGCAGGGCTTCGTGCGTGGCCCATTGACGCGCGCGGAACCTGCCAATGTTTCAACACCCTGAAGGTCGGTCACTCTGGCGTGAGGGGCCCTATGCAAATGCGCCTGTGCACCCCATCCTTTGGTCAACTGCAAAGGATACCCCATGCCCACCAAACGCATCACCTTCCCCGGTCACGACGGATCGAACCTGGCCGCACGCCTGGACATGCCCGAGGGGCCGCATCTGGCCACGGCGCTCTTTGCGCACTGCTTTACCTGCGGCAAGGACATTCCCGCCGCCCGGCGGATCGCGGCGCGTCTGTCGGCCATGGGTATCGCGGTCCTGCGGTTCGATTTCACCGGGCTGGGCCATTCGGAGGGTGAGTTCTCCAACACCTCCTTCAGTTCGAACGTGCAGGACCTCGAAGCCGCCGCACATTACCTCGAAGCGGAAGGCCACGCGCCCTCGCTGCTGATCGGCCATTCGCTGGGCGGGGCGGCGGTGCTGAAGGCGGCGGGCACGCTCGAACGCATCAAGGCCGTGGCCACCATCGGCGCGCCCTTCGATCCCGAACATGTCACCCACAACTTTGCCGACGCCCTGCCCGAGATCATCAGCAAGGGCGTGGCCGAAGTGTCGCTGGGCGGTCGCCCGTTCCGCATCGGCAAGCAATTTCTCGATGACGTGGCCGAAGGTCAGTTGACGCCGTCCATCAGCAAATTGGGGGCGGCCTTGCTTGTCCTGCACGCGCCGCGTGACACCATCGTGTCCATCGACAACGCCAGCCAGGTCTTCCTGGCCGCCAAACACCCCAAATCCTTCGTCACACTCGATGACGCGGACCACCTTGTCACCAACCCCGCCGACGCCGAATACGCCGCCGACATCATCGCCACGTGGGCGGGCAAATACCTTGATCTCAAACACCCTGCCCCGCCCATCGGCGCACCCGAAGGCATCGTGCGCAGTTCCGAAGCAGACACGGCAGGATTCTTGCAGGACATCACCTCGGGCCCCGACCATCATGTGCTGGCGGATGAACCGCTGGCCTACGGGGGCACCAATCGCGGGCTGTCACCTTATGGGTTCCTGTCGGCGGGACTGGGGGCGTGTACGTCGATGACCATCCGCATGTACGCCCGGCGCAAGGGCTGGCCCCTGACCCATGTGAGCGTCGACGTGAGCCACGACAAGGTGCATGCACAGGACGCCGAAACCGGCACCGGTGACAAGATCGACACGTGGAAACGGCGCATTACCCTGACCGGCGATCTGGATACGGCGCAACGCGACAGGCTGCGCGAGATAGCGGACCGATGCCCGGTGCACCGCACGCTTGAACGGTCGTCGCAGGTGATCACCGAACTGGCCACCTGACGCCCTTCATCTTGCCGATTAAACTCCGGGGGAGTCCGCAGGACGGGGGCAGAGCCCCCTGACAAAAGAAATGAGGCCGCGCACAGCGCGGCCTCTCCTTGGGATCAAGGTGGCAGATGGTTCAGCCGCGCGCGCGGCCCACCAGTTTCCATGCCAGCGGCAGAACCGCCGCCGCCAGCATCAGCTTGAGCGCATCACCCAAAAGGAAGGGCGTCAGACCCCACGCTAGAATAGGCTTGTCCCAGCCGTACAGCTGACCCAGCCACGCCAGACCCGGCACATAAATCAGCGCATTGCCGATGAGCATCGCCAGCGCCATCCACATCACCGACCGGTCCCAGCCGCGCCGCGCCAGAAGGCCCAGCGCCAGCGTGGCCAGCACATAGCCAACAAGATAGCCCCCGGTGCCGCCCATCATGTACTCCAGGCCGAAGGTCTCGGCCGACGAGCCTGCAAAGACGTCAAAGCCCAGCGCGCCAACGATCATGTAGCCAAGGATCGTGGCCAGACCCAGACGCGGACCATAAGCCGCGCCAATGCTGAGAACCGCGAAGGTGCCCATCGTGATGGGGACCGGCCACATAGGGATCCTGATCTTTGCTGCAACTGCAAGAACCATGATTCCGACCAGCACCATAAGCACCTGTTTGGCCTTTTCCTGGAATCCCTCATCCGCGCCAAGAACCTCGGACAGAACCCTGTTATCAATTGACAATCCCACGTGCAGGTCTCCTTTGAATGTCTTTCGTTGGCCGCGTTTCTGCCAATCGGCACATCATTCTGCAAGTGCAAAGCGCACGGGTCGGCAAGTTTGATCCAAATCAACGCCAGCACCGGCAAGGATGCGCCATGATGGTCCCGTCAAAAGGAGCAAACCAATGGGATTTCTCAAACGTCTGGCCCAAAGCGCCGATCTGGCCATGGGCATGGCCAAACGGCTCGACGTCGACTTGTCCGCGAATGCGCTTGCGGGCGACGAACTGGCCGGACAGCATCTGCGCGCCATCGTCATGCGCTGCGCCCAGTGCAGCGATCAGCAAGGCTGCGCACGGTTGCAGGCCGGTACGACAACCCTCGCGCAGGCACCGCGGTTTTGTCAGAACGCGGATGTGATGCGGCGCTGACGGCGCGCGCCGTTACCGACTGTAGGCACTGCGCATGGTGTAATCCTTGCGCGGCCCAAGTACGCGCCATGTCACTGTCCATTTCGGCCAGTCCGAGAAATCATAGGCCCCGTCGTATTGATCGGGATCGCACCAGTGGCTGGCGTCTCCGCCGCTGGCCGGGACGGTGTGAAAGAACCGGCCATCGGAAAAATGCACCCGCAGCCCGTCTTCCCACAGATAGGTCTGGCGCGCCGTGACGGGCGCGCCCTGCCCGACCTTCAGCAACCCATCCTCGGAACACCGCAGGCGCCCTTGATCATCGGGCGTCCATGTGGCGGTGCCGCGAAACTCGGCCTCGGCCCCGCTGGCATGGGTGATGAAGCGCCGCAGGGTCCACGCGCCTTCGAAATCATTCAGTGTTCTAGTCGGCATAGGTGCCCTCGGTGATGTCGCCCGGGCTTTGCCCCACAAAGCGCAGCTTGTCACCCCGCACTTCAACACCGTAGCAGGCCCATAGGTCCGAGGGCGGCCATTGGCTGCAATAGCTGTCGTCTTCGACGCGCCAATAGCCCCAGCTGTCGCGGCCCGCATTGTAAAGGGTGCGGCCCGAGGCCCGAAAATCCTGCCAGGCCGTGCCATAGTGCAGCGTGCGCCCCTCAAGAGCCGTGCGAATGGCCTCACCCCGCAGGGCCATCCAGTCGCCCGCCATGACCCATCCGGGGGCCAAAACCGCCAAAACAAGGGCAAAGCGTCTCATATCGGTCTCAAATGGTTGCTGCGCATGGGCAGGCAGTCTAAGAGCCGCCCTATCTGCTGAACAGTCACAAAAAGGTGCGCCCATGATCCCTCGTTATTCCCGTCCTGACATGGTGGCCATCTGGGAACCCGCAACCAAGTTCCGCATCTGGTACGAGATCGAGGCACATGCCTGTGACGCGATGGCCGATCTGGGCGTGATCCCCCGTGAAAACGCCGAAGCGGTGTGGAAGGCCAAGGACGTGGAATTCGACGTCGCCCGCATCGACGAGATCGAGGCCGTGACAAAACATGACGTCATCGCCTTTCTGACCCATCTGGCCGAGCACGTGGGCAGTGATGAGGCACGTTTCGTGCATCAGGGCATGACGTCCTCGGATGTGCTCGACACCTGCCTCAACGTGCAATTGGTGCGCGCGGCCGACATTCTGATTGCCGACCTCGAAGGATTGCTCGCCGCCCTCAAGCGCCGCGCCATCGAACATAAAGACACCGTGCGCATCGGGCGCAGCCACGGCATCCACGCCGAACCCACCACCATGGGCCTGACGTTTGCACGCTTTTATGCGGAAATGGATCGCAACCTGACCCGTATGCGCACCGCCCGCGACGAGGTCGCAACAGGCGCAATTTCCGGGGCCGTGGGCACATTCGCCAACATCGACCCGCAGGTCGAAGAGCACGTGTGCGAAAAACTGGGCCTGACGCCTGAACCCATCAGCACCCAGGTTATCCCCCGCGACCGCCACGCCGCCTTCTTTGCAACGCTGGGCGTCATCGCCAGCAGCGTGGAAAACATCGCCATCGAAATCCGCCACATGCAGCGCACCGAAGTGCTGGAGGGGGCCGAGTTCTTTTCCATGGGGCAAAAAGGCTCAAGCGCGATGCCGCACAAGAAAAACCCGGTGCTGACCGAGAACCTGACCGGGCTGGCCCGTCTGGTGCGCATGGCGGTGATCCCCGCGATGGAGAATGTGGCGCTCTGGCATGAACGCGATATCTCGCACAGCTCCGTCGAGCGGATGATCGGCCCCGATGCCACCGTGACGCTTGATTTTGCCTTGGCGCGGCTGACGGGTGTGATCGACAAGATGCTGATCTTCCCCGACAACATGCTGGAGAACATGAACAAGTTCCCCGGCCTGGTGATGAGCCAGCGGGTGCTTTTGGCCCTGACGCAAGCCGGCGTAAGCCGCGAGGATGCCTATACCTATGTGCAGCGCAATGCACTGAAGGTCTGGGAACATCGCACAGACTTCAAAGAGGAACTGCTGGCCGACGCGGACGTGGTTGCGGCGCTCAGCCCCGAAGAGATCAAGGAAAAATTCGATCTGGGCTATCACACCAAACATGTCGATACGATTTTTGCCCGCGTTTTCGGCGATTGACGCCTGATCCTTGCGCCAGGCATCGATTTCCTTTGGGCGCCCGCCTGCTTTGCCCTACCCTTACGTCACCCAAGCAAAAAGGAGACGTGAGATGAAGATCAAGACCGTCGCCTTTGCTTTGGCATTGGTGCTGGCCCCGGCATTTTCGCTTGCCGAAGGCTGCGGCTTGGGCAAATCGCATCAAGCCATGTCCTGTGCCGAAGGCTCGACATTCGACAGCACCACCAACACCCGCGTGCCTGTCGCCACCTGATACAGTCTCTGCAAGGCTGGTCATTCCCTGGCCTGACAGAAATCACAGGTTTTCAACCAGATCAGCCGGGGCCACTGCGCCGTTTCAGCCGTGCTGTGCGTGATTTCGCCTTGGCGCTGCGTTGGAATACTTTCCGCAGGGACACGGGCGAGGGCAGAGCAACCATCAATCACCACATGCTCATCGCGGAAACTCAGACAGCCATGCGCGACCCAGGCAGGTTCGAAGCGGTTCCTTACAGTCAGCTTACCAACTGATCACGAAACCGTGATCGTATAAATTGCGGCCACCACCCGTTATCCGTTTATATAACATCCAAGTCCCAACCCGGAGTTCCAAATGCGTACCCTTGTTCTGACAGCTGCCTTGACCCTGCCCCTTTCCCTGCCTGTCCCCGTAATGGCCGCAGGCGGTGGCAATGAAACCGCCCCCAAGCCCACCCAAACCATCAAGGATTGCCGCGGCGTCCGCGTCTGGGATGAAACGAAACAGCGCTGTGTGCGCCCCAAGAAATCCAGCCTGAACGACGATCAGCTTTACGACGCCGTGCGCGAATTGGCCTACGCCGGGCGTTACACGGATGCACAGGGTGTTCTGGACGCGATGTCTGATCAATCCGACGACCGGGTTCTGACCTACCGCGGCTTTACCGCCCGCAAGTTGGGCGATCTTGAACTGGCCAATGTGTTCTACCAACGCGCCATCGACACCAACCCCGACAACATCCTTGCACGGTCCTACATGGGTCAGGGCATGGTGGCCGCAGGTTACAAGTTCGCCGCGATCGAACAATTGCGCGAGATTCAGGCGCGTGGCGGTGCCGGCACATGGGCCGAAACCTCGCTGCGCAAGGCGATCGAAAGCGGCACGACCTACAACTATTGATCCCCTGCCAAAACGGCCCTGATTTCAGGGTTTGTTCACCAATTCCTGCCACAAGACGGACACCCCCCGTTTTGAGGCAGGACCATGACCGATCTTGTGACAATGGCCCCGATGGCCACCGCCCTTCCCGACCTGTCGGCGCCTGCACAGCCCCCCGCCTATCCGCCCGCAAACCTCAGCCGCCGCGCCAAGGCAGCTGTTGTCGTGCGCCTGCTGCTGAACGAAGGGGCGGATATCCCGCTTGAGGATCTGCCCGAGGAACTGCAGGCGCACCTGACGACCGCCATGGGTGAGATGCGCGTGGTGGACCGCGAAACCCTTGCCGCCGTGGTGTCGGAATTCGCGGAAGAGGTTGAACGCATCGGCCTCAGCTTTCCGGGCGGTATTGCCGGGGCGCTCAACGCGCTTGATGGCAAGATTTCTCCGCGCACCGCCGAACGGCTGCGCAAGGAGGCCGGTGTGCGGCAGTCCGGCGATCCATGGAAACGCATTCGGGAAATGGGGGCAGAACAGCTGTTGCCGGTGCTGGAGCATGAAAGCATCGAGGTGTCGGCGGTGATGCTGTCGAAACTGGACGTGGGCAAGGCCGCTGATCTCTTGGGCCGCCTGCCCGGCCCGCGTGCGCGGCAGATCACCTACGCCGTGTCGCTGACCGGGGCCGTCAGCCCCGATGCGGTAAGCCGGATTGGCCTTTCACTGGCCACCCAACTGGATGCGCGCCCGATCAAGGCCTTTGACGCCGATCCGGTGGAACGTGTGGGCGCGATCCTCAATTCCTCGACCTCGATCACCCGTGACGACATGCTGGCCGGTCTGGACGAAACCGATCAGGGATTTGCCAATGCCGTGCGCAAGGCGATCTTTACCTTTGCCAATATTCCGGAACGCATCGCGCCCCGCGACATTCCTCGGGTCCTGCGCGAGGTGGACGGCGGGGTGCTGTTGGTGGCCATGGCCGCGTCCGAGGCGCAGGGCATGCAGGCCACGGCCGATTTCATCCTCGAAAACATGTCGGGTCGCATGGCCGATCAAATGCGCGAGGACATGGCCGAGGCCGAAACGCCCAAACCCGCCGATGCAGAGGCCGCGATGGCCACCGTCGTTGCCGCGATCCGCGAAATGGAAACGCGCGGCGATCTGATGCTTGTGGCGCCGGTCGATCCCGAGGACGACTAGGCGCACTCTGGACACCCCTGCCTGTGCAGACTAATGCCCAAGGCATGACATCCGATCCCGCCGCCAGCACGCGCAAGGCCATCTTGCTGACCATTGCCGCGATCCTGTGCTTTAGCGGCATGGACGCCTCGGTCAAGGCGATCAGTCCGATCACCGGCCCCGTCCCGGCCCTCTGGGCGCGCTATGGCGGGCAGATGATCGTCGTGCTGGTCCTTGTGGCACCGCGCCTGACCCATGTGGCCAGCACGCGCTATCCCAAGCTGCAAATCGCACGGTCGCTTCTGTTGATGATGGCCACTTTCTTTTTCTTTCAGGCGCTTGGCCGGATTGGACTCGCGGAAGCCACGGCTGTGATGAGCATGAACCCGCTGCTCATCACGCTGGGTGGCGCACTGTTTCTGGGTGAGGCCCTGGGGCCGCGGCGCATCTTTGCCATCGGTGCCGCACTCGTCGGCGCGCTGATCGTGATCCGGCCCGGATCAGAGGTTTTTGCCCCAGCCGCCCTGCTGCCGCTGGTCGCGGCCCTTTGCTTTGCCAGCTATACCCTGATCACCCGCCGCCTTGGTCCGGACGAAGATCCATGGACGTCGCTGTTCTACACCGGGCTGGTCGGCTCCATTGTGATTACTGCAATTGTACCCTTTCACTGGGTTCCGCTCACCGCACCTGCCATCACGCTCATGGTCATGATCGCGCTCTTTGGCACGGCAGGGCAGCTGATGCTGATCCGGGCGCTGTCTATGGCCGAGGCAGGGTTACTGGCGCCCTTCAACTACACCGGGCTGGTGGCCTCCGTGATCCTCGGCATCGTTCTTTTTGCCGAATTCCCTGATCTTTGGACCGTGGTGGGCGCGCTTGTGATCGGAGGGGCGGGCCTATATGTCTGGCACCGCGAAACCCGCGCGGCCTGAGGCCGCAGCCCCTGCCAGACAGCGAACCGCCATGGCCCGACCCGACACCAGTGATATGCCCCTGCGCGAAAAGGCCGGACACTTCGTGTCGAACGCCCTGATCCGTGGGCTGATCAGCGTGGCCCTTGCCCTGCCCTATGCCACGCGCGTGGCGCTGGTGGGTGCGATGGTTGAACGCGTGGTCGGGCCTTTGGCCGGATACCGCCGCCGTGCCCTGCGCAATCTGGCGATGATCCACCCCGACATGTCCGACACAGAGCGCCGGGCCATCGCATCGTCCTGCCTGAACAACGCCGGGCGCACCATCATCGAAAACTATTCCTCCGCCGAACTGCTCGACCGGATGGAAGATCAGGACCTGACCGGGCCCGGCGTCGAAGCCCTGCGCGCTGCTGACGCCGCCGATCGCCCGGTCATTCTGGTCACAGGCCATTTCGGAAATTACGAGGCAACGCGCGCCGCCCTCGTGGCGCAAGGATTCAGCGTTGGCGGGCTCTACCGTGACATGGCCAACCCCTATTTCAACGCCCATTACGTCAAGACGATGCAGGCCTTTGGTGGCCCCGTCTTTCCTCAGGGGCGGCGCGGCACATCGGGTTTCGTGCGGCACCTGCGCGGCGGTGGGCAATTGGTGCTGCTCTTCGATCAACATGTGTTCGAAGGCACGGTTCTGGACTTCATGGGTCAGCCCGCGCGCACTGCGCTGTCGGCCGCGGAGCTCGCCTTGCGGTTCGATGCGCAACTGATCCCGTTCTACGGCATTCGCCAACCTGATGGCCTGTCCTTTGAAACGGTGCTGGAAGCGCCGGTGCCGCACAGCGATGCGGTCACAATGACCCAAGCCCTGAACGACAGCCTTGCCGCGCGCATCAAGGACGATCCCGGTCAATGGTTCTGGGTGCACCGCCGCTGGCGGCCCGGCGACACCTGAGAGCGCGCCTCAGCGCAGGCGCGCGGCCGCCACGATCGGGCCGTGGAGATCCTGTTGCACCAGCACCACCACCGGATTTTCGCCAGCCGCTTCGGCCGCGAGGTTCAGGGGTGTCGCGCCATCCCATTCGGTCAGAATTTTCCAGTCTTCGGTGACATTGGCATATGACAGCGTGTGACCGGCATTTTCGCCCCGGGTGATGCGGGACGTGCGCATCGGCGTATAGCGAAGCATGTATACGATCAACGGCCCATCGATGCCTGTGGCAACCGCGGCGATCTGCACATCGTTGCCCTGCCGCGTCACGTTCAGGGTCACACGCTGCGGATCCCCCGCATGCACCGCAATCGCTTCGGCAAGGTCCATGGGCCGCGCGCCCACGATATCGGTCTGCCCGTTCACGATCATCTGCGGCGTGTAAACCGAGCGCCGCCCCGCCTCGATCGCATAACCGCGCTGGCGTTCCGCATGGGCCGGGTCCGCAAATTCATCTTTCCACCCGATGTAGTCCCAATAGTCCACGTGCAAGGCCAAGGCGATCACGTCGTCCCGATCCGCCAGATCGTGCAGAATCTTGTCCGCTGGCGGACAGGACGAACAGCCCTGAGATGTGAACAGTTCAACAACCACAGGCTGGTCGGCAGCAACCGGCGCGGACCATGCCGCAAGCGCGGCGATCAGAAGAGGGAGCAGGCGTTTCATGGATGGTCAACCCCGGGTCAGTGTTTCCGTCATGTCCACACATAGATACGCAGCCCCGGAATGACCAATCAAGGTTTGTTGAAACAACTGACATGTTCGATCACGCGATTGCATGCAAATTTCGGTACACAACGGTATACAAAAGTGTCGCAGAGCCCGTTTAGCGGTTGATCCGAAGGGCTGAAAGGTGCATGGGATGGCGCAATTCCTCATGTTGCGTATCCCAGATCAAGGAGCCCCCCATGCCCATTACAGTCGGCCATGATTCCGCCAAGACCCGCAAAACACTGACCGTCGGCGATCAATCCGTCGCCTACTATTCCATCCCTGCCGCGACGGACGCGGGCCTTGGCGATTTTTCCAAGTTGCCCGCCGCGCTGAAAGTGGTGCTGGAAAACATGCTGCGGTTCGAGGACGGCAAGACCGTCACGGTGGAGGACATCAAGGCATTCGCCGACTGGGCCAGCAAGGGCGGCAAGAACCCGCGCGAGATCGCGTATCGCCCTGCGCGCGTTCTGTTGCAGGACTTCACCGGCGTGCCTGCGGTCGTTGATCTGGCCGCGATGCGCGATGCCATTGTCAGCCTCGGCGGCGACGCCGAACAGATCAACCCGCTGAACCCCGTCGATCTGGTCATCGACCACTCGGTGATGATCGACGAATTCGGCAATCCGCGCGCCTTCCAGATGAACGTGGACCGCGAATATGAACGCAACATGGAGCGTTATACCTTCCTCAAATGGGGTCAGAACGCTTTTAACAACTTCCGCGTCGTCCCCCCCGGCACCGGCATCTGCCACCAGGTGAACCTGGAATACCTGGCGCAGACGGTCTGGACCGATGCGGACCAGAATGGCGATCAGGTGGCATACCCCGACACGTTGGTGGGCACCGACAGCCACACCACCATGGTCAACGGCGCGGCCGTTCTGGGCTGGGGCGTGGGTGGCATCGAGGCAGAGGCGGCCATGCTGGGTCAGCCCATTTCGATGCTGATCCCCGAGGTCATCGGGTTCGAGCTGACAGGCAAGATGATGGAAGGCACCACCGGCACCGATCTGGTTCTGAAAGTGGTCGAAATGCTGCGCGCCAAGGGCGTTGTGGGCAAGTTCGTCGAATTCTACGGCGCGGGTCTTGATACCCTGCCGCTGGCTGACCGCGCGACCATCGCCAACATGGCCCCCGAATACGGTGCCACCTGCGGCTTCTTCCCCATCGACGGCGAAACCCTGCGGTACCTGCGCAACACCGGCCGGGACGAGGATCGCATCGCGCTGGTCGAAACCTATGCCAAGGAAAACGGGTTCTGGCGCGGTGACGATTACGCGCCCATCTACACCGACACGCTGCACCTCGACATGAAGACCATCGTGCCTGCGATCTCGGGTCCCAAGCGTCCGCAGGACTATGTCGCGCTGGACAACGCCAAGGCCGCCTTCGCCCGCGAAATGGCGGAAACCTTCAAGCGCCCCATGGGCAAGGAAGTCCCCGTTGCGGGCGAAGATTACACCATGGAAAGCGGCAAGGTCGTGATCGCCTCGATCACGTCCTGCACCAACACATCCAACCCCTACGTGATGATCGGTGCGGGCCTTGTGGCGCGCAAGGCCGCCGCGCTGGGTCTGAACCGCAAGCCTTGGGTCAAGACTTCGCTTGCCCCCGGCAGCCAGGTCGTTTCGGCCTATCTTGAGGCCGCAGGCCTTCAGGAAGACCTCGACAAGATCGGCTTCAACCTCGTGGGCTACGGCTGCACCACCTGCATCGGCAACTCCGGCCCGATCCAGAAGGAACTGAGCGACGCGATTGCCGAAGGCGATCTGGTGGCAACCTCCGTGCTGTCCGGCAACCGCAACTTCGAAGGGCGGATTTCGCCCGATGTGCGTGCCAACTACCTCGCATCGCCACCGCTGGTGGTGGCCTATGCGCTGGCCGGTACGCTGGACATCGACCTGACCACCGAACCGCTGGGTCAGGACAAGGATGGCAACGACGTCTTCCTCAAGGACATCTGGCCCACCAGCCAGGAGGTTGCCGAACTGGTCGAAGCCACCGTGACCCGCGAAGCGTTCCAGACGAAATATGCCGACGTCTTCAAGGGCGACGACAAGTGGCAGGGCGTGGAAACCACCGATGCGCTGACCTACGACTGGCCCGCCGCGTCGACCTACGTGCAGAACCCGCCCTACTTTCAGGGCATGGGGGCGGAACCCGGCACCATTTCGAACATCGAAGGCGCGCGGGTGCTGGCCCTTTTGGGGGACATGATCACCACCGACCACATCTCGCCCGCGGGATCGTTCAAGCCCGACACGCCCGCTGGCCAATACTTGATCGACCGTCAGGTCGCACCGCGTGAGTTCAACTCATACGGCTCGCGCCGGGGCAACCACGAGGTGATGATGCGCGGCACCTTCGCCAACATCCGCATCAAGAACGAAATGCTGGAGGGCGTCGAAGGCGGCTATACCAAGGGTCCAGATGGCGCACAGACCTCGATCTTTGATGCGGCCATGGCCTATCAGGAACAGGGCACGCCGCTGGTCGTTTTTGGCGGCGAACAATACGGCGCAGGCTCCAGCCGCGACTGGGCGGCCAAGGGTACGGCGCTTCTGGGCGTCAAGGCCGTGATCGCCGAAAGCTTCGAGCGTATTCATCGCTCGAACCTCGTGGGCATGGGCGTGATCCCGTTTGAATTCACCGGCGGCGATACCCGCGCGTCGTTGGGCCTGACGGGTGAGGAACAGGTGTCCATCTCGGGCCTCGACACGATCCAACCACTGCAAGAGGTGCCCTGCACCATCACCATGGCGGATGGCACGACCAAGAACATCATGCTCAAGTGCCGGATCGATACCGCGATCGAGATCGAATACATCGAACACGGCGGCGTTCTGCACTACGTGCTGCGCAATCTGGCCGCGGCGGCCTGATTTTGCGCGCCTTTTGCAATTGAGATTGAAGGGGCCTTCCGGCCCCTTTTCGTTCCAATATTGGTGGCCGCTCTCGGCCAAAGGCAGAGCGTGGCCACCCGCGTCGCCCGGACCAAGCGCAAAGCGCGCCGGGCGATCGCCTGCTCTGACCCGCGGTCTGGCGATCACTCTTTGTCTCATCAATGCAGCAAACGATCGGTTTAAGCCCATCCTGGAAATTCGGGTTTCTCGCCGCGGGCGCTCGCAGCCATGCAATCGCCGTGCCGTGCCCACCGATCAGAGACGCAGACCCCACCAGGACGGATGTGGCGGAGGGCAAACCAAACAGGGTGACCCCCAGCAGCCCCACAACATTTTGCAGAACCATAAAGGCAAGGGCCAGCCCGAGAAGGAGCACAAGTAAACGCCCCCCTTTGAACAGGTCCGCAATCTGTGCATTCAGCCCAATGGTCGCACAAAACACCACAAAGCCCAATGTGACAGAGATCAAGACCGGGACAATGATGTCTGGTACAGATGTTTCCTTTTGGCACGTTGACGCAGATGTTTTTGCAACTGCGCCCACCATATGCGCAGATCTATTCGTCAGCCTTCGACAGTTTCCTCTGGGCGCACACGGAAGAAAATCGCGTAGAGCGCGGGAACGACAATCAGGGTCAGAATGGTCGCAAAGCTAAGTCCGCATATGATCACCACCGCAAGGGATTTGAAGAACGGATCCCACAGCAGCGGCACAACACCCAGCACAGTGGTCAAGACGCCCAAAGATACGGGCCGGACACGGCTGACAGCCGCATCTATGACGGCAGCCATACGCGCCTTGCCATCCGCTATTTGCGTGTCCGTCTCATCTATCAGAACAATCGCATTTTTGATCAACATGCCCGTCAGCGACAAGATGCCGAGGATTGCCATGAACTCCAGCGGAGTTTGCGTGCCAGCAAGACCATAGATCACCCCAATCAGCGCAAGCGGTACGGCCAACCAGATGATGATTGTTTGCCGCCAAGCATTAAACAGGAACAGGACCACGATGAACATTGCGCCAAATCCGATGGGCATCGTTGAAGCAAGGCCTGCGTTGGCCTCCTGAGAGCTGCCAAACTCACCCTTCCATTCCATGCTGTAACCGGGAGGCAGAGCAATGGCTTCGATGGGGTCTTTCACGGCCTCAAAGAGATCACCAGACAGCACACCAGGCGCATTGTCGGATTGCGCAGTGATCGCCAAAGCCCGGTCAATGCGGCGCAGGTTGCCTGCCTCAAACACAATATCAAAGCGGTCTACAACCTGGCTGATCGGGATATATCCGCCAATAGCCGCGCTGAAGACCTGTATATCGCGCAACTGTCCGATATCGTTACGCGCATCTTCAACAGGGCGCATGACCACGTTTCGCAATTCATCGCGTTCGCGGTAGACACCAAGGGTTGTGCCCGTCAGATGGCTGTAGATCGCATTGGAAATCTCGCCCTGGGTCAGGCCCAATCGCCGCGCGTTTTCAATATCAATGACGGGACGAACAACCTGCACCTGTTCGCGCCAGTCGTCTTTGACGGCTACGGCACCGGCTTGCGACATGATGGTTTTCGCCTGAGCGGCAAGATCGCGCAAGACGGCCGGCTCTGGCCCAAAGAACCGTGCCTCAACTTTGGAACCCCCACTCGGACCCAAAACGAACTTCCAGACCTTCGTGTTGGACTCGGGATATGTCGCATCAATATGAGCCTGCAAATCGGTGCGCAGCCCATCTATGACGGAGTAGTCCTCGACATCTACAAGGATCTGACCATAGGCTGCGTTTCCGCCCTCTGCTTCATAGATCAGCATAAAGCGCAGATGTCCGCCCCCCACGACTGTGTTGGTCCCAGTCACGCCCTCTAGCCCGCGCGCGTATTCGGCGATTTCGGTCAAATCAGCTTGGGTGTTCGCAATGTCGGCACCTTGCGGCAGGAAATAGTCGATCACGAACTGATCGCGTGTGGACGATGGAAAGAACCCCGCCGGTACGGCACTGAACATTGCAATGGCCGACACAAACAGCGCCACGGTGATGCCGATGGTGATCCAGCGCACCTTGATCGCAAGCGCCAGAAACCCGCGGTAGGCTTTTAGGATAGCGTTCTCTTTGGGCTGAGCATCTGCTTTGCCCTGCTTCAGCAACACGGTGCAATAATATGGTGTGAGCCAGATCGCCACGAGCCATGAAACCAACAAGGCAATACCGATGGTCCAAAACAGGCTACCCGCATATTCACCGGTGTTGTCAGGCGAAAATCCGATGGGAGAGAACGCAAGGATGCCCACAACTGTGCCACCCAGCAATGGCCACATGGTTTGCTTGACGATGGCACGCGATGCCTTTGCCGCATCTTCCCCGCGTTGCACGCGCACCAGCGTGCCTTCGACAACTACAATAGCGTTGTCCACCAACATGCCCAAAGCGATGATCAACGCACCCAGCGAGATGCGCTGCATGTCGAGACCATAAAGGTACATCCCAAAAAGAGTGCCTGCGATGGTCACAAGCAAAATGCCACCCATCAGAATGCCAGAGCGCAGCCCCATAAAGATCAGCAATGTGCCAACCACGATGGCCAATGCCAGCGCAACATTGACCACGAAATCATCAACGGATGATTTGACCGCAGCGCCCTGATCCGAGATTGGCAAAACCTTGATGCCAATCGGGCGTTCATCAAACAACTCGGCAATCCGGTCTTTGACGGCGTTGCTCATGTTCACGACATTACCGCCGCGCGTGTTCGAAATACCCAAACCAATGGCTGGTTCACCATTGCGAAACAACAGAGAACTTGCAGGCTCTTTCAGCCCGCGCGACACTGTTGCAATGTCTCCCAGACGGAACGATGTGCCGCTCTGTGCGTTTGTAATCAGAAGGTTCTGGATTGCATCAATCGATCCCACTGCACTTTCTGGCCGTACCGAAAGACGCGAAAGGCCCGCCTTGATCGACCCTGCGGGTGTGACAAGGTTCTGTCCCTCAAGCAGTTGCTGAATTTGCCCTGGTGACAGGCCAAGTTCAGTCAGCCGTGCAGGCGCATATTCGACATAGATGACTTCTTCCTGCACGCCATTCAAAACAGCCTTTGAGACGCCATCCACCGTGACCAATTCGCGCTGCAAGTCTTTGGCGTATTCATAGAGATCAGTGATCGTGAAACCTTCGCCCGTGATCGCGTAATACTGGGCATAGACATCGCCAAAATCGTCGTAAACTTGTGAAGAAAGCGCATTCGGCGGCAGTTGCGATTGCGAATCCGAAATCTTGGCGCGCATCTTTGAGAAGGTTTGGTCAAGCTCGCTGTAGCCGGGCGTTGCGGCAATCGTGAATTCGACGGTTACGGTGCTGAGGCCCGGCGAAGACACAGAACGGACTTCATCAATGCCCTGCAATTGCTGCAGCGCGTTCTCCACAACTTCGGTCACTTCCTCGGCGACTTCCTCGGCAGAGGCACCGGGATACGGCGTTAGAATCTGCGCCTGCCGGATGACAAATTCAGGGTCTTCAAAACGAGGAAGAGCAGTGTAGGCAAAATACCCTGCAAAAAGGATTAAAACAGTCGCAACGGCAGAGATCAGGCGCTTTTCCAGCGCGAACCGGGCCAAATCCATCTGATCAGTTCCCCACGCGCGTGATCGGGCGGATGGTCATCCCGTCGATGATCTCGCTGACGCCTGCCGACACGATTGTCTCGCCACCAACAAGGCCTTCGCGGATTACGACGCTATCGCCTGCGGCCTCGCCCAATGAGACCTCTTGCGCGGAAACTTTGCCATCTTTCGCGACAAGCCAGACAAAGGGCGACCCATCCGGTCCGGCAGCAATGGCAGACAGGGGCGCGCTGACTTGAGCGGCTGATCCTTGTGTAGAAGAAATCACGCTGGCCACCATGCCGGGAAGGATAACCGCATCTTCCGGGACGGTTACAGAAACGCGCCCACGGTAGGTTTGGGTGGCGCTATCAGCTTGCACAGAAAATTCGACGATTTCCGTCTCAAACTCTTGACCGGGCAAGGAATTGAAAGTGGCAGTGTTGGTAATCCCGTCGGGGCCATTTCGGGTAAGTTCAGTGACATCAATGCTTGGAATGTCGAAAGCGAGGTGTACGACTTCTAACCGCTGAAGCAGGGCGATGCTTTGCCCCGCAGTGACGTTTGCGAAATTTTCAATATCTCGGCGCGCAATGATGCCATCAAAAGGGGCGGTCAGCGTGGCATCTGACAGGTTATCCCGGGCAACTTTGATTTGGGCGTCAATGCCGCGCAAAACGGCCTCTGCACCTGCAATCTCTTCAGGTCGCCCGCCGATCTCGCCAATCCGCAACTGCTCTTGTTGCGCACGCAAGTTCGCTTGTGCGACCCGCGCCTCTGCCTGCGCGCCCTCGACCTGCGCGCGCGTCGCCACGCCGCGTTCCAGCAACGTTTCAGCCCTGGTCAGCGCCTCCGATGTCTGCTCAACCTGCGCCTGGGCTGATGCGACCGCCGCTTCCAGCGCAGAAATTTCTTCTGCCCGTGCACCTGCTCTCAAAGCCTCTAGTTGAGCCGTTGCCTGATCACGACTGCTTTGGAGCTGAGATATCTGGTTTTCAAAGTCCCGCGTATCCAACTGGGCGATTGTATCACCCGCGCTGACATTTGATGCCGCGCGAATAGGCAGATCAATGATTTGTCCTGAGACCTTGAAGGACAGCTCAATCTCTTGAGATGGCAGAACGACAGCTGGGTATTTGCGCGAAATAACGGTATCTGAAGCCGTCACAGTCGCCACTTTAGCCGGGCGTGGTGTCGCCTCTTGCGCAACAGCGCTGGTGCTTGCCACTACACCGATCAAAATCAAGACCCCCAAAACTCTGTTTTGCGCCATAATATTTGCCCCTCGATTTCGTCTGTGTCTCTACCTCTATTGATCAAGTCTTAGACACAAACCAAGGAACGCGCTATGGGTGCCGTCCAACAAATACTTCTCGGAACCGGGTTGCTGACGTTCAGCGCGCTGGTTCATGCTGGTGCCATTGCGCTAAGCATTCCTCATTTCCCAAGGATCGCAGGTCTGTTTGGAGCAAAAAAAGGTGGCCGCGCTTCCGAGTTGTGGCATTGCTCTCATTCAGCATTTTCGTGCACGTTTTAGCGCATACGCTGCAGGTTTGGACATGGTCTTTGGTCTTTTCGCTGATCACCGGTTTACCTGACCTGGTGACAAGCTTTTACTTCGCAACAGTGACTTATACCACGCTTGGATATGGCGACATCGTGTTGGGGCCGGAGGCGCGGATGGACCGCACTCCGCGAAAGCGGGACTATCCCCAAACTCGGATAGTTTCCACACAGCCTCTCCGCGCACAGGACGCCACGTACATATCGTCGGCATCGGCACCTATGGTCCCGGGCATCGGGCGTTCGCATGATCGAAAGTGAACGAAACCAACAATGTCGCCCTGATCGTTTTCCGTGACGAAGCATATGGCTTAAGCGTTGTCCTCTTGTATCCGGCCCCAAAAACGATCCCGCATTTCCGGGGTCTGGTTCTATTTTTCCAAAGGCAAAATACACGTCGAACAGACCATCCCGGTCTTGGCGATCTCGTTCCGCGGCCTGCCGGGTTGTCACTGACATTTCCGATCCAATCAGGCTCCGGGACGGGAGCCTGGGACATTTGGCACCTTACGGCAAGCGGCGGGAAATCAAACGACAGCAGTGGCGTGTTGGGCAGGCATCATGCCGAAATGCATTTGCTGGCCGATCTATTCGGAACCGCCCGCCATCGCACGTTCAAGCGCAGGCACGAAACGCTGTTCGTAGTCCGACCCAACCAGCGGCCCGGCAAAGCGAAAGAGCACAGTGCCGTCCCCGTCCAGAATGAAGGTTTCGGGCGGCGCGGTCACGCCCCAGTCGATCGCCGTGCGGCCTGCGGGATCAAAGGCGACGCCTGCAAATGGGTTTCCATCCTCGGTCAGGTACTTGGCGGCATTGCCCGCAGTGTCCTTGAAATTCACCCCGATGATGTGCAAGCCGTCGGCCTGCATTTCCAGCAGGTTGGGATGCTCTGCCCGGCAGGGAGGACACCAGCTGGCCCAGAAGTTGACCAACGTCACCTCGCCCCGCGCGAGATCGCCGGGTGCAACGGGGGCAAAGCCTTCAAGCGCGGCCTCGGTCAGCGGCGGGGCCTTTTGGCCCACCAGAGTGGAGGGCAGCGCGTCGGGATCGTCGCGGAACATGCCCACGGCGGCAAAGATCACGAAGCCCGCAAAGATCAGAGGTGGTGCCAGCATCAGCGGCGAGATTTTAGCCATCCTTGCGCCCTGCCCCTGCTTCGATCTTCTTCATCTCGGCCCGCGCGCGGCGTCCCTGCACCAGCGTGCCGATGATCAGCACCGCCAGAAGCACCAGTGACACGGCATAGGCTGACAGAACGGCTTCGGCGTATTTTCCCAGATCAGGCATCATGCGCGCACCCCTTCGCGGGCAAGGATCGCGCGGCTGCGACGAAGCCGGATTTCGGTACCCGTACGGTAGAGCACCAGCGCCAGGAAAAGCAGGACAAAGCCCGCGATGCTGACCAGGAGCGGTTGATAGAACACGTCCGCGACGTTCTTTTCCTTGTCCAGCGACAGCGACGCGCCCTGATGCAGCCCCTGGTTCCAGAAGTTCACCGCATAGCGCGACAGTATGGCAAAGACCGACCCTACAAGGCACAGCACCGAGGTGAGGTCAGCGGCCGTATCCGGGTCCTCGATCGCGGCCCAAAGGGCCATGTAGCCAAGGTAGAACAGGAACAGGATCAGGAAAGACGTCAAGCGCGGATCCCACGCCCACCAGGTGCCCCACATCGGCTGGCCCCAGATCGCGCCCGTGAACAGGGCAATCAAAGTCATGACCACGCCCACGGGGGCCGCGGCCTTGGCCGCCAGCGCGCTGACGTGGTGCCGCCGGATCAGCCAGATCAGCGAGGCCACGAGCATCATGAACCATGCGTTGATGGCCATCAGCGCGGATGGCACGTGCAGATAGATGATCTTGACGGTTGATCCCTGCCGGAAATCATCCGGCGTGGCGAAAAAGCCCCAGCCAAGCCCCACCACCAGGCAGATGCCCGACAGCACCCAAAGCGCGGGCATCACCCGTTCGCTGAAGGCCAGAAACTTGACCGGATTTGCATAGGTCCAAAGTGACATGCGAATTATCTAATATGTTGTGGCGCGGTCCTCAATGGCAATCGGCATCCGATCACCGCAAGTTCACCCGCAACACCGCCGCACTGGCAAAGGGCATCAGGGCCAGCACCCCCGCCGTGATCCCCGCCAGCATCAAAAGGGCTGTGCTGGCGTCCATACCCATGGCGCTGCGCCGCGCGGCCTCGGCTCCGAAGATCAGCGTCGGCACGTAGAGCGGCAGCACCAGCAGCGACATCAGCAAACCGCCGCGCTTGATCCCCACGGTCAGTGCCGCGCCAAAGGTTCCGATCACCGACAGCGCAGGCGTGCCGAGTGCCAGAGACACCACCAGCCCGGCGAAACCCTGCGCGGGCAAGTTCAGCAGGATGCCCAAAACCGGGGCGGCCAGAACAAGCGGCAGGCCCGTGGTGATCCAATGGGCCAGCGCCTTGACGCTCAGCGCGGCCTCCAGCGGCAGGGGTGCAGTGGCCAGCAGGTCCAGCGATCCGTCCTCCCAATCCAGCGCCAGCAGACGGTCCAGCGACAACAGGCACGCCAAGAGCGCGCCCAGCCACAGGACCCCCGGCGCGATGCGCGACAACAGGTCCGCTTGGGGTCCCACGCTGAACGGCACCAGCACCACGACAATCAGGAAAAACGCGAGCCCCAGGCCAAAGCCGCCACCGGCGCGGAAGGCCAGTTTCAGGTCCCGGATCAGCAACGCGGTCATAGGAAGGCCTCGTCACTCGCGCCGAGCAGTGCATCGGGCTTGGCCCGCAAAGGGGCCACGTCCAGCACCTGCGCCTCTTCCAGCCCTAGATCGATATGCGTGGCGATCAGGGCCATGCCCCCCTGCCGCAAATGGCTGCGCACCGCATCGGCAAAAAGGGCCACCGACGCCGCATCCAGAGACACAGTGGGTTCGTCCAGCACCCAGACGGGTCGCCCCGTCACCAACAGACGCGCCAGCCCGAGGCGGCGCTTTTGTCCGGCGGACAGGGTTCCGGCCAAACGGTCCTGCAAGGTTTGCAAATCGAAGGCGTCCAATGCGCCCGTGATGTCCGATTGGCCAAAGACACGCGCCCAGAACATCAGGTTCTCGGTCACGCTCAGCATCGCCTTCAGCCCGTCGGAATGGGCCGCATAGGCGATGCGGTCCTCGGCCCCGGTGATGTCGCCCGACAGCTGCGGCTGAAGCCCGGCCACGGTCCGCAACAGCGTCGTCTTGCCCGATCCGTTCGGGCCGCGCAGGATCAGCGCCTGCCCCGCCGCAATGTCAAAGGATACCCCCGCAAGGATCGGCACACCGCCGCGCGCCACTGTCAGGTCTGAAACGTGCAGCGTCATGGTGTCTGGATCACACGGGCAGCATGGCAAGCGCGATGCGACGCCCTTCGCTCAGCAACACGTTGTAGGTGCGCGCCGCGGCGGGTGAGGCCATCGCCTCGACGCCCATCCCGGCCTCTTCCAACGTTTGGCGCAGATCGGCGGGGATATGGGCGATGTCTGCGCCCGTCCCAAGGAACAGCACATCGATCTGGCCCGCCAGCGCCAAGAGGGCCTCCGCATCCTCGTAGCCGCCCCAGGGGCCGGTGCCGGTGGGGCCGGTCAGCGCGGGGCCTTCGATCACCGTACCACCGATGCGGAAAAAGCCGGGGCCATAGCCTTCGACGGGCTTGGCATCGGTGTATGTCACTTCGTTCAGGCGCATGGCATCAATCCCAGATCGGCAACCCGGTCAGCGCGGCGACCACCACGATGACATAGGCCATGGCCCTGTATAGCCGTTCGCGTTCGGGTTTGAAAACCGCTGCCCCCAGCATATTGCCCAACCCGTTGGGCACCGCCAGCACCAGACCAATCGCCAAAGGCGTCAGCGCCAAGTCCCCGCGCAGACCCACAACGCCAATCAACAGGAATTCCCAGAAGAACAGGAACAGAAATGTGTTGGCCCGCACCACCTGCACCGCATGGGGGCTGGCCATGTAAAAGAGCACCACAGGCGGGCCGGGTATGCCCGACAGCCCCCCCGAAAACCCGGCAAGACCGCCCACGCCCAAAACCGCGGGCCCGGCCAGGCGTCCGCTGTAACGCACCCCCAGCATCAGCAGGACGACCAGTGCCATCGCAAATCCCGAGATGAAATAGCGGTAGGTGTCGGGGCTGATGATCGACAGAAACATCAGGCCCACAGGCAACAAAAGGGTCGCCCCCACCAGCAACAGCCCCAGTTCGCGCCATTGTGCGTCGCGCGAGGTGCGCCGGAGCAAGGGAATGGGGCCAAAGATGTCCATCACCGTCAGGCTCAGGATCGCCCAGAGCGGCGGCAGCACCTGTGCTGCAATCGGCAGGTAGATCATCGCGGTGCCGAAACCGGAAAACCCGCGCACGGTCCCGGCCAGAAAGGCCGCAAAGATCAGCAGTCCGATGCCCTGTATGGACAGGGCATCGGAGATGATCTCAGGCATCGATGTTGGCGTATTGGTTGCCTGCGGAGGCGTCCGGCTTGGACCAGTCGCGTTTCACACCGAGGTAGAGCAGGATCGCCGAGGCCACGAAGACAGACGAATAGGTGCCCACGATCACACCCCAGATCATCGCAAAGACAAAGCCCCGGATCACATCGCCACCCAGTACATACAGCGAAATCAGCGCCAGCAGCGTGGTCACCGATGTCATGACTGTCCGGCTGAGGGTTTCGTTGATCGAGATGTTAAGCACCTCGGCCAGCGGCTTCTTCTTGTACTTGCGCAGGTTCTCCCGCACCCGGTCAAAGACGACCACGGTATCGTTGAGGCTATAGCCCACGATGGTCAGAAGTGCCGCAATGATTGCCAGGTCAAAGCGGATCTGCAGTTCGGAAAAGACGCCGATCGTAAGGATCACGTCATGCACAAGCGCCGCCACGGCACCCAGCGCAAACTGCCATTCAAAGCGCAGCCAGATGTAGATCAGGACCGCCGCAATCGCGAGAACCACGGCGATCACCGCCGTCTGGATCAATTCGCCTGACACTTTGGGGCCTACGGATTCCACCGACACGAACTTGATATCCGGTACCGCGGCGCGCATGGCCGCTTGCACCGCGTTGGTGGTGTCTGCGGTCACCGCCTCCTGCCCGTCCTGCGCCTGAATGCGGATCATCGCCACGTTCTGATCAGCATCAAACGTGGGATCGAACACCTCGGTGATCGAAATGTCGCCCAGTTCCAGCGTTTCGAGGGATGCACGGTAGACGCCAATGTCCACGGGCTGCGCGCTTTCGGTGCGGATGGTCGTGCCGCCCCGGAAATCGATGCCGAAATTCAGGCCCTGAATGGCGAAAGAGGCAAATCCCACCACCATCATCAGCGCCGAAATGCCCAACCACAGTTTCCAGCGGCTGAAAAAATCGAAATTCGTGTCTTGCTTGACCAGTTTCAGGCGCATGGTGTTGCCTTTCTTGGCGAAACGTCTGCTGTCAGGCCCGGCGCGCCAGCGCCATGCCCGACCTCCCCCCCGGGAGGGCATGTGTTGTTGTCATGCGCAGCACGTGTGCCGTGGCTGCTTTGATGTGCTGCCCGCAGGGCTGGCGTGGTGATGACCTCCCGAGGTCGGGCATGGCGCTGGCGCTTTGCGAACGTCATCCTCACACCTCGATCGTCTTGGGGCGGCGGCGTTCGAACCACAGCACCACCATCAGCCGGGTGACGAAGATGGCCGTGAACACGGACGTCAGGATACCCAGCCCCAGCGTGATCGCGAAACCGCGCACCGGCCCGGACCCCATGGCAAAGAGGATCACGGCGGTGATGAAGGTGGTGATGTTGGCGTCCAGAATGGCCGACAACGCCTTTTCATAGCCAAGCTCGATGGCCCGCGCAGGGCCGCGCGCGCTTTTCAACTCTTCGCGGATACGTTCAAAGACCAGCACGTTGGCGTCCACCGCCATGCCCACGGTCAACACGATCCCCGCGATCCCCGGCAGGGTCAGCGTGGCCCCGATCAGGGACAAAAGGCCAAAGATCAGCCCGATGTTGATGACCAACGCGACATTGGCGAACAAACCAAAGAGGCCATAGCTCAGCGCCATGAAGACCAGAACCGCACCGAAGGCCACCATCGTGGCAATCTTGCCCGCATCGATGCTGTCCTGCCCCAGTTCGGGGCCGATGGTGCGCTCTTCGAGGAAGGTCAGCTCCGCAGGCAGGGCGCCCGCGCGCAGCAGGATGGCAAGGTTGGTGGATTCCTCGACCGTGAAGCGGCCCGTGATGATGCCCGACCCGCCCGGAATATGGCTCTGGATCGTGGGCGCGCTGACCACCTCGTCATCCAGCACGATGGCAAAGGGTTGACCTATGTTTTCGGCGGTGTAATCGCCAAAGCGGCGTGCACCCGTGGTGTTGAACCGGAAGCTGACCGCAGGCCCGCCGTTCTGATCAAAACTGGGCTGGGCATCCACCAATTCCTCGCCGGTGACGACCGGCGCGCTTTCGATGATGTAGAACAGACCCGGCTCATCCAACGATGGCAAAAGGCTGTTGCCCGCGCCCGGGGAGGCTTCTGCATCCGTGGTGCGATTGATCACGGGGTTGAAGGTCAGCTGTGCAGTGGTGCCTATTATCTCTTTCAACTCCGCCGCCGATCCGATGCCCGGCACCTGGATCAGGATGCGCTGTGCGCCTTGGCGTTGAATGGTGGGTTCGCGGGTGCCGACCTCGTCGATCCGGCGCCGTACGATTTCCAGCGATTGCTGCACCGTGCGTTCATCCGTGGCAAGGCGCTCTTCCTCGCTCAGGGTGACCACGATGATGTCGCCCTGCGCACGGGCCTCGATGTCGGTGGCCCCGACCCCGGTCAGGGTCTGCACGGGCCGCGCCTGCGCGCGCACCACTTCCAATGCACGGGCCATGCCCTCGGGCTGGCTGATGCGGATACGCAATTCGTCCACATCTGACGGTTGCAGGCGGATTGTACCCACCGTCCCGCGTTCAGGCCGCAGCGCATCGCGCAGTTCCGGCCACGTGGCCTTCATCCGGCTTTCATATACATCCTCGACCTGAACCTCGGCCAGCAGATGCGCACCACCCCGCAGATCAAGACCAAGATTGACCAGCGATGACGGCATCCAGTCGGGCCATTGCCCGGCCAGCGCCTGGTTTTCAGGGGTGTCCGCGCCCAGTTCGATGGCCGCCACCGCGTCGTTGGCCTGTTCGACCCGCGTGTAGAACCCGTTGGGCAGCGCCAGCAGCAATCCGATGGCGCAAACCGCCCAGATGACCACCCGTTTCCAAAGATCGATCTGCAGCATTTACTTGGCTGGTTCGGTTTTCGACAGGACCTGCGCCACGGTGGATTGCACCACGCGCACCTTGACGCCTTCGGCGAGTTCAACGTCGATCTCGTTCTCGCCCTCGCCCTTCACCTTGACCACCTTGCCGATCAGGCCACCTTGGGTAACGACCGTATCGCCCCGGCGCAGTGCTGCCACCATCGCCTGATGTTCCTTGACCTTCTTTTGCTGCGGACGGATCAGCAGGAAATACATGATCCCGAAGATCAGAAGAAGGGGGATGAATTGGCCGAAAGCTTCCATGGTGGTGTGTCCTCTGTCCGTCAGGGATGCCCCTGCTCTGAAGTTTGGCAGAACCTATGGGCGCAGGGGGGCCTGCGCAAGGTCCAAAGGCGTGGTTTGAGCCTTTGAGGGCGGGGATTTTCAAGAACCCCTTGGATCAGACGCCCTTTCGCGTCAGGGTGGTGGGATGGAGATGGTGATTTTCAACTAGAAACACATAGGGACGTGTTGGTAATGGGAATGCGTGACGAGGCCGCGGTTGGTAATCGCCAATGCTTAGCTTTGATGAAAACAGTGAAGCTGCCAGCTGCACCATCTGCACAAACAGGTCCCGTTTTCAGTAGTCACCTGACGTTGGTACGCGGACTTGGTTCCCGCCCCCTAACCCACCCTACCCCTTCCCCCCCGAATACGGCATAACGCCCGCACCGACTCATCAAGGACCAGACCCATGCACGACATTCGCGCCATCCGTGAAAATCCCGCCCAGTTCGACGCCGCCCTTGCGCGCCGTGGGGATGCGGCCATGTCGTCCGAGCTTTTGGCCGTGGACGAGGCACGGCGGGCCAAGATTCTGGCCGCCGAGACCGCGCAGGCCGATCAGAACAAGGCCTCCAAAGAGGTCGGTGCCGCCAAGGGGCGCGGGGATGAGGCCGAGTTTGAACGGCTGCGCGCGCTGGTGGGCGAGAAGAAGGCCGAAGTGGCCGCCATGCAGGAGGAGGCCAAGGCGCTGGATGCGCAGTTGACCGACATGCTGGCGCGTATCGCCAACCTGCCTGCAGATGACGTGCCCGACGGCGCGGACGAGGATGACAATGTCGAAATCAGCCGCTGGGGCACCCCCGCGACCTTCGATTTTGCGCCCAAGGAGCATTTCGAGATTGGCGGCGTCGCGGCGTCCATGGATTTCGAGACAGCAGCCAAGACATCCGGCAGCCGCTTTGTTATGCTCAAAGGTGCTGTAGCGCGCATTCACCGGGCGTTGGCGCAGTTCATGATCGACACCCATGTGGATGAAAACGGGCTGACCGAACACCAGACCCCCGTTCTGGTGCGTGATGAGGCCATGTATGGCACTGACAAGCTGCCCAAGTTCGGCGACGACAGCTATCAAACCACCAACGGGTGGTGGCTGATCCCGACCTCCGAGGTGACGCTGACCTATTCAGTGGCAGGCGACGTGCTGGACGAGGCCGTCCTGCCCCTGCGCATGACCGCGCACACGCTGTGTTTCCGCTCGGAAGCAGGCAGCGCCGGTCGGGACACGTCGGGCATGTTGCGCCAGCACCAGTTCGAAAAGGTCGAAATGGTCAGCATCACGCATCCCGATGCCTCGGACGACGAACAAAAGCGCATGTTGCGCTGTGCCGAAGGGTTGCTGGAGGCGCTGGAAATTCCGTACCGGACCGTGGTGCTGTGTACTGGTGACATGGGGTTCGGCGCGCGTCGGACCTTCGATATCGAGGCGTGGTTGCCCGGGCAGGATGCCTACCGCGAGATCAGCTCGGTCTCGACCACCGGTGATTTTCAGGCGCGGCGCATGAATGCCAGGTTCAAGCCCGCGGATGGCGGCAAGCCGCAGTTCGTGCACACGCTCAATGGTTCCGGCCTTGCCGTGGGGCGCTGCCTGATCGCGGTGCTGGAAAACGGCCAGCAGGCCGATGGATCGGTGGAATTGCCCAAGGCGCTGTGGCCCTACCTCGGCGGCAAGGCCACGCTGGGTGCCGATGGGCAGCTGACCTAGTCGCTGAACAGACGCCAGATGCTGCGCGGGCGGTAATCACTGCGCCCGCGCACGCGTTGGCGCACCGAGGGGTGCATTTCCCATTCGTGATGCGGCCCGTCACGCCATTTCTTCATCAGACCAGTCTCCGGCACCAGATCGTCGTCGTCGGCCAGTGGGTCCGGATCAACATGCGGAAACCGCACGCCCGGTTTCTGGGTCAGGCGGCCTGCGCCCTGAAACACCCATTCCAGCGGCAGAACCGACAGGGCCTGCCCCTGCGCACTGCCGCCGACGATGCTGTGATTGCCCACGAACCATACCTGTTGATAGGACCGCAATGGTCCAGTGTCGCCACCGTTCAGTCCCTTCTTGCCCGAACGATCATCAAGGTTGTCCCATTTGGCAGGCACGTAGAACAGCCGCATCTCATCGATCGCCAGCGCGTGACGCGCGCTGTGAACAAGGCTCGACAGGGCCATGTCGTGGAACTTGTACTGCCGGTTCCACAAGGCCGCCGCGGGTCCCAGAACAGCCACGGGCACACCGCGCGCACCCACCGTGTCCCAGACGCCGATATAGGCGATCTTGACCAGTTTGGACGTGTCAGCCCGCCACTTGATATCCGCGTCCGAGGTGGCGAAATCCGGCGACAGGCGTTTGCGCTCCTTGAGGATGTGTTCCTTGTCGGGATGGTTGCGCTTGCCGCGCTTGCGGTACAGCTTGAAGGCCTCGTTGATGCCTTCGGGGGTGGTGTCCTTGACGATGCCCACCTTGCGGATCATCCCCGCCACCGACCGCGCGGTGAAGGCGCCGCGCGAAAAGCCGAAGAGGTAAATCTCGTCCCCGTCGGAATAGGCTTGCGCGATGAACTGGTAGGCCTGTTTGACCTTCGCATCGAGGCCCCAGCCAAAGGCCCCGCCGCCCCATCTGTTGAAGAATTTCTTGATCGGCCCGTCAAAGCGTTCATCGGTGCCGATGCCCTGAAAGTACACGGCGACCTGCCCTTTGGAGGGGTCGCTGATCAATGTGTCATGCAACTTGTGCACGCTGGTCGGCTCTTGAATATCGGGCGAATTCCAAGTGCCATCGCAGAAAACGGCGATACGTGTCATTGGTAAATCCTTGAAACGGCGTCTAATGTGCTAGTTGAATGCTCCCAGCTTACGCTTCCCTCACAGATTGTAAACACTCATGCCCATGGCCATCCTCATCCTTGTTCTGACCGTGCTGTTCGCGGTCTCACCGTTCCTGGTGCCGGATTTTGGCGGTTTCGATGCCGATCAGTTCCCGATCCCGCAGAATGATCCGCCCGTGCAACCGGCGGGCTATGCGTTTTCGATCTGGGGGCTGATCTATCTTTGGCTGCTGATCAGCGCAGTTTTCGGCCTGCGCCGGGGGGCAGCGTGGGCAGCGATGCGCCCGGCACTTGCAGTGTCGCTTGCGGTTGGGGCCATCTGGCTGGCCGTGGCGGTGCGCAGCCCGGTCTGGGCCTCGATCCTGATCTGGGTGATGCTGGTGGCGGCCCTTGTGGCGCTGGCCCGGGCGCCTGCAACCGACAAACCGTGGGCGGCGTGGCCTGTGGCGCTTTATGCCGGGTGGCTATCGGCTGCGTCCAGCGTGTCTCTGGGGCTGTTGGCCGCAGGCTATGGCTGGATGGATCAGACCACCGCTGCCGTGATTTGCGTGATCCTCGCCATCGTGCTTGCCGCAACGATCCAGACCGCGCTGAAGGCGCCGCTGACCTATGCGATTGCGGTGATCTGGGCGCTGGTGGCGGTGGTGGTTCAGAACCTTGGCACCACCGATACCGTGGCCTTTATCGCCATCGGCGGCATCGCAGGTCTCGCGGTACTGACGTGGCGCAGCCTGCGCAACAGCGCCTAGCCGCGCCGCCCGTCGGTGTGCTTGCGCAGCTTTGAGGGCGGCGCCTTCTTGCGGCCCTTGTAGGGGTTGGCATCGTTCTGGCCGCGCATAAACAGGCGGATCGGTGTGCCGGGCATGTCGAAGTCGGCGCGCAAGCCGTTGACCAGATAGCGGCTGTAGCTTTCGGGCACCTTGTCGGGGTGCGAGCACATCACCACGAAGCCCGGTGGTCGCGTCTTGGCCTGTGTCATGTACCGCAACTTGATCCGCTTGCCTTGTGGTGCGGGGGGCGGATGCGCCTCGACCATGCCGGAAAGCCAACGGTTGAGCGCGGCGGTGGGCACCCGGCGGTTCCAGACCTCGTAGGCGCGCATGATCGCGGCGTGCAAACGATCAAGCCCCCTGCCCGTTTTGGCCGACACGGTGACCAGCGGCGCGCCGCGCAACTGTGGCAACAGCCGCTCGAAACTTTCGCGCAGGTCGCGCAGCTTGGCCTGCTTGTCGTCTTCGATGTCCCATTTGTTCACCGCCACCACGACCGCACGCCCCTCGCGTTCGGCCAGATCGGCAATGCGCAGGTCCTGCTGTTCAAAGGGGATGGCCGCATCAAGCAGAACCACAACCACCTCTGCAAACTTGACCGCGCGCAGACCGTCGCCCACGCTGAGTTTTTCCAGCTTTTCCTGTACCTTGGCCTTTTTGCGCATCCCGGCGGTGTCGAAAATGCGCATCGGCACCTCGTCCCACGTGGTGCGCAGGCTGATGGCGTCACGGGTGATCCCCGCCTCGGGGCCGGTCAGCAGGCGCTCTTCGCCGAGGATCTTGTTGATCAGCGTGGATTTGCCCGCGTTGGGGCGACCCACCACGGCCACTTGCAGCGGCTTGGCATTGGTTGGCACAGGCACCGCGTCAAGGTCGTCTTCATCCTCGTCCACGGTCACATCCGTTTCGGGGGTGTCTTGCTCGGCGCGCTCGGCAAATTGATCCGCCAGCGGTTGCAGTTGGGCGTAAAGGTCGTTCAACCCCTCGCCGTGTTCGGCAGACAGACGAATGGGTTCGCCAAGGCCAAGGCTGTAGGCTTCGATCACCCCGGCATCTGCGGCGGCGCCTTCGCCCTTGTTGGCAGCCAGAATGACGTGATCGGCGCGTTTGCGCAGGATGTCGGCGAACACCTGGTCGGTCGATGTGACGCCCACCCGCGCGTCGATCATGAACAGGCACACATCGGCCATGTCCACCGCGCGTTCGGTCAGCTTGCGCATCCGGCCCTGCAGCGACTCGTCGGTGGCTTCTTCCAGACCAGCAGTGTCGATCACCGTGAACTTCAGGTCCGCCAGTCGCGCCGCGCCCTCACGCAGGTCGCGCGTCACACCGGGCTGGTCATCGACCAGCGCCAGACGCTTGCCCACGAGGCGATTGAACAGCGTGGATTTGCCCACATTTGGACGGCCCACGATGGCGAGGGTGAAAGACATTGCGATGCTCCGCTTGGCACTCAGGCGGCGGGCTTAGCCCAATTCCGCGTCAACGGAAAGCGAACAATTGCCCGTTGCGCCCCACCACGTAAAGGGTCTGGCCTGCGACAACCGGCGCTGTGGTCGCGCCACTTGGGATCTCGACAGTGCCCAGAAGTGCGCCATTCACCGGGTCAAAGCTGCGCAGCACACCATCGTTCGAGGCCACGCGCACCCGTCCCCCAGCCACCACAGGGCCGTGATGGGCAAAGACCTCGGCCGTCTTGCGCGGCCTGTTCTTGCGGTAGTTGGGCAGCTCTGCACCCCAGACACGCGCGCCCGTCTCGGCATCAAGGCGCACCAGTTCATTGCGGTCCGTGAGGGCAAAGACGCTGTCTGCAATCGGGTACATCGTGCCGATTGCGCCATCCCTGGCCGTCCAGATGCGCAGGCCCGATCCAGCGCTGACCGCGACCATGCGGCCCGATTGGTTGCCCGCATAAACGGTTTCGCCGGACACCACGGGCGGTCCGGTGATGTCATCCACTTTCGACAGGGCACGTCCGGGGCGTTCGCCCAGCACGGACGCATCCCAACGGCGCAGGCCTCCCTTGCGGAACACCGCCTGCATTTCACCGGATCCGAAGGCAAAGATGGCCAGTTCGTCGGTGATCGCAGGCGCCGGCGCACCCAGAACGTTGGACACGGACACCGATCCGCCGGTCTGCCAGGCCACGCGCCCGCTGTCCTTTTCCACGGCCCATCCGGTGTCGTCCCCGGCCATCACATAGACCAGATCACCAAAGACGGTCGGGCGCCCGGACCCTGTTGCATCCAGTTGCTGTGTCCAGCGCGTGGCCCCCGTGGCCGCGTCAAGCGCCGCCAGTTCGCCATACCCCAGCGAGACATAAACCGTGCCATCCTCAACCGCGAGGCCGCCACCCGTTGCATCGCCATCGCCATCACGTGCGGGCCGAATGTCGCGCTGCCAGATGCGCGCGCCCGAGGTCGATGTCGCCGTAACGGTGGAGCCTGCATCAAGCGTGAAGACACGGCCCGCATCCACCACCGGGTCGGCGGTGATACGTTGCTTGCGGCTGTCACCTGCGCCGATGTTGGCGCTCCAGATCAACTGCGGCGATGCCGACAGGGCAGGATGCACTGTGCGATACGCAGGTGTGCCGATGCCGTGGGTCCAGCTTGCGTTGGTGGTCGCGGCGGGCAAGGCGATGGGGCGCGGCCCCTCGGCGATTGCAGCCTCGGCGGCAACATCTTCGAAATCCGAAGCCTGAAGCACCGACGTGATGTCTTCACGCTTGCCGGGCAGGATCACTTCGGGCTCGGTACATGCGCTCAAAAGAACAGCACCGCTCAACACCATGGACAAAGGCAGCCGGGCTGCAAAGTTCGTCTTGAAAGTCATCGGTTTGCTCGCTGCTCTTCTCTTGCCGTGCCCTACCCTTCGTGCCGGGATCAGTTCTCCGGAACGTCAAGGGCGGACAGGTCGGGTTCGCCGCCCAGCGCCACAATCACCTGTACCGCGCGTTGTTGCAAGTCCGGCGTCACTTCGCTGTCGTTGATCAGGGCATTCAGCCGCCCGATCGCGGCCTCGGTGTTGCCGCTTTCAACCTCCAGCAGCGCGAGTTGCTCTTCGGCCAGCGGGCGCAGGGCAACACCGGGCTGTGCCAGCGCTTCATAGCCTGCGCGGCGGTCCTCGATGCCGAGGGTGCCCGCCTGCAGCCCCAAAGTCTTGAACCGGGCGATCTGGCGGTAGATCAGTGGCAGATCACCGTTCTGTGCCACCCGCGCCAGCGCCGCAGCCGCCGCATCGGGATCTTCAGCTTCGGCAAGTGCCGCCGCGGCCAGGAAATCCACCACCGCCTGCGCCGATGGTGTGCTTGCTGCAATGTCCGACAGCGCCTGCGCGCGATCCGCGCTTTCGTTTTGCTCCAAAGCGGCCAGCATCGCATCGCCGAGGTCCTCGGCTGCGTTGCGCGCTTGCGCCTTGCGAAACTCCGAATAGGCCGCCCCGCCCACGATCAGCAGAATGACCAAGATGGCAATCCAGCCATAGCGACGCAGAAGGGCATAGAGCCTGTCGCGACGCACCTCTTCGGTGACTTCTTCAATGAAACTGTCGGTGTCGCTCATGCTGTTGTCGCCCGTGGCCTGTTGAGTCGGGGTGCATCCTGTTTTCAGGGTGCTTTGGCCCCTCTTATCCTGCGCTTCGCCGCAAGCCAAGTGCCTGCGCAACAAGCGTGACCTTGCGACAAAACGACAAAATTGCACCTCGGTCCTAAAAAATGTAATCTGAACTGGTTAGTTTAGCGTAACAGAGTAGCTATATCGCGAAACACACGGGACGCAGGGACGCGCGGCCCAGCAGGTTATAACGAGGCGCAGATGCGACTTTTTTCTTTTTTGGCAGCGATTGTCGTCGCCGTGGCTTTGTATTTTGTAATTATCGAGCGTGAGACGACGCTGGAATTTCTGGCCGGGACGCGGGCTGACGAAACCTCCGCGGGAACGGCGGCGCAGGACGGGATGGAAAGTTCCGATGCGACGACACCCGCAGCGGAACCCGAAACCGTATTGGAATTGATCAAGGTCGTCGCGCAGCATTCTGTTGCCAAGGAAATCGACAGCGCGGTGATCCTGCGCGGTCAGACAGAAGCGCAGCGACAGGTTGAAGTGCGCTCCGAGACATCCTCGACCGTTCTGTCCGAACCGCTGCGCAAAGGGGCTTTTGTCGAAGCCGGTCAGCTTTTGTGCAGCCTTGATCCCGGCACCCGCGAGGCCAGCGCGGCCGAGGCCCGTGCCCGGTTGAGCGAGGCGGTGTCGCGCAAGACCGAAGCCGAAAGCAAAGTGCCCGAAGCACAGGCCCGCCTGTCCGAAGCGCGCGCCCTTCTGGACGAAGCATTGGTCAATCAGAACGCCGCCACACGGTTGAGCGAGGGGGGGTTCGCCTCTGAAACCCGCGTCAAGAATGCCGATGCAACAGTCGCGGCCGCCCGTGCCGCCGTCGAGGCCGCCCGCTCTGGTGTGACCGCCGCAACAGCGGGCATCCAATCCGCACAGGCGGGGATCGAAAGCGCACAGGCGTCCGTCGCCGCCACCGAGAAAGAGATCGAGCGCCTCGCCATACACGCCCCGTTCGCGGGCCTTCTGGAAAGCGACACCGCCGAACTGGGCAGCCTGATGCAGCCCGGATCGCTCTGTGCCACCATCATTCAATTGGACCCGATCAAACTGGTGGCCTTTGTGCCTGAAACCGAAGTGAACCGTATCAAGGTCGGTGCGTTGGCCGGGGGCCGTCTGGCTGCGGGCGGGCAAGAGGTGCAGGGCAATGTCGTCTTCCTCAGCCGGTCTGCGGACATGACGACGCGCACCTTCCGCGTGGAAATCGAAATTCCGAACCCGGAGCTGACCCTGCGTGATGGCCAGACTGCCGAGATCATCATTGCCGCCGATGGCGAGGCCGCGCATCTGTTGCCCCAATCGGCGCTGACCCTGAACAACGAAGGCACGCTGGGCCTGCGCACCGTGGACGATCAGGCCGTGGTGGCCTTTCAACCGGTGACCCTGCTGCGTGACACGCCAGAGGGCGTGTGGCTGGCCGGTCTGCCTGATCAGGCGGACGTGATCGTGGTTGGTCAGGAATATGTGACCGAAGGCGTAAAGGTCGCGCCGACCTTCCGGGAGGCCAGCCAATGACCGGCATCGTCGATTGGGCCGCGTCGCGGGCGCGGATGGTTCTGGCCTTTATCGTGCTGTCGCTTGCCGCAGGCACCCTGTCCTACGTTGGGCTTCCAAAGGAAGGTGAACCAGACATCGAGATTCCTGCGATCTTTGTCTCTGTCCCCTTCCCTGGGATTTCAGCATCTGACTCCGAAACCCTCCTCGTCAAACCGATGGAGAAAGAGCTGTCAGACCTCGACGGCCTCAAAACCATGAGCAGCACCGCAGCCGAAGGCTATGCGGGTGTCGCGTTGGAATTTGAGTTTGG
>CBFHND010000014.1:0-86560 GCA_965657085.1 uncultured Paracoccaceae bacterium
TGTAGGCTTACTTACAATCCCCCCCCAACAGCAGCAGCCACACCTGTGGTGCCCGTACATGATGTGGGCATTCCGCGCGCGACACGTACCGCCAGATAGGCAAATGCCTGTGCCTCTAGCATATCTCCGTCAATTCCGATGTGATCCACGTCCACTACTTCTGCATCAAGGGATTGCGCCAACAATTCCATCAAATAGGTGTTTCTCCGTCCGCCACCGCACACGTACACATGGCTCACCGGTTCAGGAAAAAACTGAACTCCACGCGCGACCGCCGCTGCAACGCACGCCGTCAGCGTCGCAACAGCATCTTGGGGGCGAAGCTGTTCAATGTCTGAAAGTTCGCCGCGAAAGCTGTCGCGATCAAGTGACTTCGGCGGCAGTTGGCTGAAATAAGGGTGCGCCATAAACGCCCGCACCAGTTCATCATCAACTGTGCCCGAACGTGCTGTTTCACCGTTTTCATCAAATGTTTTGCCAAAATGGCGCTGCATCACATCATTGATCGGCGCATTCGCCGGACCGGTATCAAATGCCAAAAGTGCACCGCTGTCCTCAGGCTTTGCGCGTAGCGGATCAACCCATGTTACATTTCCCACACCGCCAAGATTCAGGAATGCCACGGGCTCCTGTGCGCCGATGTGTTTGGCCAGCGCAAAATGATAGAAAGGGGCAAGTGGCGCACCCTGTCCGCCTAATTCTACATCTGCCGAGCGGAAGTCCCAGACGACCGGCGCATTCAACACATCTGCCAACACCTGACCATCGCCAATTTGAAATGTCCGGCGGTTTGCAGGATCGTGACTTAGGGTCTGACCATGAAACCCGAATAACTCCGCATCGCCATAATAGCTTAACGCTTGGGCATGAACAGTCTCGACCAGTTCAGCCACATCCGCCAGATCATCCTCTGGCCAGCACCCCAAACCAGAACGCAAGACATTTTGCTCCGCTGCGGTATAGGCCCGAAAGCCGCTCTCGCCGAAGCCTGCTATTTCAACCCCATCCGTGAGCACCATAGCCGTGTCCACACCGTCCAAAGACGTGCCAGACATTGCACCAACGGATCTTATCATACCTGTTTTCAAACTGTGTGCCCCTCAGCCCCTTTACCGCCGTGGCGTTCCCCCCTTATACGGTTTGAAAATACGTGAAGGAAGCGCCATGACATACCACCCAAAATCGGAGTTCATCGCCATTATGATGGAGCGCGGCTATCTGGCCGATTGCACCGATTATCAGGGGCTCGATGATGCGCTGATGCAAGGGCCGCAGGTCGCCTATATCGGCTTTGACGCCACGGCCAAATCGCTGCACGTCGGCTCGCTTATCCAGATCATGATGCTGCGCTGGTTCCAGAAGACCGGGCACCGGCCCATCACCCTGATGGGGGGCGGCACGACCAAGGTGGGCGATCCCAGCTTTCGTGCCGATGAACGCCCCCTGCTGACGCCCGAGGCGATCGACGGCAATATCGCGGGCATCAAACAGGTGTTTTCGGCCTACATCGACTACGGCGATGACGCGGCGATGATGATCAACAACGCCGAATGGCTGGACGGGTTGAACTACCTTGATTTCCTGCGCGACATCGGGCGGCATTTCTCGATCAACCGGATGCTGGCCTTTGAATCCGTGAAATCGCGGCTCGACCGCGAGCAATCGCTGTCGTTCCTCGAATTCAATTACATGATCCTGCAAGCCTATGATTTCATGGAGCTTCACCGCCGTTACGGGTGCATCTTGCAGATGGGCGGATCGGATCAGTGGGGCAATATCGTCAATGGCATCGACCTGACGCGCCGGGTCATCGATGGCGAGGTTTACGGGCTGACATCGCCCCTGCTGACCACCTCCGATGGCAAGAAGATGGGCAAATCGCAGTCGGGGGCCGTGTGGCTCAATGCCGATATGCTGTCGCCTTATGAATTCTGGCAGTTCTGGCGCAACACCACCGACGCGGACGTGGGCCGGTTCCTGAAGCTGTATACCGAACTGCCCGTGGACGAATGTGACCGTCTGGGTGCGTTGGAAGGGTCCGAGATCAACGAGGCCAAGGCACGCCTTGCCACCGAGGTCACAACCCTGCTGCACGGGGCTGACGCCGCCGCCGCCGCCGCCGCCACCGCGCGCGAAGTGTTCGAGAAGGGTGGCGTAGGGGATGATCTGCCTACGCTGAGCATTTCCGCGGACGATCTGGGCGATGGCATGTCCATCGTGCAGATGATCGTGAAATCGGGGCTGGCGGGATCAGGCAAGGAGGCCAAGCGCCTGATCGCGGAGAACGGCGCGCGCCTGAACGATGAACCCCTGACCAATGCGGGCCTGATGATCGACGCGGCCGCTCTGGCCACGCCGATCAAGCTCTCAGCGGGCAAAAAGCGCCATGCGCTGGTGCAGCTAGAAAAGTAACGTCAGCGCGTGCAGCAGCACGGCCACGGGAACCGATAGAACCGCCGCGATGATGAACACTGCGGCGGTGGTGATACGTGGGGCGGGGGCGGAGACGCCGAAAACATCATTTGTCATGGATCCATTAACCGCGATTTAGGTTTCCATCCGCTTAATGGGGCCATGTTTGATTTCGCATCCGCCGATATGGTGCTGCCCCTGATGCAAAGCGCCGAGTTTGAATGCGCCCTGCGCCGCATGGGGCGTGACCCGCTGCGACTGGACTGTGGCACGCTTGTGCTGCGGCGCAGGGTCTGCGGCCTGCCCGTTGCGATGATGCCCCGCGTGGCCGATGCCCGGATCGAAGCTGCGCTGTCACACCTGCACACCGCCGGGCATCGCGGCCCGGTCATCCTGTCACCTGCCATGCCCGGCACCGCCCCGATGACACTCGGCGCGCTGCCACTGATGTCCGGGGCCACGCAAGCGCATCTGGCGCTGGATGCGCCCGAGGTGATGCGCGCAGCCCTCAAGGGCAAATGGCGCAACCGGCTGGTCCGGGCCGAGGCTGCGGGCCTGACCCTCAACCGCTATCCGCTGCCCACGCGGCGGCCACATTGGTTGGTTCAGGCTGCAACCCGTCAGGCGCGCGCGCGGCGTTACAGGCTTTGGCCCACACCGCTGACCTGCGCCTATGCCAGCACGCACCGGCGCGCGTCGCTGGTGTTCGAGGCGTCGCAGAACGGCACGCCGGTGGCCGCGATGCTGTTTCTGCGTCACGGCAGCACCGCCACCTACCACATGGGCCACACCACGGCTGCGGGCCGCGCGTTGGGGGCGCATACGCTGTTGATGTGGCAGGCAATGCATCACTTGTACCGCAAGGGACACCGCTGGATCGATCTGGGCCTGATCGACACGGAGGACGCAGCCGGACTGGCCCGCTTCAAACTTGGGACCGGTGCGCAGGCGGTGCGCACAGGCGGCACTTGGGGCCGGTGGCCGCCTTTGTGCCACGTTTTGCGCCCACTTGCGCGGCTGGACCAGCGGTTGATGGCCTGCTGACTGGACATGCGGTGCCAGCCGCGGCTAAATGAACAGACGTTCATATTCAGCGACCAGAGAGGCCCCCCATGCAGCTTTCCACCACCGCCGCCATCGTGACCGGAGGCGCCTCGGGCCTTGGCGAGGCCACCGCCCGGCATTTCGCAGCCCAAGGCGCGCAAGTGACCCTGCTGGACCGTGACACCACCCGTGGCCCCATGGTCGCCGCAGAGATCGGTGGGCATTTCGCTGAAACCGATGTGACCGACGAAGCGTCGGTTGCCGCCGCCATCGCCACCGCCATGGACAAGATGGGCAAAATCACCGCGGCGGTGAACTGCGCGGGCATCGCTTACGGCATCAAGACCGTGGGCCGCGACGGCGCGCACCCGCTGGACGCCTTCCAGCGTACCATCGACATCAACCTCGTGGGCAGCTTCAACGTGGGCCGTCTGGCCGCCGTGGAAATGGCCAGGAACGATCCCGAACCCGATGGCGCGCGCGGCGTGATCATCAACACCGCCTCCATCGCGGCCTTCGACGGGCAGAAGGGCCAGGCCGCCTATGCCGCCTCCAAGGGTGGCGTGGTAGGCATGACCCTGCCGATGGCGCGCGATCTGGCCAGCACCGGCATCCGGGTGATGACCATCGCGCCGGGCATCTTCGCCACGCCCATGCTGGCGGGCCTGCCCGAGGATGTGCAGGCGGGGCTGGCCGCTGATGTGCCCAACCCCGCGCGCCTTGGCGATCCGGCGGAATACGGGCGGTTGGCGGGCTTAATCGTGGAAATGGGATACCTGAATGGCGAAGTCATCCGCCTTGATGGTGCCCTGCGGATGCGCTGATGGCTTCGGAGGCCGACAAAATGGCGGCGGGCGACTGGTACACCTGCCTTGATGATGAGCTTGAGGCGCTGCGGCGGACCGCTCTGGAGGCCGCACATGCCCACAACCACCTGCCCCCGTCCGCGCGCCGCAGTCTCAGCGCGCCGTTGCAGGCGCTTTTCGCCGCACACGGGGAAAACTGCCTGATCGAAGTGCCATTTCATTGCTCTTACGGACGCAACATCACGCTGGGTGGTGACGTGTTCATCAACACGGGCGTGGTGATCCTCGACAGTGCGCCGGTGCACATCGGCGCGGGCACGATGATCGGCCCCTCCGCGCAGATCTACTGCGCCGACCACCACCGCGACCCGGTCAAGCGCCGCGCAGGCATCGAACGCGCCTTGCCGGTGACCATCGGTGCAGATGTATGGATTGGCGGCGGTGCGATCATCCTGCCCGGCGTGACCATCGGCGATGGCGCCATTGTCGGCGCAGGCAGCACGGTCACCCGCAACATTCCCGCAGGTGCCACTGTCACAGGCCCTGCGGCACAGGTCCGTTAAACGGCGGCCTTTTCCTCAAGCGCGAGCCACTCTTCCTCGGCCGCGTCCAGCTTGGCCTGCCGTTCGATCAACGCATCCGTGGCCTTCTGGAACTTCACCGGATTGGCTGTAAAAAGCTCCGGGTCGCTCATCAATTCCTGCAGCTTGCCGATCTCGGCCTCCAACCGCTCCATCTCTGCCGGCAGCGCCTCAAGCCGATGCTTCTCGGTAAAGCTCAGGCCCTTGGGGGCGGCCTTCTCCAACTTCACCTTCGCCTCGGATACTTTTGATTTTACGACGCTTTCGGAAAAATCGTCCTGCTGCCTCTGCGCGATGTAGTCCGACCAGCCCCCGGCATAGACCGTGGCCTTGCCGTCGCCTTCCATGGCGATGGTGGTCACCGCCACGCGGTCCAGAAAATCGCGGTCGTGGCTGACCAGAATGACGGTACCGTCATATTGGCCAAGGATGTCCTGCAACAGGTCCAGCGTTTCCACGTCCAGATCGTTCGTGGGTTCGTCCAGCACCAGCAGGTTCGAAGGCCGCGCCATCAGTTTGGCCAGCAACAGCCGCGCCTTTTCCCCGCCTGACAGGGATTTGACCGCCGCCCGCGCCTGCGCGTCGTCAAAGAGGAACTCCTTGAGGTAGCCCACCACATGCTTGGGCTGGCCCCGCACCATGACCTGATCGGCCTTGCCACTGACCCGCATGTCGGGATCGCCCGTCAGGCTGTCCCACAGGCTCATCTCCGGGTCCAGCTGCGCGCGCGCCTGATCAAACAGCGCCAGTTCAAGGTTGGTGCCAAGGGTCACGGTGCCGCTGTCCGGCGCCTCGCGCCCGATCAACATGTTCAGCAGCGTGGTCTTGCCCACACCGTTGGGGCCCACCAGCGCGATGCGGTCACCGCGCGTCACCGTCAAATCAAAAGGCTTCAGGATCACCTTGTCGCCATAAGCCTTTGTAATTCCTTTGGCTTCGATCACCTTGCGGCCCGATTTCGGGCCTGCATCCAGCGCCATCGCTGCCGTGCCTTGCCGCTTGATCTGCGAGGCGCGTTCGGCCCGCAGCCCCTGCAGGGCGCGCACCCGGCCCTGGTTGCGCTTGCGCCGGGCGCTGATGCCTTCCACGGCCCACCGCGCCTCGGCCTTGATCTTGCGGTTCAGCTTGTGGCGCTGGGTGTCTTCCTCGTCCCAGACCTTGTCGCGCCAGTCCTCAAAAGCGGCAAAGCCCTTTTCTTGCCGCCGCACGGCCCCCCGGTCGATCCACAGCGTCGCACGGGTCAGCGCACGCAGGAATGCGCGGTCGTGGCTGATGATGACATAGCCGTTGCGCGTGGTCTTCAATTCCTCTTCGAGCCAGGCAATCGCCTCGATGTCGAGATGGTTCGTCGGCTCGTCCAGAAGCATCAGCGCGTGATCCTCGGCCATCAGCCGCGCCAGCGCCGCGCGCCGCCGCTCGCCGCCCGATGCGGTCTCGACCGGGCGCGCGGGGTCGAATTTCAGGCCCGCGCCCGCACGCTCCACCTTGTAAAGATCGCTGGGGTCCAGCCCGTGCATCGCAAAATCGCCCAAGGTCTCGAATCCGCTCAGGTCCGGGTCCTGCTCCATGTATCCGACGGACACGCCGGGGCCTGCGATCACCTCGCCGCTGTCAGGTTCGACCAGCCCGCCCATCACCTTCATCAGCGTGGATTTGCCCGAGCCGTTGCGCCCCACAAGGGCCACGCGGTCGCCCGGCTGGATGACCAGCGACAACCCGTCAAACACCGGATCACCCCCGAAAGTCAGGGAAATATCGTTCAATTGCAAAAGGGGTACACGCGCCATGCCGCCCGACTACTGCCTTGGGCGCGCAGGGTCAATCAGAGGGCGCGCGCAAAAAAGTTAAGACACTGCCGAATAAAACCCCGCCCCCGCTTGTTTCCATCCCAGAACGCAAAACGCGCGACGATTGCGCGGACACATCAGAGGGACTTGAGACAATGACATTTTCGACATCCGCAAACCTGCTCACCAACGGCACCTTCACCGACGGGCTGACCGGCTGGACCGCCATTGACGCCGACGACACAGTCGCCTCCATCGTCGCGCGCGACAACGCCGTGAACCTGAACGCGGGTCAGGACACGGTGTTCGGCGATGCGCTTGAACAGGAGTTCGCCACAACGGCCGGTCAGGACCTGACCATGGTGATCCAGCTCAACACCTTTCAGGGCGACGGGCGGCACAGTTTCCTGATCGAACTGTTCGACGACGCGGGCAACCTGATCCAAAGCACGGCGGCGCAGACCCAGCCCGATACGAACGACTTCGTGTCCCTGAACTTTACCGCGCTGAGCGCGACAACCACCATCAAGATCACCAACACCGACACGACCAACACCATCAACTCGGATGCGCGGATCGTAAATGTCGGCGTCTTCGACCTGGACACGATCGATGTGTTCGAACTGACAGGCGGCTCTGGCGGCAACCGGTTCCAGGGCACCGACGCGGACGATTTCTTTGTCGGCGACGGGCGCGGTGACACGTTCTTCGGCAGCCTCGGCGCTGACACGCTGGACGGCTCCAGCGGGGCCGACCTGGTGGACTACAGCGCCTCGACCGAAGCCGTGAACCTGTTCGGGCGCGGCACCACAAACGAGGTCGCCAGCACCGGCGGACTGGCCGAGGGCGATGTTCTGCGCAATATCGAAAGGGTCATCGGCACCGACTTTGATGACGTCTTCAACATCCGCACCAACAAGACGACCATCGATGCCGGGGCCGGCGATGATCTCATCATCGGTTCCTTCAACAGTGATGTCTTCATCGGCGGCGCGGGCAATGACACGATCTTTGGCGACAACGGCGCGGACCGGGCCATCTTTACCGGCGACCTCGGCGACTTCGATTTCAGCACCGATGGCACAAGGCTGTTGGTAATCAACCGCGTCACCGGAGAGATCGACACCCTGGGCGGCATCGAGAACCTCACCTTCGACGATGGCACCTTTGCCACTGTGGATCTGGCGCCGACTGAACCGCTGAACACGGTCATCACCGGCTCGGGTACGGTGGACGGCACCGGACTGGGCGATGACATCACCGGCGGGGATGCCAATGACACCATTAGCGGGTTCGGCGGCAACGACACCATCCTCGCGCGCGACGGCGCGGACGAAATCCACGGCGGCTTTGGCGATGACGACATCAACGGGGTGCGTGGCAACGATCTGATTTTTGGCGACGCGGGCAATGACACGATCCTCGGCGGCAAGGGCAAGGACACCATCGACGGCGGGGATGGCGACGATGTCATCCTCGGCGGTCGGGGTCGCAACAAGGTGAACGGGGCCGACGGCGATGACCTGATCATCGGCGACAGCAGCATCGACCGTCTGACCGGTGGCTTTGGCGATGACACGCTCGAAGGTGGCGCAGGCGAGGATCGGCTTGCCGGCAGCCGCGGCAAGGATGTGCTGGACGGTGGCGCAGGCGATGACCGGATGTCCGGCGGCAAGGGCGTCGACACCTTCGTCTTTGCCGATGGCTTCGGCACCGATGTCATCGAGGACTTCGAAGTGGACGTTTCCGGCGAAGTCATTGATCTCAGTGGCGTCACATCCATCACCAGCTTTGCCGATCTGATCGACAACCACATCACCGCGAACAGCGATCACTTGCTGATCGACGACGGTGCGGGCAACACGATCCGGCTCAATGGTCTCGACCAAAGCGATCTTGACGCGCTGACCACGGATCAGTTCATCTTCGCGCTGGTCTGACGCCGCGCCGGGGCGACCCTTTCACGGGTCGTCCCTATCCCGCCACAGCGCGCAACAACCGCTTGCGCGCAGGCGGGATCGCCCCGATCTCGAGCCCCGTGAACACATGCAGCGTGTTCATCTGGCGGTCGACCACCGCATGATCGCTGACCCAGCCGCCCATCATCAGGTAAGTGCGCAACAACGGTGGCATCCGCAGCATCGCCTTGCGTGCATCGGGTTTGCGCCGCAGCCGTGCGGCAAAGCGAAAGACATCCGGGCTCTTGATCCGTGGCAACCAGCGTTTCGGGGCAAGATGGCGCGCCTTGAGCATGGCAAAGGCGTCCAGGTAGTCGGCGGTTTCGGTGCCCACAAAGGATGAGCACCCAAAGAGCATCTCGACCCCGTTGCTGTCCACGTAATCGGTCATCGCCCCCCAGGCCACGCGCAGGATGTCCGGGTCACTGGCGCCCGGATCGATGCAAAAGCGCCCCATCTCGACCATCCGGCCCTCGTAGGCCTCCAGCGCGCTCAACTCGTAATACTGTGCCGAATAGCTGCGCGATATCTCGGGGCCAGAAAGCGGCATCATGCGAAAGCAGCACACCAGCGCGCCCGTCGCCTCGGCATGGATCAGGATATGGGTGCAACGATCATCGAATGGGTCGGCGTCCAGCGGTGCCGCGGTGCCAAAGCAGCGCGCTCTGAGCCGCTGTGCCGCTGCAATGTCTTCCGCTCCTTGGGCGGTGCGTGCCGTGTACTTGCCTTTTCTCAGCGAAATCATCCGTGCCTCCGCCTTGTGCAAGCCGCTGGTATCACGGGCCGCGTAACAGAAAGATGTCGCTGCCTGCACCCATCCCGCCCGGCCTATCCACCAAACCCGCCCGGATTGAACCGGCCGATGTTGCCCAACAGCTGACGCAGGAACGTCTTGTTGGTGACGCCGCTTTCGGTCACGCGCCGTGCAATCGGCACCACCTGCCCGTCTTCAAGGCCGAAGCGTTCGATGTTGCTGATCACGCCCGCGCTGTCAAAGCTGATGGCGAGCACTTCGCGCTCGACCACCTGCGGGGCGAGAAAGCCAAAGGTGCGCTTGCGGCTGCGCACATAGTAATAGCCGCTGGAGTTGGTCACACCGCCGGCCGTGGGCGGGCCTACGGCGTCTTCGACGCTGGCGCGGTCGTCGACGCCCACCACCAGCAGATCGAGGTCTTCTTCCGGCGGGATATAGCCGTGATTCTGGAACGTCGCGGCACAGGCCCCAAGGCCGAGGCACAATACGGCCACGCCCATGGTTTTGCCGATGGTCTTGATCCTGTTGGTCACGCTCTCGTCCCCCTGTTGCCGCGCCCGATTCCACGCCCGGATTGCGCTTGACGGTTGCGGCTTTTCATGTGGCTTACTAAAGGAACGGCTTCGGTTCAAGAAACGAAAGCATCTGCACATGTCGTCTCAACGCCCCTCACCCACCGCTTTGCGCGTCTCCGAGCTGTCCCAGAACAGCGCCACGGCTTTTGACCTGCGCCCAGACAGGGCCGAGATGGATGCGCTGGCACAGGCGCTGGGGCTGGATGGGCTGCGCAAACTGCGCTTTGCGGGGCAGATCGCGGGCGTGGGCCGGGCCGACTGGCAGTTGCGCGGCACGCTGGGGGCCACCGTGGTACAGCCCTGCGTCGTGACGCTCGATCCGGTGACCACACGGATCGAAGCCCCGGTCGAGCGCCTGTTCCTGCGCGATTTCGAAGCTCCGGACGACCCCGAGGTTGAGATGGAGGCGGACGACGACCGCACCGAACCCCTGGGCTCCTGGATCGATCCCGCACAGATCATGGCCGAAGCGCTGGCCCTGAACCTGCCGCTTTATCCGCGCAGCGACGGTGCGGCCCTGGAACAGAGCAATTTCGCCGAAAAAGGCGTGGCACCCATGACCGACGAAGACGCCCGGCCCTTTGCCGGTTTGGCCGCGCTGAAGGATCAGTTCAAGGGCGGGTCGGACCCCGACGACTGAGCCGTGTGCAGCGGCACAAAAAACCACTTGCACGGGGCGCAATTCACAGTATTTTGCCGCCCTCATCGAATTTAGGGTTGGACATGAGCCACGGCGCATCCTAAACGCCTTTCACGCCGCATGGACAACGATCCGCAACATGGGGTTCCGCAAGATGCGGGCCCGCTCAGACATAGAAGGCCGAAGACATGGCTGTTCAACAGAACAAAGTTTCGAAATCGCGTCGCAACAACCGTCGCGCGCATGATTCGCTGACAGCGGCGAACCCCAACGAATGCCCCAACTGCGGTGAGCTCAAGCGCCCCCACCACATTTGCGCGGCCTGCGGTCACTACGACGACAATGAAATCGTCGCCCTGACCGAAGAAGTCGATCTGGAAGACGACGCGGCCTGACAGCCCTTGGCGCGCAGCAGGTCAGCATCATGACGGTCCCATCAGACCAGAGCACCGCAGCGCGAAAACCTGTTATTCTGTCCGTAGATGCCATGGGCGGCGATCAGGGTCCGGCGGCTGTTGTCGCCGGATGCAGCAAGTCTGCCAGGAAGAACCCCAACCTCAAATTCATCCTGCATGGCCCGGCCGGTACGCTGGAGCCCTTGGTGGCGCGGCGCAAGAACCTGCGCAACCGGGTCGAGATACGGGATGCCAGCGGCATCGTCACGATGGACGACAAGCCCAGCCAAGTCGTGCGCAACGGCAAGGGCACATCGATGTGGTCGGCAGTCGAGGCCGTACGCTCGGGCGAGGCCGATGTGACTGTCAGCTGCGGCAACACCGGCGCGCTGATGGCGTTGTCGATGATCCGCCTGCGCAAACTGCCGGGCGTGAATCGCCCCGCGATTGCCGTGCTCTGGCCCAGCCGCAACCCCCAGGGTTTCAACGTGATGCTGGACGTGGGCGCGGACGTGCGCGCCGATGCCGATGACCTCTTGCGCTATGCACTGATGGGCGCCTCTTATGCCCGCAACGGGATGGACCTGCCCCGCCCCCGGATCGGCCTGCTGAACGTGGGCACCGAAGAACACAAGGGCCGCAACGAGTTGAAAGAGGCCTTTGACCTCATTCGCGCCAACGAAGAGGCCGCGGCCTTTGATTTCGTGGGGTTCGTGGAAGGCGGCGACATTCCCGGCGACGTGGCCGATGTGATCGTCACCGACGGCTTTACCGGCAACGTGGCGATCAAGACAGGCGAAGGCACCGCCAGCCTGATCGGCGACCTGCTGCGTGAGGCGTTCAAATACACGCCCCTGTCGCGGCTGGCCTATGTGCTGTCCTTCACCTCGATGAACCGCCTGCGCAAGCGGATTGACCCGCGCCGCGTCAATGGGGGCGTGTTTCTGGGCCTCAACGGCACCGTGGTCAAATCCCACGGCTCGGCCGACGCCACGGGCGTCGCGGCAGCGATCCGGCTGGCGGCGCAATTGTCCGAATCCAGCTTCAACACCAAACTGGCGGCCCGTGTCGCGGCGACCCTGCCGCAGGCAGCCTCCGATATGGGAGACACCGCATGACCCTGCGCGCCGTTGTCACTGGCGTGGGCCACTACCTGCCCGCCCGCGTGGTTCCGAACACCGAATTCGAAGACACACTCGATACGACCGATGAATGGATCCGGTCCCGGTCCGGCATCGAGCGGCGGCATTTCGCAGGTGAAGATGACACCACATCGACCATGGCCGTGGCTGCGGCCAGGGCGGCCCTTGCCGATGCCGGTCGCAGCGCCGACGACGTTGATGCCATCGTTCTGGCAACCTCGACCGCAGATCTGACCTTTCCTTCCGCCGCGACGATGGTGCAGGCGGGACTGGGCATGACGCGCGGCTTTGCCTTTGATGTGCAGGCCGTTTGCGCCGGGTTCGTCTATGCGCTGGCCAATGCCAATGCGCTGATCGCATCGGGTCAGGCGCAGCGCGTGCTTGTGATCGGGTCGGAAACCTTCAGCCGCATCATGGACTGGAGCGACCGGGGCACCTGTGTCCTCTTTGGCGATGGCGCGGGCGCGCTGCTGCTTGAGGCACAAGAGGGCCAAGGCACAGCTGCCGACCGCGGTATCCTGGCCACCGACCTCAATTCCGACGGACGCCACCGCGATCTGTTGTACGTCGATGGCGGTGTCAGCACCGGCACCACCGGATATCTGCGCATGCAGGGCAACCAGGTGTTCCGCCACGCGGTCGAAAAGCTGGCTGCAACCGCACAGACGGCCATGGACCGTGCCGGCGTCACCTCGGGCGACATCGATTGGGTGGTGCCGCATCAGGCCAATATCCGCATCATTCAGGGCACCGCCAAGAAGATGCAGGTTTCCATGGATCACGTGGTGGTCACCGTACAGGACCACGGCAACACCTCGGCGGCATCGATTCCCCTTGCCCTGTCCGTGGGCAAGGCACGCGGCCAGATCAAGGAGGGCGATTTGATCGTCACCGAGGCCATCGGCGGCGGTCTGGCCTGGGGTGCAGTGGTATTGCGCTGGTAAACAGCCCGCAGGGTCGCATTTACCCGCCACCGCAAGCCATTGATATTGACTCGAAAAACTCCTGCCCCCTATGGTTGCCCAAACAAGGGGGACGACATGACTGACAAGACACTGACGCGCATGGACCTGAGCGAAGCGGTATTCCGCGAAGTCGGTCTGTCGCGCAACGAGAGCGCGCAACTGGTTGAGAGCGTTCTTGAGCATATGTCTGATGCACTGGTGCGTGGTGAGCAGGTCAAGATTTCATCCTTCGGAACGTTCTCTGTGCGTGACAAGACCGCGCGCGTGGGCCGCAACCCCAAAACCGGCGAAGAAGTCCCGATCAACCCCCGCCGGGTGCTGACCTTTCGCCCTTCGCATCTGATGAAAGATCGCGTGGCGTCGGGCAACAAGTCCTGATTTGATGACCAAATCGCCCGACGCATTCCGCACCATCTCGGAAGTGGCCGATTGGCTGGGCGTTCAGGCGCATGTGCTGCGGTTCTGGGAAAGCAAATTCACCCAGGTCAAACCGGTCAAGCGTGCTGGCGGGCGGCGGTATTACCGCCCTGCCGATATGCTGCTGTTGGGTGGCATCCGCAAATTGCTGCACGACGACGGGCTGACCATCAAGGGCGTTCAGAAAATCCTGCGCGAACAGGGTATGGCATATGTGGCGGACATGTCCGAACCACTGGACGACGGCACGGTTGGTGCCATCGACACCAGCACCCGGGCCACCCAGACAGCGCCCAAGGCGGCACCGCCACCAGAGCCTGAACCGCCGGTTGCCGAAGTTGTTTCTTTCCATCCGGGTGCAGCTGAACCAGAGCCTGTGCTCGAACCGGCCCCCGAATCGGCCCCCGAGCCTGAGCCGATAGCAGAGGCCACGGGGCCTGAGGCCTCTGAAGACGCGGAGCCGACCCCTGATAGCGACATGGATATCACGGCGGAAGCCGCTGATATGGAAGAGATTTCACCCACCCCACCCGAAACGGAACAGACCGTCGATGATGCGTCGGCGCCAAGCACTTCGCGCGCTGCGGAATCCGCGGCAGAACCGGAAAAAGCGCCCGATGCCAACGCCGCCAGTGGCCCAACTTGGGATGACCTGAGCGTCGAGGACGCCACCGATGCGGCGTCCCCGGCGGAGCATGTAGCAGCAAGCGATGCCGCCACAGAGGATGCGCCTGTCGCCGCCGAAACCCGCGCAACGGATGCCCCCGAAGAGGCGCCCCCCGCACCTGCACCAGAGGCGGCACCAGAGGAGGCACCAGAGGAGGCACCAACCGCAGATGCCGCTGCCCTGCCCGCCTTCCTGCACCGCCCTGCCACGCCGCCCGTGGACACCGCCCATGCATCCGCCGCCGACAGCGCCGCGCCGGAGCCTGCTGACGCGGCGCGCAAACCGCGCATCATCGATGCGCCCGACCCCGCAGACGAGGCCGACATCGCGGTCGACGCAGGCCCGATGGCAGCCCTGTCCCGCCTCAAACGTGTTTCGGCCGCACAAGCCGCAGAGATGCGCCCGTTGCTGGCCCAACTGACCGCATTGCGCGATCAGATGGCCGGTGTCCGCAAAGACAGCCCCAAAGAGTAGCGATCGTGCCAATTCGCCCTTGCAGCGCGCGTCAAATCGGGTATGACACGCACCAAGTCGGGCTATGGCGCAGCCTGGTAGCGCGTCCGTCTGGGGGACGGAAGGTCGCAGGTTCGAGTCCTGCTAGCCCGACCAACCGACACATCAACCGCCCGACCCTTCGGGGTGCGGGCGGTTTGTGTATCAAAGGGTCCGTAACAGTGGCAGGGGCTGACAGATGACCGGCGTGATTCCCAATCAACAGATCGAAGGTATGATCGCTTCGGGCGCATTGTCCGCCGATCCTGCAATCATTCCCGAACAAATTCAGCCCGCCAGTCTTGATCTGCGTCTGGGCAACGTTGCCTACCGCGTGCGCGCCTCGTTTCTGGCCGGACACGGGGCCAAGGTTGCCGACCGGCTCGATGAATTCGAGATGCATCGCGTGGACCTCTCCGAGGGTGCGGTGCTGGAAAAGGGTGCTGTCTACGTGGTGCCATTGATGGAGTCGCTTGCGCTTGAGGATGGGATTCAGGCCGTGGCCAACGCCAAGTCCTCGACCGGGCGGCTGGACCTTCTGACCCGGCTGATCACTGATGGCGGCACCGAATTTGACCGCATCGCGCCGGGCTACACAGGCCCGCTGTACGCCGAGATTTGTCCGCGCTCGTTCTCGGTGCTGGTGCGTCCGGGCATGCGCCTCAATCAAATCCGGTTCCGGCAGGGTCAGGCCGTTTTGGACGATGCCGCCCTGCACGCCCTGCACGCCGAACAGACGCTGGTGGATGGCGATGCGGTGATTGACGATGGCCTTGGCTTTTCCGTCGATCTGAAACCGGCCAGCGGCACGCTTGTGGGCTACCGGGCCAAACCGCACACGGGTGTCATCGATCTGGACCTCATTGGCCACTACGATCCGGCCGAGTACTGGGAAGAGGTGCACAGCGCCACGGGCCAGATCATCCTCGACCCCGGTGCGTTCTACATCCTTGTCAGCCGCGAAGCGGTACATATCCCGCCCGACTGCGCCGCAGAAATGGCCCCCTATCTGGCAATGGTCGGAGAATTCCGGGTGCATTACGCGGGCTTTTTCGACCCCGGCTTCGGCCACGATGCCGCCGGCGGCGCCGGATCGCGCGGCGTGCTCGAAGTACGCTGCCACGAGGCGCCTTTCGTGCTGGAACACGCGCAGATCGTAGGGCGACTGGTCTATGAAAAGATGGCCGAGGTGCCCACACAGCTTTACGGCGCGGGGATCGCATCGAACTATCAGGGTCAGGGCCTGAAGCTGTCCAAGCACTTCAAGGCCTGAAGGCGCTTACATCCGGCTTGCGCGCTTTGCCATGCGGGCGGCCTGACGGGCCTGGCGCACTTGCTGCTTGGTCATGCCGCCTTGGCCACCACCACCTTGGGGTTGCTGGCCCACGGGGTTGCCGTAATCATCGATCTCGCCCTGCGGCTGACCCTTTTTGCGGCCCATCTTGGACGCGCCGTTGATCCCGGCATTGATGCCCTTGTTGATCGCTTTGCGCATGACCAGTTTCATGATCATGTTGATAATCTGATTGACGTTCATATCCGTCTCTCCTGCTGCTCAACTTCCAATATAGCAGGGATTGCGGCGGTTTTCAGGCCCCTTTGCGCAGAATTGCGGATCAGTCCTCGAAAAGCTCGCTTTGACCTTCTGCGCTTTCATCATCCTCGTCCGCCTCCGGACCGGGGGCCAGACCCGGCGGCGGACGGTTTTCCAGAAGACCGGCGGCGCGCAATTCCTTCAATCCGGGCAAGTCGCGGGCGTTCTCAAGCCCGAAGTGATCAAGGAAGCTTTGCGTGACCACGAAGGTCACGGGCCGCCCCGGTGTCATCTTGCGACGGCCAAAACGGATCCACTCCAACTCCAGCAGCTGATCAACGGTGCCACGGCTGACACTGACGCCGCGAATTTCCTCGATCTCGGCGCGGGTGACGGGCTGGTGATAGGCGATGATGGCCAAGGTCTCGACCGCCGCACGGCTCAGCTTGCGGGTCTCGACGGTTTCCTTCTGCATCAGGAAGCCAAGATCCGCTGCCGTACGGATGGCCCAGGCATCGCCCACCCGTGTCACGGACACCCCGCGCCCGTCGTAGCGTTTGCGCAGATGTACCAGCGCCTCGGCCGGGTCACAGCCATGGGGCAAGCGGGCCTCAAGTTCGCGGATGGTGATGGGTTCGGCGGTGGCAAAAAGGATCGCTTCGACCATACGCTCCTGTTCGCCCATGGGTGGCGCTTCGAACAGGCTTTCTTCTTTTTCTTCAATACCTTCCGACACGCACTTAATCCTTCTTGCGCAACTGGATCGGCGCGAACGTCTCGCTTTGCCGGATTTCCAGATGCCCCTCTTTAACCAGTTCCAGCGAGGCGGCAAAGGTCGCCGCCGTGGCCGAGCGCCGCCGCGCCGGATCGCTTTCCCACCCCTCGGGCAGATAGCTGGAAATATCCGTCCATTCGCCTGCGTACCCGATCAGACCGCGCATCCTGTCCAGCGCCTGCTCCATGGTGAACACCGCGTCACGGTCCATGGTAAAGGGGCGGAATTCATCGCGGGTGCGGATGCGGGCATAGCCCTGCATCAGATCGAGCAGGGTCGCGGTATAGGTGACCTTGCGTACCCGCGTGACCATTTCGGACTGCCCGCGCGCAAAGAAATCGCGCCCCAGCTGGTCGCGCCCCATCAGCCGCGCGGCGGCATCGCGCATCGCTTGCAGGCGTTCCAGTTGAAAGGCCAGATGGGCGGCCAGTTCTTCGCCCGACGGCCCTTCCTCGGTGGGATCGGGGGGCAGCAGCAGGCGGGACTTGAGAAAGGCCAGCCAAGCGGCCATCACAAGGTAGTCGGCCGCCAGCTCCAGCCGCAACGCCTTGGCCCGTTCGACAAAGGCAAGATATTGCCGGGCCAGTTGCAGCACGCTGACCTTGCGCAGGTCGACCTTTTGCGTGCGGCCGAGCGTCAGCAACAGATCAAGCGGCCCCTCGAAGCCGTCCACATCCCCGATCAGCGCCTCGGCTGCCAGCCGTTCGCTTACTGAAATCGTGTCTTCCTGAAATGTGTCTTCAGCCATGCACCGCCCCGCCCAACAGCGCCTCAAGTTCGGCGTCAGCGGCGGAAATGTCAATGTCATCGGGCGCATGTCGCATGGCCAATGCGGCATCAGCGCGGGCTTGTGCAGCGTCGGTCATCTGACCTGCGGCAGTGGCGACCTCCATGCGTTCGGCCAGCGTGCCGTTGCAGTGCAGGATCACGTCGCACCCTGCGTCCAAAGCCGCGCGGCTGAGGTCGGTCAGGGAGCCGCTCAGCGCCTTCATGGAAATGTCGTCCGTCATGATCAGGCTGTCAAAACCGATGTCGTCACGGATGACTTTCATCATCTTGGGCGACAGGGTGGCGGGGGCATCATCGTAGGCTTCGTAAACCAAATGCGCCGTCATCCCCATCGGCATGTCGGCCAGCGCCTTGAACGGCGCAAAATCCGTGGGCATCAGCGCCTCTGCCGGAGCATCCACGCGCGGCAGGTCAAAGTGGCTGTCGAGGGTGGCACGGCCATGTCCCGGGATGTGTTTGACCACCGGCAGAACGCCACCGTCCAACATGCCCTGCCCCATGGCACGACCCAGTGTGGCGACGGTCGCGGCGTCAAAGCCGTAGCAGCGGTTGCGCAGAAAATCGTGCGTGGTGTCTGTGGCGATATCGACCATCGGCGCGCAATTGCTGTCGACGCCCACGGCGCGCAATTCGTCCGCAATGATCCGGCCCCGCAGATACATGGCACGTTCCGCCTGATCACCTGCGGCGGTCACGAAATCCAGCGGCGGCAACCATTCACGCCACGTCGGCGCGCGCAAGCGCTGCACCCGCCCGCCTTCCTGATCAATCGTGATCGGGCATTCACGCCCGACCGCGTTGCGCATGTCAGCACAAAGCGCACGCACCTGATCCGGCGTATCAATGTTGCGGGCGAAAAGGATAAAGCCGTACGGATCGGCATCGCGGAAAAACGCGACCTCGTCCGCGCTGAGGCGGAAGCCGTCCGCATCCAGGATCGTCGCCCCGAAGCGGGTCATCGCGTCACGACGGGAATGCAATCGGCCCCTTCGGCCACCAGAGCGGAACAGAACCGGCGCGCATCGCTGAGATCAGCAAAGCCGTGGGCGCGGAGGCGGTAGAACGTGCGCCCGCCGCTTTGCGCCTTTTGCACGATGCGGTCCTTGCCGCTGAGGTAGTCGCCAAAGCGCCCCTCGATCTTGGCCCATTGGTCACGCGCCACCTCGGCGCTGTCGAAGGCACCAAGCTGCACAAGGCGCGTGCCTGCAGGCAGGCTGGCGGCGTCCAATTCGTTGGTTTGGGCCGATGTCACGGCTTCGGCGCGCACGGGCACCACGACGGCAGGGGCTGCGGCGGGGCGCAATTGAGGGCGCAAGGATTGGCGCACGCCCGGTTTGTCCAGTACGGCGTTTTCAATGACAGGGGTGACCGGCGCGGGCTGCACAATGCTCGCCACGCGGGTCTCGACCTCTGGGGCCGCGCCGGTGTCTTCGGCGTCAATGGGGGCCACGCCCGCGGTCAGGCGGCTGACGAGGTCTTCGACCGATCCGGCCTCAAGCGCGGCGGCCACGTCCACATCTTGCGGCTGCGACTGTTGCACGGGGGCCACCGTCGCGGCGGTCATGGGCGCATCTTCCTCGGTCAGATCAACGGGGCGCGGGGCCAGAACAAGGCGGTCGGCGGGCGCTTCGGCGCTGCCTTCGGCGGCCACGGCATTCACCGCCAACCCCTGGTTCAGGGCCAGTTGCCCGCCGGGTTGTTCAGGGCGCACGCGCATTTCCCCGGTCGCGGCCTTGACCACGGGGATGCCGCTTACGTCTCGCGCCATCAGCTTGTAGCCCCAGATGCCCACGCCGACGATGAGCGCCAGCGACACAACCGCGCCCGCCACATTCGTCATATTTGTCAGGGAACTGGCGGTCGCAGTTGATGCAACGCCTGAAGGTGCCGCATAGCTCTGCGCGCCCATGTCATGGGTATAGTGTACGTCTGCCATCTCTGCCTCGCTGCCTGCGGGATACATTGCCCCGCCGGTCTGCTGAAAATTGCCTGCGTCCGGTCCGCGCGCTTGTTGTCAGCGCATTTCGTTGGCCGGTGTAACGCCAAGAATACCAAGGCCAGCCGCAATTACAACGCCCACGGCCCGCGCAAGGGCGATTTTTGCCACCGATGCGTCCCGGTCGTCCTCCTGGATAAACCGCAGGCTGGTTTCGTCATTGCCCCTGTTCCACAGCCCGTGGAACTCCGCCGCCAGATCATAGAGGAAAAAGGCCACCCGGTGCGGCTCGTTCGTGCGCGCCGCGGTCTCGATCAGGCGCGGCCATTCGGCCAGTTTCGCCGCCAGCGCCAGTTCGGCGGTATGATCAAGCCGCGCAAGGTCCGGTGACGCCTCAAGGTCGATGCCCGCCTCTGCGGCCTTGCGCAGCACCGATTGCACCCGCGCATGGGCGTATTGCACATAGAACACCGGGTTTTCCTTGGACTGCTCAAGGGCTGCATCCAGATCGAAATCGAACATCGCATCGTTCTTGCGCATCAGCATCAGGAAACGCGTCACATCGGGGCCGACCTCTTCAATGAGGTCGCGCAGGGTCACAAAGGTCCCTGCCCGCTTGGACATCTTGAACTCTTCCCCGTTCTTGAACAGCTTCACCAGTTGCGTCAGCTTGATGTCGAGCGGTACGCGCCCTTCGGACAGCGCCGACACCGCCGCCTTCATCCGTTTGACATAGCCACCGTGATCCGCTCCGAAGACGTCGATCAGTGCGTCAAACCCGCGCTGCACCTTGTCGTAGTGATAGGCGATGTCAGGCGCGAAATAGGTCCAGGCGCCATCGGATTTCATCACCGGGCGGTCCACGTCATCCCCGTGATCGGTGGATTTGAACAGGGTCTGTTTGCGCGGTTCCCAATCCTCGGGCTTCTTGCCCTTGGGCGGCTCCAGCACGCCTTCATAGATCAGCCCCTTGTCGCGCAAATCCTCGATCGCCGCTTCGATCCGGCCTGTGCCATAGAGCGACTTTTCGCTGTAAAACACATCCATCTCGACGCCCAAGGCTTTGAGATCGCTGCGAATAAGGTCCATCATCGCATCTGTGGAAAAGGCGCGTACTTCGGCCAGCCAGACCGATTCCGGCTGGTCCACATAGGCATCGCCGACCTGATCCATCAGTTGCTGACCCACGGGGATCAGGTAGTCGCCGGGGTACGTGCCATCCTCAAACGCGACGGCCTGCCCGTGCGCTTCGAGATAGCGCAGGTACACCGACCGCGCGAGCACATCGACCTGCGCACCGCCATCGTTGATGTAGTATTCGCGCGTCACATCGAAGCCCGCGAAATCCAGCAAGGACGCCAGCGCATCGCCAAAGACAGCACCCCGCGTGTGGCCCACGTGCAGGGGGCCGGTGGGATTGGCGCTGACGTATTCGACGTTGACCTTGGCACCTGCACCTGCGTCAGAGCGTCCAAAATCCGCGCCTTGCTCCAGCACCGTTGCAACCACATCCTGCCAGACAGATGCGGACAGCCTCAGGTTCAGGAACCCCGGCCCCGCCACCTCGGCCGAGGTGATGCGTGCATCTTCGGCCAGGCGCGCGGCAAGCGCCTCGGCGATGTCGCGCGGTTTCATCCCCGCCGGTTTGGCCAGAACCATCGCCGCATTCGTCGCCATGTCGCCATGGGCCGCATCGCGCGGCGGCTCAACCGTGACATTGCGCATCTCCAGCCCCGACGGCAGGTCGCCCGCGGCCACCATCGCCTCCAGATCGCTCAGAACACGGGTGCGGATATCGGCAAAAAGGTTCATCAGGTCCATCCATCTGCGGTTTGGCGCGGTGTATCACCTCTGGTCAGAGGGTCAATCACACCACCCATGTTTCTTTGGGTCGAAAATACTTCGGGGGAGTCCGAAGGACGGGGGCAGAGCCCCCTGAAGGATCGCGTGGGCGCAGCCCACCGTTGGATCACGCGGGCGCAATCAGCCGCGCGTGCTCCTGCAGGGCAAAGCGGTCCGTCATGCCCGAGATATAGTCCGACACGATCCGCGCCAGCGCGGTTTCGCCCTGTGCTGCGGCCACATCCTTGCGCCATTGACGCGGCAACTGGCCGGGATGAGACATGAAATGGGGGAAAAGATCATCCACCACCTGCGTCACCTCGCGCCGCATTTCGACCACCGCAGGCGCACGGTACATCCGGTCAAAGAGAAAAGAGCGGATCACCTTGAGATCGGCAAAGACCCCGTCCGAGAACTGTACCATCGGCCGCCCCGCCATGCGGATGTCTGTGACCGATTGCGGTTTCACGTCGTCCAGCATGGCGCGCGCAAAGCCGATCACGTCCTCGACCAACACGCCAAAGAACCGACGCAGCGCCTCGTGCCGCCGCCGGTAGTAGTTGAGGCCGGGGTAAAGCCGGTCCACTTCCGCGAAATTGTCGCGCAGGATCGGCAGCTCGGCCAGTTCGTCGGTGGAAAACAGTTCTGCCCTCAGCCCGTCGTGCAGGTCGTGGTGGTTGTAGGCGACATCGTCGGCGATCGCGGCCACCTGCGCCTCGGCGCTGGCATAGGTGTGCAATTCCAGATCGTGTTCGGCACTATACTCGGCCAAAGCCCAGGGGATATCTCCCGTCACCGGACCGTTGTGCTTGGCAATGCCTTCCAGCGTTTCCCACGTCAGGTTCAGCCCGTCGAAATCCGCATAATGCCGCTCCAACGCGGTGACGATGCGGATGGCCTGCGCGTTGTGATCGAAGCCGCCGTAGGGCGCCATCAAGCGCTCCAACGCATCCTCGCCCGTATGGCCAAAGGGCGTGTGACCAAGGTCATGCGCCAGCGCCACCGCCTCGGTCAACTCGGCGTTCAGGCCCAGCGTGCCCGAGATCGTGCGCGCCACCTGTGCCACCTCGATCGAATGGGTCAGGCGCGTGCGGTAATAATCGCCCTCATGTTCGATGAAGACCTGCGTCTTGTGCTTGAGCCTGCGAAAGGCGCTGGCGTGAATGATCCGGTCCCGGTCCCGCTGGAAACAGGATCGGAATGTGCTTTCCTCCTCGTGCACGCGCCGTCCCCGGGCGCGCGCAGGATCAGAGGCAAAGGGTGCCTGCATCGGGCTGGTCCTTGTGACCTGTCTTGTCGCTATCTATATTGTGGTGCAACAGGATATGACACCCCGCTCTTGCAGCGGCTTGCCCGGAGATGCAGATGCAACTGCCCCCCACAGTGACCCCCCGCGCCTTTGCCCGCCTGGCCGAGATCGGTGCCGCCGACCAGGGGCAGGCCCTGCGCGTGGCCGTGGAAGGCGGCGGCTGTTCGGGGTTTCAATACGAAATCGCGCTGGACACACCGCGCGACGATGACCTGATCCTTGAAGGCGAAGGCCAACAGGTGGTCGTGGACGCGGTGTCTTTGCCGTTTCTGTCCAATGCGGTCATCGACTTTTCGCAGGAATTGATCGGGGCGCGGTTTGTCATCGACAATCCCAACGCCACGGCCTCTTGCGGGTGCGGCACGTCCTTTTCGATGTAGGCAGCCTCAGGCCAGCGCTTGTGCGGCCCGCGCGAAGCCTTGGAAAAACTCGCCAAATCTTTCGGTTGACCGTTCGGCCAGCGCCAGAATGTCCTGCGCCTCCGCGTCCACGACGCCTTCGATCAGGGGGCGCATCCGTGTCCAATCGCCGCTGCGCGCCTCGTTCATCTGAAACATGCAGGCAGACATGGTGCGCAACGGTCCGGGTATTGCATTCTGGCTGCGAAAGCGGGTGCGTGTACCCGACACGGCCTGCCCCATGCCGTTGTCTCCGCGTATCGCAGCCAACCAGCCGGACACGAAGTATTCGTGGTAGTCATCGGCCACATCCGCTGCCGGATCCTCGGCGACGTCAAACCTGGCAAACCCGCGCATCACGAAGTTTTCCCAGATCGGGCTCGGCGTGCGCCCGGCATAGCGCAGGGCGATGCAGATCTCGGCCAGAAGGTCGGCGTTCTGATCGAGGAAGGCCAGAACACCGGCAAATTCCAGCGAGGTGATCGCCTGCACGCTCAATTCAGGGTCGCGGCGGCCATATTCACTGAGGTAAAAGACGATGTGCGTCAGTTCATAGGCTGCCTTTTTGTTCGGCAGTGCAAAGGTTTCGGGGCGGTCGATGAAGCCGTGCAACCGGGCATCAAGCCCCACGTCCGCCGCTGGCGTGCTGGCCCCGCGCCGGGCAAGGATGCGGCGGGCTTCGGCGCGTTGCAAATCAGACAGTTCTGCAAGCGGCAGCCCCTGATCGGCCACCCAGTGACACAGCGCTTCACCTTGCGTACCCGCCATCCCAAGGTCCTCAAGATCAAGGCAGATCGACAGCAGGAAACGGTAGTACTGCGGGAAAAAAGACAGACGTTCCGGCAGGTTACGGTAAAAATCGCCATGTGGGATCAGCATGTTCGGGGTGACGTCTGCGCCGGTGCATTCCAGAATGTTCAGCAGTTCGGCGTTTTCCTTCAGCCAGAACACATCATCCCCAAAGCGGCGGTGGGTGGCGAAGGTTTCAATAAGCGGACCTGTGCGGTCGGCCATGGATTGTCTGCGATGCGGGACGTTGAGGGTGATGACGTTGGACATGGTGTATCTCCTGGTGTCAGGGCGCCCCGGTCAGAGCGCCCCGCATGGCAAGGGTTTGGATCAGCTGCCCGACGAGAAGAGTGCTGTGGCTTCGCCATCTGTGCTGCTGGTGCTGGCCACGGGCGCCGAACCCGAGGAGAACATCTCGGTTGCATTGCCTGTGGTGGCATCGGTGGACGCGGTGGGTGCAGAACCGGACGAGAACATCTGTGCGCCCTCGCCTGTCGCAGCGTCCGCTGTTGCCATGGGAGCCGAGCCGGACGAGAACATTTCAGTTGCGTCGCCCGTTGTTGCATCCGAGCTGGCAGCCGGAGCGGAGCCCGACGAGAAAAGATATGTCGCATCACCGGTGCGGGCGTCTGCGGTGGTGGCCGGGGCAGAACCGGAGGAGAACATCGAAGTGCCTTCGCCGATTGTTGCATCGGCGGTCATCATCGGGGCAGAACCGGAGGAGAAAAGACACGTCGCATCGCCGCTGCTCATGTCGGATGCTGTTGGGGCGGAACCGGAAGAGAACATGGCGGTTGCGTCGCCGGAAAAGGCGTCTGCTGCCACTGTTGTTTCAATGGCGGTTTCGGCGGTGAATTTGCGTTGGGCTGTCATTGTTTTGGTCCTTTTCGGGGTTGGTTTGCAATGCCTCAAGCCTTGCTCGCTAAAGGAGAGTTAACAAAACACTTTTCTTTCCAAGCGTGTGCTTTGGCGGAGTTATCCACATGAGCTACGTCCGCCAATTTTCAGAAGTCGCGCCAATTTGTCTCAAATTGTGTCAGGTAAAAAAAACTTATCCACAGGCCTGAAAATGCACGCCTTTTCCGGGATTCCGGATTTTTCACTCTTCTTTAAGGCGAATCAACTGATGCGTGTGGGTCTTGAGTGGCGCTGTACAGCTTGCCCCCGAGGGACGCATCGGCGATAGCTGTGAAAGCTGCACCCGGAGAGCGCCCATGAAGATCGCCACATTCAACATCAACGGCATCAAGGCCCGCGCACAGGCCCTGCCCGACTGGCTGGACGCGGCCCAGCCCGACATCGCCCTGTTGCAGGAGATCAAGTCGGTCGACGAAAACTTCCCGCGCGAACTGTTCGAAGAGCGTGGATATAATGTCGAGACGCACGGCCAAAAGTCCTTCAATGGCGTGGCAATCCTGTCGAAGCTGCCGCTTGAGGACGTCACGAGCGGCCTACCCGGTGATGAAGACGACGAACAGGCGCGCTATATCGAGGCGACGGTGGTGGGCGAAGATCATGCGGTGCGCATTTGCGGGCTGTACCTGCCCAACGGCAATCCGGTGCCGGGGCCGAAATACGATTACAAGCTGGCGTGGATGCAGCGTCTGGAGGACCGGGCGCGCGCGCTTCTGGATCAGGAGATGCCATTCCTGATGGCGGGCGACTACAATATCATTCCGCAGGCCGAAGACGCCGCCCGCCCCGATGCCTGGCGCGCGGATGCGCTGTTTCGGCTGGAAAGCCGGCAAGCGTTCCGGCGCATTCAGAACCTTGGCCTGACAGAAGCGTTCCGCGCCCGTGATCCGCGGCCCGGGCAGTATTCATTCTGGGATTACCAGGCGGGGGCGTGGAACCGCGATGATGGCATTCGCATCGATCATTTCCTGCTCAGCCCCGCGTGCGCCGACATGATGGTGGATTGCGGCATCGACCGCGAGGTGCGCGGGCGTGAGAAACCTTCGGATCATGTGCCGGTCTGGGTTGAACTGGCCGCATGAGGCGCGCAAGCGCGCCACGCCAGTTTTCAGGGGCTCTGCCCCGTCGCGTTCCGCGACTCCCCGAAGTATTTACGACCCAAAGAAGATCAGGCCGACACGTCGTGGTCATAGAGCCATGACAGGCGTTTGAGAAAGGCGTCAGGCGCAAGCATGCCCAGCGTCTTGAGGCCCGCGTGGGCGATGCGACGCGGGAAGCCGTGCAGGTGGTAGTTGCGCGCGTTGGCATTGGCGGCTTCGATCGCGCGCACGACACGCGGGCGGCGGGCGTTTTGATAGGCTGGCAAGGCCTGCGCCAATGGCTGGGCCGCGCATGACGCCGCCAGAACCCAGGCATCTTCCAAGGCAAGGTTCGCGCCTTGCGCCAGAAACGGCAACGTCGGATGCGCCGCATCCCCCAGAAGCGCCAGTTTGCCCCCGTGCCAGTTGGCCGCGACCGGGTGGCGAAAGAGGCCCCAAAGCAGCGGCGCTTCGACTTTTTCGAGCAGCGCGCGCAGTTCCGGTGCCGTATCGGCAAAGGCTGTTTGCAGATGTTCGGGCGCATCGGGGTGGTTCCACCCCTCTTCGGCCCAGGTGTCGCGTTCCTGCACGGCCACGATGTTCATCATGTCGCCGTGCAAGGGATAAGTGACCACGTGACGCCCCGGTGCCATCCAGATGCGCGCCACGGGCGGTGCATCCGGCACAGGCACCAAGGCGCGCCACGCGACCTGCCGGGTGAAAAAGGGCGGCGCGGCGGCATTGAGAACGGGGCGCGCCACCGAATGCAGCCCGTCCGCCCCCACCACCAGGTCAAAGCGTGCGCTGTCGCCCTCGGTGGTTACGGTGCCGCCTTCCTGCACGGCGCGGACCTGAGCGCCCAGTTTGAAGTCCGCCCCCGCGCGCCGCGCGCCCTTGGCCAGAAAGTCGATCAATGCCGCGCGGTGAAAGAAGCGGTAAGCCGGGGTCTGTCCCGTCAGATCAAACCGGGTGATGGCACGTCCGGTCAGGGCATCGGTGGGTTGCACAGCCTCGGCACGCAGGCTGATCGCATCCAGATGTGAACCGACCCCGAGGGCGTCCAGCACCCTTCCCCCGTTGGGCGTGATCTGAAGGCCCGCGCCCACTTCGGTGATCGCAGGGGCCTGTTCAAAGACCGTAACCCCCGCCCCAAAACGCGAAAAGGCCAGCGCAGCCGCCAGCCCCCCGATCCCGCCGCCGATAACGGCGACGGTCTTATCCTGCAGATGCGACATCAGTCGTCGCGGTGCACCTTCTCGCGGCGCTCGTGACGTTCTTGCGCCTCAAGGCTCATGGTGGCGATGGGTCGTGCATCCAGACGCTTGAGCGAAATCGGCTCCCCGGTCACGGAACAATACCCGTATTCGCCTTCGTCGATGCGGCGCAGGGCGCTGTCGATCTTGGCCACCAGCTTGCGCTGGCGATCACGTGTGCGCAGTTCCAGCGCACGATCGGTTTCTTCGGATGCGCGGTCAGCAACGTCTGGAATGTTGCGCGTGCCGTCCTGCAACCCTTCGATGGTGTCGCGACTGCCTGCCAGCAATTCATTCTTCCAATGAAGCAACTTGCGGCGGAAATACTCCACCTGCCGCTCGTTCATGAACGGCTCACTCTCGGCCGGGCGGTAATCATCCGGCAGAAATACTTCCTGTTTCATAGATTTCCCCTCAACTTGGCTGGCGTTTCTCATGCTGTAATCCTTGCCAATTCCACGGCCGCCACCCCCATGCCGCAGCGTCTATTACAGCCTCTGGCGATTGTCACTACACAATCCCGCAAAGGCTTTGTTAAAAGCGTGTGAAATTGAGGTTCGCAAAAGGGTGTATTCATGAAGTTTACCGGCACAGACAGCTATGTGGCCACCGATGATCTGACCATCGCGGTCAATGCCGCCGTGACGCTGGAACGCCCCTTGCTGGTCAAGGGCGAACCGGGCACGGGCAAAACCGAACTGGCCAAGCAGGTGTCGCAATCGCTGGGGCTGCGGATGATCGAGTGGAACATCAAATCCACCACCCGCGCGCAACAGGGTCTTTATGAATACGATGCCGTATCCCGCCTGCGCGACAGCCAGCTGGGCGAGGAAAAGGTGCACGATGTTGCAAACTACATCCGCAAGGGCAAACTTTGGGAAGCCTTCGAAGCGGGTGAGAAGGTTGTTCTGCTGATCGACGAGATCGACAAGGCCGACATCGAGTTTCCCAACGACCTGTTGCAGGAACTCGATAAGATGGAATTCTTCGTCTACGAGACCGGCGAGACGATCCGCGCGGCCAACCGGCCCATCGTCATCATCACCTCGAACAACGAAAAGGAACTGCCCGATGCGTTTTTGCGCCGCTGTTTCTTCCACTATATCCGCTTTCCCGAGATGGACACGCTGCGCGCCATCGTCGAAGTGCACCACCCCGGCATCAAGGAACAGTTGCTGACCACGGCGCTGACACAGTTCTTCGAGATCCGCGAACAGGCGGGGCTGAAGAAAAAGCCATCGACCTCGGAAGTGCTGGATTGGCTCAAACTGTTGCTGGCCGAAGACATGAGCGCCGAAGACCTCAAGTCTGGCGGCGCATCCGCCCTGCCCAAGCTGCACGGCGCGCTGTTGAAGAACGAACAGGACGTGCACCTGTTTGAGCGTTTGGCCTTCATGGCGCGGGGTCAGCAAGGGCGCTGACCATATATTGACGCGGATCAAGGTGTCGTGGGGATCGTGGTGCAAGGTTGAACCAGCACCCAAATGAGAAGTCCCCATGGCTGCCACCACAAAGGCCGCTTTGCTGCAGATCACGCGCAAGGAACTGGACAAGCTGGATGCGCTGATGGCGCAAATCCTTCCGGCGCGGGCCATCGGCAAGGATGCCGATGACACGTCGATCAAGGATGTGATCGCACACAGGGCGCATTGGATCGACCTGTTTCTGGGCAGGTATGCGGATGGGCAGGCCGGCAAGCCGGTGTATTTCCCGGCCGAAGGTTACAAGTGGAACGACCTCAAACGCTACAATGCCGATCTGCGCGCGCGTCAGGCGGATATGGATTGGGACGCGGCGCAACATGCCTTTCATGGCCGCGCGGCGGCCCTATTGGCGTTTGTGGAAGGGTGCAGTGAAGACGCGCTGTATGGCGGTCCGATGAAAGGCGCCAACAACGCCCGGGCACCCGGTCGGTGGGCCGAAGCCGCAGGCCCCAGCCATTTCCGATCTGCAGCGAAATACATCCGGGCGCGCCTGAAATCAGGCCTCTAACCGCCGCAGCCACACGCCCTATTTGCCCCCTACTGCCCCCTGAAAAAACGCCCCCGGAATCTTGTGTCCAATTTTGCCACAATTCGCCACGATTTTGCCTTAATTGCTCCCTACTAAGGTCGGGTTGAAGGGCGAAAAGACCCTGAACGACACAGAATTGCAGGCAGGCAGTTTACATGAATGACCGTGACGCACTTGTTGTGCGCCCTCTCAAGGAGTCCGACCGCCCGCAATGGGATGCGCTTTGGACGGCCTACCTTGCGTTCTACGAAACGCAGCTGCCCCAAGAGGTTTTTGATACGTATTTCGCGCGCCTGCTGGGCGATGATCCTCAGGATTTCAACGGCTTGGTGGCCGAGATTGATGGGCGGCTTGTGGGCCTCACGCATTACCTGTTTCACCGCAATGGCTGGAAGATCGAAAACACCTGCTACCTGCAAGACCTCTATGCGGACCCAACCGTGCGCGGCACGGGCGTGGGTCGCGCGTTGATCGAGGCGGTCTATGCCGCCGCCGATGACGCAAGCGCGCCAAGCGTCTACTGGATGACGCAGGACTTCAACACGGTCGCCCGCCAGCTTTATGACCGCATCGGCACCAAGACGCCCTTTATCAAGTATGCGAGGGCATGATGCGTCGGTTCCTGCTGCCTTTCGCGCTGATGCTGAACGCATGTATGCCCGTCACCCCCACCGACACGGCGACGCGCGCCAACGTGATGGGGTCGGATCTGCCGGCGATGAAAACCTTCGGCGCGCCGCGCCCGGTCCAGCCGATCAAATCCAACAATGACATCGCGCTGGATTTCATCGAGCTCAGCTTCCAGTTGGAATCCGGCCGTGATCTGCCGGTGTTCACCCGTTTTGAAACACCGATTTCCGTGCGTGTGACCGGCGCGCCGCCCGCGTCGCTCGGCTCGGACCTGACCCGACTGTTGCACCGTCTGCGCACCGAGGCCGGGATCGACATTTCCCAGACGTCCAGCACCCAACCCGCCAACATCACCATCGAGGCGGTAAGCCGCGCCGACATTCGCCGCGCCCTGCCCCATGCCGCCTGTTTCGTGGTGCCGGGCATCACGTCGATCGATGAATATCGCAGCGCCCGACGCACAGCGCGCACCAACTGGACCCTGCTGCGCAAGCGCGAACAGCTGGCGATTTTCCTGCCCAACGATGCCAGCCCTCAGGAAGTGCGCGATTGCCTGCACGAGGAACTGGCCCAGGCCATTGGTCCCCTGAACGACCTTTATCGCCTGCCCGACAGCGTGTTCAACGATGACAATGTGCACACGGTCCTGACCGGGTTCGACATGATGATCCTGCGCGCCTATTACGCGCCGGAACTGCGCTCGGGCATGACACGCGGACAAGTGGCTGCGCGCCTGCCGGGTGTTCTGCGCCGCATCAACCCGCGCGGCGAAGGCCGTCAGGGGCGGTTCGCCACGCGTACACCGCGCGCGTGGTCACAGGCCGTGCAAACGGCGCTTGGCCCCGGCACCAGCCCCGGTGAACGCCGCGAGGCCGCCGACCGTGCGCTGCGCATCGCTGCCGCCATGGGCTGGCAGGATCACCGCCGCGCCTTTGCCCATTATGCCAATGGGCGCCTGTTGCTGGCCGCCGACGCGGATACCGCTCAGGATCATTTTCGGGCCGCCGACCGCTATTATGCCAACACGCCGGGCGCCGACCTGCACCGCGCCTACGTGGCCACGCAACTGGCTGCCTATGCCATCACCCAAGGCGACGGCGACCATGCGCTGCGCCTGATTTCTCCGCACATCGACATGGCCGCGCGCAATGAAAACGCGGCCCTGCTGGCCACCCTGCTGCTCTTGCGCGCCGAAGCGCTGGACCTGACAGGCCGCAGCGCCGAAGCACGTACCGTCAGACTGGACAGTATCGGGTGGGCGCGGTACGGGTTTGGCCCAGACTGGGCTGTGCGGGCCAAGCTGCGCGAGATTGCGTCGCTCAACCCGCTGAATGGAAAACGCGGGTAAACACATGATCGTAATCGGGGCGGCCCTTTTGGGGGCCATCATCGGCGGGCTGACAGCGGCACGGCGCAAGGGCAACCGACTGGACATCGCGCAATATGCGGCCGGATATGCCATGGCCTTTGGCATCGTGGGCATGATCGCCACGGTCATCATCGACCGTACTCTTGTCTGATGTTCCTGCGGTTCTTTGAACAGCTGCGCAAGGCCGGGGTTCCGGTCTCGCTGCGCGAGTTCCTCGCCTTTCTCGAAGGGATGAAGGCGGGGCTGGCAACCTATGATGTCGAGGCGTTTTATTACCTCGCACGTGTCGCCATGGTCAAAGACGAACGCAACATCGACAAGTTCGACCGCGCCTTTGCCGCCACCTTCGACGGGCTGGAAGAGATCAGCATCGATCAGGTGCTCGAGGCCGTGGACATCCCGCAGGACTGGCTGGAAAAGCTGGCTGAAAAGCACCTGAGCGAAGAAGAGCGCAAGGAAATCGAAGCCGCTGGCGGCTTCGACAAGCTGATGGAGACCCTCAAGAAACGCCTTGAGGAACAAAAGAAACGCCATCAGGGCGGATCGAAATGGATCGGCACCGCGGGCACCTCCCCTTTTGGCGCCTATGGGTACAACCCCGAGGGCGTGCGCATCGGGCAGGACAAGTCGCGCCACCAGCGCGCGGTCAAGGTCTGGGACAAGCGCGAGTTCAAGAACCTCGATGACACGGTCGAACTGGGCACCCGCAACATCAAGGTGGCGCTGAAACGTCTGCGCCGCTGGGCCCGTGACGGCGCGCAGGAAGAGCTGGACCTGAACGGCACCATCCGCGCAACGGCCGAGCACGGCTATCTGGATGTCAAAACCCGCCCCGAGCGGCGCAATGCGGTCAAAGTGCTGTTGTTTCTGGACGTGGGCGGATCGATGGACCCGCACATCAAGCTGGTGGAAGAGCTGTTTTCGGCGGCCAAATCCGAATTCAAGCATTTTGAACACTTCTATTTCCACAACTGCCTCTATGAAGGCGTGTGGCGCGACAACCGCCGCCGGTGGGACGCCCAGCAATCCACTCAGGAAATCCTGCGAACCTACGGGTCGGACTACAAATGCATCTTCGTTGGCGATGCATCCATGTCGCCTTATGAAATCGCATATCCCGGCGGGGCCAATGAACATTGGAACCCCGAAGCCGGTCAGGTGTGGCTGGAACGCGCGCGCGATCAGTGGGGATCACATCTGTGGATCAACCCGATCCCGGAAAAATACTGGTCCTACACCCATTCGATCACGATGATTCAAGAGATTTTCGGCAAGGACCGCATGGTGCCCATGACGCTTGAAGGGCTAAGCCGGGGCATGCGCGAGTTGACCCGCTGAGCGGGTGCGGCAGCAAAAATCACGCGGAAATCGTACAAATCCAGTCTTCCAAGATTTGAAAACTGGTGTGCGGTGACGCGATTTAGCGCCTCAAAGCGACGTTTTCATGTCGCAAGCGGAACAATATTTCAAAACATGAGTCCAGTTTGGAACTATTTTACTTCCACGCCTAAAAATGCGCGCCCGGTGGGAATATATCTTTATCGTCAGTGAATTTGCTGACGTTTACCAAGAAGGGGACTTCAATGCCAAATGCATTGGAACTGATGCTCCCCGAGGAAGCGATCAATGACTTCGTCGCACTCCTGGGGAGATTAACTGAAACCGCCACGCCATCTCTGACCGCTACAGAGATGAAAGATGCAATCCTCGCATCCCAGTTGGCTTGCCTCGTCATCGACTTGGGCGAGTTGAACGAACTGGAATTCGCCGCACTTCTGGCGAAACGCGATGTTGCGGACACGGCGCTTCAGAATTTCTCCATCCTGCTGATCCAGGGGGAGATCGACGCCAAGACCGCCAGGGAGGCCGCCGCCTCCGAGGAAGAAGAAGAAGGCGACACCGAAGAGGTGGAGGACGAAGACGGGGAAGAGCAGAACACGGCCGTTGGCAAGTTGGCCAACTATGTCCGTGAGAACTATACCTATTTCCCGGCACTTCTGCGGGCCTATCACCGACGGCTGGACCGGCACCCAAGGCTTGCACGGCTTCATGCGCGCATCGTTCTGACGCGGGCGCAGGCGTCAATGCTTTGGGATCAGACCCTGACGCGGATCAAGACACTGCTGAGCATGATGGGTCTGGAAGGCGTGTTCGTGGCCATTGATCTGGCGGCCAAGCGCAATCCGATGATCGGCCATTGCCTGCGCGCCTTTGGTACGATCGCAACGCCGCTGGTGGCGATCTACACGCTGGTGCGCTGGATCATCCGCTTTGCGACCAACCCGTTTCAACGCATCTTGAACGGTGTCGCAAAGGAGTTGGAGATCGAAGTGCCTGTGGGTGATCCCGACGGCGGGTAAATTGAAAGCTGCGGCATGCATGTGCCGCAGCCTCCAGGCTTTTGAAACCATGTTAGAAAAGCCGGATTGAACCCCGCGCCTTTGCGCTGGCCTCGGCCATCCGGGCAATCGTGTCACGGTGTTCGGTCAGGCCTGTTTGTTCCTGCCCTGCGACTGCGTCCAGCCTCTGCACCACCGCGCGCAATTGTTCCTCTGACACGTTCAACACCTGCACCAGATCGCGGCGTGCCGCACCGACCTCGGCCGAACGCGCCTCGAAGATGGCTTGCGCCTCGGGGCCGCGCATGGCGGCAAGTGCTGTCAACTCGGCGTTTTGCGCGGCCAGGATGCGGGACAGTTCGCCCCCGATCTCGACCATATGTGCAGACATCGGCTTGATCTTGCGCGCCAGCAGTGCGCTCGGCACGGCCCGGTCCTTGCGCCCGATACGCTGGACCAAATCACCTGCCAATGTATCCAGCGCCGCGGCCTGCGCCAGCAGATGCGCCTCTTGGGACGACACCGATTGAAACGACAATGCGTCCATGGACCCGCGCGCCACCGGGGAATAGCCCCCCTGCGTACCTGCGCAGGCCCCAAGACCCAAAAGCGCCACGACCGGGATGATCCGGGCCATATGCATACCTGTATTCCTCTGCCTTTTCGGGCGCTTGTGCGCCTCGCCTTGCGCAAAGGGTTAATGAAACAATATGGCCGGATTTGGGCGTATTGTTCGGTTTTTGGAAAATTGTTATGTGCGCGGGCCCTCTTGACCCACGCACACATTCGATCAAACGTCGCGCCATGACTTTACATTTCGACGCCCCCGAATATGCCGCCCGCCAATCCGCCGCCACCGCCGCCCTGCAGGCCGCAGGGCTGGATGCGCTTTTGATGTTCGCACCCGAAAGCCATCTGTGGCTGACGGGCTATGACACGTTCGGGTTCGCGATGTTTCAGGCGATGGTGCTGACAGCAAAGGGCGACATCCACCTGCTGACGCGCATGCCCGATCTGCGGCAGGCGCGACATACCTCGATGCTGGAGGGCGACCACATCCACATCTGGCCCGAATACGAAGGCTGTGATCCGGCGCAGGATCTGGCGCGGCTGCTGACCGATCTGGGCGTGCACGGCCCCATCGGGTTCGAAGGGCAGACGGCGGGCCTGACCGACTTTAACGGTCAACGTCTGCGCGCCGCCCTGCCCGGCCTTGTGGAGGCGTCAGAGTTGATCCGTGGCCTGCGTCGCATCAAGTCACCCGCCGAGATCGCCATGCACCGCCGTGCTGCCGCCCTGTCGGACGATGCGCTGGACGCGGCCATCGCCACCACCCGCGCCGGAGCGTTCGAAGGCGATATTCTGGCGGCCATGCAGGGCGCGGTGTTCAAGGGCGGCGGCGACTATGCGGGCAATGAATTCATCATCGGGTCCGGCGAAGGGGCTCTGCTCTGCCGCTATTTCTCGGGGCGCAGGCACCTGGATGCCAGCGACCAGCTGACGCTGGAATGGTCAGGCGCCTATGCGCGTTATCATGCGGCAATGATGCGCACGATTCTGGTGGGGGATGTATCGGATGAGCACCGCCGGATGCACGCCGCCTGTGACGAAGCGCTGGCCGCCTGCGAGGATGCGATCCGACCCGGTGCGCCGATGGGCGATGTCTATGACGCCCATGCGCGCGTCTTTGATGCGCATGGGCTGAAGGATGCGCGGTTGCAGGCCTGCGGCTATGGCATGGGCGCGGTCTATAACCCGATCTGGGTCGATTTCCCGATGTTCTACGAAGGCAATCCGCTGCCCATGCAGACGGGACAGGTGTTTTTCCTGCACATGATCCTGATGGACAGCGATGCCGGGGCTGCGATGACGCTGGGCCATTCGGTTCTGGTGACCGATCACGGGTCCGAGCGGCTGTCGCGCCATGACACCGGGTTGATCCGCGCCTGAGAGGGGCAAAGCGCCCTTCCGCGCAGCGGGGCAATTACCTTTGGACGCCCCGCGCAATCCCCCCTAACCTGCCCGTCATGTCGAATGCGCCCCTGACCCAGATCGATCTCAAGGCCTTTGCCGCTGACCCCTACCCGGCACTGGCCCGGATGCGCCACGACGCGCCCATCACCTTTGTCCCCGAACTTGGGGCCACGCTGATCACCCGACGCGATGACATCCACACGCAGGAAAAGCGCACCGAGGTCTTTTCCTCGCACCAGCCTGACGGGTTGATGACGCAGCTGATGGGCGAGAACATGATGCGCAAGGATGGCGAGGCGCATATGGCCGAGCGCCGGGCGCTCTTTCCCGCGCTCAGCCCCCGCACGGTGCAGGAGCATTGGAAACCGATCTTCGAGGCGACAGCACGCGAGCACATCAAACGACTGATCCCACTGGGAAAATGCGATCTGGTGCGGGATTTCGCGATGCCGGTCTCGGCCTCGGCGCTCAAGGCGATCACCGGCTTGGAAACCATGGCCGATGCGGAACTGGACGGGGTCAGCCAGGCGATGATCGACGGCTGTGCCAACTACGCCGGCGACAAGGGGATCGAGGCCAAGTGTCATCGCGCCACGCGCCTGATTGACGATCACATCGCCCTGACCGCCGCCGATCCGCCCGACCGCTCGGCCTTGCAGGTGATGCAGGATGCGGGCCTGCCCGAGGACAGCGTGAACGCCAACATCAAGCTGATCATTTCGGGCGGCCAGAACGAACCGCGCGATGCCATTGCAGGCACCATCTGGGCGCTGCTGACCCATCCGTCACAGCTGTCCATGATCCGCGACGGGGCGGCGACCTATACACAGGCCTTTGCCGAATACGCGCGCTGGATTTCGCCCATCGGCATGTCGCCGCGCCGGGTGGCGCGCGCCGACACCGTGCAGGGCGTGACATTCGAGATCGAAGACCGCGTGTTCCTGATGTTTGGCTCGGCCAACCGGGACGAGGCACATTTTTCAGCCCCCGACAATTTCGACATCACCCGTGACACCCAATCAGCCATCAGCTTTGGCGCAGGTCCGCATTTCTGCGCAGGGGCCGCTGCCGCGCGGTGCCTCATCTCCGAAGTGGCCTTGCCGCTGGTGTTTACGCATCTCAAGAACCTGCGGCTCGATGGCCCGGTGCCGTTTGCCGGATGGGCCTTTCGCGGGCCGACCCGCTGCCCGGTGCGCTGGGACCGGTAGATGGCTCTTGCCCCCGCCGCGCAGAACCCCATATTTCAATTATGATCAAGTTCGCCCCCATCCTTCTGGCCATCCTCTATGGCCTTGCCATGTACCGGTTTTCGGCGTGGCGGCTGCGGGGTGAGCTGGATCAGAAATCCACCGAACTCGCGGATCCAATGCTCAAGACTCTGTGCGACCGCATGGCCGCTGCCCTCGACCTGCAGCGCATCCGGGTGCACATCTACGAGATTGACCCGGTCAACGGGCTGGCGGCCCCCGATGGGCGCATCTTCATCACGCGGGGGTTCTACAACAAGTTTCGCGCAGGCGAGGTGACGGCGGACGAGATGGCCTCGGTCATTGCGCACGAATTGGGCCACGTGGCCCTGGGCCATTCGCGCCGCCGGATGATCGACTTTTCCGGCCAGAACGCGCTGCGCACAGCGCTGGCCATGGTGCTCAGCCGCTTTTTGCCCGGCATCGGAGTGATGATCGCCAATGGGCTGACCACCCTGCTGGCCGCACGTCTGTCGCGTTCCGATGAATACGAGGCGGACGCCTATGCCGCCGCCCTGCTGACCAAGGCGGGCATTGGAACCGCGCCGCAGATCAGCCTGTTTGAAAAGCTCGAAGCGTTGACCAAGTCCAATTCGGGCGCTGTGCCAGCGTGGTTGATGAGCCACCCCAAGACCGACAAGCGGATCGCGGCGCTGCGCGCCTTGGAACACAAGTGGGGCTCGGCCTAGGCGGCCAGCGCCTTTCCCACCCGCGGCAGGCGCGCCTTTTTCATCAGGGCGCGCATGGTCCAGTCCTCGCCCGACAGGCGCCGTGCCTCGGCCAGCACCTTTTGTCCCACACTGGCGACAACTTCGGGGCGGGCTTGCCAGACCTGGTGCAGGTAGCCGTCGGGATCGACGCGCGACAGCCCTTCTTCGGCCAGGATATTGCGGGGAAAGTCCTTTGCATTCAACGTCATGATCGCATCCGCCGAGGTGTGGATGGCGGCGGCCAGAACGTGGATGTCACTGTCATCGGGCAACCACAGGCGATTGGCCAGTTCCGGCGGCGGGGCCACATTGGACCGGGGCCAGCGGGCTTCGATCAGGGCGATCTCGGCGCGGGCCTGCGCCTCGCCCTCGGGGCCAAGGCGCGCCGCCGCACGGGCCCATTCCTCAAGCAGGCGGGGCGACCAACGCGGCTCGAACACGCCCGCTTCGGCCACGCCCAGCACCATTTCGCGCATCACCGTGGGATATAGCACGCAAGCGTCGATCACGATCCTCATACCGCACGTCCAGTTTCGTTCATTCACGTCTTTCCGCTTTTCGCGTTCGAGCACAGCGAGAGGCAGCGAACAAGCAGCTCATCATAAACCGGAAGGGCTACAGCCGGAAGAACAACGCCTTGAGATACCCGCTTTCGGCCAGGGCAGGCAGCAAGGGGTGGTCCGGCCCGGCGAACCCTGTGTGGATCAGCGACGCGCGGCGGCCACCGCGGCCGATGCCACGCACGCAAGCGCTGCGGAATTGGGCCAGATCGGCGGCGTGGGAACACGAACAGAGGCCCAGGTATCCGCCTTCGGCCACCAGTGGCGCGGCCAGACGCGCGATGCGTTCATAGGCACGCAGCCCCGCATCCAATGCCTTGCGCGAGGGCGCAAAGGCGGGCGGGTCGCAGATGACCACGTCGAATTTGGCACCTTCTTCGGCCAAGGCGGTCAGCGTGTCGAAAGCATCGCCCTGACGCGTGGCAAAACGGTCGGCGGCGCCCATCGCGGCGGCCCCCTGTCCGGCCAGGTCCAGCGCCGGGGCCGACGCATCGACCGCAAGGGCCGATGTCGCACCGCCCGCAAGTGCTGCCAACGAAAACCCGCCCACATGGCTGAACACATCAAGCACCCGCGCGCCGCGGCTCAGACGTGCGGCAAAGGCATGGTTGGGCCGTTGGTCATAGAAGAGGCCCGTCTTCTGCCCGCCTGTGAGGTCCGCCATGTAGGTGGCCCCGTTCATCGTCACCGGCACCGGGCCATCCGGGGCATCGCCCAGCAGCACGGCGTTTTCATCGTCCAGCCCTTCAAGGCTGCGGGTGCGGCCTGCGGCGTTCTTGAGGATCACGGTGCAGCCTGTGACCTCGGCCAGTGCCGCAATCAGGTCCTCCAGCGCGGCCTCGGCCCATGCGGCGTTGGGCTGCACCACGCAGGCCGCGCCGAAACGGTCGATCACCACGCCCGGCAGGCCATCGGCCTCGGCATGTACAAGCCGGTAAAACGGCGCATCAAAGAGCGTTTCGCGCAAAGTGAGCGCTTTTGTCAGGTGTGCGGTCAGCCACGCGCGGTCGATGCGGGCCTCGGGGTTCGGATCGAGCATCCGCGCGATGATCTTGGAGGCAGGGTTGACCGTGACCACCCCCATTGGTGTGCGGGCATCATCCAGCAAAACCGCCAGCGTGCCGGGGGCCATTGCCTTCGTGCGGCGGTCGGTGACCAGTTCATCGGCATAGACCCAAGGGAACCCATGCCGGATGGCACGGGCATTGGCCTTGGGGCGCAGGCGCACCTGCGGATAGTCGGATGCGGAACCGGGGGATGTGTCGGACGGAAAAGAGGGCGCTGTCATGGCGCCCTCTTACTCCTATCGCGGATGCGAAGGAAAGCTCAGAGTTGGTTGATCGCCTGGATCAGGCCCAACTTGGGGTTGATGAACCCTTCGGGGCGCGTCATTTCCTGACGCAGCACTTCGGCGAGGTGGTGTGTAATACGCACCTTCTGGGTCAGGCCACGCTTTTCGGCCTCGATGGCCTGCTGGCCGCCAAACCCGTCAAGGTCTGCCACGACGTGACGCGGCTGAGCCAGGATTTCGCCGCTGATGGCGTCGCGCACCTGCATGTCAAACTCGATCGAGTGAACGCCGCCCACGGTGTAGCGGGCCTTTTCGGTCAGGGCGTGGAACCGGGTCACGCGCACATCGACGATCACGGGGGCGCTGCCGTCAAGGCTGGCGGCACCACGGCTGAGGCCGTCCTCAAAAATCGCTTTGACCTGTGCGTGACGGTCACCGATGGGATCTTCGCGCCAGACGATGTCGCCGCCGGGATAATAGCGGTTGGCCTCGGACACGGTCAGTTTCTGCGGCACGGTCACATTGATGGCTTCGACGCGCATCATCGGCGCGGCCTGCGGCGCGGGGGCCACGGTGTACAGGGGTTCAACTGCCGCGACCGGCGTGGGCTGGTAAGGGGCATTCCGCGTGGCGGTGTCGGCACCCGAACAGGCGGACACAAGTGCGCCCAGTCCCATCAGCATCATCAGTTTCACAGCTTTCATATCGTCCTCCGATCGGCACGGGGTCAGCCCCGCGCGCTTTTGCTTGGTGGCAACTTGCGCGTGAAATTGGGCAGGATTGCGACAATTTGTGTGAAATTGCGTGGTTTTGTCGGGTCCATCGCGCGGCAGCGCCGCGACCGGATCAGTCCCGTGGACGGCTGCGCCATCCGCCGCGCCGGCGCGGTTGGTCCATACCGGCAAGGCCTTCGGTCATCACTTCGGTCATCGGATGGTCCGCATGAGCGTCCCCGTATTGCGTCAGAAGCGCGCGCAGGGTGGCGGTATTGTCCTGCTCCACCGGCAGGCTCAGCGCCCAGTCCAGAAAGATGGTGCGACATTCGGATTTGGTGATCCCGTCGATGCGGTAGGCCTCGAAGACAAGGCCCTTGGGATCGTTTTGATCGCCCTTTTTCATGGCTTTTCGCCCTCGTTGTCGTCGCGCGGGTCGTTCTGACCCACGGCCCGGTCGATCACATCTGCGGCCGCCGCCGCCTGTTCGTTCAACATCCCGGCCAGCGCCCCCATGTCGGCGGCCCCGGTCACCCGGCACAGAAAGGCAACCTCGCCCTGCCCCAGCGCGCTGATCTCCAGCACCCCGTCGCCCAAAAGCTTGGCGGCCACCTGCAGATCAAAGCAAAGCCGATAAGCGGCCCCAAGCGCCTGCGCATCCGCGTCACTCCAAAGCCCGCAGGCGACACCGCTGGCAATCCCGGTGCCGACATCGCGGCTCGGGTCGCCCGCCAGCAAAAGCGCCATTTGTGCGGCCAGTTCGATGTCCTGCATCCGGCCCCGGCCCAGCTTGGGGTCGAAGGGATCGCCCCCGCCCTTGGCCGCCGCGATCCGGTCGCGCATCTCGGCCACGGCGCGGCAGGTGTCGGCGCGGTCGCGGGGACGGGCGACAAGGGATTGTCGCAGCGTTTCGATATCGCGGCCCAGATCATCGGGGCTGGCGATCACGGCGGCACGGGTCAGGGCAAGGTGTTCCCACAGCCATGCCGCGTCTTCCTGGTAGCTGCGAAAACTATGCCAGCTGGTGGCCACCGGCCCCTGATTGCCCGAGGGGCGCAGCCGCATGTCGACCTCGTAAAGCCGCCCCTGCGCCGTGCGCGCGGTCAGTGCGGTGATCATCGCCTGCGTCAGGCGCGCATAGTATTGACGCGTGAGCAGAGGCCTGCGCCCATCCGACGTGTCCTGATCCAGCGGATCATAGACCACGATCATGTCCAGATCGGACCCGGCATTGAGCCGCCCCGCGCCCAATGAGCCCATGCCGATAACCGCCGCGCCGCGCCCCGGGGGCGGCCCATGGCGCCGGGCGAATTCGGCCTGCACTTCGGGCCAGAGTGCGGCCACGGCGCTGCGGGCCAGATCGGCATACTGCGCTGCGGCCTGACCCGGTGTGGTCAGCCCCCGCAACAGGTGCACGCCCACGCGGAAATGCCACTCCTTGGCCCAGCGGCGCGCCATGTCGAGCTTGGCCTCGTAGTCGCCTTCCTCGCGCAGACGGCTTTGCAATTGGGCCGTCATGCTGTCGGCCCCCGGCCAATCGGCAAAGAAATCGCCACCGATCACCGCGTCGAAAACGCCCGCGTTGCGCGACAGGTGCTGGGCCAGCGCAGGCGAGGTGCTGACGATGTCCACCAGCAGATCGACCAATTGCGGGTTGGCATCGAAAAGCGAGAAAAGCTGCACCCCCGCGGGCAGCCCCGCCAGAAACCCGTCAAGCGCGCGCAGGGCCTCGTCGGGGCGGGTGGCCTGCGACAGCCGGTCCAGAAGCTGCGGCTTGATCCGTTCGAAGACCGCAGCACCCCGGTCACTGCGCAATGCGGGATAGGTGGGCCAGCGCGCAATCAGGGCGGGATCGAAGCTGATGGCGGGTGTTTCTGCGGGCCGTTTGATCGGGTCAGAGGGGGCAAAGAAGCCTTCGGTGTCGGTGTGCACCTCTTCCAGCCGCCGGTGCAGGTCGGCCTTTAACGCTTCGGTATCGGTGTCCATCATCGCAGCCAGCCGGTCGAATTCGGCATCGCCGCGGGGCAAGGCATGGGTTTGCGCATCGCGCACCATTTGCAGGCGGTGTTCGACCGTGCGGTGCGCGCGGTAGTGATCCGTCAGCCGCGTGGCGACATCCTGCGGCACCCACCCCTTGCTCGCCAGCACATCCAGCCCCGGAACCGTGCCGCGCACGCGCAGATCGGCGTCGCGCCCCCCGGCGATCAACTGGCGGGTCTGGGTAAAAAACTCGATCTCGCGGATGCCGCCGCGCCCCAGCTTCATGTTGTGGCCCGGCAGGGTGATCGGCCCGCCCAGCCCTTTGTGTTCACGGATGGCAAGGCGCATGTCGTGGGCGTCCTGAATGGCCGCGAAATCCAGATGCCTGCGCCAGACGAAAGGCCGAAGGCTGCGCAGGAACCGCGCGCCCGCCGCGGTGTCGCCCGCCGCCGCGCGCGCCTTGATGTAGGCCGCGCGTTCCCATGTACGGCCAAGGCTTTCGTAATACCGCTCGGCGGCTTCCATGGACAGGCAGACGGGTGTCACCGCCGGATCAGGGCGCAGGCGCAGATCGGTGCGAAAGACATAGCCTTCGCCCGTCAGATCGCTGAGCGTGGCCGCCATGGCCCGCGTCGCGCGCACGAAAGCGGTGCGCGCATCGTGGAAATCGGCGGGGTCAAAGCGGGTTTCGTCAAAGAGGCAAATCAGATCGATGTCGGAGGAATAGTTCAGTTCGCCCGCGCCCATCTTGCCCATGGCCAGCACGGTCATGCCTGCTGCCGTGGCCACATCATCCTGCGTCATGCCCGGCAGTTTGCCGCGCTTGATCTGGGCCGCGATCGCCACGCGCAGGGCCGTGTCGCAGGCGGCATCGGCCAGATCGGTCAGCGCGCCGGTGACCTTTTCCAAGGGCCAGACCCCACCAAGATCGGCCAGCGCCGCCAAAAGCCCCACGCGCCGCTTGGCCTGCCGCAAGCGCACGCCGGGGTCGCCACCGTCCCATGCGCGCACCGCGTCCAGTTCATCGTTCAACGCCGCGTCAGGGTCGGCGAAGGCTGCGGTCACCCATTCACCCTCCTTGCCCAGAAGGCCCGCAAGATAGGGGCTGCACCCGGCGGCCCCGGCCACGAGGGCCTGTTGATCAGCGGAAAGATCGCCCACCAGCGCCCCGGCCTCGGCGCCACGGTCGGCATTGAAGGCCCGTGGCAGGCGGCATGGCGTCAAGGCGGTGGTCATGGCCCTATGTTGCGCCCTGCCCCGCCCTCGTCAATCAATTACGTCACCCACGCCTTGTGCGCCGCCGCGCCCCGGTGCAGGCTGCCACGCATGAGCAAGAGCCTGAAACGGGTCCGTGCCGCACTGGATGCAGCCGGGTTGCCCGACACGATCACGGAAACGCCGCTGGCCCGCACGGCGGAGGATGCAGCAAATGCGCTGGGTTGCGCCGTGGACCAGATCGGCAAATCCATCATCTTCGCAGGCCAATCCAGCGGTGAGGCGATCCTATTCATCACCGCTGGCGGCAATCAGGTCGACCCGGAGAAGGCCGCCGCACTGGCGGGCGAGCCACTGGGCAAGGCCGATGCCGCATTGGTCCGGGCGCAAACCGGCTTTGCCATTGGGGGGGTATCGCCCATTGGGCACCTGTCCCCCATCCGCCGCTTTTTCGATCCGCGGCTGCTGGATTTTGCGGTGATTTGGGCCGCTGCAGGCACACCGCACCATGTTTTTTCGGTCAACCCGACCTTTCTATGCGAAAAAATAGCCCCTCAAGTCTCGGATTTTACGCCCTAAATCCAATAAATGTAAAAAACATTCACATTTCCGCTTGATTCATTCCGGCTTGATGCCAATCTATTCAATGTGAACAGCATTCACATTCGGGCTCTCAAACGGGTCATGCGGCCAAGACGCCACCCCGCCCCGGTTCGCAACGCAAACGATGAAAGGTATGACAATGACAACAGTTTCCGCACCTGTCTCTGCGGCCCCCGCACAAGGGTGGTTTTCCAAGACCGAGGCCTGGTTGGACAACAAGGGCAAAGGCGCATGGATCGCCGCGATGGTTCTTGGGTTCATCTTTTTCTGGCCCGTTGGTCTCGCCCTTCTCTTCTACATGATCTGGAGCAATCGCATGTTCAGCAAATCCTGCACGACCCGCCGCCATTCGATGGGCCACGCGATGCGCACGATGCGCCCAACCGGCAACAACGCCTTTGACGCCTACAAGGCCGATACGCTGCGCCGTCTCGAAGAAGAGCAGCACAATTTCGAGACCTTCCTCGAGCGTCTGCGCGACGCCAAGGACAAGGCGGAATTCGACCAGTTCATGGACGAACGCGCCTCGGCCAAATCTGACGACCACGACGACGCCTAGGCGTGTCATGGCCCTCGGGAGCATCTTCCGGGGGCCGCTTTCCCTTTCCCTCCTCAGGACAGTTCCAACGTGATGACGATGACCCACCTTGCTGACCCCTTTACGCAACCGCAGTTCTACCGCGATGTGCCGTTCAAGCGGCTGATGGCATGGTTGGTTGATGCTGTGCTGGTGATCGTGCTTTGTGTGGTGATCCTGCCGTTTACCGCCTTTGCAGGGCTGTTCTTTTTCCCCGCCCTCTTTGCGGTGATCGACTTTGCCTACCGGATCATCACCCTCACCGGCGGGTCGGGCACCCTTGGGATGCGCCTATTTGCCGTGGAGCTGCGCGATGGATCGGGCGCACGCTTCGATCTGGGCACCGCGTTCCTGCACACCTTCGGCTATTATCTCAGCTGGGCGGTCTTTCCGCTGCAACTGGTTTCGGCCATCCTGATGTGCACCAGCGCGCGGGGCCAAAGCCTGACCGACATGGCGCTTGGCACGGCGATGCTGAACCGGCGCGCCCGGTGAACCGCGGCAATCTCCGGTGATCTTGCCAATATAAACCCTGAGTGCGTGTCGGGCTTGCCTCTTGCAAACTGACCGCTATCATCATGTCAGATCAAGCCGGAAGTCTGATGCGTCACACGCTGCCCATTGCACCGCAGTTCTATGTCACTGCGCCCCAGCCCTGCCCCTATCTGGAGGGACGGATGGAGCGCAAACTCTTTACCGCCTTGCAGGGTGACAATGCCACGCGTCTGAACGACAGCCTGTCGCACCAGGGGTTTCGGCGTTCGCAAAACGTGCTCTACCGCCCCTCTTGTGCGGAGTGTTCGGCGTGCCTGTCGGCGCGGATCGACGTCGCGGCGTTTACCCCAACGAAAAGCCAGCGCCGGGTGATGCGGCGCAACACCCGGACCCAACGCCGCGCCACCTCGCCCTGGGCCACCGAGGCGCAATATGATCTTTTTCGCCGCTACCTCGACAGCCGCCATGCGGACGGGGGCATGGCCGACATGGACGTGTTTGAATTCGCCGCCATGATCGAGGAAACGCCGGTGCGCAGCCGGGTCGTCGAATACAATGACCCCGAGACGCGCGACCTGATCGGGGTGAGCCTCACGGATGTGCTGAGCGATGGGCTGAGCATGGTCTATTCATTCTACACCCCTGACATGCCGAACCGGTCCCTGGGCACTTACCTGATCCTCGATCACATCGAGATCGCGCGCGAGGCGGGGCTGCCTTATGTCTACCTGGGCTATTGGGTGCCGGGCAGTCAGAAGATGGGCTACAAGGCCAAGTTCTCGGGGCTTGAGATTTACCTTGGCGGGTCGTGGCAGGCGCTGAAGGACCCCGAAAGCTTCAGCCCGGATATGCACCCGCTGTCCAATGATCCGATTGCGGAACAAGTGGCGAATATTTCCCTGCCGGATACGCGGCCGACGCGGTGAACGGAACGTAGCGGCGCAGGACTAAGCCGAACACAGTGGGCACGGAATCAAGGGCCGCAGGCCCGCCGTGCCAGCGCCGGACCGGCCCCATGGGCCGGCGCTTTTGCAGCCCAATCGCCTAAACCAAACGGAAGACGCGTTTGCTGACATAAAGCGCATGAGCGGGTCGGTTCACGCGCCGTCCCCCGGTCCGGCGCTGACACGGCTTTGGATTGCTCCCATGAAAAAAGGCGCCCCGCAGGGGACGCCTGTCTATTTCGCCTGACGCATGCGCCCTGCCCCTTACCCCATCAGGTCTGGCAGGATCGTCACGATCGCCGGGAAGTACCACAGGATCGCAAGACCCAGCACCTGGATCAGCACGAAGGGCACGATACCACGGTAGATGTGGCGGGTTGTGACCTCCTTGGGAGCAACCCCGCGCAGGTAGAATAGCGCGAACCCGAAAGGCGGCGTCAGGAAGGATGTCTGCGGGTTCACCGCGATCATGATCGTCACCCACTTGGGATCGAAGGTGCCGCCGTAGATCACCGGCCCCACGATGGGCACCACGATGTAGATGATCTCGAGGAAGTCCAACACGAAGCCAAGGATGAAGAGCACCAGCATCACGATCAGGAACACCGTGATCTCGTTGTCGAAGCTCTTGAGGAACTGCTGGATGTAGTGCTCACCGCCAAAGCTGATCACCACGAGGTTCAGGATCTGCGACCCGATCAGGATGGTGAAGACCATGCTTGTCACCTTGGCCGTCTCCCGCACCACCGGCGTCAGGACGCCCGAGGTGTAGAGGATCCAGCACGAGAACAGCAGACCGAAGAGTGCGTAGAGATAAGCCGCATAGGCCACAATGAAGGCGATCCAGCTTTGCGCCGACACGTTGTCGAGGTTGATGCGCAGGTCAAAGTTCACACCCACAAGGATGCAGATGATGATGGCCAGCGTGGACCAGATGATCACCTTGGGACTACGATCCAGATCGGTCAGCTTGCGGTAGGCCGCCAGCATGATCGCCCCGCCCGCCCCCAGCGCCGCCGCGGGCGTCGGGTTGGTGATCCCGCCAAGGATCGAACCCAGCACCGCAACGATCAGAACCAGAGGCGGAAAGACCACCCGGATCAGTTCGTTCTGCGCACAGGCTTTCACCCCGTGATAGCAGCCGTAAAGCACCATCCCGAAGGGGATCAGCATCAGCATCACATAGGCACCGGGCGATGTGGGCGGCCCCACGAGGAACAGATCCACAAGGATTGCCAGTACCACGCCGATGCCACCAATCAGCAGCGGACGCGGATCGCGCGAGGGCGCGACACCGCGCGCGGTGGTCAGGATCAGACCCAACAGAACCAACAGGATCGCCGTGCCTGTGCCGATGGGGGCCGCAGCCGCCACCTTGGCGTCAATGGCCGCTTGCAACGCCTCAGGGCTCAGCCGTTCGGACTGGACCACGCCACCGGCGGCATCAATGGCCACCTGCTGTGCGATGGCTGCATCCCATGCCGCCTGCCCGTGCAGTTCGATCAGTGCCGCCTGACAGGCTGCGCCGACGTTGGTGCGCAGCGTGGCGCTGTCACCGATGTCGGAGAAGGCGGACACGGTCATGTTCTGGCTGCCCACGAGGCCAAGATTGCCCAAAAGGATCACACCAACGATCATGGCGATCGGCGCGCCGAGGAACCATGTGAAGGCCTCGGACCGGGTGATGGGTTCGGAGTTGGTGCTGCCCATGGGCACGGCGGGTGCCTTTTCGGGGTTCAGGAGCGCATAGCCAAAGGCATAAAGCGCGTAGAGCAGTGCCAGCAGGATGCCCGGCAGAAGTGCGGCCTGGAACAGTGTACCCACGGAGACAACCGCAGGCTCCCCCAGATAGGTCAGCGCATCGGTACAGCCCACGGACTGCGCCCGCGCCTCTTGGGCGGCGGAATAGAGGTCTCCGGCCAAGGTGCCCAGCAGAACGATCACGATGGAGGGCGGAATGATCTGCCCCAGCGTGCCCGAGGCCGCGATGACCCCGGTGGCAATCTCCGGTGAATAGTTGTTGCGCAACATGGTCGGCAGGGCCAGCAGGCCCATGGTGACCACGGTCGCACCCACGATGCCCGTGGAGGCCGCAAGGAAGGCACCCACGACCACGATCGACACAGCCAGACCGCCGGGCAGCGGGCCAAAGACGCGCGCCATTGTGGTCAGCAGATCGTTTGCGATCTTGGAGCGTTCCAGCGTGATGCCCATAAGGACGAACATCAGAACCGCCAGCAGGGTTTCGATGGACTGGCCCGCCAGAACACGTTCGTTCATGCGGTTGACGATAAAGGAGACGTTGCGGTCCAGCGCCACTTCCCAGCCCTTGGGAAACACCGGCTCATCGATGCGCGGCAGGTCGGGGTACCTGAAGACACTGATACTGTCCGCCTTGACCCCGCTGTTCACAAGGTCGCGGTAAACCTGCGATGACTGGTCAATCGCCTGGTGAATAAGCAACCCCGCGCTGTCGAGGGCTGCGATGATCCCGAAGGAAATGATCCCGGCCCCGCCGATGGCGAAAGCCACCGGAAAGCCCGAAAGAATGCCGCCGAACAGGCAGACAAAGACGATGATCAGGCCGATCTCGACGCCATCAAGTCCAAACAACATCAGTGTGCTCCTTCATAGGCTTCTTCACCTTCGCCCAGCGTGTCGCGGTCGAGGTATTTGCCTTCGCTTTCCGGCCCCTCCTTCCACTCAAGATACGAGCGGCAGAAGAATGCGATGGCATGGATGAACACCAGTGCCGTGAAAGCGACCAGCAGGATCTTGAACAGGAAATAGCCGTTGAAGCCGTTGGGGCTGAAACCGATGGTTTCCACGTTCCAGCGCAAGGCGCGCGATTTCAAAAGCAGACGGTCCAGCGTGTCTGACGCCGACGGTTTCGGCACGATAAGGTGCCGCCACAGGAAGTACCAACCATACATCCACGTCACCACGGCCGCGGGGATCATCAGGAAGATCGCGCCAAACATGTCGATGACCTTCTTGGTGCGGAACCGCACAGCGCTGTAGATCAGGTCAACACGTACGTGGCCGCCCTGCACAAAGGTGTAGGTCACGCAAAGACAGACGACCAGGGCATTGTAAAGTTTGAGTTCTTCAGCAAACCAGCTGATGTCGAATTGCAGCGGGATGCCGAACCCGAACGAGATGTCGGGTCGCAGGAAAATACGCTGCATGAAGACGATGATGATCTGTTGCAGCACCATCAGGAGGCCCGCCCAAGCGGCCAGTCGGCCAATGCCGTTGGCAAAGCCTTCGAGGGCGCGGACGACCCCCCACATGAACTTGTTGTAGATCAGGCCGGCGATGATGATCACCAGCGTGATCGCGAACACGGCAAAGAAAAACTCGGTCGATCCGCCGTAATAGACGAACCGCATGATGGCTTCCTTGTTGGACCAGTCCAACCACAGGCCCGGATGCGTCACCGCATAGGCTATGTTGTAGAAGGCCATCGCCAGTTCTTGCAGGACCCAAAGCAAACCGTTGCCGATGCCGCTTATCGCCTGCCCGAATGTGATCGAGCTTTCGTTTTCCATGATCTATCCCCACCCGATGGGTCCCGGACACCTGCGCCCGTTCCTCACCGCTCCATTGTCGTGCCGAAAGGGCCCCGCGCGGGGGCCCTTCCAGAGTTTTCCAGCCTTGGCTTAGCCGCCCAGCACGCGTACGCGCTGCTCGACATAGTAGCCGTCCGACTTCTGGATCCAGCTTGCCGAGTTGGCCAGTGACTCTTCGAACGACTTGCGGATTTTCGCAAACATTTCGTCGCCCATGTTTTCGTCCATGACTTCGGCGGATGCGGTGCCGAACGCATCCCAGACGTCGTCCGAGAATTGCAGCGTCTTGACGCCTTGCGCCTGCAGACGGGCCAGGGCGGCGCCGTTGTTGGCCAGTGTTTCGGCCAGCTGCACGTGCGTTGTGGCACGCGATGCGTTTTGCAGGATTGCCTGGTGCTGTGGTGTCAGGTCGTTCCACACATCCAGGTTGACCGAAGAGGCCAGCGCGGAGCCCGGCTCGTGGAAACCGGCGGTGTAGTAGACTTTCGCAACTTCCTGGAAGCCGGCGCGTTCGTCGGCCATCGGGCCAACCCACTCCAGACCGTCCAGAGCGCCCGAAGACAGCGCCTGGTACAGTTCGCCACCGGGGATGTTCTGAACGGATGCGCCCAGTTTGCCCAGCACCTTGCCACCCAGACCGGGCATACGGAACTTCAGACCGTTGAAGTCGTCAGCGGAGTTGATTTCCTTGCGGAACCAGCCACCGGACTGCGAACCGGAGTTCCCCGCCAGCAGGCCTTTGAGGTTGAAGATCTGGCCCAGCTCGTCGTGCAGTTCCTGACCGCCGCCGTGCTCGTACCAGTTGGTCACTTCCTGCGCTGTGCCGCCGAAGGGCACGGCGGTGAAGTAGGCGTAACCGGGGTGCTGACCGATGTAGTAGTAGTCAGCCGAGTGGTACATGTCGGCCTGACCCGAGGACACGGCGTCGAACACTTCCAGCGCGCCCACCAGTTCACCCGGGGCTTTCTTGTCGATGGTCAGCTGACCATCGGACATCGCGGCCACGTAGTTTTCGAGGTATGTCGCGGCGTCATCCAGAACCGCGAAGCCGCGGGGCCAGGATGTGACCATTGTCAGGGTACGCTTGCCTTGGGCATAGGCCGGTGCGGCCAGCGTGGATGCTGCGGCGGCGGTGCCACCCAGCGCAGATGTCTTCAGAAAAGAACGACGATCCATATAAGATACTCCTCCCAAATGTGACGTCCGCACCGGCGTTGCGCGCGGGCGGATCGTATCGAGTGTGTGCAGGTTAACGGCGCGTCACCGAATTTGAATACCTACTACTGCGTAGAAATCGACATTTCCGCCCCTGCCCGCGCTTCATTTTTCAGCGATTCAAGGGATTTGCCGCGTCTTGTGCAGATTCTGAAAACCGCAACCGACCTGCGCGCACCTGCCAAAGCCCTCTATGATTCGGGACGATTCCATCGTATCGAATCAACCATGCGATCGGTCCTGTCCTCTCTACGGCTCAGCTATGCGCAAAAGCTGGCGTTGGTGGCTGCCATCCCGCTGATCCTTGCGGTGGCGGCGATTGCGGCCCTTGTGGCAATTCAATCCCGTGCGCTGGCCGAGCGGGAAATCCGTGCGCTCGAAGGGCAGTTGATCGAGGCCAAGAAGGCCGAGCTGCGCAACTATGTCACACAGGCGCGCAACGGGTTCTACTTCATCTACGGCAACGCCGCCCCCGACGACCGCGAGGCCAAGGATCAGGTGACCCAGATCCTTGCTGCGATGATCTATGGCACCGACGGCTTCTTCTTTGTCTACGACTATGACGGCACCAATATCGTCAGCCCCCGCCAGACCGAACGGATTGGCCAGAACTGGCTGAGCGAGACCGACAGCGAAGGCACGCCGGTGGTGGCCGACCTCATTCGTATCGCCCGGCAGGGCGACGGGTATCTGACGCATTTGTGGCCCAAGCCCTCGACCGGGCAAGAGGCGCGCATGATCACCTATGTCACCTCCTTCCCAAGCTGGCGATGGGCGGTGGGCACGGGCGTCTTCATCGACGATGTGCTGACCGAGGTCGCGGCGGCGCGGGCAGACGTGGAAAGGCGGGTGCAACGCACCTTCGTCTATATCCTTGCCATCACCCTTGCCGCGCTCTTGCTGGTGTTCGTGTCGGGCATGGTCATCAACATCCGCGAACGGCGGCTGGCCGATGCCAAGCTCAAGCGCCTGACCCAGCGGGTGTTCGATGCACAGGAAGAAGAACGCGGGCGCGTGGCGCGCGAATTGCACGACGGGATCAGCCAGATCCTCGTGGGCGTACGCTATGCGCTGGACAGCGCGCGGCGCAAGTTGAACGCAGAGGCCGCGGACGCGCAGGCGCCGCTTGATCAGGGCATCGACAACCTTGCCACTGCCATTTCCGAAGTGCGCCGGATCAGCCGCGATTTGCGCCCCGGCGTGCTGGATGATCTGGGCCTTGGCCCGGCGCTGAAATCCCTGACCGTGGATTTCGAGACGCGCACCGGCATGCAGACCGATTTTTCCACCGTTGTTTTCCGCAACCGTCTGGACCCCGACGCCAAGATCGCGCTTTATCGCATCGCCCAAGAGGCGCTGACCAATATCGAGCGCCATTCCGGGGCCGATCACGTGTCGGTCGAGATGCGCGGCCACAAGAACGGTGCGACCCTGCGGATTACAGACAACGGCGTGGGCATCGGCCGGGGCCGCGAGGACCGCGCGCCCGGTCTGGGCCTGCGCAACATGCAGGAACGGGTGGAACAGCTCGACGGTACGCTGCGCATCCTGTCCGCCCGCAATGCAAAGTCCGGCAAGGGCGGCGTGGGCACCGTGATCGAAGCCACCGTGCCCCTGACCCACCTGTTGCCCCCCGACCCCGAACAAACGTCCGACCGCAAAAGAGCAAGTGCATGACCACCGATCCGATCCGTGTCCTGATTGTCGACGATCACCCGATGGTGGCCCAGGGCATCCAGTCCATCCTCGAAAGCTATGACGATCTGGATATCGTCGGCACCCTAGGCAACGGGCGGGCGGTCATCGACCAGTTGGATGCGCTGTCGCCCGACGTGATCCTGATGGATCTGAACATGCCCGAAATGGGCGGGCTGACGGCCACGGAAATGGTGCTGGAACGCCGCCCAGACACGCGGGTGTTGATCCTGTCGATGCACGACAGCCCTGAATATATCTCTTCGGCGCTCAGCCACGGCGCCATGGGCTATGTCCTCAAGGACGTGCCCACCGAGGAAATCAAGGACGCCATCGATGCGGTGATGCAGGGCCAGCGGTATCTGTGCACCGGCGCGCAAGGGTCGATCGAACCCAAGGGCGATGCAGCGCGCGAGGCGCTCACGGGGCGCGAACAGACGATCCTGCTGCAGCTTGCGCAAGGCCGGTCCAACAAGGAAGTGGCCATCGCGCTGGATATTTCGGTGCGCACGGTCGAAACCCACCGCAAGAACATCAAGCGCAAGCTCGGGATCTCGTCCACCGCCGGGCTGACCCGCTATGCGCTGGAGCACGGGGTTTTGCAGGGCACCGGCCGCAGTTTCTGACGGCTTAAACCTTTTCTTAGGCAGTTGTCCCTAACGCTCGGAACATGACCGCGCATTTCTCTTCCCCCGCGCCTGCGCCTGCCGATCCCCTGCATGTGGATCTGTTCCCGATGCAATGCGAGGCGGGCGATCTGGTTGCAACCCTGCGCGCCCGTGCGATCCGCATCGCCCTGTTCACGACCATGATGCTGCGCCCGGACCCCGACCACCCCTTCGGCGACGTGCCCGAAAGCCTGCACATTGTCCTGAACGAACAGGTCGAGGCCATGTACAGGGTCAAGGCGCTGCTGACCGGCAAACCATCCTTCGATCATCTGCCGCCGTCGATCTGCGGCTGGGTTGCGCGCGTGGCGGGCACCCTGCCCGCACAATTGACCGAAGTGCTGGAATTCATCGACCAATCCGCAGCCGTGGCGCGCGCCGCCCAAGACGACCGCGATGATGCGTCGCGTCTGCTCGCACAAAGCATTGAACGGGGAAAGACGCTGTTCTTTGACGCCGTGACCGACATCTGCAACGCCTTGTGGGCCGATCTGGATGCCCGGCGCCGGGCCGACATCGCGCGTGCGGCACAAGCGGGCGAAGCGATCGATCACACGCTCGAACGGTTGGAATACATCGGCAAACACGTGCGGTTGGTGTCGCTCAATGCCTCGGTCGAGGCGGCGCGCGCCGGACAGGCCGGGCGCGGGTTGGCCGTGATTGCGCAGGAGTTCAAGGAACTGGCCGAGGAGATCCAATCCCTTGCCACCCGTGCGCGCACCCAGATCGACGAGGTTGCGCAAGCCTGAGGCCGGGCTGCCCCCCTTTGCTGCACACGAGAATTGGCACCGGCGCAGGGCTTCAACCCGCGACAAATTTGCGCAAATTTCGACAATCACCCAAATCGCGCAACAAAATTCCAACAAAAAGCCCCCGCGCGACACTTTTTTCGCGCAATTGCCTGTTGACGCCCCCAGAAAGCGCTCATAATGTCCCGGCACGCACATGAAAGGGCTGTCAGCAATGACCAAGCTAGTCGTCATCGTAGGAAGAGAGCGCATGGGCCGGTAACGGTAATCCAGATTGAGACCCATGCGCCCCCGCCAAAACCGGGGGCTTTTTTATGCGCGCAGAGAAAATTGAACGCCTCGAACGGAGTAGAGAGCAATGACACGTCAAATGACCGGAGCGAAAATGGTGGTACAGGCCCTGATTGATCAGGGTGTGGACACTGTATTTGGATATCCCGGCGGCGCCGTTCTACCCATCTACGACGAGGTGTTTCAGCAAAACTCGATCAAACACATCCTGGTGCGCCACGAACAAGGTGCCGTGCACGCCGCCGAAGGCTATGCGCGCGCCACGGGCAAGCCCGGCGTGTGCCTCGTGACCTCGGGCCCCGGTGCGACCAATGCTGTCACGGGCCTTACGGATGCGTTGATGGACAGCATCCCGATCATCGTTCTGACGGGCCAGGTGCCCACCTTCATGATCGGCTCTGACGCCTTTCAGGAGGCCGACACCGTTGGGATCACCCGCCCCTGTACGAAACACAACTGGCTGGTCAAGGAAACCGACGCTTTGGCCGCGACCCTGCACGAGGCGTTCCACGTGGCCACGGCTGGTCGTCCCGGTCCGGTGCTGATCGACATTCCCAAGGACGTGCAGTTCGCCTCGGGCACCTACCAGCCGCCCAAGCCATCGACCTCGCACTACCAGCCGCGGGTCAAGGGCGACATGGAAGAGATCAACGAACTGGTGGCTGCCATCGAGACCGCCAAGCGCCCGATCTTCTACACCGGCGGCGGGGTCATCAACTCCGGCCCCGGTGCCAGCCAGCTCTTGCGCGAACTGGTGGATGCCACGGGTTTTCCCATCACCTCGACGCTGATGGGGCTTGGGTCCTACCCCGCCTCGGGCAAGCACTGGATGGGGATGCTGGGCATGCACGGCCTTTATGAGGCCAACATGGCGATGCACGACTGCGATCTGATGATCAACATCGGCGCACGCTTTGACGACCGGATCACCGGGCGCATCGATGCGTTTTCTCCGAAGTCGAAAAAGGCGCATGTCGACATTGATCCCTCGTCGATCAACAAGGTGATCAAGGCCGACATCCCCATCGTGGGTGACGTGGGTCACGTGCTCGAAGATGTGCTGAAAGTGTGGAAATCGCGTGGCCGCAAGACCAATTCAGAGGCGCTGGCCAAGTGGTGGAAACAGATCGACGAATGGAAGGCCGTGGACTGCCTGAAGTTCAACCAGTCCGGCAAGACCATCAAACCGCAGCACGCGCTGGCCCGGCTTGAGGCACTGACCAAGGATCACGACCGCTATATCTGCACCGAAGTGGGCCAGCACCAGATGTGGGCCGCACAATACCTGAACTTTGAAGACCCCAATCGCTGGATGACCTCAGGGGGACTGGGCACCATGGGCTATGGGTTCCCCGCGTCCATCGGCGTGCAGATGGGCCACCCCGACGCGCTGGTGATCAACGTCGCGGGCGAGGCGTCGTGGCTGATGAACATGCAGGAGCTGGGCACCGCGATGCAGTTCAACCTGCCGGTCAAACAGTTCATCCTGAACAATGAACGGCTTGGCATGGTCCGCCAGTGGCAGGAACTGCTGCACGGCGAACGCTACAGCCATTCATGGTCTGAATCCCTGCCCGATTTCGTGAAACTGGCCGAGGCCTTCGGGGCCAAGGGCATCCTGTGTTCCGACCCCGCCGATCTGGACGACGCGATCATGGAGATGATCAACCACGATGGGCCGGTTCTGTTCGATTGCCTGGTCGAAAAACACGAAAACTGTTTCCCGATGATCCCATCGGGCAAGGCACACAACGAAATGCTGCTGGGCGATGCCGAAACCCAAGGTGTGATCGACGCCAAAGGGTCGGTGCTGGTGTAACGCATCATTTTCTTCAAAAAGAAAATGGCTCGGAATTTTCTGGAAATTCCGGGCACGACAGACAAAGGAAGACCAAGACATGTCAGCCCTGAAGATCAAGAAAGGCGCGACCAGCCATTCCGCCTACAACCTACGCCCCACCTTTTCGGACGTGGAAGAACGCCACACGCTGGCGATGCTGGTCGAAAACGAACCCGGCGTTCTGGCCCGCGTGATCGGGTTGTTTTCGGGGCGCGGCTACAACATCGACAGCCTGACCGTGGCCGAGGTGGATCATACCGGCCACCTGTCGCGCATCACCATCGTGACCACCGGCACCCCGCAGGTGATCGAGCAGATCAAGGCACAGCTGGGCCGCATTGTACCCGTGCACGAGGTCCACGACCTGACCGTTGAGGGGCCATCCGTGGAACGCGAGCTGGCAATGTTCAAGGTCACGGGCACCGGCGACAAGCGCGTCGAGGCGCTGCGGCTGGCGGATATCTTCCGCGCCAACGTTGTTGACAGCACCTTGGAAAGCTTTGTCTTCGAGATTACCGGCGCGCCAGAAAAGATTGACGCCTTTGCCGACCTGATGCGCCCGCTGGGTCTGGCCGAAGTGGCGCGGACCGGCGTGGCCGCCCTGCCCCGCGGCGACTGACCAACAAAAAAGGCGCCCGAGACACGGCGCCTTTCACCAGACCAAAACCAGCGGCCCCTTGCGGGCCGCTGTTGCGTTCAGGTCCCTGATTTTGCTTGCAACACCGGAGCAGAGGTGCGCAGGGCGCTGTCCATACGGAACGGAATGATTTCGGCGGATCGGGTTTCAACGACAGCCGTCGATGCACGCGTGCCAAGCGCCATGGTCAATTCCGGGCGCGCGCCCTCGGACACCAATTCGGCGTTTTCGGCCCGGCGCAGATTACGGTCGAGTGCCACGTCGAATTTCACCACGTCACCCACGTCGAAAAAGCCCATCTGATCGATATCGCCTTCAGGCGCGCCCAGAAAGGCCAGATCGCCCTGATCTTCGCACCAGATCACCGCCTTTTTGTCTGCGCTGTCGCTCCATAGGACTACACCAATCATTTCAGCACCTGTTTGTTGTCTCAAGGGCATAAGATCACAACTTGACGAGGCGTTAACACGTTCTACCCAGCAACGTTCGCTTGCATTTTGTGTCTATCGCCGTATGGTTGCGTTGCACTCTAGCGTCACAACTGACGCGAAAGTGCGTCAAACCCTGCAACTAGGGGTCGAAATTACAAGTTTCAGCCGCCTTGGTCCAAAATATCCGATCCAGATGGGGCGTCCCATGACACAGCAAAAACGTACACCGGCGGAATTACGCAGCATGTTTGGTGCAAATCTGCGGATTCTTGCTCAAAAATTCCCTTCGATCTCGGAATTGTCTCGGCAATTGGGGGTCAATCGCACGCAATTCAACCGCTACCTTGCGGGCGAAAGCTTCCCGCGTCCGGACGTTCTGGCACGCATGTGCGACTTCTTCGACGTAGATGCGCGCATCCTGCTGGAGCCGGTCAGCGCAATCCAGACATCGGCGGACCCGATGACCGGCGAAGTGCTGGGCAACTTTCTGGGCAAGGGCGCGGGCCTCGTGTCCGAGCAGACCTTCCCCAAGGGGTTCTACCGTTTTTCGCGGCGCAGTTTCATCAACCAGAACGAATTCGTCGTAGGCGTCGTCCGGGTCTTTGACCGCGACGGGTCAACATACGTGCGCGGGTTCGAGGCCAAGGCCGCCATGCGCGCGCAGGGTTTGCCTGTTGACCGTGCCTCGCGCGAATTTCGGGGCCTGGTGATGCAACAGGAAGAAGGCGTCGCCGCGTTGATCTCGCGCATGAACGCGATGACATGTTCATTCAACTACCTGATGCGCGAGACCTCGTTCGAGAACAATTACTGGATCGGCTACGTGGCGCGCACAGTGCGGGAAAGCATGTCGGGGGACCGTGTTGTGCGCATGGTCTACGAACATCTGGGCACCGATTGGCGCAAGGCGCGTGTTGCAGCCAGCAAAGCCGGATACTGCAGCTTCGAAGATCTGCTGCCGTTCCATCAACGGCTTTTGCGCCCCGACGACCCCTTCCGCTAACGCCTGATTCACCGCGTTCATGTCGCCGTGGGCAAAGCGCTGTCGCTGACGTGCATGCGTGGTCGGTCGCCATGAGGCTAAGGCTGGAACAGCCCTGCGGAGACCTGCCATGACCCGGACCACCAACCTTGATGCCGTGCGCCAGCCAATCGAACGTGCCAACGGCTTGCCCAACGCCCACTACATCGATGCCGATATCTATGCCGAGGAAAAGCATGCGGTGCTGTTCTCGGGTTGGGCGGGACTGGCCGTAGGGGCGGATGTGCCCGAGGTGGGCGATGCCGTGCCCATCACATTTCTGGGCATGCCGCTTTTGATGGTGCGCGACAAGGCGGGCCAGGTGCGTGTCTTTCAGAACACCTGCCGTCACCGGGGCATGATCCTGGTCGAGGAACCACGCAAGATCGAAGGGGCCATTCGCTGCCCCTATCACAGCTGGTGCTATTCCACCGATGGCCGTCTGGTCAGCACGCCGCACGTGGGCGGGCCCGGCCAGAACACCCACGACGGCATTGATCGCGCGCTTTTGGGACTGATCGAAATTCGCAGCCACATCTGGATGGATGTCATCTGGATCAACGTTTCGGGCGATGCCGCCCCCTTTGAGGAGGCCAACGCCGATCTGTTGGCCCGCTGGGCGGAGTTCGACAAGCCCCTTTACCACGGCGGCGCGGACAGCCGCTTTGAGCTTGAGGTGAATTGCAACTGGAAGCTGGCGGTCGAGAACTACAGCGAAAGCTATCACCTGCCCTGGGTGCATCCCGGTCTCAACAGCTATTCGCGGCTTGAGGATCACTACCATATCGAAGCGCCGGACCTCTATTCCGGTCAGGGTACGCTGGTCTATCGACAGCTGACGGGCAAAGACGACGCGCGTTTTCCCGATTTCGACGGGCTGTCGGACAAGTGGGACACCGCCGCCGAATACATCACGGCCTTCCCCAACGTGATGCTGGGCGTGCACCGCGACCATACCTTTGCCATCGTCCTCGTGCCCGAGGGGCCGGAGCGGACGGTCGAGAACATTCACCTCTACTATGCAGCCCCCGGAACCGATCCCGACCTGCGCGCGCGCAACACCGCGCAGTGGAAGACGGTGTTCGAAGAGGATGTCTTTGTCGTCGAAGGGATGCAGCGCGGCCGCCATGCGCCGAAGTTTGACGGCGGCCGGTTTTCCCCGGCGATGGACGGGCCCACACATCTGTTTCACACGTGGGTGGCCCAGCGGCTGCACGATCACCGCAGCACGCAGGTTGCCGCGGAATGACCGATCTGGATGCGCGGTTGCTGGCCGCGCATGAGGCTGGCGACAGATCGACCCTTGTGGCGCTTTATACTGAGGCGGCAGATCAGGCCAAGGATGTGGATGCGGCCTGTTTCTACCTGACCCATGCCTATGTCTTTGCGCTTGAGCTTGGCGATGTGCGGGCCACTGCCCTGCGCGCGCGGCTTGTGGCCGAGGGGCGCGAGCCGGCCTGAGCGCTTACCCCTCTTTCAGTGCAGCATAAAGGTGCCATGACGCATGGCCCAACCACGGCAGCACCACCAGCACGCCCAGAAACCCCGGCACCAGCGCCAGCAGACACACCACCGCAACAAAGAACGCCCAGCTCAGCATCGGCACCGGATGGGCCAGCACCATGCCGATGCTGCGGATCATCGCGGTGACGTAATCCACCTCGCGGTCCAAAAGAAGCGGCAGACCCAGCACGCAGATCGCGAACAGCAGCAGCGCAAAGGCCCCGCCCACCACCGTGCCAAGTCCCAGCATGGCAAGGCCAGACCCGCTCAGAAACACTTCGAATGAACTTGAGATGTTGGTCATCGGGGCAAGGCCAAGGAACAGAGCAAAGATCATGTGGCCGATGAAGAACCAAAACAGCAGCACAACCACCATGATTGCACAGAGCCACGGCACCTGCCGGGCGCGCTCGGCCCAGAGCACGCGCAGGATATCCCCCATGCCCACGGGCGCACCCTGATCCAGCCTGCGCGACACTTCATAGGTGCCAAGGGCGGCGAAGGGGGCCACCAGCGGAAATCCCATGACCGCAAGGATCAGCCAGAAGGTGTGCCCCGACCACCAACTGAGCCAGACGATGCCCCATCCGGCCAGCACCGACAGGGCCGCCGTGATCAGGCCAAAGGCAGGCGCGGCGCGAAAGTCCCGCCACCCTGCCCGCAGGGCATGGCGAAAGTGCTCCGTTTCAGGTGTTTTGAAGTCAGGCGCGCCGGGCGCATAGGCGGGTGTATTTGCAGTTCTGTCGGCCATGACCCCATGGTGCCGCCCCGGCGGGGGGCGCGTCAAGTGGACCGTCTACAGCACCGGCGGGCGGCGCTGCGGCCAATCGGTTGCCCGGTGCCAGCCCTCGGCTGCGCGCAGCAACAGCGCATCCGCCCCGCGCCGCCCGATCAGTTGCAGCCCGGCGGGCAAATTGTCCGGCCCGCCAAAGCCCGCAGGTACGTTGACCACCGGCAGACCCAAGAGGCTGGCCGGGATCACCACTTCCATCCAGCGGTGATAGGTGTCCATGGACCGACCTGCGATCTCGGTCGGATAGGTCTGGGCCACGTCAAAGGGCCAAAGCTGGGCCGAGGGCAGCACGAGGATGTCGTAGGCCTCGAAGGTTTCGGCGGCCTTGGCGAACCATGCACTGCGCACCACGGACGCGCGGTGCACGTCCATAGCACTAAGGTCCAGACCGCGCGCGATCTCCCACGCGGCGCTGTCCTTGAACTGGTCCTGCCTGGCCGGGTCCTGCCAAAGCGGCCCCAACCCTGCCGCGACCGAGTAGGACCGCAGGGTGATCCACGCCTGCCAAATCTGTGCCGCATCGAACAGCGGGGCAACAGGGTCGACCGTGGCCCCCAGATCGCGCATCTGTTGCAACGCGGCCTCCGACACTTCGGTGATGCCCGGCGCATAGGGATATGCCCCGCCCCAATCCCCAAGCCACCCGATGCGCAGGCCGTTCAAGCCACCGTCAAGGTGCTGCGCTGCGGTTGCCTGAACAAGGCCATGCGGCTGGCGCGGGTCCGGCCCCGCCATCGTATCCAGGAGTGCTGCAAGGTCCGCAGGGGTGCGGGCCATCGGGCCATTGGTGGCCAGCTGATGCAAGAACGTGTCGCCTTGCGGCTCCGAAGGGACCAGCCCCCAAGTCGGGCGCATCCCGTAGACATTGTTCCACCCTGCCGGGTTGCGCAGGCTGCCCATCATATCGGACCCATCCGCCACGCAGACCATCCCAGTGGCCAGCGCCGCCGCCGCACCGCCCGATGACCCCCCTGCGGAGCGGTCCAGCGCATAGGGGTTGCGCGTCGCACCATGTACCGGGTTGAAGGTATGGCTGCCCAATCCGAATTCCGGTGTGTTCGTCTTGCCGATCACGATGGCGCCCGCCGCCCGCAGGCGCGCCACCATGATATCGTCCTGCGCGGCCACCTGCCCCGCAAACAGCGGCGATCCCATGGAGGTCGGCAGGCCTTTGGCGTTGGCGAGATCCTTGATGGCGATGGGAATTCCGTGCAGCCAGCCGGTGCGCGGGGACGCATCCGCCGCGCGTGCCTCGGCCATCAGGGCATCGCCATCGCGCAGGGACACGATGGCATTGACCTTGCCATTCACGGCTGCGATCCGATCCAGCGTCGCCTGCATGAGTTCAGTGGCGCTGATGGCTTTGGATGCCATTGCCTGTGACACCGCCTGCGCGTTCATGTTCAGAATATCGTTCATCCGCAGACCGTTGCGCACATCGGGCTGCGGATCAAGGGGGCCGGTTCAGGCGAAATACGCATACGTTTGGGAACGCGCCCCTAGTCGCCCTGCGCCTCGGCGCGGGACTTGCCGCTGACAGCCAGTGCCAGCGTGGCCCCCATGAACCCATCGAGATCACCGTCGAGAACGCCCTTGGTGTCCGACGTCTCGTGATTGGTGCGCAGATCCTTGACCATCTGGTAGGGCTGCAGCACGTAAGACCGGATCTGGTTGCCCCAGCCTGCATCGCCCGCGCTCTCATGCGCCTCGTTCACGAGGGCCGACCGCTTGTCCAACTCCATCTGGTAGAGGCGCGATTTCAGCGCTTTCATGGCGATGTCGCGGTTCTGGTGCTGGGATTTTTCCGAACTGGTCACAACGATACCTGTCGGATGGTGGGTGATGCGCACGGCGGAATCGGTGGTGTTGACGTGCTGACCGCCAGCCCCCGAGGACCGGTAGGTGTCGATGCGGATATCCGAGGGGTTCACCTCGATTTCGATATTGTCGTCAACCACCGGATAGACTTTCACAGAAGTGAACGACGTATGGCGCTTGGCCGCGCTGTCGAACGGACTGATCCGCACCAGACGGTGCACGCCGCTTTCCGATTTCAGCCAGCCATAGGCATTGTGGCCGCTGATCTTGTAAGTGGCGGATTTGATCCCGGCCTCGTCGCCTGCGGATTCGGACTGCAATTCGACCTTGTAGCCCTTCTTTTCCGCCCAGCGGACATACATGCGCGCCAACATGCTGGCCCAGTCGCAGCTTTCTGTGCCGCCGGCACCTGCGTTGATCTCAAGGAAGGTGTCGTTGGCATCAGCCTCGCCATCGAGAAGCGCTTCAAGCTCTTTCTGTGCTGCCTTTTCCGCCAGCGTCTTCAGGGCCTCTTCGGCGTCGGTGACGACCTCTTGGTCTTCTTCCATCTCGCCCAGTTCGATGAGTTCGATGTTGTCGGCCAATTCCTGCGAGATGCTGGCGTGGGTATCCATCGCATCCACCAGCATCTGGCGTTCGCGCATCAGCTTTTGCGCCGCTTCGGGATCGTCCCAGAGGTTCGGGTCCTCGACCCGGGCATTGAATTCCTCAAGCCGGTGCTGCGCGGTTTCCACGTCCAGTCGCTGCGCCAGAAGCTCAAGCGACTTTTCGATCTCCGTGACGGTGTTCTGAACCTCGGCGCGCATGGGGAACCCCTATCTGCATGTGGTTGAGGTTGGGTGATAAACCAGCGCCCCGGCGGCCACAAGATGCAGCACACCGATGGTGCGCCAAGCCCCCGGTGATTGTCAGTAAAGCCCACCCGAGCTAAGCGTGCCGAAGTTGGCCTTTGGTCCTACAACCGCCTTCTTGCTGGTCGAGGTCGTGACCTGCTTGCCGGTGGCCTGACCCACTTCCTCGAACAACGGCAGATCGGCCCCCATGGCAAAGCCGCCATCGAAGGTGATGCCAAAGATCGGCTGTTCGCCGTCGCGGAAGTATTCGGCCACCACGTTGTCGCCGGTCGCATCATCGCTGAGCCGTGCGCCGGTGAAACGGTCGATCTTGATGAAGGTTCCGCCCGGGGGCACGTCGAACTGGCCGCCGCCGTATTTCTTGGTCGCTTCCTTCATGAAACGCTGGAACACCGGGCCGCAGGTGCCACCGCCGGTGGCGCCCTTGCCCATGTTGCGGGGCGTGTCATAGCCGATGTAGCAGCCCGCGACGATGTTGCTGGTGAAGCCCACGAACCACACGTCCTTGCTGTCGTTGGTGGTGCCGGTCTTGCCCGCTGTCGGCACGCCAAGGTTCACCGCCTTGCGCGCGGTGCCGCGGTCCACCACCCCTGTCAACATCGAGGTCAGCTGATAGGCGGTGATCGGGTCCATCACCCGCTCGCGGTCCGAAATCACCCGTGGTGCGAGGCCAGGGTCGAGGCTGGCCAACTGGCAATCCGCGCATTTGCGGCGGTCATGGCGATAGATCGTGCGGCCATAGCGGTCCTGCACCCGGTCCACCAGTGTTGGCTGCACCCGTTCGCCCCCGTTTGCGAACATCGCGTAGGCCGCGACCATCTGGTACAACGTCGTTTCCTCGGACCCCAACGAGTTCGCAAGGAAGCGGCCCATGTTGTCATAGACCCCGAATTTCTCGGCGTAATCGGCCACCGTGTCCATGCCGACCTCTTCGGCCAGACGGATGGTCATCAGGTTCCGCGATTGTTCGATGCCGGTGCGCAGGGGCGTGGGGCCGTAAAACTTGTTGGACGAGTTCTTGGGCCGCCACAGGCCTTGCGGAGTGTTGATTTCGATCGGGGCGTCCACGACGATGGTCGCAGGCGTATAGCCACTGTCGAGGGCCGCGGCATAAACAAACGGCTTAAAGCTTGAGCCCGGCTGGCGCTTGGCCTGCGTGGCGCGGTTGAACACCGAATGCTGGTAGGAAAATCCGCCCTGCATGGCGATCACCCGGCCCGTGTCCACGTCCATGGCGACGAAGCCGCCCTGCACTTCGGGCACCTGCCGCAGCGACCATGCGCCTTCGCGCTGGCGCACGTGCACCACGTCGCCCACGGAAAAGTTGTCAAAGAAGTTGCCCTTCATCCACTTGATGTCGCTGCGCGCCACATCGCCTTCGCCCTGCCCTTCGATGCCAAGGCCCAGTGTCTGATCTGCAATGGCGCGCACCACCGCCGGGTACCATTTGCCGCCCAGATCGATGTCGCGGGCCACGGCCACCCCGTTCAGCGCCTCTTCCCACGCATCGCCAACAGCCACTTCAGAGGGGATCGTCTTGCCCGTCCCGCGCCAGATTGACCGCCCCCGGTCATAGTTTTCAAGCTGGCGACGCAGGGCTTCGGCGGCGATGGGCTGCATTTCCTGATCGATGGTCGCGCGCACGGTCAGACCGCCGGTGAAAAACTCGCCCTCGCCAAAGTTCTCGGACAGTTGGCGGCGGATTTCGTCGGTGAAATAGTCGCGCGGCGGCAGTTCGGCCTTGAAGCTTTCGAAATCACCGTTCTGTACGGATTTCAAAGGCGCCGCGCGCTGGGTTTCATAAACGGCTTCGGTCAGATAGCCGTTCTCCATCATTTCCTTCAGAACGAAATTGCGGCGGGTCAACAGGCGGTCCTTGCGACGCACCGGGTGATAGTCCGACGGCGCCTTTGGCAGGCTGGCCAGCGTTGCGGCCTCGTGCGGGGCCAATTCCGACAGGGTCTTGTTGAAATAGGTCTGGCTGGCCGCGGCCACGCCATAGCTGTTCTGCCCGAGGAAGATCTCGTTCAGGTAAAGTTCGAGAATCTTTTCCTTGTCGAGGGTTTCCTCGATCCGGGCCGCAAGGATGATTTCCTTGATCTTGCGCTCGGCTTGCCGGTCGCCCGACAAAAGAAAGTTCTTCATCACCTGCTGAGTGATCGTGGAGGCCCCGCGCACATCGCGCCCGCGCGAGCGCACCGCATCAAAGGCCGCCGCGGCGATGCCGCGCAGGTCATAACCGTCGTGGGTGTAGAAATTCTTGTCTTCCGCGCTGATGAAGGCCTGCTTGATCAGCGGCGGGATTGTGTCGACCGGGGCAAAAAGCCTGCGTTCCTGCGCAAATTCGTCGATGATCTGGCCCTGACCGCTGTAGATGCGGCTGATGGTGGGGGGCGTGTATTGCGCAAGGCTTTCATGGCTGGGCAGGTCGCGGCCATACATCCAGAAGATCGCACCGATGCTCAGGGCCACCATTCCGATGCCCATGGTCAGGGTGGTAAAGATGCCGCCAAAGAACGACAGGATGAATCGGAACACGTGCGCGCCCTCGTTGGTTCTGCTCTGGGTTTGGTTTAGCGCAGCGCGCGAGGAAGTTCAAAACACGATTGCGCGCAGGGTCAGCAGGTTGATGCCGATGCGCCCGTCGCCCTGTTGCGGCCTACTGGCGCACCAACGCGCTTTCTGCTGCATCAGCCGCGTACCAGGCAAGGATGCCTTCGGCCATCGCCTCGACCATGACCGCCCGCCAGATCGGATCGCGCAGGTTTGCCAGATCGCGTTCACTGCTGAGAAATCCAACCTCGATCAGGATCGAGGGGATGTCGGCGCTGGTCAGCACCGAAAAGCCCGCCTCGCGTTCGGGGCGGCGGTTCATCGGGCCGCCCGCCGCATCCATGGCCGCGATCAGCGCCCGTGCCGCCGTTTGCGCGCGCGGCGCGGTTTCCTGCCGCGCCAGATCAAGCAGCACGCCCGCCACCTCGTCATCGGCGTCGGTCAGGTCCACGCCCGCAAGGATGTCAGTGCGGTTGTGTTGCCGGGCCAGTTGGCGCGCGGCCTCGTCGCTGGCCTCGTCCGACAGGGTATAGACGGTGGCCCCCTGCGCACCGCCCTGGCTGAGCGCATCGGCGTGCAGCGATATGAACAGATCCGCACCTGCGCGGTGGGCAATATCGACACGGCCCGGCAGCGATACAAAGCGGTCATCGGTGCGTGTCAGAACCACCTCGGCCTGGCCTGTGCGGCGCAGTACCTCGGCCAGCGCCTGAGCGACGCGCAGCATCATATCCTTTTCCTCGACCCCATCGCGCGCCGCACCGGGGTCCACACCGCCGTGGCCGGGATCAATGGCCACGACAAAGCGGTCGTCTGAAGCGGCGGCGGGCGGTGGGCGGGCTGCGTCTGTCGCCCATTCGGCCCCCTTGGGCACGCCAGCAGCGGCGGCAAAAACTTCGGGGCTTGCGGTCTTGAGCGTGATTTCAAGCCGCGCCGTACCGGAAGCGGCATCCGTAGGCATGCCGATCACCGTGGGCAGCATCGGTTCGGCCAGATCGACGACCAGCCGCGACCACCCCGGCAGAAAGGCCCCGAAGCGGACCGCCGCAATGCGCCCCGGTTCGGGCAACAGCATCTCGGGCGTGATTCCGCTCCAATCGGCCTCGCGGAAATCCACGATGAGGCGCGCAGGCGCATCCAGCGTGAAGACACGAAACGGCACCCCCTGGTTCAGCCCGATGACGATATCCGTGCGCCCGAACCAACGATCTTCGATGGCGCTGCTGGCCGGATCAACCCGCGCAAGCGCCGTCAGGTCCTGCGCCTCGGCACGCGGCCCTGCGGCCAGCCCCCAAAGGGCCACAACGAGAATGATCAAAGGTCGCATGGTGCCCGGCCTGCCCTGTTTTGCGCGATGATAGGCCACGCGTCAGCGCGCGTCCATAAAGGCCTTGAGCCGGGCAAGCCCCTCTTCGATATCGGCGGTGCTGCGCGCATAGGAAAAGCGCAGGGTCTGGTGGCCGCGCACCGGATCGAAATCCAGCCCCGGCGTCACGGCCACACCTGCACGGTCAAGGATTTCGGCGGCAAGGGCGCGGCTGTCGTCGGTGATGTCCGACACATCGGCATAGACGTAAAAGGCCCCGTCGGGCGGTGCGATGCGGGCAAAGCCCGCTTTGGGCAGACCGTCCAGCATCAGCGCGCGGTTGGCGCGGTACACATCCATGTTGGCCTGCAATTCGTCCTGCGCATCCATGGCCGCAAGGGCCGCGATCTGCGCAGCATGGGGGGCGCAGATGAACATGTTCTGTGCCAGCCGTTCGATCACGCGCACATGATCCTCGGGCACGACCATCCAGCCGACGCGCCAGCCAGTCATGCTGAAATACTTGGAAAAGGAGTTGATCACATAGGCCTCGTCTGTGATCTGCAGCGCCGTGACAGCCTTGGCCTCGTATTCGATGCCGTGGTAAATCTCGTCGCTGATGAAGGCCGCGCCTTGTGCGGCACAGGCCTCGATCAGTGCGCGCATCGCGCCCGCGTCCAGCATGGTCCCGGTGGGATTCGCAGGCGAGGCAACCATCAGCCCCGCAAGATCCATCTCCGCAAAGTCCGCTGGCACAGGTTGAAAGCGGTTTTCCGCCGCCGTGGGCAGGTCCACCGGATCAAGGTCAAGCGCGCGCAGGATCTGGCGATAGCTGGGATAGCCCGGCGCGCCGATGCCCACACGGTCGCCCGTGTCAAAAAGCGCGGTAAACGCGAGGATGAAGGCCCCCGAGGACCCCGGCGTGATGATCACCCGCGCCGGGTCAAGATCGACGTTATACCAGTCTGCATAGAGTTTCGCGATGCGCGCCCGCAGCGCAGGCAGGCCAAGCGCCACGGTATAGCCCAGGGGCCCCTCCTCCATCGCCGCAGCCAGCGCACGGGTGGCCGCGCGTGGTGCGCCGGTGCCGGGTTGGCCCACTTCCATGTGGATGACGTGGCGGCCCGCTGCCTCGGCGCGGGCGGCGGACTGCATGACATCCATCACAATGAAGGGATCGACTGCACTGCGTCTTGAGGTCTTCATGGTCACGGTCCTATGGTGTGGTCATGGCTTCATTTCGCGCTTTGCTTCGTTCGTCAATGGCTGGCCCCTTTGCGGTGCTGTTGCTGGTGCTGTTTGTGCTGGCGCAGCCCGCGCGGGCGATCCAGCTGTTGCGCGATGCCGATATCGAATACGGGCTGAAACAGATCGCCACGCCGATCCTGAAGGCGGCGGGCCTGTCGCCTTCGCGGGTCAAAATCCTCGTGGTGAACGACAGTGCGCTGAATGCCTTTGTTGTCAGCAACGACGTGATTTTCCTTAACTACGGGCTGATCAACCGCAGCAAGGACGCGGCAATGTTGCAGGCGGTGCTGGCGCATGAGGCCGCGCACATCGCCAATGGCCACATCACCCGGCGCATCAGCAATATCGGTGCATCGCGCACTGCCGCGGGGCTTGGTATCGCGCTGGCCGCGATCGCCGCAGCGCTGGGTGCCGGTGAGGGAGCTGCGGGCCTTGCCATCGGCAGTCAAAGTGCCGCGCAACGGACGTTTTTGCGTCACACGCGGGCGGAAGAAGCGTCAGCCGATCAATCGGGCGTGCGGTATCTGCGCAGCGCCGGTGTCAGCCCGCAAGGTATGCTGGATGTGCTGGACCTTTTTCGCGGGCAGGATGCGCTGTCTGAATCGCGTCAGGATGCGTATGTGCGTTCGCACCCTTTGTCGCGGGACCGTATCCGCGCAATGCAGGCCTATGCCCAAGCCTATGGCAATACCCCGGCCCCCAACCCCACGACCGCCTATTGGTTCGCGCGGGTAAAGGGCAAGCTGAGTGCTGCCACGCGCGCGCCCAGCTGGACGCTGCGGCGGCTGGGCGACAGTGGCTACAAGGATGTGCGACTGTTGCGCGAGGCCATGGCCCAATCGCGCCAGTCAGGCACCAAGAAAGCCTTGCGCGCCATTGATGCGGCCATCGCCGCCCGACCCACAGACCCCTATTTCCATGACATGCGCGGCGACATCCTGATGGATGCACGCCAATTCAACGCCGCCATGGGGGCATATGGGCGTGCGGTGAAATTGGCACCCCGCGAAGGATTGATACTTGCAGGCTATGGCCGTGCGTTGATGGCCAGTGGCAATGTGTCGGCGGCCCGTATCGCCCTTGAGAAAAGCCGCGCCATCGATTTTCGAGACGGCTCCATGCTGCGCGATCTGAGCGTGGCCTATGCCAAGTCGGGCCAGACCGGAATGGCGGCCCTTGTCACGGCCGAACGTTACGCGTTGTCAGGGCGTTTTGCCGATGCAGGCATCCACGCCAAGCGCGCGTCGGCCCTGCTTGATCGTGGCTCTGGCCCTTGGCAAAGGGCGCAGGATGTGTTGATTGCTTCGGAACGTGTCGCAAAACAGAAAAAACGGAGATAACAGATGATTTTAGCCCGTATGTTTGCAGCCATTGTCGGGCTGTCTGTTGCCCTTGTCCTGCCTGTTGCCGCGCTGGACCTCAGCCAGATGACCGACGAAGAGCGTCAGGTCTTCCGCGAGGAAGTGCGCGCCTATCTGATGGACAATCCGCAGGTGATCATCGAGGCGGTGACACTGCTGGAAGAACGCCAGGCCGAGGCGCAGACACAGGCCGATCTGAACCTGGTGTCGGACAATGCCGAGGCGATCTTTGACGACGGATTTTCATGGGTTGGCGGCAACCCTGAAGGTGACATCACGCTGGTCGAGTTCCTGGATTACAAATGCGGCTATTGCAAACGGGCGCATGGCGAGGTGGCCAAATTGCTGTCGACGGATGGCAACATCCGCCTGATCGTGAAGGAATTCCCCATTCTGGGCGAGCAATCCATGCTGGCGTCGCGCTTTGCCATTGCGGTGAAACTGGTCGAGGGCGGGGACGCCTACAAGGCTGTGGGCGATGCGCTGATGACCGTGAATGGCGATATCAGCCTTCCGGTGCTGCGCCGCCTGTCGAATACGCTGGGCATGGACACCGCCGCCATCGAGGCGCGCATGGACAGCGACGAGGTCACGGCAGAGATTTCGGCCACCCGTGCGCTGGCGCAGAAACTGTCGATCTCGGGCACGCCGACATTCGTGCTTGAGGACGAAATGCTGCGCGGGTATCTGCCCTATGACCAGATGATGCTTATCGTCGACGAAAAGCGGGGCTGATCCCAAGGCCGCGTTCCGCGACGCGATTTTTCAGGGGGCTCTGCCCCCGTCCTGCGGACTCCCCCGAGGTATTTGATGCAAAAGGAAAGCCTTACTCGGCGGCTTTCTCTGCGGCCTTTTCCTCGGCTTCGATGGCGGCCGCGCGGGCTTCGACCTGTTCGACGATATGATCAACCATCTGGGCGTTGTCCATCTTGTGGCTTTGTTTGCCTGCCAGATAGACCATGCCCGACCCCGCCCCGCCGCCGGTAAAGCCAACGTCGGTCATCAGCGCCTCGCCCGGGCCATTCACCACGCAGCCGATGATGGACAGGCTCATGGGGGTCTTGATATGGGCCAGCCGATCTTCGAGGGTTTCCACGGTCTTGATCACGTCAAAGCCCTGGCGCGCGCAGCTGGGGCAGCTGATGATGTTCACACCGCGGTGGCGCAGGCCCAGCGATTTGAGGATTTCATAGCCGACCTTGACCTCTTCGACCGGGTCCGCGCTGAGCGAGACGCGGATCGTGTCGCCGATGCCCATCCACAGCAGGTTGCCGAGGCCGATGGCCGATTTGATCGTGCCGGAGGTCAGCCCACCCGCTTCGGTGATGCCGAGATGGATGGGGGCGTCCGTGGCCTCGGCCAGTTTCTGGTATGCGGCGGCGGCCATGAAAACATCCGAGGCCTTGCAGCTGATCTTGAACTCGTGAAAATCGTTGTCTTGCAGGATCTTGATGTGGTCGAGCCCGCTTTCCACCATCGCGTCGGGCGTGGGTTCGCCGTATTTGTCGAGCAGGTGTTTTTCCAGGCTGCCGGCGTTCACGCCGATGCGGATCGAGCAGTTGTGATCGCGCGCGGCCTTGATGACCTCACGCACCCGTTTTTCATCTCCGATGTTGCCGGGGTTGATGCGCAGGCAGGCGGCACCGGCCTCGGCGGCCTCGATCCCGCGTTTGTAGTGGAAATGGATGTCGGCCACGAGCGGCACGGGGCTTTCGCGCACGATTTCCTTCATGGCGCGCGACGACGCCTCGTCCGGCACGCTGACCCGCACGATGTCGGCGCCTGCCTCGGCGGCGGCCTGGATTTGCGCCACGGTGGCGGCCACATCAGTCGTCAGCGTGTTGGTCATGGTCTGCACGGTGATGGGCGCATCGCCCCCCACAGGCACATTGCCCACCATGATCTGGCGGCTTTCCCGGCGGTAGATATTGCGCCACGGGCGAATGTGGTTCAGCGACATGAAAGCCTCCGGCAGGAACAGATACTGTCAGGTAAGGTAGACACTTGCAGGCGGCGCTGCAATGGCGGGTTAGTCTTGGGCGGTGACGGACTGCGCCTTGGCATCGGCATAGCGCACCAGACCTTCGTCGGTTGAGACGTCAACCGGCAAGTAGGTTTCCTTGAGGCCCGCAATCTCCAGCGGCAGATTCGAGGTGACGGAGCCAGATGGACCAACCGGGCCATAGAACTTGCCATTCATCTCGAAGTAAATCGCACCGCTTTCGCCTGTGCGCAGGGTGGGTGCTTCTTCGGTCTGGGGGGCGGTCCAGCTGTCGCCAGGCTGCATCACAGCCTCGTAAATCACAGTGCCGTCTGCACCGCGTACGCGCACCCAGCTGGGGCGCACCGCGACCATCTGCAAGGCGGGGCTTTCGTCTTCGACAACCTGTGGAACCGATGGCACCGACAGGCTGGGCGCTGCGCCGGCCAAAGTGGCGCCCAAAGCAGGCGCGTCATGATCGGGGGGCGCGAAATTGCCAACCGACCGTGGATCGATGGAGGCGATGGGAGCATCGCGGGCCACCAGAACCGGCACGTCCAGAGCTTGCGGACGGTAGAGGCGATCAAGCGCATCGCCCCGTGGCGCCTCAAGAAGGTTGGGCGCGGCAGAGGCGATTTCACCGGCGGCGGGCTCGGCCACGCCAGCGCCCTGCAACGGATCAAGATCGGAGAGCACCACCGGCGTCTGATCGACCGGGGCGACCTGCACGCGCTGCACTTCCTGCAAGACCGAATAGCCGCCAAAGCCGATGGCCCCGATCAATGCGATCAGAACCAGCGATGATCCGATGGCGCCGGGTTCGATACGGCTGAAGAGTGCCTCCCCTGAGGGGGCGAAGGGGGTGCTGGGCGCTGCAAAGATGTCCATGCCACCTCGGTCGCGGTTCAGGCGATCCTCGCGGCTGGGTTTTTTGATCACCGATGCTTCGGCAGACATGCCGTGGGCCACGGAGAACCCGCTTTCGGTACAAAAGGCGGCAAAGGCACGGTCGGGGTCCATGTTGAGATAGCGCGCATAGGACCGCACGTAGCCTGCGATGAAACCGGGCGTGTCAAAGGCATCGGGGTCCGCGTTTTCGATGGCCGCGATATAGCTGGCCTTGATCCGCAGTTCGCGTTGGACATCGAGAAGGGATTTGCCAAGGGTGGCGCGTTCGCCGCGCATCACATCGCCAAGGCGCAATTCAAAATCATCGAACCCTTTGGGTTCGACATTTTCGTCAATGATCTTGGGTGACTTGCGCCCGATCATGTCCCTGCCCCGTTTCCCGAAATGCTGCCGAACCGCCCCAAGCGATTCGACGCAGGCCTTTTGTTAAGCACACCCTAACACAAGGCAATGGGAATTACACGTATTCAGGGATCAAGCAGTTAACTCGGCGCGATTTAGCGCACAATGCGACCACAGATCGTCCATCGCCTTGACCAGCCCGTCGATCTCACGCGGGCCGTGCACCGGCGACGGTGTAAAGCGCAGCCTTTCGGTGCCGCGTGGCACAGTGGGGAAATTGATCGGCTGGACGTAGATGCCGTGATCTTCCAGCAGCATATCGCTGAGCTTTTTGGTGTGGACGGGATCGCCCACCATCACCGGTACGATGTGGCTGCCGTGGTCGATGATCGGCAGGCCCAGCCCCTTGAGGCGCAGCTTGAGAACACGGGCCTGAAGCTGGTGCTGTTCGCGGATTTCCGGCGCGGTTTTCAGGAAAGCGACAGAGGCCGCGGCACCCGCAGCCACGGCGGGCGGCAGCGAGGTGGTGAAGATGAAGCCCGGAGCATAGGAGCGGATGGCATCGCACAACTTGGCCGAGGCCGCGATGTAGCCGCCCATGACGCCATAGGCCTTGGCCAACGTGCCGTTGATGATGTCCAACCGGTCCATCAACCCGTCGCGTTCGGCCACACCGGCGCCGCGTGGGCCATACATGCCCACCGCGTGGACCTCATCGATATAGGTCAACGCGCCGAATTCATCCGCCAGATCGCACAGGGCTGCGATGGGGCCAAAATCGCCGTCCATGGAATAGATCGATTCGAAGGCGATCAGCTTGGGGGCCGCAGGATCATCCGCTTCGAGCAGTTCGCGCAGGTGTGCCACGTCGTTGTGACGGAAAATACGCTTGGCCCCGCCATTGCGGCGCACACCTTCGATCATCGAGGCGTGGTTCAGTTCGTCCGAATAGATGATGAGGCCGGGGAAAAGCTTGGGCAAAGTGCTGAGCGTGGCATCGTTGGCGATATAGGCGCTGGTGAACAAAAGCGCCGCTTCCTTGCCATGCAGATCGGCCAGTTCGGCCTCCAGCCGCTTGTGATAGACCGTGGTGCCCGAGATGTTGCGCGTGCCGCCTGAGCCTGCGCCGGTGGCGTCGAGCGCCTCTTTCATCGCGTCCAGAACCACGGGGTTCTGTCCCATGCCAAGGTAGTCGTTGCCACACCAGACGGTGATGGGGTGTTCCGTGCCATCGGGTTTGGTCCAGACCGCGTGCGGGAACTGGCCCTGACGACGCTCAATGTCGATGAAGGTGCGATAGCGGCCCTCGTCATGCAAACGGTCCAGCGCCACATCCAGTTTGGCGTCGTAATCCACCCCGGTGACGGGGGTTTGATCGTTGGCAGGTGTCTTGGTCACGACTGGCAGCTCCTTGGCGGGTTTGGCGCGGGTCTGATGTGCGCCGCATCCACCATATTCAATTTCTGGAATTATTATAGGTCGACGCAGTTGATTTCAATGCACTTAAAACCGCGCGTCTTGTCGCAGCCTTGATATGGATCAAGAAATTGCACGCTCTGGACACCGGCCTGCCAATCTCTAGTCTGGCTTCAAGCCATGCCAAACCTCCGGAGCTTCCCATGACCCTCGACGCCGTACTCTCCCGTATCGATGCGGACCTGCCCGCCGCCACCGAGCGCCTGATGGAGCTGTTGCGCATCCCTTCGATTTCGACGGATCCGGCCTTTGCCGATCATTGCCAGACGGCGGCGGACTGGCTGGTGGCGGACCTTCAAAGCCTTGGTGTAAAGGCGCAAAAGCGTGCCACACCGGGCCATCCGATGGTTGTGGGCCATGTCGAAGGCGACGGGCCGCACCTGCTGTTTTACGGTCACTACGACGTGCAGCCGGTCGATCCACTGGAGCTGTGGGACCGCGATCCATTCGATCCACAGCTTGAGGACACGCCCGCAGGCCAAGTGATCCGGGGGCGCGGATCGTCGGATGACAAGGGGCAGTTGATGACCTTCGTGGAGGCGTGCCGCGCGTGGCAGGCCGAACATGGGTCCCTGCCATGCCGCATCACCTTTTTCTTCGAAGGCGAAGAGGAATCAGGTTCGCCCAGCCTTGTGCCCTTCATGGAAGAGAACGCGGACGAGTTGAAAAGCGATCTGGCCCTGATTTGCGACACCGGTCTTTTCGAATCGCGCACGCCTGCCATCGTGACGATGCTGCGCGGCCTGCTGGGCGAAGAGCTGACGATCACCGCGCCTGATCTCGACCTGCATTCGGGCATGTATGGCGGCGTGGCGATGAACCCCATCCGGGTTCTCACGCGCATCCTGGCCAGCCTGCATGACGATGAGGGCCGGGTGACGGTGCCCGGCTTTTATGACGGGGTGCCCGAATTGCCTGATGCGATCCGCAGCCAGTGGCAGGGCCTTGCCTTTGACCACGCGCGGTTTCTGGGCGATGTGGGTCTGTCCATCCCCGCAGGCGAACAGGACCGCACCCCGCTCGAGATGATCTGGTCGCGGCCCACCTGCGATGTGAACGGCATCTGGGGTGGCTATACAGGCGATGGGTTCAAGACGGTGCTGCCCTCCAAGGCGCACGCCAAGGTCAGTTTCCGCCTTGTGGGCGATCAGGATCCGGTGGCCATCCGCGCAGCCTTCCGCCAAATGGTGCAGGATGCCCTGCCCACCGATTGCAAGGTTGAATTCAACGGCCACGGCACCGGGCGCGCCTCGGTCACAGAAACCACGGACCCGGCCTTTGAAGCCGCGCGCGTCGCCCTGAGCGATGAATGGGGCATCCCTGCGGCATACGTTGGTTGCGGTGGGTCCATCCCGATTGCGGGGCATTTCCAGAACCTGCTGGGCACCACGCCGATGCTGGTGGGCTTTGGCAAGGACGATGACGCGATCCACAGCCCGAATGAGAAATACGATCTGGAGAGTTTCCACAAAGGCATCCGCAGCTGGGCGCGCATCCTCGCGGCGTTGACATGAACCAGCCGCGCGCGCACGGCACCGCGCGTGGGCAAGGCCCCCGCTTACAACGATCCGCACCATGACCATCCCCGGCTTTTCCACCCACACGGCTGCGGTCAACGGCCAGACCATCACCTATTCAAAGGGCGGCGACGGGCCGCCCCTTCTGCTGCTGCACGGCTTTCCCCAGACCCATGCCATGTGGGCCGGCGTGGCCCCGATCCTGGCCCGGCACTTTACCGTCATTGCCGCCGACCTGCGCGGCTACGGCGCGTCCTCCAAACCGCCGGGCGTGGAAAACTACAGCTTTCGTCCCATGGCGGCGGATCAAGTGGCGCTGATGGCGCAGCTTGGCTTTGACCGTTTTCATCTGGTGGGCCACGACCGGGGGGCGCGCACGGCGCACCGCCTGGCGCTGGACAATGCGCAAGCCGTGCGGACACTGACCCTGATGGACATCGTGCCGACCTACCTGCTGTTCGATCAGCTGACGACCGAAGTGGCGCACGCCTATTACCACTGGTTCTTTCTGGCCCAAGCGGCCCCCCTGCCCGATGCGATGATCGGCCACGATCCCGACACCTATTTCCAAAGCTGTCTGACCGGGTGGGACACCCAGCCGCTGACGGCCTATGACCCCGCGCAACTCGACCAGTACCGCGCGGCGTGGCGCGATCCCGACTGCATCCGCGCCATGTGTGATGATTACCGCGCCGCATTGGCCATCGACGTGGACCTCGATGCGCAGGACCTCGACCGTCGTGTGACCTGCCCCGCGCTGGTGCTTTATGGGGCGGAGGGGGTCATGGACCGCGCCTTTGGGGTTGCAGGGACATGGGCGGACCGTTTGTCCGACATGACCGCGCAGGCCATGCCCGGCGGCCACTTCTTTCCGGATCATCATCCCAAGGATACGGCGCAGGCGGTTCTGAACTTTCTGCAAGCGCGCGGCGGCGCATAGCACCGCCTTACCTCAGAAAATCCCGCTGAACCGTTCCGGCAATTGGTATTGCAGCTTGTAGTTGGGGCGGTCGAACTCGAAATACCCGGTGTCGCCGCGCGGCTTGAACGAGCGTTGCATCTTCTTGCGGATACCACGCATGTCGAACCCTTCTTCCATGGGCAGATCGGCAAAGGCCTCGAACACCGCGCGGTCCTCGCCCCGCGCCTCGGCGAACCAGTGCCGCCCGATGGAGGCCTGTTTGAACCCCACGCCCACGTCAGACGTCACCTGGTTGCGCCGGTCCATCGCCTCGGCGTAGGCGCCAAAATCACAGAACTTCAGGTGCATCAGGTACAGCATGTCGGGCGTATAAAGCGTGTCGAATTGCGCGAAATGGCCGCCGCGCGACAGCTTGGCCGGGGCGGACACGATGCAGGGCTTGGAGTAATGCGGGGCCAGCCGCACGTGGCGGCGCGGGCCAAGGATGCCCTCGTCGGCGGCGTCTTCCTCAAGATCGACGCGGTGAATGACCTCAAGACCGAGGGGCGTATAGATGCGATCCGTCTTGGCCGTCTCCAACCAGTCGCGCAGGTTCACGCCCGCCTCGGGATCGACCACCACCAATTCATCCACATCGCCCACGATCACGTGGCGATAGTACCGCCGCAGCCCGCCCACGAGGTTGTTCAGCAACCCCCAGCGTTTGACATCGAAATTCTTGTGCGGATCGCCGGGAATGCCGATGATGTTGCAGCCCTTGGCCAGATCCGCCACCTCTTCACCATAACCGTGGTTGATCACATAGCAGTTCTGGCGCCCGAACATCTCGCCATAGTGGCGCAGCCATGCCTTGAGGAAAAAAGCGTCGTCCCGCACCATGGTAACTGCCGCAACTGTTTGCATGATCTTGACCTGTTTACTGCTTCAAGGGTCGGCACCTTTGGGGCGCGCGTTGTTGCGCACCCTAAACAATGAAATGTTACAAGAGAATCGTTATTTTGCCCCAAACGCCCTGCCCTGAGGAATGAACTGCGCCCGTGGATGATTTTGCAACAACCGGTCTGCACGTGGTGCGCCCCTGCGACACGCCCATCAGCCGGTTTCAGGTGCTGGGCGAACGGTCCAGCGGGACCAACTTCGTCAAGCGGCTTTTGGGACGCAACACCGCGCTGACCCCCACCGAGGCTCTGGGATGGAAACACGGGTTTCCCCACGCCACGGCCATCCCGCCCGACCTTGCGGTGATTGCCTGTGTACGCCACGCGGGCGAATGGGCACTGTCGATGCACCGACGCCCGTGGCATACCACCCCCGCCCTGCAAGCCCTTGATTTCCCGACCTTCATCCGCACGCCATGGGACACGGTGATCGACCGCACCACCTATTTTCAGGACGCCGACCTGTTGGGCAGCATCGGCGCGCCCTTGCAACATGACCGGCACCCGATCACCGGCGCGCGCTTTGCCAATCTCTTTGCCCTGCGCCGGGCCAAGCTCAATGGCTTGCTCAGCTATCTTGATCGGGGATGCACCGTAGCGCTGGTGCGGATGGAAGATGCGCAAAAGGCCCCGGAAGAGATGGCCAACCGCATCGCCACGGCCCTCGGACAGCCTGCGCGCGACGTGCCTTTTGCCCCGGTCTACAAACGCTTGGGCACAAAATTCGTGCCGCTCGTCGAAAACCGCCCCAGGACCCCGCGCAAGATGGGTCAGCGAGGGCGCAAGTTCATGCGTCAACAACTTGATCTGAAGGTCGAGGCGCGGCTGGGATATACCTACGGCTGAAGGCGCCGGCCAATTGTATCTCGTGCCTTGCTGCGCCGATCCCGGTTGACACAAGTTTCAGATGCGCATCGCGCACAAGTAAAAGGCCCGCCGTTTCCGGCAGGCCTTTCTATCGCAGCAGTGGCGCGGTTGACGGGGCTCGAACCCGCGACCCCCGGCGTGACAGGCCGGTACTCTAACCAACTGAGCTACAACCGCCCGCTGCGTTTGGAGGTCATATGACCCACCGCAGACTTCGTCAAGCACGGTTTCGCAGAAATTTCGAAATTATCCGGCCCGCGCGATCAATGCGGGCAGGTCCTCCCAAAAGACGGGAACAGCCACCACCGGATTGCCCGCCACATCGTCCTTGAAAGGCCAGCCTTCGGTGCCGCCCATGGCCTGGTAAAACCCGCGCGCGGCCCCGTTGCCCTGCAAGACCTCAAGCCACATTCGGCGGTGCCCCGCGTCCCGCAGGCGCTGTGCCACCGACGCCAGAAGCGCGCGCCCTGCTCCGGTGCCACGGGCGGTGGCATCCACATGCAGGCTTTCCAGCAGCGGACCCGCTGGATGGTCGGCGCGCAGGCGCGCCAGCCCCAGCACCGCCGTCCCCTGCACCGCCACGTGGCAGATGTCGTCCGCCTCCGGCAGGGCGCGCCAACGCTCCGCCATGAAGGCCGCGACGGGCGCGCCCAGATAGGCGTCAGGCAGGTGGCCCGCGTAATCGCGGCGCCAGTTGGCCAGATGCAGCGCCTGCAAGGCAGGCAAATCACCGGCCTCGGCCGGTCGGATCAACATCTTATCGGTCAGGCAGGGGAATGAATTCCGCGTCATCCCCCGGCGGCAGTTGGAACCGCCCATGCGCCCAGTCGCCCGCGCGCCAGGCTTCCTTGGCCGCGTCGATGCGGTCCTTGGACGACGCCACGAAGTTCCACCAGATGTGGCGCGGCCCTTCCAGCGTGGCCCCGCCCAAAAGCATCAGCCGCGCACCCTGCGCCCCTGCCTTGAGCGAGATTTGATCGCCGGGGCGGAACACCATCATCTGGCCTGCGGAAAAACTGTCGCCCGCCACCTCGATGCTGCCCCCCACCACGTAAACGCCACGGTCTTCGTGGTTGTCGGGCATTGGAATGGCGGCGCCCGCCTCCAGCACCGCATCGGCATAGAACATCTCGGAAAAGGTACTGACAGGCGCGCGTTCACCCCATGCGTCCCCTAGGATCAGGCGCACGTCCTTACCTTCCCCTTCCAGGAACGGCAGGCTGTCCTTGGGCGCATGTTCAAAGGCCGCACCGGTGTCTTCGTGCGCCTCGGGCAAAGCGACCCACGTCTGGATACCGAAAAGGTCATGCGGGCGCGCGCGCACATCGCCGTCCGTGCGCTCGGAATGGGTGATGCCCTGACCTGCAACCATCCAGTTGACCGCGCCGGGTTCGATCCATTGATCGGTGCCAAGGCTGTCGCGGTGATGGATGGTGCCCTTGTAAAGATATGTGACCGTCGCCAACCCGATATGCGGATGCGGCCGCACGTCGATGCCATTGCCGGTGACGAATTCCGCCGGGCCCATCTGATCGAAAAAGATGAAGGGGCCAACCATCTGGCGCTTGGGCGCAGGCAGGGCGCGGCGCACTTCAAATCCACCCAAGTCGCGCGCGCGCGGCACGATCACGGTGTCGATGGCATCCACGGCGTCACCTGTCGGGCAATGCGGGTCGAGGGCGGGGTTCCAACTCATCTCGGTCTCCTTGATCGCTCCCGTTCAAGATAGGGTTATACTGGCGAGGCTCAACGGCCCCTCAACCATCAATCTGTGCGCGCACACACAATCACCGCGCATCTTCGCCCATACACCGCGCCGTCCGCTCAATATCGGCCGCCATCAGGATCAGGCGCGCCACTTGTTTGGGCTCTTCGCTTTGGGCCATCTCGTAAGCCGAGTACTCCAGAAACTGCGCAGAGATGATCAGCGCCTCGGAAATGCGGTTTTCTATTGGAATACTGTCCAACTGGTCGAAAATCGCGTGGAGTTGCGGGGTGTTGGAAACGGAGGGCAAAATACTCAGCTGGGTCATAACAAGATCACCGATACAAATGTCATCGGCGCCCTTGTGCTGGGTTCGCCTCTTTACGTCATGTCACGCAACTCCGTGACATCTGCGGACCCCGGCCTGCTTCAGGGCAAAATCAGCCCCGATCCCACACCCTGAATGGCGGCCGTGGTCCGGTCGGACACCGACAGCTTGTCAAAAATCCGCCGCACCAGCGTATCCACAGTATGAGGAGACAGGCTCAGAATATCGGCAATGACCGAGTTGGACTTGCCCCGCGCGATCCAGCGCAGGATTTGCCGTTCGCGCGGTGACAATCCACCATGACCGGCACCGATGGGGTTCAACTCGCAATACCGCAGGTGCCCGGCCTGTGCCACGTATTGCATTTCGATGATATCGTCCTGGCCCGGCGGGTGTTTGGGATCGACAAACCCAAGCCCCACATAGCCGTTGCGCAGCCCCGGACCAAAGACCTGAAAGGCCAACCCGTCGCCCAGATGCGCATCGCGCATATCCGCAAGATAGGCGCGTTGTTCCTTGGACGTCTTCATCAGGTTTTCGATTTCCGACCAAAAGAAGGGGCGCGTGGCGCTGCGGGCCAGATCAGTGATCGGATCGACGAGGAACAGCTTGTTTTCGATGTAGTGACAAACCCATCGATCATCAAAACCATCGGTGGATACGGTCAGGCCTTGCCGTTCGTTGGGATGCCCTACGAAGTGGTGATAGCTGATTTTATCGATGCCGCGTGCGTTGAAATAGCCGCGCACCAGCGCCCAAAGGCTTGCCGTGTCGGTGCGGCCCTGAATTTCGGCCAACATATGGCGCATATCACGCCTCCCCAGATAAATGCCCCAATACTACCATGGCGTTAGTTGCTTGCCCATAAGAGTCATGCTGGACAGAACGAACAGCCACCTGACACACGCAGCGTGGATGCCTGCCTTAATCGGAAATCCTGGAAATCTTGGGAGAATGGTGGGTCGTGAGAGGCTCGAACTCCCGACATCTTCGGTGTAAACGAAGCGCTCTACCAACTGAGCTAACGACCCGGTGCAGGCGTCTTAGCCAAAGCGCCTGCGGGCTTCAAGCCCCTAAGCGTCTTCCTCGGTCAGCTTTGTCTGCACGCCGCCGTCAAGGTGGTAAACACAGCCCTGCCCGCCGTCCATGTCCCAAAACGCCGTCCAGTCGCGTCCTGAAAGGTGACAGCGCAGCACACGGCTGGTGATGCCATGGGTCACGATCACCGAAGGGGCGGTCAAGTCGTCCAGAAAGGTCCGGGTCCTTTGGAACAGCGCCTCCAACCCTTCGCCGCCGGGCGCGTGGTCGTACCAGCCCAGATCGTCGTCTTCGAAGAGGTGCGGCGCCTCTGCCATGATGTCGCTGCGCGCCCGGCCCGTCCATGTGCCTATGGTGATTTCAGCGAGGCGCGGATCGGATGTGATGCCCCTGCGCGATCCACGCGCGAGCCGCGCCGTGGCTGCTGCGCGCCCCTGCGGACTGCTGTACCACGCCCATTCGGCGGCTCCGGCCTTGTGCAGGATACGCCCCTGCACACGCGCCTGCGCCATGCCAGCGGCGGTCAAGGGGCTGTCCATGGCCCCTTGCATGCGGCCTTGCGCATTCCACTCGGTTTCACCGTGGCGCAGAACAAAGACGGGCGGATATTGTGTCATGACACAGGGATAAAGGAGGACTTCAGACGGTCAAGTCCTGTCGTGCACAGCAGTCACAATATGGCTCAAGAGAAGATAGATGGTGGGTGACAAGGAATTTGAACTCCGGACCCAGACTGCCACCAAAGGTGGCGGGCGTCGGTCAGGTCATCCACTGCACGCAACAACCAAACCATTGGAACGATGGGAAAATGGTGGGTGATAAGAGATTTGAACTCCTGACATCTTCGATGTGAACGAAGCGCTCTACCACTGAGCTAATCACCCGCCGTGAGGCGCAATACCTCAATCCGGGCGGACCTTGCAAGAGGTCCGCACCGACTTTTTCATGCGCAAAGTGCTGTGCGCGCCCCTACTCGGCGGCTTCGGGCAGATCGGTGCCGGGCTTGCGCTGGCGCACCTTGGTAGTCAGCACCCGTGCCTTGGTCATTTCCTTGGCCCGGCGCACCTTCATGTTGCCGAAGGGGTGCAGGTTCAACTCGCGACCATCGCGCAGGGCATCGCCCAGAACGCGCAACATGGCTTCGACCACGGGCTTGGCATCTTTCTTTTTGATACCAGAGGCTTCCACGACCTTATCAACCAATTCCTTCTTGCGCATCATCGGGCCTGCCACAACGGGCTGCGGGCCATCGACCACCTCGGGCATGACCGCGGGCGGCGTGGGTGCTTCGGCCTGCGCCACGGCGGGCTGCGGTGCCGCTGCCACGGGTGTTTTTGTCGCGGTTTTGGCCGTGGTGGACCGGGTCGTGGGCTTCTTGGCTGTACTGGTTGTACGCTTTGTTGATGTCTTGGGCTTGGTGGTGGCCATTTGATGCCTCTTTGTTTCCAGTTCGGAAACACTCTATTGGAACACGAGGGAAATATCCAGCAAACCATTGACCTTCCCGGCATTCTGCCCATTCTTTGTGCCGATGTGTACTGACTTGGGGTTTTGATATGCGTACATTTTTTCTGACAGCCGTTGCCACTGTCACCTTGGCCGGGGCCGTATCCGCCGGCGCACCTGCCGATCCTGTGGTCGAACCACTGGTCGTCGCACAAGACGCAACTTCGTCGTCGTCGGGCATGGCACTGGTCGCATTGCTGGCCGTTCTGGTGGCCATTCCAGCACTGGATTGATCTTGGGGCGCAGCCTGCGCTGCTGCCCTCGTCTCGGAATACAAAAAGCCCGGTGCACATCCGCACCGGGCTTTTCATTTTCAAAAGGCCGTCCAGAGATCAGTGCGCGGTCGCCCCTGTCCCCGCAGACTTGGCCGCAGCCGCAGCAGCGGCGGCGGCGGCCTCCTCTGCGGCTTCGTCCCACTCGACCGCTTCGGGTTTGCGGACCAGTGCGTGTTCCAGAACTTCGGACACGTGGCTAACCGGGATAATCTCAAGCCCCTCTTTGACGTTGTCGGGGATCTCGGCCATGTCCTTTTCGTTCTCTTGAGGGATCAGAACCGTCTTGATCCCGCCCCGCAGCGCCGCCAGCAGCTTTTCCTTCAAGCCGCCGATGGGCATGGCGTTGCCGCGCAGGCTGACCTCGCCCGTCATGGCAATGTCCTTGCGCACGGGGATCTTGGTCAGAACCGACACGATCGACGTGACCATGGCCAAACCGGCGCTTGGCCCATCCTTGGGCGTGGCACCATCGGGCACGTGCACGTGGATATCCATCTTGTCGAACTGCGGTGGCTTCACCCCGATCTTCGGGCTGATTGACCGGACATAGCTGGAGGCCGCGTCGATGGATTCCTTCATCACGTCGCCAAGCTTGCCGGTGGTCTTCATCCGCCCTTTGCCGGGCAGCTTCAGCGCCTCGATGTGCAGAAGGTCCCCGCCCACGGAAGTCCAGGCCAGACCTGTCACGACACCGATCTGATCGTCCTGTTCCGCCAAACCATAGCGGAACTTGGGCACACCCAGGAATTCATCCAGATTGTCACCATCCACCACAACGGTCTCGGCTTCTTTCTTGATGATCTTGGTCAGCGACTTGCGCGCCACCTTGGCGATCTCACGCTCAAGGTTCCGCACGCCCGCCTCGCGGGTGTAGTACCGGATGATCCCGCTCAGACCTTCGTCCGTCAGTTCAAATTCCTTGGCCTTGAGGCCGTGGTTCTTGATCTGCTTGGCGATGAGGTGCTGTTTGGCAATCTCGCGCTTTTCGTCCTCGGTGTAGCCCGCCAGCGGAATGATCTCCATCCGGTCCAGCAAAGGCCCCGGCATGTTGTAGCTGTTGGACGTGGTCAGGAACATCACGTTCGACAGATCATATTCCACCTCAAGGTAGTGATCGACGAAAGTACCGTTCTGTTCCGGATCCAGCACTTCAAGCATGGCCGACGCGGGATCACCGCGGAAATCCTGCCCCATCTTGTCGATTTCATCGAGCAGGATCAGAGGGTTGGTGGTTTTCGCCTTTTTCAGCGCCTGAATGATCTTGCCCGGCATCGACCCGATATAGGTCCGGCGGTGGCCACGAATTTCCGATTCGTCCCGCACGCCGCCCAGCGAGATGCGGATGAACTCGCGTCCCGTTGCCTTGGCCACGGATTTGCCCAGCGATGTCTTGCCCACGCCCGGAGGACCGACAAGGCACATTATCGGGCCTTTCATCTTCTTGCTGCGTTGCTGCACGGCCAGGTATTCAACGATGCGTTCCTTGACCTTTTCAAGGCCATAGTGGTCATCATCCAGAACCTTCTGCGCGCGGCTGAGGTCTTTCTTGACGCGGGATTTCACGCCCCACGGGATCGACAGCATCCAGTCAAGATAGTTGCGCACAACGGTGGCTTCGGCGCTCATCGGGCTCATGTTCTTGAGCTTCTTGATCTCCGCATCCGCCTTTTCGCGCGCTTCCTTGCTCAGCTTGGTCTCGGCGACCTTGGCTTCCAGTTCGGCAATCTCGTTCTTGCCGTCCTCGCCATCACCCAGCTCTTGCTGAATGGCCTTCATCTGTTCGTTCAGATAGTATTCGCGCTGCGTGCGCTCCATCTGCGATTTCACGCGCGTCTTGATTTTTTTCTCGACCTGCAGAACGGACATTTCGCCCTGCATCAGGCCGTAAACCTTCTCAAGCCGCTCGCTCACGCTGAGCGTTTCCAGCAGGTCCTGCTTCTGACCCACTTCAATGCCCAGGTGTCCGGCCACGAGGTCGGCCATCTTGGCCGGTTTCATGGTTTCGGCCACGGCGGCCAACGCCTCTTCGGGCACGTTCTTCTTGACCTTGGCATAGCGCTCAAATTCATCCGCAACGGTGCGAATAAGCGCCTCTGTCGTGGTCAGATCGCCCGGCATCTCGGTCAGATACTCGGCGCGCGCTTCAAAGAAGCTGTCGTTTTCAAGGTATTCGGTGATCCGCACCCGCGCCTGACCTTCGACCAGCACCTTGACGGTGCCATCGGGCAGTTTCAGCAATTGCAGCACATTGGCCAGAACACCGGCCTTGTAGATGCCTGCGGATTCAGGGTCGTCCTCGCTGGGATCGATCTGGCTGGACAGCAGGATCTGCTTGTCATCCGCCATCACTTCCTCGAGCGCCCGCACGGATTTGTCGCGCCCGACGAACAGCGGCACGATCATGTGCGGGAACACCACGATATCGCGCAGCGGCAACACCGGGTAGGATGCGTTAAGTGGCTCTTGCATGCTCATTTCCTTATCTGGCAAGACGATCCGGCCCCTATTCTAGGCAGCCACGCCGTCTCCGCGTTATGGACTAGGTAACCTGTGGCTCCTGCCCGCCTGTTTCAAGGGCCAGAATGACCGCGCACGCGAAGGTGTGCAATGCCCACAGGCGCCAACCCCCAAGAATTTTTCGCGCAGAATTGACGCCAATGCGATGCTTTCGACCCGTTTTCAAAGGCCTGCGACGGACGCAAAACAGAAGACCGGTGGCCGGATTTCAGGCACCGCGAAGGGATGAAGCGGCACGCGCCGCTCAAATCCATCCCAACCGTCTCATGATTCGACCACTTGCCCAGTCATTGTGACCACATTGGAAACAATCGCCCTGCATTGCCCGATCTATCATCGAAAAGACCGCAATAGCGCTTAATTTTGCCAAAATTGCAGGAATCGGTTTTCTTGTCGGTCCTCAATGGCTTATCCTGTGAAAGTCTGTTCGTGCGAACTGCGGCCTGCCAGCCAAACCGTTCGCTTTATACACCTGGGGGGGTGTTTTCATGGGTTCTGCCGCTGCTCTTTTGCTGTTGTTCGCCGGGTTTTTCGCCGTGGCCATCGACAGCGATGACAACACGGACACAGACCCAGACAGCCTCTGACCGCACGCCCGCTGGTGCATGAATGATACCCGGCAGGCTCAGCATCATTGTCACATTCTAGGGGCTGTGGACAATCATCTTGAGGCGATGAGGGTGGCTGCCAGGTTCCAACACGCAGCGTAGCTGCAGTCCGTTTTGTCGTATCTTGTGGCTATCCCTCTGAACTCTTTGATCTTTGCGAAA
>CBFHND010000015.1:0-72560 GCA_965657085.1 uncultured Paracoccaceae bacterium
GTCGAAGCCTTCGCGCACTTCGATCAGGAGGAAACAGGCCCCATTTTCGGAAGCTCAACTCAAGCCGCCTGTTCATGACCTCCGGCAAACCAATTTACACCACATTGACGGACGTGACCGCTGCGATTTGCCTTGCCATGAAATACCCACTTGCCAGTGACGCACCAATTGCAGTGAATGTCGGGACATTCACAAAGGTTCCACAATGACCCACATGCCCCCCGACGCCGAAGCCCGCCGCGCGATTGCGCCGGTGATCTGCTATCCTGTCGAAACGCTGCCCACGCCCGACATGGCGCTGTACGAAGCGGCGCGTGCCGATTTGACCAAGGTGGACGAAGTCACGGCCCCTGCGCGCGCGGCGGCGACGTTTCATGTGCCTGCGGGGCACTTCTTTCGCATCACCTCGGTCGAGGGGCCGCAGGTGGGGGATCTGAACCTGTGGAACGCGCATGACCTGAGCGAGCGGTTCTATTCCGGTAAGACGCGCGCGCTGCATGGCACGCATATCACCACCGGGCAGCGCATGTGGTCGAGCTTTCCCACCCTGCGGCCCATGGCGACGATCACCCACGACACGCTCGGGTGGTACGGGATCGACGCATTCGGCGGGTCGGTGCATGATGTGATCGGCACCCGCTGTGACCCCTACACCCACAACCTGTTGTCGGGCGGGCAGCAGTATCACCATTGTTGCCATTCAAACCTGACGCGGGCCCTGGCGGCGGAAACCGGGATGTCACGGCACGAGGCCGAGGCCCACGTGCATGATGTGCTGAACGTGTTCATGTGCACCGGGTTCACCCGCGAAACCGGGCAGTACTTCATGAAGGCCAGCCCCGTGCGCCCCGGCGATTACATCGAATTCTTCGCCGAGATTGACCTCTTGGGCGCGCTCAGCGCGTGTCCGGGCGGGGATTGTTCATCGGAGCATTCCAGCGACACGGCGGCGTGCCATCCGCTGTTGGTCGAAGTGTTCAAGCCGGCGGAGGGCGCTCTGGAAGGGTGGACCCCGCCGCCGGTCAATGGTTACGACCGGAGCCACGGCATCTAGCTTGCGAAGGCTGCCTCGAGGGCAATCTCGACCATGTCGCCAAAGGTCTTTTCGCGGTCCTCGGACGGCAGCGCCTCGCCCGTTTGCAGGTGGTCACTGACCGTCAGAACCGCAAGCGCCCGGCGTCCGTGGCGGGCAGCGAGGGTGTAAAGCTCGGCCGCCTCCATCTCGACCCCGAGGATACCGTGGCGCACCATCTGTTCATCGAGATCGGGGCGCTCGGCATAGAAGACGTCCGAGGAATAGATGCCGCCCACATGGGTCTTGGTGTCGCGCGCTTCGGCAGCGGCGACGGCCGCGCGCAGCAGGCCGAAATCGGCGCAGGGGGCATAGTTCACCTCGCGGAAGATGCCAGAGGACGGCGACGTGATGGTGCTGGCGGTCATGGCGATGATGACGTCGCGGATGCCCACATGCGGCTGCATCCCACCGCAGCTGCCGATGCGGATCAGGGTTTGGGCGCCGTATTCTTTCATTAATTCGTTGGCGTAGATCGACAGGGACGGCATGCCCATGCCGGACCCCTGGATGGTCACGCGGTGACCGCGCCACGTGCCGGTAAAGCCCAGCATCCCGCGCACTTCATTGACCAGAACGGCACCGTCAAGAAACGTCTCGGCCGCCCATTTGGCGCGGTAAGGATCGCCGGGCATCAAAACGGTTTCTGCAATCTCGCCGGGCTTGGCGCCGATATGAACGGTCATTGAAACTCTCCTGTTTGGCGCGGTCGGACGCAGACTGCCCTCATGGGGATGCAGGGACAAGAGTACAAGTGTGGAATACCGCACTCGCTCCGTCCCGGCGATTGAAAGAAGTTGGAAGGGCCAAACAAATAGGGCTATTTTATCATGAAACGCATTTCCATTTCCTTTGCCGCCGCTGCCATTTCGCTTGCGGCCTGCGATGTCTCGCACCCTGTGGCCGTGGTTGGCCCCGCCAAAACCGTTTATCGCGGCACGGCGACATCCACCTTTGTCGAGGGCGGATGGTTTCAGGTTTCGAACGGGGCCAATTCGTGCACTGGGCGCTATGCGCCTGCGTCGGAAACCCGAACGGTCACCTTTCCGGTGCGCTGCAGCAACGGTTTGACCGGCGTGGGCACCGCAACCTATGAGACACCGCGCGCGGGCGGCGGTGAAATCATAATGCAGGATGGCAGCACATGGCGCTTTATCTTTGGACAAGGCGCCTTGGCTGTTTGATCAGATTGCGAGGTCAGCGGGCGCTTTGCCCGCGGCCACCGCATCCTTGTACCACTGCGGCTGACGGCCTTTGCCGGTCCAGGTTTGCGACGCATCCGCGGGATTGGCGAATTTCGGTTTGGCCGATTTGCGGGGTTTCGCCTTGGCCGCTTTTTTGGGTTTTGCCGGGGCGTCGGACAATTCAGCCAGCGAGAACCCGTATTTCGCAGCCGCTTGTTCTGCAGCTTTGCGCGCTGCACGCTGATCGCGCGCGCGGGCGGATTGAAGGGCTTTCTTGACGTCGGCCAGAAGCTTTTCCAGCTCTTTTGCGGTCATTGATTTGAAATCGATTGCCATTTCATTTCCCTTTGAAATTGCTGCATTATTGACTCCATTCACATTTTTGTAGCGGGGCATTCAAGCGGGGATATCGATTTTTTTGTGTCAGGCGCGAAGTTTCGCGCATGGCTGGCAATGCCGACTATCCTGAGTGGAAAATAGCACCAGGTGATAAGCGCCTGCGCGGATAACGTCGCCTATAGAGGGAATTTTTCAGGATAGGAAATGGACAAACACGACATAAAATACGCCGCAGACGTGGCCAAAACCTATGCGGATTTGGCGGCGACCGTGTCCAGGGAGATGTTGAAAGCGACGCGCGATCAACAGAAGGCACAACAAAAGCAATTGGAAAGCACGGCCAAGCTGTGCGCCGAAATTTTAAAGAGCAATTGACCCCGTTTCATTGAAATGCACGTGAACTGCAAAGCCGGGTTCGCAGATCGAAAAGGACTGCCAATATGGCCGAACCGACAGCTGGAAATTCACAGATCACCGATGCGGTGACCCAATCCAGTGTCAAAGTCGTGGGCGAAGCGCCCGCTATTGCGATGGGCACGCTTTTTCAGGCCTTGGCCCACTCCACGGGCATGATGTTCGAAAACGCCGTGAGTGGGCAGAACAATGCCAACATCCTTGCACAGGCGGCGACCAATCAGGGCGTGATGCAAGTTTATTCGGTCGACACAGTTTCCGATGCCGAGGCGGTGGCCGAAATGATCCGTTCTTCAAGCTGAGGGTTGGGCTATGACTTTTCCAACAGCCGTCAATGATCAGATCACGGACGCGGTCTCGCAAACCCTTCTGACGACAGTCGGGGCCGTGCAGCAGGTGTCTGCCGGAACCCAGCAACAGGCCTTTGCCCATGCGCTGGGGCTGGCCATGCAGAACGCTGTGAGCCGACAGCAGGCGGGGCAAACTCTGGCCGATGCGCTGGTCACGGCGGGTTTGAACGCCCGCGACACTTCGGGAGGGGCATGAGATGGCACCCCCCGACAAAGGCGGCACGCCAGAGCCGCAAACAGCCGTGAATTCACAGATCCGGGACACGCTGGCCCTGTTGCAAAGCCACGTGACCGACAATCCCGGTGACATCGCGGCGACGGGCCTTGCGCTGAGCTGTGCGCAATCACTGTCTCTGGCGGTTCAGGATGCGGTGGACCATTTGCGCCGGATGCAGATGATCGCCGAAGCGCAGGCGATCAACGGCAAGGGCGACACCGCACAGAGCGGGGTCGAAGCGGCCTTTGGGACGCTGGTTCAAGCCACGGAACTGGCGACAAAAACCCTGAAAGAGATGCAACCTGCGTCCTGATTGAAAAAGGCGCTGGCCTACTCGGCGGCAACCGCCTTGGGGTCGGCCAGCGTCACGATATCCATCATGATTGTGTTCAGCTCGAAATCCTTGGGCGTATAGACGCGTGCCACGCCCATGGCGCGCAGCCGGTCTGCGTCATCATCGGGGATGATGCCGCCCACAATTACGGGGATATGGCCGAGCCCAGCGTCCCGCATCCGCGCCATCAGGTCCTCGACCAGCGGCACGTGGCTGCCGGACAGAATGGAAAGGCCAACAACGTGGGCGTCGTCGGTCTTTGCCGCTTCGACGATTTCTTCGGGGGTCAGGCGGATGCCCTCATAGGTGATGTCCATGCCGCAATCGCGCGCGCGCACGGCGATCTGTTCGGCCCCGTTGGAATGGCCATCGAGGCCGGGTTTGCCCACGAGGAACTTCAGGCGGCGGCCCAGACGGTCGCTGACCGTGTCCACGGCATCGCGCAGATCATCAAGGCCCTCGGTCTTGTTCGACTGGCTGGAAGACACACCCGTGGGGCCACGGTATTCGCCAAAGACCTGACGCATCTCAGCTGCCCATTCGCCCGTGGTCACACCGGCCTTGGCGGCGGCGATCGAGGGTTCCATCACGTTGCGCCCTTCGGCGGCGGCGGCGCGCAGATCGGCAAGGGCGGCCTTGACCGCATCGGCGTCGCGCGCATCGCGCCACGCGTTCAGGCGGTCGATCTGTTCCTGTTCCACGGCGGGGTCCACAACCATGATGCCGCCATCGCCGGTCATCAGGGGCGAAGGTTCGCCGTTGGTGTATTTGTTCACACCCACCACGACGGTTTCGCCCGCTTCGATCCGGCCCAGACGGTCGGCGTTGGATTGGACAAGCTGCGCCTTCATGTAATCGATGGCGTCAATTGCGCCGCCCATGCCATCAAGGTTGGCCAATTCCGCGCGCGCGCCGTCTTTCAATTCCTCGACTTTCGCATCAACCGCCGGGTTGCCGTCGAAAAGATCGTCGAATTCCAGAAGATCCGTTTCAAAGGCGAGGATCTGTTGCATCCGCATCGACCACTGTTGATCCCACGGGCGGGGCAGGCCAAGCGCTTCGTTCCAGGCAGGCAATTGCACCGCGCGGGCGCGCGCCTTTTTCGACAGCGTCACGGCAAGCATTTCGATGAGAATACGGTAGACGTTGTTTTCGGGCTGCTGTTCGGTCAGGCCCAGCGAATTGACCTGCACCCCGTACCGGAAGCGGCGGTATTTCGCGTCTTCTACACCGTATCGGGTGGCGCAAATCTCATCCCACAAATCGACAAAGGCACGCATCTTGCACATTTCGGTGACGAAACGGATGCCTGCATTCACGAAGAACGAAATACGGCCCACAAGGGCGGGGAAATCTTTGGCCGGGACGCGGGGGCGCAATTCATCGAGAACCGCTTGTGCGGTTGCCAAGGCAAAAGCCAATTCCTGTTCAGGCGTCGCACCGGCCTCTTGCAGGTGGTAGGAACACACGTTCATCGGGTTCCATTTCGGCACATTCGAATAGCAATACTCGGCCACGTCCGCGATCATCTTCAGCGACGGTTTCGGCGGACAGATATAGGTGCCTCGGCTGAGGTATTCCTTGATCAGGTCGTTTTGCACGGTGCCTTGAAGGGCTTTGACGTCCGCGCCCTGTTCCTCGGCCACCGCGATATAAAGCGCGAGCAACCAAGGGGCCGTGGCATTGATCGTCATGGAGGTGTTCATCTGCTCCAGCGGGATGTCCTGAAAGAGCGTGCGCATGTCGCCCAGATGCGCCACCGGCACGCCGACCTTGCCCACTTCGCCGCGCGCCAGCACGTGGTCGCTGTCATAGCCGGTTTGCGTGGGCAGATCGAAAGCGACGCTCAGACCCGTCTGACCCTTGGCAAGGTTGCCCCGATAAAGCGCATTTGACGCCTTGGCGGTCGAGTGACCGGCATAGGTGCGGATAAGCCAGGGGCGATCTTTTTGCGTCTGCGTCATGGCGACCTCATCGGTTCGAAGTGAATCGGGTGTGAAATATTATTGCGTTGCGCAAGAGGTATAAGAAACTTTCGGGCGGTGTCAATTCGCTGCGTCGCGGCATTTTCGCCTGCGTGCTGCAGCGGCGCACCCCAGCATCGCCCATCCCAAAAGGCCTGCTCCGTGTGCTGACAGTGTAGCAGGGCCGCTGAACGCCAGCAATCGGGCAAGCGCACCGGGTTGGGGCCCGCGCGCCACCCATTGCAGGGGCAATCCGTCAAAGAGAAACAGGTAGTAGGTGTAATAGACCTGCGGCGAAAGCCAGATGAACCCGACCCACAGCAGCAATGCCAGCAGAAGGCGCACCATCAGGGCGCGCCCGGCTGCCAGTCGCCAGACCAGCACAATCAGGGCACCCGACAGTGCCGCCGACAGAACAAGCAACCCGACCTGCCCAAAGGCGGAAAGGGTGTGAAAGGAATCTTGCGAATACACGGTCCGCCCCTCGTGGAGGAAAAGACACAGAAGCCCGGCAACCCGCTGGGTGCGGCGGTTCTGGCTTTACCCAGTGGCGGCCACACTGCAAGGTTTCGCGCAATGACGCAAACCGTTGAACTACCCCTCTGGCTTTTTGTGGTGATCGTGCTTTTTGCCGCTGTCACCGCTCTTAGCCATTTTCTTTTGCCTTCGGTGCGCTGGTATTTTCGGCGCAGGTTGGAACGGGCGGTGGCCCGTCTGAACACCCGTCTGACCCGACCGATTGAGCCGTTCAAGCTGGCCCGGCGCTATGACATGATCCAGCGCCTGATTTACGATCCCGAAGTGACCCAAGCCATTGTCGAACATGCCCGCAAGGAAGGTGTGCCGGAAAACGTGGCCTTTGAGCAGGCGCGCCGCTATGCGCGTGAAATCGTGCCCAGCTTTTCCGCCTTTGCCTATTTCGGCTTTGGCATCCGGTTGGCGCGGCTGATCGCCAATTCGCTTTATAACGTGCGCACCGGGGCGATGAACGACAAGATTATTCAGGACATTCCAAAGGATGTGACGGTCGTGTTCGTGATGAACCACCGGTCGAACATGGATTACTTTCTGGTCACCTATCTGGCCGCGCGCGCCTCGGCGCTGTCCTATGCGGTGGGCGAATGGGCGCGGGTCTGGCCGCTGAGCCGGTTGATCAAGTCGATGGGGGCCTATTTTATTCGCCGCAAGTCGCGCGGCGCGCTCTATCGTCGGGTGCTGGCCCGTTACGTGCAGATGGCGACAGCGGGCGGTGTGACACAGGCGATTTTCCCCGAAGGCGGGCTGAGCCTGAATGGCAAGCTGATGCCACCCAAGATGGGCCTTCTGGCCTATGTGATCGAGGCGTGGTCGCGCGATGGGCGCGACGTGGCCTTTGTGCCGGTGGCCATCAACTATGACCGTGTGTTGGAAGATCGGGTGCTGATCGCGGCGGACGCCAATGGCAACCGCAAGTTCCACGCGCGCATATCCGTGATCCTGTGGTTCATCCTGCGCAAGACATGGCAGCGGCTGCGCGGGCGGTTCATGCGCTTTGGCGAGGCGGCGGTTGTCTTTGGTGTGCCTGTGCGGTTGTCGGAATACGGAAATACGCCCGCGTTGGAGCCCTTGGCCGAGGACCTGATGCACCGGATCGAGACCGCCATGCCGCTGACCTTTGTGCCGCTGATGGCGCGGATCATGCTGCAATCGGAGGGGCCGCTGGATGATCAGGCCCTGCACGACGCGATGATGGATGGCGTTCAGCAGGCAGATGTGGAGGCCAAAACGCTGATTTCCGAAGATACCGTCACACGCACGCGGTTGCATATGGAACAGCGCCGCATGATCGAACGCACCGAAGAGGGGTGGCAGATGGTGACAGGCGAAGACGCGCTTTTGGCCTTTTACGCCAATTCCATCGAACACTTCTTTGAGGATGCTGCGACTGCGGCGTGATTGCTGCGTCCGCAAAGTCATAAAATTACAAAAATGGTGCAGTTCGGGTTGCAATATTGCGTAAGCCGCCATATTCCACTGGAAACGGCGCGATTCTGCGCTGCGGCACATATGGATAACGGAGGCTTGCATGGCACTGGACACTGGCATCGCGCAATACGACGCACCCGAAAAGGACCTTTACGAGGTCGGTGAAATGCCCCCCATGGGCTATGTTCCCAAGAAGATGTACGCGTGGGCGATCCGCCGCGAACGCCACGGTGAGCCCGACACAGCCATGCAGCAGGAAGTGGTGGACGTGCCCACGCTGGACAGCCACGAGGTGCTGGTTCTGGTGATGGCGGCGGGCGTCAACTACAACGGCGTCTGGGCGTCGCTTGGCAAGCCGATCAGCCCCTTTGATGGCCACGGCCAGCCGTTCCACATCGCAGGCTCCGATGCCTCGGGCATTGTCTGGGCCGTGGGCGACAAGGTAAAACGCTGGAAAGTGGGCGACGAGGTCGTGATCCACTGCAACCAGGACGACGGCGACGACGAACATTGCAATGGCGGCGACCCGATGTATTCCGACAGCCAGCGCATCTGGGGCTATGAAACCCCCGATGGGTCGTTCGCGCAGTTCACCAACGTGCAGGCACAGCAGTTGATGCCGCGGCCCAAGCATCTGACATGGGAAGAGGCGGCGTGTTACACGCTGACGTTGGCCACCGCGTACCGGATGCTGTTCGGCCACGAACCGCACGATCTGAAACCTGGCCAGAACGTTCTGGTCTGGGGCGCGTCAGGTGGTCTGGGGTCTTATGCGATCCAGCTGATCAACACCGCGGGCGCGAATGCCATCGGCGTGATTTCGGATGAATCCAAGCGCGATTTCGTCATGGGTCTGGGTGCCAAGGGCGTGCTGAACCGCAAAGATTTCAACTGCTGGGGCCAATTGCCCACGGTGAACACGCCGGAATATGCCGACTGGTTCAAGGAAGCACGCAAGTTCGGCAAAGCAATCTGGGACATCACGGGCAAGGGCGTGAACGTCGATATGGTGTTCGAACACCCCGGCGAGGCGACGTTCCCTGTGTCCACCTTCGTGGTGAAAAAGGGCGGCATGGTCGTGATCTGCGCGGGCACCTCCGGGTTCAACCTGACGTTTGACGTGCGCTACATGTGGATGCACCAGAAGCGTCTGCAGGGCAGCCACTTTGCCCACCTCAAGCAGGCGTCGGCCGCCAACCAGCTGATGCTGGAGCGTCGTCTTGATCCGTGCATGTCCGAAGTGTTCACATGGGCCGACCTGCCCGAGGCGCACATGAAGATGCTGCGCAACGAACACAAGCCCGGCAACATGTCGGTGCTGGTTCAGGCGCCGAAGACCGGGTTGCGCACTGTTGAGGATTGCCTCGACGCGCAGGGGTAACCCTCGAACACGCATATAAGAAGAGTGTTGCGCCCGCGAATCACCCAAGGTGATGCGGGCGTTTTGCGTTTCAGGCGGCAATCTTTTTAGATTCAAACACTTAAGAATCCGGCCCTCACTATTTCCGGGGAGTAACAATACGCGAATTTCTTAAGAAATATCGCTCATGCTATAGTTGTATTAACCATTCGTTAACCAACTGGAAGTGAATCTAACATGAGAAGTGACTGGATTTTGGATGTTCTGACGGACCTCAAGACTTTCGCGCGGGCCAATGGCTTGCCAGCGCTGGCCGAGCAGCTGGATGACACGGCAATTGTCGCGATGGCTGAGATCTCCGCCTTGAACGAAAGGACGGCAGGCAACAACCATGACGAAGACCTCTCAGTTGGAAGCTATTTTGGAGGAACTGGAGCGCTCTGATACGCTTGAGGCCTTACAGGAGGCCATCGAGACCCTGCGCGATTTATGCAGGATCGACCACATGGTCTATCACTGGGTCGACAGCGCCGGGGACCAATATGGCTGCGGGACTTACTCGGACGACTGGCGTGACCGCTATATTGAACAGAATTACCTGCGGGTCGATCCGGTTATCATAGGCTGTTACCAGCGCTTTCATCCGGTGGATTGGAAACGCCTTGATTGGTCGAGCAAGGCGGCCCGGGCCTTTCAGGCAGAGGCCATCAACTACGGGGTCGGCAATCAGGGGTTCTCGGTGCCGATCCGCGGCCCGAACGGCCAATTCGCCCTGTTTACCGTTTCCCATTCCTGTGACGACCAGACATGGGCGGACTTTACCGAAACGCACCGGCGCGATTTGATCCTGATCGCGCATTGCTTCAACCAGAAGGCATTGGATTTCGAACCGGACCGGACCCCGGAACAGTCACAATCCCTGTCCCCCCGCGAAGTGGATGCGATGACATTCCTTGCCATGGGCTACAGCCGCAGCCAGGTGGCCGAGACCCTGTCGATCTCGGAACACACGCTGCGGGTCTATATCGAAAGCGCCCGGTTCAAGCTGGGCGCGATGAACACAACCCACGCCGTGGCCCGCGCGCTTAGTCGCGGTTTGATTGTTGTTTGACGGTGTGTTGCACCTTTAGATTGCAAAGCGTACGCTCGTAGGTCTAAAAATTTACACATGTCCAGATAGGTTCTGATCAGTCCCTCGAACGGTCTGACAAGGAGTTCTTTACATGTTGCACTACATTTATGCCGACCAAATGCACCTTTTCCCAAAGCTTGCCGATGCGATGTTTCGCGACCGCGCAGATCAGTTCAAGACGCGTCTTGGCTGGGATGTGACGGTCGATGCGGACGGGTTTGAGCGTGACGAATATGACGATGTGGCGCTCAACCCGCTGTACGTGATCTGGGAAACGCCTGAGGGCGGCCATGGTGGATCCATGCGGTTCTTGCCCACGACGGGGCGTACCATGGTCAACGACCATTTTGCCAACCTGATGGGCGGGGGCACCATCACCAGCCCGGTGATCTGGGAATGCACCCGGTTTTGCCTTGCCCGCAACGCCCCTTCGACCGTCGCCGGCGCGTTGATGCTGGGCGGTGGTGAGATCATGCAGAACTTTGGCATCGAACATTTTGTCGGTGTTTTCGACGCGCGCATGGTGCGCATTTACCGCATGATTGGATCGTCGCCCGAGGTGCTGGGCAGTGCCGGAGAAGGGCGCGACCAGATCAGTGTCGGTCTGTGGCACTTTGCCCCCGATGCGCAACGCGCCGTGGCCAAGCGCGCGGGCATTTCACCTGCTCTGTCGCGGCTGTGGTTCACCCGTGCCTTTGGCGCCGAAACGCCATTGCAACTGGCCAAGGCGGGCTGAGGTCACCACACCTCTGGTCATGGTCGCACGGCGCGCGTAGGGTCGCGCCATGACCGTGCCCACCCTTACATTTTCCGACGATCAGGCCTCGGCCTATGATGCGGTGACCGACCTTTTGCGGGGGGCGGGCGTTGATCTGGACGATCAGCTTTTGACGCCGCCCACCAGCAAGGCCGCATCGGTGATGGCGGTGACCGGCAAGGCGGGATCGGGCAAGACGATGCTGCTGGCCGAGCTTTACAAGGCGCTGGAAGAGGCGGGCGTCGAGGTGGTGTCGGGCGATTATGAATCCCGCAAGAAACGCGACAGGCGCACGCTGGCGATCCTGGCCCCAACCAACAAGGCCGCCAGCGTTCTGCGCCTGCGCGGCGTGCCCGCGACGACCATTCACCGCATCCTTTATACGCCGGTCTATGATCCCGAATACGAACGCATTGCCGAATGGCTGGCGGGCAATGGCGAACGGCCAGAGATCGAGGGGCTGACCGATCAGGCGCTGGACCGCGCGCACGCATTTTTCCAGTCCAACAAATCCATTCCCGGTGCGCTGGCCGCCGCAGGCCTGCGGGGCAGTGATTTCATCACCGGCTGGAAACGCCGGGAAGAACCGCTTGATATCGGGTTTGTCGATGAATCCTCGATGCTGGATGACAAGCAGTTCGAGGACCTCAAGGAAATCTTTCCCACGCTCTTGTTGTTTGGCGACCCCGCGCAGCTGGCCCCGGTGAACCAATCGGGGACCATGGTGTTCGACCGATTGCCCAAGACGCGCGTGATGAACCTGTCGCGCATCCACCGGCAGGACGCGGACAACCCGATCCTCGATCTGGCGCATGCGTTGTCTGATCCCGCGTTGGAGTTTCAGGATTTCGAACGCATGATCGAAGATACCGCCAAACGCGATGACCGCGTGGTCTGGGGCCAGCGGGTGGAGGTGGACCTGATGGCGCGCAGCCCGGTTCTGGTCTGGCGCAATGCCACCCGCATCCGCCTGATCAACGCCTTTCGCAGCGTCTATGGCGCGCCCGAGGATGCGTTGATCGAAGGCGAGCCGTTGATTTGCGACGGCATCGAATTGCCCATGAAACACCGCAAGAAGCGGTTGGACCTTGAGGCGCGGGGGCTGATCAAGGGCGCGCAGGTGATCTATCTGGGGGAAGGGCGCAAGCCGGGGTTTTCACGCCTGCACGTGATGGGGGCCGAGGACCCGCAGGTGAGTGCGGCGTCGATCGTGAAGATCGAAAAGCCGGACGAAGAAGAACCCTTTATCCCCTTTGCCGCGCGCATGGGGGCCACGTTTCTGCATGGATCGGCGGTGACCATCCACAAGGCGCAAGGCTCGCAATGGGACACGGTGCAGGTGTTCGCGCCCGATCTGTTCGTGGCCGCGCGCATGGGCCGGGTGGAGGCAGGCCAGCCCCTGTGGAAGCGTCTGGCCTATGTTGCCATCACCCGCGCGCAGGAGCGCCTGATCTGGGTGGTGCGCAATCGGCTGTCCAAACCCACGGAACCCCTGCGCGTGGACGATCTGCGTGTCGCCACCGCACCGACCCTGACCCTGACCGAACCGGAGGCTGCGCCATGACCCAAACCATCCTGATCACCGGCGCCAGTTCCGGCATTGGCCGCGCCACGGCGGAGCTGTTCCTGTCCGAAGGCTGGGTCGTCGGGGCGCTGGCACGACGGGCGGACAAGCTGTCGGAGATTGCCCACGCCAACGTCATTCACCTACCCGCCGATGTCACGGATGCCGCAGCGATGCGCGCAGCGTTCAAGACCTTTACCGATCAAGCCGGGCGGCTTGATGTGCTGTTCAACAACGCGGGCATTTTCGGGCAAGCTGCGCCCATTGACGAGGTGCCGCTGGACGTGTGGGCCGATGTTCTGAATGTCAACGTGAACGGTATGTTCATCGCGGCCCAACTGGCCTTTGGCCAGATGCGCCATCAATCGCCGCGCGGCGGGAGGATCATCAACAACGGCTCGATCTCGGCCTATACGCCGCGCGAGAACTCGATCTGTTACACCACGACCAAACACGCGATCACCGGCATGACCAAGACGCTTGCACTGGATGGGCGGGCCTTTGACATTGCCTGCGGGCAGATCGACATCGGCAATGCCGAAAGTGAGATGGTCGCCAACCTCAAGGCGCGCCAGCCCGACATGCACACCATGGACGTGGCCCATGCCGCACAGGCTGTGATGAACATGGCCAGCCTGCCGTTGTCGGCCAACGTGCTGTTTCAGACGATCATGGCGACCAACATGCCCTACGTCGGGCGTGGCTAGTTGCGGAAGATGCTGAAGGCCGCGGAGGCGCCCCAGCCCGCCGCGATGGCGATGGCGAGCGACATCAACCCGTAAAGCATCGGCTGTTGGCGCGACAGGGTGAAGAGCCAGCGCTCCAGCCCGACTTTGCGCACGTCGATGCTGGTCTGGTAGCTGGAAATCACCTGACCGTCGCGGGTCAGGAAAATGCGGGTGGCATAGTCGCCCTCGGTCAGGGCGGCGGGCAACCGGATGTTGGCGCGGAACAGGGTCTGTTCGTCCACGATCACTTGTTCCTGCAACAGTTGGTACTGGTCGGCATCGCCACGGATACGGATCAGGGCCTCGGTAAAACTGGCGGCGTCGCTGATGGTCATGGGGGCGCCCACCGACCGGATGGCACGGGGGATCGACACCTTGTAACGCAGGTCCTCGACATTACTGAGAGCCTGAAACAGGGGGGCGGATGTGGCGACGGCATAGAAACTGGGTGCTTCATCAACCTCGACGGCGTCGGTGTTGATCCAGATGCCAAAGCGTTTTTCCTTGCGGCGCACGGTGATCGGCTCGGAGGGGCCAGCCACGGTGATCACCACTTGAAGCGGTGGGCCATCGGGAATGGGGCCTTCGCGTTTGACCGCGCCAAAGATCAGGATTTCGGAGCCATCAAAGCTGGTGGTGATCGCCACCTCGTCGCTGGAGAGGCCCAGAACCACCTCTTCGCTGGCCAGTGGCGTGGCCATGAGCGCCAGCAAGAGGAGCATCCGGCCCAGCATCAGTGACCCCCCGCAGCACCAAGCGAGTAAAGCTCGGACGGCATGACCAGAAGATCAAGGGCCAGTTTGCCACTGACCAGAAGCACCATCAGCGCCAGCAGGATGCGCAATTGTTCGGCCTTCATGCGCACCCCGATACGGGTGCCGATCTGTGCGCCGATCACGCCACCCACCAGCAACAGCACGGCCAGTACCACATCAACGGTAAAGTTGGTGGTGGCGTGCAGCATGGTGGTGAAGGCAGTGACAAAGATGATCTGAAAAAGCGAGGTGCCCACCACGACCTTGGTTGGCATCCCCAGCAGGTAAATCATCGCAGGCACCATGATGAACCCGCCACCAACACCCATGATCGCGGCCAGAATACCCACGGACAGACCCACCAGAAGCGGGGGAATGACCGAGATGTAAAGGCCCGACACCCGGAAGCGCATCTTGAACGGTAGCTTGTGCACTAGTCCGTGTTTGCGCCGGGTGGGCTTGGCGGTGCCCTTGGCCGTCTTGCGGATGGCGTTGAGGCTTTCGATAAACATCAGCCCGCCGATCACGCCCAGAAAGACGACGTAACACAGCCGCACCAGCAGATCGACCTGACCCAACGCCTTGAGATGGTTGAAGACCACGACGCCGAGGGCCGCGCCCACGAGGCCGCCGATCAACAGCACCGTTCCCATTTTCAGGTCCACGGTCTTTCGTCGCAAATGCGCCAGCACGCCGGAAAAGGACGAGGCCACGATCTGGTTGGCTTCGGTGGCAACGGCCACGGCAGGGGGGATACCGATGAAGAACAACAGGGGCGTCATCAAGAACCCGCCGCCAACGCCGAACATGCCAGACAGTATGCCCACCATCCCGCCCAGTCCCAAAAGCAGGAAGGCGTTGACCGATACTTCGGCAATGGGCAGATAGATTTGCATGACCCTGTTTGGCCCTGTGCGCAGGTAAAATCAATATGTCATGCTGCCACGCAGCGATCAGGCCTGATCAACGAGGGCAAACTGGACTCATCTTTCCTTGACGTATGGCTCGCCGCCTGCGCGTGGCGGGATGGCCTTTCCGACAAAGCCGGCAAGGATGATCACCGTCATGATATAAGGCAGTGCGCCCAGCAACTGGCCCTGCACGCGCATGCCGGTCAGCGCGGTAATCACGTCGGGCCGCGTTTCCAATGCACCGAAAAGGCCAAAGAGCAGGGTGGCGTAAAGCGCGTGCCATGGCCGCCATTTTGCAAAGATCAGCGCGGCCAGTGCGATGAACCCGCGCCCGGCGCTCATGTCCTTGACGAAACCCGCTTGCAACGCGGTCGACAGATACGCGCCCGCGATGCCGCAAAGCACGCCGCAGATGGCCACGGCCGCATAGCGCAGGCCGACCACGGATACGCCAGCCGTATCCACGGCAGCGGGGTTTTCACCCACGGCGCGCAGGCGCAGGCCAAAGCGGGTGCGAAAGAGGATGAACCACGTGGCAGGCACGGCGGCAAAAGCGAGATACACGAGGATGGAATGGCCCGAAATCAGTTCGGAATAGACGGGGCCGAAGATTGGGATCGACGCAGAGGCGTCAGCAAAGGGCAGATCGATCGGACCAAAACGTGCACCCCCCACAAGCGACGGTGTGCGCCCGCCCTGTTGGAACCAGTCCTGCGCGATCAGCACGGTCATGCCCGCCGCCAGAAAGTTGATCGCCACGCCCGAGATCAACTGGTTGCCCCGAAAAGTGATCGAGGCCACGCCGTGCAGCGCGCTGAGCGCCAGCGACGCGCCGATGCCCGCCAGAAGACCCAGCCAGACCGAGCCGGAGAGGGCCGCGATGGCTGCGGAAAAGAAGGCGGCGGCCAGCATCTTGCCTTCAAGCCCGATGTCGAAGATGCCGGCGCGTTCCGAAAAGAGGCCCGCAAGGCAAGCCAGCAGCAGCGGCGTGGCAAGGCGTACGGTGCTGTCGAGAAGCTGGATGAGGGTCAGGAAATCCATCAGGCGTCTCCCTTCCGCAGGGCAAGGAAGATGCGTTCGAGCGGCATCCGCACCATGTTGTCGAGCGCGCCCGTGAAGAGGATGACCAGCGCCTGAATGACCACGATCAACTCGCGCGGGATTTTCGTCCAGAGCGCCAGTTCGGCGCCGCCCTGGTAGAGGAAGCCGAAAAGGATCGCGGCAAGGAAGACGCCGAAGGGGTGGCTGCGCCCCATCAGGGCCACGGCGATGCCGATGAAGCCCGCGCCCTCAACCGCGTTCAGCACCAGCCGTTCAGCCTCGCCCATCACGTTGTTGATGGCCATGAGACCCGCCAGCCCCCCCGAGATCAGCATGGCGATCATGGTGATCTTGACGGGGCTGATCCCTGCATATTTCGCGGCACTTTCGGAATGGCCATAGGCGCGGATTTCATAGCCGAGCCGTGTGCGCCAGATCAGCAGCCAGACCAGCACGCAGGCGGCCACGGCCACCAGCAGGGTGACATTGGCCGGTGCGGCCTTGGAAAAGCTGATGCCAAAGGGCGCGAGGATGTCGTGCAGGGTGGGCAGGTGCACCGCTTCGGGAAAGCGGGCGGTGGCGGGGTCCATGCTGCCCTTGGGGCGCAGGACGTTGACCAGCAGGTAGTTCAGCACAGCCGCGGCGATGAAGTTGAACATGATGGTGGTGATGACGATGTGGCTGCCGCGTTTGGCTTGCAGGTAGGCGGGGATCGCGGCCCATGCGGCCCCGAAGAGCCCGGCCATGACCGTGGCACCCAGCAAGGCGATGGTCCAGTGCGGCCAGGGGATGAAAAGGCAGGCCAGTGCCACACCGAGGCCCCCCAGCATCGCCTGACCTTCGCCGCCGATATTGAAGAGCCGCGCGTGGAAGGCCACGGCCACGGCGAGGCCGGTGAACATGAAGTTCGTGGCATAATAAAGCGTGTAGCCCCAGCCATAGGTCGACCCCAGCGCGCCTTGAACCATCAGCTTGACCGCCGCGACCGGGTCTTCGCCGATGGCCAGGATCACCAGCGCCGACAGGATGGCCGCCAGCAACAGGGAAATGAGCGGCACGAGGATGACCTCGGCCCATTTGGGCATCACGTCCATGCGCTTGCTCCGTTATCTGAAGGGGTGCTGCGCACACGCGATTTTTCAGGGGGCGTTGCCCCCGCGCTGCGCGCTCCCCCAAGGTATTTGATGCGAAAGGAAGAGATCATGTGTCGGCCCCGACACCGGCCATCAGCAGGCCGAGTTCCTTTTCGTCGGTCTGGTCGGGCAGGCGTTCGCCCATGATGTGGCCGTCGAACATCACCGCGACGCGGTCGGCGAGGCTGAGAATTTCCTCAAGCTCGACCGACACCAGCAGGATCGCCTTGCCCCGATCGCGCAGGGCCACGATTTGCTGGTGGATGAATTCGATGGCCCCGATGTCGACGCCGCGGGTGGGTTGACCGACCAGAAGCAGGTCGGGGTTGCGTTCGATCTCGCGGGCCAGCACGATCTTTTGCTGGTTGCCGCCCGAGAAGTTCTTGGCCGCGAGGCGCGGGTTCGGGGGGCGCACGTCGAAGCGGTTCATCTTGGCTTCGGTGTCGGCGCGGATGGCGGCGTTGTTCATCAACAGGCCCGCGCGGTATTCGGGATCGTGGTGGTAGCCGAAGGCGGTGTTTTCCCAGGCCATGTAGTCCATGATCAGGCCTTCGCGCTGGCGGTCCTCGGGCACATGCGCGATGCCACGTGCGCGGCGCGATTTGCCGTCAGAGGCGGTGCCGCTGAGGTCGATGGGCGTGCCATTGAGGGTGATGGTGCCGGTGCCGGTGGCATAGCCGCCCAGCACTTCGAGCAGTTCGGACTGGCCGTTGCCCGCAACCCCGGCGATGCCCAGAATTTCGCCTGCGCGCACTTGCAGGTTGATCCCCTTGAGGCGTTCGACGCCCTTTTCATCGACCACGTGCAGGTTCTGGATGTCGAGGACCAGATCGCCCGGCGTCGCGGGCACCTTGTCCACACGCAAGAGCACCTTGCGCCCCACCATCAGTTCCGCGAGTTCCTCGGGCGAGGTGTCGGCGGTTTTCACGGTGGCGGTCATTTCGCCCCGGCGCATCACGCTGACCGTGTCGGTGATGTCCATGATTTCGCGCAGCTTGTGGGTGATCAGGATGATCGTCTTGCCCTCGTCGCGCAAGCGGTCGAGGATGCGAAAGAGCTGATCAGCCTCGGCGGGGGTCAGCACGCCCGTGGGTTCATCGAGGATCAGGATATCGGCCTGCCGGTAGAGCGCCTTGAGGATTTCCACGCGCTGCTGCATGCCCACGCCGATCTCTTCTATGCGGGCGTCGGGGTTCACGTTCAGTTCGTATTCGGCGGCCAGTTCGACCAGCGTTTTGCGCGCCTTTGTCAGAGACCCTTTGAGCGACCAGCCGTCTTCGGCGCCCAGCACGATGTTTTCCAGAACGGTGAAGTTCTCCACCAGCTTGAAGTGCTGGAAGACCATACCGATGCCTGCGGCAATCGCGGCCTGGCTGTCAGGGATGTTGGTGCGCTGTCCGCCGATGAAAATCTCGCCGCTGTCGGCGGTGTAGAACCCGTAAAGGATGCTCATCAACGTGGACTTGCCCGCGCCGTTTTCGCCGATGATGCCATGGATGGTGCCGGGCATCACGCGGATCGAAATGTCCTTGTTGGCTTGAACCGGGCCAAAGGCCTTCGAGATACCTTTGAGTTCGATCGCTGGGGCCGTCATCTGCGGGGCTTTCTTCGTTTACCAAATGGGCCGCCCGGTTTGCACCGCGCGGCCCGATGTTTCAGTGCCAAGGCAGGATCAGAAGTCCAGAACCGGGCAGCTGTCGTTGGTGTAGTAGGCCACGACTTCCAGATCACCATCGATGATCTTCTGACGCGCTTCGTCCACGGCCGCCTTCATTTCGGCCGAAACCAGACCGGCATTGTGTTCGTCCAGCGCATAGCCAACGCCTTCCTCGGCCAGCCCCAGCGTGGTGAAGCCACCGGTTTCCATGTCAGCGCCCGCTTTCATGGAGTCGTAGACCGCCACGTCGACGCGCTTGAGCATCGAGGTCAGGACTTTGCCGGAGTGCAGGTAGTTCTGGTTGCTGTCCACGCCGATCGACAGGATGCCTTCGTCGGCCGCGGTCTGCAGAACGCCCACGCCGGTGCCGCCAGCCGCGGCATAGACCACGTCAGCGCCCTGGCTTATCTGTGCCTTGGTCAACTCGGAGCCTTTCACCGGGTCATTCCAGGCCGAAGGTGTCGTGCCTGTCATGTTGGCGATGATCGTGGCGTCGGGGTTCACGGCCTTCACGCCCTGGGCAAAGCCGCAGCCAAAGTGACGGATGAGGGGGATGTCCATGCCACCGATGAAGCCAACCGTGCCGGATTTCGAGGCCATCGCCGCCATCATGCCAACAAGGTAGGAGCCTTGGTGCTCTTGGAAGCCGATCAGCTGCACGTTCGCAGGCACTTCGGGCATCCAGCCGTCGATGTTGACGAACTTGGTGTCCGGATAGTCGGGGGCAACCGCACCGACCGGATCAGCAAAAGCGAAGCCCGTCGTGATCACGGGGTTGGCGCCCGCTTCGGCAAAGCGGCGCAGGGCCTGCTCGCGCTGGGCTTCGGATTGCAGTTCGATCTCGCGGAAGGTGCCGCCGGTTTCCTCGGCCCAACGCTGCGCACCGTTGAAGGCGGCTTCGTTGAAGGATTTGTCGAATTTGCCACCCAGATCAAAGATCAGGGCAGGTTCGGCCAGAGCAGCACCCGCCGACAGGGCAAGCGACGCGGCCGCGCCCAGGAATTTCTGCATGAGGGTCATATGGTGTCTCCCAGTTATGGTGTTTGGGGCCGCGTTTTGATGACGGAAGTGGCCCATCGCCCGGCAGACCCGGGCAGATCGTGTGATCAAGGCATATTAAGGACGGTATAAGGGACAGGGGTCAACCGATTCTCGGCAAATTCCCGGGGCAGTGAGGCCTCTGCCCTCAGGTCACTGCCCGCTGCATAATCACCGCATCCTGTCGGGGGCCATCCTTGCGTTTGTAATAGGCTTTGCGGCGGCCAATGGTGTCGAAACCCAGTCGCGCATAGAGCGCAATGGCGGCCGAATTGTCCGCTGCAACGTCCAGAAAGACCCGGTCGATGCCACGGGCTTTGCACGCACCGAATACGTCCTGCATCAGCGCGGCTGCAACCCCTTGGCGCCGCATATCGGGGGCCACGCAGATCGTCAGGATTTCGGCTTCGGGCGGGATGGATTGCAGCAGGGCAAAGCCCCGTTGGGTTGCATCAACGAAGGCCAGTGTCGTGGGTGCATTCACAAGTGCAGCGATTTCGGGCGCGCTCCATGGCCGGTCCGGAAAGCAGCGCGCGTGCAGGGCGGCCAGCGTGTCGGGCACGTTACTCATCGGCAAGGATGACAGGAGGGACATCGCGCGCGGGTGCGGCATCAGCAGGGCGCACATAGAGCGGGGCCGGGGGTGGCGCAGGATCGGGATACCGGGCTGCCGCGACACGGGCGATGGCCGCCACAAGATCGGATGTGGGGGGCTGCGTCGGATCGGCGCCCCGGGCGGTCGCGGCTTCGGCGGCCATCAGGTCGGGGCCGGTGTCGGTGATCATGTAGACGTGGTCGCGCGGGGCCGGAACGACCACCGGTGCCGCATGGCCCAGCAGGTTGGTACGTTGTTCAAAGCCGTTGACACCGTAGGCCTGAATGCCAAGCCCCAGCGCCAGACCACGTGCGGCAGACACACCAATGCGGATGCCGGTGAAATTACCCGGCCCAACGCCGACGGCCAGCGCATCAAGGTCCGTCCATGCCAGATCGTGCTTTGCCAATAGCTCTTTGAGCAGGCCCATCAGGCGTTCGGTCTGTCCGCGTGCCATGTCTTCGACTACAACCGCCTGCACCGCGCCATCGCGCCACAGGGCGGCGGCGCAATAGGGGCCGGACGTGTCAAAGGCCAGCAGGATGCTCATGTTTTGGATGCGTTCAGAAGATCCCGGCCGCTTGCTTCATTGCGGGGCAGATCGTCGTGGATGTGCAGCCACGGCAGGGCGTTGCCCGCGTGAGAATGGCTTTGCGGTGCGAAATCCGCCGCCTGGTCCAGAATGCCGATGGGGACATAGACCTGTCCTGGCAGGTAGTCATAAGTTGCGGCCAGCGCGGACCCACATGCGGGGCAGGCCCAGCGATCCACCCCTGCGGCAAAGGATGCCTTTTCGGGCCACTGGGGCAGAATATCAAAGCCGTCGGGCGCGAAGGCGGCAAAGGCCGCAACTGGTGCACCGGTCAGGCGGCGACAATCCGAGCAATGGCAATAGGCGACGGCCAAAGGGGGGGCCGCGGCGCACACGCGGCAGGCCCCGCAATAGCAACGGCCCGTGATGGGATCATCCGGGCCGTAGGTCTTGTTCGCTTGGGTCATCTGTCAGACGGCGACGGGGCGCACTTCGGTGACTTCGGGGATGTAGTGGCGCAGCAGGTTCTCGATGCCCATTTTCAGGGTCAGCGTCGAGGACGGGCAGCCCGCGCAGGCCCCTTGCATGTGCAGGTACACCACGCCGCGGTCAAAGCCGTGGAAGGTGATGTCGCCGCCATCCTGTGCCACCGCCGGACGCACACGGCTGTCCAGCAGTTCCTTGATCTGGCCCACGACAACCTCGTCTTCGCCGGAGTGCTCTGCATGACCGGAGGCGGGGGTGTGATCCCCGTCCATCACGGGCTCGCCCGATTGGAAATGCTCCATGATCGCGCCAAGGATGGCCGGTTTGATGTGGTCCCAGTCCACCGCGTCTTGCTTGGTGACCGTGACGAAATCCGTGCCGAAGAACACGCCCGACACGCCCTGCACGCCGAAAATGCGATTGGCCAGCGGCGATTTGCCTGCCGCGTCTGCGGTCGGGAAATCAGCTGTGCCCATGTCCAGCACGGTTTGACCGGGCAGGAATTTGAGCGTTGCGGGATTCGGTGTGGATTCGGTCTGGATGAACATGCCATGGGCTCCGATGTGTCAGACCTCTGATATGCGGACGCCAGCGCGCCAAGTCAAGGTTTGGAATGATTCTAAACCTTGACTGGCGCGCTCAGCGATGGGGTTATTGGCACATCAGCGGCACAAGTGCCTTGCCCGGATCGGCCTTGCGCAAGCTTGGGGCGGGCCCACTGCGCTGAAAGGCCACTGCGTTGCGGGTCAGCACGTTGGGCAACTCCTGTGCAGAGACCAGCACACTGACCTTGCGCAGCGCCTTGATCTGCGCAGCGCTCAGCCCGGGAACATCCAGTGCCCCGATGGCCACGCCGATCACCTTGCCCTGCGCATCCAGAATGGGTGCGCCGGTGTTGCGTTTGCGCGCGGGCAACGCGGCCACATAGCGCAGCTTGCCCGGACCGCCTGCAAGTTCACCCATCATTTGAACTTGTATGTCCGCAGGCGCGCCCGTGGCCCAGCCTTTCTTGCTGACCCCCAGAACGCGCAAATCGGGCGTCTGACGGCCGATGGTCCCGGCGCCCAGCGGCAGCCAATAGTCGGACCGGCGCGCGCTGGTCAGGATCGCAAGGCCCAGTGCACCGCCGCCGCGCAACCTGCGTGCGGGCGTGCCATCCAACAGCATCAGGCCCGCGTCCCCGCAGCGGTTTACGATGCTGACAGGCACAACGAAATCAGTGTTGTTGACATAGAACCCGATGCCTGCGCGCTTGCTTTCGCGCGGCTGGTCCTCTTCATCGGGGCTGTTGTCTTCGTCCGGCAGGTTGCGTTTGAAGATCCAGTCGATCCGGCCCTGATCAATGTCGGTCAATTCGCCCTTGGGCTGTTCGGCCATGTCTTCGGTGGCGTTGTCTTGCCCGTTCAGGGCCTTCAACGCTGCGCGCAGTTTGCCGCGCCCGAGGCTCAGCTTGGGTTGTTGGCCCAACTGGATCGATGCGATCAGAAGACGCGCGGCGTCGCTTGCGGGGGCGGTGAATTCGACGAGAGTCGAAGCCGCACGCCCGTTTACCTGATCGCTGCGCAGGTAGATGCTGGTGCGGTCATCCATCAGCTTGCCCGAAGAAACCTGAAAGCTGCCGCGATCAAGGGTGTAGATCGGCGCGCGTTCGTCCGCGCGGTTGCGCATTGTCGCATGCAGCACCAAAGCGCGCGCGCGGTCCGAGGACATGCTGCGGACACGCAAGGTGCCGTCGGTGTTGCGGTAAACATGCGGTTCGTTGCCCGGTTCGGCCATAAGGGCAAGCGGCAACAGGAACGTGGCAAGGTCGTCTGGCCCTTTCACCACGCTCCAGTTTTCGTCGCGCAGCCGCTTGACCGTGTCGCGGGTCAGCTGGGCCACATCGCCCCACGTGGGCGCACCGCGGCCGCCCATCGCACGCGTGGTCGCATTCAATGCGCCCTGGCTGCCATTCCCCCACGCACCGTCAAGACGCGCGTCATAGGTGCCCTTCAGGGCCATCCCGGCCTGCAAAAGCCGTTTTTCGCCCGCGTCCAGCACAGATGCATCAAAGGGTTCGTCAAGCTGGCCGGCCGCGATCGCTGGCTGGACAAACAGAAAGGTGATCAGGATCAGTACAATATGTCGCATGACGTCACGCTAGGTGTAGGCGTGATTCCGCGCAACGGGGAAGCCTGCATGGCACTTCCCCGTTTTCGAATGTGTTCAGGTGATCGCTTCGAGCTTTTCCTTGCTCAGATCACCCGGCACGATGGTGATCGGAATGGGCAGGCTGCCTGCATTGCGCGACAGTTGCGTGACCAGGGGGCCGGGGCCTTTCTTGTCGGTGCCAGCGCCCAGAACCAGAACGCCGATTTCCGGGTCTTCCATGATCTGGGCTATGATTTCGTCAACGGGTTGGCCTTCGCGGATCACCAGTTCGGGATCAATGCCTTGCTTGTCACGCATCCATTTGGCGAAGACTTCGAAATGCGCGTGGATACGTTCCCGCGATTCCTCGCGCATCACGTTGCCCACGCCAATCCAGTGATTGAATTCGTCCGGGGGAATGACCGACAAGACCTCGACCCCGCCGCCGGTGTGTGCAGCGCGCATCGCGGCAAAGCGCATGGCATTCAGACATTCGCGGCTGTCATCCAGCACCACAAGGAATTTGCGCATCAGGGTCCTCCGTTCCAAAGCGCAGCATGGCGCAACCGTGCGGGCGGCGCAACGCTCAGATGCACCCGGTGGCCGCAGCGATTGCGGCATCAAGGCGATCGCCGCCCCAGAACAGTTCGTCGCCCACGGTAAAGCTGGGCGCACCGAAAAGGCCGTGGGCCTGTGCTGAATCCGTCAGATTGCGCAGCGATTGTTTGCCTTCGGGGCTTTGGGCGCGGTCCAGAACCGGGGCGGGGTCAACGCCGATCTCTTGCAAGATATCGGTTACGGTCCGGGTTCTGCCGATATCGCGGTCTTGCGCGAAATTGGCGACATAAACGGCCCTGACAAAGGCCGCCACCCACGGCGCCTGTGCATGGGCGCTGGCCACGCGCGCGGCCAGAAGGCTGCCTCTGGGAAACTGCCCCGGCTTTTGCCAGCCGAGGCCCTGCGCTGCACACAACCGTTCCATGTCGCGCCACATATAGCGGCCTTTGATGGGGTAGAGGTTGAAGGGTGAATCCGTCATGCCCTGTGCGGCAAAGACGGGCCCCAGAAGAAATGGCTTCCATTCCAGCGCCACGCCCGCCGCCACACAAGCGGCCTCGATCCGCATGGCCGCGGGATAGCTGTAGGTGCTGGCGAATTCGAACCAGAAGCCGAGGCTGCGCACAATGCTACCCTTCGGAGGCGGCCCAGTCCCAATACATCTCGCGGACGCGGCGGGTGACGGGGCCAATCTGGTATTGCGTGTCGTCGAAGGCGGTCACGGGCGTGACCTTCATCATGTTGCCCGACATGAACACTTCGTCCGCCGCGTGGAAGTCCTCGAACCCTAGCACTTTTTCATGCACGGGAATGCCATCGCGGCGCATGTTGTCCATGTGCCGCGCGCGGGTGATACCGGCCAGGAAGGTGCCATTGGGGATGGGCGTGAACACCTCGCCGTCCTTGACCATGAAGATGTTGGCAGTGGCGGTTTCGGCCACGTTGCCCATCGCGTCAGCCACCAGCGCGTTGCCAAAGCCCTTGCGCCGCGCCTCGGCCAGCATCCGTGCATTGTTGGGATAAAGGCAGCCTGCCTTGGCGTTCACCACCGCATCTTCGAGAACGGGACGGCGGAATTGGGTTCGCGTCAGGGTCACGGAGGCCTCGGGCGGGGCCATCGGCAGCTGTTCCAGCGAAATGGCAAAGCCTGTCGCATCGGGTTTGGGTATGATCCCCGATGGATCACCATCCAGCGCCCAGTACATGGGGCGGATATAGACCGCGTCGCTGGCGGCATAGGCTTTCAACCCTTCGCGCACAGCCTCGACAATATCCGCAGGGTCCATGGTTGGGGTGATCATCAGCGCCTCGGCCGACCGGTTGACCCGTGCGCAGTGTGCGGCCAGATCGGGGGCGCGTCCATCGAAGTGGCGCGCGCCGTCAAAGACCGTCGTGCCAACCCACGACCCGTGATCGGCGGCCTTCATTACCGCGAGGTCGGTGTTATGCCATGCGCCTTCGAAAAAGGTGCGGATATTGGTGCCAGTTGCCATTTTTGGTCCTCCCGTCGGGAGCAGCGTATCAGGAAAGGGTCATAGGTCCAGACCTAACTATCGTCATCCGGTCCGTCGCGCAGCGCATAGACGCCCTCGGGCAGGTCAAGTGCCGCGGCCAGATCGCGCACCTGTTCGTGGCTCAGGGTGATCTTGGCGACCTGATCCGTGCGCGGATCGTATTGCTCCACCGTCACGACCTCGGCAAAACTGTTGACGATCACGTCTTCCTGCAAGGGGGCGGCCCCGTCATCCATCAACGTGATGACCGTGGCGTCAAATTCGTGTTCAATTGTAAACATAAGGCCAAGCGTACCGTAAGGTCGCGCCAATGCAAGCCAAGCCTGCATCTGACCCGGAGTGGCAGAAACCCGCCACACAGGTCCGTGATTGCGCTGCGGATGGGACTGGTCGCTGCGCGCAGGCGTGATACATTGCTGTTCAGAGACTTTCGCGCACCTAATACGAGCTTTCCATGATCCTTCGCCCTCTTGCCTTGATGCTGTCCATGGGTCTGCTGGTCGCCTGTGATGAAGTTGTCACCCCGGCACCGACCTCGACCACACCCATGGCACCGGTCAACACCCCTGATCAATTGCGCACCGCAGATCAGGCGGCGCGGGCCTTTGTTCAGGCCACCCGCACCATAGAACCCGTGGCGGAACGCGAATGCCGTGCGCGCACACAGGGCGTAAACTGTGATTTCCGCATTATCGTGGACGACCGGCCCAACCAACCCGCCAACGCCTACCAGACGCTGGATGACAACAATCGGCCTGTGATCGCATTCACCATCAAGCTGATCCAGGAAGCGCGCAACGTCGACGAAATCGCCTTTGTCATGGGCCACGAGGCGGCCCACCACATCGAGGGTCATATCGCCCGCCAGCGTGAAAACGCGGTTGCCGGTGCGGTCATTTTTGCCGGGCTGGCAACACTGACCGGTGCGGATGCAAGTGCGGTGGAATCTGCGCAACGGCTGGGTGCGCAAGTTGGCGCGCGGACCTATTCAAAGGAATTTGAACTTGAGGCCGATGCGCTGGGCACGGTGATCACAGCGCGCGCGGGCTACAACCCGCTGAAGGGCGCGGAGTTCTTCAACCGCATTCCCGATCCCGGCGACCGCTTTCTTGGCACGCACCCACCGAATGCCGCGCGGATTGAAACGGTGCGCCGGACGGCATCCAAGCTCTAGGCCGGGTGCGACGGGCCGCGCCGCCCGCCAAGCCGCATGGCAATACCGATCAACGACATCAAGACCCAGAATACCTGGATCATGGCCGAGGCCAGATTGAAGGTGTTCATGAGGCTGATCAGAACAAAGCTGGACGCGGCGAGGTTCACGATGAAATACACGATGCAGTTGCCATTCAGGCAGCGCAATGTCAGCAACGCATAGTTCATGACATAAAGCGCAAAGCCTGCAATGCCGATGTATTCGAAGACAATAGGGGGGATGGCCGCAAAACCCATCGGTCCGCTCCTTATGCGTTGTGTTGAAATGAATCGGTTCAATGGAATCGTTCTATCACGCAGTGGTTGCATGCGCAGGTCCGGGAATCCTGACCTTTGAAGATGCTGGGCCATATCCTGACCGACCGGGGGTCAAAATACGCGGTTTCGGGTGTGGCTGTGACGTCGCGCGCCGACATTGACGCAGCGCTAAAGGGCCTGTTGCGTGACAAGGCCTATGCCAAGGCCACGCATAACACCTGGGCCGCCTGTCTGAGCGAGGCCGGTCCGATCAAGGGGGATGATGGGGAAAGCGGCGCGGGCATGGTGATCATCCGGATGCTCGAACGCGAAGGTCTGCGCGATCATCTGGTGGTGGTGACCCGCTGGTATGGGGGCAAGCATCTGGGCGGCGACCGGTTTCGCCATGTCCAGACCTGCGTGCGTGCCTACCTGGATGCGCTTTGCGGCGCGCCCTAGGTTGCGTTTGTGACGCTTAGGGTGACGGCGGCAAAGAAACAGCCCGACGCGACCAGAACAAAGCCATGCCACACCGCATTCTGGTAGCGGAATACGGGGCGTGCAAAAAAGACAGCGCCAAGTGAATAGAACAGCCCGCCCACGGCTACCAATGTCAGGGGGATACCGCCCAGCTCGGTCCACATTGGCCAAATCAACAGAACAGCCGCCCAGCCCATCGCCAGATAGAGTGCAAGCGATCCGCGCGCGTCGGTCTTCCAGAACGACAGCTTGGCCAGCGCACCCACCAGCGCCACGCACCAGATCAGCGCCAGAATGACATAGGCAAAGGCCGATCCGATCATCATCACCAGCGGCGTATAGGTGCCCGCAATCTTGAGATAGATGGCCGCGTGATCCATCCGGTGGAAAAACGGGCGCGATCTGTCCCATGGCAGCAGGTGGTAGGCGGCCGATGCCATGAACGACAGCACGATCATCGCGGCATAGAGGCTGACCGAGACGATGGTTTCGACCTCGGCCCAGGCGGTCAGATGCACGATCAGCAGGGCCGCCGCAGTACAAGAGGCGACAAGGCCGAGGATGTGGATGGACCCATCGGCCAGCGTTTCAGGGACGGAATGCGGATATGCCATGATCCAAGCCTAGCTGCTGTTGCGCATAAGGCTAGCCTGAAAAGGGTAACGATCGCGTTGACGCGAGGGTTCGTCAGCCCGAAACGGCGGCACGCTTGAGCCGCCGCAGGTGCCAGCGGTAGATCAGCGGCGCAAGGATGTGGTCATAGGCTCGCACGGCGATCCAGTGCAGACCGGGCAGGGACACCAGCCGCGCCAGCCAACGATAGCGTGGCATGTCCTGCCACAGGACAATGAACGCCGGAATGCCCGCGTACATCTTGCCATCCTTGGCCACATAGAGCCGTTTGGCCGCGTCATCGCGGCTTAACCCCCAGTCCTGCAAATCCTCGCGGTTCAGATCCTCGAACCGGATGGGCAGGGCGCGGCCTTTTGCATATTTGGCGTAATGATCGATCTCGAAGCTGCAGACCGGACAATCGGCGTTATAAAGAACGCGGGTATGATCAGATTTGTTCATGCTCTTCAGATAATACGACCCGCGCCGTTTGATCAGTGTCAAAGTGGCGCAGGCTATTATGGTGCATCGTGATGTCATGACAGATGAAGACAAGATCAACCCTCGGGACACGCGGCCCCATCCGCTTGGCCCCACGCTTGAGCATTATTGGAAGGTGCAGCGCATGGCGCGCAAGCTGGGCGTGGACCTGTGCGACGCGATGGAACGCGATGACCTGTCGCCGGATCACTGGGCCGACATGGTGCAGAGGTGCCGGGGGTGTCTCGACACTGGCCACTGCGAACGCTTCCTGTCGGCCCCAGAGGACGCGCCTCGGCCCAGTCCCACCTGCGAAAACAAGAATGTTTTTGCGGCCCTTGCCCTGCTTCAGGAAGATTTGGACTGACGACCTGCCTTAGGGTTTGTTCCCGTCGATCCAGCGCGACATCAGCGCCTTGTCCTTGAAACATTCGGGCGGCACCTGCCGCCGTTTGAGCCGCGCGATCCGCTCGGCAAAGGCCACCTGTTTGGAGCTGGGATAGTTGGCGAACCGCCCTTCCAGCGGCTTGGGCTTGTTGGCGTCGATCCACTGCGACAGCGCGCGCCGGTCGCGCAACGTGGCCTTCGGCACCACGCGCCCGGTCTTGCGCGCGATGGACATGGCAAAAGCCACCTGCTTTTCGGTGGCAGGTTCTGCATCCGGCAGGGGCAGATCAACCTGCGTGGCAGCGAAAAGGCCGGGCAGGTCGGGTTCTGTGTGCATGGTCCGTGGCATGGGATCGTTCCTGTTTTCTTATGTTCTTGAGGATAGAACAAAATAGGAACAAATTCAAGTCTGGCCCAAACGACGGCCCCGGCGCCCTAGAGTTTCGCGTGAGATCCGTCGCACAAAGGTGCTTTGCCGGTGGCCTTGCAGCCGCAGAAATAGACGGTCTTGTCGGCCTCTGCGGTCCATTTCAAGGGCGCGAAATCGCTGCCCTGATGGGTCCCGTCGCAAAACGGTTGCTTGGACGATTGCCCGCAGGTGCACCAGAAGTAGGTCTTTCCGCTGGTCACTTCGACGGGGTAGGGCGCGGTTTGCGCGATCTTGGGGAGGGTCATGTCGGTCCTTTCAGATGGTGGCCTGCACAACCCTAGACCAACTTGCCCCACAAATCATACTCCCCCGCCTCATCGACTTCGACCGTGACGATCTGACCGGGCTTGAGTGCCTCGAACCCTTCATCGATGAACAGGTTGCCGTCGATCTCCGGTGCATCGGCCTTTGTCCGGCAGGTGGCCGCGTCTGTGTCGATCTCGTCCACGATCACATCCATGCGGGTGCCCACGCGTGCGGCCAGCTTGGCCTCGGAAATGGCTTGCGCTTTTTCCATGAAACGGGCCCAGCGTTCGGCCTTGACCTCATCCGGCACATGGTCGGGCAGGGCGTTCGACCGTGCGCCATCGACGTTTTCGTATTGAAAGCATCCAACGCGGTCCAACTGCGCCTCGTCCAGCCAATCCAGAAGCGTCTGGAACTCGGCTTCGGTTTCACCGGGATAGCCGACGATAAACGTGGACCGCAGCACAATCTCGGGGCAGATTGACCGCCATTCCGCGATCCGTTCCAGCGTCGCCTCGGCGGCGGCGGGCCGGGCCATGCGTTTGAGCGTGTCGGGATGGGCGTGTTGGAACGGCACGTCGAGATAGGGCAGAACAAGGCCGTCCGCCATCAGCGGAATCAATTCGCGCACATGCGGGTAGGGATAGACATAGTGCAGCCGGACCCATGCCCCGAGGCTGCCCAAATCACGCGCCAGCGTGGTGATGGGTTGTTCGGTCAGGCCGCGGCGCACATCGCGGTCCCAGTCCGTGCCATAGGCGCTGGTGTCCTGACTGATCACCAGCAACTCCTGCACCCCGGCCTCCACCAGCTTTTCGGCCTCGCGCAGCACCGCGTTGTGCGGGCGGCTGGCCAGACGGCCACGCATGTCGGGGATGATGCAGAATTTGCACTTGTGATTGCAGCCCTCGGAAATCTTCAGATAGCTGTAGTGCCGGGGGGTCAGCGACACGGCCTGCGCAGGCAACAGATCGACAAAGGGATCGGGCGCCGGCGGCACGACCGCGTGAACGGCATCAAGCACCTGTTCGTATTGATGCGGGCCGGTCACGGCCAGCACTTTGGGGTGCGCGCCGGTGATGTATTCAGGCTCGGCCCCCAGACACCCGGTCACGATCACCCGCCCGTTTTCGGCCAGCGCCTCACCGATGGCATCCAAGCTTTCGGCCTTGGCGCTGTCGAGAAACCCGCAGGTGTTCACGATCACCGCATCGGCCCCTGCATAATCCGGCGATACGCCGTACCCTTCGGCGCGCAGCCGGGTCAAAATCCGTTCGCTGTCAACCAGCGCCTTGGGGCAGCCAAGGCTGACCATGCCGATGCTGGGCTGACCCGGACGGGTGCGGCCCGTGTCGATCCGGGCGGAAGGTGCGATGTCGGGGCGCAGGTTGGGCGGGTTTGTGCTCATTTTCGGGGCTATACTGCAACCAGGGGGCGGCGGAAAGGGTTGAGCATTGAGAGCGGCGCGTCAAAGCCGTAGCAGTGCATGTGAAATGATCAATTGCGACACATCAAGGAGAGCCGCATGAAATGGATCGGTCGTATCGTGGGTCTGCTGGTGTTGATCGTCGTCGTGGCGGTGGCGTCCCTGTTCCTGTTGCCTGCCGACCGTATCGCGCGCATCGCTGCCGACCAGATCCGCAACGCCACGGGGCGCGATGTGACCATTTCGGGTGATGTGTCCATGACGCTTTGGCCGGTGCTGGGTGTTTCGGCAGGCGAGCTTGAGGTTGGCAATGCGGGATGGTCCGAACAGGGTCCGATGCTGACCGCCCAAAACGCGGCCATCGGCATTGACGCGGCAAGCCTTTTGTCTGGCGAAATCCGCATCACCAACATCGAAGCCGCCAGCCCCACGATCCGGTTGGAACAGCGCAAGGATGGGCGCGCCAGCTGGCAATTCACCGATGCCAGCGGTGACGCACAGATCGAAACCGAAACCACGCCGGACACGCCCGCGCGCCCGTTTTCCATCGAACGTCTGGCTATCACCGACGCCACGCTGATCTATGACGCCGAAGGCAGCGACCTGGTCTCCTATTCCGGTGTGGATCTGACGCTGGATTGGCCGGACCGCCTTGGTGCTGCCGAGATCGATGCAACGATCCGGCCCGCGGGCCTGCCGGTGGATGTCGATGCGACCATCGGGGCCTTTGCGGGCTTCATCACCGGGCAGGTGCAACCTGTCGATGTGACCCTGCGCGCCGATGGCGGCACCACGCGCCTTGTCGGGCGGGCCAGCACCGCGGGTGAAGTTGCTGGCGCGCTGACACTGGATCTGCCGGACACTGACGGTTTCCTGCGGGCGCTGGGCCTTGGTGGGGCTGGCCTGCCACGTGGGCTGGGGCGCAGCATGGATGTGACCGCCGATCTGACACTGACCGCGGACCGCCGCCTGTCCTTGCGTGCGCTCAATGCCGATCTGGGTGGCAACACTTTGACCGGGGCGGCGGACATTTCGCTGAACGGGACGCCAAACATCAACGCACAGCTTGAGGCGGGGGCGCTGGACCTCACGGGCGTGACGGACGCCGGTGGCAGTTCCGGCAGTTCCTCGGATGCTGCCGGCACGGGCTGGTCAAAGGCGCCCATTGACGCCTCGGGCCTTGCCGCATTCAACGGTGAAATCGGGATCAGGGCCAGCAGCGTCGATCTGGGCAGCTTCAAGCTGGGCACCACCCGCGCCCTGATGCGCAACGACAATTCACGCGCGGTCTTTGAGTTGCGTGAAGTTGCGGCCTACGACGGCACGGTGTCGGGCGAATTCGTGATGAACAATCGCAGCGGTCTGTCCGTTGGCGGCAAGCTTTTTGCACAGTCTGTCAGTTTGCAAGGCGTGTTGCAGGACGCGCTGGATCTCAGCCGCCTGACCGGCGCCGCCGATGCAGAACTTTCATTCCTTGCCTCGGGCAATTCGGTTCACGCGATCATGAATTCGATGTCGGGCAAGGGGGCGGTCAATGTTGGGCGGGGCACGATCGAGGGTATCGATCTGGACCGCCTGATGCGGTCGGGCGATACGTCGGGCGGCACCACGGTCTTTGACAGCCTTGGCATGACCTTCACCATGGCAGGTGGCAACCTGCAAAACGACGATCTGCTGCTGAGCCTCGCCAACTACCAGGCGCGTGGTGCCGGGCGCATCGGGCTGGGCGCGCAGGACATCGACTATACCTTCACGCCTATCGCCCTGCGCGCCAACGAAGGAAACGGCATCGCCATTCCGATCCGCATCCGTGGCCCCTGGTCCGGCCCCAGCATCCTGCCGGATCTGGAAGCGGCCATTGATCTGAACCTCGCGGAACAGAAGGAAGAGATGAAAGCCAAGGCGGAAGAGAAGGCCAGACAGGCGATCGAGGAGAAATTGGGTGTGAAGACCGAAGACGGCCAATCTGTTGAAGATGCGGCCAAGGACAAGGTCGAGGACAAGCTGAAGAAAGAGCTTCTGAAAATCTTCGACTGACCTGTGGTTCAACCGTCGCCAAGTCGGGCCAGTACAGCCACGCGCAGGACGTCGTATTCGCGCTGCGCAATGCCCTCCATCGCGGCATCGCGCGTGCTGGGCAGATCGGCGTAAGGGTCTGGCACGGCAAACCGCGCGCCGGGGTCCGTGAACTGGCTGTCACTCAAATCCATGCGCTGCCCATCGAACCAGTTGTAGTAGTGCCAGATGCCCGCCACTTGCGTGCGCCGGACCTCACCGCCAAAGATGTCGTGGATCACCGCCGCCGTGACGTTGCATTGCCCGTTGGCGGGGTTCTCTTCGCTCCATTGCCGCGCGGTTTCCAACGACCATGCCTGCCGCAGGATGGCGCGCAGGGCGGGTTCGTCAAAATCCGGTGTCATATCGTCTGGTCATAGTCGCCGACGTTCGGCTCGGTCCGGATCACCGCGTCGATATCGGCAAAGATCGCGCGCATTTCAGCATCGCTTTCGGGGCTTTCGCAAACCACCACGAGGTTCGGCGTATTGCTGGAGGCGCGCACCAGTCCCCATGCGCCATTGTCGAGGATGACGCGCGCGCCGTTGACGGTCACGACCTCCTTGATCGTGCGGCCCGCGATGGTGTCACCGGCCTCGTGCTTGGCCACCAGCTTGTCCACCAGCCGCGCCAGCGTGTCGTATTTTTCGGTGTCGGCGCAATAGGGCGACATCGTGGGCGTGGCCCAGGTCCGGGGCAGGGCCTTGCGCAGATCTGACATCGACATGTCGGGGTTTCGGTCCATCAGTTTGCAGATTTCCACCGCCACCCGCATACCGCAGTCATAGCCACGGCCCACGGGTTCGGCCAGAAAGTAGTGGCCTGATTTCTCAAAGCCCGCCAGCGCGCCGATTTCCTTCACGCGCCGTTTCATGTGGCTGTGCCCGGTTTTCCAATAATCCGCCTTGACCCCCTGCGCCTGCAATTCAGGGTCAGAAGCAAAAAGCCCGGTTGATTTCACATCCGCCACGAAGGTCGCGCCGGGATAAAGCTTGGACAGGTCGCGGGCCATGATGACGCCAACCTTGTCGGCAAAAATCTCTTCGCCCTCGTCATCCACCACGCCGCAGCGGTCGCCATCTCCGTCAAAGCCAAGGGCAAAGTCCGCGCCAGACGCTTTCACGCTGTCGGACATGTCGTGCAGCATTTCCATGGCTTCGGGGTTGGGGTTGTAGTGCGGAAAGGTATAGTCCAGCGCATTGTGGCTTTCCACGACCTCGACGCCCAGCCGTTTGAACAGTTCGGGTGCAAAGGCCGATGCGGTGCCGTTGCCCGTGGCGCAGACAACCTTGAGCTTGCGGGTCATTTTGAAATCACCCACGAGGTCATCAAGATAGGCCTCGCGCACGCCGTCCACGAATTCATAGCTGCCGCCGGGGCGGGGCACGCCGCGCCCTTCCAGCACGATGTCGCGCAATTCGCCCATCTCGTCAGGGCCATGGGTCAGCGGGCGGTCAAAGCCCATCTTGACCCCGGTCCAGCCGTTGGGATTGTGGCTTGCCGTGACCATCGCGACCGCGGGCACATCCAGATGGAACTGGGAAAAATAGGCCATGGGGGACAGGGCCGGGCCAATGTCCTTGACCGCGATGCCCGCCTGCATCAGGCCCAGCATCAGCGCGTTCTTGATCGAAAGCGAATAATCCCGGTAATCGTTGCCGACCGCGATCTCGGGCTTGATGCCGCGCGCGTGCATCTGGGTGGCAAGACCCAGACCCAGCGCGGTGATGCCGGGCAGGTTGATCTCATCCGGGTATTTCCAGCGGGCGTCGTATTCACGGAACCCCGTGGGCGTGATCATCGCATCACGCAAAAAGGCCCAGCTGTTCTGGGTCACGGTCGAAGCTGGCTTGGTCACTGGTACTTGTCCTTGGGTGGGGTCACAGGGTCACGGGCTTGGACTTGGCAACCGCGTCCAGTTGCATCAACGTATCCAAAAGGTCAGGCATGTGGTGCAAATGGATCATGTTGGGCCCGTCGCTGGGCGCGTTGTCAGGATCGGGATGCGTTTCGATGAAAACCGCCGCCACGCCAATCGCCACGGCCGCGCGTGCCATGACGGGGGCGAACTCGCGCTGCCCGCCGCTGCTGCCGCCCTGACCGCCGGGCTGCTGCACCGAGTGGGTGGCGTCCATGACCACCGGGTATCCCGTTTGCGCCATCTGCGGCAGGCTGCGCATGTCGGCCACCAAGGCGTTGTAGCCAAAGGTGGTACCGCGTTCGGTCAGAAGAATGCGCTTGTTGCCGGTGCTTTCGATCTTGGTCACGATGTTGGGCATTTCCCACGGCGCCAGAAACTGACCCTTCTTGACGTTGATCACTGCACCGGTGTTTCCGGCCGCCAAAAGCATATCCGTCTGACGGCACAGGAAGGCGGGGATTTGCAGGATGTCCACGGCCTCGGCCACGGGGGCGCATTGTGCTTCGGTGTGGACGTCTGTCAGAACCGGCACGCCGATGGCCTTGCCCACCGATTGCAGGGCTTTCAAGCCTTCGCCGATCCCCATGCCGCGCTTGCCCGACAGCGATGTGCGGTTGGCCTTGTCATAGCTGGCCTTGAACACGTATTGCGCGCCCACGGCGTCGCAGGCTTCTTTCATCGTGCCGGCGATGTGCTGCGCGTGATCCACGCTTTCCAGCTGGCAAGGGCCTGCGATGACCGTCAGGGGACGGTCGTTGCCGATGGTCAGATCGGCGACTGTGACATGGGTCATGATGTAACTTGTTCCCTCAGGATGGACGCGGTCAGCGAAATCATCAGATAGACACCCGCAAAGATCAGGAAAGCCAGAACCGTGTTCTCGAACTTGCGTGGATAGCTGGGTTCCTGGCTGGCCACGGGTTTCACCGCAACTGTCAGGTAACGGACCTGCCGCGAGGCTTCGACCCGGCTTTGTTCCATCTGTTGCAGCGCTGATTGCAGCATCATGTCGCGGCTTGCAAGGTCAGCTTGCGCCAGCTGCAGGTTCACGGCCAGCTGTGCCAGCGAATTTTCGCCTTCATTGGCCGTGTTCATGCGCTGGTTCAGCTTGTCCAGCTGCGCATTGAGCCGACGGATGTCGCCCCGCGCGCCATCCACCTTGGCCCGGTTGGGGCGGGCGTTGTCCAGCAGCGCCGCCAGTTCCAGCTCTTTTTCCAGAAGCAGGGTTTCGGTGTTGGTGATCTGCGTGCGCAGGGCCGCGATCACCGCTTCGGGATCCAGCGTGGCGCTTTCGACCTGCAGGCGGACCAGCGCCTCTTGGGCGGCGCGACGCTCGGATTCAGCCTTTTCGAACCCTTCGCGCGCGTCCTTCATCTGGTCTTCGCGCTTTTGCTGGCTGAGGTTGTTCACCCGCGCTTCTGCATAGTCGATCAGACGCCGCGAAAACTCGGCCGAGACTTCGGGATCGGCGGCGGCCACCTCCATGCGGATCATGCCTTCGGTCGGATCATAGCCGATTTTCACGTTCTTCTTGTAAGTCTTGTAGGCTTCTTCATTGGTGGGGTCAGGATTGAGCCGCTGAATGGGATCGATCCAGTCCTGGGTGAAGTGCGATTTAAAGCCGAGGTCATTGTCGAGCCGCAGCATCGCGTCTTTGGATTGCAGGAACCCTTGGGTCGCGATGGCATCCTGGTTGGTGGCAAACTGCGTGGGCAGCAGACCACCAAGTGGACCGGCCCCGCCGTTGCCTTCGCTCTGGATGATCGCGAATTCGGATTTGGTGGCGTACATCGGCGTGGCGATCGTGTAGAAATACCAGCCCGCAAGGAATGTCGGCAGCATCACGAAGAACGCCAGCCGCACCAGCAGCAGGCCCATCTTCTTGCGGCGACGGCGGATAATATCGCGCTGGATTTTGGAAATCTCGCGTTCGCGCCGCTCTGCCGGGTTCAGCTCGGTCGAGGGCAGCTGGTCTTTCTTCAGCGGGATCGTCTGGGGCAGTTGCACCCGTTCTGAGCCTGCGCCGTCGGTGCGCGCGGGCAATTGCGAGAACGCATCCGGCGCGCCGCCTTCATGCCCTTCGGACCCGGCCTGCGGCACCACGAGTTCCAGCATGTTGGAGCGTTGGAAGGGGTCGATGCCCTGGGCCCGCAACAGGCGCACGGCGTCGAAATCAGAGGTCGGGGCAAGCCCGTGTTTTTGCGCCACCCGGCGGGCCATGCGCAATTGACGACCCGTCAGGCCCTCGCGGCGAATGGCGTCGATGTCCATTTCACCGCTGACTTCGCGGGCCGACGCAACCTCGCCCGCGCGCTCGCGTGGTTGACGCGGTTGCGTGGCCTGTGCGGCAGCATCCACGGCACGCGGCGCGGGCTGTGGGCGTTTCGCAGGCTGCGGGTTCGCGTGGCCTTGCGGCTCCTGATCAGGGGCTGCGGCCTGCGACGCTGTCCCCAGGTTCGGGGCCGTCCGCTTGATGCGAAATTTTCTAGCCTTGGGTTTCGTAGTCATAAAGCCTCTTCGCCTCTTCAAGGGAGTCGAACATATGCAAACGCCCGTCCAGCAGCACAGCCGCCTCACGCGCGAATTTCTCCAACGTGCCCGCCTGGTGGGACACGATCACGATCGTTGTGGTGCGCAACCGTTCCTGCAGGACCTCACCGGCCTTGCGGTTAAACTCCACATCTGTGGACGAGGGCATGCCTTCGTCAATCAGATACATATCAAAATCCAGCGCCAGCATCAGCGAAAAGCTGAACCGCGCCCGCATCCCGGCCGAATAGGTGCCAAGGGGCTGATCAAAGTATTCGTCCAGGCCACACAGCCAGCGGCAAAAGCTTTCCACATAATCGGGATCAAGCCCATAGAGCCGCGCGATATACCGGCAGTTTTCCATCGCCGACACCTTGCCGACGACACCGCCCATGAAGCCCAACGGAAACGAGATGTTGCAGCTGCGCCGGATCTCGCCCTCGTCGGGTTTTTCGAGGCCCGCCATCATATTGATCAAAGTCGTCTTGCCGGTGCCGTTGGGCGCAAGAATGCCCAGCGACCGGCCAAGTTCCACCTTGAACGACACCCGGTCAAGGATCACCTTGCGCTGGCTGCCGGTCCAGAAGGACTTGCTGACATTTTCAAACTCTAGCATCGCCTGCTCCGGGTCACATGGCTCCGGTTATTGTTGTGCCAACCCTGTGGTCTTTTCCAAACATGGTCATGGCCGCCCGACTTTCACAGTAGGGCATCTGTGGTTTATCCACAGAATTTGGCCACATTATGTCCAATCGCGCAACAAATGTACATTGCCCGCGTTTACTGTGTGCAAACCCGCAACGGGGAAATGCATGGGATTTGCTTCAGATTGCCGGTTTTGGCTGCGACCGCGATTTGCTCAAGCGGATGACCCTATGCCACCGCCTGCCACGCCAGCCCGGCCAGAACCGCGCCCAACACGCCAAAACCCAGATAAGCGGTAAAGACCCGTGGTTTGACCAGCGCCCAAACGGCGATGGCTGCGGGGATAGAGCTGACCCCACCTGCAATCACGAAGGACATCGCGGCCCCCTGTGTCATGCCCTGCGCCAGCAATGCATCCACCAGAGGCACCGCCGCATAACCGTTGAGGTATGCAGGTGCCCCGACAATCGCCCCCAGCAGGATGGGCGTCACGCCTTCGCCGCCCAGAATGCCCGCGATCCATTCTGCCGGCACATAGCGCAGCATCACGGCCTCGATCACATAGGCGAGCGTCAGCCATTTCAGCAGGAACAGGCCGTTCTCGACAAATGTGTCCCGAAAGGTCGCGCGGCGCTCGGCGTCACCCCAAAAGGCCCACTGCGGCGTGTCCGAAAACGGCTTTTGCACCCCGCAGCAGCCCCCGATCGCGGGGCGTTCACGCAAAGGGTCCGCGAAGACCGGTGTGTTGCGCATCGCCTGCGCGCCGAACCCGCCCATGATCCCCAGACCCACGGCCGCCAGTGTCTTGGCCATGGCGAATTCCCACCCCAATGTTCCCGAAGTGATGGCGAACATTGCCGGGTCCATCAACGGAGAGGCCAGCCAAAAGGCCATAACCGCCCCCAAAGGCGCCCCGACAGCCAGAAGGGCCGCAATGAAGGGGATGACCTCGCAACTGCAAAAGGGCGACAGGCCACCCAGAAGGGCCGCCATCACGATCATGCGCGCAGGGTTGCCTTCGAACGCCTTGGCCAGAAGGTTTTCGGCCCCGCTCGCTTTCAGGTAGGCAACGGCCAGAACGGCAAAAAGTATGAAAGGTGCCGTGCCGATCAATGCCTCGGCGGTAAAGGTGATGGTCGGCCACGCCTGCGGCGGATCCAGCAGGGCCACGGCCAGTACCAGGAGGACACTGGCGGCCCATGCACTGCGCAACCACCGGGCAACCGGCGGGCGGCCTGCATCTTGATGCGTTGTATCAGTCATGAGCGTGATCCTCGGAGGAGGGTGTGACGCTGTCGGCACAGCACTGTCGCAGAAGGAATTCGGACAGATGCCGGACCTCGTCATAGGCCACTGCCGCGCAAATGATGGACCGGCCCTGACGCGCTTGCGTTACCAGACCGGCCTGCGCGAGGATCTTGACATGATGGGTCAGCGTGCTGCCGGTCACGCCAGTGCGGGTGCCCAGCTCTCCGATGCTCAGGCCCTTTGGCTTCGCGCGCACCAGTGTGCGCAAGACGCCGAGCCGCTGTTCGGATCCCAGAGCCGCGAATGCGCTGGCCGCAAGGGTCAGGTCCAATGTGTCTGCCGAATCCATTTTCATATTTCTAGAATTGTCGAATTGATTGTCGTGCGCAACTATTATTTCGAAATTTGTCGAAATAAACTTTGGAAGGATCACGGCCCCCATTCCGTCCCGTGCTGCGGCCCGCTATACCAAGGCACATGACCGACCTGCGCGCGAAGATCCAAGGCTGCACCCTCTGCGCGGACCGCTTTGCGGCCACCGCCACATCGCACAGACCCCGCCCGGTGGTCTGGTTCCAACCCGGCACTCGCATCCTGATCGCGGGGCAGGCGCCCGGTGCACGCGTGCATGCCTCGGGCAAACCCTTTGATGATCCATCGGGTGACAGGTTGCGCGCATGGATGGGGATCGACAGCGACACGTTCTACGATCGCGCGCGCATTTCGATCCTGCCGATGGCCTTCTGTTTTCCCGGCTACAACACGCAAGGCGCAGACTTGCCGCCGCCGCCGATTTGCCACCGCACATGGCGCAAACCCGCTCTGGAGCACGCAGGACCACAGCCGCTGACCCTGCTGGTGGGCGGCTATGCGCAAAAATGGCACCTTGCTACCAAGGTCGGCGTCACCGATACGGTGCGTGACTGGCGCAGCCACGCACCGGCTGTCTTCGCGCTGCCGCACCCCTCCTGGCGCAACACTGCGTGGCTGCGGAAAAATCCGTGGTTCGATGCCGAACTGGTGCCTGCGCTGCGCCATGCCGTACAAGAGGCCCTGACATGACAGAACACACGCCCCTCGACGCAGCGCACGCGGCGATGACGTCCAACCCCGATGATGACGCCGCGCGGTTGCAATTCTACGACCGGTTGGCGCAGAGCGAACTGTTCCTGCTGCTCGAAGACGAGGCCGCAGGCGACCAGATCACCCCGCGCCTGATCGAAGAGGGTGGCCAAAGCTTTGTGCTGGCCTTTGACCGGCAGGACCGCCTGTCGACATTTGCGGCGACCACCGCGGCGCATGTGGCGCTGTCGGGGCGCGCCGCGGCAACGATGCTGGCGCCTGCGGGCCTCGGACTTGCGCTCAACATCGACGTGGCCCCTTCGGCGATCCTGCTGCCCCCGAGTGCAATGCAATGGCTGGATGAAACATTGGCCCAGACACCGCAGGCAGACACGGGCCGCATCGCGGCCCTCGGCCCACCCCAAGGCCTGCCCGAAGCGCTTTTGACCGCGCTCGATGCGCGCCTTGCAACGGCCACCGGGTTGGCCCGCTACGCAGGGCTGGTGCACGTTCAGTACGAAAACGGCACCCGTGGCCACCTGCTTGGATTTGTCGGTGCGCTGCCGGAAGCGCATTCCGCCCTCACTCAGGCCGCATCCGAGGCGTTGACCTTTTCCGGCATCGAAGCGGGTGCCATGGACGTGGCGTTTTTCGATGCCGACACGTCCATGGCCCAGCGTCTTGCGACCACCGGTCTGCGGTTCGATCTGCCGCAGCCCGAAACCCTGCGTGCGGTACGCCCGGCACCGGGGTCGGACCCTGAAAAGCCACCGATCCTCAAATAGCCTTTTAAGCGCGCCTTGAAACGCCTGTCACAACCGCGCGAGCGGGGGTGCTATCGCGCGCATCACACCATAGTCTTGGGACCAGCAGATATGGAAACAAAGGGTCCTTCGCCATGTCCGATACGCCTCTGATAACCCGACGCCGCCTTTTCGTGGCGGGCGGTGCCGCCGCCGTTGTGGGCGCGGGTGCCTTTGCGGCCACTTGGTTCAACGTCACGGCGCAGGCCGCCCCCGGTACTTTGACCCCGCAGGACGCGCATAGGGCCGCCGCCGAAGGGCGCATTCTGCTGATCGACATTCGCCGCCCCGACGAATGGACGCGCACAGGCTTGGGGGAAGGGGCCATGCCGCTCGACATGCGCCGCCCGGATTTCACCGACGCGCTGACGGTCATTGCCGACAACGACACCGCGCGCCCCATCGCGCTGATCTGTGCGCGGGGGGTGCGTTCGCGTCGCCTGACCGCGCGTCTGACGGCTGCGGGGTTCACCAATATCATCGACATTCCCGAGGGGATGCTCGGATCAGGCGCGGGGCCGGGATGGCTGAAACGCGCCTTGCCCACCGTGACCTATCAGGGATGACATCCATGACACTCTTGCTCCGCGCCGCCGCCGCATTGGCCCTTCTGTGTGCCGCAACAACGGCGCAGGCCGGATGTGCCGACGCGCCTGACGCCTGCATGATCGAGGGTGGTAGCTACCACATCAGCCTGCCTGAAGGGCCGGCCAGGGGTACAATCATGTTTCTGCATGGCTGGGGCGGCAATGGTATGGGCACGCTTAACAACCGACGCTGGGTGCCGCAGGCACTGGCACGCGGTTACGCCGTCATCGCACCCGACGGCATGCCCCGCGAAGGGCGAAATGGTCGGCGCTGGTTCTTTCACCCCGACTGGCCGCAAGGGCGCGACGACGTGGCCTTTTTGCAAGCGGTGCGCGACGATGCCGCGACCCGCTTTGGACTTGATCCCGCAGCCATGGCGCTGGGCGGCTTTTCCATCGGCGGATCGATGACCCACTATACTGCCTGCGCACAACCGCTGGCCTTTGCCGCCTTCTTGCCGGTGGGGGGTGCGTTCTGGCGCAGTCATCCGACCGATTGCGCGGGCCCTGTGCGTCTTTTGCATACGCACGGCTGGTCTGACACAACTGTGCCTCTCGAAGGTCGGGTGGTGCGGGGCGAAGACGTCAACGACCCGTCCGCCTTTGTGCAGGGGGATGTGTTTTATGCAATGAGCCTGTGGCGTGAAACCAATGATTGCGTGCAACTGCGCGCTGACCGCTTTGTCACCCAAGGCCCTTTCATGCGCCGCGCCTGGGACCGCTGCGCACCGGAAACCGCCCTTGAGCTGGCGCTTTTTCCGGGTGGACATACGGTGCCACAGGGCTGGGGCGACATGATGATCGACTGGCTCGAAAACCTTTAGGCCTTGCCGGCCTCATTCGGCGGCGACGGGCGACGTGCCTTCGATGTCGCGGCGCAGGGCTGCGCGTTCGGCCCGTGCGCGGGCGACGATGGCCGGTTCGCGCAGGGTCAGGGGGCTGTCCATGCGCATCGCCGCCGGGGCCGCGCGCATCAGGTTCACACCGCTGAGCCGTGACAGCGGCACCGCCAGCACCAGCGACGCCACGATGGGCAAAAGCCACAACGATACCAGACCCGACAGCAGCCCTACGCCCAGCGCAAGGCCCAGAACCGTTTCAACCCAATGAAAGGCCAGCAACGTGCGCCACCCATGCTGGCGCGCCTCGCGGCGTTGCGGGGTCCATCCGTCCGAGCGCAGAAAGGCCGCGCGCAGGACGGCGCGGGTCTGCTGGATCATCAGGATCGGGGCATAGGCCACGGACAGGGCCACCTCGGTCAGAAAGGCCCCCAGAAAGGCCCGCCGCCCGCCAAAGAGGCGCACGGCCCCCGCACGCGACGCGATCAAGACGGCGCTCACGACCTTGGGCAGCAGCAACATCGCGTACATGATGCCGAGGAACACGGCGCTGTCGATATGGCTCATCGCCGGGGGCCAGTTCGGGAACAGCGGATTGGCTTCGTTGAAATAGGCGATCACGTTGGTTTCCGCGTCCTTGCCCAGAAGCGACCAGACCACCAGCAACACGAACCACGCCGGGCTCATCAGGTATGCGGCAGCGCCCTGAAACAGGTGAAAGCGGCTGATCGGGTGCAGGCCGCGCGTGGCCAGCAGGCGCAGGTGTTGCAGGTTGCCCCGGCACCACCGCCTGTCGCGCAGCACATAGTCGATCAGGGTGCCGGGTGTTTCCTCGAAACTGCCGGTGACGCGGGGCAGGAAGCGCACCCGCCACCCGGCCCGCCGCAACAGCGACGCCTCGACGAAATCATGGCTCAGGATCAGATCGCGCCCGCCCAGGTGCGGCAGCCCCGCGGCACTGGCAAAGGCATCGACCCGGATGATGGCATTGTGGCCCCAGTAGTTGCCTTCGGCCTGAGCCCATTGCGCCAGACCCTCGGCCAGAAGCCAGCCATAGGCCACGTTGGAAAACTGCTGAATCCGGGCAAAGACGGTCTCGGCGCCGATCAGTTGCGGAAAAGACTGGATCAGGCCTGCCTGCGGATCGGCTGCCATCTCGTCACACAGGCGCTGGATCGCGCGGCCTGTCATCAGGCTGTCGGCATCCAGTACCACCATCGCATCATGGGCCGCCCCCCAGCCTGTGATCCAGTCGGCCAGATTGCCCACCTTCCGGTCCACGTTGCTGTGCCGCCGCCGGTAGTGCACCGAGATGCCCTCGGGCGCGCGTGCCACAAGCGCATCAAAGGCCTGTGCCTCCTGCGCGGCCACGGCGTCGTCGCGCGTGTCGCTGAGCACAAAAAGGGTAAAGCGGTGGTTGGCCTTGCGCGCGCTCAGATCGTCCAGCATCGCGGCGGCATTGCCGAAGACATCCCAAGGCACTTCGTTGTAGATCGGGATCAACAGCGCCACGTTCAAGGCATTGCCCGAAGGGGCAAGGTTGGCCCCGCGCCGTCCGGCAAGGCCCACGCCCACGGTGCTGACGGCAAGGGTGACCCAGACGAAGGTCATGCCGATCATCGCCAGCAACGCCCATTCCATCACCGACATGCCCGATTGTTTCAGCACGCCGTGCAGGCCCCAGATCAACAGGCCCGTCACAACCAACGCAGGCACGAACACGGCCAAGCGCCACAGGGTCGCAACCGACGCCTGCGCCCGCGCCCGCGGCCCGCGCGTGAAATCCTGCACCGGCATCGCCAAAGGCGCGCGCGGGGGCATATGTGGGAAGGCGTCGCTCACGCGGTCCACCGGAACAGCCAGACCTCGGACAGCGGCGCGCCGTCCAGCCGCAATTGCGCCCGAAACTCGGCCAGCGTCGCCTCGCCGGGATAAAAGGTAAAGGCAAGACGGGGGCCGCCAGTGTCGGGATTGCGTTGCACCACGCCTTCGCTGACCTCGCCTGCGCTGGTGCGCACGATCTTGGTCAGTGTGCCAAGGTCCTGCGGCACCCGCGCGCCGGGCGCGAAATCAATGGCAAAGACGCGCCCGCCTTCGGGCCGTCCCCCGGCGGCGGTGTTCAGCACGCGCAGCGGCATGTCCGCTTCGGGCGCAGGATCCGCACCCCAGTCCAGACGGTAGGTCATGCGGTGTTCCGCCCCTGCGGGGATATCCGCGCTGGGCCGCCAGTAGGCCACGATGTTGTCGTAGATTTCCTTGTCCGCGGGAATTTCCACCAAGGACACCGATCCCCGCCCCCAGCCTTCGCCGGGTGTCACCCACAGGCTGGGCCGCTGGTGATACAGCGCCTCGAGATCGTTGAAATCGCGGTAGTCCCGCGCGCGCTGCATCAGGCCGAAACCGCGCGGGTCCATATCGGCAAAGGCGCTGATTTGCAGCGCCTTGGGATTGGCCAGAGGCCGCCAGATCACTTCGCCCGCTCCGTTGTGAATAAGCAGCCCGTCACTGTCATGTACGCTGGGCCGGAAATCATCGAACCGCGCGCGGTCGGTGTCGTCAAAGAGGAACATGGACGTCAGCGGTGCAATGCCCACATGTGTCAGGTCAGAGCGCGCAAAAAGCGTTGCGGCCACATCCATCCGCAGGGTCGGGCCATGCGCGATGTTGAACCGGTAGACGCCTGTCACCGACGGGCTGTCGAGCAAGGCGTGCAGGACAACGGACCCTGCGTCCGGTTCCGGCCGCTCCAGCCAGAAGCCCACGAAATCGGGAAATTCCTCGCCCATGGGATCGCCGGTTTTCAACGCCAGCCCCCGTGCGCTCAGGCCGTAAATCTCGCCCGTGCCGATGCCCCGGAAATAGCTGGCGCCCTGAAACACCGCGTATTCCTGAAAGACGCCGGGTTGTTCGATCTCGGCCCGCAGGCGCAGGCCGGAATAGCCCAGCGTGTCATCCATGGGCAGATCGGGAAATTGGTCGGTGGTGTCGAACACACCCATGTCGAACTGCAAGGGGCGCGCCATGCCGTCCGCAACTTCGTACATCTCGACGCCTTGCGGAAAGTAGAGGCCGGGCGGAAACACATCGACGCGCTGTGGTGTGTCCGTGTCTTGCCAAAGCGCATTGCGGCTGTCGAACCAGATCTTGCGGTACTGGTCATAGGTCAGGTCCCGCCAGGGTGCGGGGATCATCGGGCGTGGCGCATAGGGGTTTGCGGCCATCGCGCGCGCCCGTGCCTCGAGTTCCGTGGGATCAAAGGGTGCGGGCGCACCCACTTGCATCCCCGGCTCTTCGGCCCAGACGGGCGCGGCGGCGGCCATGCCCAACAGGGCCATGAAACTGCGACGATCCATCATTGCGCGGCTCGCTTCCATGGCTGGCCCTTGAACCAGCCCGCGCCGTACGCGGTGGCGATCAGCACGCAGGCGCCGAACAGGTTGACGAGCAATACGGTGCCGGTGTCGCGGCCCAGCATGTCCATGGAAAAGCCCATGAACCGGGCGGTGAACATGCTGACCACGAACACGGCCAGCGATTGCTGTCCGACCTTCAGGATAATTGCCAGCGTCCGCTGCCAGGCGCGCGCCAAGGCACCCGTGCCATGCGCCAAGAGCCGCGCGCCCTTGTCGCCCGCGGCCACCCAGCACAGATAGGCCAGCGCCAGAAACTGCACATAGCGCAGGATGCCGAAGTCCGATTTGTCGATCAGCGGTTTGTTTGCCACCCGCCAGTCACGTGCCCATTCGAAGCCAAATTCGCGCACGCCGATGTTGCTGAGGGGGATGTTGGCCAGAACGATCACCGCCGCCAACACGATCAGCGCCATATGCACCGGGGGTTTTGGCAGCCATCCGCGCATGAAGGCAAAACCGGTGAAAAAGATCAGCTGCCAACCGAAGGGATTGAAGAACCATGTGCGCGTGGTCCAGGGCTCTGCTGGCAAGGCCAGGTGCCATGCGCCAAGTCCCAGTGCCTGCATCAACGCATCCTGCGCCATCACCCACGTGGCAAGAACGAAGGCACCGACCAGCCACAGGTTCACCCGCGCCAGCGCCATCAGCACCGGCATGAACAGCAAGACCACCATATACATCGGCAGGATGTCGAAATAATTCGGCACATAGCGCAGGGTCATGAACGACAGCAGGATGTCCGGGTTCGTCCACTTTTCGGACTGCACGAAGATCGGCCAGAGGTTCAGTTGCCCCCAGTAGTTGCGCGTGGTCATGTCCAGATCGGTCAGGAAAACGGTCAGCGCCAGCGTGGCAAAGAAAAGGCCCACGTGCGCCCAATAGACCTGCCAGACGCGGAAGCCCACGCGGGCGGTGCCCAAGCGCCAGCCCACGGTGTCAAAGCCACGCCCAAAGGCGATGGCGCTGGCCATGCCGCTGCAAAAGACGAAGATTTCCGTGGCGTCCGAAAACCCCCAGCGCGCGGGGATCCAACTGGTCAGGAAATTGCCGGGCGTGTGCGCGATCAGGATGATGAACATCGCAATGCCCCGAAAGAAATCCAGCCGCAGGTCGCGCACGCGTGGCGCGGCGGTGGCTGTTGGTATGGCCTGCGCCGTGGGCGCGGCTTGGGTGGGGTCGGCGAACGTCATGTGCGGTCTTTACTGTGAGTGTGCGGCATTGTCTTTAGCAGGCAAGGGGGCAGGGGTGCTATTGGGCCGGAATACGCCGGGCGCGGTCAATGCTGGCCAGCCGCGTGTCTGCAAAACGGTCATGATTGCCTGCGCGTTGCACGATTCGTTCGCGCAGTATGGTCTCGGTGCGGTCCAGACGTCCCGCCCGGATTCCCGCATCAATGGTCATGCGTTCAAACACATCGCGCTGGGCGTGGCTGCCGCCGATGGTCTGGAGCGTGGGCCGGGCCGCCGCAAGGTTCTGAAAGGCGCGGTCGTATTGTCCTTGGGCAAAGGCATTGAGGCCCGCCACGGCCGTCAGCCCCGGATCCGCCACACGCGCGGCCATTTCGCCTGGGCGAATGGCGTCATTGGCAAAACGGGCCACCATTTTTTCGCGGTCGTCCGCGCGGTTCGCTCCGGACAGGGCCAGCATGTAGTGCAGGTCAGCAAAGACCAGACACCCATCCTGCGCGCGCGCGGCGCTGAAATCGGCCAGCTCATCCCAGCGGTCGCCGACATCCATGCCTTCCAGTTCAAGCCGCATCAGCAGAGAGGCCGCATTGGCGATGTCGCGGTAGTCATCGGTCTTTTCAATGCGAATTTGGCTGTCATAGAGCGCGAGCGCAATGTCGCGTTCGCCCCGGTCCAGATGCAACAGCGCCTTGTGCCACCACACGTGGTAGCGGAAGTTGTTGCTGTGATCCCATGCCGCAGCGTTGTCTTCGATCAGTGCGATGCCGGTGTCGGGCCGCGCGGTCATGTCATAGACATGGGCCACAGCATGCAGCCCCCAGGCATCGTCGGTCACAAGGGTCATGCCCTTCAGCCCGGTGGCTTCGGCCTGCGCATAATCCCCGGTTTCTTCCAGCGTAAAGGCGTGGCAGCCCAGCAAGTAACCTTGCATGGGGTGACCTTCATGGGCCGCCATGACCCGTTCGATCGATGCGCGCATGCCCGTCGCGTCGCCCAAAATGAAGCGGATCGCGTGGCTGACCTTGACCGAAAGCGTATCGCGCGGTTCCAGCGCAATGGCCTCTTCGATGGCGGCAATGGCCCCGGAAGGATGCCCCGACAACCAAGCGCCCAAGGCGTGCACCCAAAGCGTTTCGCGCTTGGTTCCGCCTGCGCGGGCCAGTGCGTCCTTGGCGGTGCCGTGGGCCTCCTGCGCCACGCGAACCAGCTCGCGGCGTCCCATCATCAGCGAAAAGAGCCCGCGCGCAGCGTGTCCCATCGCAAAGTCCGGCGCGCCTTCCAGCACGCGGCCCAGATGCACGGGGGTCTGTGTCCCGTGTGACAGAAACCCGTGCACAACGCCGTTCCAGTCCTGAACCAACGCAGGATCACTCAGGCTGATCGGACAATCGCAAATATCTACGCGCATCAAGAGGCCACCTTTCACCGGGCTTACATCGTTGCCCACTAGATACCCTCGATTGGCGGCGCTGTACGGCCTCTACACGTATGTGTGATGGGGTCCGCCATTTCCGTGAGCGAAATGTCAGACAGATCGGCGAAAACCCGCAAATCCCCGCGAAAAAGAGGAAAATTCAGGCGGTGTCATCATCCGCGTCGCCCAGCATTTGCAACACTTCTTCGGTGTCTTGCCCGAAACGCGGGGGGGCATGCCGGTAGGTCACCGGCGTGCGCGACAGTTTGAGGGGATTCGCCAAAAGCCGCACCGCACCGCCTGCAACATCCGCGCAGGGTACGGGGACCACGGTGCCACGTGCCTGCGCCTGGTCCGAACCCAACGCTTCGGCCACATCGTGGATGGGTCCGACCGGCACTTTCACCGATTGCAGGCGTGCCATCACGTCGGCACGGGTCAGCGCGGCCAGAGCGGGTTTGATCAGTGGCATCAGCGCCTCGCGGTGCTCGATCCGGCCCAGGTTTGTCACAAAACGCGCATCTGCAGCCACGTCCGAAAGGCCCAGAACGTCGCAGAACCGCACAAACTGCGCATCGTTGCCAACGGCGATCAGCACGTGGCCATCGCTGCAGGCAAAGGCGTCATAAGGCACAATGTTGGGATGGGCGTTGCCCCGGCGCTCCGGCACCTTGCCGCTGGTCAGGAAATTGCAGCCTTCGTTGATCAGCCACGCCATTTGTGCATCCACGAGGCTCAGGTCGATATGCTGGCCCTCGCCTGTCTGATCGCGGTGACGCAGGGCGGCGAGGATGCCGATTGTGGCGTACATGCCGCACATCACGTCTGCGATGCCCACGCCCACCTTCATCGGCGCGCCCTCGGGGTCGCCGGTCAGTGACATGATCCCGCCATAGCCCTGCGCCATCAGGTCGTATCCCGGCTGGTCGCGGTTGGGGCCGTATTGGCCAAAGCCGCTGATCGAGCAGTAGACAAGCGATGGGTGCGCCTTGAGCAGGCTGGCATGATCCAGACCGTATTTTTCCAACCCGCCGGGTTTGTAATTCTCGATCACGATATCGGCGCGTGCAGCCAATGCCTTGATCGTGGCCTGACCTTCGGCGCTGGCAAGGTCCACGGCGATGGATTTCTTGTTGCGGTTGGCGGACATGAAATAGGCGCTGAGATCCGAGGCGCTGCCATCGGGGTTGCGCGCATAGTTCGGCCCCCAGCCGCGGGTGTCGTCCCCGCCGGTTTTGGGGTTTTCCACCTTGATCACGGTGGCGCCGAAATCGCCCAGCAATTGCGTGGCTGTGGGACCCGCGAGGATGCGGCTGAGGTCGAGTACGAAGATGCCGTCGAGCGCGCCTTGGGTCATCGGGCGTTGCCTCCTTCAGCCTGTTGTTTGCAATCCAGCCCGCGCGGCGCATGCCACGCATGCGCTGTGACGTCGGTTTGCATCAAATCCGCCCATCATAGGCACCGCGGTCGATATGCGCGGCGATCACCGTGAAGGTGTCCGCGGCCTGCGCCGCCTTCAAGGCTGCGCGCAAAGCGTCCCGGTCACGCACGTCCACGCCCGCGCCGCCAAAGGCACGCCCCATGGCCGCATAGTCATGCGTTGCGAAATCCACACCCCGGTTGCCCATTTGCCGCTGCCGCTGTTTCAACTCGATCAAAGCCAGGGACGCATCTACAAAAACCACGAAGATGCAAGCGAGGCCCAGCTCGGACGCCGTTGCCAACTCGCCCGCGATCATCAGGAACCCTGCATCGCCGGAAAAACTCACCACGGTGCGCTCCGGATCGACCAGCTTGGCCCCGATTGCCAAGGGCAATGCGCAGCCCATGGTGCACAGCGCGCTGGATTGCATCAGCCCGCGCGGTTCTGAACAACGCCACATTTGCGACAGCAGGATGCGATGCGCACCGCTGTCAGCGGTGGCCAGCGTATCGCGGGGCAGTTGCGCACGACACTCCGCGATCACGGCTCCCGGCCCCCACGTTTCGTCCGAGGGAAAGGCCGTGGCCAGCGCCGCCTTGGCCTGCGCGATCTCGCCCCCGGTCCAGACGTCCCGCGCCGTGACGACATCCTGCAACGCGTGCAGGGTCGCGGGCACGGAGCCGACGATGTTGAGCGTGGATTGATGCATGTAGTGATGGTTGGGCACCGCCGTGATGTCGATCACGCGCTGGGTGTCTGCATCCCAGACATCGCGCCACCCCGGGCGCATTTCAATCGGGTCATAGCCTGCGCAGAGGATCACATCGGCGCTTTGCACCAGCGGCACCAGCGTCCGGTCCGCAAGTGGCGAAAGCCCCGCGCCGCCAAGGGCGAGGGGATCGTCTTCGGGGATCATCCCCTTGGCCTTGTAGGTCGTGATGACGGGAATGCCCAAGGCGCGGGCAAAGCCTGCGATGTCGGCCCCTTCGTTCATTGCATCTACGCCGACGATCATCACCGGGCGCTGCGCGGCGTTCAGCCAACCTGCCGCCTCTTGCAGAACCTCCGGGGCGGGCACCACCTGCGCCGCAGGCGCGCGAGGGGCAGGGGCGGTAGACGGCACTTGCGCGTCGGCCACGCCAATCGGCACGTCAACGAACACCGGGCCGGGCCGCCCTTCGAGCGCGATGCCCATCGCTTTGTCCGCGATCACGTGTGCGGCCCCTGTGTTCAGGGTGAACACCGCCTTGGTGATCTCGCGGAAGACCTGTGGCTGGTCCAGCACCTGATGGGTGTAGGTCTGGGCCTCATCCGCATCGACGGCCCCGGCCAGAACGATCAGTGGCACGCGGTCCTGATGCGCATTGGCGATGGAATTCACACCGTTCAGCACACCGGGCCCCACCGTTGCCACCAATATTCCCGGCGCGCCGGTGCGGTGCCACGCGGCCTCGGCCATGAACCCGGCGGCATTTTCGTGTCTGCACAAGGTAAAGGTGATGCCTGCGGCCTCCAGCGCATCCACAAGCGTCAGAACCTCGCCCCCCGGCATGCCAAAGGCGTGGCGGCATCCCGCCGCATAAAGCCGTCGCGCCACCGCGTCCGCTGCCCTGATCGTTGTTGTCATATTGTCCTCATCCTTGGTTGCGCGCGACCCTGCCGTAGGGCCGTTCGGGGTGCAACTCACCATTGCGCCAGAGATGTTGCAAAATCGCTTGACGCTTCCAGCGTTGGGAGCCCTTGTGCGGTTTCCATGATCTTACATTTCCAAATCGATGGCCCGAACTGTGAATCCTGTGTCGCGCGGGCGGGAAATTGCGCTGACCACGATCCCCGGCGCGCAGGACGTGGGTGTCAACCTTGTCCAGGCGGCGGGGCAGGTCGAGGGTGACGATTCCGTCAGGCCACACGGCCCATGCAGACCAGCCGCATGGCACAGATGCTGCTTACCGCCTTGGTTCTGGCCAGGCCGGGTGCTGCATTTGCAAACGCGGTGTGCCGGGATCGGTTCGCCAGTGATCATCGCCTCGTCCATGTGGCTGGTGCCTGCTGGGTCCTCGTGGCGGCATTGGCCACTTTCGCGGTCTGGATGGTGTTCGGGCCGGGGCTTGCTGCGGCGTTGGTTGCTGCGGTTTCGGTGCTGATCATCGCGTGCCCTTGCGCCAGGGGGTTGGCGACGCCGGTGTCGATCATGGTCGGCACCGGGCGGGCGGCCGAGCTTGGCGTGTTGTTCCGCGCAGGCGATGCGTTGCAGGGGCTGCAATCAGTGAAGGTGATTGCCTTTGACAAGACCGGAACGCTGACACGGGGAACACCGACGCTGACACGGATCATCGCCGCAGAAAGTATCGCAAAATTGCAGGCGCAGGGGATCGCCGTGGCCATGATTACTGGCGACGTGGCCGCAACGGCCAGCCATGTGGCCCGCGCGCTGGACATTGATCATGTGACCGCGGGCGTGCCGCCGGGGGGCAAGGTCGAGGCCATTCACGCCCTGCGCAAGGACCATGGCGCTATCGCGTTCGTGGGCGACGGGATCAATGATGCCCCGGCGCTGACCGCTGCCGATGTGGGGCTGGCGGTGGCAAAAGCCTCGGACAGTGCGATGGATGCGGCGGATATGGTGTTGATGTCTGACCACACCGATGCCGATCTGCGCGCCCGCAGGATCAGTGCGGCCACCCTGCGCAATATCCGGCAGAACCTTGTCTGGGCCTTTGGATACAACGTCGCCCTGATCCCGGTGGCCGCGGGGCTTTTGGTGCCTTTCGGGGGTCCGCAGCTGTCGCCGTCCCTTGCGGCAGGGGCCATGGCGCCAAGCTCGGTTTTTGTGGTGACCAATGCGCTGCGGTTGCGTAACGCGTGGGCAGGCGCACGAACATCTCGCAGGTCGCAACCGTGTCCGGCCTGCCGGCCAGGACCATCCGGTATTACGAGGACATTGGCCTGATCCGCCCGGATCGTCACAGCAACGGCTACCGCGACTATTCCGACAACGATGTACACAAGCTGCAGTTCCTCGCCTCGGCCCGTGCGCTTGGCTTTTCCATCGATGATTGCCGGTCGTCGCTGGCGCTCTGGGAAGATCGTGACCGGGCCAGCGCCGATGTGCGCCGGATCGCGCGCGCGCATCTCGACGAAATCGGCACCAATCTGTCAGAGCTTCAGGCGATGCGTCAGACGTTGGCGCATCTGGTGGACTGCTGCGCAGGCGATGCGCCCCCCGATTGTCCGATCCTCGATGGCCTGGCCGATTTCACAGCGCCCGGCACCAAGGGATCCTGAGCCGCAGAACCTTTCACGCTTTGATGGTCAGGCGCAGGAAAGATCCTACCGACGTCGGTCGCGGCGTGCGCTCATGGGCTGAAAGGCCACGCCCACATGGGCCTCGCAATAGGGTTTGCCGGTCTGCACGGGCAAACCGCAGAACCAGAAATCATCGGTCGCCGGATCGCCCACGGGCCATTTGCAGGTCCGTTCGGTCAACTCCATCAGCGACAGCCTCTTGGCCTTCTTCTCGATCTCGCTGACCTTGGCCAAGGCCTCGGGGCTGATTTCATTGGCGCTGGGCTGTGGCGGCAGGGGTTGGCCCGCCGGAATGATCTGTTTGCGTGCGGGGATCGGCGCGGGGCGCGTTTCGGCTGCAGGCTCTGCGGCCTTGGCTGCCGCAGGCTCGGGCGTTTTGCGCGGGGCCTTGGGCTTGGCCTCGGCCTTGGGGGCGGCTTTGGCCTTGCTGTCGGCCTTGGCCGTGCCACCGCCGCCTGCGCGGTTGGACAGGCCCAACCGATGCACTTTGCCGATAACCGCGTTGCGGGTCACACCGCCCAATTCCTTGGCGATCTGGCTGGCCGACTGGCCCTCGCCCCACATCTTTTTCAACAATTCAACGCGGTCGTCTGTCCAGGACATGCAGGCTTCCTACCTAAAAAGCGGCCCTTCAAAGGCCGCTTGTGTGTCGGGTCATGGTGTATCTCAGCGCCCTATTCTAATCACTCAGGTCCAAGTTACAAGGCATCAGCGTCCGGGCTCGGCACATTGCGCGGCACCCGCGTCTCGCGCAGGGCCAGCAGCACGGCACCGGCCACGATGATCCCCGCGCCGATCCATGTCACGCTGTCCGGCACCACGCCAAAGAACAGCCGGTCATAAAGTGCGGCGAATATAAGGGTCAGATAGCTGAACGGGGCGACAAAGCTGGCATCCGCCCGCGCCATGCCATTGACGAAACAGGTCTGCGCCAGCGCCATACACACCCCCAGCGTCGCCATGATTGCCCATTGCGCAAGCGTGGGTGCCTGCCAGACCCACAGCACGGCGACCGTGGCGATGCAAAGCCCGATGCCGTTGTTGATCAGCAGGATCTGGAATGGCCCTTCGCGCCCCGCCAACCGCTTGATGAAGATCAACTCAAGCCCCATCACCATCGCCGCCCCCAGCGCCAGCAACGCGGCGGGCTGAAAGCTGCCGGGCGTGGGGCGCAACAGGATACTGGCCCCGATCAGCGCAATGACCGCCGCGCTCCAGCGCACGCGGCCCACGCGTTCCCCCAGCAGAGGGATCGCCAGCATCATGCCGAACACCGGGTTGAGAAAGGTGATGGCCGTGGCATCGGCCAGCGGGATAAAGGCCACCGATGCGAACATCAGGGTCACGCCCATCCACCCGGCACTTGTGCGCGCCACGTGCAGCCGCCAGTGCACCCGTGTCAGCGTCGGGCGCACCACGGCAAAGGCGGTGCTGATCGCGGCAAAAGCAAAGAGAAAACGCGCGTGGCTGATCTGCAAGGGATGCACGGCCGGGCCGAACTGATCTGATCCCAGAGCCTTGGCGCACAGCATCGTCACCGCGATGAACGCGGTGGCCAGCGCAATGAGGGCGGCGGCAAGGGCCGGGTTGTGGGCGCGCGCGACAAACATGGCGGTCTTGTGCGCCTGCCCGGGGCGGCGAACAAGCCACAAAACGCACTGGTCAAGCCGCGCGAACTGGTCTAGAGCGACACCCATGACGGCACTGGCACATAACGCAACGATCCGACGACGCACCTTCGCGTAACGTCCCGCTTTTGCCTGTCCGCGCCCCGCATGGCGCACCCATCTTTCCAAATCTGTTGACCCCGCCGCGCGCCTGTTGCACCAAAGTGCTTTCCGGCCAAGGCCACTTCAAAGGATGATCCGATGATCTCTTCCGTTTTGCCGACCTATTCACGTGCTCCCCTGACGTTTCTGAAGGGCGAGGGCACATGGCTGATCGAGCAAGACGGATCGCGATACCTTGATCTGGGCGCGGGCATCGCTGTCAACGCACTGGGCCATGCGCACCCGGCGCTGGTCGAGGCATTGACCGAACAGGCACAGGCGCTTTGGCATACCTCGAACCTTTACCAGATCCCGCAGCAACAGGCGCTGGCCGACAAGCTGGTGGATGCAACCTTTGCCGATACGGTCTTTTTCACCAATTCTGGCACCGAAGCCTGTGAACTGGCGGTGAAAATGGCGCGGAAGTATTTCCACGACAAAGGGCAGCCGGAGCGCACCGACATCATCACCTTTTCGGGCTCATTCCATGGCCGGTCCTCGGCGGGCATCGCCGCGGCGGGGTCGGAAAAGATGACCAAGGGGTTTGGTCCGCTGTTGCCGGGGTTCGTGCACTTGGAATTCGGCGACCACGATGCGCTGACTGCCGCCATCACCGATACCACCGCCGCCATCCTGATCGAACCGGTGCAGGGCGAGGGTGGTATTCGCCCGGTGCCGGATCAGTGCCTCAAGGGCCTGCGCGATCTGTGCGACGAACGCGGTCTGCTTTTGATCTTTGACGAGGTGCAGTGCGGTGTGGGCCGAACCGGCAAGCTCTTTGCGCACGAGTGGGCGGGGATCACCCCCGACATCATGATGGTGGCCAAGGGCATCGGCGGCGGCTTTCCCCTTGGGGCGGTTCTGGCCACCGAAGACGCGGCCTCCGGCATGACGGCAGGCACCCACGGATCGACCTATGGTGGCAACCCGCTGGGCTGTGCGGTGGGCTGCAAGGTTCTGGACACAATCGACACGCCCGACTTTCTGGCCGAGGTGAACCGCAAGGCGGGGTTGATGCGCCAGAAGCTCGAAGGGTTGGTGGCCGCGCACCCGGACGTGTTCGAAGGCGTGCGCGGATCGGGGCTGATGCTGGGGCTGATCTGCAAAGCGGTCAACACGGACGTGGTCAACGCAGGCTATGCGCAGCACGTGATCACCGTGCCTGCCGCCGACAACGTGGTGCGCCTTTTGCCGCCGCTCACGATCTCGGACGATGAAATCGCCGCGGCACTGGACAAGCTCGACGCTGCGGCAGCGTCCCTGACGACGGCCAACTGAACCTGTTCTACGGGCGTCTGGGAGGCTGAAAACCCCCGGCGCGCCCTCTCGAAAGTATTATGACATGAAACACTTCCTCGATATTCACACCACTGATCCCACAGACCTGCGCCAGATTATCGACAGTGCACGCAGCATCAAGGACGCGCGCGCGGGCCGCCCCAAAGGCACGCCAGACGACGATCAACCGCTGGCCGGGCACATGGTCGCGCTGATTTTCGAAAAGCCCTCGACCCGTACAAGGGTCAGCTTTGACGTGGGCGTGCGCCAGATGGGCGGGCAGACCATGGTGCTGTCGGGTGCCGATATGCAGCTGGGCCACGGTGAAACCATCGCCGACACCGCGCGCGTCCTGTCGCGCTATGTCGATCTGATCATGATCCGCACGTTCGAGGAAGCGACCCTGCTGGAAATGGCTGAACACGCCACCGTGCCGGTGATCAATGGGCTGACCAACCGAACGCATCCCTGCCAGATCATGGCCGACGTCATGACCTTCGAGGAACACAACGGTCCGATCAAGGGGCGCAAGGTGGTGTGGTCGGGTGACGGCAACAACGTCTTTGCCTCCTTCGCCCATGCGGCCAAGCAGTTCGAGTTCGATCTCACTTTCACCGGACCCGAACCGCTTGATCCCGAACGCGCGCTGGATGGGCTTTACACCACCGAACGCAATCCCGACATCGCGGTGCAGGGGGCTGATCTTGTGGTGACCGACACATGGGTCAGCATGCATGATCCGCAATCGGCGCGTGAACGGCGCCACAACCAGCTGCGCGGCTACCAGGTCAACCGCGACCTGATGGACAAGGCAAAGCCCGACGCGCTTTTCATGCACTGCCTGCCCGCGCACCGCGATGACGAAGCGACGTCTGAGGTCATGGATGGCCCCAATTCGGTGATCTTCGACGAGGCGGAAAACCGGTTGCATGCGCAAAAGGCGATCATGCGCTGGTGTCTTGAGAAATGACCAAAACCATCGAATTTTTCTATGCCGCGGACTCGGCCTATGCCTATCTCGGGGCGTACAAGCTGTCGCAGATCGCCGCGCGGCATGGGGCGCAAATCGTGCACAAACCGATGGAGCTTGGCCCGGTGATGCAGGCGGTGGGGTCCACCACCTTTCGCGAACGCACGCCTGCGCATATCGCTTATTTCTTTCGCCGGGAGTTGAAACGCTGGGCCGAATGGCATGGTGTGCCACTGATGGACGGGCGACCGACCCATCACGACAATTCCACCCGCATCGCCAACGGGCTGATCGTAGCAGCAGGGCAGGGGGCTGATGCCGACGCGCTCAGCCATGCGCTCTTGCGCGCGCATTGGGTGGAGGACGCCGATCTGGCGGACTCCGAGACACTGGCGGCCATTCTGAAAAGCGTGGGGCTGGCGGCAGACATGCTGGAGCAGGCCGGGTCGGATGCGGTGCAAGCGCAATTGGACGCCAACACCGCTGAAGCCATCGACAAGGCCATGTTCGGCTCGCCCACCTACGTGGTGGGTGGGGATCTGTTCTATGGTCAAGACCGGCTGGACCATGTGGACCGCGCGTTGACGAAAGCCTTTGCGCCATGACTCGCGTGGCGATTGCAGGGGCAGGCAGCATCGGCTGCTATGTTGGTGGCCTTCTGGCGGATCACGGCCATGACGTGCGCTTTCTTGCCCGTCCGCGGATTGCCAAAGCGGCGGCGCAAGAAGGTCTGAGGCTGACCGATTACAAGGGTCTTGATGTAACCCTCGCTCTGGAGATGGACACCACACCCGATGCGCTGTCGGAGGCCGAGGTGATCCTTGTCACCGTGAAGTCCGCAGCGACCGCTGAAATGGCGCATGCGATCGCGGCCCATGCGTCCAAGAGTGCATTGATCCTGAGCCTTCAAAACGGTGTCGCCAATGCAGCCACGCTGCGCGCACATCTGCCTGACCATGACGTGCGCGCCGCGATGGTGCCATTCAACGTGGTGCCCACCGGGCCTGCGGCCTTTCACCGGGGGACCTCGGGCGACATCCTGGTGCAGGCCGGGCCGTTGCCTGACCTGAACACCCCGCATCTGCAGTGGCAAAGCGTGGACAACATCGAAGCCATTCAATGGGGTAAGCTGCTGATCAACCTTGGCAATGCGGTCAACGCGCTGTCGGGTCTGACCTTGCTGGACCAATTGCACGACCGCGCGTGGCGCCGCGTCATGGCCGACCAAATGGCGGAAGGGCTGCGCGTGCTGCGCGCGGCGGGTATCCAACCGGCCAAGACCACCGCGGCCCCACCCGCCTTGTTGCCACATATCCTGCGCCTGCCCAGGCCCCTGTTCAATCGGATCGCGGCGCAAATGCTGACGATTGATCCCCATGCGCGGTCATCCATGTGGGATGACCTGACCCAGCGCCGCACCACCGAGGTTGATGCGCTGCAAGGGGCGCTGATCGCCCTTGGCGCGCAGCACGGCGTCGCCACACCGCTGATGGCGCATATCACGGCACTGGTCAAAGCGGCCGAAGCGCAGGGCGACGGCCCGCCGGGCCTGACACCGCAGGATCTGCGGCCTTGACGTATCCGGCTTGTCCTTGGCCGAACTGCCCGTATGGTAACGCAAACAAGATTTGAACCGGGGGCATTCATGGGCAAGGCAGATATCGGTGTGTACGGGTTGGGCACCATGGGCAGCGCGCTGGCGCTGAACTTTGCGGACAAGGGCTTTGCCGTGGCTGTCAGCAACCGCGAAGACGACTGGATCGCGCCCTTCCTCGCCGAAGCCGGAGACCTTGCCGACCGGATCACTGGCCATGCCGATCTGGCCGCCTTCGTGGCCGCGATCAAGGCCCCGCGCACGATCCTGTTCATGATCCCTTCGACCAAGCCGATGGACGACATGATCGCCACCATCAAACCGCTGCTTGAAGATGGCGACACCATCATTGACGGCGGCAATGCCGATTTCAACGACACGCGCCGCCGGTCCGCTGAACTGGCCGGCACGGGCCTGCATTTCGTAGGCATGGGCGTGTCGGGTGGGGAAGACGGCGCGCGGCATGGGCCTTCGATGATGGTTGGCGGCACCGATCATTCGTGGACCCAGCTTAAACCCATGGCCGAGGCCATTGCCGCCAAGTTTGAAGGTGCGCCTTGCGTCGATCACCTTGGCCCCGATGGCGCGGGCCATTTCGTCAAGACCGTGCACAACGGAATCGAATATGCCGATATGCAGATGATCGCGGAGCTTTACGGGCTGATGCGCGATCAGGGGGGCATGGCAGCACCTGCCATTGGGGATGTGTTTGCGCGCTGGGCCAAAGGGCCGCTCAGTTCCTATCTGATCGAGATTACCGCCGCTGCCCTCCATTCGACGGACAGCCAGACGGGGCAACCGATGGTGGATGTGATCCGCGATCAGGCTGGGCAGAAGGGCACAGGCCGCTGGACGCTGATCGAGGCGCTGAAGATGGGGCAATCGGCCTCGACCATCGAAGCGGCAGTGGGCGCGCGTGGCTGGTCATCGGAACGAACGGTGCGGTTGGCGGCGCAGGATATGATGGATCCGGCGGCCCAACCCGCAGACATGCCCGGCGAGGACGACATGGAAAACGCCATGCTGGCCGCGCGTATCCTCGGTCACGCGCAGGGATTTCGCATTCTGGCGGCAGCTTCCGAAGAATTCGGCTGGAGCCTCGATATGGCGCGCATCGCAGAAATTTGGCGCGCGGGGTGCATCATCCGTTCGGCCCTTCTGGATGATTTCGCGGACGCGTTCCGGGGTGATCTGCCCCATGGCCACCTGATCCTTGCGCCAGCGATGCGCGACCGGCTGGCCGCCGCCTTGCCGGGGTTGCGCCGTGTGGTTGCGGCCAGCGCCCTGACGGGTCAGCCGGTGCCTGCCTTGTCGGCGGCGCTGGCGTGGCACGACACCATGGCCAAGGGGCGCGGCACCGCCAACATGATCCAGGCGCAGCGCGATTTCTTTGGCGCGCACGGGTTCGAGCGGCTGGACAGCGACGGCAAGCACCACGGCGACTGGAACCGCGCCTGATCCCTAGCGGCGCGGTTTCGCGCGCCCCTCACTATCTGCGCGGTTTCGCGCGCAAGGTCGGATCGGCCTGCGTCGGGTCTTCGGGCCATGGGTGTTTGGGGTATTGCCCGCGCATATCCTTGCGCACATCCGCATAGCTGCTGGCCCAGAAACCGGGCAGGTCCATCGTGATCTGGATGGGGCGCTGCGCCGGGGACAGCAGTGTGATCTTCAGCGGCTGACCGCCCACCAGCGGATGCACGGTCACGCCGAACATCTCTTGCAGGCGCACGGCGATCTGAGGCACCGCTTCACTGTAGTCAATTGGCACTTTGCGGCCCAAGGGGGTGGTAAAACTGCCCGGTACGGCCCGGTCCAGTGCCTGCATCCCGTTCCATCCCAGCCGCGCATTCAGCGCCTCTGAGATGTCAAAGGCTTTCCAGTCGCCGCTGCTGCGTACGCCTGCAAGGAACGGCAGCAACCAGTCTTCGAGCGTTTCTAGCAAGGCCGCGTCGGACCAATCGCTTGCGTCTTGCATCAGCCGGATGCGTGCCAGCAACCGCGCGGCCTTGGCGCTGGGGCGTAGACCCAATTGGCGTACGCCCTCCAGCATTGCAGTGGCAACGGCGTCGGGGGGCGCGTCCGTCCAGGCGCGATCTTCCAGAACCAGCGCGCCAAGGCGTTCCTGTTGACGCGCCAGCACGCGGTTGTCGCGCTTGGACCAGATGCACAGATCGTGCCAACCGATGGCGTCGCCAAAGAGGTCGCGCAGGTCGCCTTCGTCCAGTTGCACGGCTTGCCGGACACGTGCCTCGCGCGGGTCACCGTCCAGATCGGTGGCGACGATCAACCGCGCCCCGGCCAGCGCATCGCCTTCGGGCAGGATCGCGCCCTTGCCCCCCGACAACACATAGCGCGGTGCATCACCCTTGCGGCGCAGCCCGATGCGGTCGGGATAGGCCAATGCGGCCAATGCACCAAGGCTGTGCCGGGTGCTGCCCTGTTCCAGCCGGCGCAGGCGCTTGGCCTCGGATTTGACACGCTCCAGCGCGCCCCGGTGCAATACGCCACCAAAGCGGGCGGGGGTCTGCAAGGCCTGCACCCGTTGCCGCAGGTCCGTACCGGTGCCACGCAGGATGTCGCGTTCAGACAGCAGGGCCGCGACCTCGGCAGCACCCGGTCCGCCCACTGTCAGCATGTGCGCCAGTCTCGGGTGCAGCGGCACCCGCGCCAACGCGCGACCGTGGTCGGTGATGCGGGCTTTGGCATCCAGCGCGCCCAGCATCTGCAGAACCGTCTGCGCTTCGCCAAAGCGGCCCGGATGTGGTGGCGTCAGGAATTTGAGCGCCTCCGGGGTGGCCCCCCACATCGCCAGTTCCAGCGCCAGTGGGGTAAGGTCGCCCGCCTCGATCTCGGCGGGGGGAAAGGCTGCGAGCGCGCCATCCTCGCCCCGTGTCCAGAGCTTGTAGGCATGGCCCGGAGCCACCCGGCCCGCGCGGCCAGCGCGCTGGGTCGCTTCGGCGCGGGTGACCCGTTCAGTGACCAGCCGCGACATACCGCTGGCCGCATCGAAGCGCGCGCGGCGGGACCGGCCGCCATCGACCACGATGCGGATGTCGGCAATGGTCAACGATGTCTCGGCGATGGAGGTGGCCAGCACCACCTTGCGCCCGTGTTTTGCCGGGGTGATCGCTGCACGTTGGGCTGCGAAATCCATGGCACCGAAAAGTGGATGCACCGTGCAATCGCCTGGCACGGCCCCGTCCAACAACGCCTGTACGCGCCTGATTTCGCCCTCACCGGGCAGGAACACCAGCACGCTGCCCTGCTGTTCGCGCAAGGCCGCCCGCACCAGATCGGCCACCGCGCCCTCGAACCGCTGCGATTTGTCCAACGGTCGGTCCAGCCAATGCGGCGTCACCTCGAAGGACTGCCCCTCGGAGGTGATCATCGGCGCGCCCATCAGCCCGGCAACCGGACCTGCATCCAGCGTTGCGGACATGACCACGATGTTCAGGTCGTCGCGCAGGGCATCCGCCGCCTCAAGGCATAGGGCAAGGCCCAGATCGGCATTGAGGCTGCGTTCATGAAATTCGTCGAAGATCACGGTGCCGATACCCGGCAGATCGGGATCGCTCTGAATCATGCGGGTCAGGATGCCTTCGGTCACGACCTCGATCCGGGTCATCGGCCCGACCTTGGATTGGCCGCGCATTCTATAGCCAACGGTTTCGCCCACGGCCTCGCCCAGCGTCTGTGCCATGCGCTCTGCGGCGGCGCGGGCGGCAAGGCGGCGGGGTTCCAGCATGAGGATGCGATCGGCAAACCCCGCTTCAAGCAGCGCCAGCGGCACGCGCGTCGTCTTGCCCGCGCCGGGGGGCGCCTGCAGCACCAGACGGCCCTGCGCGGCCAGCGTGGCGGTCACATCATCCAGAACGGCATCTATGGGCAGGACAGGGCGCATGGCACGCTTATCCGGCAATCCGCGCCCAAGGCCAAGCGCCAGCACTGGACATTCTTGCGGCGAGGTCCGAAAAACCAGACCAGAGGAAAGGCGCGCGCATGGACATTCAGGACACAGCCCAACGGATCATGGCCGGGGAACGCCGCGCGCTGGCCCGAGCGATCACCCTTGTCGAAAGCGCGCGTGCGGATCACCGGGCGGAGGCGGCGGCCCTGCTGGCAGCCCTGCCGCGCGACCGTCAGGCGTTGCGCATCGGCCTGTCGGGGACACCCGGCGTGGGCAAGAGCACGTTCATCGAAAGCTTTGGCATGATGCTGACCGCGCAGGGGTCGCGGGTTGCGGTTCTGGCCGTTGATCCCAGTTCATCCCGGTCGGGCGGGTCGATCCTGGGCGACAAGACGCGGATGGACCGGCTCAGCCGCGATCCCGCGGCCTTTATCCGCCCCAGTCCCAGCCAGACGCATCTGGGCGGTGTGGCGCGCCGCACCCGCGAGGCGGTGGCGCTGTGCGAGGCGGCGGGGTTCGACGTGGTGCTGATCGAAACGGTGGGGGTGGGCCAGTCCGAAACCGTTGTGGCGCAAATGGCGGACCTGTTTCTGCTGTTGCTGGCACCTGCGGGGGGCGATGAGTTGCAGGGGGTCAAACGTGGCATCATGGAGATGGCCGACATCATTCTGGTCAACAAGGCCGACGGTGATCTGAAACCTGCAGCCATGCGGACGTGCGCCGATTATGCCGGGGCGCTGCGTCTGCTGCGCAAGCGCCCGCAGGACCCGGACGGATACCCCAAGGCGATGATGGTGTCCGCGCTGGAAGAACAAGGCATGACCGACGCCTGGGCCGCGATGCAGGAGCTGGATACGTGGCGCAAGGCGGAGGGCCATTTCGACCGCACCCGGGCCATGCAGTCGCAATACTGGTTCGAACAGGACGTGCGCGCGGCGCTTCTGGCGCAACTGGACACGGCGGACGCGCGCGCGCTGATGGCTGATCTGGGGGCAGAGGTGGCGCAAGGCACGCTTGACCCGGCGGTGGCGGCGGCGCGGATGCTGGAGGGCCTAGGCCGTCAGTGACAGCATATGGCCCTTGGCCGGATCGATGCGGCCCTGCAACATCTCGCTATACTGTGCCTGTACCGCTTCTGGTCCAGCGCCGTGCGTGACCTGCATCCAGTCCTTCGCCCCTTCGAAAAAGGCGGCGGAGGCAGCGGCCAGACGCTTTTGAAACCCGTCACGGCCCCATGCGGCGATACGCTCCTGCGCATAGCTGGGGGCGAAGAAGAACGCAGGCTTGGGCCCGCCTGTCAGCCCATCGACAAAATTCGACGTACTCTGCCAATGGGTCAGGCCCACGCGGCAGCTGTTCTTGAGGGCTGCATCGAGGTGCCTGTGCACCCGGCGCAACAGGTCCGCATCGCCTGCCATATCCACAAAGGCCGTGGGCGTCACATCGAGCGTTTCGAGGTCTTCGTAGGCAAGGACCCTGTCATAGCAGCCAAGGCTTTGGGTGAAGGCCATGTTGCCCGCACTGGTCAGCCCCACGATTTCCAGCCCCGCAGGTTTGTCGCGCATCATGCCAAAGGCCACGCCCATCGCAGTCTTGGACGATGCACTCGACAAAAGCAGCCGCGACGCCCCGAAACAGTCATTCTCGCGGTGCAGATCATCCAGCAGGAAAGACGTGGTGAACAAGGGCCGCAACAGCGCGATCAGCGCCTCCTGATCGGGCGCATAGGTGGGATCGGCATCCACGAAACTGTACTGGTTGTAGATCGGCGACATCTCTTGGCGGTGCGCGGCCATGTCCATCATGCCGTAGTCGGTGATCTTGCCGGGTTCGATCACCAGATGGCTGGACATCGGGAAATAGCCGTAGACGCGCCGCCCCACCGCGACCTGCGGATGGGTCGAGGCCACGACCTCGGCAAAACCCCAGACCGGCACGCGGCCCCAGCCGTCGTGGTCCACGGGAAAGAAGTTCCAATAACCCATGGCATCCGGGGCCACGGCATAGGTGATGTTATTGGCCGTCAGCGCAAAACTGTCGATGCGCAGGGTGGCCTGGCCATCCGGCAGGGTGCCGGGCAGGGTGGATGTGACAATCTCGGTCTGGCTCAGATCGGCGCGGTTGACGATCATGTCGGTGACGGTCTGCTGGGTCATTGGGGCATCCTTTGTTGCGGCTTGACCCAGCTTGGACCGTGGCCCAAGGCGCTCGCAACCCCGCGGGCGATCTTACCTTGCGGCGAAGGGTGCGCGGATGCGTGAAAAACACCTCCATTGCGGCTTGACCACACGCGCGATTCCCCCTATTGCCACCAGACGAATTTGAGGACGCTGCCGTGGGTGGCGTTCATTGTCGTTGAGGGGACCGCCCTGACAGCGACCAGAGCAAAAGGATGATCCCATGTCGCGCCGTTGCGAACTGACCGGAAAAGGCCCCATGTCTGGCAACAATGTCAGCCACGCCAACAACAAGACCAAGCGTCGCTTTCTGCCTAACCTGAACGACGTGTCGTTGCAGTCCGAAACACTGGGCCGCGCGATCCGCTTCCGCATTTCCGCTGCTGCCCTGCGCACCGTTGACCACCGCGGTGGTCTGGACAAGTTCCTGGCCAAAGCCAAGGACACCGAGCTGTCCGCGCACGCACTGAAGGTCAAGAAAGAGATCGCCAAGGCCCAGGCCGCCGCGGCCTGATCTTTTTCGCATTGCGAAATTTGCGACCCCGCCCGAGGACACCCTCGGCGGGGTCGCTTCGTTTTGGCGCATTGCATCCCTGTGCCGCTGTTTTTAAGTCGCTGCCATGACACACAGGTTGTCCACGTTCATTTCTGCCACTTTGATGGCCTTGCTGGTCCTGACCGGCAGCGCGCTGGCGATGGCGCGCGGGGCGGGCCATGTGGCGGGACAGATGGTGATCTGCACCGGCACCGGCCCGGTGATGGTCTACCTGGGCGAACTGGGCCAGCCGACCGACCCGCCTGTCTATTGCCCCGACGCCGTTGTCTCAATGATCGAAGATGCGGTGGTAAGCGATCTGCCCAGGCCGCAGCGCAACGCCTCGGGTCAGGAGTGTTTCGCCCATCTGGTCGCATTGATGTCGACCACGCCGCACTCTGCCTTTGAGGCGCGCGCCCCCCCCTTGTCTGTCTGATCCCCTTCCAATTTCACGACCGATCACAACAGACAAAGGATGTGACCCCATGTCACTCAAACACTTCCTCGCCGCGGGTGCGGCCACGCTTGCCCTGACGTCGGCGGCCCTTGCCGATGGCATCATGGTCAAGGACCCATACGCCCGATCCTCGCGCCCCAATGCACCGACCGGAGCGGCCTTCATGACGCTGATGAATACGTCCGATACCGATGACCGCCTGATCGCCGCGCGGTCCGAGGCGGCCAAGCGGGTCGAGTTGCACACGCATATCGACAAGGGCAATGGCGTGATGCAAATGACCGAGATCGAAGGCGGCATCGCCCTGCCCGCAGGCGGGATGCACGAAATGAAGCGCGGCGGCGATCACGTGATGCTGATGGGCCTGACAGCGCCCTTGGTGCAGGACGAGACGATCTCGGTCACGCTGGTCTTTGAACAGGCAGGCGAGATTGTTTTCGAAATCCCCGTCGACAACGACCGCAAGGCCGATCACGGCGGCATGGGCCACGGGACCATGAAACACGGCGAATAACGCGCCCCCCGGTTGTGCGGGTGTGCTGGGCCTATCGGCTCAGCACATCCTCGACCCATGTCGGTACGGTTTGCGATGCCGGGCCGAAACGGGTCTCTTCGAATTGCGATACCGTGGCTGAGGGGTCGAGGTTCAGCTCGACCGTTTGCGCGCCACAGTGGCCCGCCAGTTGCACGAACCCCGCCGCCGGATAGACATTGCCTGAGGTGCCGATGGCCGCAAAGACGTCCGCCCGTTGCAGCGCCCGTTCGATCCGGTCCATCTCGTAGGGGATTTCGCCAAACCACACGATGTCGGGCCGTGCCGTGGGTGCCGCGCAGCGCGGACAGCTTTGGCCCACTTCCATCACCAGTGGTGCAGGCCACCGGGCGTCGCAGGCCGCACAAAGCGCAGAGTTCAGTGCACCGTGCATGTGCAGGACGTTTTGCGCGCCTGCCTTTTCATGCAGGTCATCCACGTTTTGCGTCACGATCAACACATCGCCCTTGTGCTCGGCCTCAAGCCGGGCAAGCGCCTCGTGCGCCGGGTTCGGCGTGGCCTCGGCCGATTGCGCGCGGCGGGCGTTGTAGAAATCCACGACCAGTTTGGGGTTGCGCGCAAAGCCTTCGGGGGTGGCCACATCCTCGATCCGGTGCTGCGCCCAAAGACCGCCCTCGTCGCGAAAGGTGCCAAGCCCGCTTTCGGCGGAAATACCCGCGCCGGTCAGAATAACGATATTGGACATGAACCCCCCGCCTCGTGATGCCTTGCCCCTGTTTGGCACGTCACAGGCGCGAAGGTCCAGATCAGGCGTCGAGCGCGCGCAGATCGCCCGCCAGCCACGGCAACTGTGTCAGCGCGGGATCAATCATATGCGTCTGGATCAGGCGGCGCATGGTGTGAGACACATCTACCGGCACCTCGCCCGCCCAATCGGTGCTGGCAAACAGCGATATCGTGCGCGCAAAGGGGTTGAACGGCAGCGTCAGAACATCGACCTCTGCATGAAAGCGTTCGGCGCGCATGTATCCCAAGGGCGTGGTGATGGCCCAGCCCAGACCGCGCGCCACCATGGCCATCAGCGCCAGGTGGCTGCCGATTTCGAACCGCTCCGGGAAATCCAGCTTTTGGCGGGCCAGATGTGCTTCGATCTGGCGGGCGATCAGTTGTTCGCGTTCATAGCGCAGCAGCGGCAGGCCGCCCAACTGCTGCATGATGTCACCGTCCGGATCAACCTTGCCCTTGGGCACCACGAGGATGAAGGGATCGCGCGCCAGCGGGTATTCGAGGATACCGTCGATCACGTTGCCTGCACTGGCGGAAATGGCGATGTGCAGGCGCTTGTCCTGCACCTGTTCGAGAATCTTGTGACTGGGCGCTGTGATCAGGGTAAAACGGCACTTGGTCAGGCTGTCGGCCAGCACGGTGATCAGGCGCGGCGTCAGATCGCTTTCGAAATCGTCGATCAGCCCGATGCTGAGCGCGCTGAGGTGGGCCAGGTCCATCACGGTCAATTCGCTTTGTGCCAGCCGAAGCTGTCCCAGCGCCGCCTCAGCCCGCATCAAAAAGCTGTGCCCCGCAGGGGTCAGGCGCATGGGACGCTTGCCGTGATCGATCAAATCGGTGTCGAGAGCGGTTTCAAGGTTGCGCAATTGCTGGCTGACCGCTGGCTGGCTCAGGCCCGTCAACGTCGCGGCCTGTGCAACCGACCCGGTGGCAGCCAGCGCCTCGAACACCTCAAGCCCGCGTAATGTGACGCCTTTGCTCAGCATGGAAATCCCCTATGATTTTCGAAATTGTGAAACTTTGACCGCATTTCGTCAAGTTTCATTGGAGTGTCTTTATTCGAGATATCCGAAAAGCCAACATCTGCATACCGTTTGCGCGCCCTGTTCAAACCGCTTGCGCCATAAATCCGTTGACTTCATGCTACAGGCCCAATCGACCGGAGCCGCCTGCCATGAAGATCGCAACCGCCGCCTATCCCCTTGATGTGCTGACAGGGTGGGCGGCCTATGAAGACAAGATCACAACATGGGTGGAACAGGCTGCGCGCGAAGGGGCTGATCTGTTGGTCTTTCCTGAATACGGGGCAATGGAATTGGCTACGCTTGCCGGTCTGGACGTGGCGGGCGATCTCGAAGCGTCCTTGCATGCGGTATCTGACCGATTGCCTGATGCGGATGCCTTGCATGCCCATCTGGCGGGGCAATTCGGCGTACATATCCTTGCGGCATCCGCCCCTTGTGTGCCGCAGGCGGGCCATCGCCCCGTCAACCGCGCGCGGTTGTTTGCGCCCGGTGGCGCGGTCGGCGTTCAGGACAAGCAGATCATGACCCGGTTCGAGGCCGAAGTTTGGGACGTGGCACCGGGCAGTGATCCGCTGCAGCTGTTCGACACAAGCCTTGGACGGATCGGCGTTCTGATCTGCTATGATGCGGAGTTTCCGATTTTGGGGCGGGCCTTGTCCGAGGCCGATATCATTCTTGTCCCGTCCGTGACCGAGGCCGCCGCTGGCTATTGGCGCGTGCGCATCGGGGCCATGGCGCGGGCTCTGGAAAATCAGTGCGTTACGGTGATGTCTTCGGTGGTGGGCGATGCCGCGTGGTCCGAGGCGGTGGATGTATCCGTGGGGGCCGGAGGGGTCTTTGGCCCGCCGGACGTTGGCTTTCCGGAAGATGGCATTCTGGCCCTGGGCGCGCTGAATGCGCCGGGATGGACCTATGCCGACGTTGATCTGGAGGCCATCGCACAGGCGCGGGCCGATGGCACCGTCCTCAACCGACGCGACTGGCGCGCGCAACAGGGACGCGACAAACCCGCCACAATTCGCGACCTTACGTGAATAGCCCTTGAAAACAGGCCCCATTGGGCGCATTTAGTGCCGCGTCTGCCTCTGAAAGCAGACGGTTTGATAAAGGAGAGACCATGGCCAAGGAAGATACGCTCGAATTTCCCGGTGTCGTGAAGGAACTCCTGCCCAATGCGACGTTTCGGGTCGAGCTAGAAAATGGCCATGAGATCATCGCACACACGGCAGGCAAGATGCGCAAAAACCGCATCCGTGTTCTGGCTGGCGACAAGGTGCAAGTCGAAATGACACCTTACGATCTGACCAAAGGTCGGATCAACTACCGCTTCAAGTAAAGCCCAAGTGGCTTTTATCCTGGGATCGGGTAGCCCGAGGCGGCTTGAGCTGCTCGGGCAAATTGGCGTTGTGCCGGATAACGTGCGCGCGCCTGATATCGATGAAACCCCGCGCAAGGGCGAACTCCCGCGACCTTATTGCGTCCGTATGGCAGCCGAAAAAGCAGCGGCTGTGCCTGCGGACGCGGATGATGTGGTGCTGTGCGCAGACACCACTGTCGCGCTGGGCCGCAGGATTCTGGGCAAACCCGCGGATGCGGCCGAGGCCGAGGCGTTTTTGCGGATGATGTCGGGCCGCCGTCATCGCGTGATCACGGCCGTGGCCGTGCGCAAGGGCGAACAACTGTGGCAACGCGATGTGGTCAGCACCGTGCGCATGAAAACGCTCAGCACATCCGAGGTGCGGGGATACCTTGCAACAGGCGATTGGCAGGGCAAGGCGGGCGGTTATGGCATTCAGGGGCCTGCCGGGGCGTTGATCCCGTGGATCTCCGGGTCCTTCACCGGCATCGTAGGCCTGCCATTGACGGAAACTGCGGGGCTGCTCATGGCGGCGGGCCTCCCGGTCTGGAGCGTGACATGAAGGGCAATACCATCCTGCTGGATCAAGTCGGAGGGCGCGAGGCTGCGGCCCTGATGGTCGACGGCAAACTTGACGATCTTCTGATCGACAGCGATGCACCGCGCCCCGGCACGATCTACCGCGCCGTGGCTGACAGGCCCGTCAAAGGGCAGGGGGGCATGTTTCTCAAGATCCCCGATGGCAGCGCGTTCCTGCGTCAGGTCAAGGGGCTGTCCCCCGGTCAGACGCTTCTGGTGCAGGTCACAGGATTTGCAGAGCCGGGCAAGGCTATTCCAGTCACCCAAAAGCTGCTGTTCAAGAGCCGCTATGCGATTGTCACTCCGGATGCGCCGGGTCTGAACATTTCGCGCAGCATTCGCGATGACGATTTGCGTGATCAGTTGCTGGAGATCGCCCACGAGGCGATGGAGGGGCGCGAAATGGGATTGATCCTGCGCTCGTGTTGCGATGGTGCGGATGCCGGGGATATCGCCGAAGACATAGTCGTCATGGCCGATCTGGCCGCGCAAGTGCTGGCCGACACAGGCGACACCGCAGAGGTTTTGAGTGAAGGCGATGGCCCCCACATCCTGGCGTGGCGCGACTGGACCGACCCGGCCGAGGTGGTGACCGAGGACGGATGCTTTGACACCATGGGCGTGCTGGATGCGATCGATGGCGCCATGAACCCGCAGGTGTCTCTGGGGGGCGGCGCATCGATGTTCGTGGAGCCGACGCGTGCGCTGGTGGCCGTGGACGTCAACACCGGCGCCGATGCGTCCCTGGCCGCAGGGATCAAGGCAAATATGGCCGCCGCACGGGCCTTGCCGTCCGCTTTGCGGGTGCGCGGTCTGGGCGGACAAATCGTTCTGGACCTCGCGCCCATGCCCAAAAAGGACCGCCGCGCATTTGAGAACGCGTTGCGCGGCGCCTTCCGCAGTGACACGATTGACACGACCCTGGTGGGCTGGACACCGCTGGGCCACTTTGAGTTGCAACGCAAACGCGCCCGTGTCGCCCTGTCCGAGGTCGCAACATGACGTGTCCGATCTGCAAGAAGGACACGGCCCCCGCCTACCGCCCGTTCTGTTCACGCCGGTGCGCGGATGTCGATCTGGCACGCTGGCTGGGCGGGGATTACGCGGTGCCGTCCAATGATCCCGAAGACATGGAGCGCGCCATGGACGAAGCCGAACGCGAGGCGCGCAAACCTCATTGAGGATCAACGGCAAAAAGCCTCTGGACACTATCCGCGCAAGGTCCTAGAACCCGCTCACCCGACTGCATCGCAGTGACCCGTGCCCGGGTAGCTCAGGGGTAGAGCAGTGGATTGAAAATCCTCGTGTCGGTGGTTCGATTCCGCCCCCGGGCACCATTTTACAAGCAATATCAATGACTTAGCAGAGCGCCATACACGCTTAAGTTGTGTTTTTCAAAAACACACCAAACACACACTTTTTGACGTGTTGCTCGATATTTTAGGCGCTGAATCACGGTGTTGAACACTGTGTTGGCTAGTGCTGTGTTGCGAACACTGTGTTGGCGGATTTTTTTGGGCGGACGTGGTTTGGGACACGATTGGTGTAGTTACCAACACCGTGGGTGTTAGGAGGTCCCACACACCGACGTGGCCAATTTCAGTACTAAAAATATGACGAGTCGATCTAATGCTAGACTACGAGATCGCCTGTTATGGGCATCGTGTGACGATCTACAGCATTGTATTCTTGCAAGAGAGGTCTTTGGCTGTCTAACCAATTTACCCCACGTTTGATATTTTCGTCTAGCATTTCGCTGTCTCTAACAACTATAGCAACAACTTCCTCTTTAGTCCGCATTAGACGGTGGTCACCATCAGCGAACGCTTGAGCGTGCCAGTCTTGGATATTTTGCAAGAATTCATCAAAACATTCAGGCTTGGGTTTGAAACGAACAATCGATAGTTTTTTTGGCATTCCTCAACTCCTTTGTATTTACACTACTTATTTACTGAAAC
>CBFHND010000016.1:0-72392 GCA_965657085.1 uncultured Paracoccaceae bacterium
TTTCTGGACGATATGGCCGCCGTGGGCGCGCTGGAACCCAATGCGATGCCGCGCGCCACGGCCTACATCCCGCAGATGGTGGCGATGATCGAAGGGTTGATCGCGGACGGATATGCCTATGCCAAGGACGGTCACGTGCTGTTCCGGGTGCGCAAATATGCAGAGTACGGCAAGCTGTCGGGCCGGTCGGTTGACGACATGATCGCGGGCGCGCGGGTCGAGGTCGCACCCTACAAGGAAGACCCGATGGATTTCGTGCTGTGGAAACCATCAGGCGACGATCTGCCCGGTTGGGACAGCCCATGGGGCCGGGGGCGTCCGGGCTGGCACATTGAATGTTCCGCCATGGCTTATGATCTGTTGGGGGCGGAGTTCGACATTCACGGCGGCGGCAACGATTTGACCTTTCCCCACCATGAGAACGAGATCGCGCAGTCGCGGTGCGCGGGCCACGGGTTTGCACGCTACTGGATGCACAACGAGATGTTGCAGGTGGAGGGCAAGAAGATGTCCAAGTCCCTGGGCAATTTCTTTACCGTGCGTGATTTGTTGGACCAAGGCGTGCCGGGCGAGGTGATCCGCTTCGTGATGCTGAGCACGCATTACCGCAAGCCGATGGACTGGACAGAGAAGAAGCGGGCGGAGGCGGAAGCGACTTTGCGCAAGTGGTATGCGCAGGCTGCGATCCCAGATGAGGTTGGCACGCCGCTGTCAATTGTCGAAGCGCTTGCCGACGATCTGAACACCGCCAATGCCCTCACCGAAATGCACCGTTTTTCGCAATCTGGTGAAGATGCAAAGCTCAAATCGTCGCTTCAGTTTTTGGGCTTTCTTGAAGCGACGTTGCCGGAATGGGCGAAAACGATTGATGTCGATCTTTCTGACTATGCGACTGCGCTTCTTGGCGCGCGTACCACAGCAATGGAAACGAAAGACTTTGCTGCTGTGGACACGATCAAATCGATGCTTGTCGCCGCAGGCGTCGAAGTGCGCATGACCAAGGAAACGGTGGACCTTGTGCCGGGGCCTGATTTCGACCCATCGAAGCTGGAGGGGCTGTGATGTTGCTGGGCAATAAGTGTAAACGATCCGCCCGGCGGTACGCCGGGCAGCCCCCGACCGCCCCCATGGGCGGGGGCTTCACCCCCGCCCGCGGCCGGGGGCTGCCCTCAACGCCATGCGTCTTTGGTGCAACTCAATATCGGGCGGAGGCCAGCCGATGATCCGCGAACGCCTCTACCTCTTCGACACCACCCTGCGCGACGGGCAGCAAACCCAAGGCGTGCAATTCTCGACCGAGGAAAAGCAGCAGATCGCCCGCGCCCTCGACGCGCTGGGCGTGGACCATATCGAAGGCGGCTGGCCCGGGGCCAACCCCACCGACAGCGCCTTTTTCGACGCCGCACCCCAGACCCGCGCCACCATGACTGCCTTCGGCATGACCAAGCGCAACGGCATGTCGGCGGAAAACGACGATGTGCTGGCCGCGGTGCTGAACGCAGGCACACCTGCCGTGTGCCTCGTGGGCAAGACCCATGATTTCCACGTCGAAACGGCGCTGGGCATCACACAGGCGGAAAACACCGACAACATCGCCAAATCCATCGCCCATCTGGTGGCGCAGGGGCGCGAGGCCATCTTTGACGCCGAACACTTCTTTGACGGCTACAAATCCAACCCGGACTACGCGCTTGAGGCGATCCGCGCCGCCTACGATGCAGGCGCACGGTGGATCGCGCTCTGCGACACCAACGGTGGCACCTTGCCTGCCGATGTGGGCCGCATCACCGCCGAGGTCATCGCGGCGGGCATTCCGGGCGACCATCTGGCGATCCACACCCACAACGACACCGAAAACGCGGTGGCCTGTTCGCTGGCCGCAGTGGACGCGGGCGCGCGCCAAATTCAAGGCACGCTGAATGGGCTGGGCGAACGCTGTGGCAACGCCAATCTCACGACGCTGATCCCGATCCTGAAGCTGAAAGAACCCTATGCCAGCCAGTTTGAAACCGGGGTCACGGATGCAGCACTTGCAGGGCTGACCCGCACCAGCCGGATGCTTGATGAAATCCTGAACCGGGTGCCGATGAAACAGGCCGCTTTCGTCGGTTCCAGCGCCTTTGCGCACAAGGCAGGGTTACATGCCAGTGCGATCGCCAAGGACCCGACGACCTATGAACACATCGACCCCGCTACGGTCGGCAATGCACGCATCATTCCAATGTCCAACCAGGCCGGGCAATCCAACCTGCGCGAACGGCTGACCGGCATGGGGCTGAACGTGGAAAAGGGTGATCCGGCCCTTGTCCGCATCCTCGATCGGATCAAGGCGCGCGAAGCCGAAGGCTACAGCTACGACACGGCCCAGGCGAGCTTTGAGTTGTTGGCACGTGACGAACTGGGGCAGATGCCCGAGCTCTTCGAGGTCAAACGCTACCGGGTGACGGTCGAGCGGCGCAAGAACAAGTACAACCGCATCGTCAGCCTGTCCGAGGCAGTGGTCGTCGTCAAAGTGGATGGTGAAAAGCGCCTGTCGGTCAGCGAAAGCATGGACGCAGAAGGCTGCGACCGTGGTCCGGTCAATGCGCTGTCCAAGGCGCTGGCAAAGGACCTTGGTCAATATTCCGCCCACCTCGAAGACATGCGCCTGGTGGATTTCAAGGTCCGCATCACCCAAGGCGGGACCGAGGCCGTGACCCGCGTGATCATCGACAGCGAGGATGCGCAGGGCCAGCGGTGGTCCACGGTTGGCGTCAGCGCGAACATCGTCGACGCCTCCTTCGAGGCGCTTTGCGATGCGATCCGGTGGAAGCTGATCCGGGACCTGAGCAAAAAGTAACCTTGATGTTACATTGCGTTCTCAAGTAATCCTTTGCTGTTCGTGACTTACGAGGCGCTGGTGCAGTGACAGGGTTGAAGGTGTCCTTGAAAGCCGTGCGCAGCGCGCAGGGGCTGACTCAGGCCGAACTGGCCACGCGGTGCGGTGTGTCGCGCAAGACCATCAATACAATCGAAAACTCGGTCTTCGTGCCGTCCACCCTGCTTGCGCTGAAGATCGCGCAGGAGCTTGAGGTCAGCGTGCACGACCTTTTCGAGCTGGAATAGACATGCTGGCCAAACTTGTCCCCATCGTGGCGCTGAGCCTTGCCATCCCCCTGGCCATTGCGCTTGGCCTGATCCTGTCGCAACGGCCCGTGTCCATGGCGGGCAGCGGTGGTCTTGATTTCGCACACAGTCTTCAGGCTGATCTGGATGGTTTGCCGAACACGGTCGCGGTGTCGATGCGCGACGGCCACGCCCTGCAAGTGCGACGCTACGCGGGTCCCGATGCGGCCCCGCTGGTGGTGCTGGTGCATGGATCGGGCTGGCACGGCATGCAGTTTCGCGGGTTGGCCCAGGCCTTGCAAACCCATGCCTCGGTGATCGTGCCCGACCTGCGCGGCCATGGGGCTGCACCCGGGCGGCGCGGTGACATCGACTATATCGGGCAGTTCGAGGATGATCTGGCCGACCTCATCACAGCCACACGCGCGCCGGGGCAAAAGGTGCTGATGGCGGGCCATTCTTCGGGCGGGGGGCTGGTGGTGCGCATGGCGGGGGGGCGTCACGCTGCACTGATGGACGGGGCGGTTCTGATGGCGCCTTTCCTGCAGCACGATGCGCCCACGACGCGGCCAAGTTCGGGCGGGTGGGCGCATGTTCTCGTGCGCCGCATCGCGGGGATTGCGATGCTGAACATGGCGCGCATCCGGGCCTTGAACCACCTGACAATCATCCAGTTCGACATGCCACGCGCGGTTCTGGACGGCCCGCTGGGCCACACCGCGACCAGGGCCTATTCCTACCGTTTGAACACGTCTTTCGCGCCCCGGCGGGCCTATCTTGAGGATGTCGCCGGCTTGCCACGCTTTGCACTGATGGTCGGGGCCGAGGACGAAGCCTTTGTCGCGTCGAAATTCGCGCCGCTGATGGGTGACGTGACGGGCAAGGGGCGCTATGTGGTGGTGCCGGGGCACAGCCACCTGAGCATTGTGGACGCCCCCGAAACCCTGGCCGAGATGAAAGAACTGCTGGATGCACTTTGACACCGATGTGACCGCCTGTGCCGCGCTGGTTGAGCGCGCGGACCCTGTGCGGTTTCGCGCGGTCATGGCGGCCCCGGTCGCGGCACGGCCCATCCTGTTTCCGCTGTATGCCTTCAACGCTGAGGTGGCGCGCGCACCTTGGGTGACGCAGGAAGCGATGATCGCCGAAATGCGTCTGCAATGGTGGCGCGATGCGCTGGAGGAGATCACCGAAGCGCGCGATGTGCGCCGCCACGAGGTCACGATACCGCTGGCCCGTGTGATAACGCCCGACGATGCCACGTTGCTGGATGAACTGGTGGCCGCGCGGCGCTGGGACATCTACCGCGATCCGTTCGAGGATCAGGCGGATATGGAGCGTTACATCAACCAGACGGCAGGGCACCTGATGGTGGTGGCCGCGCGCCGTTTGGGGCAGGCGGATGAATCCGTGGTGCGCGATGCGGCCTATGCCGCGGGCGTGGCCGCATGGCTGCGCGCCATCCCCGCGTTGGAGGCCGCCAAACGCGTGCCGCTGGTCGATGGCACGGGGGCAGGGGTGAAGGCACTGGCGCAGGAGGCCCTTGACCGGCTGCACGCGGCACGGGCCAAGCGGGGACATATCGAACGGGCGGCGGCACCGGCGCTCTGGGGCGTGGCCGGAACAGACACCACCTTGCGCGCGGCCATCCGAAACCCGGCCCGTGTCAGCGCGGGCCAGTTGCCGCAGGCAGACGCGCCATTTGCCCGCGTCTGGGCGGCGCTCAGCGGGCGGTGGTGATCAGGCGCGCGCGGTCTGAGGACGCAGCACCAGCCAGATCAGCGATCCTCCGGCCAGCACCAGAAAGGGGATCATCGCGATATTGACCGCGGCCCAGCCGTCAACAGCACTGCCACCCGAACAGTTCATCAACCCGCCCGATGCGAGCGAGGCCAGCGTCACGCCGCCAAAGACCAGAAGGTCGTTCAACCCCTGCATCCGGCCACGCTCGTGCGGTTCATGGGCGCCTGCCAGCATGGTGGTGGCACCGATAAACCCGAAGTTCCAGCCGATCCCCAGCAGGATCAAAGCCAAGAAGAAGTTGGGCAGGGCCACGCCCTGCAAGGCGACGATGCCCGCCACCCCCAGAATGGCAATGCCCAGCCCCATGATCTTTTCCACGCCGAACCGCGCGATCAGGTGGCCGGTAAAGAAGGCAGGGGCGAACATCGCCAGCACGTGGCCGGTGACCACGTTGGACGCATCGGCCACCGCGAACCCACATCCCACAACCGCCAGCGGTGTCGAGGTCATCACGAGGTTCATCAACGCATAGGACACCATCGCGCAGATCACCGCCACCGCGATGCGCGGGGTGGTCAGCAGCTCCCACCGGGTGCGGCCCGCGGGCGACTCGGCGGTGGGTACGGGCGGTTTGGGAATGTCGAGAAACACGAAGAGCGCCATGCCCAGCACGTTCAGAACCATGGCCGCGATGTAGACCGGGAAATAGCGCATGACCGTGGCATCGGGCGACGTGCCGGACAGGTAGGCCACCAATTGCGGGCCGATGATGGCCGACAGGAGGCCCCCGGCCATGACATATGAAATCGCCTTGGGCCGGAACGCGTCCGAGGCCGTGTCGGCGGCGGCAAAGCGGAAAAAACCCTGCGATGACATGTAGATGCCGGTCAGGTAACTGCCCAGCAGGAAGACCCAGAAACTGCCCAACGTCAGCGCATAGGCACAGACCGCAGACCCTATCAGCCCACCAAGCGCGCCGATGTAGAAGCCCGTGCGCCGGCCCATCCGCTGCATGATCGTAGACAGCCAGGGTGCTGTGGTCATCGACCCGAACACGATCATCGAGATCGGCAAGGTCGCCAAGCAGACATAGGGGCTAAGCTGTTGGCCGGCCAATCCACCGATCACGAAAATCATGGTGATTTGAGAGCCAAGGAAGGCTTGGGCAGCCACCAGAACGGCCACGTTGCGCTTGGCGCGGGTATCATCGACGTGGGTCATGGGCGATGCGTAACGGGCATCGCAGGTGGCGGCAAGTGCTTGAAGCTCGGGGGCAGGGCGATAAGGTGGCGACATGGGGCCGTCGGCGACAAATACACGGGTGCTGGTGCTGGGCGGCGCGGGAGAAACCCACGCCGTTCTTCAAGCACTTGGCAACAAGGCTGTTGGCGTGATCTGGACGGGCGTGCGGCCCGAGGGGCCAGCGCCGGACATCCCGGAACTCTATCCCAAGGACCTTGGTGCCTTGGGTTTCGCGGACATCCTGCGCACTGTGTCAGCCACGCATCTGCTGGATGTCTCGCACGGTTTTGAGGCGGCAATCAGCGCCGATGCCGCTGCGGCCTGTGCCGGGCCGGGTGTGCCTTATGCCAACCTGCGCAGACCTGCGTGGCGCGCCGCACCGGGCGATGACTGGCGGGACGTGGCGGACATCGACGCTGCGCGCGCGGCCATTGCACCCTATCCGCGTGTCTTTACCAATGTGGGCCGCGCCCTGTTGCCGGGGTTGCGGGGCCATCCCGGGCATCTGCTGGTGCGCCAGAACACCCGCCATGCCCATTCACCCATGCTGAAAAACGCCAGTTTCGTCTTTGGCAGCCCACCGTTCACGCAGGCCGAGGAAGAGGCTCTGTTTGCAGAGCTTCGCATCGATGCCGTGCTTTTTCGCAACACCGGCGGAGATGCCAGCGTGTCCAAGGTACATGCCGCGCGCGCCATGGGCCTTCCGATGATCATGCTGGCGCGTCCCCCTGCGCCCGAGGGCTTACACCTGTCATCGTTGCAGGATGTCACCGCATGGGCGGACGCCCTGTGAGCGTGGGCCGCATCATCGAGACGGACGCGGATGTGGCCGAAGGGGCCGCGTGGCTGGCCTCTGTGGATGCGCATCTGGCCCGCGCCTATGCGTTGACCGGGCCTTTGCCGTTGCGGCGCAGGCCGGACGGCTTTGCGCAATTGTTCAGCGCCATCGTCAGCCAACAGGTCAGCACAGCCTCCGCCGCGGCGATCTGGACGCGGATCGAGGCGGCAGGGCTGACGACGCCCGGCGCGGTGCGGGCGGCGGGCGACGACGGGCTGCGCGCCGTGGGGCTGAGCCGTCAGAAGATCGCCTATGCCCAGGCGCTGGCCGAGGCGGGCTTGGATTACGCCGCCCTGCGCGCCCTGCCTGATGCGCAGGTGATCGACAGGCTGGTGGCGGTCAAGGGCATCGGCGTCTGGACCGCCGAGATCTACGCCATGTTCTCGCTCGGGCGGGCGGATGTCTTTGCGCCGGGTGATCTGGCCCTGCAAGAGGCCGCGCGGCATCTATACGATCTGCCGGAGCGGCCCAAGCCCGCCGCCCTGCGCGAGATGGCCACATCGTGGCAGCCATGGCGGTCGGTTGCAGCGCGCCTGCTCTTTGCATACTACCGGGTGGCACAAGGCAGGGAAGGGATCAGATGACACGGGTACTTAATGCAGGGCGGCGCGCGCCCAAATCGGGCGATCTGCGCTCCATCGTGGTGTTCCTGCATGGCTATGGCGCCAACGGGGCCGACCTTTTGGGGCTGGCCGATCCGCTGGCCGATCATCTGCCCGACACGCTGTTCGTGGCCCCCGACGCGCCCGAAACCATCGACGGAATGCCCGGCGCGTTCCAATGGTTCCCGATCCCCTGGATCGATGGCAGCAGCGAAGAAGAGGCCGAGCGCGGCATGCGCGCGGCGGTCGAGGACCTCAATGCCTTTCTGGATGCGCTGATGGTGGACGAGGACGTGTTGCCCGAACAGGTGGTCCTCTTTGGCTTTTCCCAAGGTACGATGATGTCGTTGCACGTGGCTCCGCGCCGCGAGGATGCGGTGGCGGGGGTCGTTGCGTTTTCGGGCCGTCTGCTCAACCCCGAAGTTCTGGCCGACGAGGTGGTCAGCCGCCCGCCGGTCTTGCTGGTGCATGGCGATCAGGACGACGTGGTGCCGCCACAATCGCTGCCGCAGGCCGCCGAGGCGCTGCAAGAGGCGGGATGGCAGGACGTCTATGCCCACGTGATGAAAGGCACCGGCCACGGCATCGCACCTGATGGTCTGAGCGTTTCGCTGGCCTTCATGCGCGACAAGCTGGGGTTCTAAGCCTAGCAACCCGGGCTTTTGGTGTTCAAATTGAACCGTCAGTCTGCGGCTGCCGAGGTCTTGCACAGGTACCGTTGAACCGCGTCATTTCCCTGTTACGAAAACCACCTGCGAAACAGGCGACATCTTGTGGTTCAACAAGGGCTTGAAACCCTCAAACCACGAGATATAGTCAAGCCATCGGCGGGGTTGTCCCGCTGGACCGGACGCGGAACGGTTGAGGTGCGAACAGACAATGGACGGCGACTTCAGAACGGAATTTACGCGCAGCCCCAATGCGCTGAAACACCACCCGGCGCTGGTGCTGAATGCGGATTACCGACCGCTCAGTTATTACCCGCTGTCGCTCTGGCCATGGCAGGAAGCGGTCAAGGCGGCCTGGCTCGACCGGGTGGACATCGTCGCCGAATACGACGAGGTGGTCCGAAGCCCCAGCACCGAGATCAGGATACCGTCGGTTGTTGTTCTCAAGGACTATGTCAAACCTCAAAAGCGCGTGGCCTTCACGCGCTTTAATTTGTTTCTGAGGGACGAATTCCGCTGCCAGTACTGTGGGTCCAAGGGTGATCTGACGTTTGACCACGTGGTGCCGCGCGCCAGCGGCGGGGTGACCAGTTGGCAGAACGTGGTGGCCGCCTGCAGCCCGTGCAACCTGCGCAAAGGGTCCAGGGCGCTGCACCGCACGGGGCTTTCGTTGCGCAAACCCCCGCGCCAACCGGGAGCGGAAGAGTTGCGCAACATGGGCCGCAAATTCCCGCCCAACCACCTGCACGACAGCTGGATGGACTTCCTGTATTGGGATGCCGAACTGGAGGCTTAGCGCTTGGCGTTTCGGTGGTGAAGGACCGCGCGGCGCCCCGTCTTGCGTTCATTGCCGGCGACAACGAATGTCAGCGTTCTCGAAAGCAGAAGTTGATGGCAGGATTGGGTCTCGCAACCAATACAACCCGATTTTCACTTGTGGGAGTGCGAAAATCAAGCCGCCTTTGCCAGCAGAACGCGTTGGTCCCGTTTTGCTGCCAACTCTTCAGTTTCCTTACGAGTCATACAACGGCGTGCCTGCGGGCCGTATCCCGAACTATGCATGTTCGCCAGTTCTGGAAACAGAGCCAAGATCTCGGCGCGCTGATGCTGTTTCAACATCTTTTGTGCACACGGTCCGGGATAGAAGCTTTCAGAGGGTAAGCCATCTGAGAACAGTATGGAATGTTTTGCCAACAGGATGTGGTAGTACACGACATCCAGCTTGCCTTTCATTAACCGAACACCCGGCCACGAAAGCAAGCCCTTGGCAGGTGCCAGAAACTGCTGTTCTGGAAGGCCGTCAAATGTACGGTCTTTCGTCAGGAGCACCTTATGCTGGGGTGATACAACGAGGTCACGCAGTGGCAAGTTCTGGCCAAGCGCACCGGCGGAAATTTTGATGGGTTTGCTGCTGCTCGACTCCAGCGGCCACGACATCCTGGAACTCGAAATCCACAGGATCGGCATTGGTCCATCATCAAGCGTGACAACCATATCGCCTTCCTGCAGTTCTTCTACCAGAACTTCGCCATGGGCCGTCAGGATCTTTGTTCCTCCTGCAAAGCAAACAGGACCAGGCGCAGGGGTCTCATCAACACCCTGTATGTCGATTGCTCCATTTCCGAACGAGTCCATTTCAGTCTGCGTCGCGGTTTCTTCCGGCAAAAATGCCAAACGTGTTGTGTCGCCTGCAGCGGGGTAGTCTTGCACCGTGACAATATAGACAACCGACCCTTGTAATTGATCGGGAACTTGTTGGGCGCCATCGCTGTTTCTGGTTGGAAGGGTGCCGCTCAGTTCGAAGGTGAAGTCATAACTTGTGCCACCGATCGAAATCTGTGTGTCAGGATCTACACCACCGCCCGCAGGCTGCTCCAGGAACAAGTCACCGCTTCCGCCCGAAGCAACAAAAGTAATCTCAACAGCAGCGTCGCCTTTCAGGTTCAAAGCTGGGTTGTTGGCGGTGCCGCTATCCGTTCTTGCCCAGAAAGTTGATGGCATGATGTCGTTCCTTAAAGCCATGCAGATTTGCTCAATTGTGCGCTAGGCGGCATCCGTGTCAGCTTTGTGGAATATTTGTGCGCAATCGGTGATGATGTATTTGGAACCCTCAGTCCGGGGGCTGAAAAGAGTATGCGGGGATCGGGCGTTAACGCAGGTTTTGTGAAGTCGTCAGCGGCCCAATTCTACGGATCTGACAGAAAAACCGCCAATCGACAATTTGTAGCCAACGGCAACTTCGTCTGCATAACCGAAGCAAAGACGTCTCAAGCCCAGATCTATCCCTTCGCGCGCATCAGCATCCCGTAGAGGTCGCGGGGGTCGTCGGGATCGGCCAACAGGTCGAGCGGGTGATAGAACGCGGTGCCCCTGATCCGGTCACGCACGAACCGCAGGGCGCTGAAATCCTCGATGGCAAAGCCCACGCTGTCAAAGAGGGTGATCTGGCGATCGGACGTGCGGCCCGGTTTGGCGCCGGTCAGGACCTCCCAGAACTCGGTCACGGGATGATCCGGATCCAGTTGCTGGATGTCGCCTTCGATCCGGGTCTGGGGCGGGTATTCAACAAAGATGTCAGAGCGTTGCAGGATCGCGGGGGCCAGTTCCGTCTTGCCCGGACAATCGCCGCCGATGGCGTTTATGTGCACGCCCGCGCCGACCATGTTGTCGGTCAGGATGGTGGCATATTGCTTGTCCGCGGTGCAGGTGGTGATGATTTGCGCGCCCTCGATCGCCTCTTCGGCGCTGGCGCAGCAGGTCACGGTCAGCCCGGCGCCGTCCAGATTGCGCGCGCATTTCCCGGTGGCGGCGGGGTCGGTGTCGTAAAGCCGGATGTGATCCACGCCCACGATCGCCTGCATGGCAAGGCTCTGGAACTCCGACTGCGCGCCGTTGCCGATCATCGCCATGGTTTTCGAGCCCCGAGGGGCCAGCACCCGTGCCACCAGCGCCGATGTGGCGGCGGTGCGCAGGGCGGTCAGCATGGTCATTTCAGACAGCAGAACCGGATACCCCGTGCCAACATCCGCCAAGAGGCCAAAGGCCGTGACAGTCTGCAACCCGTCGGCGGTGTTCTTGGGGTGGCCGTTGACGTATTTAAAGCCGTAAACCTCGCCGTCCGAGGTCGGCATCAGTTCGATCACGCCCTCGGTGGAATGGGAGGCCACGCGCGGGGTCTTGTCGAACAGCTCCCAGCGGCGAAAGTCGGCTTCGATATAGTCGGCCAGCCCGCGCAGGGCGTCGTGCAGACCGATGTGATGGATCAGTTGCATCATGTGATCCACGGAGACGAAAGGCACGAGCGCCTTGTCGGATGGGGTGAGGTTTGTCATCTAAGGTTCCGATATATCAGCCAAAAGCCCGTGTGGGGCGATCAAAGACGCGGCGGCCCAGGGCCGAGGCCGTAAGGTCCACCATCAACTGGGCGGTCCGCCCGCGTTCATCGAGGAACGGGTTGAGTTCCACGAGATCAAGCGAGGTCATCAGACCGCTGTCGTGCAGCATCTCCATCACCAGATGCGCCTCGCGTATAGTGGCGCCCCCCGGCACGGTGGTGCCCACCGCAGGGGCCACGGAAGGGTCGAGGAAATCGACATCCAGCGACACGTGCAGATGCCCGCCCGCCGCTGCCACTGCCCCCAGAAACTTTGCCAGCGGCGTGGCGATGCCGGTTTCGTCAATGGCCCGCATGTCGACATAGGTGACATCGGTGCCTTCCAGATCGGCGCGTTCGGCGGCGTCCACCGACCGCAGCCCGATCATGCAGATGTTTTCGTGCGGCACAGGGTGGTCGACCGCAGGAAAGCCGTCGAACCCGGCGCGGCCCGCAATAAAACCCACGGGGGTGCCGTGCAGGTTGCCCGAGGCGGTGCTTTGCGGCGTGTGATAGTCGGTGTGCGCATCCAGCCATAGAACAAAGAGCGGCTTGCCCATCTTGGCGGCGTGGCGCGCGGCACCCAGCACGGTCCCCAGCGACAGCGCATGATCGCCGCCCATGAAGATGGGCAATCCGTCCTGCAGGGCGGCCTCCGACGCCTCTGCCAGGCTCTGCGTCCAGGCGATGGTTTCGTTCAGCGCGTGGATGTGGCCTGCGCCTGTTTCGGAAAAGGGGCGGGGGGCCACGTTGCCGCGGTCCTCGACGCTGTGGCCCAGATCGGTCAGCGCTTTGGCCAGACCGGCGGTGCGGTAGGCGTCGGGGCCCATCAGGCACCCTGCGCGGCGCTTGCCGCAATCCATGGGCGCGCCGACGAGAATGGAGTTGATCTGTGACATGGGCACCTTCCGCGTTGTTGTTTCTCTCAGATAGGTGGCGAAATGTTGCGTGGACAAGCATCCAAACTGTCCTTATTGAAAGCGCATTGATCAAAATGGATGCCAAGATGGACGAAACGGATAAAAAGCTGATCGCCGCGCTGCGCCATGATTCCCGCGCGTCCTTGTCGGATCTGGCGTCCGGCCTTGGGGTGTCACGGACCACTGTGCGCGGGCGGCTGGAGCGGTTGCAGGCGCGGGGTGACATCCTCGGGTTTTCGGTGGTCCTGCGCGAGGATGCCCTGCGCGATCCGGTGCGGGGGCTGATGATGATCGGAATCGAAGGGCGCGGTACCGAACGCATCATTCGCCAGCTTCAGGGCATGAGTGCGGTGCGCGCCGTACATTCGACCAATGGCCGCTGGGACGTGATCGTGGAGATCGGCACCGACACGCTGGAAAGCTTTGACGCGGTGCTGTTCGATATTCGGCGGCTGGATGGGGTCGTGGCGAGCGAGACGTCGCTTTTACTGTCGACGCGCAAGTCCGCCTAGGCGGGCCTGCGCAGCGCCATCAGCCACACCGCCACCAGCGCCAGCGAGATCAGGCCGTTCCATCCGGCCATGGAGATCCCCAGGAAGTCCCACGCGATATCATCGCAACGCACCAGTGGGGCCGACAGGATCTGGTCCAGCAACTCATCGGCGCTGAGACCTTGGGTGCTGCCGGACGTGCAGGTCGAAGGACCTTCCCACCAGCGTTGTTCGACGCCCACATGATAGAACCCGATGGCCGAGGTGGTGGCGGCGGCCAATGCGCCCAGCAGGATCAGGCCCGCGCGGGGCAGGGCCAGGGCCACAGCACCCACCACAATGGCCACCACATGCGGATAGCGTTGCCAGATGCACATCTTGCAGGGCGCCAGCCCGCCCCAGTGCTGAAAGGCCAGCGCCCCCAGCATCAGCGCCGCCGATCCACCGGCGGCCAAAAGGATGAATGCGCGCTGGTTCATAGATACCTCACTGCAAAGAAACCGCCCATCAACAGGACCACGGCAATAGTGAACATAAGGCCCAGCCGCTTTTCAATGAAATCACGAACCGGTGGGCCGAATTTCCACAAAAGTGCGGCCACGAAGAAAAACCGCAGACCGCGCGCCAGGATCGAGGTGGCGACGAAGGTGGCAAGCGGCATACCTGTCCAGCCCGACATGATCGTGATGACCTTGTAGGGAAAGGGGGTCACGCCCGCGGTCAGCACCGCCCAGAAACCCAGATCGTTGAAGCGGGTGTTGAATTCGGCCATCGCCTCGGCCTTGCCAAGGGACGCAAGGATAGGCTGGCCAATGGTGTCAAAGGCCAGCGCCCCGATGGCATAGCCCAGCAAGCCCCCCAGAACCGAGGCCACCAGCGCCACGCCCGCGATCAGCCACGCCTGCGAGGGGCGGGCGAGGATCATCGGAATGATCAACACATCGGGTGGGATCGGAAACACGGAACTTTCAATGAAAGATACGAGGGCCAAAATCCACAGCGCTTTGCGATGTTCGGCCATGCGCAGCGTCCAGTCGTAAAGCTCTCTGATCACCTTGGGTCCGTCCTGTAGCTGTTCACGGCGGCAGATCACGGCAGGGCGTTCAGGTCAAGATGTCAGAGGTTGCCGGGCAGGTGCCGTTTTGCACTGGACCTGCCTGCGCGCGCAGGCTAATCCCTGTTCCCGAGGCCCAAGTGGCGGAATGGTAGACGCAGGGGATTCAAAATCCCCCGCCTTTGCGGGCGTGCCGGTTCGAGTCCGGCCTTGGGTACCAGCCTCAATTTTCATGCGAATCTGTTGTTCGAAATGCTGCTTTGGCTGACGCGGGGTAAGCGTGTGATTCGCAGGATTCGGCCGTGTTAACCCTGCTGCCGGGATCAATTTGGGCATTTTTTGGGCATTGGTTCCCTTTCGTAAACGGCACCTTTCGCCTTTGATCGCTCATTGAGCAGGCGACAATCCCGGCAAACGATTGTGGCACTGTTTCGATTCTGGAAACGCAAATGCGCTGCGTTCTCTTGGGATTCAGCGAAATTGGCTAAAATTGTGGCAAAACCGTGCAAATGACAGAAACAATGTGCGCAGGCCCTTTTATCGCAAGGGTTGTATTGAGGATTGTATTGCCGCGTTTCGGCCCGAATTGCCGCATTTTTCGGACATTTTTCGCTTTGTTCGGCCCGGCACGCTGGGTATTACTGACATTGCCCAACTGGGGGGCGATGTCTGTAGGTCACGGGGGCGACCGCACAAGCTGCACTTTTTGAGTGTGGGAGAAGTGCGTTCGCTACGTTGCGGTTGCAACTGTTCTGAACGTTTGCGTGTCGAGAGAACCGGCGCGTCTGGAACGTCCGTTCGTGGATTTTCACTCTCCCTCCTGTTGTTTGCATGTGCCGGTCGCCCGGAAAACCGCGCATCGCTCCTTTTTGGGTAACGCGTTTCGAAAGACGGAGATAGGACTGTGCGCCACCAAGTCAAAACCACCGCATTCTGCCAACCCAAGCCTCAAGGGGCGGGTCGTTCGCATATCGCGATGCTATCTTCGGAGCTTTCAGATTTTTACCCGGCCGCGCTGCGTGCCATCAGCGGCAACGCCTAGGAGATCCATGCTATGACCAAATTTATTGACTTCAATGATCTTGCGACCGGCACAGTCGTCGACAACGAGTACACCAGTCAGGGCGTGACCATTTCAGCCACCGGCGGGTCGAACAAGGCGATGATCTTTGACACCGCGAACCCGACAGGGGGCGACAACGACCTGTCAACCACCAACCTCGGCAAAGCGCTGATCATTTCGGAAGATGGCGATTCAAGCGATCCCGATGACAATGGCGGCGGCGGCACCTTCACCTTCATGTTCGACGATCCGTCGGACATCAACCGCTTGTCTTTCCTCGACCTCGAAGAGGGCGCTTGGGTGCGCTTCTATGATGCTGCGGGCAACGAAATCACATCGGTCACTGTTTCGGCCACGGGCGACAATGGTCAGGCTATAGTGGACTTCGACGTATCCGGCGTGACCCGCATGGAAGTCGAGTTGAAAGGCTCCGGCGCCATCGACAACCTCGTTTATGACACGACTTCGGGCCTTGATGGCGTGGTCGAAGGCGACAATGACGCCAACCTGATCGACGCGGTCTATGATGAAGACCCCGATGGCGATTGCATCGATGCGGGCGACGCGGTTCTGCCTGGCGAAGGCCCCAACGATGATATCGTGGACGCGCTCGGCGGTGACGATACGGTTCTGGCCGGTGCGGCAGATGACGACGTTTACGCAGGCAGCGGCAATGACAGCGTTGATGGCGGGGCAGGCGACGACCTGATCTATGGCGACAGCAATTACGACGGCCCCAACGCGGGCAGCACCGAGCGTGAAAGCTTTGAGTGGGATCTGGCCGGCGTGTCCGACGGCGGCGATCTGAATGGGTTTACCCAGAACACCGGAAATGTGGATGTCACCTTTTCCATCCTGTCGGAAAGCAACGGCGTGGACACGGAGTTTTCGAACGACGACCAGAATGTTCAGAACCTTGATGCCGATGGCAATCCGGTAAACGACAACAGCTCTCTCGACAGCTTGCTGGGCGGCAGCGGCAAATCGGCCGACTACCAACTGGCGTTCTCGAATGCGGTTGAAGACGTATCGTTCCGGGTCAATGACATCGATGGCGATGGCGTGGTGCGCATCACTGCCTATGATGCAGATGACAACCCGATCACCGTCTTCCTCGAAGGCGGCGAGAATCTCACGCTGCTCGATACCGATGGTGTGGCGGGCAATGATACGGCCGACAGCAACGGCGGCTACCTGGACGACGATTCCGAGGAATATTCGTTGCTGGTCAGCATTCCGGGCCCTGTGTCGCGGATCGTGATCGAACACGATCAGGACGGTGGCAGCAATTCGGGCATCAACATCACGGATGTCTATTACGATGCGCCCGTGGTCGATGATGGTCCGGCTGGCGATGACACGTTGGATGGCGGGTCAGGCGATGACACCATTTTTGGCGAAGAGGGCAACGACGTCCTGATGGGCGGCTCGGGGAACGATTCCCTTGTGGGCGGCGAAGGCGATGATCTGGTTGTCGGCGATGATGGCCTTGGCTGCCTGTCGCGTGACGATCTGTTTGAAACGCGGGCGCAGGATATTTCGAATATCGTGCTCTATTTCGAGACCGATCTTGATGGCGAAATAGATTACTCGGTCAAGATCGACGGCTTCCCCGATAGCGGCACATCGACCTTCATCAGCAACGATCTCGACGACTATTTCGACCAGATGCTGGCCTATGTCTACGACGAGAACCCCGACCTGGCCGGCGCTTCGATCACGGCGGGTGTGTCGATCAAGGGCGGCGTCGAAGACACCAAGTTCTATGCGGTCAGCGGTGACACCAATGGCCCGCTGCCGGACGTTGGGCCGACGGACAACACAGGCCCCGGCAATGATCTCGAACTTGAGTATTCCGATTTCTTCGCCACCTACGATCCCGATGCGGTCACACCGCCCACGACATCCGACGGTTTTGATGACACGCTGGTCGGTGGCGAAGGCAACGATACGCTCGTGGGGGAATGCGGCAATGACGTCCTCACGGGCGGCGCTGGCGCGGACACGGTTCTGGGCGGCGCGGATTCCGACACTATCTTTGGCGGTGCGGGCGATGTCGTTGATGGTGGATCGGGCGGGTTTGATGTCGATCCGACGCTGAACACCGACTATGACGTGCTGGACCTGACGGGCCAGGGGTCCTACGTCCTCGAAGACGTTACGCCCGATGGAAACGGCAACGGTTTCAACGGCACAGTTGTCTTTGTCGACGGTTCAGGCAATCCCACCGGCGAAACGCTTGTCTTCACCGAGATCGAAGAGATCATCGGTGATGAGCTCAACCGCGATCCCGACGCGGTTGATGACAGCGACACAACCGATGAAGACACGTCGATCACGGTGAATCTGCTGGCCAACGACAGCGACCCGGACGGCGACATGCTGACGGTGACTTCGGCGACTGTGCCTTCCGATCAAGGTTCGCTGATCGACAATGGCGACGGCACCGTGACCTTCACGCCCGCGCCAGATTTCAACGGCGAAGCGACGATCACCTACACCATCTCCGATGGCAACGGTGGCGAAGACACGGCCAAGCATGTCATCGACGTGACCCCGGTCAATGACGCGCCGGTTGCGAACGATGACACCGACACCACGGACGAAGATACGCCCGTGACCATCGATGTCCTTGCCAACGACACGGATGTGGATGGCGACACGCTGACCATCACCGATGCCTCGGTGCCAGTGGCGCAAGGTACGGTCGATATCGTGGGCAACAAGCTGGTGTTCACACCTGCGGATGATTTCGTGGGCGAAGCGACCATCAGCTACACCATCTCCGATGGCAACGGCGGCGAGGACAGCGCGGATGTGACCGTGACCGTCAACAACGTCAACGAAGGCCCCGATGCCGTCGATGACGATGGTGGCGAGGTTCTGGTGGGCAACTCCGTGCTTATCGATGCACTGGACAATGACACTGATCCGGACGGCGACGCGCTGACCATCGTGGATGCCTCTGTCCCTGCCGAGCAGGGCACCGTGGAAATCCAGGACAACAAGGTGCTGTTCACACCGGCGCTGGACTTCGAAGGCATTGCCGAAATCACGTACACCATCGAGGACCCCGACGGGTTGTCCGACACGGCCGTGATCGACGTTCTGGTGCGTGACGGTATCGTCACGGGGACGGATGATGGCGAGTTGATCGACGACACCTACATGGGTGATCCCGGCACCGACATGGTCGACAGTGGCGACAACCAGTTCTCGGATGATCCGCTGGAAGAAGACGATGACATCATCGTTGCAGGCGGCGGCGACGATACGGTTGTGGCCGGTGCTGGCGACGACACGGTATCGGGCGGCACAGGTAACGACCGTCTGCACGGTGGTCCCGGTGACGACAGCCTGTCCGGCGACGAAGGCATGGACACCATCAATGGCGGTGCTGGCGACGACACCATCGATGGCGGTGACGATGACGATGTCATCAATGGTGGCGACGGGTCCGACAGCATCTTTGGCGGTGCGGGCAATGACCTGATCACCTCGTCCGATCCTGACAACGACACCAAGATCGACAAGGGCTATCCCGGTCTGTTCACCGGCGAAGAGGGCACGCCCGAAGCCGAGAATGAGCGCGACTTTGTCGATGGCGGCGCGGGTGACGACACCATCAGCACCGGCGACGACCGCGACACCATCGTGGGCGGCACCGGCGACGATGTGATCGACGGCGGCATCGACGACGACGAGATCACCGGCGATGAAGGTGCAGACCGCATCGTGGGCGGTGAAGGCTCGGACGTGATCGAAGGTGGTATCGGCAACGACACCATCTATGCCGGCAATGACCCCGACCTCGGCCTCGACTTCCTGAACATCGAAGACGATGGATCAAACGAACTGGGCTTTGGGCCGGACCTGCGCACCGACAACGGGCGCGACACGGTGTTCGGTGGCGACGGCAACGATGTGATCTTTGGCGCGGACGACGACGACGTGCTTTACGGTGACGAAGGCAACGACTTCATCGACGGCCAGATCGACGACGACGACATCTTTGGCGGCATCGGCAATGACACGCTTCTGGGCGGTCAGGGCAAGGACTCCATCGAAGGTGGCGACGGCGCCGACCTGATCGATGGTGGACGCAACCAGGACACCATCGATGGCGGTGACGGCAACGACACCATCTTCGGCGACAACGGCAAGGATATCATCCGCGGCGGTGACGGTGACGATGTGATCGACGGTGGCACCGGGGATGACCAGTTGTTCGGCGATGCCGGCAACGACGATATCCTTGGGTCGACTGGCGATGACACCATCGAAGGCGGGTCGGGCAACGACACCATCGACGGCGGTAACGGCGGCACGGATGTCATGTTCGGCAACGAGGACCGTGACCTGTTCATCAACGTCAGCGCCGGTGAAACCGTCGACGGTGGTGCCGGTGGTGATGACTTCGACACGCTGGATCTGACCGGGTCTGCACCGAACAACGGTTCGTTGCAGGTGACCTTCACCAACGCGGACAGCAACGGCAACGGCTTTGACGGCTTCGTCACCTACTTTGACGAAAACGGCGTCGAGGTCGGCACGCTTGAGTTCACCGAGATCGAGGATGTGATCCCCTGCTTCACGCCGGGCACCCTCATCGCGACCCCGTCGGGCGAGCGCAGGGTCGAGGACCTCGAAGTGGGTGACCGGATCATCACACGCGACAATGGCATCCAGGAAATTCGCTGGGTTGGCAAACGTGCGATGACCGGGGCCGAACTGGAGCGGGCCGCACACCTCAAGCCGGTGCTGATCCAGCAGGGCGCCTTGGGCAATGGTCTGCCCGAGCGTGACATGATGGTGTCGCCAAACCACCGCGTGCTGGTGGCCAACGACAAGACGGCGCTCTACTTCGAAGAACGCGAAGTGCTGGTCGCGGCCAAGCACCTGACCGGGCTGGACGGCGTTGACGTGGTTGATGTGTCGTGGACGACATACATCCACATCATGTTCGAACAGCACGAGGTGATCCTGTCGGATGGCGCCTGGACCGAAAGCTTCCAGCCGGGCGAACATTCGCTGGCCGGAATCGGCAATGCACAGCGCAATGAAATCTTCGAGCTCTTCCCCGAGCTGAAGACGCGCGAAGGCATCGAGGGCTATGCATCGGCCCGCCGGTCGCTGAAAAAGCACGAGGCGAAACTTCTGACGAAGTAAGCGCAAAGCGCCTACCCAATATGCAGCTTTCCCGCGCGAGGCGATTCGCGCGGGACGGGAAAACGGTGCAGGGGGCTGCATCGTTTTCTGCGTTCAAAGCATGGAAACCGGCGACATTGTTCTCAGACTGGAAACGGTGATGCGGTCAAATGGCATGAATTTGCGCCATTTTAACCGTATGGGGAGTTCCTGACCGGTTTCCCCGCCAAATCGCCTACAACTTGCGCTAGTTATGCTTCATATCCGCCGGAAAATGTGGGGATGACGTATTCGTAAAAGGTGAGCTGCCATGGCTGTAATCAACGGTACTTCGAACAACGACACTTTGCCCGGAACCAATGACAACGACACGATCACCGCACTTGGTGGTCAGGATGTCGTGTCAGGTGAGGGGGGTGATGATGTCATCGATGGTGGTGATGGCAATGATCTGCTGTTTGGTGACGTGGGCGAGGGCACGGCACCCGGCAACGACGCTACGCCCCTGTTCCTGAGCAATTCCAATTTTGTCTCGGAAACCTATTCGGGCAACAACGCCAGCGCTGGCGATTCCGCCGTGTACCGCAATGTGGCGCAACTGGAAGATGGCACCCAGGTCTGGGGGCGTCTGGTTCTGGTGTCCAAAAGCGATTCACGCCTGACGGTGGACATGTCCGGCGGCACCGGCTCGGAAATCCTGATGAACGGGCGCGGCACGGGTGATACGGCCGATTTCCGCTTTGAATTCTTCGACCCGACCACGGGCGACCCGGTTGCTTTGAACTCGGTGGCGACGTTCAATGACCTGGACCGCAACAGTTCGGTCACCGACCGCGAGGCGGTCACCCTGCAGGCCAGCAGCTTTTCCGCCTTTGGCGTATCCTCGGACACATCGCTGGACGTCACCACCGGCGCGGGCACTGTCACTGCGGCAGGCACCGAAGGCAATTCGCCGTCTGATCAGGACGCATGGTTCAGCGCGGAATTCGAAAACCGCACGTTTATCGAATTCACGCTGGAAGCGCGCAGCACCAATTCGGGCTTCACGTTCTCGGGCGATCTGATCGACGACGCGGTTGTTACCCCCATCGAGGCGGGCGATGACACCATCGAAGGCGGGTCCGGGCAGGACACGATCTTTGGTCAGGGCGGCGATGACAGCCTGTCGGGCGGCCAGGGCGACGACAGCATCGACGGCGGAGAAGGTTCGGACACGCTGGAAGGCGGGCAGGGACAGGATCAGCTGTTCGGCGGTGCGGGCGAGGACACGATCACCGGCGGCGAAGGCAACGACAGCGCCTTCGGCGGCGACGGATCGGACCTGATCGTATCTGGCGCGGGCAACGATTTCGCCGATGGCGGTCAGGCCAGCGACCGTTTCACCTTTGATGCCGCTGGCAACCACACCATCGTCGGCGGTGAAGATGCCGATGGCAGTGACATCGACATTCTGGACCTGTCGGGCCAACGCACGAACATCATCCAGACCGGGCCGGAATCGGGCCGCGTCGAGTTTCTGGACGAGAATGGCAACATCACCGGCCGGATGGACTATTCCGAGATCGAACAGGTCATCATCTGTTTCACCCCCGGCACCCGCATCGCCACGCAGCGCGGTGAAGTGGCGGTGGAAAGCCTGCTGGCGGGCGACAAGGTCTTTACCCGCGACAACGGCATTCAGCCTGTGCGCTGGGTGGGGCGGCGCGATCTGGGCGCGCAGGATCTGGCGGCCACGCCCGAATTCAACCCGGTGATGATCCGGCAGGGGGCCTTGGGCAAGGGTTTGCCCGAACGCGACATGCTGGTCAGCCCCAACCACCGGATGCTTTTGACCTCCGATCTGGCCGAGATCATGTTCGAAGAACGTGAAGTGCTGGTCGCGGCCAAGCATCTGACGGGCCTTGAAGGGGTCGATCAGGTTGCGGCAACCGGTGTCAGCTATGTGCACCTGATGTTCGACTATCACGAGGTCATTCTGGCCGATGGTGCATGGACGGAAAGCTTCCAGCCCGGCGATCACTCGATGAAGGGCATCGGCGCGGAACAACGGTCGGAAATCCTGTCGCTGTTCCCTGAACTCGAAACCCTTGCCGGGATCGAGGACTATTCAGCGGCGCGCCGGTCGCTCAAGGGCTTTGAGGCGCGGCTTTTGACAGATCAGTTGCGTTGAGCCGCACGCCATGCGGCCCAGTCTTCGGGCGTATCCAGATCATTGCGCGCGCGTGTGCCGGGCAGGGTGACAAGGTGCACCCGGTCGCCTGCAGCCGCGACCACTTCGTGCCCGCCACCATCGCCTGACAGGCTCTGAAACGCACCGAAAAGCGGTGCGGCAAAGACGATGGGATGGCCCGGCGCGCCGTCCTCGGTGGTGCCGCGCCAGATCAGTGTTTCGCTGTCCGGATCGACCGCCGACAAGACCGTGCGCAGATCGTCGGCGGTCAAATCGGGCAAATCCGCCAAAAGCAGCATCGCGGCGGGCGTCCCGGCTGGCAGGGCGGCAAAGGCGGCCTTGAGCGAATGGGGCATGCCAAGGGCTGCATCCGGCACCACGACGCGCTGCACATTGCAACCGTCCAATGCGTCGTGCCTTGGATGAGGTGGCGGCGGCAAGGCGACGCAGACCGTTTTTGACACCTCCAGCGCCATGTCCGCCTGTCGGCGGATCAGCGGCGCGCCGTCCACATCTTCCATCAGCTTGTCGCGCCCGCGCATGCGCGCGGACTGACCGGCGGCCAGCAGGATGATCGGGATGCTTTGGGCGGGGCGGTGGGTCATGCCCCACCTTACCTAGCCGCGCATGCGGGCGCCATCGGGATCAAACGGCGTTTCGGTGACCACCTGCGCCGGGCGCATCTGGCCAAGGATCTCGATCTCGACGGCGAGACCTTCGGCAATGCGGTCACTGGGCAGGAACCCAAGTGCGACGGATTGCCCGGAATGGTGCGAATAGCCGCCCGAGGTGCAAAAGCCCACGACCGCACCGTCCAGCCATATCGGCTCATAGCCCTGCACATCCGCGTCGTCTGCTTCCACGACAAAGGCCACCAGCTTGCGCGCGGTGCCATTGGCGCGTTCGGCCTCCGCCGCCGCACGACCGATGAAGTCCGTGTTCTTCTTGAAGCTGATGAACCGATCAAGCCCGGTTTCCGCCGCCGTGTAGTCCGGCGAGAATTCTGACAGCCAGGAGCCGAAGAACTTGTCAAGCCGCAGCGACATCATCGCCCGCATCCCGAAGGGGACCATGCCGTGCGCTTGCCCCGCGTTCCACAGGGTCCACCACAGCGCGCGCTGGCCCATGGGATCGCAATAAATCTCGAACCCCAGGTCGCCGGTATAGCTGACCCGCTGCACGATGCAGTCGGTCATGCCCACGGTCATGCGCGCCACGTCGAGGAATTTCATCTCTGACACATCCGTCAGGGTACAGGCGGCCAGCACCTCGCGCGCCTTTGGGCCCGCGATCTGAAAGCCGTTGCGCTGGTCCGAGATGTTGTCGACCGTCACGCCATCCTCAAGGTTTTGAAGGAACCAGCGGTAGTGATAGGCTTGGCTGCCGTAGGAGGCGGTCAGCTGGAATTCCTCCTCCGACAGGCAGGACATGGTGAAATCACCGATCAGCTTACCCTTGGGCGACAACATCGGCGTGAGGCTGAGCCGCCCCGGCTGTGGCACACGGCCTGCCATGATCCGGTCCAGCCACGCACGCGCCTTGGGGCCCTTCACAAGGTATTTGCCAAAGTTGTGCACCTCGTTGATGCCCACGCCCGCACGCACGCCGCGCACCTCGCGGCCCGTGGCGGCAAAGGCGTCCGAGCGGCGGAAGGACGGCGTCTCATAGGTCGGCTCACCGTCTTGGGCAAAGTAGTTGGCCACTTCCAACCCGAACTGGTGGCCCCAGACCGCGCCCATGTCGGAAAAGATATCGTACATCGGCGTGGTGCGGTTGGGACGTGCAGCGGGCAATTCTTCGTTGGGGTAGGCTACGGAAAAGCGTTTCTGATAGTTCTCGATAACCTTGGGCAGAGTGTAGCCGGGGCTGATCCAGTCACCGAAACGCGCCACGTCCATGGCCGTCACATCGCGCTCCGGTTCGCCCTCGACCATCCATTGCGCCAGCATCAGGCCCACGCCGCCGCCTTGGCTGAAGCCCGCCATGACCCCGCAGGCGGACCAGTAGTTGCGCATCCCCGGCACCGGACCCACCAGCGGATTGCCGTCGGGGGCGAAGGTGAAGGGGCCGTGGATCACGTTCTTGACGCCCGCCTGTTCCAGTGCGGGGAAGCGGTTGTAGGCAAATGCAATGCTGTCCTCGATCTTGTCGAAATCATCGGCCAGCAGTTCCTGTCCGAAAGACCACGCTGTGCCGCCCACGGCCCATGGGCGGCAGGTCTGTTCGTAAAAGCCGATGCACAGGCCCTTGCCCTCGGCCCGCAGATAGCTTTCCCCGGCGGGGTCCATCACATGCGGGTGTTCGGTGCCACTGGCCAGCATCTCGGCCACCAGCGGCACTTCTTCGGTGATCAGGTACTGGTGTTCCATCGGGTGTAGCGGGAAATAGACGCCAGCCATCGCGCCCACTTCGCGCGCCCAGAGGCCGCCGGCGTTGACAACGTGTTCGGCGTGGATCGTGCCCTTGTCGGTGACAACGTCCCATGTGCCATCGGCGCGCTGGTTGGTTTCGCGCACCATCGTGTGGGTGTAAATCTCGGCCCCGCCCATGCGCGCGGCCTTGGCGTAGGCGTGGGTGGTCCCGGACGGATCAAGGTGGCCATCAAGCGGATCGTAAAGCGCGCCGATAATGCCATCGGTGTTGGTGACGGGCGCGATCTTCTTGATCTCTTCGGGTCCGACAATTTCGGTCTCCAACCCCATGAAGCGGTGCTTGGCCCGTTCGGCCAGCAGCATGTCGAACCGGTCCTGATTGTCGGCCAGCGTCACACCACCCACGTGATGCAGCCCGCAGGACATGCCGGTGATCTCTTCGAGTTCCTTGTAAAGCCGGATGGTATAGCCCTGAAGGGCGGCCATGTTGGTGTCGCCGTTGAGCGTGTGAAACCCGCCCGCCGCGTGCCATGTGCTGCCTGAGGTCAGTTCCGACCGTTCCAGCAAGATGACATCGGACCAGCCCAGCTTGGTCAGGTGATAGAGTACCGAGGCGCCGACAACGCCGCCTCCGATGATGGCAACTCGGGTGGTGGTTTTCATGGATCATCCCCTTTGCTTGGGCGGCGAACCGGCCCTTCGGGGAGAGTTTATTTGGCAAGATGAAGTGGACGGATGTGCGTATGCGACGGATGCTGTCGCGTTCAGATGATTGGGCGGAAATGGCGATGAAACGACAAGGAATGTCGTGGCTTGGCTATTCGCGGCAGGCGGATAGGCGCAGGGTGGGCGCAACGGTTAACTGGAACAGGCTCAATCTTCATGCGTACCCATGCCCAAGCGGTTGTCATCGGCGGCGGTGTCATTGGATGTTCGATCCTGTATCACCTGACCAAGCTGGGCTGGCGCGATGTGATATTGATCGAGCGGGACGAGCTGACCTCAGGCAGCACATGGCATGCGGCGGCCAATATCCACGGGCTGCATGACAGCACCAACATCAGCCGCATCCAGCACTACACCATGGGCCTCTACAAGGAGTTGGAGCAGGAAACGGGGCAGGGCTGCGGCGTGTTCCAGCCCGGCAGCCTGTATCTGGCCCAGACCGAGGCGCGCGCGCATCAGCTGCGCCTGCAGGCGGCCAAGGCCAAGCTTTACGGTATGAACTTTCACCAGGTGGACCGCGCAGAGGCCGAGCGGCTGCACCCGCTGGTCGATTACGATGGCATCCGCTGCATCATGTGGGAACCTGACGGGGGCAATGTGGACCCGTCTGGCGTGACCAATGCCTATGCCGCTGGCGCGCGGGCCAACGGGGCCGAAATCGTGCGGTTCTGCCCGGTGATTGGCACCGAGCAACAGACCGACGGCACCTGGATCGTGCGCACCGAAAAGGGCGATATTGCAACGCCTTGGGTGGTGAACGCCGCAGGCCTTTGGGGCCGCGAGGTTGCGGCGATGGCGGGTGTTGACCTGCCTTTGCAACCGACCGAGCACCAGTATTTCGTAACCGAAACCATTGCCGAAGTCGCGGCCATGGACCGGCGCCTGCCATCGGTGGCGGACCGCGACGGCGAATATTACCTGCGCCAGGAAGGGCAGGGCCTTCTGGTCGGTGCCTATGAAAAAGACGTGCGGTTCTGGGCCGAGGACGGCACACCGCAGGGCTTTGGCCATGAGCTGTTTGCCGACGATCTGGAGCGGATCGAGGACAACATGATGCGGGCCATCGACCGGGTGCCGGTGGTGGGCAGTGCGGGGATCAAACGGGTGATCAACGGCCCGATGATCTGGTCGCCTGACAGCAACGTGCTCTTCGGGCCCGTGCCTGAGCTTTCGGGCTATTTCTGTTGCAACGGCATCATCCCCGGCTTTTCGCAGTCGGGCGGCATGGGCCTGCTGGCCGCGCAATGGATCATCGAGGGCGAGACGCATTACGACATGTTCCCCTGGGACATGGCGCGGTTTGGCCCGTGGGCGGGCAAGGCCTTCACCAAGGCGCGGGTGGGCGATCAATATGCCAACCGTTTCAAGATTCATTTCCCGAACGAGGAACGTGCCGCGGGCCGACCCGTGCGCACGCGGCCCATCCACCAGATGCAAAAGGACATGGGTGCGGTCATGGGGCTGAACTATGGCTGGGAACACCCGCTGTGGTTTGCCGACAGCCCCGGCACCCAGGACACCGACGGGTTCACCCGCCAGAACTGGTGGGCGCCCGTGGGGGACGAGTGCCGGATGCTGCGCGACCGGGGGGGGATCATCGATATCTCGAACTTTGCCAAGTACCGCTGCGCGGGGCCGGGGGCCGAGGCGTGGCTGAACGCAGTCTTCGCCAACCGTATGCCGACAGAGGTGGGGCGGTCCTGCCTGACGCCCCTGATTGGCAAGCGCGGCGGGATCGCGGGCGATTTCACGGTGACGCGGCTGGCCGATGACGAATTCTGGATCATCGGGTCGGGCATGGCGGAACGCTATCACCAGCGCTTTTTCAAGCAGGTGCCGCTGCCCGAAGGCACGACCTTCGAAAGCCTGACCGACACGGTCTGCGGCTTCAACGTGGCGGGACCAGAGAGCCGCAAGCTGTTGCAACGCATGACCAACGTGTCGCTGGAGACAGGCGATTTCCCCTTCATGCGCTCCAAGCGGATCGATCTGGCGGGGATCGAGGTGCTGGCGCTGCGGGTGTCGTTCACCGGTGATCTGGGGTGGGAGCTGCATTGCGCATCCGAAGATCAGGCCCAGCTTTATGCCGCACTGATCGACGCAGGCCGTGACATGGGCATCGGCCCCGTGGGCAGCCGTGCGCTGATGAGCCTGCGCATCGAAAAGGGCTATGGCTCGTGGAGCCGCGAATACAGCCCCGAATACTGGCCGCAAGAAGTGGGCCTTGCGCGGCTGTGCAAGTTGGACAAGGATTTCCTGAACAAGGACGCCGTGGCCGACACGCTGGCGCAAGAGGCACGCGAGCACATGGTGCTTTTGGCGCTGGACGCTGACGCCGTCGAAGCCTCGAACGCCGATGCCACGGGCGGCGAGCCGATTTTCAAGGATGGCAAGGGCATCGGGCGGGTCACGTCCGGGGCCTACGGCTATACCGTGGGGCAAAGCCTTGCCATTGGCTTTGTCAAAGATGCACGGCCCGGCGACGCGGTCGAGGTGATGGTGCTGGGTGTCCCGCACAGGGCCACCATCCTTGCAGAGCCGCCGTTTGATCCCACGGGCGCGCGGCTGCGCGCCTGATCCCGTGGAAGGTGCCGCGCCTAGTGGGCCGGGTGCGCCGGACGGGCCAGGTGCCGTACTTTCAGCGCCGTGATCCGGTTGCCGTCGCGTGCCATCACTTCGAACCGGAAGCCGTGAAATGAAAACACCTGACCCACGGTGGGGATCATCTGCGCCTCGTGAATGACCAGACCCGCGATGGTGTTGGCCTCGTCATCGGGCAGGGACCATTCGTTGGCGCGGTTGAGGTCGCGGATGGTCATGGCCCCGTCGACCATGAATTGCCCGTCTTCCGCTCGGCGCACGGGATGTTCGCCATCGGGGTCGAATTCGTCGGTGATCTCGCCCACGATCTCTTCGAGGATGTCCTCAAGCGTGATCAGACCCTGCAGGCTGCCATATTCGTCCACCACCAGTGCAAAGTGGGTGCGTTGACGCAGGAACTGGCGCATCTGGTCGTCCAGCGTGGTGGTCTCGGGCACGAAATAAGGCTTCATCGCCACCTGGCCGATGTCAAAGGCCTTGAGGGCTGCCGCGTCGCCCTCGGGTCCGCCGATCACCTTGTACATGGCGCGCAACAGGTCCTTTGCATGCACAACGCCGATGATGTTCTCGGGGTCATCCCTGAAGAGCGGCAGGCGCGTGTGACTGGATTGCAGACACTGTTCCAGAATGTCGCCGGGGGTGTCGTCGGCGTTGATCATCTCGATGCCCGAGCGGTGCAACATGATCTCTTCGACCACACGGTCGCCCAGATCAAGCGCGCCAAGAATACGGTCGCGGTCTTCCTTTTCGACCACGCCTTCGGAATGGCCCAGTTGCAGCGCGCCCGCGATTTCCTCACGCACGGCAAGGATGTTGCTGTCCGGATCGATCTGCACGCCAAAGACGCGCAGCACACCGCGCACCAAAAGGCGCACCGCCGCCACGATGGGCGAAAACACCCGCACCACGATCGAGATCGGGCCGGACACCATGGCGGCCGCCGTTTCCGAATTGGTAATGGCATAGGTCTTGGGCAGCACCTCGGCAAAGATCAGGACCAGGAGCGTCATCACCAGCGTGGCCAGCGCCACGCCGCTTTCGCCGAAGGCACGGGTAAAGATCGCCGTGGCCAGCGACGCGGCCAAGATGTTCACAAGGTTGTTGCCCAGCAGAACCGACCCGATCAGCCGTTCGTTGTCTTCCGTGATCTTGAGCGCACGGGCGGCCCCGCGCGAGCCCTTGTCGGCCTGCGTGCGCAGTTTCCCGCGCGAGGCGGCGGTGAGGGCCGTTTCGGAGCCTGAGAAGAAACCCGACAGAACGAGCAGAAACAGGATCACGCCACATGTGATCCAGAAAGCGCTGTCCAGCGTTGCAGTTGTTGCGTCCATTTGTGAGACTGAATTCCTTGATGTTGATAGGGTTATGGGGCCGATGTGTCCCGCAATCAAGAGAAGGTGGCACAATGACGCCCCAAACCAAGCACCTTGATCTGGGCCAGCGCAACGGGCCGATGATCATTTTCGGCGGTCCGTACGCCAACCTTCAGGCCACCGAGGCGCTGTTGGCCGAGGCCGTGCGGCTGGGTCTGGGCGGGTCCGATATGATCTGCACAGGCGACGTTGTGGCCTATTGCGCGGATGCGGAGGCCACAGCGCAGCGCGTGCGCCAAAGCGGCATGGCCGTGGTGGCGGGCAATTGCGAAATTCAGCTGGCGACGTGGGCTGCCAATTGCGGATGCGGGTTCGAAGACGGATCGGCCTGCGATCTTCTGTCCGTGGGCTGGTATGGACATGCGAACAAGGCGATCAGCGATGCGGCGCGGGCGTGGATGGGGGAAGTGCCCGATATCCTGACATTCGATCACCACGGCGCGCGCTATGCGGTGATCCACGGCGGCATGACGGATGTGGCCCGCTTTGTCTGGGACGTGTCCCCGCCAGAGGTCTTTGCCGAGGAATGGGACGCGGTGACCGCCGCCGTCGGCCCGGTTGATCACATCATCGCAGGCCATTGCGGCATCCCCTTCATCCGCGCCACGCCGCGAGGGCAATGGATCAATGCGGGTGTCATCGGTATGCCGCCCAACGACGGACGCCAACAGACACGCTATGCGATTCTGGACGGGGGCGAGGTGCGTATTCACCGGCTTAACTATGACGTGGAGGCGGCCCATGCCGCCATGCAGGCGGCGGGGCTGACCCACGGATACGACAGCGCGCTGCGCAGTGGCTACTGGCCGTCCGAGGACGTGTTGCCCCCGGTCTTGCGTGCATCCGCCTTGGCCAGAGGGTGATGTTCCAGCACCAGATCGGTGAGGCGCTCGTCCAGGACATGTGTGTAAATCTCGGTGGTGGCGACATCGGCATGGCCCAGCAAGGCCTGGATCGACCGCAGATCGGCACCGCCTGCCAGCAGATGCGTGGCAAAGGCGTGGCGCAGGGTGTGCGGCGTGACCTTTGAGGGATCAACACCGCCTGCCGCCGCGAATTCCTTGATCAGCAGGTAGAACCGGTGCCGCGTCAGGTGACCTGACACGCCCCGCGAAGGAAACAGGAACTTCGATGGTGCAGTGCCCTTTGTCTTTGCTGCGTCTTCGGTGGCATCACGCAGCTTCAACCATGCGGCCAGCGCTGTGCGGGCCGGTGGCGACAACGGCACGATGCGTTCCTTGCCGCCCTTGCCCAGGATCAGCAACATGCGCGGATCGCCCCGTGCGGCGCTGACGGGCAGGCTGACCAGTTCGGTCACCCGCATTCCCGTGGCATAGAGCACCTCCATCAGGCAGGTGTTGCGCGCGCGGTCCTGCGGGCTGCGGCCCGAATTGCGCGCCGCCTCCAGCAGTCGGTCCACCTCGGCTTCGTCCAGCGTCTTGGGCAGGCGCTTGTCCTGTCCGGGGCCGGAAATCTGGATCGCCGGGTTCTCGCTGCGCCAGCCTTCCTCGAAGGCAAAGCGGTAGATCTGCTTGATCGAGGACAGCCGCCGCGCACGGGTGGATTTGGCCAGCCCCTGTGCGTCGCAATGGACAAGGTAGGCCTCGATGTCCGTTTGGCCGAGGGTCTGGAAATCCGCGTTTTGACGGTCTGCCCAGTCCGCGAAATCCTTGAGGTCGCGGCCATAGGCCAAAAGCGTGTTGCGCGCAGCACCCAGTTCGGCGGCCTGTGCTTCGAGAAAGGTGGCGATCCAGCGGTCAGTGTCGGTCATGGGCGGGGCAGTACCTTCATTTGCAGGGCCGCACGGCGGGCTGTGTCCTCGAGCCCCAGCGCGCGCAGGGTCGCCAATGCGGTGCGCAGGGCCGGGGCATCGCCCTGGGTGCCATCCTCCAGCATCCGCAGCGTATCAAGCAGCGCACGCCCCAGTTCGCCCGTCTGGGCCAGACCGATCAAGGCAGGATCGGCGGCGGCCCCGGCAAAGGCATCCACCATCGCGGCCTCGGCCATCCCGTCGCCCTTCAGGCCGGCGGTATCGCCCCGTGCCAGCCCCATCAACACAGGCGATGTCGCGGCAGCGCTGGTAAAGGCCGTTGCCGCCTGTTCGTAGTGGGGCGACATCAAGGCCACTTCAAAGGCCAATCGCTGCGCGGCAGGCGGCAGGTCCAGTGGGATCAGCCGTTCGGCAAAGAGATTGGCAAAGGCCACGGCAAGGCGCTGGTCCTTCATCGCATGCCATGCGGTCGGCAGGGTCTTGGCCACGGCCTCGGCGCTGCCGGTGTTCAGGGCAACCTCGAACCGCTGCACCGCGCGCACCCGGTCCCAGATCCCGCCAGAGGCCGCAGGCCGTCCGCTGGTATAGATGCCCAGCAGCCGGTTGTCAGGGATGGCGCCGGTCTGTGCCAGACGTTCGGCCGCGGCCAGTTGCGCCTTCCATCCGGCCAGATCGCGCAAATCGGCATTGGCATAGACACGCGGCCAGATCGCGGTGGAAATCGGCATGCCGATGCTCTCATAGATGCGAAAGGCGAGGGGGTCATCGCTGTCCGGTACGGGCAGGGGCGACGCATCCTCGAAGAGGTCTGGATCAAGAAACCGTTCCAGCATGTCGGCACGGGCCTGCGGGATCGCGCCCAGAGCGCGCCCGGTGCCCAGCATCAAAACGGCCGTGTCCCAATCCCCCTGACGTGCGGCGCAGAAGATGCGCGGCGCGTAGTCGCGGGCCAAAGCGGGTTGTGCATTCAGCACGCCACAGGCGTTGGCTTCGGTGCCCAGGAGCAGGCTCGCATCAAGATAGGCGGCAAAGGCGGCGGGCGAACTGTCCGCACCCGCCTGATCGGTCAGGGCAAGTGCCGGCTCCAAAGCGCCCATGCGCATCAGGGCGTCGATGCGCGCAAGGCTGTGCACCTCGCCCGCGTTTGCCGGGGGATCGGCCTCGGCCAGAAGCAGGGTGTAGAACAGCGCTTGCGCGGCGGGCAGGTGCAGCACCGGCATCTTGCGCAGTTGATCGGCCAGCGCCGCACCGTCTGAGCCGGCCCAGAGATCATCCGGCAGACCCGTGACAGAGGACGGCGCCAGACCAACGCGGCGCGGCGCGGGACCATCCAGCGGCTTGACCGTGATCTCGGGGGCCACGCCACTGTCGGTCACGGCAGGTTCTTCGGCGGCGGGGGGCAAGGCCGCAGGGGTCGGGGTGTTTTGTTCCAGCCAGTCGATCACTGAAAGTGGCGCATCCTGCGCTTGGGCGGGCCATGCCGCCACGCTGGCCCAGAAGACCAGCGGCAAAAGGCCGATCCTATTCCACATCAAGCGTCACGGGCTGGCGCATTTCCATGGTGGGCGGGGCAAAGTCGGCCCCGAAGAACGGACCGATATAGGCATAGCCCACAAGGCCGATCGCACCGAAAACGATGAGGTACAACAACAGCTTGATAAGTCGGCCCATGGATCGGTCTGCCTCGTGCTTTATATTTTGACCAAGTTATATATGGCCTTTTTCGCAATATCACGTCATTCAGCGCAGTATGAGCGAAATTCAGCACTCTGACGAAAAACCTTACGACGGCGGGACGCCTTTTACCCTGCACAAGACGGTGGTCATGGTGGGTATGATGGGGGCTGGCAAGACGGCCGTGGGCAAGGCGCTGGCGCTGAAGCTGGATGTGCCGTTTCTGGACAGCGACCAGGAGATCGAGGCGGCGGCCAACATGACCGTGCCCGAAATTTTTGACCGCGACGGCGAGGCGTTCTTTCGGGATCGTGAAAGCAAGGTCATTGCACGCCTTCTGGACACCGAACGCGGCATCCTGTCGACGGGCGGCGGCGCGTTTCTGGCCCCCGCCAACCGCGCCATCATTTCCGAGCGCGGCGTGTCGGTATGGCTGAATGCCGACATTGACCTGCTATGGCAGCGGGTCCGACACAAGGACACGCGCCCCTTGCTGCGCACCGACGATCCCCGCGCGACCCTGCAAGGCATCTATGACGCGCGGGTGCCGATCTATGCGCAGGCGGACCTGACGGTGAAATCCCTGCCCGATTACAGCATCGAGAACATGGCGGATCAGGTGATTGCCGCCTTGTTGACCCGGGCGGATGTGTTGGAGAAATCAGATGGTTGAAACCGTGCGCGTGGACCTGCCGGGCCGGGCCTATGACGTGGTGATCGGGCCGGGTTTGCTGGCCGAGGCGGGCACGCGCATCGCGCCCTTCCTGAACCGCCCGCGCGTGGCGATCGTTTCGGACGAAACCGTGGCGGACCTGCATCTGGCGGCGTTCCGGGACGGGTTGGAGCGTGCGGGCATCGCATCAACCGCGCTGACGTTGCCGCCCGGCGAGGCCACCAAAAGCTGGCCGCATCTGACGCGCTGCACCGAATGGCTGCTGGATCAGAAGGTGGAGCGCGGCGACATCGTGGTCGCCCTTGGTGGTGGGGTGATCGGCGATCTGGTGGGGTTTGCCGCGGCGATCCTGCGACGTGGCGTGCGTTTCGTGCAGGTGCCGACCTCGCTTCTGGCGCAGGTGGACAGTTCGGTGGGCGGCAAGACGGGCATCAACGCGCCGCAGGGCAAGAACCTGATCGGGGCCTTCCACCAGCCCACGCTTGTGTTGGCGGATGTGGACGTGCTCGGCACGCTGACCCACCGCGATTTCCTTGCGGGCTACGGCGAAGTGGTCAAATACGGGTTGCTCGGAGACGCGCAGTTCTTTGAATGGCTTGAGACGCAAGGCCCCGCGTTGGCCGCGGGCGACATGGATGCCCGTGTGGCCGCGGTGCGCCGGTCGGTCGAGATGAAGGCCGACATCGTGATGCGCGACGAAACCGAACAGGGCGACCGCGCGCTTCTGAACCTTGGGCACACGTTCTGCCACGCGCTTGAGGCCGCCACGGGCTATTCCGACCGGCTGTTGCACGGCGAAGGCGTGGCCATCGGCTGTGCGCTGGCCTTTGCGCTGTCGGCGCGTCTGGGCCTGTGCAGTCAGGAAGACCCCAGCCGCGTGCGCGCGCATTTGCGCGACATGGGTATGAAGGTCGATCTGGCGGACATCCCCGGTGATCTGCCAGACGCCGAGGCGCTGCTGGCGCTGATGGGGCAGGACAAGAAAGTGGTCGACGGCCAGCTGCGCTTTATCCTTGCGCGCGGCATCGGCGATGCCTTTGTCACCGCCGACGTGCCGCCGGGTGCGGTGCTGGACGTGCTGCGCGCCGGGTGAGCCTGCGCGCCTTTACACCGTCTCCAGACGTGTGATGACGTTTTTCATCATCTGCTTGGCGTAGGCCGCGTTGCCATGTGGGCCGCGTGCTTCGGGGTCCAAAAGCAGGTCTGGATCGGTCATGATCTCCTGACCCGGCAGGCGCGCCAGCGTTTCGACCCCGGTTTCGGCTTCGATCTCGGCAACGCGCAAGGCCTCGGCCGCACAAAACCGGTCCCATCCTTGCTGGGTGAAGTCCCTGGGCAGGGCGCAGGGCCTGATCCATGGCTCGCAGATGATCCTCCCCTTGAATCCGGCGGCGCGCAGGGCCAGCAGACTGCCGCGCACTTCAACCAACCCGGGGCTGTAAAGCATCAGGCTCCGCAGCAATGGCTCAGACACGAAAGACGTCGACAGGGCGTAGGCGGTATGTTCCCGGAGCAACTTTCCCGGTGGGCGCGAGCCGAGCGCCGAATAGATGATCACATCATAGTCGCAGGCATGGGCCGCACCATCGCGTCCACCGACCAATTGCGTAGCTTCGGAATGCTCGTGTTCGGTATAGGCGTCGGGCACCGAAATCCGCGTGGTTTCAGGATCGATCACAAACGTGTTGTTTGCAGGTGACACGAACCAGTCGCACGCGTGATCGGGTAGTGCCGCCAGATCATCCTTGGCCTGATAGAGCATCCCGGCGAGGCTGTTGCCCAGAAACAGAACCCGGCAGGTCATTTGTTGAAGACCTCAAGCACCGCTTCTTCGCATTGCACGTCGTCTTCGGATACATCGTCCGGGGCCGGGCCGGTGTCGGCCAGTACGGGGTGCTGATCGAAGAACAGTTTCATCGCGGCATCCACGCCCTGCGGCCGGATGGTGCGCAGGTTGCTGTCGTAGAACCCCGAGCGCGCGGCCTGGTTGATGACGATTTCATACGACGGCAGGTAGTCGACATAGGCGTTCGTATCGGCCAGATGCCCGGCCACGGTACGCAAGAGAGATTTTGTATAGGTGTTGGCGGCCAGGATGTGATTGCCTGTCGCCGTGGCCGTCATCGCCACGGGCGATACCGTCAGTACGTAGCGCAGTTTGCGCCCGCCACGCAGCTTTTTCACCGTGCGGTGAAAGGTCTTGAACGCGTTCAGGTTGTCAGGGAACGTGGTGTTCCAAAGGCGATACGTGTCGGGTGTATCCGGCGTGCCGAACACACCCGGCGCGCTGGGATAGACCAGCCCCGTCGCGTCATTGCGCCAGGTTTCGGTAAGGCCCAGCGTATAGACCAGCACATGCATGTCCTGAAACACCTGCCGCACCTTTTCCAGATGCGCGGCCCGGCTTTCGCGCAAGTCGGCGATGCTGGGCAGGCCTTGGGGCTCAACCGCGGGGCGCATGGCATCGATGTACCCGCCGTCCGGGTGGTGCCACGCCAGATCGGCATCAGTGGGGGTGATTTCACCGGTTGCCTCGCGCAGCAATTGCAGCAGCTGCACCAAGGTGTAGATGTTGCCGTAGCGGGCCGAGAACATGCCATAGCCAAAGCTTTGCGCCACATCCGTGGGCAGGCGCCCCGGCGCGGGTTCTGCGTCGATCACCCGGTATCCCGACCGTTTCAGAAACTGCGACACCCGCTGGGCAAAGCAGCTGCCAGCGGCGGCGATGCGCGCCTTGGGACCGATTTCGAACTTCTTCGCATAGAGGTTGCTGATGTCAAAGGGGTCTTCTTCGGCGACGCCGCTGCGCCAAAAGGCCGTTGGCGGCAGGTCTGAATACGGATTCATGGGCATCGTCCCCTTGCGCTGTTCCGGCCATCGCAGGATGGCCAAAAACAGACCCATTGTGAAGCCGCACGGACCATGCCGTGCGGTTCAGCGATCAGAACGGGATTTCGTCGTCCAGATCGCGGCTTGGCGCAGGGGCGCCGCCACCGCCGCCGCCGCCGGAGCGGTCGTCATATCCGCCACCGCCACCGCGGTCGTCATAGCCCATCTGGCCGCCGCCACCGCCGCCGCCAAAGTTGCCACCGCCGCCGCCTTCGCTGCGGCCATCCAGCATCGTCAGTTCCGACCGGTACGGGCGCAGCACCACTTCGGTGCTATAACGGTCCTGACCCGACTGGTCCTGCCATTTGCGGGTCTCAAGCTGGCCTTCGATATAGACCTTGGAGCCTTTACGCAGATATTGCTCTGCCACACGCGCCAGAGGTTCCGAAAAGATCGCCACGGAATGCCACTCTGTGCGCTCTTTGCGTTCACCGCTGTTGCGGTCTTTCCAGGTCTCGGAGGTGGCGATGCGCAGGTTGCACACCTTGCCGCCGTTCTGGAAGGTGCGCACCTCGGGGTCGCGGCCCAGGTTGCCGATAAGGATCACTTTATTCACTGAGCCAGCCATCTTGTCCCCTCGCTTGCATCATGTCCGCCGGATCGATTCCCCGGCGGGTCCGGTCAACCTACAGAGTGGCCCGAACATGGTAAACACATCCTTACCCTTGAGGGGTGGATTGGCACGGGAAAATCCGTATAGTGCGCCCCAACGGCCGGACAGGCCGAAGGTCTTGGGGGCGAGGCGTATGCGTTTGATCGTGGTGGCACTGGTTGCGGGTGCATTTGGGTTCGAGGCCGCCGCAGCGGATCTTTTTTCATCAAGAAACCGTTCCAATCTCTTCAAATCCCAGACGAAAATCCTCGATAGCCGGGCGTCCAAACAGTATTCCAGTTCCGTTCGCTTGCAGCCGCCCAAGGTCAACACGCCGACCAAGTGGGACACGGGCAAGAAGTTCAGGGGAAAGTACAAGGGGATCTACCTTGGCATGGCGCGCGACGCGGCGCGGCGCAACGGTGTGCCCGAGGACCTTTTCCTGCGCCTGATCCAGCAGGAATCAGGCTGGAACCCGAATGCCAAGTCGCACAAGGGCGCCTACGGGCTGGCGCAGTTGATGCCGGGCACGGCCCGGGTTCTGCGCGTGAACCCGCGCGATCCATATGAAAACCTCGATGGCGGGGCGCGCTATCTCAAGCAGCAATACAGCGAATTCGGCAGTTGGCGTCTGGCGCTGGCCGCCTACAACGCCGGTCCGGGGGCGGTGAAACGCTACAAAGGCGTGCCGCCCTACAAAGAGACCCGCAACTACGTCAAAGTCATCTGGGGCAGCTGAACGCTCTTGAACGACACGGCACACGTAGACGACGTTAAACCCAACGTGACAATCGTGGTGGCGACCTATAACCGTGCGGCCGTTCTGATCCGGGCGCTGCGCTGTGTCATCGCGCAGACCTACACGCGCTGGACCGTTCTCGTGATCGCGGATTCCTGTGACGACGACACCGAAGCCCGCGTTGCAGCGCTTGGTGATGCGCGCATCCGCTGCGTGAACCTGCCGGAGCGGTTTGGCGAACAGGCGGGGCCGAATTCGGTCGGCATGGCGCTGGCCGATACACACTACGTCGCCTTTCTGAACCATGACGATTATTGGCTGCCGGATCATCTGGCGACGGCTGTGGCATGTCTTGAGGTGTCCGGGGCCGATATTTGCTGGACGCGGGCGGCGTTCTTCAACAATCGGGGCGCTTGGGACGACCGGGTGGCTTTCGACGCGGTGTCACCCAATGGGCGTGCCCTGTCGGACATCTATCACCGGAAATTCGTGGTGGCCGAACCGCTGAGTTCCTGGGTCGTGCGCACCGATGCGCTGCACCGGCTGGGGCCAATGGCTCTGGCCAGTGAAACGTCGATGATGCCGATTGTCGAATACACGATGCGCGCGCACCGGATGGGCCTTGTCCTTGAGGCCTGCGAAGCGGTGACGGTTCTGAAAGACCGCGTGTGGCATCCGCCGCCGGCCTACAGCGCGACGGCGGATTATGCCGAAGCCTGGGTGCAGGCCATCGAGGCGGGGCAGGTGGATGTCATTCGCCAACAGATCGACACCGATCTTTGGTTGATGCAGCAGTTGAACGGGCCCGAAGATCTGGCCGCGCCTTTCGTGCACGACGGCCCCACGCCGCGCGGCACATTGGACGCCGCGGCCGGTTTGAACCTGACCGAGATGCAGCGCCACGCACGCGGACACGCGGCGCCCATGCTGAGCAAGTTGCTGGGCCTTCGCACGGGCCAGACCATGACCAGACAACCGCGATTGGACGCCATGATCGTCTATGCCCGGCAGGCCCTGAAATGACCGTTTTGCGCGGGGCCGTCGACCTTACCTGCCACCTCGCGCAGGTCCGCGCGCGGAGCAATCTGCGCCAAACGCCTGTGCCTTTTGATCGCTGCGAGGGATGGGTGTTGCGCGACGGCAGGCTGGTGCATGAGAGCGGGCATTTCTTTTCAATCGTTGGCATGCGCGGGCTGGACATGGCAGGCGACGGCACAGCCACTGACGCCCCGATGATCGACCAACCCGAGGTCGGTTGGCTGGGTTTTGTGGTGCGTATGACCGATGCGGGTGTGGAATGGTTGATGCAGGCCAAGACGGAACCGGGCAACCTGAACGACACACATCTTGCCCCGACGCTGCAAGCCACGCGCAGCAACTATGAGCGCGTGCACGGCGGTGCGCCTTCGGCCTTTCTGGAGTCTTTTCAAGACAGACCGATATTCGTTTCCGACAGCGCGCAGTCCGAACAAGGCAGCCGGTTTCTTTGGAAGTTCAACCGCAATTCCGTGATCGCACTTGGGGCTGATACGCCTCTTACTCTGCCGCAGTCGGGCCAATGGGCGTGGTCCACCAGTGCGGGGTTGCGCGCCGCCCTCAGCCTTGATCTGACGGTGAACACCGACGCGCGCTCTGTGATCGCTTGCGCCCCCTGGGCGCTGTTGTCGGATGGCAAGCCGCTCTTTTCCGCTGAAAGCCTTGCGCGGTCCTATGCCCGGCCCTGCCCAGACATCGAGTTCGACAGGGTGGTGAGCCGCCTTGCCCCGCAGCTGCCCGACCGCACCACGCGCTGGCACACGGTGCCCTTGGAGGCCCTGACGCACCACCGGATGACGCCCGATGCCTTGCTGGACGCGCAAGGTGACGAAATCGTCAGTAGCCGGTCAATCACGGTGGAGGGGCGTGAAGTTGCGGCATGGTGCCAGCCCTTCATGTTGTCGCCGCAGCAGTCGGTTCATGACCTTTATGCACGCAACACGCGCGTCGGCGCGCAGGTCTTTGTGCGCCTCTTGCAAGAACCGGGGTTCGGGCCACGCCGGGAATACGGGCCGTCGCGGCATAGCCTTTATGCGACACCGTCCGACATGTTGCCATGGAAGACAGGCGCGGTGCTGGCGCAGATCGATCAGAGCGACGAAGGGGGCCGTTTCATGCAGGCGCGTGCGCGCTACCGGATTGTGGAGATTACAGATGCCCCCGAGCGCCGCCGCTGGCCTTTTGGCGAATGGGTCACTCTTGCGACCCTTGAGCGGTTGGCGGCGCGTCCCGGAACCACGACCAATGAGTTGCGCACGCTGGTGTCGCTGATCCTTGGGGCCGATTGCGATGCGGCCTGCGCGGCCTTGTGAAAGGCCCACGTATGTTATTGCTGGTTTCCCAGCGCCTGATGCAAAGACACCACGCCAGAACGGATATAGTCCTTGCGCCGTGCCACCGGGGCGACCCGCCCGATGAAACAGTGTTCCGCCTTGTCCCGGAAATGCACGCGCGCCTCGTACTTCAGCGCAGGGAACAGAACGCTTTGATGGAAGTCCGCAGGCATTGCCATCAGGCCGAAGCGGGCGCGCTGAATCGTGATTTGCGCGCCTTTTTCGGCGGCGATCAGCAGGTCGGGATCGCGCAGCAATCCGGCCTCCAGCCCTTCCTCGGTGCCGCCGATCTTGACCCTGTCCAGGGCCTCGGGCGTGCGCCAGACGTTCACGGCACCGGTTGCGACCAGCTTGCCCTCGATGGGGATCACGTCGACCAGCGTCTTGCCGCCCGCACCGATCACCGGCAGCCCTTCCAGCGAATAGCCGAAGGTGACTGTGGCTTATCCCGCGCCTTCGCGCAGCAGCTTGCCTTCTTCGTTGGCCTGCGCCACCTGCATCAGCTTCACCTGCGGCTTGTCCGCGTGCTTCATGTCGAAGCCGCCCACCTCGATCAGCTCTGATGCAAGGCCCAGACCTCCAGATCGCCCACACCAAAGTCCACGTCATCACTTGTCGTGACGGACCCGTCCCAGACGGAAAAGCCGTTCGGCCACCCGTGCGAGGACATCATCAGACAGTCCACCTTTGCGGTTTTCTCGTTGTAGTTCGGGGTGACAACGCAGTTCTTTTCCAGAACTGCGCTGTCGCCATGATCCTGCGTCCAGTCAAAGCCGGAGAGAATGTCAAAGGTGGATGCAAAGCTTTGCGCTTCGATGCGACGGCCATCCAGACCGTCCTTGATCCACCAGGATCCCATGCGTCGTGCCATGATAGTTCCTTTCAAAAGTGATTGATTAAAAATGTTCAAAATGAACGGCTCTGAAGATATCAAAAACTGCCTATGAGGGTAATTCTGGACTTCATACCTGACGCGAAACCGCACCGAAGACGGTGAGAAACGCATCGGTTTGCACCCGCCGTGGGCTGAAATTTTCTGTTGTGTTCTGGTGCGTTAACTCAGGTGTATTACGGGTGCGTTGGCACCGCCTTGGCCTGCGACAGGGCGGTCGTTGACACAAAAAAGGCCGCGCGGGATTGCGCCCGCGCGGCCTAAATTGGTTGTGTCGGATTACTCCGCTGCGATCTTGATCACCGGCTCCATCTCGGCCAGTTTCTCGTCGCTCAGGTGGCATTTGACCTGATGGCCCTCGGCCAGCACGCGCACCGGTGGCACCTCCTTCTCACACAGGCCCCCCGGCACTTCCGACTTCCACCGGCAGCGCGTCTGGAACGGGCAACCGGGTGGCGGGTTCATCGCGGACGGAATGTCGCCTTCGAGCACGATGTGTTTCTTTTCGACCGATGTGTCGGCGATGGGCACGGCGGACAACAGCGCCTCGGTGTAGGGGTGATAGGGTGGGGAAAAGACCTGATCGGTGGTGCCAAGTTCGACCACATGGCCGAGGTACATCACCATGACCCGGTCGCTGAGATAACGCACGATGCTGAGGTCGTGAGAGATGAACAACAGCGTCGTCTTGTGCTCACGCTGGATTTCCATCAGCAGGTCCGTCACCGCCGCCTGCACCGACACATCCAGCGCCGACACGGGCTCGTCCGCCACCACGATCTTGGCGTCCCCGGCAAAGGCGCGGGCGATGCCCACGCGCTGTTTCTGACCACCCGACAGCTGTCGCGGCATCCGGTTGGCGAATTCGCGTGGCAATTTTACGAGATCCAGCAGCTCCAGCATCCGCTGCCAGCGCTCGGCCTCGTTCTTGCCCACCTTGAAGATTTCCAGCGCACGCACGATCTGGCGGCCCACGGTCATCGACGGGTTCAGCGTGTCAAAGGGGTTCTGGAACACCATCTGCACATCGGCCACCGTCTGGGTGTCGCGCTCCTCGATGGGAATGCTTTCGATGTTCTTGTTGCCCAGCGTGATGGTGCCTTCGGTCGCGGTTTCCAATCCCATCAGCACCTTGGCGAAGGTGGATTTCCCGCAACCGGATTCCCCCACGATGGCCAGTGTTTCGGATTCGCGCGCTTCAAAGCTGAGGGTTTCGTTGGCCTTTACCACCTTCTTTTCACCGCCTGAGAAGAGGGCAGAGGCGGCCACCTCGTAGTATTTCTTGAGGTTGTCCATCTTCAGAACAACATCGCCCACAGCGCCCTTGGTCTTGGTCTCGGCCAGCTCCAGCGGCGCGTTCCAGTCGATTTCCTTGAACTTCACACAGCGGGAATGGTGCCGGTCATTGCCCGGAACGCTTTCCATCGGGATCGATCCCTTGTCGCAACGCCCGGCTTCGAAATAGTCGCAGCGCGGGCCAAAGTTGCAGCCGGGTGGGCGTTCGTGCGGCAGGGGGAAGTTGCCGCGGATCGCCACCAGTGGGCGCGCGTTCTTGTCGGCACCGGGCAGGGGGATCGAGCGGAACAGCGCTTGCGTATAGGGGTGCTGCATCTCGTCAAAAACTTCTTCGATCGATCCGTCTTCGACCGCTTCACCGGAATACATCACGCACACGCGGTCACAGGTTTCCAGAACCAGACCAAGGTTGTGGCTGATGAACAGCATCGAGGTGCCGTATTTCTTGCCCAGGTCCTTGACCAGTTCGACCACCGCCGCTTCCACCGTCACATCAAGTGCGGTTGTCGGCTCATCAAGGATCAGCAGCGACGGTTCCGACATCAGCGCCATGGCGATGACGATCCGCTGCTGTTGCCCGCCCGACAACTGGTGCGGAAAGGAATTGAGGATACGCTTGGGATCGGGCAGCTTCACATCGGTGACCACCTGCAACGCGCGGTCATAGGCGTCTTTCTCGTTCATGCCCGCATGGATCATCGGCACTTCCATCAGCTGTTTGCCGATCTTCATCGCGGGGTTCAGCGATGCCATGGGTTCCTGGTAGATCATCGCGATTTCGGAGCCGCGAATATCGCGCAGCTCTTCATCGGTCATTTTCCCCAGATCGCGGCCCTTGAACTTGATCGACCCGCCCACCACGCGGCCGTTCTTGCCGAGGTCCTGCATGACCCCCAGCGCCACGGTGGACTTGCCGCACCCGGATTCGCCCACCAGCCCCACGGCTTCACCGGGTTCCACGTTGACCGAAAAATCCATCACCGCCGGAATTTCCCGCAGCCGGGTGAAAAAGGAAATCGAGAGTTTGTCGATTTCAAGGATGGGCCCGTCATAAGCCTCTTTTGTCATTTGTCGTCTCCCTGTCGGCAGATGTGGTCTTGATCTTCATCTTGCCAAATAAACTCCGGGGGTCCGGGGGCTGGCCCCCGGTCCGCCGTTTCAATCAATCCCGAAGGCTTTCTTCACGCAGGCCGTCGGCCAGAAGGTTCAGACCCAGCACCAGCGTCATCAACGCCAGCGCAGGCACCATCGCCGCATGCGGATAAAGCGCCAGCAAACGCCGGCCCGCGTTGATCGTGGTGCCCCAATCCGGGCTTTCGCTTTCCAGCCCCAGACCGAAGAAGCCCAAGGTGCCCAGAAGGATGGTGGTGTACCCGATCCGCAGGCAGAAATCGACGATCAGCGGACCACGCGCGTTGGGCAGGATTTCCCACAGCATGATGTACCACGGTCCTTCGCCCCGCGTTTGTGCGGCCGCCACGTAGTCACGTGTCTTGATGTCGAGCGCGAGGCCCCGGACGATCCGGAACACGGTGGGCGAGTTCACAAAGACCACCGAAACGAAGACCACGAGGATGCCTGAGTCGATGTCAAAGAGGTCCAGCGCCTTGGGCAGCAGGTTCACCTTGGTGCCAGCAGCCGAAATCAGCGACAGGTACAGCCATCCGAAAATGCCCAGAACCACGATCAACAGCGGCGTGCGCACCGATGGCTGCGTATAGAACCGCGAGTTCAACAGCACCGCAAGGAACACCAGCGGGAAGACGAACAGAACCGTCGCCATATAGTTCGGAATGCCTGTGGCCACGATTTCCGGTGTCACCAGCAGGTAAAAGAGCAAGATCACCGGGAAGGCGAGGATGAGGTTGGCAAGGAACGACAACAGCGTGTCCAGACGTCCGCCGTAATAGCCTGCGGGCAGACCCAGCGTGATGCCGACCATAAAAGCAAAGAGCGTGGCCAGCGGTGCGATCTGCACAACGACCCACGCGCCCTTGATCAGGCGGCTGTAGACGTCGCGCGCAAGGTTGTCGCCGCCCAGCAGGAACCACTGGTAATCGCCTTCCTCGGCACCGCGCAACGGTGTGCCCGGCAGCTTGTTCTTCATGCCCGAAAACTGGCTCAGCGGGTCATGGGTGATCAGCATGTCGAAAACGCCACCCATCACACCGACAAAGACCCAGAACATCACCAGACCAAAACCGATCATGCCGATGGTGCTGTCGAAAAGCTTGCCGTAAAGCCCCAGCTTGCGCTTGAAGGTGATCGAGACCGCATAGAGCGCGATCATGGCGATCCAGACCGGCAGGAGGTTGCGGCTGATGCCGCCCACGATGCCCGCCGATGTGCCCATCAGCGCCCCGCCCACGATGTAGATCAGGATGATCGCCACGGTGGCGAAAAACGCATAGCGCGTGACCATGCCGGCGGTGCCGACAGGGCCTTTGACCGCCATCAGCGTGCCGTCGGGATTAACCCCCAGCGGTCCTGTGTCGGATGCAAAGGTCGACAGCAGGATTTGTGCGACGATCGCCAGCGCCAGAACGCCTGCCGCGACCATCAGGATGATGTTGAGCCCCCCAAGGGCGCCTGTCCATGTCAATGGTTCCATATCTCAGACCTCCCTTATGAAATGCGAATGCGCGGGTTGAGGAACACGTAGCCGATGTCCGATATCAGCTGTGTCAGCAGCACCACGACCACCGACACCACCGACACCGCCAACAGCAGTTCGATATCGTTGTTGCCCGCAGCCTGCACCAGCAGCCAGCCAAAGCCCTTGTAGTTGAACAGGGTCTCGACGATGACAACGCCGTTCAGCAGCCATGGAATTTGCAGCATGATCACGGTGAACGGTGCAATCAGTGCGTTCCTGAGCGCGTGTTTCAGAACGATGTTGCCAAAGCTCACGCCCTTCAGCCGCGCGGTGCGGATGTATTGGGCGGTCATGACCTCGGTCATCGAGGCCCGCGTCATCCGCGCGATATATCCCATGCCGTAAAGCGCGATGGTCAGCACCGGCAGGGTGAAGTTTTCGAATGTTGCGTTCTCGACCGCGGACGTGGCCGACCCCTTGAACCATTTCAACCCGAAGGCCGAAGAGGAGAAGACGGCGATAAACACAACCCCCGACACATATTCGGGGGTGGCGGTGGATGCGATGGAGAAGGTCGAAAGGCTGCGGTCCAGCGCCGAGCCTTCGCGCATCCCCGCAAGCACGCCGACAGTCAGCGAGGCAGGGACCATCACCAGCAACACAAAGCCCATCAACTTGCCCGTGTTGCCCAATTTGTCGATCACGGTGCCGCCCACATCGGATTTGAACACCGTGGATTGCCCCCAGTCGCCCTGCAGGACGCCACAGAAAGTACGGCGGTCCTCTTCGGGTGTGTTCGCGGCAAAGCAGCGCCCCGTGACCGTACCGTCTTCCTTTTCGGTGACCCATCCGGGCACGACACCGATCCAGCGGCCAAATTTGACAGGCATCGGATCAAGATACCCGCGATCCCCGAGCCAGCTTGCCACGGCCTCGTCGGACATGCGGAAGTTGCCTTGGGTCTTGGCCAGTTTTTCGAGGTTTGGATAAAGGTTGGTCAGAAAGAAAACGATGAACGTCAGGCAAAGCGCCGTCAGCACCATCACTCCCAATCGCCGGAGTATGAAAAGTCCCATATGTGCCCCTGTTGGTAGGCTGATGCGGTGATTTCCGCAGTTGGTTTCGCGCGTCTTTGCGACGTCGCTTTGATCTGTGTCCGGTCGGTGGACGCAAGTGTGAGTTGGCAGTGTGCGTGTCAGCCCCCGATGTGGTGGCTGGTCATCTTCCCCCTTGTGGCGATCCTTGGCACGGCCCCGGTGTCCGCGATGTGCGGACAGACCGCAAAGCGCTGCGCGTGGATCAGCTTGTCGTGTTCCCTGCCCCCATGAGGCAACATGTCAGGCCCAAGGTCAATGTTCGGTTTGGGAAATCGTGGTCAAAAAACGACGCATAGCCGGCTTGAAAGCGACATGTCCCGAATTTCGGGCGCACGGCGCGGATGTGGTCGGGCGCGGGCTTCAACCGGGCGTCGAACGTCCGGCGGCGCGCAGGGCGGTTGGCGTCTGGCCGGTGTGGGCCTGCATGAAGCGGGTGAAATAGGCCGCGCTGCCAAAGCCAAGGTGGCGCGCCACGTCCTGCACCGCATGGGATGTGTCCCTGAGGTTGGTATGGGCTGCATGCAGCACGCGTTGGGTCAGGATGTCGGCACCCGTGTGGCCCGTGGCTGCCTTGCAGGCGCGCGCAAGATGCGTGGGCGTCACGCCAAGGGCCGCTGCATGGTCGGCCACGGTTTCGCCGGTGTGGTAGGTGTCGACCAGCCGCGCGCAGAACCGTGCTCTCAGCCGTGCGGCGGCGTTGGGCTTGGCGGGCAGGTGGGCCTCATTGGCGATCTGGCGGCGCAACCAGACCGATATCAGCGCCAGATAGCCATCCATGGCGTCTTGCGACAGCGGGCGGCCGGATTGCCCTTCGCGTTGCGCGGCATCCAGAAGACCCGTCAATTCCGAGATCGCCGATGCATCGCGCAGCCGCAGCTGGCGCGGCTGTTCGGGCAGGCGCACCTCGGTGCCATCGGGCACCCGCGCCACCAGCCCGGTGCTTTGGCGGCTCATATCAAGCGCAAAGAGCGTGCGCGCGGGCACGAAGATGGCGTTGTGCGTGCCAACGCCGCGCCGCGTCCCATTGAGCAAAAGCCGCCCCTGACCCCGTGTGATCCAGATCAGCAGGTGTTCGGGTCGGTCATGGGCCAGCGCCAGCCGCCAGTCCTGACCGCCGGTCAGCCCGTTCAGCGTGGTGATGGTTATGTGGCCCAGCGACATGGGTTTGTCCGAATTTGTGTGGTTGGGGCCCTTTATATCCACAAATGGTGCGGACTCCAGTTCTGTTTGGTCAACCGATCCTCATGCGCTGGGATTCACCGACAGCCAGTCGCCCATTTTCGACCGCAGCCATGTGCGTTGCCGCTTGGCATATTGGCGGGTCGAGATCACAGCCGCCGCGCGCGCGTCATCCAGTGTCATTTCGCCCGCGATATAAGACATCAGTTCGGGCACCCCGATCGCACGGCAACTGGGCAGCGACGGATCGTAACGCCCCCGCATGGCCTCCACTTCGTCCAGCGCACCGCCTGCGATCATCTGTTCGAACCGCTGTTCGATCCGCGCGTTCAGCCAATCGGTGGGGCAATTGAGCGCGATGCAGGTGGCTTGAGCGGAGGGCAACAGGGCGGGGCCGGTGCTGTCCTGCCATGCGGCCAACCCCTTGCCGGTGGCCTGCAACACCTCCCACGCGCGCTGCACCCGTGCGCGGTTCCGGGTGTCGATGCGCGCCGTTGTCTCGGCATCCAGCACTGCAAGCATCGCGTCAGGGGTCAGGGCGTCGCCCTGCGCGCGCACCTGCGCCGGTGTGGCGGGGATTTCGGCCAGGCCTTGTGTCAATGCGTTGAAATAGAGGCCCGTGCCGCCAACGATGATGGGCCGCGCGCCGCCGTCCAGCAGGGGCGCCACCTCGCGCAGCCAATGGCCGGTGGAATAGGGCGCATCATAAGGCACATGGCCGTAAAGCGCATGCGGTGCACGCGCGAGGTCCTCGGGACCGGGGCGCGCGGTGATCACCTGCCAGCAGTCATAGACCTGGCTGGCATCGGCATTCACGATGACACCGCCTTGCGCCTCGGCGATGCGCAGCGCCAGCCCGGATTTGCCCGATGCGGTGGGTCCCGCGATCAGAACCGGGCGGCCCTGCGGCACCTGTGACAGGTCAAAGCCGGGAACATTTGTCATTTCTTGTCTGCCGCGCCTCGTGGTGCATTGAATTGCCGCGCCTTTTAGGACAGTTTGCGCCGGAACAAAACGCCCCAACACCTGACATACCGCCGGAGGTCCCCATGGACGACGCAACCCAAGAGCCGAGCCAGACGACCTTTCGCCGCGTGATGCTGAAGATTTCGGGTGAGGCGCTGATGGGCGACCAGGGCTTTGGCCTGAACCCACCCACGGTGGAACGCATCGCCGCCGAGGTCAAATCGGTGCACGATATGGGCGTCGAGATTTGCATGGTCATCGGTGGCGGCAACATCTTTCGCGGCCTGCAAGGGTCAGCGCAGGGGATGGAGCGGACCACGGCCGACTACATGGGGATGCTGGCCACGGTGATGAACGCACTGGCCATGCAATCCGCGCTTGAAGGGCTGGGCATTCACACGCGGGTCATTTCAGCCATCACCATGAACGAAGTCGCCGAACCCTACATCCGCCGCCGCGCCGTGCGCCACCTTGAGAAAAAGCGCGTGTGCATTTTTGCGGCAGGCACCGGCAACCCCTATTTCACCACCGACACCGCCGCCACGCTGCGCGCCAACGAGATGTCCTGCGAGGCGATCTTCAAGGGCACCAAGGTGGATGGTGTCTATGACAAGGACCCCGCCAAACACGACGACGCGGTGCGCTATGACACAGTCAGCTACGATGATGTGCTGGCCAAGCGGCTGGGCGTGATGGATGCCAGCGCCATCGCCTTGGCGCGCGACAACAACCTGCCCATCATCGTCTTTTCTCTGGACGAGCCGGGCGGGTTCCGCGGCATTCTGGCGGGTGAGGGCACCTATACACGCGTTCAGGGCTGATCACCGCCTGCGCAAGCCTTGCGCGAAACCGTGCTGGCCTTTGGTCGCGGGCTTGCAGTATACCGCGTTAAAAGCCTGCAATGGCACCAAGACCAATACGGGGTACCTCCATGTCTGACGACTTCATGCTCGACACCGATGACCTGACCCGCCGCATGGACGGGGCGATGGCCAATCTCAGGACAGAATTCGCATCCTTGCGCACTGGCCGCGCCTCGGCCTCCATGCTGGAGCCGGTGATGGTGGATGCCTACGGGTCGATGACGCCCATCAACCAGGTCGGCACCGTCAACGTGCCCGAGCCGCGCATGGTCACCATCAACGTCTGGGACAAGGGCCTTGTGGGCAAGGTTGAAAAGGCGATCCGCGAAAGCGGTCTGGGCATCAACCCGCAGCTCAACGGCACCATCATCATGTTGCCGATCCCCGAACTGAACGAAGAACGCCGCCGCGAGCTGGGCAAGGTCGCGGGCCAATATGCCGAAAGCGCGCGCGTCAGCATCCGCAACGTGCGCCGCGATGGCATGGACCAGATCAAGAAGGCCAAGGCTGACGGAATCAGCGAGGATGACCAGAAATTCTGGGAAGGCGAGGTGCAGGAACTGACCGACACCTATATCAAGAACGTCGACGCCGCGCTTGAGACCAAGCAAGCGGAGATCATGCAGGTTTGACACCCGAACCCGCGCACACGCGCGGGCAAACGCTCCGGGGGAGCGTTTGGGGTGTCAAAGGGCGGAGCCCCGGATGGAAGTGCAATGCAACGACAGCAGTGATGGTTGGCGGGCAAACGCTCCGGGGGAGCGTTTGGGGTGTCAAAGGGCGGAGCCCCGGATGGAAGTGAACACTGCCTTGTCAATCATGTACGCTGCGGCGGAGGGGCAGGCCATGCGTTCGCGGCCATGCCAGCCACGCCCATGAGCAGGAGCGAACCCATCCCCCAGCCGACACACACCGGACCACGCCATGTGGCCATCATCATGGACGGTAACGGCCGTTGGGCCACGCAGCGCGGGCGTCCACGGCTTTTCGGGCACCACGCAGGCGCGCGCCGGGTGCGCGAGGTGGTCGAAAGCTGCCCCGAAGTGGGGGTCGAATACCTGACCATCTTTGCCTTCTCGACAGAGAACTGGAAACGCACGCAGGTCGAAGTGGCGGGCCTCATGAGCCTTTTCCGCCGCTACATCAGCCGCGAGGCGCGTGCGCTGGATGAGTTTGGCGTGCGCGTGCGGTTCATCGGAGACCGGGTGCGGCTTGATGCCAAGTTGATCAAGCTGATGGACGATCTGGAAGAACTGACGGCCGACAACACGCGGGTGAACCTGACCATCGCGCTGAACTACGGTGGCCGTGACGAGGTGGCGCGCGCCACCCAGCGGCTGGCCCGAGATGTGGCCGAGGGGCGGCTTGACCCCGATAGCGTAGATGAAGAAACCCTTCCAAAGTACTTGGATACTTACGTTTTGCCTGATCCCGACCTGGTGATCCGCACCAGCGGTGAAGCGCGCATTTCCAACTTCCTGCTGTGGCAATCTGCTTATGCGGAGTATGAATTCATCGACACCCTGTGGCCCGATTTCTCCAAGGAGGAATTCGCGGCACTTTGTGCATCCTACGGCGGGCGCGACCGCCGCTTTGGCGGGGTAAAGGCATGACGACGCCCCCCGATATCCCCGAAAAAGGGTCCGAGAAGTGGTCCGATCTGGCCGCGCGGCTGGGATCGGCGGCGGTGATGGTGCTGATTGCGCTGATCGGGGTCTGGGTCGGCGGGCATTTGTGGCACTTCATCGTGGCGGTGATCTGCGGGGTGATGGTTTGGGAGCTGGTGCGCATGCTGGCCCCGCGCAACGCGCCGCTGGCGTTGCAATTGGGCGGCGTGTCTGGGCTGGCGCTTTTCGCGGCCAGCTACCTGCCTGCGGGCTTTGCGCTGCCCTTGCTGCTGGCGCCTGCGATGGTGGGCTTCGGGCAACTTACCCAGCACCGCACGGTCTTCATGGCCTTCACAGTCATGGTGCAGCTTGCGGGCTTTGGCATCCTGTCGGTGCGCGATGATCTGGGCTTTGGCTGGATGCTCTGGCTGGTGCTGGTGGTGGTGGTCACGGATGTCTTTGGCTATTTCGCCGGGCGCATGATCGGGGGGCCGAAATTCTGGCCCCGCGTCAGCCCGAAAAAGACGTGGTCCGGCACCGTTGCAGGCTGGATCGGGGCCGGAATCGTCGGCTGGGCCTATGCGCTTTATACCGGGGCGACCCTTGATCTTATTGGCATTTCCATCGCCATTTCAATGGCTTCTCAGATGGGTGACATTTCGGAAAGTGCGATCAAGCGGCAGATGGGCGTCAAGGACAGCTCGAACCTGATCCCCGGTCATGGCGGGGTGCTGGACCGCTTTGACGGGATGCTGGGGGCGTCGGTGTTCCTGCTGATCATCGGCCAGATCGTGGGCTTTCCGCCCGGCTTGGCATGAGCGCGCGGATGCCACGACGGGTCAGCATATTCGGGGCCACGGGCTCCATCGGGCAGAACACCATCGACCTGATTGCGCGCGATCCTGACCGCTATGAGGTGGTGGCCCTGACGGGGGCGGGCAACATCGCACAGCTGGCCGACGACGCGCGGCGTCTGGGAGCCGCCGTGGCGGTGACCGCCGATGAGAGCCGCATTGGAGAGTTGCGCGCAGCCCTCGAAGGGTCGGGCGTAGAGGCCGCCGCCGGAGCCGCGGCGCTGAACGAAGCAGCGGCGCGACCTGCGGATTGGGTCATGTCGGCCATCGTGGGCGCTGCAGGGCTGCGGCCTGGCCTCACGGCTTTGGAACAGGGGGCGACACTGGCGCTGGCGAACAAGGAATCGCTGGTCTGCGCCGGGGCGCTGATGCTTGAGACCGCTGCAAGGCATGACGCGCGCATCCTGCCTGTGGACAGCGAACATTCGGCGGTGTTCCAGGCGCTGGTGGGCGAGGATATGGCGGCGGTCGAGCGGGTGATCATCACCGCCTCGGGCGGGGCTTTCCGCGACTGGCCGCTTGAGGATCTGCCAAATGCCAGCCTCGATCAGGCCAGCAGCCACCCCAACTGGGACATGGGGCAGCGCATCACCATCGACAGCGCCAGCATGTTCAACAAGGCATTGGAACTGATTGAAACCCGTGAATATTTTGGCGTTGATCCCAGCCAGATCGAAGTGGTCGTGCACCCGGAATCGATGATCCATGCGCTGGTGGGGTTCAACGACGGGGCCTTGATGGCCCATGTGGGTCCGCCCGACATGCGCCATGCCATCGGGTATGCGCTGCACTGGCCCGAACGGCACGCGCTGCCGGTGGAGCGGCTGGACCTTGCGGCCTTGGGCAGCCTGACGTTCCGCGCACCTGATGACGCGCGCTGGCCTGCGCTGCGACTGGCGCGTGAGGTCATGGCGCGGGGCGGTTTGGCGGGGGCCGTGTTCAACGCGGCCAAGGAGGTGGCGCTGGATCATTTCATCGCCGGGCAGATCAAGTTCACCCAGATGGCCGAGGTGGTTGAGGATGTTTTGACCTCCATGGACGGGCAGGGCGGCCATATAGATGCCGCAATGACCCTTGATAACGTGGGTACGGCGGACCAAATGGCACGCAAGGCCGCACAAGTGGCCGCAAGCAAAAGAGCAGGGTAAACCAATGGATATCGCAGCACTTATTCCGGCCTTTGGCAGCACCGTCTGGGCCATTATCTTTTTCGTTCTGGCGCTCAGCATCATCGTGGCGATCCACGAATACGGCCATTACATCGTGGGCCGCTGGACGGGCATTCAGGCGGACGTGTTCAGCCTGGGCTTTGGCCCGGTGCTCTATAGCCGCGTGGACAAGCGCGGCACCCGCTGGCAGGTCGCGGCCTTGCCCTTTGGCGGTTATGTCAAGTTTGCAGGCGACGCCAACGCCGCTTCGGGCAAGGACGAGGATGCGATGGCCAAGGCCGAGGTTGACCCGGTGGCCCTGCGCCGCACGATGCACGGCGCGCCGCTCTGGGCGCGGTCGCTGACAGTTGCGGCGGGGCCCGTGTTCAACTTTGCGCTGTCCATACTGATCTTTGGCGCGGTCATCCTGACGTCGGGCGTGGCGCGTGACCCCCTGACTGTGGGCGTGGCCCGTGATCTGCCAAACGCGGCGCAGACGCTTTTACCGGGGGATGAGCTGCTGGAAATTGCCGGACGGCCGGTGCCGTCGATGGAAGAGTCCGCCTATGGCAGCTTCCTTGATGATCTGCCGCGCAGTCAGGTGATGGAATACAAAGTGCGCCGGGACGGGGAGGTTCAGACCATTGACGGTCCTTATCTGTTGCCGCCGCTGGTGTCCTCCGTGGCACCGCGCAGCGCGGCCATTGCCGCAGGTTTGCGGGAAGGTGACGTGATCGTCGGTGTGAACGGTGAACGGGTCTTTGCCTTTGACCAGTTGAAAGAGGCGGTCGAGGGGTCGGAAGGTGCCGCACTTGATCTGGTGATCTGGAGTGATGGGACCGAACGCGCATCGCAACTTGTTCCGAAACGCGTGGATGAACCGCAACCGGATGGCGGGTTCGAGACCTATTGGCGTATCGGCGTTGTGGGCGGCGCGGCCTTTGAGCCCGCGACGCAAGCGCTCGGCATTGGCGCGGCGATCAGTGGCGGGGCTGCCCAGACATGGCGGGTGATCACCGGCTCGATCTCCGGGCTTGGCCACATGATCACGGGGACCATCAGCACCTGCAACCTCAGCGGACCGATCGGCATCGCCCAGACTTCCGGTGCCATGGCGAGCCAGGGCGCGGATTCGTTCATCTGGTTCATCGCGGTCCTCAGCACCGCCGTGGGCTTGTTGAACCTGTTCCCGATCCCGGCGCTGGATGGCGGTCACCTTGTCTTTTACGCCTACGAAGCCGTGGTGGGCCGTCCGCCCAGCGATGGTGCCCTGCGCATCCTGATGACCATCGGGCTGGCTCTTGTTCTGACGCTGATGGTCTTTGCGCTCGGCAACGATCTGTTCTGCCCCTGACGCCAGGCACGTCGTCGCCCCATGCCGATCTGATATCGGCTTGGGGCAAATGCCTCATTTCGGCCACATTCTGTCAAACTCAGGCCGCATTCTGCCTCTAGCCCTGTGACAAAGCTAATAGGGGTGACTGAAATGCACGTCGTTCAAACTGGATATCAAGGCCTGAGCCTTCTGATGATGCTCAACTGGGACCGGGTACTATATGTTGCGACCATCGCCACAGCCTTGTGTGCTGGCGCGTGGCTGGGCAGCATCGCCACCTGAGCCGAAAATTCCTGCGTATTTTGCAATGGCCTGCCCGTAGTGGCGGGCTTTTCGCGTTGGTGCGTTCGTTTTGACAAGGGGGGGTAATCTGGGTACTCAAGAGCCAATGGATGTCTGAAGAGTGGGTTAACACCATGGGACTGGGGTACGAGGGCAGCAAGGCCGAGCGCCGGGCGCGACAGGGCGCTTACACGGCACTGGCACGCGCTATTATTTTTTGTGCAGCAATTGCAATGACTTGGAGTTTGGGGGCGGGCGCCGCCCAAGCGCAAAACTACTCGTTTGACCGGGTTGTGATCGAAGGTAACGCACGGATCGGAAATTCCGCCATTCTCAATCAGGCTGGAATCGCCCGTGGACAGACGATCACCGCAGGGCAGTTGAACGACGCCTATCAGCGCCTCAACAACAGCGGATTGTTCGAATCCGTGGCCATTGAACCCGCCGGACGCACATTGCGCATCACGGTTGTGGAACTGCCCACGATCAACCGCATCAGTTTCGAAGGCAACCGCCGCATCAAGGACGACGCCCTGTCGGCACTGGTGCAGTCGTCCGAGCGCCGGGTGTTCAATCCTGCGCAGGCCGAACGCGACGCCGCGGCCATTGCCGAAGCCTATTCCAACGCGGGCCGTCTGGCCGCGCGGGTCACACCGCGCATCATCAAACGCCGCGACAACCGTGTCGATCTGGTCTTTGAGGTATTCGAAGGTGACGTGGTCGAGATCGAACGCCTGAGCTTTGTCGGCAACCGCGTCTATTCCGACCGCCGCCTGCGCCGCGTGCTGGACACCAAACAGGCCGGTATCTTCCGCTCCCTGATCCGCACGGACACCTTCGTGGCCGATCGGATCGAGTTCGACAAACAGGTGCTGCGCGACTTCTACCTGTCGCGGGGCTATGTCGATTTCCGCACCAATTCGGTCAACGCCGAACTGACAGAAGAGCGTGATGGCTACTTCCTTGTGTTCAACGTGCAGGAAGGCCAGCAATTTACCTTTGGCGAGATCACCACGATCAGCGACATGCCGAATGTCGATCCCGATGAGTATCAGGCCGTGACCAAGATCCGCCCCGGCGTTGTCTATTCCCCCACGTTGGTGGAACAGGAAATCGCCCGCATGGAACGTCTGGCCATTCGCAACGGTGTTGATTTCCTGCGGGTTGAACCGCGTATTTCGCGCAACGACCGCGATCTGACGCTGGACGTCGAATTCGTGCTCAGCCGGGGGCCGCGTGTCTTTGTCGAACGCATCGATATCGAGGGCAACACCACCACGCTTGACCGTGTGATCCGCCGCCAGTTCCGCATCGCAGAAGGCGACCCCTTCAACCCGCGTGAAATCCGCGAAAGCGCCGAACGGGTTCGGGCGCTGGACTATTTCGAGACGGCGGAAGTGAACGCGCGCGAGGGATCGACCCCGGATCAGGTGGTGGTCGATGTGGACGTGGAAGAAAAACCCACAGGCTCGCTCAGCTTTGGCGGGACGTTCTCGAACACCAACGGCTTCGGCCTTGCGGTCAGTTTTCAGGAAAACAACTTCGTCGGCCGGGGCCAGCGGTTGACGCTCAGCTTCTCGACCGCCGAGCAATCCGAACTATACGGTATCCGTTTCGCGGAACCTGCGTTCCTGGGTCGCGACGTGGCATTTGCGTTCCAGCTGCAATACGGCACAACCCAAAGCGATTACCTGTCCTATGATACCGAGCAGTTAATCTTCCGGCCCAGCCTGACGTTCCCGGTCAGTGAAAACGGCCGCCTTCAGGTGCGCTATACAGCCGAAGAGATCAACGTTAAGGAACGTGACCCGATCGAACATGGCGTGGTGGTCGGACGTGACATCGCAGCCGGTCCACAGCTGAGCAGTTCCATAGGCTACGACTACACCTACGACACCCGTGTGACGGGTTTGAACCCGAATGCGGGCGTCTTGTTGCAGTTTGGTCAGGATTTCGGCGGTATCGGCGGTGACAGTGAGTTCATCAAGACAACCGCCAAGATCGTGGGTCAGAGAAGTATCCTCAACGAGGAAGTGACCCTGCGCGCCACGCTTGAAGGCGGGGCCTTGACCTGGCTGGGCGGCACCAACCGCCTGGCGGACCGTTTCGTTCTTGGCACGGACATCATTCGCGGCTTCGAGCCGGGCGGTATTGGCCCGCGCGAGCAATCGGGGACGGTAGACAACGCGCTGGGGGGCAACCTCTATGTCGCGGCCCGCTTCGAGGCGGAATTCCCGTTGGGTCTGCCAGAGGAATACGGCATTCGCGGCGCGCTGTTCTATGATGTCGGCAATCTTTGGGATCTCAGCGATGTGGACACCAGCGGTGCCACCGTCGTGGGCGAGGGTGGGTCGTTCCGCCATGTGATCGGCTTCTCGATCCTGTGGGACACGGCAATCGGGCCTTTGCGGTTCAATTTCTCCGATGCGATCAAGAAGGAATCCTTCGACCGCGAGCAATCCTTCGATCTGACGCTGTCCACCCGGTTCTAGGGTGCAGCCCGTCATGATGCACCTTGCCCGATGTCTGGTGGTGCTGCTGGTCGCAATGACACTGACTGTGCCGGGGATTGCCGCGGCACAGGTTCAAAGCCCGATCCTCACGGTGGACAGTGAACGGCTTTACCAGGCCAGCGCCTTCGGCAAACGCGCCGCGCGCGAACTGGAAGAGCGCACAAATGTCCTTCAGGCCGAGAACCGCAGGATCGAGGCAGCCCTCGCCGAAGAGGAACGCGCCCTGACCGATCAGCGCCCGACGCTGACCCCGGAGGCCTTTCGCGCACTGGCAGATGCCTTCGACGAAAAGGTGCAGGCCACGCGGCAACGGCAAGACGCCAAATCCCGCGCGCTGACACAGCAGCTGGAAGAAGACCGCATTGCCTTCCTCAATGCTGCGGTCCCGGTGCTGCAAACGCTGATGCGCGAGGCCGGGGCGGCTGTGGTGCTGGAACGGCGGGGCGTCTTTCTAAGTGCAACAGCCATCGACATCACAGATGATGCCATCGCGCGTATTGACGCGGTGATCGGGGACGGCAGCGCCGAAGCCAAGGATCCCTGATGCTGCACGTATCAGCTTCGGCTGAGATCGAGACCGCGCAAGAACAACCACGCCGCCAGAACCATTTCGTTGATCCAGATCGGCAGAGACAGAACAAGGTCTGTGGTGCCACCTGCTTCGATCTGGCCGAACAGGATCATCAAACAGGACGTCAACAACATCAGGCCACCAACCATGCCCCAGACAGACAACAGGCGCGGCACAAGGCGGAATTTGAACAACAGCGGATAGAAACAGATCGTTCCGCAGCTGAAAACGATCAGAACCAACAGGAACATGGCGTCGTGATAGGCGCTGGCCCAGCGGGCCATGCCGGTGTCGGGATTCGCGATCATCGTCAGGCTCGCTGCCGCAGCGACACCCAGGGCACCCTCCACAACGCGCAACCCCAGATACCCCGTGGCCATCAGTTCGGACAGGTGGCGCAGGACCGGGTATAGGGCAAGGGCGATCCCCGCACTGGCCAATCCATTCACAATCTCAAAAACGACGGCAACAGAGAGGAGGTATTGATGTGTGGCGAAATCGGTCGCGGCGGCTGGCAATTGCTCCACGATCACCTGGCTGGCCATCGTGGACGCCGTGGCGGCGACAAACAGTATCGCGGCAATGCGCGCTGAACGCCGTGCTGTGTCATGCCCCGGCGGAGGATCCGCTGCAAAGGGTGCGATGTTGGGTTTGGTGCGCAAGGCAGCTCTCCCATGGCCGTTGGTGTGACAGCGACCATCATAGAGGCTCAGGCGCCAACCGGATTGATCAACGTCACGCCCTGCAATCTGCGGTAACAGCCCGTGAACGCGCCACGGCTTGCCCGACGCCGCGCCGCTTGGTAGGCGTGGACAGACTTCAGACCTGAAAAGAGCAGCCATGACATCCGAACTTCTGAGTGCAGACATCGACCTGATCCAGCGCATCCTGCCACACCGCTATCCATTCCTTCTGGTGGACAAGGTGGTGGACATCGACGGGACCCGTTCGGCCAAGGGCATCAAGAATGTCACAATGAACGAACCGCATTTTCAGGGCCACTTTCCGGGCAAGCCGATCATGCCCGGTGTCACCATCGTCGAGGCGATGGCGCAGACTGCGGCCGTGATGGTGGGGGCGGCGCTGAACATGGCGGACCGCGAGTTGCTGGTCTATTTCATGGCGATCGATCACTGCAAGTTCCGCCGCATGGTGGTGCCGGGTGACGTTCTGGAACTGAACCTCGCAACCGTGCGCGGCAAGCCCGGTGGCAAGGTCTGGAAATTCGAAGGCAAGGCCGAGGTCGAGGGCGAGATGGCCTGCGAGGTCGCCTTTACCGCCATGATGGACCTGCCCAAGGACGTCACCGCATGAGCGGCATTCACCCCTCTGCGGTGATCGAACCGGGCGCGCAGGTCGATCCGACGGCCACCGTCGGCCCGTTCTGTGTGATCGGGCCAGAGGTGGTTCTTGGCCCGGGGGTCGAGTTGAAAAGCCATGTGGTCGTCACCGGGCGGACCACGGTGGGCGAAGATACGGTGATCTTCTCCTTCGCGGTGATCGGAGAGATCCCGCAGGACCTGAAATTCAAGGGCGAAGCCTCTCGGCTGGAGATCGGCGCACGCAACCGCATCCGTGAACACGTGACGATGAACGCAGGCACCGAAGGCGGTGGCGGTGTCACGCGCGTGGGTGACGATGGGCTGTTCATGGCCGGCTGCCACATTGCGCATGACGCGCAGGTGGGTGACCGGGTGATCGTGGTCAATTCGGCCGCCGTGGCCGGGCACTGCGTGCTGGAGGACGATGTGATCGTGGGCGGGCTGGCAGGCATCCATCAGTTCGTGCGCATCGGGCAGGGGGCGATCATCGGGGCCGTGACCATGGTGACCAACGACGTGATCCCGTATGGCCTCGTGCAGGCGCCAAGGGGCGAGCTGGACGGGCTGAACCTCGTGGGGCTCAAGCGGCGCGGCGTCAAGCGGTCGGACATCACCGCGCTGCGCGCTGCCTTTCAGATGCTGGCGCAGGGGGACGGTACGTTCCACGACCGCGCACAGCGCTTGGGCGACGAAACCGAAAGCGACTACGTCCGCCAGATCGTCGATTTTGTACTGGGCGATTCCGACCGGTCGTTCCTGACGCCACGCTGATGCTGGCGCTGATCGCAGGGCGGGGGGCGTTGCCTGCGGCGGTGGCCGCGGCACAGGACGTGGCCCCACTGGTGTTCGCACTGGAAGGTTTCGCACCGGACAACCTTGCGGTGGATGCGCATTTCCGGATTGAGCATCTGGGCAGTTTCCTGGTGAAGCTGCGCGCGCTTGGCGTGACCGAAGTGTGTTTCTGCGGCGGTATTGATCGCCCGCAGATCGACCCCGCCGCGATTGACGCCGACACCATGCCGCTGGTGCCGGTGATGATGCAGGCCATGGGGCAGGGGGATGACGGGGCCTTGCGCGCGGTGATCTCCATTTTCGAACAGACCGGGTTCACTGTGCGCGCGGCCCATGATCTGGCCCCGCATCTGTTGCCCGCACCCGGGGTGCCGACCATTGCATCGCCGCCCGATGACACCGCCGCTGATCTCGCTGCGGCGGATGCGGCCATCGCGCAGATGGGGCGCGCCGATCTGGGGCAGGCTTGTGTCGTGCGCGCAGGGCAGGTGGTGGCGCGGGAGGATGATGCGGGCACCGATGCGATGCTGGCGCGTCTGGTGTCGGGCGGCCCTGCGCCTGACAGTGATGCGGGCGATCCGATCACATGGGCCATGGATGTTGCAGGCGATGCGCTGGGGGCAGCGGCGGATTGGCTGTCGGGCGATGGCGCGCCGCAACGGGTGCAGGCCACCGGCGGGATCATGGTCAAGGCCCCCAAACCGGGTCAGGACCGGCGCGCCGACCTGCCCACGATCGGGCCACGCACCGCCATGGCGGCAGCACAGGCGGGTCTGGATGGCGTCGTGATCGAAGCGGGCGGTGTCATCGTGCTGGACCAGCCGCAGGTGATCGAAATTCTGGATGGGATGGGCATGTACCTGTGGGTCCGTGACCGGGCCGCGGGGTCATGAAGGTCTTTGTCATCGCGGGCGAGCCATCGGGCGACAAGCTCGGTGGCGCGCTGATGACCGGGTTGCAGGCTCAGGCGCCGGGCGTGACCTTTCAGGGGGTCGGTGGTGCTGCGATGCAGGCGCAGGGCCTTGAGAGCCTCTTTGACATGTCCGAGCTGAGCGTGATGGGCATCGCCGAGATCCTGCCCAAGTACCGCGCGCTGAAACGCCGGATCGCGCAGACCGCGCAGGCGGTGCTGGAGACGCGCCCGGATGTGATGATCACCATCGACAGCCCCGATTTCAGCCTGCGGGTGGCCAAGCTCGTGAAGGCCGCATCGGACATCCGCACGGTGCATTACGTGGCCCCCACCGTCTGGGCGTGGCGTCCGGGGCGCGCGGACAAGATGGCACGGGTGATCGACCACGTGCTGGCGCTGTTTCCGTTCGAGCCGCCCTATATGGAAGCGGCGGGGATGGATTGCGATTTCGTGGGCCATCCGGTGGTGGCTGAACCGCAACCCACGGCCAAGGACATTGCGGCGTTTCGCACCCGTCATGGTCTGGAACGTGCCGATCCCTTGCTGTTGGTCCTGCCCGGATCGCGCAAGGGCGAGATTGCGCGCATGTCAGGGCGCTTGGGCGCGTCCCTTGCGCCGGTTCTGGCGCGGCACCCCGGTTTGCGGGTGATCGTGCCCGCGGCAGGCCCCGTGGTGGAGCAGGTGATTGCAGCGGTCGCATCTTGGCCGGTGGTGCCCAAGGTGCTGGATCCGCGCGGGCGGTCGGTGGCCGACTTCGGCGTGGAAAAGCGCGCGGCGTTCGCGGCTGCGGATGCGGCACTGGCCACGTCCGGTACCGTGGCGCTGGAACTGGCGGCGGCGGCCACGCCCATGGTCAGCGCCTTTGATCTGAACTGGCTGAGCCGCATCATCGTGCAGCGCATGGTGAAGATCGACACCGGCAACCTTGTGAACATCGTCACGGACACGCGCCATGTGCCGGAGTTTATCGGCGCGCGCTGTCAGCCGGACCTGATCGCGCAAGGCGTGCTGGATGTGCTGGCAGACCCCGCGCCACAGCTGGACGCCATGGCCCTGACCATGCAGCGTCTGGGTTTGGGTGGCGAAGACCCCGGCCTGCGCGCGGCCAAGGCCGTTCTGATGCGGATGTAGGCCGTTTTCAAAAGGTGCAGCTGCGCTGCTCGCGAGTCATCTGCGCGTGACCGCGCGGGACTTGGGGCTTTGCCCCAAACCCCAGAGTTTGCCTTGCAAGATGAAGCGCATGAGACGCGCGCGTGTCAGCCCTTGTGAATCCATCCGCCGCCAAAGATCCGGCTGCTGTCGCGGTCGTAGAAGACGCAGGCCTGCCCCGGTGAGATGCCTTCTTCGGCGGTGATCAGTTCGACCGTGGCTTCGGTCGGGGAAATCGGGCGGATCACCGCATCTGTGGGTGGTCGGGTCGAGCGGACCTTGACCGCCATGTGCCATTCAGGCTGGCTGTCGAAGGGTGCATCGCCCAGCCAGTTGATCTCGTTCACCGGGACGGTGCGGGTGGCGAGCATATCCTTGGGGCCCACGACGACCTGACCGGTGTCAGCATCGAGTTTCACCACGTAGAGCGGATCGGCCAGACCACCGATGCCAAGGCCCCGACGTTGGCCGATGGTGTAGTTGATCACCCCGTCATGCCTGCCCAGCACCCGGCCGTCGGTGTGCACGATATCACCCGGTGCCGCGGCCTCGGGGCGCAGTTTGCGGATGACGGAGGCATAATCGCCATCCGGCACAAAGCAGATGTCCTGGCTGTCGGGCTTGTCCGCCACGCTCAGCCCGTATTTGGCCGCCAGTTCGCGGGTCGCCGCCTTGGACGGCAGGTGGCCCAGCGGAAAGCGCAGGAAGTCCAGCTGTTCCGGCGTCGTCGAGAACAGGAAGTAGGATTGATCGCGCGCGGCATCGGCGGCGCTGTGCAACTCGGGGCCGTGCGCGCCCATCTTGCGTTGGATATAGTGGCCCGTGGCCATGCAATCGGCCTCGAGGTCCTTTGCCGTTTCCAGCAGGTCCTTGAATTTCACCCGTTCGTTGCAGCGGATGCAGGGTACGGGTGTTGCCCCGCCAAGGTAGCTGTCGGCGAATTCGTCGATCACCGCATCCTTGAAGATGTTTTCATAGTCCAGCACGTAATGGGGAAAGCCCATGTCTTCGGCCACGCGGCGCGCATCGTGGATGTCCACGCCCGCACAGCACGCGCCTTTCTTGGCCAAGGCCGCGCCATGATCGTAAAGCTGCAGGGTGACGCCCACCACGTCATAGCCTTCTTCGGCCAGCATGGCCGCGACGACCGAGCTGTCGACGCCGCCGGACATGGCGACCACGACGCGCGTGTCGGCGGGCAATTTGGCAAAACCCAGCGAATTCAGCGGGGGTGATTGGTCGAGCGGCATGACGAGTCTCCGGGGAAAGTCAGGCGATATATAGGAAAATCCTAACTACTCTCAAGGGCGAGCTTCATCCATCTTTAAGGGGCCGGGCGTCAGATTGCCACAAAAGGCGTGAAACGAGACGAGCAATGTACCTGAAAAAAATGGACGGCCCCAGAGCGGTAACGCTGGCCGATGGGACGGTGATGACGCAGGCGGACCTGCCGGACGCGAACACGCGCCGGTGGGTGGCCTCGCGAAAGGCGGCGGTGGTGCGCGGCGTGCTCTATGGTTTGATCGGGCAGGATGCCGCGCTCAAGCGGTATGGGTTAAGCCCGGAAGAGTTCGAGGAATGGGTGCGCGCGGTCAGCCTGCATGGCGAGGAAGCTTTGAAAGCCACGTCATTGCAGAAGTACAGACAACCCAAGGAGGAGTTATTTGAGAAAAATTCGTGACAACCAAAGGTTGTTTTGTTGCAAGGTTAGTATCGGTAACCGGTGATTAACCTTTTTTGTTCACGGTTAGGTCCACTGCTTATCCCTTGACGCGATGCGGAGACTGAACATGCGTGTGCTGCTGGTTGAAGACGACCCAACGACCTCGAAAAGTATCGAATTGATGCTGACCCATGCCAACCTGAACGTTTATGCGACGGATCTGGGTGAAGAGGGGATCGATCTTGCCAAGCTCTATGATTACGATCTGATCCTTCTGGACCTCGACCTGCCGGACATGAACGGGCACGAGGTGCTGCGTCAGCTGCGCATGGCGCGGGTGGAAACGCCGATCCTGATCCTGTCGGGGGCCGATGATACCGAGAACAAGATCAAGGGGTTCGGCTTTGGCGCCGATGATTACCTGACCAAGCCCTTCCACCGTGAAGAACTGGTTGCGCGCATCCATGCGATCATCCGCCGATCGAAGGGGCATTCGCAATCGGTGATCGAAACGGGCCTGATTTCGGTGAACCTTGATGCCAAGACAGTCAGCGTCGATGGCAAGACCGTGCATCTCACGGGCAAGGAATACCAGATGCTCGAGCTTCTGAGCCTGCGCAAAGGGACCACACTGACCAAGGAAATGTTCCTCAATCACCTCTACGGCGGCATGGACGAACCAGAGTTGAAGATCATCGACGTCTTCATCTGCAAGCTGCGCAAGAAGCTGAGCACGGCCACGGGCGGGCACAATTACATCGAAACGGTCTGGGGGCGTGGCTATGTCCTGCGGGATCCCGAGCCTGTTATGCTTGACGATGATGATGCGCAGCGGCTGGCGATTGGTGCCTGAGCCGCACAGTGCCCCCACCTGACAACGGGGTTCCCGGTCATGAAATTCTGACGCCGGGCGCCTGACACAAGCCAACCACTCACACTTCTCGTCAAATCGACTGGACCTGCCCTTGCCGCGCTTCTATTTCTAGAACGCGGCACCAAGAGGGCAGGTTCGTGAGTTCCACAACAGACGTAGCACAAATGACCGAAGCGGAAGCACGCGCCGAGTTGGAGCGACTGGCCGCGCTGCTCGGGGCTGCGAACATGGCCTACCATACCCATGACGCGCCCGAGATTTCGGATGCGGAGTATGACGGTCTCAAGCGCCTGAATGCCGAGATAGAGGCAGCGTTTCCAAATCTCAAACGGGCCGACAGCCCAACCGATCAAGTGGGGGCGAGCCCCGCCGAGGGGTTTTCAAAGCTCAGGCACAAGGTTGCGATGCTGTCGCTTTCCAATGCCTTCGATGCCGAGGACGTTGCCGAATTCGACGGACGGATCCGCAAATATCTGGGGTTGGCGCAAGAGGCCGAGGTTTTCTATACCGCTGAACCCAAGATCGACGGCTTGTCGCTATCGTTGCGCTACGAGGGGGGGCGGCTGGTTTCGGCGGCGACGCGCGGCGACGGGCAGGTGGGCGAGAACGTGACCGCGAACGCGCTGACGATCCGTGACATCCCCGAAACCGTGACCGGCGCGCCCGAGGTGATGGAGGTGCGCGGCGAGGTCTACATGAGCCACGCGGATTTCGAGGCGCTGAACCGCCGACAGGAGGCTGCGGGCGGCAAGGTCTTTGCCAACCCACGCAACGCCGCGGCGGGATCGTTGCGCCAGCTTGATGCCGGCATCACCCGCGCGCGGCCCTTGAAATTCTTTGCCTACGCCTGGGGCGAGGTGTCCGAACCCTTGGCCGAGACGCAAATGGGCGCGATTGATCGGCTGGCGGCCTTTGGCTTTTCCACCAACCCGCTGACCGCCTTGTGCGACGGGCCGCAGGCCCTGCAAGCGCAGTACCAAAAGATCGAACAGATGCGCGCGGACCTCGGCTATGACATCGACGGGGTCGTCTACAAAGTTGACGATCTGGCCTTGCAGGGGCGGCTCGGCTTTCGGTCCACCACGCCCCGCTGGGCCATCGCGCACAAATTTCCGGCCGAACTGGCCTGGACCCGGCTTGAGGCGATCGACATTCAGGTGGGGCGCACCGGCGCGCTCAGCCCCGTCGCCCGTCTGGCCCCGGTCACCGTCGGCGGCGTGGTCGTTTCCAACGCGACCTTGCACAACGAAGACTATATCGCGGGCCGCGACGCCAAGGGCGGCGAGATCCGCGGCGGCAAGGACATCCGCGTGGGCGACTGGGTGCAAGTCTACCGCGCGGGTGACGTGATCCCGAAAGTGGCGGATGTGGACCTGTCCACACGCCCCGAAGATGCAGAACCCTACGTCTTTCCGACCCTTTGCCCTGAATGCCAAAGCGCTGCGGTGCGCGAAGAGGGTGACGCGGTCCGCCGCTGCACAGGCGGCATCATTTGCCCCGCGCAACAGGTTGAAAAGCTCAAGCATTTTGTCAGCCGCGCGGCCCTCGACATTGACGGGCTTGGCGCGAAACAGGTCGAACAATTCCACGCCGATGGCTGGATTTCGGAGCCGGCCGACATTTTCACCCTGCGCGACCGTTTTGGCAGTGGCCTGCAACAGTTGAAAAACCGCGAAGGGTGGGGTGAGAAATCGGCGCAGAACCTGTTTGACGGCATCGATGCCGCACGGCAGGTCGCGCTTGGGCGGATCATTTTCGGCCTTGGCATCCGCCACGTGGGCGAGGCGGCCTCGAACCTTCTGGCGATGCACTATGGCACGTGGGACGCTTTCGAGGCGGCTATGATTGCCGCGTCGGACCCCGACAGCGCTGCTTGGGCGGAATTGACGGGCATCGATGGCGTGGGCGCCGTGATGGCCGGATCGTTGGTCAACACCTTTGCGCAAGAGGCCGAGCGGGCCGCCATCGAGCGGGTCGTGGCGCAGTTGCAGATCGAAACCGCCGAACGCCCCGCGACCGACGGCAGCCCGGTGGCAGGCAAGACCGTGGTGTTCACCGGCACCCTCGAACAGATGACCCGCGCCGAGGCCAAGGCCCGCGCCGAGGCGCTTGGGGCCAAGGTGTCCGGGTCGGTCAGCGCCAAGACGGACATACTTGTGGCGGGACCGGGTGCCGGTTCAAAGGCCAAGAAGGCCGCGGAACTGGGCATCGAGACCTTGGACGAGGGCGAATGGCTGGCCCTGATCGCGGGCGCATGAGCGGGCGGCCCGAGGCCCTTTTCCCGCTCTTTGCCGGGTTGGAAACGCTGGAAGGGGTCGGGCCCAAGACCGCGCAATTGTTCGCACATCTGCACGTCGAGGCGCCCCGTGACCTGCTGTTCACCCTGCCGCACACAGGGATCGACCGCGCTTTGCAGCCCAGCCTGAAGGACGTGCCGCTGCCCGGCACTTACACCGTGGCTGTGACCATAGGTCGCCACCAGCCCGCGCGCAGCAAGGGGGGGGCTTACCGCATCCACGTCGAGGATGCGCAAACCGCCTTTCAACTGGTGTTTTTCAGGGGGAGGTCGGACTATTTGCAAAAGGTGCTGCCCGAGGGCGCGCGGCGGGTCGTGTCCGGCAAGGTCGAGCTTTTTGACGGGATCGCCCAGATGGTGCACCCCGAACACATCGTGCCCGAGGACGAGGCGGAGGACATTCCAGCCTTCGAACCCGTTTATCCGCTGACCGCAGGTGTGACGCAAAAGGTCATGTGGAAGGCCACGCGCGCGGCCCTTGAACGGGTGCCGCTGCTTGAGGAATGGATCGACCCCGAACAGGTGAAATCCGCTGGATGGCCGGCGTTCGAGGCGGCCCTGCACCGCGCGCACGAACCGCACACGCTGGCGGACATCGCGGCAACGGCCCCGGCGCGCGAACGGCTGGCCTATGACGAATTGATGGCGCATCAGCTGACCCTTGCGCTGGCCCGCGCACAGGCACGGCGCAAGCCAGGGCGCCCCAGCGTGGCAACGGGAATGTTGCAACGCAAAGTGCTGGAGGCGCTGCCCTATGCGCCGACGGACGCGCAAAAGCGGGCAATCGACGAGATCGGGGCCGACATGGCATCGGATTTGCGCATGAACCGTTTGTTGCAGGGGGACGTGGGCGCAGGCAAAACGCTGGTGGCCTTCATGGCCCTGCTGGTCGCGGTCGAGGCGGGCGGGCAGGGGGTGATGATGGCCCCCACCGAAATCCTCGCGCGCCAACACCTTGAAGGGCTGCAACCGCTGGCGGAGGATGCGGGCGTTGTGCTGGAGCTGCTGACCGGTCGGGACAAGGGGGCGGAGCGGCGGGCCAAGCTGGCTGCACTTGCGCAGGGCGATATCCAGATCCTTGTGGGCACCCATGCGGTGTTTCAGCCGGATGTGGAATTTGCCGATCTGCGTCTTGCCATCATCGATGAACAGCACCGGTTCGGCGTGCGCCAGCGGCTGGAACTGGGCCGAAAAGGCGCGCAGGCCGATGTTCTGGTCATGACTGCCACGCCGATCCCGCGTTCGCTGTCGCTGGCGCAGTACGGTGACATGGAGGTCAGCGTGCTGGACGAAAAACCGCCCGGGCGCAAACCGATCAAGACGGCACTGGTCAGCACCGGACGCATGGACGAGGTGATTGACCGGCTGCGCGCGGCGATCGCCGAAGGGCGGCAATGCTACTGGGTGTGCCCGCTGGTCGAGGAAAGCGAATCCGTTGACCTGACCGCGGCCGAAGAGCGGTTCAAGCGGCTACGCGCGGTGCTGGGCGAAGGCGTGGTCGGATTGGTGCACGGACAGATGCCACCGACCGAAAAGGACGCCGCCATGGCGCGGTTCCAGTCCGGCGAGACAAAGGTGCTGGTGGCGACCACGGTGATCGAAGTGGGGGTGAATGTGCCCAACGCGACGATCATGGTCATTGAGCGGGCCGAGATATTTGGCCTGGCGCAGTTGCACCAGTTGCGCGGGCGCGTGGGGCGGGGGGATGCGGCATCGACCTGTCTGCTGATGTACCAGCCGCCGCTGAGTGAAAGCGGTCAAAGGCGGCTCGAAGTGCTGCGCGAGACCGAGGACGGGTTTGTCATCGCGCAAACCGATCTTGAAATGCGCGGCGCGGGCGATGTGATCGGGGTGGCGCAATCGGGTCTGCCCCGCTTTGCCATTGCCGATCTGGAGCGTCAGGCGGGGTTGATGGCTGTGGCCCAAAGCGACGCGCGCAAGCTGCTGGCCGAAGATCCGGGCCTGCAGACCGCGCGGGGGCAGGCGGCCCGCATGTTGCTGTGGCTGATGCGCAAGGACGAAGCGATACGTTTGATTTCAGTGGGTTAGCACCAGTTTGTCACGCTATGTTCTGCGCGTGTTCCAAAAAGTTCGCAAATGTTCACAAAAAGTTCTTTACATGCCGTTAATCACATGAGAACAAAGAGGCAACAAAGAGCAGGGAGTTACAGCCATGACAACGCTTCGCCAGATCAAGTCGATCGCCACACGCGCCCAAGGCACACTTGTGCAGGATGCGATGGGGGCCGCCGCGCTGATGGTGATGCTGGTTGTGGGGCTGCACCTTCCGTCCTTTGTCTGATTTTCTGCCTGCGATCTCGTGCCGACCACTTGGTAATCCCCGTGTCCGTCCCAACATGACACGCAAATAGGGTACTGCCTGTCCCACCATTTGAAAGCTTCGGCTTTGCCTTCTGGATCGGGTCCCACATGAGAAACGCTTTCCTTGCGCCGCCGTCCCGCCCGGGATGTGCGGCGCCTTTTTTTGCGTGGCTCAGAACGTATAGGCCAACCGCAGGCCGCCCCAGTGTTGCCCCGACACGGTGATCGGGGCGCTGAGGTCCTTCATCATCACGAAGGTGCCGCCCCCCATGTCGCGCCGGTAGACTTGCAACAGGAACGGATCGGTGCTGCGCCCCGCCTTCAGGCCCACGCGGTCGTCAAAGATACGCCTGTTGCGGCAGTTGGCCATGTTCCACAGCGGGTCACTGCTTTGGGGATGCGAGAATTTCAGGTTGTGCGTCGGCAAATAGCCATTCGTGTCCACGGCAGCGCAGAACACAACGCGGTCGTCAAAGTCCAATGCGGGTTCTTGAATAGGGGGCATGATGTCATCCATCAGCCGGGTAAACCCTGTCGTCACCTGTTGCGGATCTGTGCCCTGAATGGGGCGATAGGTGCGATCGAACAGCTGCGCGAGGGTGATCTGCCCCGAGGCCAGCGCCGCGTCCATCAGCGCACCGGCCTCCGCCGCCGCAGCGCGCACGTAATCGATAAAGGGCGCATCGACAGTTGTGCCACCAAGGGCCGCGCTGGACTGCACGATGGATTCCGATGTGTCGATCAGCCGTTGAATGCGGTCATGGGTTTCCTTGATCCCGTCCGTGGTGTGGGCCACCGCGTCTTCGATCCCGCGCAAGTTGGGGGTAAAGGCGGTCATCGCCGTGGTCACGACCTTTGCACGCGCGGCGATATGTTCGGCCTGATCCTGCGCGGTGTTCACCGAATCCTCGATCCGTTGCAAGGCCGCGTCGGTGGCACCGGACAGGGTCAGCACTTCGCCCGCCGTACCCGCCACATCCTGCGCCTCGCCGCCCAGTTGGGTGATCCACCCGGTCAGCGTTTCGATGTTTTCGGTGATCCGGGTGGCCGCATGTTTGGTCTTTTGGCTGAGTTCATTGATCGCTTCGGCCACCACGGCGAAGCCGCGGCCACTTTCCCCGGCGCGCGCGGCCTCGATCTTGGCGTTGATGGCCAGGGTGTTGACCTGCATGGCGATGCCCGCGATCTGGCTGTTGTTGTCTTGCACCGCTTTCAGGGTTCCGCCGACAGTGCGCGTACGCGCCTCAATCTCCTGCACCCATTGCGCGACGGTGTGGGTCTGGCTGCCCAGACCACGAATGGTGTCGGCCGAGGCTTTTACATCCTTCACGGTCGTTCGGGTGCTGCGGTTCAATACTTCGGTCGCGGCCCGCACATCCGCGTTGGCCTGACCCACTTCTGATGCGGAATGTGTCAGCGCCCCCAGCGCCTGTCTTTGGTCATGGGCTTGTGCCTCGACCAGATCCAGAAATCCGGCCAGATCGACGATTTCATATCCCAGCTCTGATGCAGCGGCCGCCAGCCGGTTCATCAAGTCAATTTGTGGAAAGTCACTGTGTGCTGTCATCGCGCTTGCCCAGAAGTTTAAAGCTGGATAGCGGCGATTCCTTCACATTTGACTAAGACGAACCTGACCCTTTCAGGCACAGTGGCTTTGTTCCGCCTGTTGCATCGCTTCTGCGGTCGCTTCGATGCTGAGCAGTATGGACGCGTGGCGGTTGCGGTAGTCGCGCGCGGGCTCCAGAACCCGAAAGCCGTCAAAGGGGGCAGGCGGCACCGGGCCACCGTCCTTGAGCATGGCGCGCAGGGCGTCGCGCCCGGCCTCGACCTCGTCCAGCGTCAGGCCCACCACGGCCTGTCCGGTGACTGCCGCCGCCGCCTGACCCAGAGCACAGGCCTTCACATCCTGACCAAAGCCGGTGATGCGGCCATCCTCGACCTTCACGTCCACTGTCACCGTCGATCCGCACAGCGGCGAGCGTCGTTTGACCGTCGCGTCGGGCGCCTCAAGGCGATCCAGATGCGGGATATTCGCCGCCAGCGCCAGAATCTGGCCCGAGTATAGCTTGATCAGGTCTGTGTCGGTCGCCATGCCGCTTTCCTTTCGCTGCACTGTCATACATAAGCGGGCGCGCGCCAGAAGCAAAAAGGTTTTCGACATGACGTTTGATCCTGCCAGCCTGACCTACGACGACGCGGGCCTGATCCCCGCCATTGCACAGGACGCGACAAGCGGCGAGGTGCTGATGATGGCGTGGATGAACGCCGAAGCGGTGGCGCAAACGCTTGAGACAGGGCGCGTGACCTATTGGAGCCGCTCGCGGCAGTCCTTCTGGATCAAGGGTGAGACATCGGGTCATGTGCAGGCACTGGTGTCGATGCGCGTGGATTGCGACCGCGATTGCCTTTTGGTGCAGGTGCGCCAGACCGGGGCCGCGTGCCACACCGGGCGACGTACATGTTTTTACACAGACGTAACAACAGGTTCCGAGGCGGAGTTGATGCAGCCCGAAGCCTAGGCGGGCGGCATTCCCACCATGGCGCGGATGTCTGCGGGGCTGGCCCCGTCAGCACGGTATTTCGACAGGGCGCGCGCGTCGTCGCGTTTGGCCAGCCGTTTGCCTGCATCGTCCCGGATCAGCCTGTGGTGGTGGTAGATCGGCGTGGGCAGGCCCAACAGCCGTTGCAGCAGCACGTGAATGGCCGTGGCGGGCGCCAGATCGCGGCCGCGCACCACATGAGTGATGCCCTGTGCGGCGTCGTCCACGACCACCGACAGGTGATAAGAGGTGCCCATATCGCGCCGTGACACCACCACATCGCCCACGGTGCGCGGCAGGTCTTGGGGCGTCATCCTGCCCGGCTCCAGACCGGTCTCGGTATAGTAGAGGGGCCTGTCCAGAAGCGCGCAGGCGCGGGCCATGTCCAGACGCAGGGCAGCGTCCTGCGGAAGCGGCCCTTCGCGGCTGTGTATCGCGCGGCAGGTGCCAGGATATATCAGCCCATCCGGCCCGTGCATCGGCGCACCTTCCTGAGGAGCGGCCGCGGCGGCAGCGATGTCACGGCGGTTGCAGGCGCAGGGATATAGAATCCCCTTTTCCCAAAGTATTCCAAGGGCTTGCCGGTATATATTCATGTTGTCCGACTGACGCAGCACAGGTGTAGGCCAGTCCAGCCCAAGCCAGTGCAGATCGTCATAGATCTGCGCCTCCCACTCCGGGCGGGCCCGCGCCGCATCGATGTCTTCGATCCGCAGCAAAAACTGCCCCTGCGCGGCTTTGGCCATGTCAAAAGCCGTCAGTGCGGAGAACGCATGACCAAGGTGCAGCGGCCCGGTGGGCGATGGCGCAAACCGGGTGATGAATGTCATGCTTTTTCAAGCACGTAGACATTGGAGTTGATGCCGCGTGCGGGCAAATGGGGACCGCTTTCGCGCATCAGGAGGTGCGCGGCGCCACAGTCGGTCCATTCGGACACGCTGCCTTCGTACACCGGGTCTTCGAGGGCGTGATCGTTGAAGGAAAAGACGAATTTGCCGCCCTGGGGCAGCGCCCGCATGATCATGTGCAGCACCGACACAGGGGCGGCCCCCGCGCCAATCACCCCGATGGCGGCGACGGTGCGATAGGCCCCTGCGGGAAGGGTTTCATCGGCGTCGATCTGGGTCA